>NZ_BNBF01000019.1:69706-73047 GCF_014654935.1 Streptomyces capoamus
GCGTCCAGGTCGGGTTGTCGTCGCGGCCGTAGGAGTACGGGCCCGTCACCTCGCCGGGCAGGTGGAAGTGCGCCGCGAACACCGGCCCCGGCAGGGTCGGCTCGTGCTTGACCGGCTCGGGCAGCCCCGCCCGCACCGCGCGCGTGCCGTCGCCGGTGCGGCCCTCGTCTTTCCTGGCGTCGCTCATGCGGCCCGTCCTCCCAGCTCTTCCCGTACGGCGGCGAGCAGCCCGGTGCTCGCCGCCTCCACCATCTCAAGGCACTCCTCGAAGCCGTCCCGGCCCCCGTAGTACGGGTCCGGTACGTCGAGGTCGTCGCCGGCGGCGGGGTCATAGGAACGGAGCAGCCGGATCTTGCGGGCGTCCTCCGCGGTGGGCGCCATGCGGCGCAGCGCTCGGAGGTGGCCGGTGTCGAGGGCTATCACGAGATCGAGCCGGGTGAACCACGACGGCAGGAACTGGCGGGCCGTGTGCTCGCCGTCGTAGCCGTGCTCCTCCAGGACCGAAACGGTGCGCGGATCAGCCGGTTCGCCCTCGTGCCAGCCGCCGGTGCCGGCGCTGTCGACCGCCACCCGGCCCTCCAGCCCGGCCTGCGCCACGCGCGCGCGGAAGACGGACTCGGCCATCGGGGAGCGGCAGATGTTGCCGGTGCACACGAAACAGACGCGGTAGGTCATGGCGTGTTCAGTCCTCGTCGGGCAGGACGATGTGCAGTGCCCAGGAGACGACGGAGATGATCAGACCGCCGAGCACGGCCGTCCAGAACCCCTCCACGTGGAAACTCAGGTGGAGCTTGCCGCACACCCAGGAGGTCAGCAGCAGCATCAGCGCGTTCACGACCAGCGTGATCAGGCCCAGCGTCAGGATGAACAACGGGAAGGTGAGCACCTTCACGATCGGCTTGACCAGCCAGTTCACCAAGCCGAAGATCAATGCGACGACGATCAGGGTGCCGGTCTTCTTGGCGGTGCTGTCGCCGGTCAGGGTGATCTTGTCGAGCAGCCACACCGCGACCGCCAGCGCGCCCGCGTTGGCCACCGTCTTGACTAGGAAATTCTTCATGTGTCTGATCGTGGCAGACCGGGACGGCAGCGAGCAGTGAGGCGAGGGCGACAGCAGCGATGAAGGCATTCCGGCTGGACGAACTGGAGGCGGAGCGTGCCGCCAACGAGGGTGCCTACCTGCAGTTCCTGCGCGAGCGGAACATGTCGGTCGGCCTCTACGCGCTGGACGCGGGCGAGCACGACCCGCAGCGGCCGCACGGCCAGGACGAGGTGTACTTGGTCGTCAGCGGCCGGGCCTCGATCACGGTCGGTCTGGAGACGACCCAGGTGGCGCGGGGCAGCGTCGTGTACGTGCCCGCCGGAGTCGCCCACAAGTTCCACCACATCAGCGAGGACCTCAGGGTGCTCGTGGTGTTCTCTCCGCCCGAGGCGTGAGACCGCGGCTCAGGGTTCCCTAGGGGACAGGTCAGGGGACGGCAAGGGATGCGAGACCCCCGCAACGCCCCTGCGCGGCCCTAGCATCGAAAGCGGACATCGACACCGACGAGACGCAAAGGACGAGGGCGATGCGAGAGATCTTCGCGGGACTGCCGTGGTGGGTGAAGTGGGTCGCGGTGCCGGTCATCGCCCTGGTCGTGTTCGGCAGCCTGATAGCGAGCGTGGTCGGATTCGTCATCGGCCTGCTGTTCAAGGTGCTGGTCTTCGTCGCCCTGGTCGGCGGACTGATCTACATCGTGCGCAAGTTCATGGCGAACTCGGCCTCCCGCAGCGACTGGTGAGGCGCCCGGGAGCCCGTCACCCGTGACGGGAGCACCGGTTCCCTCGGGGGAGGGAAGTTTCCCCGGGAGCCGTCTGCGCGCGGTGGCAGACGGTTAAAGTCCGGAACTCCCCACGGGATCCGGCCCCGTGGGTGGCGCAGACCCCCTCCGTGCCTCGTCGGCACGGGCTGCCCCTCGCGCTCCGGGAGTGACTCTTGGCCACGGTCGACACCGCACCGGCAGATCCCCGCACACCGCCCGTCCCCTCGCGCTCGTGCGCGTCCCCCGTTCAGCGGCCCTCCCCCGTGGCCGTCCCCGGCCAGCCGCACGCGGCGGACGTCTCCGGCGGCGCCCCGCAACCCGCGGACCGCTCCGCACCACCGCCCACGGGCGGCGCCGGAGCACCGTCCGCGAACTGCTCCGAACCGCCATCCGCGAACCGTTCCGGACCACTGTCCGTGAGCCGCTCCGGACCACCGCGCGGCGCCACCCGGCCCGGGCCACCGGCGGGGGCCGCACCCCCCACCACGCTCATCGGGTCCGTGCAGCGCGCCATGCGCCTGCTGGAGACCGTCGCCGGCCACGCGTACGGCGCGACCGCCAAACAGCTCGCCCGCGAGACCGGCCTGGCGCTGCCCACGGCGTACCACCTGCTGCGCACTCTGGTGCACGAGGGTTATCTGAGCCGCGAGAAAGGGTTGTTCTTCCTCGGAGACGCGGCGGAACGGCTGGGCCGCAGCGGAGCACAGCAGAAACGTCGCAGCACCGTGGCGGACACGCTGGCGCACTGGCGCGATTCCATCGGCGTACCGATGTACTACGCGTTGTACCGGGACGGCGAGATCGAGGTCATGTGCGTCTCCGCCTCCCGTCAGGCGCCGGCGGTGGAGGAGTGGGCCGACTTCCGCGAGACGGGCCACGCGCACGCCATCGGCCAGTGCCTGCTGTCCCAGTTGGACGAGGACGCGCGGCGCGACCACCTCGCCCGGTACCCCGTGCAGCCCGTCACGCCGTACACCGTGCGGGACAACGACGCGCTGCTCCGGCGGCTGGCCCGGACGCGGCGCATGGAACCGGTGGTCGAGCGCCAGGAGTACGCGGTCGGCACGGTCTGCGCGGCGGTCCCGATCACGGTCGGTGCCACTGCGGCCACCCTGGCGCTCTCGCTCCCCGCCCACCAGGCCGACCGGCTGCTGCCCGCGGCGCACCGGCTCCAGGCGGAGATCTGGCGGCACCTGGGGGCGCTGACCCTCTCTATCAGTATTTGAAAACTCACTCCTTGTGATCTCTTGTGTACGTTGAGCTAAATTTGACCACGGTCAGAGGGATCAATCCCGGCCAGTCGACGTCATATGACGGGGTAGGCGATGCGCGAGTCGGTACAGGCAGAAGTCATGATGAGCTTTCTCGTGTCGGAGGAGCTCTCCTTCCGCATCCCGGTGGAGTTGCGCTACGAGACCAGTGATCCCTACGCCGTACGGCTCACCTTCCATCTGCCCGGTGACGCCCCGGTGACGTGGGCCTTCGGACGGGAGCTCCTGATCGACGGGGTCGGCCGCCCGTGCGGGGAGGGGGATGTCC
>NZ_BNBF01000019.1:73087-82122 GCF_014654935.1 Streptomyces capoamus
ACATCGCTCCCACCGATGCCGAGGTGCTGGGTGAGGTGCTGATCCGGCTTCAGGTCGGTGGGGACCAGGCGCTGTTCCGCTCGTCGGCGCCACCGCTCGTGGCCTTCCTCGACCGCACGGACAAGCTGGTGCCGCTCGGCCAGGAGGGCGCGCTGGCCGACTTCGACGCTCACCTCGACGAGGCTCTGGACCGCATCCTCGCCGAGGAGCAGAGCGCCGGCTGAAGCGTTACGGCACGGTCGGCCGACGCTCCGCCACGTCGCACGGGACCGTGCAGGAACGCTTCTGCAATCGGCTGGTCACCGGCATCCGCGCCCGTCCACCGGTGCGGCAGGGGTGCGCCCTGGTCCGCACCGTTCCGGCCCCGTGTTCACCGCTTCCGGCGCCGGCCACGGCCGCCCCGTGCCGGCGCGGCCTGTGCGCCGGCGGGTGCCGTGGCGTGCGGGCCGGGCCGGTCGGCCGCCACGACCAGGGCGGCCAGCGCGGTGGTGACCGGGACCGAGGCCACCAGACCGATCGAACCCACCAGCGTGCGCACGATCTCCTCCGCGACCAGCTCGCTGTTGGCCACGGTCCCGACGCTGCTCTGGGCGATGGAGAACAGCAGCAGCAACGGCAGCGCGGCCCCCGCGTAGGCGAGGACGAGGGTGTTGACCACGGAGGCGATGTGGTCGCGGCCGATGCGGATGCCCGCCCGGTACAGGCCGCGCCAGCCCATCGACGGGTTCGCCTCGTGCAGCTCCCAGACGGCCGACGTCTGGGTCACCGTGACGTCGTCCAGGACGCCGAGCGAACCGATGATGACACCGGCCAGCAGCAGGCCGCTCATGTCGATCGACGGATACAGGCCGTGGATCAGCCCGGTGCTGTCGTCGGTGTTGCCGGTCAGCGCCGCCCAGCCGATGAAGAGCGACCCGAGCACACCGATCAGCGAGAGCGAGATCAGCGTGCCGAGCACGGCCACGGACGTACGGGCCGACAGGCCGTGGCACATGTACAGGGCGATGAGCATGATGGCACTGGCCCCCACCACGGCGACCAGCAGCGGGTTCGAACCCTGCAGGATCGCCGGCAGGATGAACAGCGTCAGCACCAGGAAGCTGACGGCCAGGGCGACCAGTGCCATGACCCCGCGCAGCCGGCCCACCACGACGACGGCCACCGCGAAGATGCCCGCGAGCAGCGCCATGGGGAACTTGCGGTCCACATCGGTCACCGCGTACTGCAGTTCCCTGGGGGCCGAGGGCTCGTAGGCGACCACGACCTTCTCGCCCTGGTGCAGCTGGCGTGTCTGGTCCGGCTGCACGATCTCGGTGAACGTACGGCCCTGGTCCTTGCCGGTGTCGACGCGCACGGTCGCCTTCTTGCACGAGCCGTCGGCCTGTTGCCGCGCCGACGTGTCCCCGGTGGCGGCCGTGCCGTCCGTCGGGGTGCCACCGGAGGCGTGCACCGACGTGCAGCTCACCTCGACGACCCGGGTGACGGTGGCCTGCTGGGTCTGCCGGTCGAAGCCGACGCCCGTGCGCTTGTGGGAGGGGGCCGAGCCGGGCCAGAGCACCACGAGACCCACGAGGACCGCCGCGGTGAAGGGGACCAGGACCGCCGCGATGACCTTGCGCAGATGCTTGGACACGGGGGCGGCAGGCCCGTGGCTGTGACTGTGACCGTGCGCGGAGCCATGGTTGTGCGAGCCGCCCGAGCCGCCCGAGCCGCCCGAGCCGCCCGAGCCGCTGGGGCCGTTGGAGCCGGCTGTGTGGCCATGGCCGTGGCCGTGGCCGTCCGCGTGCCCCTGCGCAGGAGCGGCAGCACGGCCGGCCTGCGACGCTCGGTGGCCGTGTGCGACGCCCTGGACCGAGCCGTCTCGGCCGTGCGGCTCGGGCGGCTGGTAGGGGTACTGCTCCATCCTGGTCACCGCCAGATCATCGCAAGAACGGTGGGGGCCCACTGTTCACCGCGCCACACATGGCGCTAGCGTGGAGTCACCTTTGCACACGCGGGAGCTCGGAGCACCGGGCTGAGAGGGCGCTGACCTCCGTACACGCGATGTTTCACGTGGAACGACCGATGTTCCACGGGAAGCGCCGGCTGACGGACACCGCTGCGTCGACCGCCGAACCTGTTACCGGGTAATGCCGGCGTAGGGAGTAGGTCTCATGACCAACAAGGATGCACGCACCCCTGCCTCCGTCCAGGACGAGAAGCCGGAGGCCGGGAAGACAGTCGGCTGGCACAAGGCGTACGTCGAGGGATCGCGCCCCGACCTGCGGGTGCCGGTCCGTCAGGTGCACCTCACCAACGGGCAGTCGGTCACGCTGTACGACACGTCCGGCCCGTACACCGATCCGCTCGTCGACACGGACGTCCGCCGGGGCCTGCCGCCGCTGCGGGAGAACTGGATCGTCGCTCGCGGCGACACGGAGGAGTACGCGGGCCGCCCGGTCCGTCCCGAGGACGACGGCATCAAGCACACCTCACCGCGTGGCGGGCTGCGCAACCTGGACGCGGTCTTCCCGGGACGTCCGCGACAGCCGCGCCGGGGCCGCGAGGGCCAGGCGGTCACACAACTCGCGTATGCGCGCCGGGGGGAGATCACGCCCGAGATGGAGTACGTGGCCATCCGGGAGGGCGTCTCGCCGGAGGTGGTGCGCGAGGAGCTGGCGGCGGGCCGGGCCGTGCTGCCGGCCAACGTGAACCACCCGGAGATCGAGCCGATGATCATCGGCAAGCGGTTCCTGGTGAAGGTGAACGCCAACATCGGCAATTCCGCGGTGACCTCCTCCATCGAGGAGGAGGTCGAGAAGATGACCTGGGCGACCCGCTGGGGTGCCGACACGGTCATGGATCTGTCCACCGGGCGCAACATCCACACCACCCGCGAATGGGTCCTGCGCAACTCCCCCGTCCCCATCGGCACGGTGCCGCTCTACCAGGCCCTGGAGAAGGTCGACGGCAAGGCCGAGGAACTGACCTGGGAGATCTACAAGGACACCGTCATCGAGCAGGCCGAGCAGGGCGTGGACTACATGACCGTCCACGCGGGCGTGCGGCTGGCGTACGTCCCGCTCACCGCCCACCGCAAGACCGGCATCGTCTCGCGCGGCGGCTCGATCATGGCCGCGTGGTGCCTGGCGCACCACAAGGAATCGTTCCTGTACGAGAACTTCGAGGAGCTGTGCGAGATCCTCGCCGCCTACGACGTCACGTACTCGCTGGGCGACGGTCTGCGGCCCGGGTCGATCGCGGACGCCAACGACGAAGCGCAGTTCGCGGAGTTGCGCACGCTCGGGGAACTCAACCGGATCGCCAGGCGTTTCCACGTACAGACGATGATCGAGGGCCCCGGGCACGTCCCGATGCACAAGATCAAGGAGAACATCGACCTTCAGCAGGAGATCTGCGATGAAGCTCCGTTCTATACGCTCGGCCCGCTGACCACGGACATCGCGCCGGCGTACGACCACATCACCTCCGGCATCGGTGCCGCGATGATCGCCTGGTGGGGCACGGCGATGCTGTGCTACGTCACTCCCAAGGAACACCTGGGCCTGCCCAACCGGGACGACGTCAAGACCGGAGTCATCACCTACAAGATCGCGGCGCACGCGGCGGACCTCGCCAAGGGGCACCCCGGCGCGCAGGAGTGGGACGACGCACTGTCCGACGCCCGCTTCGAGTTCCGGTGGGAGGACCAGTTCAACCTCGCCCTGGACCCCGACACGGCACGGGAGTTCCACGACGAGACCCTGCCCGCCGAGCCCGCCAAGACGGCCCACTTCTGCTCCATGTGCGGCCCGAAGTTCTGCAGCATGAAGATCAGCCAGAGCATCACGGAGCGGTTCGGTGGCGCGGCGGCTGACGGGGCTTCACCCGAGGAGATCGCCGAGGGGATGCTCCAGAAGTCGAAGGAGTTCGCGGCGAGCGGGAACAGGGTGTATCTGCCGCTCGCCGACTGAGCCGGCGCACGGACGACTCTCTACGATGCCTCACATGGGCGGGGTGGACGTGGTCAACGGAGTCGTCGGTGCTGTGTTGGGGATGCTGTTCGCGGTGCTGTTCCAGCAACCGCTGCAGGACGGCTGGTACAGGCTGCGTACGCGCTCCGCGCGGGCGGTACGCAGCCTCCGGCAGCGGGAGGAGTCCGGCCCCGCGTGGAGGACCTTCTCCCTGGGACCCCTGCACACGTCCGCCCTGATCGTGGAGGGAGACGGGGAGTCGCCCATATCCAGCAGATCCGTCTACATCCAGGTACTCGACCAGGAGATCGAGCTGCCGGCGGACATGTCCGGCTGGCGGGCCGAGATCGAGGCGGAGTGCGCGCGTGTGCAGTCGGAGGGCGGGACACCGCTGTGGAACGGTCCGCGCTACGCGGTCGAATCGCTCGACGTCTCCCGGACCGCTCTCGACGAGCGGCCCGAAGTACATCTGCGGCTGCGTCCGACGGACTACTACACCTTCCTCGCGGCCCAGCAGCTCGACCGCCGGCTGCCCGACGGTACGACCCCCCGTTCGCGCTATATCGACCCGGAAGACCCGCTCCGGGCTCCCGCGTTCCTCCACTGCAGTTTCGCCGTCAACATCGCGGTGGTGACGGCCGACGACATGCTGGTCGTCAGCCGGCGCAGTGACCGGGTCCGCATGGCTCCCGGAGTGTGGAACTCGTCCGTCAATGAGGGGCTGTCCCGGCACATCGACTCGTCGGGCAGAAGCGCTCCGGACCTGCACGCCGTCGCCCGGCGCGGCATGCGGGAGGAGCTGGCCATCGAACCGGGCGAATACAAAATCGAGTTGCTCGCCTTTGTGCTGGATCTCGACAAACGGCACTGGAGCGCCCACTTCTACGCCAAGCTGGAGCACCTGACCTGCGAGGGTCTGCAGTCTCGTATGAGCCGCGGGGTCGCGGACAGATGGGAACACCAGACCATCGACTACGTGCCCTTCCGCCCGGCGTCAGTGATCAAGTACCTGCTCCGTACCGATCGGATCCATCGGTGGGCCCCTCTCGCCCCCGCCCTCTTCCATCTCGCGTTGGTGCATGTCTACAGCCGCACATCGGTCGAAAGGGCGGCCGCGCAGGTCGTTCGCCGCATGGCCTAACCGAGGGTGACGCCCGGAACGGCCCTCGTCACTCGGGCTGGTGCTCGGGGCCGCCGAAGTCCGGGCTCGAGTAGTCGGGGCTGGTGAAGCTGGGGCGGCCGGAGCCGGTGCCGCCGTCGGGGCTGGTGAAGCCGGGGCGGTCGTAGCCCAGGCGCGGTATGCGGCCGGTCGGCGCGGGCGGGGCCGGGTGGCCTGCGCCGGTCGTGCCGGGCGCGGCGAGCGCCTCCTGGAGGAAGGGCAGGATGCCACGCTCCAGCAGGGCGTTCCGCCAGGCCTCCCGGGCCCTGCCGAGTTCCTCGTGGGCGGCGTCCCGGTCCGGCCCGTCCGCCGGGGTGCTGTTGCGCAGGGCGGTGAGGAGCAGTCCGACGGCGGCGACGAGGATCGCGGCCGCGGTGATGGCGCCGAACACCCAGCCGGTGGTGAGCAGGGTCCGGGCGAGAGTGTGCCCGGCACCCAGCATCTTCAGGAGGTAGCCCACCAGCAGGAAGATCACCGCGGCGGTTCCGGAGAGGACGGGGGCCAGGACGGCGATGACCGCGCCGGCGCCGGCGCCGGTGCCGGCGGCGGTTGCGTCGGCGGCTTCGCCGTGGGGGGTGGCGAGGCCGGTGCTCGGACCGGGGGCGGCCGTATCGGACGCGTCGGCGGTCGGCGCCGGGTGGCGCAGCGCGTCGCGGAGTGTGACGTAGTGCTGGTACTCGGCCGCCGCGGCTGCCGTGATCAGGGCGGAGGCGCTCAGCGCCATGGTGCGCAGTTGTTCGGGGTTGAGCCGCCGGCCGACGGCGGCCGTCTCCGGTCGGTGCGGTGCGGAGCGCAGCGCCTCATCGAGGAGCCGCTCGAATTCCTGGCGGTCCTCGCTCTGCAGGTACTGCGGAACGCTGTTCATGTGCATCCCCCGATGCTCCGTAGGGCTGGGGGCTCGCACGCCGGCGAGCCGTCGGGCAGAAACGGAGGGGAGCCTGCTACGGATAAGCCGATGGTAGAGCCGTGACGGCGCGCGGTGACAGGGGATTGCCGGAATTTACGTTCCTGCCTGCGCGTCTGCCTGCGCGGACGCGGCCGGGGACACCTGCTGTGGACCGTCAGATCTCCAGGGGGAGTTGCTGGACCAGCAGCTTCCCGGCCATGGTCACGCCGCCGTCCATGGCGATGGCCAGCCCGTCGGCGTAGATGTGCGGTCCCTCGACGACCGGGCCGGTGTTCTCCTCGCCGTCCTCGGAGCCGACCTCGCCGAGGAGGTAGGGAATGGGGCTGTGCCCGTGAACGACCCGGGCGCCGCCGTACGTATCGAGAAGCGAGCGCACGGCGTCGGCGCCGCCCTCGTCCCGGAAGGAGAAGCGCTTGGTGAACTTGCGGAACAGGTCCCAGACCTCGTCGGCGTCGTTGCGGGTCAGCGTCTCGCGGACGGTGTCGTTGACCGCCTCGATGGAGTCGCCGTAGTCGAGGTAGGCGGTGGTGTCGGAGTGGAGCAGCAGGTAGCCGTCGACCTCCTCGACGGCGTCGAGACGGGCCATCCACTGCAGGTGGTGGTCCTGGAGGCGGTCCATGTCGGTCTTCTGGCCGCCGTTGAGCAGCCAGGCCGCCTGGAAGGTGGCGGTACCCGCGCCGGAGTTGACGGGCGTGTCACCGAACCGTTTGGCGCCGAGCAGCAGCAGCTCGTGGTTGCCCATCAGGGCCTTGCAGTAGCCGCCTGCCGCCGCGGCCTCGGCGGACAGCCGCATGACCAGGTCGATGACGCCGATGCCGTCCGGGCCGCGGTCGGTGAAGTCGCCGAGGAACCACAGCCGGGCGGTGCCGGCGCACCACTGGCCCGAGGCGTCGATCAGCCCCTGCTCCCGCAGGGCGGCCAGCAGTTCGTCCAGGTAACCGTGCACGTCACCGACGACGTAGAGGGGTCCGGGGCCGGAGGCGGGCTGCGGCGCCGGGGCGGCGGGCGCGGGCTCGACGGGGACCTGGAGGGTGTCGCCGCGGTTGATGACGGGCAGGTCGCGTTGGGTGGGCGTGTAGCCCCCGGGGTACGCCTCCTCGGCGGGCGGGACGACATCGCCGGGGTGGATGCTGCGGACGTACGGACCGGTCTCGTGGACGTACGCGGGTACCCGGAAGTCGCGCAGCGTCGCCGTCCGCTCCGTCTCGGGTCCCTGACCGGCCCCCTGAGTCATCAGACCCCTCCACCATCGCGCCGCATCTGCACCGCTTCGGACTGCCTGGTCGCAGCGGTCCGCGGTGTCGTGCGCCCATCATAGGAACGCGCGTCGCGCCGTGTGATGACCCAGGGGTGGTGAATCGGAACAACACTCCGGTTCGCCGCGGCTTTCGCCCCGTTTGGGCAGATGTTCGACTCGCTGACGGCCGATCGGGGAGCCGACCGGCCGGTTCCACGACGCGCCGGCTCCCGACCGGCCCGGGCATTCCCGCGTCGTCCGACGGCCGCGACGGCCGTGCGGGTGCGGGCGCTTCCGTGCCCGCTTCCGTGCCCGCGACCGCGATCGCCGCACCGGCCGGGCGGGTGTGTTCGCGCCCCTCTGGCCGCCGCCGTACCGGCCAGGAGGCGACCGGCCCGGAGGCGACCCGCCCGGAGGCGGCCGGTACGGCAGGCCGCGTTACGTGTCGTCCGGTGTCCGCGGCGGGCTGACCGTCGTGCGCGGAGGCCGGCGCTGGGAGGACGTGCGCACGATCAGTTCGGTCGGTATCACCTGCTCGACCGGGTGGTCGGATTCGACGCCCTCGATGGCGTCGATGAGGAGCTGGACGACGGCGGTGCCGATACGGCGCGGCTTCAGGGAGAGCGTGCTGATGGGCGGCTCGGTGCTGGCGTACACGGTGGACTCGCTGCAGCAGACCAGCAGCAGGTCGTCGGGGACGCGGAGGCCGTAGCGGCGGGCGGCGGCGAGCAGGTCGGTGCCGTTGGGGTCGAACAGGCCGTAGACGGCGTCGGGCCGGTCGGGGCGGGCGAGCAGCCGGTCGGCGGCGACGGCGCCGGCGCACGGGTCGTGCGCCGGGTAGGCCTCGTAGACCGGATCCTGGCCGACGCGTTCGCACCAGCGCAGGTAGGCGGTGGTCGACAGGTGGGTGTAGGTGTCCGTCGTGGTGCCCGTGAGCAGGCCGATGCGGCGGGCGCCGGCGTCGGCGAGGTGGTCGAGGATGCCGAGCACCGCGGCCTCGTGGTCGTTGTCGACCCAGGCGGTGACCGGCAGGGAGCCGGCCGGGCGGCCGTCGGAGACGACCGGCAGCCCCTGCCGGACGAGTTCGCTGACCACCGGGTCCTGGTCGGAGGGGTCGATGACGACCGTGCCGTCCAGGGCGACGTTGGACCACACGTCATGGCGGGAGGTCGCGGGCAGGATGACGAGGGCGTAGCCGCGCGCGAGCGCGGCCGACGTGGCGGCCCGGGCCATCTCGGCGAAGTACGCGAACTCCGTGAAGGTGAAAGGTTCATCCCCGTACGTCGTCACGGTCAGGCCGATCAGGCCCGACTTGCCGGTACGGAGGGTGCGGGCGGCGGCCGATGGTCGGTACCCCAGCCGGTCGGCGACCTCACGGACGTGGCGCCGGGTGGCATCCGGGAGCCGGCCCTTGCCGTTGAGGGCGTCGGACACGGTCGTGATGGAGACCCCGGCGGCGGCGGCAACGTCTCTGATGCCCGCCCGGCCCGGCCGACTGCCTCGACGTGAGGTTTCCGCGCGGCTCACCTGGTGCTTCCCTGCTGCTGTCATGGCGAGCCGATAGTAGGGCTCATGTGGTGGGGTAGTGCGGACGCATATGCACGCGTTGACAGGCACGTTTCTGCAAGGCCATGAGCCGTCAACTGCCTTGGAAAAGAAGGTAGTTGAGCGATCGAATGGCAAGACGTTACTTGTCGACGCGGATGGGCCTGCCACGTGCCCGATGTCTCGAAGAGGTCTCAACTCACCTTCACGAGGGACGCGCGCCACGGCGCAAGC
>NZ_BNBF01000019.1:82166-101694 GCF_014654935.1 Streptomyces capoamus
CACCGGCGCATAGATATATGTACGGCGCGCCCCCCGAAACGTACGCCTTCGTACGGCGATGCCCTGGATGCCGGTGGGTGATGTGAGATCCGCCGCTCCCCGGGCGGACGGTGTCCGCGTTCCCGGTCGTTCCGCACCTGTACGCAGCGGGGCGGAATCCTCTTAAGGTGAGGAGTATTGGAAGCCGGTGGTGTCGACGGGCCGCCGGTGGTCGCGAGGAGGACTGCGGTGAGCGAGACGAGCCCCAAGCTGCGCGCCGAGCTGGAGGGTATCCCCACCTACAAGCCGGGCAAGCCGGCGGCGACCGGCGGCCCGGTCGCCTACAAGCTGTCCTCCAACGAGAACCCCTACCCGCCGCTGCCCGGGGTGCTGGAGAGTGTGACGGCGGCGGCCTGCGACTTCAACCGCTACCCGGACATGGCCTGCGCCGGGCTGATGAACGAGCTGTCCGACCGCTTCGGTGTACCGCTCTCCCACCTGGCCACCGGCACCGGTTCGGTCGGGGTCGCCCAGCAGTTGATCCAGGCCACCAGCGGCCCCGGCGACGAGGTGATCTACGCCTGGCGGTCGTTCGAGGCGTACCCGATCATCACGCAGATCAGCGGTGCCCGCTCGGTGCAGGTGCCGCTGACGCCCGGGGATGTGCACGACCTGGACGCGATGGCGGACGCGATCACCGACCGGACGCGCCTGATCTTCGTCTGCAACCCCAACAACCCGACCGGCACGGTGGTGCGACGGGCCGAGTTGGAGCGCTTCCTCGACCGGGTGCCCGACGACGTGCTGGTGGTGCTGGACGAGGCCTACCGGGAGTTCATCCGCGACCCCGAGGTGCCCGACGGCGTCCAGCTGTACCGGCAGCGGCCCAACGTCTGCGTCCTGCGGACCTTCTCCAAGGCGTACGGGCTGGCCGGGCTGCGCGTCGGTTTCGCGATCGCCCACGAGCCGGTGGCGGCGGCCCTGCGCAAGACGGCGGTGCCGTTCGGGGTGAGTCAGCTGGCGCAGGAGGCGGCGATCGCCTCACTGCGGGCCGAGGACGAGCTGCTGGGCCGGGTCGGCTCACTGGTGTGCGAGCGCACGCGCGTGGTCGACGCGCTGCGGGCGCAAGGCTGGACGGTGCCGGAGACGCAGGCCAACTTCGTGTGGCTGCGGCTGGGGGACCGTACGGTCCCGTTCGCGCAGGCCTGTGAGGAGCACGGGGTGGTGATCCGGCCGTTCGCGGGCGAGGGTGTGCGGGTCACGGTCGGCGAGGCCGAGGCGAACGACATCTTCCTGAAGGTGGCCGAGGGATTCCGCAAGGAGATCTAGTCCGGCAGCAGCTCTACTGCTCGATCAGCTCCACCCGGATGGGGTCGCCGTCCCGTACGGTCGCCAGCAGGCCGGCGTCCCCCTCCACGCTGCCGAGGATGGTGCACGGGCTCGCGAGGCGGCACTCCTCGCCTCGCGAGACCGGCGTGGGGCCGTAGGGGAGGGCGAGGGCGTCGCCGTCCGTCCAGAAGGCCACCGTGCCCGGTTCCACGACCTGCCGGGCGTCCGTTTCACGTGAAACCGAGACGCCTGTGTCGAAATACACCTCCTGCCCCCATGTGTGCGCGGTCGATGCCAGCGGCAGTGCCTCGGCGAGTGCCCGTGCGGTCGGTCTGCCTGCGTCGAGGGTCGCGGTGATGTTCCCCGCGGGCCAGGAGATGCGTATCTGCATGGCGCGCAATTCAACAAGATGTTGAAGTTCCTGCCAAGCACCTGACCACCACGGCAAAGGGACACCCCCCCCTCGCGCGACCGAAAATCAGTGCGTCATAATGGCTTGTGAATGTGAACGCGTTCACAAGCGCGTCCCGTTTGCTCCGTATGTGGGCATCAAAAGGGGCAAACTGCCGCTGTACCACGGCGTAGTAAGGAGAGTGACGACGTGGACCTGGCTTTGGCGCCGGAGACACTGGCGCGCTGGCAGTTCGGCATCACCACCGTCTACCACTTCCTGTTCGTTCCGCTGACGATCTCCCTGGCCGCCCTCACGGCCGGGCTGCAGACGGCCTGGGCGCGCACGGAGAAGGAGAAGTACCTCAGGGCGACGAAGTTCTGGGGCAAACTCTTCCTGATCAACATCGCGATGGGCGTGGTCACCGGCATCGTGCAGGAGTTCCAGTTCGGCATGAACTGGTCGGACTACTCGCGCTTCGTCGGTGACATCTTCGGCGCCCCGCTCGCCTTCGAGGCGCTGATCGCGTTCTTCTTCGAGTCCACCTTCATCGGGCTGTGGATCTTCGGCTGGGACAAGCTGCCCAAGAAGATCCATCTGGCCTGCATCTGGATGGTCTCGATCGGCACGATCCTGTCGGCCTACTTCATCCTCGCGGCCAACTCCTGGATGCAGCATCCGGTCGGTTACCGGATCAACAAGGCCAAGGGCCGGGCGGAGCTGACCGACTTCTGGGCCGTGCTGACCCAGAACACCGCCCTCAGCCAGGCCTTCCACACCCTCTCCGCGGCCTTCCTGACCGGTGGTGCCTTCATGGTGGGCATCTCGGCCTACCACCTGGCCCGCAGGAAGCACATCCGCGAGATGAAGACCTCGCTGCGGCTCGGCCTGGTCACCGTGGTCATCGCCGGTCTGCTCACCGCGGTCAGCGGCGACACCCTCGGCAAGGTGATGTTCAAGCAGCAGCCGATGAAGATGGCCGCCGCCGAAGCGCTGTGGGACGGCCAGAGGCCGGCGCCGTTCTCGATCTTCGCCTACGGCGATGTGGACAAGGGCCACAACTCCGTCGCCATCGAGATCCCGGGCCTGCTGTCCTTCCTGGCCAATGACAACTTCACCTCGTACGTGCCCGGCATCAACGACGTCAACAAGGCCGAGCAGCAGAAGTTCGGGCCTGGTGACTACCGGCCCAACATCCCGGTCGCCTTCTGGGGCTTCCGCTGGATGATCGGCTTCGGCATGGCCTCCTTCGCCATCGGACTGGCCGGTCTCTGGCTCACCCGCAAGAAGTTCCTGCTGCCGCAGCACCTGCGGGTCGGTGAGGACGAGGTGCCGCACCTGGTGCTGTTCCCGTCCAAGGCGCTCAGCCCGGGGCTCAGCCCCTGGTTCTGGCGCATCGCGACCTGGACCATGGCCTTTCCGCTGATCGCCAACTCCTGGGGATGGATCTTCACGGAGATGGGCCGCCAGCCATGGGTCGTCTACGGCGTCCTGCGGACCCGGGACGCGGTCTCCCCCGGCGTTTCCCAGGGCGAGGTCCTCACCTCGATGGCCGTCTTCACCGCGCTGTACGCGATCCTCGCGGTCGTCGAGGTCAAGCTGCTCGCGAAGTACGTCAAGGCCGGCCCGCCCGAGCTGACCGAGGCCGACCTCAACCCACCCACGAAGATCGGCGGCGACACCCGTGACGCCGACAAACCGATGGCCTTCTCCTACTAGGCCGAGGGAACAGCCATGGAACTTCACGACGTCTGGTTCATCCTGATCGCCGTCCTGTGGACCGGCTACTTCTTCCTGGAGGGCTTCGACTTCGGAGTCGGCATCCTCACCAAGCTGCTGGCCCGCAACCGGCCGGAGCGCCGGGTGCTGATCAACACGATCGGCCCGGTCTGGGACGGCAACGAGGTGTGGCTGCTCACCGCGGGCGGTGCGACCTTCGCCGCGTTCCCGGAGTGGTACGCCACCCTTTTCTCCGGCTTCTACCTGCCGTTCCTGCTCATCCTGGTCTGCCTGATCGTTCGCGGTGTCGCCTTCGAGTACCGGGCCAAGCGGCCGGAGGAGACCTGGCAGCGCAACTGGGAGACGGCCGTCTTCTGGACCTCGCTGCTCCCGGCGTTCCTGTGGGGCGTGGCCTTCGGGAACATCGTGCGGGGCGTGAAGATCGACCAGCGGTTCGAGTACGTCGGCACCGTCGGGGACCTGCTCAACCCCTACGCGCTGCTCGGCGGCCTGGTGACGCTGGCCCTCTTCACCTTCCACGGGGCGGTGTTCACCGCGCTCAAGACCGTCGGGGACATCCGGGTACGGGCGCGGAAGCTGGCCCGGTGGGTCGGTCTGGTCGCGGCCGTCGTGGCGCTCGCCTTCCTGCTGTGGACGCAGGCCGACAGCGGTGACGGCTCGAGCCTGGTCGCCCTGATCGTCGCCGTCGTCGCTCTGGTGGCAGCCCTCGTGGCCAACCAGCTCGGGCGGGAGGGCTGGGCGTTCACGCTGTCCGGCGCGACGATCGTGGCGGCCGTGGCGATGCTCTTCCTGTCGCTCTTCCCGAACGTCATGCCGTCCACACTGAACGGAGACTGGAGCCTGACGGTCACCAATGCGTCTTCGAGCCCCTACACCTTGAAGATCATGACCTGGCTGGCGGTGATCGCCACGCCGATCGTCCTGCTCTACCAGGGCTGGACCTACTGGGTCTTCCGCAAGCGGATCGGCACCCAGCACATAGCTGTCGACGCTGCCGCGCACTGAGTCCGCCGGGGGTGTGTTTCACGTGAAACGCACCCCCGGGACGGAAGGGGCATGTTTCACGTGAAACCCATCGATCCACGCCTCCTGCGGTACGCCCGCGCCACCCGGCTCTTCCTCGCGGCGGTGGTCGGGCTGGGCGCCGTGGGTGCCGGGCTGGTCATCGCCCAGGCGATGCTCGTCGCCGAGATCGTCGTCGGAGCGTTCCAGCACGGGCAGTCCGCCATGGAACTGCGCACTCCCCTGGTGCTCTTGGCCGCGGTGGCCGTGGGCCGGGCCCTTGTCGCGTGGCTCACCGAGCTGGCGGCTCACCGTGCGAGTGCGGCCGTGAAGTCCGCACTGCGGGGGCGGCTGCTCGACCGGGCGGCGGCGCTCGGGCCGGGATGGCTGAGCGGTCAGCGGACCGGATCGCTGGTCACGCTGGTCACGCGCGGGGTCGACGCCCTGGACGACTACTTCTCCCGCTACCTGCCGCAGTTGGGGCTCGCCGTGGTCGTGCCGGTGGCGGTGCTGGCGCGGATCGTCACCGAGGACTGGGTGTCGGCGGCGATCATCGTCGGGACCCTGCCGCTGATCCCGGTCTTCATGACGCTGATCGGCTGGGCGACCCAGTCCCGGATGGACCGGCAGTGGCGGTTGCTGTCCCGGCTGTCCGGTCACTTCCTGGACGTCGTCGCGGGGCTGCCGACCCTCAAGGTGTTCGGCCGGGCCAAGGCGCAGGCCGCGTCCATCCGGCGGATCACCGGCGAGTACCGGCAGGCCACCTTGCGCACCCTGCGGATCGCCTTCCTCTCCTCCTTCGCGCTGGAGCTGCTGGCCACGCTGTCGGTGGCACTGGTCGCGGTGACGATCGGCATGCGGCTCGTGCACGGGGAGATGGACCTCTACACCGGGCTGGTGATCCTGGTGCTGGCGCCCGAGGCCTATCTGCCGCTGCGGCAGGTGGGGGCGCAGTACCACGCGGCGGCGGAGGGGCTGGCCGCGGCGGAGGACATCTTCTCCGTGCTGGAAACCCCGGTGCCGGCGTCGGGGACCGGTGCGGTGCCCATGGGCGGGGTGGCCTTCGAAGGGGTCACCGTGCGGTATCCGGGGCGGGCTACGGATGCGGTGACCGGTGTGTCGTTCACCGTGGGGCCCGGGGAGACGGTGGCGCTGGTCGGGCCGAGCGGGGCGGGCAAGTCGACGCTGCTCGGCGTGCTGCTGGGGTTCGTGCGGCCCACCGAGGGCAGGGTGCGGATCGGGGACGCGGATCTCGCCGGGCTCGATCCGGCGCAGTGGCGGTCGCGGATCGCGTGGGTGCCGCAGCGGCCGCATCTGTACGCCGGGACCATTGCGGAGAACGTGCGGCTGGCCCGCCCGGAGGCCGATGCCGCCGCCGTGCGCCGGGCGCTGCGGGACGCGGGTGCATGGGAGTTCGTGGCGGGGCTGCCCGAAGGGGTCGACACCGTGCTCGGGGAGGACGGGGCGGGGCTTTCGGCGGGGCAGCGGCAACGGCTCGCTCTGGCGCGGGCGTTCCTCGCGGACCGGCCGGTGCTGGTGCTGGACGAGCCGACCGCTGCGCTGGACGGGGCGACGGAGGAGGACGTCGTCGCCGCGGTGCGCAGGCTCGCCGTGGGGCGGACCGTGCTGCTCGTCGTGCACCGGCCGGCGTTGCTGGGGGTGGCCGACAGGGTGGTACGGCTGGAAGGCGCCGGGTGCGAGCGGCCCCCGGCGGCCGGCGGACCCGTGCGGGCCGTGCGGGGGCTCCGCTCCCTGGAATCCGAGCCCCGTTCCCCCGTCACCCGGCTCACCGGGCCGGAAGGTGACCCGACGGCGTCCGGGACCGACGGGGCGGACGGCGGACCGGCAGCGGCTGGGCTCCGGGAGATACGCCGGGGGCCGGTCGAGTCACCGGAAGGGGAGCGGGAGCGTGGGCCGGCCGGGTCGTCGGGCGTGGGTCCGGGGCGTGGCTCGGCGCAGGGGACGGCAGGGCGGGGGCGGAGCGTGCCGGCGCGGGTCCGGGCAGCCGGACGGCGGTGGTCGGGTCGGCTGGCCGGGGCGTTGGGACTGGGGAGCCTGGCGGTCGGGAGTGCCGTCGGGCTGATGGCGACCTCGGGATGGCTCATCTCCCGGGCCTCGCAGCAGCCGCCGGTGCTCTACCTGATGGTGGCGGTGACCGCGACCCGCGCCTTCGGGATCGGGCGGGCCGTGTTCCGGTACGCCGAGCGGCTGGTCTCGCACGACGCCGTCCTGCGGATGCTCGCCGACACCCGGGTCGCGGTGTACCGGCGGCTGGAGCGCCTGGCTCCCGCGGGACTGCGCGACGCCCGGCGTGGTGATCTGCTCACCCGGCTGGTCGCGGACGTGGACGCCTTCCAGGACTACTGGCTGCGCTGGCTGCTGCCCGCCGGTGTCGCCCTCACCGTCTCCGTCGCCTCGGTCGGCTTCACGGCCTGGCTGCTGCCCGAGGCCGGTGCCGCCCTCGCGGTGGGCCTGCTGGCGGCCGGTGCCGGGGTTCCGCTGCTGACCGCGGCCGTGGCCCGGCGGACCGAGCGGCGGCTGGCGCCCGCCCGGGGCGCGCTCGCGACCCGGGTGACCGACCTGCTCACCGGCACGGCCGAGCTGACCGTCGCCGGTGCGCTGCCGGCCCGCACGGACGCTGCCCGGCGGGCCGACGGCACCCTCACCCGGATCGCCGCGCGGGCCGCCGCCGTCACCGGGCTGGGTGACGGACTGACCGCGCTGGTCTCCGGGCTGACCGTCACGGCCACCGCGGTGTCCGGCGCGCAGGCGGTGGCGGCCGGCCGGCTGGGCGGCGTGGCGATGGCCGTGGTGGTCCTGACCCCGCTGGCCGCCTTCGAAGCCGTCCTGGGGCTGCCGCTCGCCGTGCGGTACCGGCAGCGGGTGCGGCGCAGCGCGGAGCGGGTGTACGAGGTGCTGGACGCCCCTGAGCCCGTACGGGAGCCGGAGTCGCCCCGGCAGGCGCCCGCCTCGCCGTTCCCGGTGGTCCTCAGGGGGGTCTCCGCGCGGTACGAAGGGCAGCGGCGGGACGCGCTCGCCGGGCTGGACCTGACGCTGGAGCAGGGGCGCCGGATCGCGGTGGTCGGAACGTCCGGGGCCGGCAAGACGACGCTCGCGCAGGTGCTGCTGCGGTTCCTCGACCCGGAGGCGGGTGCGTACACGCTCGGCGGTGTGGACGCGTGCGCGCTGGCCGGTGACGACGTACGGCGGTTCGTCGGGCTGTGCGCGCAGGACGCGCACCTCTTCGACAGCTCGGTGCGCGAGAACCTGCTGCTGGCGCGGAGGGACGCGACCGAGGCCGACCTGCGTGGCGCACTGGCCCGGGCCCGGCTGCTGGACTGGGTGGACTCGCTGCCCGAGGGCCTGGACACCCTCGTGGGTGAGCACGGGGCGCGGCTGTCCGGTGGGCAGCGGCAGCGGCTGGCGCTGGCCCGCGCGCTGCTGGCCGGTTTCCCGGTGCTGGTGCTGGACGAGCCCGCCGAGCACCTGGACGTGGCGACGGCCGATGCGCTGACCGCCGATCTGCCGGCCGCGACCGAGGGGCGCACGACCTTGCTGATCACCCACCGGATGGCGGGGCTGGACGCGGTGGACGAGGTGATCGTGCTGGACGCGGGGCGGGTGGTGCAGCGGGGGCCGTACCAGCGGCTGATCACGGAGGAGGGACCGCTCAGGGAGATGGCCCGCCGGGAGGCCGAGGCGGAGGCCCTGCTGACGGTGGGCTGAGTCACCGCGCGGGCAGCGCGGGGCACCGCAAGGGCGGGGGCCGGTCTCGCCCGTTCCGCCCCTCGGCCGGGCGGCCGGGCGGCCGGCGGGGGTCAGCGTGCCTGCCGTGCGAGCAGGTGCTCGATCACCACCGCGACACCGTCGTCGTTGTTGGCGACCGTGCGGCCCGAGGCGGCGGCGACGGCGTCCGGGTGGGCGTTGCCCATCGCGTAGGACCGGCCGGCCCAGGTCAGCATCTCGACGTCGTTGGGCATGTCACCGAAGGCCACAACCTCTTCGGGCGAGATGCCGCGTTCGGCGCAGCACAGGGCGAGGGTGCTGGCCTTGGAGACGCCCGGGCCGCTCAGTTCCAGCAGCGCGCTGGGGCTGGAGCGGGTGACGTTGGCGTGCTCGGCGACGGCCGGCCGGGCGAGGGTCAGGAAGGCGTCGGGGTCGAGGGAGGGGTGGTAGGCGAGGATCTTGAGGACGGGCTGGTCGGCGTCGGGGCCGTCCGGGGCGAGCAGTTCCTCGGCGGGCAGGAGGTTGTCGGGTATCTCCATGTGCAGCTTGGGATAGTCCGGCTCCTGGTGGAAGCCGTAGGTCTGCTCGACCGCGAACACCGTGCCCGGTGCCGCGTCGCGCAGCAGTTTCACGGCCTTCAGGGCGTTCTCCCGGCTCAGTTCGCGGACCTTCACGAACCGGTGCGCGCCGGGGCCGCCGTGCAGGTCGACCACGGCGGCGCCGTTGCCGCAGATGGCCAGGCCGTGGCCGTGGACGTGCTCGCTGACCACGTCCATCCAGCGGGCCGGCCGGCCGGTGACGAAGAAGACCTCGATGCCGGCCTCCTCGGCGGCGGCCAGGGCGGCGACGGTCCGCGGGGAGACCGATTTGTCGTCGCGCAGCAGAGTGCCGTCGAGGTCGGTGGCGATCAGCCGCGCGGGCGTGGCGGCGGCAGGGGTCCCGGGCTGTCTGGTCGCTGAGGTCACCCGGTCATTCTCGCGCATATGCCCGCACGGCCGTGCACCGCTGCGCGCAGATGAGACACAGATGACGTCGAGCCGCTCAGGCCAGCTGGGCGGGGGCCTCCATGGCGATCTCCTCGAAGACCTTCTCGTCCGCGGCGAAGTCGGAGTCCGGGATGGGCCAGTGGATCACGATCTCGGTGAAGCCCAGCTCCTGGTGGCGGCCGGCGAAGTCCACGAAGGCGTCCAGGGAGACGAGCGGACGGCTACGGTCCGGGGTGAAGCCGGTGAGCAGGATCTTGTCCAGCCCGGTGACATCCCGCCCGATGGCCGCGCACGCCTCGGACAGCTTGCCGATCTGCCCGCGCAGGGCGTCGACGGACTGCTCCGGCGTGCCGTTCTCGTACAGCTTCGGGTCGCCGGTGGTGACCCACGCCTGGCCGTGGCGCGCGGCGAGCTTCAGGCCCCGCGGGCCGGTGGCCGCCACGGCGAACGGCAGCCGGGGGCGCTGCACACAGCCCGGGATGTTCCGGGCCTCGTGCGCCGAGTAGAAGCGGCCCTCGTGCGTCACGGCGTCCTCGGTGAGCAGCCGGTCCAGCAGGGGCACGAACTCGGCGAAGCGGTCGGCGCGCTCGCGCGGGGTCCACGGGTCCTGGCCGAGGGCGGTGGCGTCGAACCCGGTGCCGCCCGCGCCGACGCCGAGGGTGACCCGGCCGCCGGAGATGTCGTCCAGGGAGATCAGCTCCTTGGCGAGGGTCACCGGGTGGCGGAAGTTCGGTGAGGTGACGAGGGTGCCGAGGCGCAGCCGCTCGGTGGCCGCCGCGGCCGCCGTCAGCGTCGGGACCGCGCCGAACCAGGGGCCGTCACGGAAACTGCGCCAGGACAGGTGGTCGTAGGTGTACGCCGTGTGGAAGCCGAGCTGTTCGGCGCGCACCCAGGCCGCGCGGGCGCCCTCGTGCCAGCGGCGGTACGGCAGGATCACGGTGCTCAGACGCAGACTCATGGGTCCGAGCGTAAGCGGCGGCGCGGCCGGCGGACGAACCGGTCACGCTGTGCGGCCATGGGGTCACGCGGTCCTCAGCGCGGGCCGGGGAAGCGGAGGTAGCGCGGCGGTACGGCGGACGTCAGCCAGACTCCGTTGGCGCTGACGTGGAAGACGTGGCCGTCGCGGTGCATGGCTCCGGCGTCGACGGCCAGCACCACGGGCCGGCCCCGGCGGGCGCCGACCCGGGTGGCGGTCTCCCGGTCGGCGGAGAGGTGGACGGCGTGCCGGGTCATGGGCCGCAGGCCCTCCGCGCGGATGGCGTCCAGGTGCGCGGCGACCGTGCCGTGGTAGAGGTACGGCGGCGGGGTCGCCGGGGGCAGGCCGAGGTCGACCCGGATGCTGTGGCCCTGGCTGGCGCGGATCCTATCGCCCTCGATGACGAAGCGCCGTTTGTCGTTGGTGGCGACGACGTGGTCCAGCTCCTCCCGGGTGAACCGGAACCCGTGGGCCGCCGCGGCGGTGATCAGTGTGTCGACCTCCACCCAGCCGCCCGGGTCCGGGGTGAGCCCGATGCGCTCGGGCTGGTGGCGCAGGTGTCTGGCGAGGTATTTCGACACCTTCACGGTGCGGCTTTCGTCCATGGGCCCCAGGGTGGGGGAGAGACGCGGATCACGCAGGTTGTTTTTGCCCGGAGGTTTGATCCACAGCCAAGTACGGTTATCCACAGGGGATTTGGCGAAGATGTGGACAACGGGCGGCCGCGGGCCGCCGGTCGGCGGGATCCACGGCCGCCGACGGCATTCACAGCCTCGGCTCCACCCGGGCGATCCGCCGCGACAGCCGCGGCGCGAAACGGGACAGCAGGCGCGCCGCCTTGGCCTCCGGGGTCACCGGAACCACCGCCCTGTCGGCTGCCACCGCGTCCAGGACGGCGGTCGCCACCTTCTCCGGCGGGTAGTTGCGCAGCCCGTACAGGCGGGCGGAGCGCCGCCGGCGGCGAAGTTCTTCCGCCTCGTCCACGCCCGTGAAGCGGGCCGTGGCGGTGATGCCGGTGTTGACGAAGCCCGGACAGACGGCGGTGACACCGATGCCCCGGGGAGCCAGTTCGGCGCGCAGGCACTCGGACAGCATGAGCACGGCCGCCTTGGAGGTGCTGTAGGCGGGCAGTGCGCGCGAGGGCTGGTAGGCCGCCGCGGACGCGATGGTGACGATGTGGCCGCCCTGGCCGCGCTCGGCCATGCGCGCCCCGAAGAGCCGGCACCCGTGGATCACTCCCCACAGGTTGACGTCCAGCACCTTGCGCCAGTCGTCGGTCGTCGTGGTGAGGAAGGAACCGGCCAGGCCGATGCCCGCGTTGTTGACCAGCACGTCGAGCACGCCGTACTGGTGGTGGACCTTCTCCGCGAGTACCTCCATGGCCTGCTCGTCGGAGACGTCGGCCGGTTCGGCCCAGGCCCCGGCCGCCCCGGCCAGCCGGGCCAGTTCCGCCGTGCGGGCCGCGGCCTCGGCGTCGCGGTCGACGGCGACGATCCGCGCCCCGGCCTCCGCGAAGGCGATCGCCGTCGCCCGGCCGATGCCGCTGCCCGCGCCGGTGACCAGCACCAGCTGCCCGGCGAACCGGTCGGCGTGGCGGCCGGTGGCGGCCGGGGCGGGACGCCCGCCGTCCACCGAGGTGACGAACTGGTCGATCCAGGCGGCCACCTGGTCGGGCCGGGTGCGCGGGACCCAGTGCTTGACCGGGAGCGTGCGGCGGGTCAGCCGCGGCACCCACCGGTCCAGGTCGTCGTAGAGCCGCTCGGAGAGGAACGCGTCCTGCCGGGGCGTGATGAGCTGCACGGGCGCGTGCGCGTACGCGTCCGGGCGCGGCCTGCGCAGCCGGGCGCGGACGTTGTCCCGGTACAGCCAGGCGCCGTGGGCCGCGTCGGAGGGCAGGGAGCCGGTCGGGTAGTCGCCGCCGGGGACCCGCTCGGCCCGCTCAAGGATCTTCGGCCAGCGCTTGCCGAGCGGGCCGCGCCAGGCCAGCTCGGGCAGGACCGGGGTGTGCAGCAGGTAGACGTACCAGGACTTGGCGCCCTGGCCGAGGAGCTGCCCCGCGCGGCGGGGCGTGGGGCGCTTCAGGCGCGCGTCGATCCAGTGCCCGAAGTGGTCGAGGGAGGGTCCGGAGATGGACGTGAAGGAGGCGATACGGCCCTCCGTGCGGCCCACGGTGACGAACTCCCAGGACTGCACCGAGCCCCAGTCGTGCCCGACGAGGTGCACCGGCCGGTCCGGGCTGACCGCGTCCACGACGGCCAGGAAGTCGTCCGTGAGCTTGGCCAGGGTGAAGCCGCCGCGCAGCGGCCGGGGCGCCGTGGAGCGGCCGTGGCCCCGGACGTCGTAGAGGACGACGTGGAAGCGGCCGGCGAGCCGGACGGCCACCTCCGACCAGACCTCCTTGCTGTCCGGGTAACCGTGCACCAGCACCACCGTGGGCCGTTCCGGATCGCCCAGCTCGGCCACGCACAGCTCGACCCCGCCCGTACGCACCCAGCGCTCGCGTGCACCCTTCAAGGTCACTCCTCCTCCGCCCAGCGCCGCGTGCGCGGCAGCTCGTCGTCCGGCCGGAACGCGCTCTCCCCGGGGCCCCGGGAGCCGGTGACCACCCCGGACCTCCCCGCCCTGGAAACGGTACGGCGACCGGGCCCCGCGAGCGCCCGGCCCGCGTGAGCGCCCGTACTGGCCCGAAACGTGAATCTGACAGTTGTTAGAGGCCGCGTCAATAGGGCCGATCAAGGGCTGTGGACGACGGCCGGCCGACCCACACGGCCCACCCTTGGGTGGGAAACCCCTAGGGCCCCGTAATACCTGGGGCTGATGGGCAAACGGCTCTGAGGTCTGACGACGGACGTGGCCCGGATCACTACCGTCATAGGCGTGACTGTGATCGCGACCGAAAGCCTGAGCAAGCGGTTCCCCCGGGTGACCGCGCTCGACCGGCTGTCCGTGGACATCGGACCCGGTGTGACCGGACTCGTCGGGGCCAACGGCGCCGGCAAGTCCACCCTGATCAAGATCCTGCTGGGCCTGTCCCCCGCCACGGAGGGCCGCGCCCGGGTGCTCGGCCTCGACGTCGCCGCCGAAGGCGCCGCCATCCGCGAGCGCGTGGGGTACATGCCGGAGCACGACTGCCTGCCGCCGGACGTCTCGGCCACCGAGTTCGTCGTCCACATGGCGCGCATGTCCGGCCTGCCGCCCGCCGCCGCCCGCGAGCGCACCGCCGACACCCTGCGCCACGTCGGTCTCTACGAGGAGCGGTACCGCCCCATCGGCGGCTACTCGACCGGTATGAAACAGCGGGTCAAGCTCGCCCAGGCGCTGGTGCACGACCCGCAGCTGGTCTTCCTGGACGAGCCGACCAACGGCCTCGACCCGGTCGGCCGCGACGAGATGCTCGGCCTGATCCGCCGCATCCACACCGACTTCGGCATCTCGGTGCTGGTCACCTCGCACCTGCTGGGCGAACTGGAGCGCACCTGCGACCACGTCGTCGTCATCGACGGCGGCAAGCTGCTGCGCTCCAGCTCCACCACCGACTTCACCCAGACCACGACCACGCTCGCGATCGAGGTCACCGACAGCGACACCCACCCGGACGGCACCCGCGCGGTCCGCGAGGCGCTCCACGCGCGCGGGGCCGAGACGCAGGCGGAGGCCGGCGGCCTGCCCGGCGCCGGACACATCCTGCTGCTGACCGCCACGGGCGAGGAGACCTACGACCTCGTCCGGGACGTGGTCGCCGACCTCGGCCTCGGCCTGGTCCGCATGGAACAGCGCCGGCACCACATCTCCGAGGTGTTCACCAGCAGCGACGAACAGCGGAAGGAGGCCGTCGGCCATGGCGGTTGAGCAGCCCGCGTACACGGCGACGACGCCCGCCGGCGACCAGACCCGCATCCACGACATCGGCTACCGCGGCTACGACGGCCCGCGCCTCGGCCGCGCCTACGCCCGCCGCTCGCTGTACTCGCAGTCCCTGCGCGGCGCCTACGGCCTCGGCCGCTCGGTGAAGTCCAAGGTGCTGCCGATGCTGCTGTTCGCGGTGATGTGCGTGCCCGCCGCCATCATGGTCGCGGTCGCCGTCGCCACCAAGGCGCACGAACTCCCGGTGTCCTACACCCGGTACGCGATCATCATGCAGGCCGTGATCAGCCTGTACGTCGCCTCGCAGGCACCCCAGGCGGTCTCCCGCGACCTGCGCTTCAAGACCGTACCGCTGTACTTCTCGCGGCCCATCGAGACGGCCGACTACGTCCGCGCCAAGTTCGCGGCCCTCGCCTCGGCGCTGTTCGTCCTCACCGGCGCCCCGCTGCTCGTGATGTACGCGGGCGCCCTGCTGTCCAAGATGGGCTTCGCCCACCAGACCAAGGAATTCGCCCAGGGACTGGTCGCCGTGGCCCTGCTCTCTCTGCTCTTCGCCGGTATCGGCCTGGTCATCGCCGCGTTCACCCCGCGCCGCGGCTTCGGCATCGCCGCCGTGATCGCCGTACTGACCATCTCCTACGGCGCGGTGTCCACCCTCCAGGCCATCGCCGACACCCAGGGCAACAGCGGGGCCGTCCCGTGGATCGGCCTGTTCTCGCCCGTCACACTGATCGACGGCGTGCAGTCCGCCTTCCTCGGCGGCAGCTCCGCCTTCCCCGGCGGGACCGGCCCGTCCGGCGGCGAGGGCGCGGTCTACGTCCTGTTCGTCCTCGGTCTGACCGCCGCCTGCTACGGCGTCCTGATCCGCCGCTACCGGAAGGTGGGCCTGTGATGACCACGCTCTCCATCGACCACGTCTCCCGCTGGTTCGGCAACGTCGTCGCCGTCAACGACATCACCATGACCATCGGTCCCGGCGTCACCGGCCTGCTCGGCCCCAACGGCGCCGGCAAGTCCACCCTGATCAACATGATGGGCGGCTTCCTCGCCCCCTCCACCGGCACGGTCACCCTCGACGGCCGGCCCGTCTGGCGCAACGAGGAGATCTACCGGCACATCGGCATCGTCCCCGAGCGGGAGGCGATGTACGACTTCCTCACCGGCCGCGAGTTCGTCGTCGCCAACGCCGAACTGCACGGCCTGGGCGACAAGGCCGCACGGCGCGCCCTCGCCACGGTCGAGATGGAGTACGCGCAGGACCGGAAGATCTCCACCTACTCCAAGGGCATGCGGCAGCGCGTGAAGATGGCGAGCGCCCTCGTGCACGATCCGTCGCTGCTGCTGCTCGACGAGCCGTTCAACGGCATGGACCCGCGCCAGCGCATGCAGCTGATGGACCTGCTGCGCAGGATGGGCGACGAGGGCCGCACGGTGCTGTTCTCCTCGCACATCCTGGAGGAGGTCGAGCAGCTCGCCCGGCACATCGAGGTCGTCGTCGCCGGACGGCACGCGGCCAGCGGCGACTTCCGCCGGATCCGCCGCCTGATGACCGACCGCCCGCACCGCTACCTGGTGCGCTCCAGTGACGACCGCGCCCTCGCGGCCGCGCTGATCGCCGACCCCTCCACGGCCGGCATCGAGGTCGACCACGCCGAGGGCGCGCTGCGCGTCCAGGCCGTCGACTTCGGCCGCTTCACCGCCCTGCTGCCGAAGGTCGCCCGCGACCACGGCATCCGGCTCCTGACGGTCTCGCCCTCCGACGAGTCCCTGGAGTCCGTCTTCTCGTATCTGGTCGCGGCGTAGGAGGCCGAAGATGTACGACCCCACTGTCGCCCGGCTCACCTACCGGGCCCTGCTCGGCCGTCGCCGGGCCCTCATCCTCGGCGCGTTGCCGCTGCTGCTCATCGTGCTCTCCGTGGCCGTGCGCGCCCTGACCGGAGCCGACGACCAGACGGCCGCCGACGTCCTCGGCGGTTTCGCGCTCGCCACCATGGTGCCGATCATCGGTGTCATCGCGGGCACGGGCGCCATCGGCCCGGAGATCGACGACGGCTCCGTGGTCTACCTGCTGTCCAAGCCGCTCAAGCGGCCCACGATCATCCTCACGAAGCTGATCGTCGCCATCGCCGTGACCATGGTCTTCTCGGCGGTGCCGACCCTGATCGCGGGCCTGATCCTGAACGGCAACGGCCAGCAGATCGCCGTCGCCTACACGGTCGCCGCGCTGGTCTCCTCCATCGCCTACTCGGCGCTCTTCCTGCTGCTGGGCACCGTCTCCCGGCACGCGGTGGTCTTCGGGCTCGTCTACGCGCTGGTCTGGGAGGCGCTGTTCGGCTCCCTGGTGCCGGGCGCGCGCACGCTGAGCGTCCAGCAGTGGTCGCTGGCCGTGGCCCACAAGATGGCCGGCGGTGACCTGGTGACCTCCGAGGTGGGCCTGCCGACGGCCACCGTGCTGCTGGTGGCGGTCACCGTGCTGGCCACCTGGTACGCCGGGCAGAAGCTGCGCTCGCTGACGCTGGCGGGCGAGGAGTGAGCCCCGGCGGTCCGCCGCGGCTTTGACGGAGACTCCACCCGTCCTGGGCACAGAACGATCCCCCGGCCGGCTGGTTCTTCGGCAAGGCGCGGCGCCGCCGGTGGCGGCCGTTTCGCCCGCTTTTAATCGGTGGCGCCCAACTCGTCGGCGGGGCAGAGTGATTGCGCACCATCCGCCGGGATCGTCCCGGCGTCACCGACCGGGAGTGGAGGTGGGCGATGTCCATGCACGGCAGTACGCCCGGCTCCCGACAGGGCGGCCCGAGGCCGGCTCCGGGGTGATTCCCTACCGCTCCGTGGAGCCACGGAAGCTGCCCGGGGCGGTCGCTTCGAGCACGCGACGTCACTCTCGCGTGGACCGCCCTCCCGGAGGATTGGCCGAGTGGTAAGGCACCGGCTCGCACTGTGTTCCGCACGGGCGAGTCGTGGTCGGGCAGGGTCATGCCCGCGCACGTTCGAACCGTGCATCCTCCGCAACACGGCACCGCCCTGCGGCACCGGGGGCGGACAGAAGCGCGTCCGGGGCAATCGGGTGCTGCCCCGGCCCGCTAGCCGAGCAGCCGCTCCAGCACCACCGCGATGCCGTCCTCCTCGGGGGACGACGTGACCTCGTCGGCCACCGCCTTCAGCTCCTCGTGGGCGCCGGCCATGGCCACCCCGTAGGAGGCCCAGGCGAACATCGGGATGTCGTTGGGCATGTCGCCGAAGGCGATGGTGTCGGCGGCCTTCAGGCCGAGCCGACGGGCCGCCAGGGACAGGCCCGTGGCCTTGGACAGACCGAGCGGGAGCAGCTCGACGATGCCCGCGCCCGCCATGGCCACCGTGACGAAGCCGCCGGCCGTCCGCCGGGCCGCGTCCGCCAGCTCGTCGTCGCTCAGCGTCGGGTGCTGGATGTAGATCTTGTTGAGGGGCGCCGCCCAGAGGTCGGAGGCGTCCGTCAACGGGGTCGCCGGCAGTGTGCCGGTGACCGCGTACCCCGGGCCCACCAGCACCTCGCCGTCGAGGCCGTCCCGGCTGGCCGCCAGGTGCAGCGGCCCGACCTCCGCCTCGATCTTGGCCAGGGCCACCCCCGCCAGCTGCCGGTCCAGGGTGACCGAGGTCAGCAGGCGGTGCGCGCCGGCGTCGTAGACCTGGGCGCCCTGGCCGCAGACGGCGAGGCCGTCGTAGCCGAGGTCGTCCAGGATGTGCCGGGTCCAGGGGACCGCGCGGCCGGTGACGACGATGTGCGCGGCGCCCGCCGCGGTGGCCGCGGCGAGCGCGTCACGGGTGCGCTGCGAGACCGACTCGTCGGAGCGCAGCAGGGTTCCGTCGAGGTCGGTGGCGACCAGCCCGTAGGGGAAAGTCACCGGGACACCGGCTCCAGGACCTCGCGTCCGCCCAGGTAGGGGCGCAGCACCTCGGGGACCCGGACGGATCCGTCGGCCTGCTGGTGGTTCTCCAGGATCGCCACGATCGTGCGCGGTACGGCGCACAGCGTGCCGTTGAGGGTCGCGAGCGGCTTGACCTGCTTGCCGTCACGGAGCCGGATGGACAGCCGGCGGGACTGGAACTCGGTGCAGTCCGAGGTCGACGTCAGCTCGCGGTACTTGCCCTGGGTCGGGATCCACGCCTCGCAGTCGAACTTGCGGGCGGCCGAGGAGCCGAGGTCACCGGAGGCGACGTCGATGACGCGGAAGGGCAGCTCCAGCGAGGTCAGCCACTGCTTCTCCCACTCCAGCAGCCGCTGGTGCTCGGCCTGGGAGTCCTCGGGACGGACGTACGAGAACATCTCGACCTTGTCGAACTGGTGCACCCGGAAGATCCCCCGGGTGTCCTTGCCGTGCGAGCCGGCCTCGCGGCGGAAGCACGGGGAGAAGCCCGCGTACCGCAGCGGCAGCCGGTCGGCGTCGATGATCTCGTCCATGTGGTAGGCCGCCAGCGGGACCTCGGAGGTGCCGACCAGGTACAGGTCGTCCTTGTCGAGGTGGTAGACGTCCTGGGCGGCCTGGCCGAGGAAGCCGGTGCCGGCCATGGACTGCGGGCGGACCAGCGCCGGGGTGAGCATCGGGGTGAAGCCGGCGGCGGTGGCCTGGGCGATCGCCGCGTTCACCAGGGCCAGCTCCAGCAGGGCGCCGACACCGGTGAGGAAGTAGAAGCGGGAGCCGGAGACCTTGGCGCCGCGCTCGACGTCGATGGCGCCGAGCAGCTGGCCCAGCTCCAGGTGGTCCTTGGGCGTGAAGCCCTCGGCGCCGAAGTCGCGGATCGTGCCGTGCGTCTCCAGGGTGACGAAGTCCTCCTCGCCGCCGACGGGCACGTCGGGGTGGACGAGGTTGCCGAGCCGGAGCAGCAGCTCCTGGGTCTCGGTGTCGGCCGCGTCGCGCTCGGCGTCGGCGGCCTTGACGTCGGCCTTCAGCTGCTCGGCGCGCTTGAGCAGCTCGGCCTTCTCGTCGCCGGTGGCCTTGGGGATCTGCTTGCCGAGCTGCTTCTGCTCGGCACGCAGCTCGTCGAAGCGGACGCCGGAGGACCTGCGCCGCTCGTCGGCAGACAGGAGGGCGTCGACGAGCGCGACGTCCTCTCCACGGGCGCGCTGGGACGCGCGCACACGGTCGGGGTCTTCACGGAGCTGGCGAAGGTCAATCACGTGGCCCAGGCTACCGGTGCGCGGTCGAGGCTCACGAATCACTATTCCGGGAAGCCCGATGCGCGGCTTACCGTCCGTTATGCGTTAATTGCCGAGTGTGTCAGCGCGGCGGGCTTACGTCCGCGGAGCGCGTCAAGGGAAAAGTGTCTCACTACTTGGGACGAGTCATGTCCCGGGCGTCCGGTTGACCGGATTCCCTTGCGCCGCAGGGGATTTGGCGGCTCGGTTGTCCACAGGATTCCACACCCCCCGAAGAGTTATCCACAGGCTGTGGGGAAGCGCTGTGGATTTCGGAATTGATCACTCCGGAAAGTTCGAACGCGCTGAAGAATTCCTGGGTCAAACCCTGTCGACACCCACGTTCGGGTGGAAAACGGTCGCCC
>NZ_BNBF01000019.1:101742-104175 GCF_014654935.1 Streptomyces capoamus
CAAAAGATGAACCGGAGGAAACGGGTGGACGAAGGCGGCCCCCGGGGTCGATGGCCTCCGTGGGGCGTTCCGGGCCGATTTGTCGACCCGATGACCGCCGACTGTCGACTTGTCCCCAGGTCGAGAAGGGCACCTGTGGATAACTCCTGTGGATAACGTTCGTATGCAGGTACGACCGGGTCCGCGGCGGGCCGGGGCCCTGAGCGCGGCGGCTAGAACCGGCCGTCCTGGCAGCGCGCCACCCAGTCCGCCGCCGCGATGAACTCCTCGTCCGAGGTCCCGGGCGGTGTCGGCCCGGCCTCGCCCGGTGCGATCTCGGCGCGCGGATAGGACCCGAGGTAGCGCACCTGGAGGCAGATCCGCCGCAGCCCCATCAGCGCCTCCGCCATCCGCCGGTCGGTGATGTGGCCCTCGGCGTCGATGCAGAAGCAGTAGTTGCCGATGCCGGCGCCGGTCGGCCGGGACTGGAGCAGCATCAGGTTGATGCCCCGCGAGGCGAACTCGCCGAGCAGGTCGCGCAGGGCGCCGGGGTGGTCGTCGCGCTGCCACAGCACCACCGACGTCTTGTCGGCACCGGTCGGCGCGGCCGGCCGGGCCGGACGGCCCACCAGCACGAACCGGGTCTGCGCGTTCTCCGCGTCGTGGATCCCGGTCTCCAGCGCCTCCAGGCCGTACCGGGCGGCGGCGAACTCGCCCGCGAAAGCGGCGTCGTAGCGGCCCTCCTGGACCAGGCGGGCGGCGTCCGCGTTGGAGGCGGCCGACTCCCACAGGGCGTCCGGGAGGTGGGCGCGCAGCCAGTTGCGCACCTGGGGCTGGGCCGCCGGGTGGGCGGAGACCGTCTTGATGTCCGTGAGCTTCGTGCCGGGGCGGACCAGCAGGGCGAAGGTGATCGACAGCAGCACCTCGCGGTAGATCATCAGCGGTTCGCCGGCGACCAGCTCGTCCAGGGTGGTCGTGATGCCGCCCTCGACGGAGTTCTCGATCGGCACGAACGCGGCCTCGGCCTCGCCGGCCCGCACCGCGTCCAGCGCGGACTGCACCGACACGTAGGGGACCAGCTCCCGGGTGGCCGTCTCCGGGAGCGTCCGCAGGGCGACCTCGGTGAAGGTGCCCTCCGGGCCGAGATAGGCATAGCTCGCTGGCATGTCCCTCACCCTAATGGCCGTGGCGGGACCCGTCGCACGTGTCTCATGAATGCCACTCGACCGGGTGGTTTGAAAGGGCTTCAGCCCTCCAGAAGGCGCTGTCCCACGTACTCGCCCTCCGCCGCCCCGCCCGGCACCGCGAACAGGCCGCTGGCCTCGTGCCGGATGTACTTCGACAGCGCGTCGCCCCGGTCCAGCTTGCGCTGCACCGGTACGAAGCCGCGCAGCGGGTCCGCCTGCCAGCAGATGAAGAGGAGACCGGCGTCGGGGCTGCCGTCGGCGTCGATGCCGTCGTGGTAGGAGAACGGGCGCCGCAGCATGGCCGCGCCGCTGTTCCTGTCGGGCCGGGTGATGCGGGCGTGCGCGTTCAGCGGGACGACGTAGTCGCCGTTCGGACCCGTCTTCTCCAGGTCCATCGGAGTGGTCTCGCCGCCGCCGGACAGCGGCGCCCCGTCGGCCTTGCGGCGCCCGATGACCTGTTCCTGCGCGGCGGGCGACAGCTTCTCCCAGTCGTCCAGGAGCATGCGGATCCGGCGCACGACGGCGTAGGAGCCGTTCGCCATCCAGGCGGGCTCGCCCGAGGCGGGCACGAAGATCCGCCGGTCGAAGTCCGCGTCGGAGGGCTTGGGGTTGCGGGTGCCGTCGACCTGGCCCATGAGGTTGCGGGCCGTCATGGGATGGGCGGTGGCACCGGGACTGCGGTTGAAGCCGTTCATCTGCCAGCGCACCCGCGCGGCCGAGCCGGCGTCCTTCTGGACCGCGCGCAGGGCGTGGAAGGCGACCAGGGCGTCGTCGGCGCCGATCTGCACCCACAGGTCGCCGTCGCTGCGTGACCTGTCGAGCTGGTCGGAGGAGAAGTCCGGCAGCGGGTCGAGGGCGGACGGCCGCTGCTTCTCCAGGCCGGTCCGGCCGAAGAAACTGTGGCCGAAGCCGAAGGTGAGGGTCAGCGAGGACGGGCCCGCGTCCCGAGCCACACCGGTGTCATCGTGCGCGGCCGCCTCGCCCGCCATCAGCCGCTCGGCCGTCGCCGACCAGCGGCGCAGCAGGGCCGCCGCCTCCCTGCGGCCGGCGCCCGGCGCCAGGTCGAAGGCCACGAGGTGGCCGCACGCCTGGAGACCCTCGGTGATGCCGGGCTGATGTTTCCCGTGAAACATCGCCCGGCCCGAGCCCAGGGAGGTGAGCGGGGTGGCGGCGGCGGGCGCGGCGGCGTAGCCCACGGCCCCGCCGGCCGCGCCGAGGACGAGACCGGTGGCGCCGGCGGTGCCGAGCAGGGCGCGCCGGGAGATTC
>NZ_BNBF01000019.1:104232-109664 GCF_014654935.1 Streptomyces capoamus
CGCCGGTGCCGGTGCCGGTGCCGGTGCCATTGCCATTGCCGGTGCCGGACGCGGGTCGCGCCGGCGGCGCCTCGGGCGTACGGGTCTGAGGGACGGACTGGTCGGGCATGGTGGGGTTCAGCCGATCTGCGCGTTCTTGGAGACGGTGACCTGGTCGATGTCGGAGGTGCGGACCGTGACGGCGATCTTCCAGTCGCCGGCCATCGGGATCTGCACCCCGTTCGCCGACCAGTGGCCGGTGGCGAGGTGGTCGGGGTTCACGGGCAGCGGGCCGATCTTCTTCGCCTCCAGGGTGAGGGCGACCTTCACCTCGGGGACGTCGAAGGCCCGTCCGTTGGGCCGCTGGACGTAGACGTGCATCTCGTTGCCGCCCACGCGCGCGGGGTCGAGGTCGATGCTGACGACGCCCTTGCCGTCGGTGCCGCCGGTGTCGAACGGCATGTCCAGGGTGAGCGCGCCGGACGTCGCCGAGCTGTCGGAGCCGGTCGACGCGGAGGCGGCGGCCTTGGCCTCCTGTTCGGTGCGGCCCGGCTCGGTCTGGGTCAGCGCGGTGGTGACGGCGAGCAGGACGAGGGCGACGCCGGCCTCGGCGAGCACCGAGCGCCGCAGACCGAAGCGGTTCGGGTCGGCGTCGCGCAGCCGCTTCTCGCGGGCGGCGTCGACGGCCGCCCGCTGCCGGGCGAGCTGGGCGGCCCGCCCGGAGCCGGCGGTGCCGGGGCCACCGCCCCTGCCACCGCGGGCGGCCTGCGAGGCGGCGGCCTGTTCCGTCCGCGAGGCGACGGCCTGTTCCTTGCGGGCCTGGGCCTGGGTCTGGGCCTTGCGGGTCTTCCCGGCGCGGACGGCCGGGTCGGTGAGCCGGCCCGTCCACCGCCGGGACACGGCCGCGATGCCGACCAGCACCGCCACCAGGGCGATCTTGACCAGCAGCAGCTGTCCGTAGCGGGTCGCGGTGAACGCCGACCAGGAGCCGAGCTGGCGCCAGGACTGGTAGACACCGGTGACCACGAGGGCGACGACGGAGCCGAAGGCCACCCGGGAGAAGCGCCGTACGGCGGCGGCCTCGACCGGGGTCTCGGCGGGCGCCCGGTACAGCGCGGTCAGCAGGGCGGTGAGACCGCCCAGCCAGGCGGCGACGGCCAGCAGGTGGACGACGTCGACCGGCATGGCCAGGCCCGGCTGCAGTCCGGTGGAGGCGTGCTCGGCCATGGCCCAGCCGGCCGCGAGCCCGGCCGCGACGACCCCGCCGCCGATCGCGAGCCCGAAGGTCAGGTCGCGCTTGTCCTGACCCTCCTCCCGGCGGGTGTAGGCACCGAAGAGGACGGCGACGAACAGGGCGGCGGCGGCGAGCAGCAGCAGCCGGGAGACGAGGGCGGCACCGGTCTTGGTCTGGAGCACCTGGCCGAGCAGATCGAGGTCGAAGACGTCGGCGAACTTCCCGGAGGTGGTGTACGCCCCGCGCAGGAGCAGCAGCCAGAGGGTGGCCGCGGTCAGCGCGACCCAGCCGCCGACGACCAGCCGCTGCAGCGGCCGTACCCCCGCGCCGCGCTGCCAGCAGGCCAGCACGAAGGCCGCGCCGCCGGCGAGCACGATGAAGCCGGCGTACGACACGTACCGCCCGAACGCGTAGAGGCCGCCCACGACTCCGCCGCCGGCGACCGGCCCGGTGCTGGACACGACGGTCGGCGAGGGCGCCCCGACGGAGAAGGTGTAGGCGCCGGCGACGGGGTGGCTGTCGGCGGAGACGACCTGGTAGGTGACGGTGTAGGTGCCCTTGGCGAGGCCGCTCTTGAGCTGCACGGCGTACGTCGTCCCGCTCACGTTGACGGCGCTGCCCGTCTGCACCGGCTTGCCCCGGGGGTCGAGGACGCGCAGGGAGTCGCCGTTCATCGCCACCTTCTCGGAGAAGGTGAGCGACACCTGGGTGGGCGCCTTGTCGGCCACCACCCCCTGTGCGGGGTCGCTGCCGGTCAGCGCCGCGTGGGCGGAGGCCGGTCCGGCGCCCGCCAGCAGCGCGCCGGTGACGGCGATGAACAGCAGCAGCAGGATCCGCAGGCGGGGGGTGGTGGTCCGGGTCACGGTGGTCCCTCCCTCAGTGGCCGGTCGACGGGTTGTACGTGGTGGCCCTCACCGGCATCTCGACGGTGAGGGGACCGGATGCGGCGAAGCCGAGCCGCAGGGTGACCTTCTGGCCCTGCTTCGGCGCCCGCTTCAGCCCCTCGAACATCAGGTGGTTGCCGCCGCTGCGGAACACGAGCCGCCCGTGGGCCGGTATGGCGAAGGAGGACTTCTCCGTCATGGCCCCGCCGGTCGTGCTGTGCATGGTGACCTGGCCGGCGACGTCACTGCTGACCGAGGTCAGCTCGTCCCCGGCGCCGCCCTTGTTGGTGATCGTCAAGAACCCGGCGGCCATGTCGGCGGAGACGGGCTGGGGCATGTAGGAGGCGCTGACGGACAGCTCGGCCCGCTGAGGGCCCGCACCGGATGCCGAACAGCCGGTGAGGGCGACGGCGCCGGTGAGCGCGCCCGCGGTCAGGACGGCGGTCCGACGCTTCACGGCTTGGCTCCCCGGACCAGCTTGGGCAGGTCCTTGGTGTAGTCGTCGACCGTGGTGTCCTCGCCGTAGAGGACGTAACCGGCGTCGGTGCGCGGGGAGAAGGCGACGACCTGGGTGCCGTGCACGGAGACCAGCTTGCCGTTCTTGTCCTTCGTGGTCGGCTCCACGGAGATGCCCAGGGACCGGGCGCCGGCCTTGATCTTGGCGAAGTCGCCGGTCAGGCCGATGAACCGGGGGTCGATCCCCTTGAGCCACTTGCCCAGCTCGGCGGGGGTGTCACGGCCGGGGTCGGTGGTCACGAACACCACCCGCAGGTCGTTCTGCTCGGCCTGGGGCAGCGACTTCTTGGCGACGGCGATGTTGCTCATCGTCGTCGGGCAGATGTCGGGGCAGTGGGTGTAGCCGAAGTAGACGAGGGTCGGGTGGCCCTTGGTCTCCTTGCGCAGGTCGTACGTCTTGCCGTGGGTGTCGGTGAGCGCCAGGTCCGGCTTGGTGAAGGGCTGGTCGAGGACGGTGGCGGCCTTGTGCGCGCCGGATCCGTCCGAGACCACGGTGACGGGCGACGCGGTGTCGTCCCCGTTGCCGCAGGCGGACAGGGTCAGGGTGGCGGCGGCGACCAGTACGGCCGCGGTGAACGTCTTCTTGCGCATAGAAAAATGTCCCAGATGTGTGAACTCCGGCGCGCACCGGGGTCGGGCGGGTCGTCGGGCGACGGCATCGCGCGACGCCCGGTGCGCGCGGCGGGGGGAGGGCTCAGGCGGTGGTCCGACGGCGGCCCGCGAGGACGCCGTAGGCCACGCCGGCGACACCGATGACGATGCCGACCACGCCGAGCACGCGCGCGGTGGTGTCACTGTCGCTGCCGGACGTCTCGGCGGCGGCCGTCTTCTCGGTCTTCCCGGCGGTGTTCTCGGTCTTCCCGGCGGTCGCAGCGGCGTGGTGGTCGTCGGTGGCGGCGGACAGCTGCAGGACCGGGGCCGGGTTCTCCGGCTCCTCCTGGCCCTCCTTCGGCACCTCGATCCAGCGCACGACCTCCTTGTTGGAGTACGTCTGGACCGCCTTGAAGACCAGCTCGTCGGTGTTCTCGGGCAGGGTGCCCAGGGAGAGCGGGAACTTCTGGAAGTAGCCCGGCTCGATGCCCTTGCCGTCGGCGGTCCAGGTGACCTTGGTGACGGCCTCGTCGATCTTCTCGCCGTGCATGGTCAGCGGCTTGTCCAGCTTGGACTTGGTGACCTCGACCTTCCAGCCGGGGAGCGGCTGCGGCATCACGGAGGCGATCGGGTGGTCGGCCGGGATGTTGACCTCGAGCCGGGTGGTCGAGGCGTTGTCGCGCTCGTTGGGGACCTTGAAGTCCACGACCGCGAAACCGCCCTTGGCCGCGGCGCCCTCGGGCTGCACGGAGACGTGCGCGAAGGCGGGGGCGGACAGGGCCAGAACGGCCGTACCCGCGGCGGCAGCGGCGGCGGCGATACGAGAAGCCTTCATGGAAGCAAGCACTCCACTCTGAGTGGGAACCGGTGGTGAAGAGGGATACGCGCGCGCGGGGCCGGCGTCTTGGCCGTACCGCTGGAAAGGTCGCGCACGCGCGCGTGCCGCGCGACGGCGGCGCACCGGGTCCGTGTCCGTGGAGGGGAGCGGTGGGCCGCGTCAGGCGGCGAGGAGGAGGGCGGCGGCGGGCGGGCCGCGCCGGATCACCGTGTGCTGGAGTACGGCGGTGTGCGGGGCGGGTGTCCGGTCCCGGTCGGCGCGCGGACCGCGCGGGCCGGACCCGGCGGCGGGGAGCAGCCCGGCGCACAGGGCGCGCACCAGTGCGAGTGCAGCGCGCAGTGACCGTACGAGCGCCCCCTCCGCGACTCCGTGCGCCGACAGCTCGATCAGCCGGAGCACCGCCAGGTCCCCGCGGCGCAGCAGCCAGCCGACCGCGAGGGCCGCGAGCACGTGCCCGAGCAGCATCGGCAGCGAGGGCAGCAGACCGGCCGAGGCGCCGGTGGCGTCGTGCGCGTGCTCCAGGCCGCCCGGGGCGCCCGGAGCGGCCGTCGGCCGGCCGGCCCGGTCGATCAGGCGCGCGTCGAGCAGCAGCCGGAAGGCGTGTCCCGGGGTGACGGAGGCCGGGGCCGACCCGCACAGCAGCCGGGTGGCCCGCTCGACCAGCGCGCTGTCGCTCAGCACGCCGTCCGCCGCCCGCATCGGCATCCCGGCCATCGTGACCTGGTGCTGGCCCAGTCCGAACAGGGTGTGCAGCACGGTCTGGCCGAGGGCGAGGAGCGCGGCGATGCCCGGCAGCGAGCGGGCCCGCCCGGCGAGCGGTGCCACGAGCAGCAGGGAGCCGAGGAAGCCCGCGCCGAGCGACCACGGCGGCACGCCCGCGCAGGAGGCCAGGGCGTGGCCGCCCGCGGCCAGCGCGACGCAGACCGCGGCGAACACCGCGGCCCGCAGGATCCGGAGCCCGGCTCCGGGACGCGCCGTGCGCGGGTGGGGGGCAGTCATGGCGGCCCCATCATCCCATTGCCCGCGCCCCCCGCCCACGGCAGGGCACCCGCGCCCGTCCGTCGCACGCGCCTCATACACCGATTCCCGTCCCGGCGCATCGGCTGTCCGGGCGGACTGACGTCGACGCAGTGCTTATGGGCGCCTACGGGCGGCAATACGTAACGGTATGTCGAGCCGGCCAGGAGGCTGGAGCATGAGCATCTGGTGGTCACTCCATCTGCGGCGCGAGGCCGCCAGCGTGCCGCTCGCCCGGCGGCTGCTGATCGGCACGATGGAGACGGCGGGCGTCGACCCGGACATCTCCTACGACCTGTCCGTCGCCCTGAGCGAGGCCTGCGCGAACGCCGTCGAGCACGGCGGGGACGCGGCGCCCGGCGGCTCGGAGGCG
>NZ_BNBF01000019.1:109704-116868 GCF_014654935.1 Streptomyces capoamus
TACCGGGTGACCGCGTACCTCGACGGTGAGAAGTGCCGGATCGAGGTCTGCGACTCCGGTCCCGGCCTGCCGTGTCCCCCGGACCACCGGCCGGCCCGCGCGGACGCCGAGCACGGCCGCGGACTGTGCCTGATCCGCGAACTCGCCGACCACGTCCACATCGGGGCCAGGCCCGGCCGGGGCGGGACGGTGGTCAGCTTCGACAAGATCCTCAAGTGGACGAAGGACCCCTCCCTGCTCACGGCCTGACGGCTCTCGGCCGCCCGGGGAAACGGCCGGGCACCTCCCGGTACCCGGCCGCTCACCCGTACGTCAGCCCTTCAGCGCGGCCATCCACGCCTCGACCTCGTCGGAGCGGCGGGGCAGGCCCGCGGAGAGGTTCCGGTTGCCGTCCTCGGTCACGAGGATGTCGTCCTCGATGCGGACCCCGATGCCCCGGTACTCCTCGGGCACGGTCAGGTCGTCGGCCTGGAAGTACAGCCCCGGCTCGACGGTGAGCACCATGCCCGGCTCCAGCGTGCCGTCCACGTACGTCTCGGTCCGCGCGGCGGCGCAGTCGTGGACGTCCATGCCGAGCATGTGCCCGGTGCCGTGCAGGGTCCAGCGGCGCTGCAGGCCCAGCTCCAGGACCCGCTCGACCGGGCCCTCGACCAGGCCCCACTCGACGAGCTTCTCGGCCAGCACGCGCTGCGCGGCGTCGTGGAAGTCGCGGTACTTGGCGCCCGGCTGCACGGCCGCGATGCCGGCCTCCTGGGCCTCGTACACGGCGTCGTAGATCTTCTTCTGGATCTCGCTGTACGTGCCGCCGACCGGCAGCGTGCGCGTGACGTCGGCGGTGTACAGGGTGTGCGTCTCCACACCGGCGTCGAGCAGCAGCAGGTCGCCGGAGCGGACCGGGCCGTCGTTGCGCACCCAGTGCAGCGTGCAGGCGTGCGGGCCGGCCGCGCAGATGGAGCCGTAGCCGACGTCGTTGCCCTCCACGCGCGCGCGGAGGAAGAACGTGCCCTCGATGTAGCGCTCGCTCGTCGCCTCGGCCTTGTCGAGGACCTTGACGACGTCCTCGAAGCCGCGGACGGTCGAGTCGACGGCCTTCTGCAGCTCGCCGATCTCGAACTCGTCCTTGACCAGCCGCATCTCGGAGAGGAAGACGCGCAGTTCCTCGTCGCGCTCGGCGGTGACCTTGTCGGTCAGGGCGGCCTCGATGCCGGCGTCGTGGCCGCGCACCACCCGGACGGGGCCGGTGGCCTCGCGGAGCTTGTCGGCCAGTTCGCGCACGTCGGCGGCCGGGATGCCGTACAGCGCCGCGGACTCGGTGAGGGAGTGCCGGCGGCCGACCCACAGCTCGCCCTGGCCGGAGAGCCAGAACTCGCCGCTCTCGCGGTCGGAGCGGGGCAGCAGGTAGAGGGTGGCCTCGTGGCCCTCGCCCACGGGCTCCAGCACCAGGACGCCGTCCTCGGTCTGGTTGCCGGTGAGGTAGGCGTACTCGACGGAGGCGCGGAAGGGGTACTCGGTGTCGTTCGAGCGGGTCTTCAGGTTGCCCGCCGGGATCACCAGGCGCTCGCCCGGGAAGCGGGCGGAGAGCGCGGCGCGGCGGCCCGCGGTCTCGGCGGCCTGCGCGATCGGCTCCAGGTCACGCAGCTCGGTGTCGGCCCAGCCGGACCGCATGTTCTCGGCCAGCTCGTCGGACACGCCCGGGTACAGGCCGTTCTTGCGCTGCTTGACGGTCTCCTCGGCCTCGGCCTCCGGGCCCTCCGCGGTAGCGGAGTCGGGCACAGCCGGGTTGAGCTCGTCGGACACGTGATCCTCCTCGATACGCCATTGATCTCCCCCGGGGCCCGCGACGCTCCTGCTTGTGGCCGAGCGGGGACCTCCATCATCGTACGGTCGTACGAGGAGCGGGCGGGGCCGGATGACCTGTTATGCCCGGTCATGCCAGCCGGCGTCCTCGGCCGGGACGGACCGGCCTCAGTCGAAGCGGGCCGCGAGCAGCACCACGTCCTCCTCGCTGTCGGCGGTGTCCCGGCCGTCGGGCAGGACCGCGCGCAGGACGTGGTCGGCGACGGCGCCCGGGTCCTGCCGCACCGCGCGCGGGACGCCCGCGGCGGCGGCGTGCAGCCGGGCGAAGGCGCGGTCCATCGGGTCGCCGGTGCGGTGCAGCAGCCCGTCGGTGTAGAGCAGAACCGTCTCTCCGGCCTCGGCCTGGATCTCCACGCTCGGCGCCTCCCAGCAGGCGAGCATGCCGAGCGGGGCGGAGACGGAGGTCTCGGCGAACTGTGTGCGCCGCTCGCCGATCAGCAGCGGCGGACTGTGCCCGGCGCCGGCCAGCGTGACCTTGCGCAGCGCGGGCTCGCAGTAGGCGAACAGGGCGGTGGCGGACCGGGCGGGCTCGGTCAGCCGCAGCAGCAGCTCCAGGTCGGACAGGACGGCGACCGGGTCCTCGCCCTCCATCACGGCGTACGCCCGCAGGGAGGCGCGCAGCCGGCCCATCGCGGCCACCGCGCTGGGCCCGGAGCCGGTGACCGAGCCGACGGACAGGCCGAGCGCGGCGTCGGGCAGCGGGAGCGCGTCGTACCAGTCGCCGCCGCCGCGCGGTCCGGTGCGGTGCCGGGCGGCGAGCTGGACGCCGGCCACCCGGGGCAGCCGGGAGGGCAGCAGTTCGTCGGTGAGGGTCGCCATGCACGCGCGCGTGCGCTCCACCTCCAGCAGCCGGGCCAGGTGTTCGGTGGCGTGCCGGACGTACAGCCCGGCGAGATGGCGCCGGCGTGCGTGCGGCTCGGCCGGCTCGTCGTAGAACCAGACGACGGCACCGAGGCGGCCGGCGGACTCGGTGGCGAGCGGGAGGGCGTAGCTGGCGGCGTAGCCGAGGCGGGCGGCCACCTCGCGGTGACGGGGGTGCAGGCCGTCCTCGGCGAACAGGTCGGGGTGCAGCACCTCGGCGGTGCCTCGGGTGTCGTAGGGCAGGGCGCGGCGCGGGACGGTCTCTAGGTGGCCGAGGTCGGCGCGGGCGAGGCCGAGACCCAGGGTGCTGCGCGGGCCGGTGCCGTCGGCGGGCTCCAGGACGACCAGGCCGCGGCGGGCGCCGACCAGGGCGGCTCCGGCGCGCAGCAGCTCGTGCAGGGCGGGGTCGAGGGCGTGCGTGCGGGAGAGGCGCTCGGTGAGTTCGTGGAGGGTCGTGAGATCGGAGACCCAGCCGGCCAGCCGGTCCTGGAGGAGGGCGCCGGGGGCGGGCGGGTGGGGGACCGGGACGGAGGCGGCGCCGGCGGCGGGCGAGGCGGGCGCAGTGTGTGCGGGGGTGGGGACCGTGGGATCGATTCCGGCCACTTTCGGAGGGTGCGGGGCGTTCATGGCGTCCGGCCTTCAGACCGGTGCGTATTGCTCAGAAGCATCGCAAACCCCCATGTCATTCTGCGCCGCTAGCAGTGTCTCCACATGTACACGCACTCGTGAGGGGATGTCCAGCATTGTCCTGCGGGGATTCCTGGTGTCCACGGGACGTGCGGGCGTTTTTCCCGAACCCCTTGCCTTACTGCCAAGTTGGCTAAAAACTGCCTCAGGTATCGGTCCATTGCGGTCGACTGGCCTTGCTCGACGGAGCGTCACAGCGGTCGTGATGGGTACGTACTCGGAGAAGGCCAGGGGTGGTTGGGGACCACCCGGAACCTGGCGACGGACCCGGGCGTCATAGCCACCGACGACCGAGCCCCATCCTCCCGTGGCGGAGGCGGAGAGAAATACGCGCGACGGCAAAACGCCAGACTTCGCCACCCCTACGCCGCGGTCGTGCTTTTGATAGACGCACCATGGACGCGGGCGCGGCCAACGCTCGACCCCCTCGGGGTTCCCCATGCCGTGCGCAGGGATGTGATGCGCCAACAGGTACGCACAGTGAAGTGATCGACACATGGTGTGATGTAGCCCCACGGTGTTGCCAGCGGTGCAACGGAAAGGAACGAGCGCTCATGCGCGAGATCCTCGGAAGGCGACGCAGGCTCCTGTCCAGGCGGAAAGACGGCAGGCCCGACCTGATCGGCGCGGCCCTGACCTTCGCGACGCAGTGGCAGTGGCCGGTACTCCCCGGTGTGGCGCCGGACCCGCAAGGGCGGGCCCGCTGCGCCTGCCCCGACCCGGAGTGCACGGTCCCCGGTGCGCACCCCTTCGACCCCGGCCTGCTCGCGGCCACCACGGACGCGCGCATGGTGCGCTGGTGGTGGACCAACCGGCCGAGCGCCCCGATCGTCCTGGCCACCGGGGGCGGCGCGCCCTGCGCGGTCAGCCTGCCGGCGCTCGCCGCCTCCCGCGCCCTGGCGCTGCTCGACCGGCGCGGCATGCGGCTCGGTCCGGTGATCGCCGCGCCGACCCGCTGGTCGCTGCTCGTCAAGCCGTACTCCCTGGAGCAGCTCGGCGAGTTGCTGTACGCCAAGGACTTCGTCCCCGGCTCCCTGCGCTTCCACGGCGAGGGCGGCTACGTCGCGCTGCCCCCGTCCGAGACCGGCCAGGGCGCCGTCCGCTGGGAGCGGGCCCCGCTGCCCGGCTCGGCCGCGCCCTGGGTGCCCGACGTGGAGGCAGTGGTGGACGCCGTGGTCGACGCCCTCACTCGTACGGGTGTGAGCGCGCCCGAGTTGTAGGGGTGTCGGGCGCGGGCGGGGCGGGCGGGCCCCGCCCGCTCGTTATCTTCCGCTCATGCTGCGACATTCCGGCGACCGCCGTGCCCCCCAGCGTGATCCCCGACGGCTGCGTCTGTTCCTCCTCGTGGGCGTCATCGCGGCCGTGGCCGCCCTGCCGCTGACCATGGCCTCCGCCGGACAGCCCGGCGACCCCGGCCGGTCCGGCGCACCGGCCGCCCCCCGCGGTGGTGGCGGGACCCGCCCGGCCACCGCGCACGGCTCCCCCTCCGCCCTCGGCCTGGGCCTCGCCACCGCCGCCCGCTGCGGCCCCGAACTGACCTCGCCCGAGGGCATCGAGGCACAGACCTGCGTGCTGACGCAGGGCGAGGACACCTGGGCGCGCGCCTACTACCGCAACGCCACCGGCGAGTCGCTGGACTCCGTGCTGAGCCTGATGGGCCCGGGCGGCCGGAGCGTGCAGATGCGCTGTGTCACCGGGGCCGACGACGAGCCCGCCACCTGCGAGACGCCACGCCGGCGCATTCGGGGCGGACCGGGCGGCTACACGGCCGTCACCGAGTTCGCCGGGCGCGGGGCGAAGGGACCGCTGCTGCTGCGCTCGGGCAGCAACTCCTGAGCGCGCCCTCCGGGTTGGTCACCGGGGCGCCGGGCGCCGGACGCGGGCATGGAAAGGCCCGGTTGCTGGCGACGGGGGATGCACCAGCAACCGGGCTACTGGAACGGTAACAAGAGATCGGCGGTTCGCAAATTCCGGGCCGCCTATTCGGACACCGATTTCCCTGACCGAACCGGGAGTTGTGACAGGAGTCACCTGCCGCGCGGCCGGGTGCCGCGACTGACCGGCCGGTCAGCCGCGGCACCCGCGCCGCGGGCATCAGCTGAGCGTGACCTGCCGGTTGGTCAGCCCGCCGCGCGCCCGGCGCTCGTCCGCGGTGAGCGGTTCCCGGACGGCGAGGGCCGCGGCGAGGCGCTCGGCGAACTCGGCGGCCGGCTTCTCCACGTCCTCCGCGGCGACCCCGCTCGGCAGGTCCCAGACCGGCACCGTGAGCCCGTGAGCACGGAAGGAGCCGACGAGCCGGGTGCCCTCGCCGAGACTGGAGCGGCCCGCCGCGTGCAGACGCGCGAGGGCGTCCAGAAGCTGCTCCTCCGGGTGCGGCATGACCCAGCGCAGGTGGTTCTTGTCCGGGGTCTCGCACCAGTAGGCCGCGTCCACACCGGTCAGCTTCACGGTCGGGATGGCGGCGGCGTTGGCCCGCTCCAGGGAGGCGGTCACCTCGGGGGCGGCGTTCTCCGCGTCCGGCACCCAGAACTCGAAGCCGCTGTGCACGACCGGGTCGAAGGCGCCCTCCGGGTCCAGCAGGTCCTGCAGTCGCGGGCCGTCGGCGGGGGCGCGGCGGGCCTGCACCGGGGTGCCGGGCTCGGCCTCCAGCGCGCGCAGCAGCGTGTCGGCCAGGTCGCGGCTGATGTCGCCGGACGCCGTGTCGTTCTGCAGGCCGAGCAGGACCGAGCCGTCGTCGCGGCGCAGCGCGGGCCAGGCCATCGGCAGCACCGTGGCCAGGGTGACCGACGGGACGCCCTCGGGCAGGCCGTCGCGCAGGGTCAGCCCGGCCGTCGCCGCGGGCACCAGCTCGCGCAGTGCCACCCAGTCGCACTCGCCGGGCAGCCCCTCGAACGGTCGGTGCACCAGCTCGGTCGCGGCGTGCGCGGCGGCCCGGCCGTGGCAGGCCTTGTAGCGCCGGCCGCTGCCGCACGGGCAGGGTTCGCGCGCGCCGACAACCGGGATCTCCCCGTCGATCGGCTGCGGCTTGGCCTTCGTCTGGGGTCGCTTCTTGGCCATGGTGGGTGTCTCCCGGTTACGGCTCTTCTCGTACGTCGGGAGCCTAGCCGTTCGGACCATGACCGACGGGAACCTGTGGACAACGCACGTGCGCTCGACGCCGCCGGTGTGCGGCCCGGAGCCGGTCGCGTGCGGTGGCGGTCCCTCAGTCCACGTCCCCGAAGGCGTCCGTGAAGTCCAGGCCGGGCAGGTCCGGGAGGCTCGGCAGGGCCGCGTGCGTGACGCGCGCGGCGAAGGCGTCGTGCGGGCAGCGGGCATCGGGGTCGTGGACGTCCTCGTGGACCACCGCCCAGACCGTCACCTCGCCCCGCACGTCGTCCCGGACGCCCCAGTCGTCGGCGAGGGCCGTGATGATGTTCAGCCCCCGGCCGCCGTGCGCGGTCACCGACGGCGTGGCCGGCGCCGGGCGGGTCGGGCCGCCGCCGTCCGTGACTTCCACGATGAGCCGCCCGCGCCCGTCAACCCGCCATGCGGCGCGGACGTCCCCGTCCCCGGCCGGCGCGTCCCCCAGGGGCCGCCCGTGCTTGCAGGCGTTGCTCAAGAGTTCGGACAGGATCAGTACGGCGTCGTCGATGACCGATTCCGCTACGCCACCGGTGCGCAGTTGCGCCCGCATCCGGTGCCGCGCCTTGCCCACGCCCGCAGGGCCATGGGGTACGGCCATGCTCGACGACGTGGGCACCTCCTGTGCCACCACCAACG
>NZ_BNBF01000019.1:116915-120812 GCF_014654935.1 Streptomyces capoamus
CCACCCCCGAGACCTCCTTCGCCCCACGCCACGGTGTGGATGCCCTCTTGGCCTGAACCGGAAACCGGCCAATCCCCTTCCGGTGACGCATTCGACGCGGCCGAACACGCAGCGAACGCGCCGGTGCACACCCTGTGACGAACCCTGTCCGGAAGTGACCGGTACGGCGTGATCCGGCCGACCGAAGGCGTCCGGTTCGGCGCCGGGTACGGCGTCCGGCGCGCCGGCAGGGAAGCTCGGTGGCCCGGCTCAGCGGCCCAGCTGCCGCAGCACCGCGCGCGGGCGGTTGGTGATGATGGCGTCCACGCCGAGCCCGGCGCACAGATCCACGTCCCCGGGCTCGTTCACCGTCCACACGTGGACCTGGTGGCCGGCCTCCTTCCACCGCTCGACGTAGGCGGGGTGGTTGCGCACGATCCGGACCGAGGGACCCGCCACGTGCACCCCCGCGGGCAGCCGCCCGTCGCGCAGCCGGGGTGAGACGAACTGCATCAGGTAGACCGTCGGCAGCGCGGGCGCTGCGGCCCGTACGCGGTGCAGCGAGCGCGCCGAGAAGCTCATGACGCGGACCGGGGACTCGGCGGCGGAGCCCGGCGCGTGCAGGCCGAACCGTTCCAGCAGCGCGAGCAGCCGCTCCTCGACCTGCCCCGCCCAGCGCGTGGGGTGCTTGGTCTCGATGGCCAGCTCCACCCGCCGCCCGGCGTCCGCGACCAGCTCCAGCAGCCGCTCCAGGGTGAGGACGGAGGTCTCCTCGCGGTCCTCCGGCCGGTGCTCCCAGTCGGGTTCCTCGTCCCGTCCGCGCCAGGCGTCGCGCGTCTTCCAGGAGCCGAAGTCGAGGGCGGCCAGGTCGGCGAGCTCCAGCGCGGAGACGGCGCCACGGCCGTTGGAGGTACGGTTCACCCGCCGGTCGTGGACGCAGACCAGGTGCCCGTCCGCGGTCAGCCGTACGTCGCACTCCAGGGCGTCCGCGCCGTCCTCGATCGCCTTGCGGTAGGCGGCGAGGGTGTGCTCGGGGGCGTCTTCGGAGGCACCGCGGTGGGCGACTACCTGGATGGTGTGCTGTCGTGCGTGGGTCACCGCGTCATGGTGCCACCGTCGCCGGGTAGACGGGGCGGCACCGGCGCATCCGTGCGAAGAACGGGAGCGCACGGGAGCGCGGGCCGTACCGCCGCCGGGACGGGCACCGGCCGCTCGTTTGTGAAACCTTTGCGCGGAAGATCCTATATAAACCTATATAAAGAGGACCGGCGGACCCACAGCCACCGCTTATGGTGCTCTGACGGCCCGTGGGAAAAGCTGAATGCAGAGCACTGCAGCAGCATGACCGACGACAACAGGCGTGGACCGAGGAGAAGACCTGTGAGCACCGAGAACGAGGGCAACGCGGTACCCCCGGCGCCGTCCGCACCTCCCGTGCCGATGGCCTCTCCCGCAGCACCACCGCAGGGCCACGCGCCCGAGGGGAACGCACCGACGGCACCCCTGCCCCCCGTGCCCCAGGACACCCCCACGGCCGCCCACGGCGCCTGGCCCCCGCCGCCGGCCACCCCGGCCTACGGCGACGGCGGGGCCGGCGGCCCGGGCACCGGCTGGGGCGCCTCCTACCAGCAGCCCGCCCCCAAGCCGCGCAGCGGACGCGGCGGCCTGGTGGCGGCGGTCCTGGTGGCCGCGCTCGTCGCGGGCGGCCTGGGCGGCGGCCTCGGCTACACCCTGGCCAAGGACCGCGACGACCGCGGCTCCACCACCGTCTCCGCCGACAGCAGCGCCGCCCAGGTCAAGCGCGCGCCGGGGACCATCGCGGGCGTGGCCGCCCGGGCGCTGCCCAGCACGGTCACCATCGAGGCGGAGAGCAACAACGGCGAGGGCGGCACGGGCACCGGCTTCGTCTTCGACACCCAGGGCCACATCGTCACCAACAACCACGTGGTGGCGGACGCGGTGGACGGCGGCAAGCTGACGGCCACCTTCCCGAACGGCAGGAAGTACGACGCCGAGATCGTCGGCCACGCGCAGGGCTACGACGTGGCGGTCATCAAGCTCAAGAACGCCCCCTCCGACCTCAAGCCGCTCGCCCTGGGCGATTCCGACAAGGTCGCCGTCGGCGACGAGACCATCGCCATCGGCGCCCCCTTCGGGCTGTCCAACACGGTGACCACCGGCATCATCAGTGCCAAGAACCGCCCGGTGGCCTCCAGCGACGGCAGCTCCTCCAGCAAGGCGTCGTACATGAGCGCGCTGCAGACCGACGCGTCGATCAACCCGGGCAACTCCGGCGGCCCGCTGCTGGACGCCTCCGGCGCGGTCATCGGCATCAACTCCGCCATCCAGTCCACCGGCAGCGGCGGCTTCGGCTCCGGCCAGTCGGGTTCGATCGGCCTGGGCTTCGCCATCCCGATCAACCAGGCCAAGTACGTCGCCCAGCAGCTGATCAAGACGGGGAAGCCGGTGTACGCGAAGATCGGCGCCTCCGTCTCCCTGGAGGACTCCGGCAACGGCGCCCAGATCACCGACCAGGGCACGGGCGGCTCGGCCGCGGTGGAGTCGGGCGGCCCGGCGGACAAGGCCGGCCTGAAGCCCGGTGACGTCATCACCAAGCTCGACGACCATGTGATCGACAGCGGGCCGACCCTGATCGGCGAGATCTGGACCCACGAGCCGGGCGACAAGGTCACGATCACCTACAAGCGGGGCGGCCAGGAGCACACGGTGCAACTGACGCTGGGCGCACGGCAGGGCGACAGCTGACCCGTCCCGTACGGCGACCAGGGCCCCGCGACCCGTTGCCGGGCCGGTAATCTGTACCCGCGCCGTCGATCTCCGGTGGCGCGGGGAGGTGTGCCCGAGCGGCCTAAGGGAACGGTCTTGAAAACCGTCGTGGCAGCGATGTCACCGTGGGTTCAAATCCCACCGCCTCCGCACAGGTCATGGATGTTGCAGTTCAGAGGGGGTGCCCCACCACCAGGGGCACCCCCTCTGCGCATACCTTGTCTCACCCTGATTCGCCGGTCGGGTGGTGCCTTGCGTACGGATGCGGCGACTGGGGGCGGCTTGCAGCCCCTGCGCGTGCGCACTCCCTTTCACTCTGCGTAATCGCCCGGGTGCGCCGCAGCGCTTCTGCCCCTACCGTCACGGGTATGGACCGAGCAGGGAGCGGACATGAGCGGAATCATGCGCATCAGGACGCGCAGGACGGTGCGTAAGCGGGCGCCGAGGATCGGATCCCGCAGCGTGACGGCATCGGCGGCGCCCGTTCCGACGGCATCCGGAGTCGAGTCGCCGCGGTCGGCGCCGAGGCTTGATCAGCCCCTCCCGCACGCCCCACCGCGCCGGTCCGTCAGCATGCGCATAGTCGAGACCAACCCCTGGTCGGTCACGGTGACGAGCTTCCTCTTCCTGGGGGCCCTGGGGATGTGCGCCCTTGGCTCCGTGCTCACCGCGTCGGTCATTCTCGACATCCTGGTCCCTGGCGCGTGGCCGACCCCGTCGGAGACGCTGTTCCTCGGTATCGTGATCGTCACCCTGGAGGTCTTCCTGGGCACCGGCCTGGCCTGCCTGTGCAGCCTCATGTACAACTACACCGCGCAGTTCAGCGGAGGTGTCGAGGTGGCCCTGACTGACGATCTCAGCGAGCCGACACCGGTGGCCCAGGCCCTGCACCTCATGAAGTGGCTGCATGTCCGCGCCTGGCAGCGTCTGTACACCCGTTTGCCGGTCGACTTCTCTCACACGAAGCGCCTCGGGCTTCAGCTTCCACCCGGGCGGCCTGAGCGGAAGGCGCAGCGCAGCGGCCCCGCCGAAACCGCAGCTGACACCAGCAGGTACGAACGGCAGCGATCGGCGTCGGACCCTGGTGGGCGATGAACCGAGGCGCAGTGCCCCCGGTCGCGGGGGCGCCCC
>NZ_BNBF01000019.1:120863-122470 GCF_014654935.1 Streptomyces capoamus
TTTCCGTGTGCGGGCCGTTCAGCCGGTGTGTCCGCGTGGGGGTGTGCGTACGGCGAGCAGGGCGACGTCGTCGATGCCGGGTGGCTGTACGCGCCGCAGGAGCTGGTCGGTGAAGGACGGCAGGGGGCGGTGGGAGAGGGCGGCGGCGTGCTTGCGGAGCCGGTTGAGGCCCTCGTCCAGGGTCTGGCCGGGCGCCTCGATGAGGCCGTCGGTGTACAGCAGCAGGGTGGATCCGGGCGGCAGCGGCGTGGTGGCGTCGGGCCGGGGCGCGGAGACTCCGGTGCCCAGCAGCAGGCCGTGGCCGTCGGAGAGGTACTCGGCCAGGCCGTTGTGGTCGATGAGCAGCGGCGGCGGGTGGCCGGCGTTGGTCCACGACAGCTCCCAGAGCCCCTCGTCCGTCTCGGTCACCCGGGCGAAGATGAGCGTGGCCATGCCGACGTCGGTGATCGGCATGACCGCCTCGTCGAGGCGCTCCACGATCCGGCTGGCGGGCTCCCGCTGGGACCACGCGTAGGCGCGCAGCATGTTGCGCAGCTGGGCCATGCCGGCCGCGGCCTCCAGGTCGTGGCCGACGACGTCGCCGATGGCCAGTGCGGTGGCGCCGTCGGACAGGGTGAAGGCGTCGTACCAGTCGCCGCCGACCTGTGAGGCGTCGGGCGCGGGCAGGTAGCGGACGGTCATCTGCAGACCGGGCACGCTCGGCATCTGCGGCAGCAGGTGGTTCTGCATGGTCTCGGCGACCGCGCGCTGGCGCTGGTACAGGCGGGCGTTGTCCAGGGCGACACCGGCGCGGCGCGCGATGTCCTCGATCAGCGGCAGGTCGGCGGTGGTGAAGTTGCCCGGCTTCTTGGCGCGGCCGAGGGTGAGGGCGCCGAGGACCTCGCGGGTGCTGCGGAGGGGGGCGATGGCCGCCGAGTGGATGCCGGTGGCGTCGAACAGCCGGCGCTGCTCCACCGCGATCCCGGAGTCGGGGGCGCCTTCGTAGGTCTCGGGCCCGGCCAGGGTGGAGGCGACGCCACGCAGGGCCCGGGACAGGGGCATCGGGGATTCCTGGGGGACCGGCGGCATGGGGCCCTGCAGATCCTCGTGGTGCACGAGGCGGTCGCCGTCGGCCTGGACGACGGCGGTGCGCCACACCTCGTCCCGTTCGGTGATCAGGTCGATGACGGCCCAGTCCGCCAGCCGGGGCACGACCAGGCGCACCAGTCTGCGCTGTGCCTCCTCCACGTCGAAGGTGGAGGTCAGCTGGGTGGTGGTCTCGGCCAGCAGGGCCAGCCGCTCCAGGTCGCTCATGCGCTCGGCCGCCTCCTGCGGGTGCGGCTCGGTGCTGTACGCCTCCGGGCTGTGGAAGAGCACGAGTGTGCCGGTCCCGGGGCCGCCGGTGGCGTAGGGGGCGATCAGCCACGAGATGCGCAGGAGGGAACCGTCGGGGCGGGCGAAGTAGTCCTCCTCGCCCTGTGCGGGGTGCCCGGCGTGGAACGCCGGCCGCATGCTGCACCGGGTGGTGGGCAGCGGCTGTCCCTGCGGCCCGCGGTGCAGCAGTTCGTGCGCGTCCTGGCCGATCAGGGCCGCGGCGGACCGCTCCAGCAGGTGCTCGGCGTGGGAGT
>NZ_BNBF01000019.1:122512-124869 GCF_014654935.1 Streptomyces capoamus
TGACGGCGAGGATACGGCCCTGCTCGTCGGCGACGTAGGCGCCGGTCCCGATGGCGTCCAGCGCTTCGGTGAGCCGGGGACCGGTGTCACCCGGCGGCCGGGCAGCGCTGGTCCCGGCGGTCTTCGGCTCCGTCATGTCCACGCCTCCGGAAGATCGGTCCCCGTCCGCGGTGCCGCAGGTGGGAAGCGCCGCGGGACGTCTTCGGACTTCCTTTCCCGTATGCCCCCGCGGAGCGGATCCCACCGCCTGTCCGGGGGCCTTCCGGGTGTACCGGCAGGACCGCGCGCGGTCCGTCACGGACCGGGCCGGGCGCCCTGTGTCCGGTCGGAGGGCACGCGCAGCCGGGCAACGACTTGCTTGCCGAGGGCGTGCGAGGCGGTCGCGAACCGGTGGCTGAGGACGTGTACGAGGTGGAGGCCGTGTCCGCCGACACGTCCCGCGTCCCGCGGTCTGAGGACGGGTTCCGCGGGAGAGGTGTCCCACACGGTGACCGACAGCTCGGCGTCGGACAGCTCCAGCAGCACCCCGCAGGGGCCGGGGGCGTGCCGTATGGCGTTCGTCAGCAACTCGCTGACCACGAGTTGGGCGTCCATGACCACGCTGGGGGGGAGGGGCGGGTGCCCGACGTCCGCGGCGCGTGCCAGGACGGCCTGGAGCGCCTTCCGTCCGTCGGCCGCGCGCGCGGCACCCTCCGCGAAAGCGGCGCTGAACCGCACGGGTTCGCGCCGCTCCCCTGCCTGGTCATCTGCCGCCTTCTGCCTAAGCGGGATGGCCATCGTCTTTTGCCTTACAAGTGGCGGAGATCCTTGCTGGTGGTGTGATGCACCACCCGGATACCCGAGGCCGGACGGGCCAGGCACCCTGTCTCGCCGCATCGTACGGCACGCGCCCGGAGCCGGCCGGGCGGGAAGGCTGTCACGGTCTCTCGTCCCGCTTCGGCGCGGGACTCAGGAGAGGGCGGCCTCGTCCACCGTCCGGCGTATCTCCAGGAAGTGGTCGGTTCCGGTGATCTCGAAGAGCCGCTGGAGCTGTCGGGGCGGGGCTGCCACGCGCAGGGTGCCCGTCCGGTGGGTGAGGATCAGCAGGTTGAGGAACGCCGAGTCCGCGAAGACGACACCGGAGGTGTCCAGGACCACCTTCCGGTGCTTCCTGACGGCGGCGCCCAGGGCATCCGCGAGCGGTGGGACGGAGTGCAGGTCGTAGGCGCCGTGGGCGGCGACGACCCAGGCGTCGCGCCGTTCGTACTGCAGCACCCCCGTGTCCGGGGCGTGCCCGACGGCTCCGGCCGGTCCCTGCTGCCCGTCGGCACTGCGCGTGCGCCCCGGCATGACGGCTTCGTCCAAGGACACCTTCCGGCTCCTTCCGTGGCTCTTCATCGCGGCAGCAGGTCATCGAATACGTGAAAAGTATGTCACGTATCTGGGTTCAGGCAACGGGGTACCTTAAAATGCTGGGCATGGTTGGAGTGCCCGAACCTCACACCGGATGGACGTTCATCACCAACCACGCGCGCGTACTGGCGGCCATCGCCGACAACCCGAACGTCCGGATCCGTGACATCGCCGCCCGCTGCCGGCTCACGGAGCGCGCCGTCCAGCGGATCATCTCCGACCTGGAGCAGGACGGTTACCTCTCCCACACCCGGGACGGGCGTACGAACACGTACCGCATCGAGCCCGACAAGGTGCTGCGCCACCCGGCGGAGGCCGGCCTCTCCGTGGCCGCCCTGCTCTCCCTGCTGGTGCAGGACGAGACCGAGCGCGCCAAGAACCCGGTCGCCCCGTAACCCCGGCCGGGGGCGTCAGGGGCGGCGGCCTGTCATGCGGGCGGCCGAGGCGATCGTCGCCCGTGCCTCGCGCTCGGTCAGACCGGTGTGCACGGCGGCCTCGGTGAGCGGGTCCGCCAGGGCGGGGCCGATGCCGTTCTCGTAGGCGCGGCAGGCCGCCCAGAACAGGCGGGTGTTGCGCTGGCCCTCGTGGGCGGTCAGGACGAAGTGGACCAGGCCGCGGCCGTGCTCGCCGGGTGCGGGCGCCGCCGGCCGGTGGGGGCGCGGCGGGGGCAGCAGCAGGCGGAGCAGGGACGGCGGGCAGGCGGCGGGGGGCAGGTGGGCGGTGCCGGGCGCGGCGGTGTAGACGCCGTGGTCGGTGCGGGAGCCGGGGCCGACGAGGTAGCCGCCGGCCCCCCGGATGTCGATGCCGGGGGCGAGCCGGCCCGCCGAGTTCGGTACGACGGTGTCCGGCGGGCCGGCCAGCCACAGGTGGCGGCCGCCGCTCGGGGTGAGGACGACGACCGTCTCCGGGATCGTGAACAGGTGGCGCAGGGCCAGCTCGCGCAGGGCGGCGGAGGAGTCCGTGCC
>NZ_BNBF01000019.1:124918-139109 GCF_014654935.1 Streptomyces capoamus
GCACTTGGTGTCCAGGTCGACACCGATCAGGTGGTACGGGGGCAGCCCGCAGGCGATGCCGTAGCCGGTGGCCCAGGGCGCGGCGGCGAACAGCTCGCGGATGCGGACGGGGTCGGCGGAGGCGTCGTACACGCCGTGTCCGGGGCGACCGCACTCGCCGTGGCAGGGGCGGGCCGGGCCCGGGGATGGGTCGTCGCGGTGCGGGGAGGGCAGGGCCGGGAGCTTCGTCCGGGACAGGGGGAGGACGGCGAGCCCGCGTTCGGCGGCTGACAGCGCGTGTGCGAGGGCCAGGGTCGTGGCCCGCCGGTCGGTGGTCGCCATGGTTCCATGTTCGTACGCACGTTCGAAAAAGGGAAGGGCGCGTGTGGTCGCGGGCGAAAGCGGGCGATACCAGGGTGATGCGGTGAGATGCGGGTTTATCGACTTGTCATCACGCTTGCGTGCGAATGACGGCTTCCAGGGGATTCGTCAGGGATGGGGTGGGCAGCTCTAGGGGCGCGACGTCGTCCACGACAGGTCACCGGCAAGCCCTGGAGGGAAAACACCATGCCAAGCATCCGTACCGGCCGCGTCCTCGCCGCCGTCCCCGCTCTGCGGTGAGCCCGGGCGGGGGCCTTCGTGGGGAAGGCCTCCGCGGGGTGTGCTTTCAAGGGTCGCAACACGTCCGCGCGGCGGTGCCTCGGCGCCGCCGCGCCGGCGTGTGCGCGGGAGCCGTCCGGCGGCGGCCGGCCCTGGTACTCCGCCCTTGACACTCGCCGGTATCTGACGGACAGTCAGAAATCATGGGCCGAGCCAGGGGGTGGCGGTGCGCGAGGAGCAGGTCGGTGACGAACTGGGCGCGCGACTCAAGGAGTACGAGGGGTGTCCGGCCGCCGTCGCCGGCACCGGCAAGGACCCGGTGAACGCGCCGATGATCCGGCACTGGTGCGAGGCGCTGGGCGACACCAACCCCGCCTACACCGGCCCGGACGCCATCGCCCCGCCCACCATGCTGCAGACCTGGACGATGGGCGGCCTGAGCGGACACCGGGGCCGCACCGGGGCGTACCAGGAACTCCTCGGCCTGCTGGACGCGGCGGGCTGCACCGCCGTGGTGGCCACCGACTGCGAGCAGGAGTACCTGCGGCCCCTGCGGCCGGGTGACGAGGTCACGTTCGACACGGTGATCGAGGAGGTGTCCGGCCGCAGGACGACCCGGCTCGGCACGGGCTACTTCGTCACCACCCGCACGGACGTCCGGGTGGCCGGCGAACCGGTCGCCACCCACCGCTTCCGCATCCTCAAGTACGCCCCCGTGCCCCGCGCCCCCCTCCCGCGCCGCCCCCGCCCGGTGGTCAACCGGGACAACGCCGGCTTCTGGCGGGGCGTGGCCGAGCACCGCCTCCTCATCCAGCGCTGCACGGCCTGCGGCACCCCGCGCCACCCCTGGCTGCCGGGCTGCAACGCCTGCGGCAGCCCGGACTGGGACACCGTGGAGGCGAGCGGCGAGGGCACGGTCCACTCGTACGTGGTGCTGCACCACCCGCCCTTCCCGGCCTTCGACCCCCCGTACGCGGTGGGCCTGATCGAACTGGCCGAGGGCGTGCGGATGGTGAGCAACGTGGTCGGGGTGCCGTACGACGAGGTGCGCATCGGGCTGCCGGTGCGGCTGGAGTTCCAGCGGTGCGACGAGGAGCTGACCGTTCCCGTGTTCCGGGCGGTGCGGCGGTGAGGGCCGGGGACCGGCTGCCGCCGCTGCGGATCCCGGTGACCCGCACCCTGATCGTGGCGGGCGCCCTCGCCTCCCGGGACTTCCAGGACGTGCACCACGACCCGGAACTGGCCCGGCGCAAGGGCGCCCCGGACATCTTCATGAACATCCTGACCACGAACGGCCTGGTCGGCCGGTACGTCACCGATCACTTCGGCCCCGCGGCGGTGCTCCGCAAGGTCGCCATCAGACTGGGCGCGCCCAACCACCCCGGGGACACGATGCTGCTGACCGGCACCGTCGAGGAGGTCGCCGGGGACACGGCCGTCGTGCGGGTCGTCGGCGCCAACGGCCTCGGCACCCATGTGACGGGCACGGTCACGGTCACCCTGCCGGAGGCCGGAGCATGAGCCTGCGCGGGCGCGACACCCTCGGCGGGCGGGCGGCGATCGCCGGCATCGGCGCCACCGCGTTCTCCAAGGACTCCGGCCGCAGCGAGCTGCGGCTGGCGGCGGAGGCGGTGCGGGCGGCGCTCGACGACGCCGGACTCGCCCCGGCGGACGTGGACGGGCTGGTCACCTTCACCATGGACACCAGCCCGGAGATCACCGTGGCCCAGGCGTGCGGGATGGGCGAGCTGTCCTTCTTCTCCCGGGTGCACTACGGCGGCGGGGCGGCCTGCGCCACCGTCCAGCAGGCGGCGCTCGCCGTGGCGACGGGCGTGGCGGAGGTCGTGGTCTGCTACCGCGCGTTCAACGAGCGCTCGGGCCGGAGGTTCGGCGCGGGCGTGCAGCACCGGGAGCCCTCGGCGGAGGGCGCGGCGCTCGGCTGGGTGCTGCCGTTCGGCCTGCTCACCCCGGCCTCCTGGGTGGCGATGGCCGCCCGGCGGTACCTGCACGCGTACGGTCTGACGCCGGAGGCGTTCGGGCACGTGGCCGTGGTGGACCGGGCGTACGCGGCGACCAACCCGGCTGCCTGGTTCCACGGCCGCCCGATCACGCTCGCCGACCACGCCGCCTCCCGCTGGATCGCCGAACCGCTGCGGCTGCTGGACTGCTGCCAGGAGACCGACGGCGGCCAGGCGCTCGTCGTCACCTCCCTGGAGCGGGCCCGGGACCTGCCGCGACCGCCCGCCGTGATCGCCGCGGCGGCCCAGGGCGCGGGCCGGGCACAGGAGCAGATGACGAGCTTCTACCGGGACGACCTGACCGGCCTGCCCGAGACGGGCGCGGTGGCCCGGCAGCTGTGGCGCACCAGTGGATTCGGCCCGGACGCCGTCGACGTGGGCATCCTGTACGACCACTTCACCCCGTTCGTGCTGATGCAGCTGGAGGAGTTCGGCTTCTGCGCCCGGGGCGAGGCGGCGGACTTCGTGGCCGAGCGCCGGCTGCCGCTGAACACCCACGGGGGTCAGCTCGGGGAGGCGTACCTGCACGGCATGAACGGCATCGCGGAGGCGGTACGGCAGCTGCGGGGCACGGCCGCGAACCAGGTCCCGGGGGCGGCGCGCACCCTGGTGACGGCCGGCACCGGGGTGCCCACATCGGGCCTGGTGCTGACGGCGGACGGCTGACCCCCTCAGGGTCGAACCCGCAGTCGTCCGGGCCCGCGGTCCACCTTCAGGAGGTGGAGGAAGCCCCACCCCTACAACCTGAGGGGGACTCGCCTTCGGGACCTGCGGGCGATCCGCCGCGGTGGGCCCGCTCCTAGCGTGGAGCCATGACCACACCCGTCTGCACCAGCGCCTCGGCCGCCGCCGCCCCCGCGCGGCAGACCTACCCGTCGTTCGCCTCCTACGTGCGCGCCCGCCAGCCGGTCCTGCTGCGCACCGCCCGCTCGCTGACCGCGAACCCGAGCGACGCCGAGGACCTGCTGCAGACCGCGCTCGCCAAGACCTACGTCGCCTGGGAGCGGATCGAGGACCAGCGGGCGCTCGACGGCTATGTGCGCAGGGCGCTGCTGAACACCCGCACCTCGCAGTGGCGCAAGCGCAGACTGGACGAGTTCGCCTGCGAGGAGCTGCCCGAGCCGGAGCCGCTGCCCGGCGACGGCGACGCGGCCGAGCGGCAGGCGCTGCACGACGCCATGTGGCGGGCGGTCCTGCGGCTGCCGGCGCGCCAGCGGGCGATGGTCGTCCTGCGGTACTACGAGGACCTCAGCGAGGCCCAGACCGCCGAGGTGCTCGGGGTGTCGGTGGGCACGGTGAAGTCGGCGGTCTCCCGTGCGCTGGGCAAACTGCGCGAGGACCCGGACCTGGTGCTGGTCCGCTAGCCGCGGTTCGGCCGCCCGATCCCCTGTTCGGTGCCGGTCCCGCAGGCCGCGGTTCCCTGCCGGTGACCCCTTAGTGACACACCCCCTAGTGACATACCGCGTGGTATGTGCGCAGAATCAGCGCACCCCCTACCTCCGCGTAGGACCACCGCGTAGGCAATGTCGCCCGGGAGGACGCCGTGCTGGCCACGATGCAGGACGTACCGCTGTTGATCTCCAGGATCCTGACCCACGGGTCGACGGTCCACGGCTCCTCACGGGTGACCACCTGGACCGGGGACCCCGAACCGCACCGGCGCACCTTCTCCGGGATCGGCGCCCGCGCCGCCCAGCTGGCGCACGCCCTGCGGGACGAGCTGGGGGTGACCGGCGACGACCGCGTGGCCACGCTCATGTGGAACAACGCCGAGCACGTCGAGGCGTACTTCGCGATCCCCTCCATGGGCGCCGTCCTGCACACGCTGAACCTGCGGCTGCCCGCCGAGCAGCTCGTGTGGATCGTCAACCACGCGGCCGACAAGGTCGTCGTCGTCAACGGCTCCCTCATCCCGCTGCTCGCCCCGCTGCTGCCGAAGCTGCCCACCGTCGAGCACATCGTCGTGTCCGGGCCCGGCGACCGCACCCCGCTGGCCGGCGCCGGCCAGCGGGTGCACGAGTACGAGGAGCTGATCGCGGGCCGGCCCACCCACTACGACTGGCCGGAGCTGGACGAACGCCAGGCCGCCGCCATGTGCTACACCTCCGGCACGACCGGCGACCCCAAGGGCGTGGTGTACAGCCACCGTTCCATCTACCTGCACTCCATGCAGGTGAACATGACGCAGTCGATGGGCCTCACCGACGAGGACACCTCGCTCGTCGTCGTCCCCCAGTTCCACGTCAACGCCTGGGGCCTGCCGCACGCCACCTTCATGACCGGCGTCAACATGCTGATGCCCGACCGCTTCCTGCAGCCGGCCCCGCTCGCCGAGATGATCGAGGGCGAGCGGCCCACCCACGCGGCGGCCGTCCCGACCATCTGGCAGGGCCTGCTCGGCGAGCTGCGCGCCAAGCCGCGGGACGTCTCCTCGCTCACCCAGGTCACGATCGGCGGCGCGGCCTGTCCGCCCTCCCTCATGCAGGCCTTCGACGAGCTCGGCATGCGGGTCTGCCACGCCTGGGGCATGACGGAGACCTCCCCGCTCGGCACGGTGGCCCGCCCCCCGGCCCACGCGATCGGCACCGACGAGGAGTTCGCCTACCGGCGCACCCAGGGCCGCTTCCCGGCGAGCGTCGAGGGCCGCCTCACCGGCCCCGACGGCACGCGCCTGCCCTGGGACGGGGAGTCGGCGGGCGAGCTGGAGGTGCGCGGGCCGTGGATCGCGGGTGCCTACTACAACGGCCCCGACGCCGAACCGCTGCGCCCGGCCGACAAGTTCAGCGCGGACGGCTGGCTGAAGACCGGGGACGTCGGCACCATCTCCCCCGACGGCTACCTCACCCTCACCGACCGGGCCAAGGACGTCATCAAGTCCGGCGGCGAGTGGATCTCCTCGGTCGAGCTGGAGAACGCGCTGATGTCCCACCCGGACGTCGCCGAGGCCGCCGTGGTCGCCGTGCCCGACGACAAGTGGGGCGAGCGGCCCCTGGCCACGGTCGTCCTCCGGCCGGGCGCGACCACCGACTTCGAGACCCTGCGCGCCTTCCTCGCCGACGAGGGCCGCATTGCCAAGTGGCAGCTGCCCGAGCGCTGGACGGTCATCGAGTCGGTCCCGAAGACCAGTGTGGGCAAGTTCGACAAGAAGGTGCTCCGCAAGCAGTACGCGCAAGGCGAACTGACGATCACCCACCTCTGAGGGGACTTGGCCGACGGGGATCCGACGCAGCTCGGCTGCGGGCTGCGGGGGTCCGACGGTGCTCGGCTGCGGGAGGTCCGACGGGGCCGGCTGCCGGGGTGACTGGCGTCGCGCGCAGGCGATCGGCGGGGCCCGCGCGGACCGTACGGCGTCGGCAGGGGTCCGGCACGGGCCGACGCCGGCACCCGCGCGCGGTCGTGGTCGCGTCGGCGCCCGGCCGCGTGTGCGGTTGCGTGCGCGGCGTCGGTGCGACCTCGGCGCGGCCTGCGGCGCATAGTCGCGGAGCCGGGGAGCGGGGGTCGGTGTCCCCGGCATCCCCGGCATTCCCGGCCCGCGGTGGGTCGGAGCGAAGGGCCGTACGCGTCAGTGCCGGGGGCCCCGCAGCGTCGTCGTCCAGCCCAGCACCAGCCACAGCCCCGCCACCGCGCACACCCCGGACCAGCCCCAGTGGCCGAAGGCGGGGCCCGCGGCGGCCGAGGCGAGGGCGCCACCGGCGAAGCCGGAGACGACGTAGGCCGTGTTGGCGGTGGCCGGGGTGGTGGTCGTCGTGAGGGCGAGGGTCTGGTTGGCGACGTGGGAGGCCACCAGGGCCGCGTGGATCGCGATCGCGGCGGCGAACAACGCCGGCAGCACCTGTCCGCCGAGCCAGAACAGCGGTACCGCGACGGCGGCCAGCACATACGCGGCGCCGACGACCCGGGTCGCGCCGAACCGGTCCACCAGCCCGCCCGCCAGCGGCGCCACCGCGCTGGCGGTCAGCCCGAAGAGGCCGAAGAGCCCGGCCGTCGCGGTGGACAGACCGTACCCCGGGCCGGTCAGCAGCAGCGCCAGCGAGGTCCACAGCGCGCTCCACGCCCCGAACATCCCCGCCTGCCGCAGGCACGCCCGCCACAGGTCGGGCGAGCGGCGCAGCAGTCCCGGCAGCTCGGCTATGCCGGAGAACAGCCCGCCCTGCCGCACCGGCCGCTCGGCCGGCAGGGCCAGCGCGGTGGCCAGCCCCAGGGCGAGGGTCAGTACGGCCGAACCGGCGAACACCCAGCGCCAGCCGAAGGCCTGCCCGGCGAGCCCGCCGAGGACGCGGGCCGCGACGATGCCGGTGAACAGCCCGGCGATGACGGCCGCGACGTGCCGGGCGCGCCGGTCGGCCGGGGCGCGCGCCGCGACCAGCGGCACGAGCAGCTGCGGTACGACGGTCGCCGCGGCGGCGACGAACACGGCGGCGGCCAGCGCGGCGGTGCCCGGGGCGGCGGCCGCGACGAGCAGCGCCACCGCGGTGGCCACCGAGAGCCAGCCGACCAGCGGACGGCGGTCGACGCGGTCACCGAGCGGGGCGAAGAAGAGCAGGCCGGCCGCGTAGCCGAGCTGGGCCACCGAGGCGATCCAGGCCACGGCCGCGGGAACGGTGCCGAAGTCGTGCGCGATCAGCGGGAGCAGCGGGGCCGCGAGGTAGATGTTGGCGGCCGTGACGGCGGTGCAGACGGCGATGAGCAGGAGGAAGAGGGTGCCGGAGGCGGATCGCCCGCCGACGGGTGCCCGGAGCCCGGGCGCCTGGCGGGTGCTGGTGGCTGACGGCATGAGGGGGACGCACTCCTTAGAGCCGACTCACACAACTAACTGGTTGGTTGAAACTTCCCAACACAGTGCACCACTCCGGCATTCCTAGTCAACCAACTAGTTGGTTACCGACCGCCCTGCGCCCTACCCTGTCCCCATGGCACCAGTGAGGGACCCCGAGGCCACCAAGGCCCGCATCTTCGACGCGGCGGTCGCCGAGTTCGCCCGGCACGGCATCGCGGGCGCCCGCATCGACCGCATCGCCGCCGAGGCCAAGGCCAACAAGCAGCTGATCTACGCCTACTTCGGCAACAAGGCGGAACTGTTCAGCAAGGTCCTCGGCATCTGCATGGTCGACCTCGCGGCGGCCGTACCCGTCGACCCCGACGACATCGAGGGCTGGGTCGACCGCCTCCTCGACTACCACGCCACCCACCCCGAACTGCTGCGCCTGCTCTTCTGGGAGGGCATCGAGTACGGCAGCGCCGAACTGCCCGACGAACCGGCCCGCCAGGACCACTACGCCCGCAAGGTCGGCGCGCTGCGGGACGGCCAGGCCCGGGGCGTCATCACGGACGCCATCCCGGCCGGTGACCTGCTGATCCTGATCACCGCGCTGACCAACTGGATGGCCGTGGTCCCGCAGATGCGGCGCATCCTCGCCGGCAGCCGGGACTCCGACCGCGACCGCCTGCGGGCCTCCATCAAGGAGGCGGCCCGCAGACTGGTCGCCCGCTAGCGGCTCCGTGCCGGGTGTCCGGCTCAGTGCCGGGCGTCTAGTTCGTGCCGATCCGGGCCAGCAGGTCCACGATCCGCGTCTGCACCTCGGCGCTGGTGGAGCGCTCGGCGAGGAACAGCACGGTCTCGCCCGAGGCCAGCCGGGGCAGGTCGGCCGGGTCGACCGCGGCCGTGTAGACGACCAGCGGGGTGCGGTTGAGCTGCCCGTTCGCGCGCAGCCAGTCCACGATCCCGGCCCGCCGGCGGTGCACCTGCATCAGGTCCATCACCACCAGGTTCGGCCGGAACTGCCCCGCCAGCGTCACCGCGTCGTTGTCGTTCGCCGCCCGCGCCACCTGCATCCCGCGCCGCTCCAGCGTCGAGGTCAGCGCCAGCGCGATCTCCGCGTGCTCCTCGATGAGCAGCACCCGCGGCGGATGCTGCTCGCTGTCCCGAGGCGCCAGCGCCTTCAGCAGGACGGCCGGATCGGCGCCGTACGCCGCCTCGCGCGTCGCCTGCCCGAGACCGGCCGTGACCAGCACCGGCACCTCGGCGGCCACCGCCGCCTGGCGCAGCGACTGCAACGCGGTCCGGGTGATGGGCCCGGTCAGCGGGTCCACGAACAGGGCGGCGGGGAACGCCGCGATCTGCGCGTCGACCTCCTCGCGCGAGTGCACGATCACCGGCCGGTAGCCGCGGTCGCTGAGCGCCTGCTGGGTCGTCACGTCCGGCGCGGGCCAGACCAGCAGCCGGCGCGGGTTGTCCAGCGGCTCCGGGGGCAGCTCGTCGTCCAACGGCTGCGGACGCGGGGTGTCCGCCACCTCCACGGCCCCGCCGGGACCGTCGAGCGGCTCCGGCCCCTCGGCGGCGCCGGGACCCGGGGCACCTATGGCGTACGACCGTCCGACCCCTTCGGTGCCCGCGGCCGGCCGGGGCTGCCCACCGAGCGAGGGCTGTGCGCCCGGCGCGGGCGCGGGCGCGGGACCGGCGGGCGAAGGCTGCGTCACTGCCGGCTGCCCCACGAGCGGCGCCTGGCCACCGAGGGAGGGCTGGCCACCGAGGGAAGGCTGGCCACCGAGGGAAGGCTGGCCACCGAGGGACGGCCGGCCGCCAGGGGACGGCTGTCCCGGCTCGGCCGGCGGGTGCGGCCGGGCCGTCTGGTCCGGCTGCGGGTCGGGGCGGGTGGCCGGGTCGGGGGGCGTGCCCAGCTTGCGGCGCCGGCCCGAACCGCCCGGCGCGTGCGGCGGCGGCGTCGCCGTCGGCTGCTGCACCTGGGCGGCCTGCCGCGCGAACGGCACCCCCTGCCCGAGCGTGCGCACGCTGATCGCGCGCCCCTGCGTCGAGTCGGGGTCGACCGGCGCACCGCCCGCGGACTCCGCGGGCAACGGCTGCGCGGCCGCTACGGCGGACCCGGTGGCTGCGGGAGGGAGCGGGGTGCCGGGAGCCGGGGTGGGAGCCGCGGTACCCGGCCACGGGCGCTGGGCGCCGGCCGCCGGGTTGCCGCCGGGCGGCCCGGCCTGGGCCCCCTGCGGACCCGCGGGCACCTGTCCGGCCTCGGCGGGCAGCGGCTGTGCGCCCGCCGCGGTCACCGGGCTACCGGCGGGGGCGGTGCCCGGCTGCGGTGCCGCGGCGGGAGCGGGCTGTGCCGGGGCGCCCTGCGCGGGGACGGCCGACGGCTGCTGGACCGGCGTGCCCTGGGCGGGCACGGCCACCTGGCCGGGGACGACGGCACCGGGCTGCGCACCGGGCGCCACCGGCCCGGGACCGGCCTGGACCGGGGCGCCCTGGCCCGCCGTGCCCTGGGCCGGGACGCCGGGAGTCGCCTGTCCGGCAGCCGGCGGTACGGCCGCACCCTGCGGGACCTGCCCGGGAGCGGCCGGCGCCGGCACGGACTGCGCCGCCGCCTGCCCGGGCTCGGCAGGCCGGGCCACGGCCCGGCGCCGCCGGCCGGTCGGGGCGCTGGTGGGATGGGGCTGCGGCGGCGTGTGGTCCTCGGCCTGGTCGAGCGGTACGGCGTCGTGCCGGCCGTCGTCCCCCGCGATCTCACCCGGGATCCCCGCGACCTCACCCGGGACGCCCTCGACGGACACCGGCACCTGCGCGGGCACCTGGGCCTGACCGGGCACGGGCACCTGGGCCTGACCGGGCACCTGCGTCTGACCGGGCAGTACCCCGGCACCGGCCACCGGGCCGCCGTCCGGCCGTGCGCCGGCAGCCGCAACCGCAGCCGCAGCCGCGCCGGGGACGGACGGGTCACCGGCACCCGGAGCCACGGGAGCGCCGGTGTCCGGCGCCACGGGTGCGGGCGCGCTCGCACCCGGTGCCACCGGCACGGCGGCACCCACGGCGGGAGCGGGAGCGGGACCGGCGGCGGAGTCGGGGCCGGCGTCGGCCGGTGTGCGGTCGGCCTCGGCCGGCGGCAGGGCGAAGACCGTCCGTCCGCCCGCCTCCTGCGCCGCGGCGCGCTCCGCCGCGGCGGCCAGCGCCCGTCGGCGCCGTCCGCCTGACTGCGTACCCTCGGCCGCCCCACCGGCCTGCGCCGGCTCGCCGCCGGCTGCGGGAAGGGCGGGGGGCAGGGCGGCCTGCGGGGCATCGGAGTCGCGGCGGGCCCGCCGGCCCGTGGGCCCGGGCACGCCCTGCGGCGGCACGGTGCCACCGAGTCCCGTACCCGAGGCGGCGGCTCCCGCGCTCTGCTCGGCCGCGGTCATCACGGCACCCTCGGCCACACCCTCGTCCACGCCCTCGCCGTCACCGGCGCCGCCGGCGCCGATCTCGGCGGGCCGCCCGCGGCGACGCCCGGTCCCGCCGGACGCGCCGTCCGCGGCCTCCGCGGCCTCGACCGGAACCACGGCCGCCGCCTCGGCGGGCGCGGCGGCGCGCCGCCGGCGCCGCCCGGTCGGCAGGGGTGCCTCCGCCTCGCCGGCGTCACCCGCGCCGGCCATGTCACTCTCCAGGAAGGCGTCCGTGGAGGCCCGCCGGGCCCGCCGCCGGCCGCCGGCGGCCTGCTCGGCCGCACCGGAACCGTCCCCGGCGCCCTCCGCGCCCTCCGCGCCGTCCGGGAGCCGCAGCGCCTGCTGGGCGTCGGCGGCGACCGCACCCGCCCCGCCGCCGAGCGGCACCTCGAGGACGTACGCGCTGCCGCTCATGCCCGGCACCTCGTGCGTCTGCAGCACGCCGCCGTGGGCCCGGACGATCCCGCGCACGATCGGCTCGTGCACCGGGTCCCCGCCCGCGTACGGCCCGCGCACCTCGATCCGCGCGACCTCACCGCGCTGCGCGGCGGCCACGACGACGGTGCTGTCCAGGTAACCGCCCGCCGACACGGGCGAGTTGCCGGTGGCGTCGACCCCGGCGACGTCCGCGACGAGATGCGCGAGCGCGGTGGCGAGCCGGCGCGGGTCGACCTCGGCCTCGATGGGCGGGGCGTGGACGGCGAACTGCACGCGTCCCGGCCCGATCAGCTCGACGGCCCCGTCCACACCGGCGGCGACGACGGCGTCCAGCATCACCTTCGTACGGGTGATGTCCTCGCTGCCCGCGTCCAGCCGCTGGTAGCCGAGGACGTTGTCGATCAGGGTCGTGATCCGTGAGTACCCGGCCGAGAGGTGGTGCAGCACCTGGTTGGCCTCGGGCCACAGCTGGCCGGCGTCGTCGGCGGCGAGCGCGGCCAGCTCGCGCCGCAGCTCGTCCAGCGGTCCGCGCAGCGACTGGCCGAGCAGCGTGAGCAGCTGCTCGTGCCGCCCGGCGAGCGCCTCGTACCGGTCCTTCTCCCGCTCGGCGAGGGAGGCGTACCGCTCCTCGCCGGCCGCCACCTCCTCCGCGTGCTGCTCGCGCAGCTCCTCCACCTCGCCGACGTGCTGCTGGCGCAGCGCGGTCAGGTCGGAGGCGTGTTTCTCGGACAGCCGTTCCAGCTCCTCGGCGTGCGCCGTCTCCAGCGCGGCCTTCTCCTCGGCCAGGGCGTCGTACGGCCGCCGGTCGGTGAAGGTCATCACGGCGCCGACGAGCTGGTCCCCGTCCCGCACCGGGGCGGTGGTCAGGTCGACCGGCACCTTCTTGTCGCCCTTGGACCACAGCACCTGCCCGCGCACCCGGTGCTTGCGCCCGGAACGCAGGGTGTCGGCGAGCGCCGACTCGTCGTACGGGAAGGGGGAGCCGTCGGCACGGGAGTGCAGCACCAGGGTGTGCAGCTCCTTGCCGCCCAGCTCACCGGCGCGGTACCCCAGGATCTGGGCGGCGGCCGGGTTGACGAGCACGATCCGCCCGTCGGTGTCGGTGCCCACGACACCTTCCGAGGCCGCCCGCAGGATCATCTCGGTCTGCCGCTGCGAGCGGGCCAGCTCGGCCTCGGTGTCGACGGTCCCCGACAGGTCCCGGACCACGATCATCAGCAGTTCGTCGCCGGTGTAGCCGTAACCGTCGTACGCCTGCTGCCCGTTCTCCAGGTTCGCGCTGGTGACCTCGACCGGGAACTCGGTCCCGTCGGTCCGCCGGGCCACCATCCGGGTGGGCTTGGTACGGCCCCGGGGATCCATGTGGTCGGGCCGCCGCATCGACCCGGGGATCAGCCGGGAGTCGAAGTCGGGCAGCAGATCGAGCAGCCCGCGCCCCACGAGCGCCGTACCCGGCGCCTCGAAGGCCTCGAGCGCGATGGTGTTGGCGTTGACGACGGTTCCGTTGGCGTTGACCAGGACCAACGCATCCGGCAGCGCGTCGAGTATGGCTGCGAGGCGAGCAGCGCCTCGGGATGGCCTGCTGCTCACGAGTCGCCTTCCTCCCTGTTACCGCACGTTGCCGACCGCTCGGGCCATCTTGCCAACCGGCCCGCGACGTGTCACGCGAGGGAGTCTAAGGGCACGGGTTGCGCTCGCGGCGCCGGATGAGAGGGAGGTCCCACGAGGAAGTGACGGCGAACGCGTGAGCGCACGGTCCGGCTCCCCGAGTCCTCCCCCGGACCTTTACGGAACCAATGCGTCCGCCAAGCGCCCCGCAGACCCCTGCTCCGGCCCCGGCCCCGGACCCTGAGCCGCCCCCCTGACCGGCTCCTCGCCCCGCCCCTTCCCCTTCCTCCGAGCCGCCCATCCTCGGCAGCAGGGGCACCATCCGGTCCCAGCGGCCGATCTCGCACCCGTCGCCGCGGTCGTACGAGGCGTCGACCGGCCGCCCGGCCCAGGTCCCGGTGACGTGGGCGGTCGCCGGTCCGCCGTAGAGCAGGGTGCAGCTGGTGCCGGGCGGCACCGGCGCGAAGGGGTCCCGGCCCCACCGCGTGTGCTCATCGAGCAGCCGGCAGGCCCCGGCGGCGTCCGGATGCCGGCCGGCGACGGGATGACAGGACACCTCGTACGTCCCGTCCCGCCCCGCCCCGGCGTGCCGGACCACGACGGTGAGGTGATCGGCCGCGTCCTCGGGACGCACCGGCGGCGGCAGGGCGCCGGCCGCGGCGGCGGGTACGGCGGTGAGCGGTACGAGGGACACGACGGCGCACAGCGACGCCCACAGGAGGCGCCGTCCGGCACCCGGCAGTACGAAGTCCATGCCCGGTCCAACGCGGCTGCGGCCGGGACGTTGCGCGGGTACCCCCCTTCGCCTCGGCTTCCCGCCCGCCCGGCCGCCCGGCGAAGCCCTTTGCCCTGCGGCCCGCCTGCCTAGTACCGTGGGGGGCGATTGGTGACGCGGCGCTTGCCTGTGTCATCATCTGCACGAACCATTCGCGCGCTCGCGTGAGCGGTTGTGCTGGAGGCGTCGCCTAGTCCGGTCTATGGCGCCGCACTGCTAATGCGGTTTGGGCCTTAAAGCCCATCGAGGGTTCAAATCCCTCCGCCTCCGCCCCACCCGAAGCCCCGGTCCCCAGGACCGGGGCTTCGTCGTTCCGCCCCTGCTCCCGCCGTTCTGGACGTTTCCGCAGGTCACAAGGGGTGCGGGGATCGGATTTCACATGGCGGCGGCAGTCATGTAATGTTCTTCCTGTCGCCGCGAGCGGGCCGAAAGGGCCGGGAGCGAAGGCAAAACAAAAGAACAAGCACTCGTAGCTTAACGGATAGAGCATCTGACTACGGATCAGAAGGTTGCAGGTTCGAATCCTGCCGAGTGCACACAGACAAGAGGCCCCGGATCACTCCGGGGCCTC
>NZ_BNBF01000019.1:139153-139566 GCF_014654935.1 Streptomyces capoamus
TCAGGCGTACAGCAGCGAAGTACAGCACCGCGTCAGCCGACGCCGTAAAGATCAGCTGTGGCTGTCCTGCCACAGCTCACCGGCCGCCTTACAGTCCCCGATCTCCGTGACCGGGCCACCCCGAATGACGGCAAGGCCGAGGGATGGGTTCAGGGCTCACCGCAGGGCCTTGCCGACCTCGTAGATCGTGGGCCTGTCCTCGGGTGCCGGACTGAGCATGGCGTCGATCAGTTCGCCCAGCTTGCCCTTCACCTTCACAGGCCGGCGCTTGCCACTCGCGACGGCTTGTCTCTGCTCGGGGCGCGGTGCGTCGTCCGGGTACTCGACGGCCCGCCGACCCGTGGCGGAAATGAGTCGGCTGGGCCGACCCGCCTGTCGGACATGAGCTTCAGCAGGAGCTCAGCGCTCGTCTT
>NZ_BNBF01000019.1:139600-143253 GCF_014654935.1 Streptomyces capoamus
GCCGCACTGATGTGGTTCTGCGCGTCAACGCCGTACACGGCGGCCTCCCGGAGCGTCCTCCAGGTCCGCAGATACGTGTCGACACTCGCCTCGTCGTCGATCCACAACTCCGCGTGCCAGTTCTCAACGATCACCTGACGGTCGTCGTAGATCCAGAAGGCGGTCGCCGGGGGGATCTTGAGCGAGGCGGACAGCGGGATGATCCCCAGCTCTACCGTGTCCAGGCCGATGGCTCCTGCGAGTCGGTCGAGCTGGGCCGCGAGCACCGAGGGCGGACAGAGCAGGGCGTGAAGGGCGGCCTCCCACAGGATGAGGTGGAAACGCTTCGAGGAGTCGTACAGCGCCTCTTGCCGTTTCATGCGGGACCGGACTGCTTCCTCGGTGTCGCGCGGCGATCGCTGCAGCTCCGCGTACCTCGTGAAGATCGACCGGGCGTAGTCCGGAGTCTGGAGAATCCCGAAAATCATGGAGGACTCCCAGCCACGGAATAGGGAGGCGTCGGCGTGAGCGCTCAGGTGGGTGTCCTGGACTGGCTTGTGCCCGGCGGCCAGCTGTCGCCGCCATGACCGGATGTGGGACTCGAAGCCACGGAGGCGGGCTAGCAGCTCGTCGTACGCCTCGGGCTGGCCGGTTGCCTCCGCCCACTTGCGCAGGTCATCGGGTGTTGGAGTCTGCCTGCCGTTCTCCAGCCTGCTGACCTTGGACTTGTTCCACCCGTACTGCTCGGCGAGTTCCGTACCGGTGAGCCGGCGTCCAGGGGCGGAGAGCCGGAGTTCGCGTAGTCGTACCCCGAGCGCTTCTCGTGCCTGCTGATAGTCCGTGCTCACCGGTGCGCACCTGCTCTCAGTTCTCCTTCGCGGTCAGCTGCGCCGCGAACTGCTCGTACGGGACGGCGTGATGCATCGCCGCGTCACGCGCCATGGCGTACCGCAGGACTGCCGCAGGCTCCGTGATCAGTTCGACGTTGACCAGGTTGTCGGCGTCATCGAAGTTGAGGAGCGCGACCAGCCGGGAGTCGAAGATCCAGAAGTCTTGGGCGGGCAGGCTGAGCCGGTCGGCATTCTCTCGCCAAAGGTTGTGGATCTTCTCGCCGACGGCGCTGTTGCGGCGCGCGTTGTCGAGCAGATAGAGCTGGCCAGCCGTCGGCGGGTCGTCGACGATGCGGACACGCTCGAACCGTTTGCCGAGCCCGGTCTGCTCGCGGCGCTCGGCACACCACTCGGCGTCGACGCCTTCCCAGTTGACGGGCTCGCCGCGGGTGAACTGCGCGTACGTATCCGTGAGCTCGTCGGACGCGTACCGGCGGCGGGTTTCCAGGCGCCACGCGGTGTGCTCGAACTGCGTGAAGAGCCGGTCGAACTCATCCAGCCCGATGCTGTTCCTCACGCGTGTGACCTCCCTGGGGGCGAAGTCGATGAGCAGTTCCCGTGGCACCACGATCGGCACCTCCCCCTCGTTCAGGTGCCGAAGCTGGGCAACGTCGTCAGGGTCGGTGAGGGCTGGGCCGTGCACGATGACCTCGCCCGTGTCGAGGTCTTCATGAATGGACGGGCACCCGTTGACGCCGCTGCCCGTGCCGTTGAAACGCAGTCGTCGGGCCATGGTCACGTCCTTCCGCTGGGGACTGATCTCCCAAGCCTCCCGGAGGTCGGCGTCTTCTGGGGGGGTCCCGTCGCCCCACATCAGCAACCTCGCGCAACCTCGCCGGGTGGTCAAGCAACTTCACGCAACTCCCATGGCGGCCATCAACTCCGTCTCCCTAGCGTCCTGTTCATGCCTACGACGGAACTGCGGGACGTCGACCCGCACGCGGCGGTGGAGTCTCTGAGGGCGGCGCTCACTGAGGTCGGGATCGTCTTCCCCTCCCTCGGCGTCGACTTCGCGAACCCCGATCTGAAACTCGTCGAGCTGGGGCGTGTCCGCGCCGACGTAGCCGAACGCCTGGCAGAAGCAATTCGGCGAGGGGGCCGTGAGTAATGGCAACGCGGGAAGAGGACGGCTACCTGGCCGTCGACACGAAGACGGACAAGATCGGCTACGTGATGGGGCACGCTGGCCCCACGTCCAGCTCCGACCCCCCGGCGGCGGACGAGAGTGGGACGCGGACCCCGACGCCATCCGGCAGGCCACGGACACCGAAGTGCTGCGCGCCCGTGCGACCGAGATGAGCCGGGCGGAGCGCCTCGGATGACCGTGCCCGCCACCGAGACCTTGCCTCTGTCGGCCGAGTGCGCGCTCGCCGCCCAGCCCGACTACACGGACCTTCACCGCGAGTGCCGCCAGACCGAGAACATTCCGCTGCCCCACGCCCACGGGATCTGGCTCGTCCGCCGCTGCGGCTGCCCCCACCACACCTATAACTGCAAGCGGCCCGCGCCCGCAGGTACGACCGGGGCGGCTCCTCCATGTTCTCGCTGACACGGCGCCTCGACGTCAGCCCTCCCTCATTCCCACCCCGTCGAAGGACCACAGACCTTCGGCGGGGTGGGTCCCCAGCCCCCGCCCCAGCTACCCCACCCTGCACAGGTTGAGCCTGAGGCGGGTTACCAGCACGGCTCGACACCTCCCAGAAAGGGAACGTCCATGACCGTCACGCTCGACAGCCCTTCCAGCACTCGCACCAGGGATCCGAAGGAGCTGCTCAACGGCGTTGAGCCGCACATCAGGCACCTGACCGTCAACATCCTGGACAGCGGCATGACCCTCTGGGACCGCGAGGTCGCTCTGCTGCTGCGCGACCACACGATGGTCCGTGACATGGCCGAGCGCATCCTCGGCAACGCCGTCATGTACACCGTCGGCTGCATGGAGCACCCTGAGGTCCACCTGGGCGTCGGCAAGCTCGTCGACATCGGCGTTCACCAGCTCATCCTCGACACCCCGGTGTGGTGGGCCCTCTGCGACGTCTACAACGAGGGCCGCTACAAGCACCACGCCCCGTTCGTCGAGCGCCGCCGCGACGGCCTGTGCCTGCGCACGGCGGACTTCCTGAAGTCCATCGGCTTCGACGTCGACGACGAGCTGTGGGCGATCGACGGCACGGAATGCTCACCGTGCGACAACAAGGTCCCCGACAGCCACTGAACGGCCCTAACCTGGCCCCTGTCCTCGGTCCCCCCGGAGGACAGGGGCCAGCCCTTTCGAAGAGGAATCGCCTTGCCCGCACAACATGACATCGCCGCCGAGACGGAGCTGTGGGACACCTTCGCCGCTTCGGCCTTCAAGGACGACGCGGAGCCGAGCTTCTGCTGGACCCAGTACGCCGGTCACGGACCCGGCCCAGAACTACTCGGCGACCCGAGCTCCGTCCTGGAGATCGGCTGCGGCACCGGCCGTGCCCTCGCCTATCTCGCCCAGCGCGGCATCACGGCTCGCGGCGTGGACTTGTCTCCCGTCATGGTCAAGAAGATCACAACGAAGTGGGCCAGCACTGGTGCGGAGTTCGTGCGCTCCGAGGTCCTGGCGTACCTGGGCGAGCACGAGGAAGCGTACGACGCCGTCTACTCGATCTTCGGAGCCGCCTGGTTCACCGACCCGAGCCGCCTCTTCCCCCTCGTCCGTCAGCGGCTCAACTCCGGCGGCGTCTTCGTCTTCTCACAGCCTCCCGCCATCCCCGGCGCTTACGGGCCCCAAGGCATGTACAAGGGAGGCTT
>NZ_BNBF01000019.1:143299-145333 GCF_014654935.1 Streptomyces capoamus
CGCCGGCAAGGCGATGTTCACCTACCGCTACAGCTACCGTCCGGCCGTGTGGGAGCGCCTGCTGATCCGGGCCGGGTTCGCCACGGCAGAGGCTCAGGTGCTGGACGCGCCGTACTCAGGGCACATTGGGACTCTCCTGGTCCGTGCTGTTACTCCATGACCAGTCGGCAGCGGAGCAGACCAGTCCGCGCGTGGGTCGGCGACGCCGGTGTATTTCCGAACCTGTACAGGCCCGGGTTCAGCAGGCGGGTCCGACCGCGACCTGTACCTTCTTGAGGCGCTTGACGGGGATGGCGTCAGCGTTGTAGTCCGGGTTGTCACTCGTGGACACCTGCTTTGGGTCGGACGCGCCCCTAGTTACACCCTGCCGACTGCTGTACTACAGCCCTAGTATGGGCCGTACTTTCGGACATTCCCTATCGAGGCTATTGACTGCGCTCCTCCCCTCGTTCAAGATCTTTGTGTGAATTCCCACTGGGGGAGTCGGGGAGGGGATACCGTGAGAATTGCCGGTAGATCATTAGTTCTCGGATTTGTGAGCGTGATGCTCGCAGTTTTCAGCTTCTCTACGACGGCCGCCGCAGACGCCTCTCAGGCTGCCACCGTTACGGCGGATGGCACTATCGTTGCTGCGGATGGTTCCGAGGTCGGCCATGTCACCCTCCACAAGCGTGGTGACGGTGCGAAGCCGCCTGCAGAGCTGGGTAACCCCTCTAAATGGGGCGCGGCGGTGATCAAGATGGACGTTGCGGCCAGTGCGCCGAAGGCCTGCGTCGGTGCCAGTGGCGGAAAGTGGTGCTACGGCTACGACGTGACCACGGATGGTAAGTACTGCTACTCGAATTACTACCACGCCAAGGAGATGCACAGGTCCACGGCGAAGATTGCCGGAGGCTCGGTTACCGCTGGGGCGTATGCCGGCGAGACCTCCTACGCCCACCGGACGGCGGGCGCTGCCTACACCTGCTACACGTACTACGCTCTCGCCGACTAGGCTCTGATCCCCGCATCACGCGGTGACCCTTCAATAGGTAGGTAGGTTGGTGCGCCACTCGGGTCTGTTCGGTCCCCCGCGCGGTCTCCGAATGGCGCCATCTCCTATTTGAGTTCATCACGGAACGAGGAAAAGAAATCGAACACTTCCCGCGCCCTCGCGTTGCATCGCTAGCATTATCCCTCGGTGCAGGTTTGCTACTTGGGCTGGCGAGTCCCCTTACCGAAAAATGGGACAATCCCGTTTGCGGCACTCTGAATCTTGTTTTTTCCGATGGGTGGACGTGGGCCTGTTATGCATTCTTGGTGGGCTATTTCGGTCGATCCAAAATTGAGTCAGCGTTGCTGTCGTCTGTGGGGCTGGCTGTCGGTGTGGTCGCGTACTATCTATTCAAGTTTCTGAGTCCAACCATCCCGGCTGGAATGGAATCTGGCGCCACCGGCGAGGGAGTCTTGTCTGGAATGCTTGCGTGGGGAATAGCGGCTTTTATTCTCGGGGCGCCCGTCGGGCTCTTCGGTAACCTGGCGCGGATTCCAGGTGTCGGCGGTCTCTCGTTCCGGCTGATTGTTCCGCTCGTTGCATTTTTCGAGACCTCCATGCGGCTGGCGACAGAGGCGGATGGCCAACGCGCGGTCGTTGGAATTACTTGGAATGTTATTCGGTTCATCGCGGGCGCTGTTGCTTTGGGTCTAGTAAGTCACACCATCTGGACTTGGTGGCACTCTCGGCGTACTCGTTTCTCGGAGCCGGAGGGGCCGCGCACCGGAGGAGACATTCGATCCGTGTGACCTACTCGCCGCGACCTCAGGGCTCGGGTATCGAGCGCAGTCGTAAGAGCCTGCGTCGCCGTTCCGAACTGACAGCAACCCTGACGGCAACGACGGCACACAGAGACCGTTGATCACGACCGTCAGGGATCAGTCGGGAGGAGGGCAAGGCCCCCGTCCAACACGCCGCCCGATCCTACGGATCAGAAGGTTGCAGGTTCGAATCCTGCCGAGTGCACACAGACAAGAGGCCCCGGATCACTCCGGGGCCTC
>NZ_BNBF01000019.1:145387-148470 GCF_014654935.1 Streptomyces capoamus
GCAGGGGCGTACAGCAGCGAAGTGCAGCGACGCGTCACGGGCAGGGGATCCGCTGAGCCACCTTGGGGTGCACCTTCAGTGCGACCAGGGGCGAACAGTCCGAATGGAACTGGGCGGCAAGGAAGAGAGCTTCGGCCACGGAAACCATCGCCACCGCAACGCCGGTACGAGAAGGGTGACCATGGCACGGACCGAGTACTACCAGGAACAGCCGTCCGCGAGGTGAAGGAAGAGACCGGGCTGGACGTAGAGATCACCGGGCTCGTGGGCACGTACACCGACCCTCGCCACGTCATCGCCTACTCGGACGGTGAGGTGCGCAGGCAGTTCGACGTCTGCTTCACCGCTCGTGTGGTCGTCGGCTGATCGCACCCGCGACCCGGTCGAAGATCGTCCCTTGACGGGAGAGGCGGTCCTGATACCGGAGGTGTGTCGTCAGCAGTCCTCGGTCGGGTCGTTGCGGTTCAGTTTCTCCAGGTATTCGTGGGCCAGGCCCGTCGCGCGGGTGAACCAGTCGGTGATGATCGCCAGTTCCTCCGGGGAGTAGTCGGAGAAGAGGGCTGTCAGGCGCTTGTAGTGGCCCGCGTACACCGCCTCGACGCGGGTGACCGCGTCCGGTACGGCGGCCACGCGCACCCGGCGGCGGTCCTTCGGGTCGGGGCGGCGGGTGACGTAGCCGGCGCGTTGCAGGCGGTTGAGGATGCCGGTCACCGCGCCCGTGGTGACGTGGGCCCGGGCCGCGAGGTCGCCCGCCGTCAGCAGGTCCTCGCCGGCTTCCAGGACGAAGCCGAAACACGTCAGGTCGGTGACGGTCAGGCCCAGCCGCCGGGCCAGCTCCTGCTGTCCGATGAGGTGGGCGGCGATGAGGTGGTCCATCGCCGACAGCGCCTCGGCCGGAGTGGCGGGCGGGCGCGGCGTGCCGTGCATCTTTCGCAATCCCTTAGTTCGTGAGATATTCGGTCTGTAAACTTCTTAGCCCGTGAGGGAATGGGTCCGTCCCTGGAGGCGTTCCATGAGTCTGTACGACGAGGGTCACACGATCGCCGGCTGGACCGGCGTCGCCATCACGACCGTCGGAGGTTCCGTGGCGGGGCTGGGCGTGTGTACTTCCTCCCTTCCCTTCGTCGGCGCGGGACTGGCCGTGGTGGTCGTGAGTGCCCTGGTGACCTGGGCACTGCACCTGTCCGGCTGGGGCAAGCCGCCCGGGGTGCGCCCGCGCGACCAGTGGGGGATGCGGGTCCGGGACACGCAGGCGCGGGAGGGTCACGAGGCGTGCGTCGGGTGCCGGCTGGCGGGCCGGGGGCGGAAGCGATCGGACGAGGCACCGGCTGCCCCGGTGCCGGTGCCGGTGCCGGTGCCGGTCCCGGTGTCGGCTGCGGCGCCGGCTTCGGCGCCGGGTGCGATTCCTGCCGAATCGATCCCTCTGTCCCCTGTCGAGTGAACGGGCTCACCTCGGACGGCAGTTGCCGATCGTCGACCCTAGCTAATGCACGTCTCCGCAAACTGGCTAGGGCCTGTCCGGCGGATCATGTGACTTCTTCAAGTTCCATTCGTTGGCATGTTCATGGGGTGAGGAGATCTCACGAGTGAGGAGTGGGCCCGGCTGAAGCGGCATCTGCCGAAGTCCGGCCAGCGTGGCGGTCGTTGGGCCAGTCATCGCAGGGTCATCAACGGGATCCTGTACCGGAATCGGACCGGAGTACCGTGGCGGGACCTGCCTGCACGTTTCGGAAGTGGAAGACCGTATACGAGCGGCACAGACGCTGGTCGGCGGACGGCACCTGGGACGGGCTGTTCGCGCAAGTCCTGGCCGATGCCGACGCGGAGGGCCGTATCGACTGGTCTATGGTGAGTGTGGACTCGACCACCTGCCGGGCCCACCAGCACGGTGCCGGAGCACGCAGAAGACCACCGCGGCTGCCGGGAAAAGAAGAACGCCCCAGCAGCACCGCCCCGACGAGGGACTTGGACGCTCCCGGGGCGGGCTGACCTGCAAGATCCACCTCGCCGGGGAGGCCGGACGCCGCCCTCTGTCCGTGGTGATCACGCCGGGTCAGTGGGGTGACGCCCCGCAGCTCATTCCCGTCATGGAACGCATCCGCGTCGGTCGGCTCGGCAGCGGTCGTCCTCGCACCCGGCCGGATCACCTCGGCGGCGACAAGGCATATTCCTCCCGGCGTAACCGCCGCTACCTGCGACGACGACAGATCAAGCACACCATCCCCGAGCCCAAGAACCAGCGAGCCAACCGCAAACGCCGGGGCAGTAAGGGCGGACGGCCCGCCGGCTTCGACAAGGCGATCTATAAGCGCAGGAATGAAGTCGAGCGGACGATCAACGCCCTCAAGAACTCCCGGGCCGTCCACCAGGTATGACAAGAGGGCCTACATCTTCCACGGCACCGTCACCCTCGCATCGATCCGGCTCTGGCTCCGCCCATAAGCCACCTGGCAGGCCCCGCAATCGACCCATCCCTCGCCACCCGGGGCCCTGACCTGCACTTCCTCTCACAGCAATTGTGTTTGACGGGCCACGGCGGGCACCTGTTTGCTGGGCCGGTGACCGACCTTCGCATCCAAGTGGTGGACGACGACGCCTCGATCCATGACTGGCAGTACGTCCACAACCTGATCATCCCCGGAGACGTGCTGTCGCTCGAAGACGTTCGTGCCCGCAGCGGCCGCAACCACATGGAGGTCGCCTACCTCGGCGACGTCCTGATCGGCTGCACCACCGTGCGCCCGCCCACCGAGGACAACGGCGCCACCGCCACGGTCATCGCCCGCGTCCTGCCCGAGTACCGTCGCCGCGGCCTCGGCACCCAACTCTACGAGCGCGCCCTGGGCCAGGCCCGCGCACTGGACGCCCAAGTGATCGAGACCGTAGTACTGGCCTCCAACCCGGACGGGCTGCGCTTTGCCGGCCAGCAAGGCTTCGTCGAGCTCGAGCGCTATCTGCTGCGCGAGGGCGACACCGTGCCCTGGATTGACCTGCGCCTAGCCTCCGGCCACGAAGGCCAGGATGTCGGGTAGTGCCTCTCGCAGACTCGCGAAGTGGCGGTGCACGCCGCCCACCGCGACCGG
>NZ_BNBF01000019.1:148518-159723 GCF_014654935.1 Streptomyces capoamus
ACTGTTGACTCCCCACACCGTCATCCCGGCCCGCCGCCCGGACTCAATGCCCGACGGCGCGTCCTCAATGACCAGGCAGTCCTCCGGCTTGGCACCAAGTTGCTCAGCGGCCAGCAAATAGGGGACCGGCGACGGCTTGCCTTCGTCGACGGCGGCGGCATCCACGAGCACGCTGGGAACCGGCAGGCCGGTCCGGGCGAACCGTCCACGCACCCGATGCTCATAATTGGACGTCACCAGCCCCCAGCACCCCGAAGGCAGGGTGGACAGCAGCTGGGACGCACCATCGAAAGCGTCGTAGACACCCGACCGAACGTCTTCGTCCTCCAGTTCATGCAACACAGCCAGGCACTCTTGTGGGTCCCGGCCCGGGGCGACCTCCGCGAAGGTCTCCATCGGCCGCGTCCGCAGCGCCAGCTCGTAAACCGCGTCAGGATCTAGCCCGTATCGACCCGCCCACGTCTTCCAGACCTGGCGCTGGTTGTCCACCGCGTCGATCAACGTGCCGTCGACATCAAACAGGACGTACTTCCCGGAACTGGGCTGAACGAATTTGAAGATCACCCGTTGATCATGTCATCGGCCCACCCCTACAACGCAGCCAAGCCGAATCGGTCAGATGATCCGCCGGACAGACCCTAAGCACTCCGCGGGAGATTGCTTTGTCGGACCCGTCCCCTACCCTCACGAGTGATGGCACAGGTCTGGAAGTGCGCGGGACTGCGGTGGGCGGCAGGTGGTCCGGTGCTGGAGTGGGACGGTGGGCGGCGCAGTGCGCTGCCCCGGGGGAAGCGGGTCGCCTTCGCGGTGCCGGAGGGGGGACGGCGTACGTGTGCGGGGGCGCGGGGGCATGCCTGTCCGGTGCGGGCTGTCGTGCCGGGGCGGAGTACGGGGGCCCGGTGCGAGGAGTGCGCGCGGCTGGACCGGGCGCACTCCGTGGCCGCCGACACGATCGCCGACGATCCCCGGCCGTACCGCGTGTACCTGGCGTGGTTCGGGCCGGGTCTGGTGAAGGTCGGCATCACGGCCGTCGAGCGGGGTCCGGCGCGGCTGCTGGAGCAGGGGGCCGTGTGCTTCAGCTGGCTGGGCACCGGGCCTTTGATGGCCGCGCGCCGCTCCGAGGAGCTGTTGCGGGCCGCGCTGCGGGTGCCGGACCGGATCGCGTACGCCGAGAAGCGGGCGGTGCGCTCGGTCCTGCCGGTGACGGGGGAGGAGCGGGCCGCCGAGGTGCGGGAGCTGCACGCGCGGGCCGTCGCACTGCCCGGGTGGCCGGAGTCCCTGCGGGCGGAGCCCTGTGAAGTCGTGGACCACGTGGGGGTCTTCGGGATCGGTGCGGGGCCGGGGGCCTTCGGTGAGGTGGTGGAACTGGTGCCCGGGGGGAGCGTCGGCGGGCAGCTGGTCGCCGCGGCCGGGCCCGATCTGCATCTGGCGGTCGACGGTCGGGGCGTCGTCGTGCTGGACACGCGGTTGATGACCGGCTGGGAGCTGGTGCCGCCGGGGCCGGCGGAGGCCGGATGTGCCTTCCCGGTAAGGGAGTTCAGGCGGGAGCCGGACGGATTGTTCTGACCCGTGGGTCACCTGGGAAGCGCCTGTGTGTTTCTCAGGGAAATCACAGATGCGTGAAAGCGTGTTCTCAGAGGGCCCCGACAGGGTGTCCACCATGACCACGACCTCGCCCCAGGGGCGCACCGAACTGCTGAGGCCGGACGGGAGCCCCGTCCGAGTGCTTGTGGTGGACGACGAGCTGTCGATCACCGAACTGCTGAGCATGGCCCTTCGCTACGAGGGCTGGCAGATCAGGAGCGCGGGGGACGGGCAGGGGGCCGTCCAGGCGGCCCGTGAGTTCCGGCCGGACGCAGTGGTGCTCGACATGATGCTGCCCGACATGGACGGGCTCGCCGTCCTGGGCCGGCTGCGCCGCGAGCTGCCCGATGTGCCCGTCCTCTTCCTGACCGCCAAGGACGCGGTGGAGGACCGTATCGCCGGGCTCACCGCCGGCGGCGACGACTACGTCACCAAGCCGTTCAGTCTGGAGGAGGTCGTGGCGCGGCTGCGGGGGCTGATCCGGCGGTCCGGTGCGGCCGACCGGCGGTCGGACTCCGTGCTCGTCGTCGGGGACCTGACGCTGGACGAGGACAGCCACGAGGTGTCGCGGGCCGGGGAGTCCATCCACCTCACCGCGACCGAGTTCGAGCTGCTGCGCTTCCTCATGCGCAACCCCCGGCGGGTGCTCAGCAAGGCGCAGATCCTGGACCGGGTGTGGTCGTACGACTTCGGCGGGCAGGCCAACGTGGTCGAGCTGTACATCTCCTACCTGCGACGGAAGATCGACGCCGGACGGGAGCCGATGATCCACACCCGGCGCGGGGCCGGTTACCTGATCAAGCCCGCCGCGTGATGAGCGGACGGCGGCGGCCGCGCGGGCGGCAGGGACGGCGGGTGGGGCGGCCGCGGACCCTGCGGACGCGGCTCGTCGTCGCGTCCGTGGTGCTGATCGCGGTGGTGTGCGCGGTGATCGGTACGGTGACGACGCTGGCGCTGCGGTCCCACCTGTACGAGCAACTGGACAAGCAGCTCATCGAGACCGCCGGCCGTGCCGCCGGTTTCGGCAAGCCGCCCGGCGAGGACCCCGGCCACCGTCCCGGTACGAGCGACTCGCCGGCCAAGTCGGTCCTCGACCTGGGCGAGTTCGTCAAGCGCGCCGGCGGCCCGGGCGCGTCCGGCACGGTCATCGCCCTCGTCCGCAACGGTGTCATCACCGAGGCCAAGGTCGGCCTGAAGGACAAAGACTCCGACGACATCAGCGGCATGGGGTCCAGGGACCTGACCAAGGCACAGGAGGCGGCGCTCGGCCGGGTCGCCCGGGACGACGGCAGGCACACGGTCGGCCTGGGCAGCCTGGGCGCGTACCGGGTCACGTTCCGGACCAGCGTCGACGGCACCCGCGGCTACTACGTCGCCGTCCCCACCGAGGACGTCGACAACACCCTCAGCACCCTCCTCCTCATCGAGGCCAGCGTCACCGCCGCCGCCCTGGTCGCGGCCGGTACCGCCGGCACGGTGATCGTCGGCGTGGCCACCCGCCCCCTGCGCAGGGTCGCCGCCACCGCCACCCGGGTCTCCGAACTCCCCCTGCACACCGGTGAGGTGAACCTCAGCGAGCGGGTGCCGGAAGCGGAGTGCGACCCGCACACCGAGGTCGGCCAGGTCGGTGCCGCGCTCAACCGCATGCTCGACCATGTGCACGGCGCCCTGCACGCCCGGCAGCGGAGCGAGACCCGGGTACGGCAGTTCGTCGCCGACGCCAGCCACGAGCTGCGCACCCCCCTCGCCTCCATCCGCGGGTACGCCGAGCTGACCCGGCGCGGGCGCGAGCAGGTCGGCCCGGACACCCGGCACGCCCTCGGACGGATCGAGTCCGAGGCCGGGCGGATGACCCTGCTGGTGGAGGACCTGCTGCTGCTGGCCCGGCTCGACGCCGGCCGGCCACTGCAGTTCGAGCAGACCGATCTCGTCCCGCTGGTCGTGGACACCGTCAGCGACGCGCGCGCGGCCGGCATGGGCCACACCTGGCGGCTCGACCTGCCCGACGAGCCGGCGCCGGTATCGGCGGACGCGGCCCGGCTGCAGCAGGTGCTGGTCAACCTGCTGGGCAATGCCCGTACGCACACACCGGCCGGTACGACCGTCACCGCGCGCGTGCGGCGGCGCGGGCCGTGGATGTGCGTGGACGTGGAGGACGACGGTCCGGGCATTCCTGCCGAGTTGCTCCCGCACGTCTTCGAGCGGTTCGCCCGCGGCGACTCGGCGCGGTCGCGGGCCACCGGCTCCACGGGGCTCGGGCTCGCCATCGTGCAGGCCGTGGCCGCCGCGCACGGGGGTGCGGTGACCGTGGACAGCGTCCCCGGCCGCACGGTGTTCACCGTGCACCTGCCCGCGCTCGGCCCGGCCGCGCACCGGCCGGCGCCCGACATGAGCCGGTCATGGGACTCACAGGCACAGCACAGTGCCACCACATGGGTGCGACAGGACGCCTGACGAGAGTCGGTGCATGCGAACCGACTCTTCTCCCGGCACCCTGCCGGCGCGGGAGCACCTGCCGGCCACAGACGCCGGAACGCCTGTCCTGGACGTAGTGGTCCCCGTATACAACGAGGAGAAGGACCTCCGGCCGTGCGTCCGCCGACTGCACGAGCACCTCACGCGCACCTTCCCGTACGCGTTCCGCATCACGATCGCGGACAACGCCTCCACGGACACCACCCCGCTGGTGGCCGCCCGGCTGGAGGCGGAGGTCCCCGAGGTCACCGTCTTCCGCCTGGACCAGAAGGGGCGGGGGCGGGCGCTGCGGGCCGTGTGGTCCGCGTCCGAGGCCCCGATCCTCGCCTACATGGACGTCGACCTGTCCACCGACCTCAACGCCCTGCTGCCGCTGGTGGCGCCGCTGATCTCCGGCCACTCCGACCTGGCGATCGGCTCCCGGCTCGCCCGCGCCTCCCGGGTCGTGCGCGGCCCCAAACGGGAGTTCATCAGCCGGGCCTACAACCTGATCCTGCGCGGTTCGCTCCAGGCCCGTTTCTCGGACGCGCAGTGCGGCTTCAAGGCGATCCGGCGCGACGTGGCGCAGGTGCTGCTGCCCCTGGTGGAGGACACCGGCTGGTTCTTCGACACCGAGCTGCTGGTGCTGGCCGAGCGGGCGGGCCTGCGGATCCACGAGGTGCCGGTCGACTGGGTCGACGACCCCGACTCCACCGTGCACATCGTGAAGACGGCCACCGACGACCTCCGGGGCGTGTGGCGGGTCGGCCGGGCCCTGGCCACGGGGTCGCTGCCGCTGGACCGGCTGGCCCGGCCCTTCGGCGACGACCCGCGCGACCGGGACCTGGCCGACGTGCCCACGGGGCTGGCCCGCCAGCTGGTCGGCTTCTGCGTGGTCGGTGTCCTGTCCACCCTCTTCTACCTGCTGCTGTACAGCGCGGCCCGGCAGTTCGCCGGCCCGCAGCCGGCCAACGCGCTCGCGCTGCTGGTCTCCGCGATGGCCAACACGGCCGCCAACCGCCGGCTCACCTTCGGCGTGCGCGGCCGGGGCGGTGCCGTCCGGCACCAGGCACAGGGCCTGGTCGTCTTCGGTATCGGCCTCGCCCTGACCAGCGGCTCGCTCGCCGCCCTCGGCGCGGCGGGCGGCGACCCGGCGCACTCCACCGAGCTGGCGGTGCTGATCGCGGCCAATCTGGCGGCGACCGTGCTGCGCTTCCTGCTCTTGCGCGCCTGGGTCTTCCCGGACCGGAACGAGGTCCGGCCGCCGTCCCCACGGGCCGGTGCGCACCCCTCGCCCGCGCACCCCTCGCCCGCGCACCGCTCCCCGGATGCGCACGCCCCGCTCGTCCCGCAGCCGCACGTTCCGCAGCCGCTCGTCGCGCAGCCGCACGTTCCGCTGCCGCACCGCCCGGTGCCGTACCAGCAGCAGACGTACGGGCGGCCGCACGAACACCCGTATCCGACCACTCCCTTCCGCGCCGGTGAGGCCGTGGGCGGCAGTCGGCGCAACGCCCCCGACACCCCCCTGTGCCCGCAGCCGGTACACCCGCACGACACCGACCCGGAGGACGCCCGATGACCGGTACGACCGTATGGGGGCCGCCCCCGGCCGCACCCCCGCACGCCCCCGGGGCCGGTGAGACCGAGCCGCCGTTCCTGCGCGGGCTGTGGCGCGGCCGGCCCGAGGACCCCCGCTGGGTCCGCCCGGCCCTGTTCGGCCTGCTGGCCGCCACCCTCCTGCTGTACCTGTACGACCTGAGCGCCTCCGGCTACGCCAACTCCTTCTACTCGGCGGCCGTCCAGGCCGGCAGCAGGTCCTGGAAGGCGTTCTTCTTCGGCTCGCTGGACGCGGGCAACGCCATCACCGTCGACAAGCCGCCGGCCGCGCTGTGGCCGATGGCGCTGTCGGTGCGGGTCTTCGGCCTCCACTCGTGGGCGATCCTCGCGCCCGAGGTGCTGATGGGCGTGGCCACCGTCGCCGTGGTGTACGCGGGCGTGCGCCGCCGGTCCGGTCCCGCGGCCGGTCTGCTCGCGGGCGCGGTGCTCGCGCTCACGCCCGTCGCGGCGCTGATGTTCCGGTTCAACAACCCGGACGCCCTGCTGGCCCTGCTCATGTCCGTGGCCTGCTACCTCGTCGTCCGTGCCGTCGAGGACGGCCGTACCAAGTGGCTGGTGTGGGCCGGGGTCGCGATCGGTTTCGCGTTCCTCGCCAAGACGCTCCAGGCATTCCTGATCCTGCCGGCGCTGGCCCTCGTGTACGCGGTGTGCGCGCCGGTGCCGCTGAGGAAGCGGTTCGGGCAGCTGGCGGCCGCGACGCTCGCGCTGGTCGTGTCCGGGGGCTGGTGGGTCGCGGCCGTCGAGCTGTGGCCGGCCTCGTCCCGGCCGTACATCGGCGGCTCGCAGAACAACAGCTTCCTGGAGCTGACCTTCGGTTACAACGGGCTCGGCCGGCTCAACGGCGACGAGACCGGCAGCGTGGGCGGCGGTGGCGGTGGCCGCGGGGGCGGCACCGGCATGTGGGGGGAGACCGGCTGGGACCGGATGTTCGGCTCCGAGGTCGGCGGCCAGATCTCCTGGCTGCTGCCGGCGGCGCTGGTCCTGCTGGCCGCCGCACTGGTGGCCACCCGCAGGCTGCCCCGGACGTCCGTTACCCGCGCCTCGCTCCTGGTGTGGGGCGGCTCGCTGCTGATCACCATGGCGGTCTTCAGTTACATGGCGGGCATCTTCCACCAGTACTACACCGTGGCCCTCGCCCCCTATCTGGCGGCGGTCACCGGGATGGGCGCCGGGCTGCTGTGGGAGCGGCGGCGGGAGCTGTGGGCGTCGATCACGCTCGCCGCGTCCGTGGTCGCGGCGGCGGCCTGGGGGTACGTCCTGCTCCACCGCACCCCCGACTATCTGCCCTGGCTGAAGTGGCTGGTCCTGGTCGGCGGGTCGGCCGCGGCGCTCGGCCTGGTCTTCGCCGGCCGGCTCCCCCGGCGACTGGCCCTCGGAGCGGCGGCGGTGGGTCTGGTGGCCGCGCTGGCCGGACCGACGGCGTACACCCTGAGCACCCTCCGGGAGGGCCACACCGGTTCGATCGTCACGGCCGGTCCGGCGGGCGCCAGTGCGATGGGCGGCCGGGGCGGCGGTCCCGGCGGCGGCGCAGGTCCGCGGGGCGGCTTCGGCGGCGCCGCGCCGGGCGGGCAGAACGGCCGGCAGGGCGGGCAGAGCCCGCAGGGGCAGCAGGGGCAGCAGGGCAATGGGTTGCCGGGCGGCGGCTTCCCCGGTGGCGGCGTGCCGGGCCGGCCCGGCCAACCGGGCCGGCAGCAGAACGGCACCGGCACCGGCACCGGCACCGGCTTCCCCGGTGGCGGTGGCCGGCTGGGCGAGGGCGGTGGCGCCGGGGGCGTCGGCGGCCTGCTCAACGGTGCCGAGGTGTCGGCCGAGGCGAAGAAGCTGCTGGAGAAGGACGCCGGGAAGTACACCTGGGTCGCCGCCTCCGTCGGGTCCCAGAACGCCGCCGGCTACCAGCTCGCCACCGGTGACCCGGTCATGGCGATCGGCGGCTTCAACGGCACCGACCCCTCCCCGACCCTGGCGCAGTTCAAGAAGTACGTCGAGGAGGGCAGGATCCACTACTTCATCGCCGGCGGTGGCATGGGCGGCGGCAACAGCGGTTCGGCCTCCCGGATCGCCTCATGGGTCCAGAGCACCTTCAAGAAGGTGACGGTCGGCTCGGCCACGTTCTACGACCTCACACGGAAGGCGAGCGACTGAGGGACGGGAAAACGCGTTGTACACCGTATAGCAGCAGCTATACGGTGTACGGCATGTCGACCCCCCAAGGCCATCCGCAGCGCTGGCTGATCCTCGGCGTCATCTGCCTCGCGCAACTCACCGTGCTGCTCGACAACACCGTCCTGAACGTGGCCATCCCCTCGCTCACCCGCGAGCTGCACGCGAAGACCTCCGACATCCAGTGGATGATCAACGCGTACTCCCTGGTGCAGTCCGGCCTGCTGCTCACCGCCGGCAGCGCCGCCGACCGCTACGGCCGCAAGAAGATGCTGATCACCGGGCTCGCCCTGTTCGGCATCGGCTCGCTCGTGGCCGGACTCGCCGGCAGCACCTCGCAGCTGATCGCCGCGCGGGCCGGCATGGGCGTCGGCGGGGCGCTGCTGATGACGACCACGCTGGCCGTGGCGATACAGATCTTCTCCGCCGAGGAGCAGCCCAAGGCGATCGGCATCTGGAGCGCGGTCAACGCGCTGGGCTTCGCCTGCGGCCCCCTGATCGGCGGTTTCGTCCTGGACCACTTCTGGTGGGGGGCGATCTTCCTGATCAACCTGCCGGTCGTGGCGCTGGGCCTGGCCGCGGTGGCGGCCCTCGTCCCCGAGTCGAAGAACCCGCGCGGCGACCGCCCGGACCTGCCGGGCGCGCTGCTGTCGACCATCGGCATGGCCGCGCTCGTCCACGCGGTCATCTCCGGTCCGGGACACGGCTGGACGTCGGTGCGGGTGCTCGCCACGGCGGCCGTGGCGGTGCCGGCGCTGGGTGCCTTCGTCTGGTGGGAACGCCGGGCCGAGGAGCCGATGCTCGACCTCCGCTTCTTCCGTGACCGGCGGTTCACGGGCGCGGTCACCGGTGCCGTGCTCATCGTCTTCGGCATGGGCGGCGCCCTGTTCCTGCTCACCCAGCACCTGCAGTTCGTGCTCGGCTACGCGCCGCTGGAGGCGGGTCTGCGGACCGCTCCGCTGGCGCTGACGGTGGTGGTCCTCAACTTCAGCGGACTGTCGGCGAAGTGGTCGGCGCGGCTGGGCACACCGGCGTCGATCGCGCTGGGCATGGTCTGCATGGCCGGGGGCCTGGTGTCCGTCGCGGAGGTGGACCACGGGGGTTACGCGGGGACGCTGCTCGGACTGCTGCTGATCGGCGCGGGGTGCGCGGTGGCGAACCCGGCCATGGCGCACGCCATCATGAGCGCGATTCCTCCGGAGAAGGCGGGGGTGGGGGCCGGCATCAACGGAACGCTGGCCGAGTTCGGCAACGGACTTGGTGTCGCCGTGCTGGGCGCTGTGCTCAGCTCTTCCATGGCGTCGGGGGAGTCGCTGTCCGCCGCGCTGGGCGCGGGGCAGCTGGTGGGGGCCGCCGCGGTGCTCGTCGGGGGGTTCCTGGCGGCCGGATTGCTCCGGCGGGCGGAGCGGGTCTCCGCCTAGCGGCCGTGGGGACGGGGTAGTGGGGCGAGTGCGGGGCGTTGTGGCTGGTCGCGCAGTTCCTCGCGCCCCTAGGTTGGGACCGTGAGCGCAAACGAGGAAGGGCCGCCGGTGACGAAGCGGGCAGGTCGGTCGGCGCGGGACAGCGTGTGGCGGGAGGACAGGGCCCGGCGCGGCGGGCGCGGCGGGCAGCCCTCCGGGCTCGACCGGGAGCGGATCACCGAGGCGTCCGTACGCCTGCTGGACGCCGAGGGACTCGCCAAGTTCTCCATGCGGCGGCTGGCGGCCGAGCTGAACGTCACCGCGATGTCCCTGTACTGGTACGTCGACACCAAGGACGACCTGCTCGAACTCGCCCTGGACGCGGCCTACGCCGAGCTGCGGCTGCCCGACCCGGACCACCCGGAGGAGGACTGGCGGGAGCAGTTGCGGGCGCTGGCCGCCGCGTACCGGGGGCTGCTGGTCCGGCACCCGTGGCTGTCCCCGCTGGCCGGGCGCTTCCTGAACATCGGCCCGAACGCGCTGGCGTTCTCCCGGTTGGTGCAGCGGACCGTGCGCCGGGCGGGCCTGCCCGCGCACGGGGTGACCGGAGCGATCTCGGCCGTCTTCCAGTTCGTGTACGGCTTCGGCACGATCGAGGGGCACTTCCTCGCCCGGATCGCGGACACCGGACTCAGCGCCGAGGAGTACTTCGAGCAGGCCATGTCGATGGCGGACGAGGTCCCGGGCACCGCCGAGGTCTTCAAGGAGTCCAAGGACCTCATGGCGGCACGCGGCGGCGACACGGTGGACGAGATGCTGGACCGCGACTTCGCCTTCGCCCTGGACCTGCTGATCGCCGGCATCGAGGCGATGGTCGCCCGCGGCTGACCACCGCGCCGGCCACCGCGCCGGCCACCTCCCTGGCCACTGCCCTGGCCGCTGCTCCCCTGGCTGCTCCTCGGCTACTCCGACACCAGCCGGGCCGGGAAGCCGCCCGTGGCCACCGGGCCCCACCGTTGCGGGGTCACCCGGATGAGGGACTTGCCCTGCTTCAGCATCGCCTCGCGGTACTCGTCCCAGTCGGGGTGCTCGCCGGCGATGTTGCGGTAGTACTCGACCAGCGGTTCCACGGAGTCGGGCGCGTCGATGACCTCGGCCGTGCCGTCGACCTGGACCCAGGGGCCGTTCCACTCGTCGCTCAGGACGACCAGGCTGACCCGGGCGTCGCGCCGGGCGTTGCGGGTCTTGGCTCGCTCCGGGTAGGTGGAGACGACGATCCGGCCGGAGTCGTCCACCCCGCAGGTCAGCGGGGAGGCCTGCGGGGAGCCGTCGGCCCGGCGGGTGATCAGCAGGGCGCGGTGGCGGGGTCGTACGAAGTCCAGCAGCTCGTCCAGCGATACACGGGTGTTGGTAGCGGTGTTCGGTGCCATGGGGGCAGCCTAGGGGCAGTGGGCGCCCCGGTGGCTGACCCTGCTGTGCCTACGTCTACGCCTGGGGCAGCGCGTCGCCCTGGACCGCCTGGATGTCCAGCTCGACCTTCAGCGTGGTGCCGATGGCGGCGATGCCCGCCTGGAGGACCTGGTTGTAGTTCATCGCGAAGTCCTCGCGGTGCAGTTCGGCGGTGGCCCGGAACGCGGCGCGGGTGCCGCCCCACGGGTCGGCGCCGGTGCCGAGGTAGGCGAGGTCCAGGTCCACCGGCCGTACCACCCCGTGCAGGGACAGTTCGCCGTGGACCGTCCAGCGGTCGGAGCCGGCCTGGGTCACCCCCGTGGAGCGGTACGTGATGTCCGGGTGCCGTTCGACGTCGAGGAAGTCCGCGGAGCGCAGGTGCGTGTCGCGCATGCCGTTGCCGGTGTCGATGGAGGCCGCCCGGATCACCGCCGCCACCCGGGACTTGGTGACGTCGTCCGGGGCGATCTCGATGGTGCCGCCGAACTCCGTGAACCGGCCGTGCACGCTGGAGATGCCGAGGTGCTGGGCGACCGCGGCG
>NZ_BNBF01000019.1:159772-175706 GCF_014654935.1 Streptomyces capoamus
ACGGAGGAGTGCACCGGGTCGATGGTCCAGGGGCCGGGCGGCGGCAGCTCGGTGCCGCCCTGCCGGGCCAGCGTCACCGTACCGACCTCGGCCCGGCCGCTCGCCGTGACGATCGCGCTGGACGCGGCGGGCGCGTAGCCGACGGCGGTCACGATCACGGTGTACGCGCCCGGTGCCAGCTCGGTGGTGTCCCGCACGGCTCCCTCGGCGTCCGCCTCGGCCCGCAGCACCTGCGTGCCGGTCATGTCGGTCACCGTGACGACCGCGTGCGACACGGCCCACCCGTCCCGCGTACGGATCTTCGCGGTCAGTCCCATCCCGTTTCTCCCTGGAAAAAGCTCAAAAAATGGTCGTATGAGACCGGCCCGTGGCGGCCGCGCCCTCCGTTCAGGGCGCGCGCCACCACGGGCCGGGGGTCGAACTACTCGCCGGGGTGGGCGAGTTCGATGTCGTGGCCGTCGACGCCGGGGCCGGACACGGTCAGCGCGGTGGCCACCGGCGGGTAGCCGGTCGCGATAACGGTGTACTCGCCCCCGTCCAGGTCGGTGAAGGCGTACGCGCCGTCCGCACCGGTGGTGGCGCTGCCGACCACGTTGCCCGCCTGGTCGACCAGGGTCACCCGGGCGTCGGCCAGCGGACCGTGCGGGGCCCGGACGACACCCTGGAGCCGGGCACCGGCGTCCAGGTCGACCTCGATCCGGGTGACGCCGGCGGCGCCGACCTCGACCGGCAGGGCGCGCGGCCGGAAGCCGCTCGCGTTGACCGCGACGGTCACCGTGCCCGGCACCAGGTCGGTGAGGGCGAAGTCGCCCTGCTCGCCGGTGGCCGCGGTGGCCAGCAGGTCGCCGCGCACATCGGTGACGATGACCATGGCGTCCTTGACCGGCAGCGCGCTCCCGGCGGCCCGGACCACACCGGTCAGCCCGCTGGTGCCGCTCAGCAGGATGTCGTACGACAGCGGTTCCCCGCCCACCACGACGGTGGAGGCCTGCGGCTGGTAGCCGTCGGCGGAGGCGATCAGGACGTACGACCCGGTGCCGGGGGCGTCGAGCGCGTAGGAGCCGTCCGCCTGGGCGACCGAGCGGCCCAGCTGGCGGCCGGACAGCGAGATCAGGGTGACCGCGGCCTGCGGGACCGGGGCGCTCTCGGCGCCGCGGACGAAGCCGTGCACCGGGGTGCCGCCACCGGTGCCGTCACCGGTGCCGGGCTCGGCGGCCGTGGCGACGGCGGCCGGCTGCGTGATCGCGGCGGCCCGGGTGCCGTCCCCGCCGGCGACGGGGGTGGCCCAGCTCGGCACCCGCTCCGGGGCCGGAGCCTCGGTGGCCGTCCCGGCGACCGGGGCCTGGGCCTCGGCGACGGCCGGCGCGGCGGCCGGATCGGTCACGGGGGCCTCGCCGTCGGCGGCCTGGGCGAGCGCGCCCCTGGTCTTCAGCGGGACCTCCTTGATGAACAGCGTGATCAGGAAGGCGACGGCGGCGAGGCAGCCGGCGATCATGAAGACGTCGGCGATGCCGTGGCCGTAGGCGCTCTCCAGGAGCGTCCGGATGGGCTTCGGGAGCGCGTTCATGTCCGGGATGCTGTCGGTCGAACCGGAGCCGCCGGCCAGGGCCTTCTGGTACTTCGGGCTCAGGTCGGCGACGCCGTCCTGGACGTAGTGGGTGATCCGGCGGGACATCACGGCACCCAGCGCGGAGACGCCGACCGCACCGCCGAGGGAGCGGAAGAAGGTGACCGTGGAGCTGGCCGAGCCGAGGTCGGAGGGCGCCACCTGGTTCTGCGTGGCGAGCACCAGGTTCTGCATCATCATGCCGATGCCGAGACCCAGCAGGGCCATGAAGATGGCCATCTTCCAGTAGTCCGTGTCGTACCGGATGCCGCCGAGCAGCAGCAGGCCGGCCGTGACCAGCACGCCACCGCTGACCAGCCACGCCTTCCAGCGGCCGGTGCGGGTGATGAACTGACCCGAGACGGTCGAGGAGACGAACAGACCGCCGATCATCGGGATGGTCAGGACGCCCGACATGGTCGGGGACTTGTCGCGGGCCAGCTGGAAGTACTGGCTGAAGAAGACGGTGCCGGAGAACATCGCGACACCGACGAACAGCGAGGCGAGCGACGCCAGCGTGATGGTGCGGTTCCGGAACAGGCGCAGCGGGATGATCGGCTCGCTCGCCCGGGACTCGACCAGCACGAACAGCGCGCCGAGGACGACCGAACCGCCGACCATGGCGTACGTCTGCCAGGACAGCCAGTCGTACTTGTCACCGGCGAAGGTGACCCAGACCAGCAGCAGGGAGACGGCGGCGGAGATCAGGGTCGCGCCGCCCCAGTCGACCTTGACCTCCCGCTTGACCACGGGCAGGTGCAGGGTCTTCTGCAGCACGATCAGCGCGATGATCGCGAAGGGCACACCGACGTAGAAGCACCAGCGCCAGCCCAGCCAGTCGGTGTCGGTGATGACACCGCCGAGCAGCGGGCCGCCGACGGTGGCGACGGCGAAGGTGGCGCCCAGGTAGCCGGAGTACCGGCCGCGCTCACGCGGGGAGATCATCGCCGCCATGACGATCTGCGCCAGGGCGGACAGGCCGCCGACGCCGATGCCCTGGAACACCCGGAAGGTGATGAGCATGCCGGGGTTCTGCGACAGACCGGCCGCCATCGAGGCGACCACGTAGATGATCAGGGCTATCTGGACGAGAGCCTTCTTGCTGTACAGGTCGGCGAGCTTGCCCCACAGGGGGGTGGCCGCGGTCATCGACAGCAGGGCGGCCGTGACCACCCAGGTGTAGGCGGACTGGCCGCCGCCGAGGTCACCGATGATGTGCGGCAGGGCGTTGGAGACGATCGTGGACGACAGGATCGCCACGAACATGCCGAGCAGCAGCCCGGACAGGGCCTCCATGATCTGCCGGTGCGTCATCGGGGCATCGCCGTGGGAGCCTCCCCCGTGCTTGGCGTGGGCCCGCACACCGGCTGGTGTGGTCGTTGCCATGGGCTTCCTTCTCTTATGTGCTTGCGGGTGTACGGGTGGTCTCGTGGGATACGGGCTCGGGGAGCCGGAGCGGGGCGGACCGGCAGTCGCCGAACGACGCGCGCAGGCGCGTCATCAGGCGGATCAGCTCGGTGACGTCCTCGTCGGTCCAGTCCGCCAGCCGCTCGGCGAGCAGGTGCGTGGTCCGCCGGGACAGCTCGTCGAGCTGCTCCAGACCCGTGGGCGTCAGGCGCAGGATGCGCGAGCGCTTGTCCGCGGGGTCCGGGTGCCGCTCGATCCAGCCGCGTGCGGCGACGTGCGCGACGTGCCGGCTGGTGACCGACATGTCCACGGCGAGCAGCTCCGCGAGCTTGCTCATGCGCATGTCGCCGTGGCGGCCGAGCAGCGTCAGCACCGCGGCCGAGCCGGCCGGGCAGTCATGCGGCAGGATCCGCCCCATGTCCCGTTTCACGGCTCCGACGGCGCTGAGCTGACGCGCCAGCTCTTCGAACTGCGTCTGCTCGGCCATCACACCTCCCGTATCGTTGCTTAGGGCAACCATAAGCGTGCTTGGTTGCTGCAGGCAAACAAATCCGGGAGGGGTGGCGCAAAAACTTGGCAAAGGCAAGTATTGCGAACGTAAATGTGCAGGTGGTCGCGGGTGGCGTGCCCCCGTCTGTCCCGGTGGCCCCGCACTTGGGTCGGTCACCGCGATTCGCTAGGGTCTCGGGGCATGGCTAACACCCAGGGCCCCCAGGGCAATTACGACCCCGCAGGCAGCACCCAGATGTTCCGCGCGTTCGTCGACGAGGCCCCCCAGGGGCGCCAGCAGCAGGCGGCCCCCTCCGGTCCCCGGATCGGCCTGATCATCGGCATCGTCGTGGCCCTCGCCGTGGTGGCCGGCGTGGCCTGGCTGGCGATCAAGTAAGAGCATGGCGCCGGGGGTACGGCCGGCTCACCGAACCCGACGGCGACGGCCCCCTTCCGCCCGTCATCGGCGTCCTCGGTCCCCGGGGGCGGCGGGCCCGTCCCGGCTGCCGGGAGGGACCGGGATGCCGGCGTGCCTGAGGGGCGGCTTCCACCCCGGGGACGACAGGTGCGTCCAGTTCGGCCCGTGGGGGCACGGCGGAGCCCGCGCCACCGGCCCGGGCCGAACCGCCCACGAAGCCGGGGAACGCGTCGAGCGCGCCGTCTCCCGGCCGAACGGCAGGCGGCACGATCGTTCCCGAACCCGACGGTTCCCGCGGCAGCCGGACCGCTCTCACCCGCACCGCCGGCTGCTACGGCGGCGGCCGGACGGTTTTGCCCGCGCGGACAGTTGCGAGGCGTTGGGGATCGGTCTCACCGGGCGCTGACGGTCGTAACTCGCACGGAGGCGTCATCAGCTGGCGTCGGCGGTCGTGAGGCGACCGGAGCCGTCCTCACTCGGCGTCGGCCGTCGTGGGACGACCGGGAACGTCCGCACTCGGCGTTGACGGTCGTAGCCCGAACGGGGCCGTCCTCGCCCGGCGCTGACGGTCGGTGCGTGACCGGAGGCGTCATCAGCTGGCGTCAGCGGTCGTGAGATGACCGGAGCGGAGCGTCCGTACTCGGCGCTGACGGTCGTAACGCGAACGGAGTGCCGTCCTCGCCCGGCGCTGACGGGCGGAGTGCGACCGGAGGCGTCATCGCCGGGCGTCGGCCGTCGTGAGGCGACCGGGAACGTGCGCACTCGGCGCTGACGGTCGTAACTCGAACGGGGTCGTCCTCGCCCGGCGCTGACGGTCGGTGCGTGACCGGAGGCGTCATCAGCTGGCGTCAGCGGTTGTGCGGTGACCGCAGCCGTCCTCACTCGGCGTCGGCGGTCGTGCGGTGATCGGAAGCGCCCTCACTCGGCGTCGACGGCTGGTGCTGGTACTCGTGCTGGTGCGGCGGCGGGCCCTTCTCGCTCGCGTCGACGGTCGTCAGGCCGCCAGCCCTGCACCGCCCGTGCCGCGTGATCACCGCCCCGCTCCCCGGCCGCCGTCTACCCCCACCCCGACCAACGCCCGCCCCGCCCCGCCGCCGCACGCGGCCGGTGTGGTGTTCGGGCGGGCGGACGGCGGCCGCCGATGCTGCCGTAGCGGCGGCCTCGGCGGCCGGGTGATGTGTCCAGCGGTGTCGTACGGGGCCCGGGTGGCGGGCCGCCGTCGCGGGTCAGTCCGAGATCAGGCCGTCCCTGAGCTGGGCCAGCGTCCGGGTCAGCAGGCGGGAGACGTGCATCTGGGAGATGCCGACCTCCTCGCCGATCTGCGACTGGGTCATGTTGGCGAAGAAGCGCAGCATGATGATCCGCCGCTCCCGGGGCGGGAGCTTGGCCAGCAGGGGCTTGAGGGACTCGCGGTACTCCACGCCCTCCAGGGCCGTGTCCTCGTAGCCGAGCCGGTCGGCCAGGGAGCCCTCGCCGCCGTCGTCCTCGGGGGCCGGGGAGTCGAGGGAGGAGGCGGTGTAGGCGTTGCCGACCGCGAGGCCGTCGACGACGTCCTCCTCGGAGACGCCGAGCACGGCGGCCAGCTCGGTCACCGTCGGCGAGCGGTCCAGCTTCTGCGACAGCTCGTCGCTGGCCTTGGTGAGGGCCAGGCGCAGCTCCTGGAGCCGGCGCGGGACCCGCACCGACCAGGAGGTGTCGCGGAAGAACCGCTTGATCTCGCCCACGACCGTCGGCATCGCGAACGTCGGGAACTCCACGCCCCGTTCGCAGTCGAACCGGTCGATCGCCTTGATCAGGCCGATGGTGCCGACCTGGACGATGTCCTCCATCGGCTCGTTGCGCGAGCGGAACCGGGCCGCCGCGTAGCGGACCAGCGGCAGGTTCAGCTCGATCAGGGTGTCCCGGACGTAGGCCCGCTCGGGACTGTCCTCGGCCAGCGCGGCCAGGCGCAGGAACAGTGAGCGGGACAGGGTGCGGGTGTCGAGGTTCGCCGTGGCCTGCGCGGCCGGGACAGCTTCGGCGGCCGGGCCGGCGGCCGGGGACGGCACGGCTTCGAGGGCCGTGACACCCTCGAAGCCGTCGAGGACGTCGAGAGCGTCGAGCTCCTTGGGCGCTGCCTCGCTCATGGCGGGCGTCAGCACCTTCGAGCTGCCCTGGTCTGCGGACATGCCACCCCCTTTGGGTCGCGGGACGGTCGCGGCGGCGCTGTCCTGACGAGCAACGCAGCCCTCACCTGAATACCGGAGCCGAAGCCACGGCAAACGCGCTTCCCGCAGAATGTCACATGTCGGCAACACGCTGTAGAGACATGTCGATACGTCAGATCCGAATCGGCCCTGGAAAGACGGGGTCTGACGGTATTTCGGGTGCCAACTGTCGGCAACAGTGCTGGTGAGCGATTCGCTCGTGCCGGTTACCGCTCGATCGGGTTTGCGATGCAATGCCGTTCGAGCCGTGCTTCCGTGCGCCTCCTGTGCATCAGCCGCTACGGCACCTGCTGCGGCGCTTCCGCGCTGCGGCTCCGTGGCCATGCGGCCATGCGGCTATGCGTCGATCCGGTTCGCGGAACGCAGTCGCTGGAAGCTGCGGGCCAGCAGTCGGGAGACGTGCATCTGGGAGACACCGAGTTCCGCGCTGATCTGTGACTGGGTGAGATTGCTGTAGTAGCGCAGGAGGAGGATGCGCTGTTCCCTCTCGGGGAGCTGGACGAGGAGGTGGCGGACCAGGTCGCGGTGTTCCACGCCGTCCAGGGCCGGGTCCTCGTAGCCGATCCGGTCCAGCAGGCCGGGCAGTCCGTCGCCCTCCTGGGCGGCCTCCAGCGAGGTGGCGTGGTACGAGCGGCCGGCCTCGATGCAGCTGAGCACCTCGTCCTCGCCGATCCGCAGCCGCTCGGCGATCTCGGCGGTGGACGGCGTACGGCCGTAGAGGGTGGTCAGGTCCTCGGTGGCGCTGTTGACCTGCACCCACAGCTCGTGCAGCCGGCGCGGGACGTGGACGGTGCGGACGTTGTCCCGGAAGTACCGCTTGATCTCGCCGACCACGGTGGGCATCGCGAAGGTCGGGAACTGTACGCCCCGGTCCGGGTCGAAGCGGTCGATGGCGTTGATCAGGCCGATGGTGCCGACCTGGACGACGTCCTCCATGGGCTCGTTGCGCGAGCGGAAACGGGCGGCGGCGTAGCGCACGAGCGGGAGGTTCGCCTCGATCAGCGCGCCCCGCACCCGGGTGTGCTCCGGCGTGCCCGGGGTGAGTTCCTTCAGCTCGGCGAACAGGACCTGGGTCAGCGCCCGGGTGTCGGCGCCGCGGCGCTTCTCGGGGGCCGGCGGGTCCGGTGGGGCCGGCGGGTCCGAAGCGGGCGCCTCGTCCTGGGGCGGCGCAGTACTGGCCGACAAGGTCAACGCCACCTCTTCATCGGTCAATCATCCGTCAAAAGCGGTCATAGCATCACAAGACATGTGCACTGTGTGCAAGCACCTGATAACCCCGTGTTGTGTTTCAAACTCTGATGAGTTGGGGTAGCAGTAGGCGCGAAAAAGCCCCCCGCCTCGGAGAGCGGGGGGCTGCGGTGAACGCGGGGTGCGGGGCTACTGCCCGGCGATCTCGTAGTCGGCGATCACCCAGGTGGCGAACTCGCGCCACAGCGCGACGCCCGCCTGGTGGGCCGGGTGCTCCAGGTAGCGGGTGAGGGCACCGGCGTCCTCGACGGCCGAGTTGATGGCGAAGTCGTAGGCGATGGGCCGGTCGCTGATGTTCCAGGCGCACTCCCAGAAGCGCAGCTCCTCGATCCGGTCGCCGAGCGCCCGGAAGGCCTCCACGCCCGCCACGACCCGCGGGTCGTCACGGTCGACGCCCTCGTTGAGCTTGAAGAGGACCAGGTGGCGGATCATGGGATGTACCTCAGCTCTTTCCTCCGTGGGCGACCCAGGTCATGAAGTCGCCGACGGCCTTGGCCGCGTCCGAAATGCCCTCGAACCCTATCTGGACGTAGTCGGCCGCCTTGGCCGGGTCCGTGATGATCACGTACAGCGCGAAGACCACGAGCGCGTACACGGCGATCTTCTTGGCGTTCACCGCCACCGCGGCCTCCCCTGTACCAGTGCCCCCGAGGGCCCCTGCCTGCCGGCCGCGAGTGTAACCTCCGGCCCTCCCCGTACGACCGACAGCCCGCCGGGGCCCGGTCGTTGCGCCGGGAACGCACGGAAGGCCCCGCCGGTGGGCGGGGCCTTCTGAAAGCGGTAGCGGAGGGATTTGAACCCTCGGTGACTTGCGCCACACTCGCTTTCGAGGCGAGCTCCTTCGGCCGCTCGGACACGCTACCGAGGGAGACCCTACAGCAAGGTGGGGCGAGGTTTGAAATCGATAGAGGCGCCCCGTCGGTGACGCGCTCAGCGGTTCCGGAAGAAATCGGTGAGGAGCCGGGCGCACTCCGCCGCGAGCACGCCCTCGACGACCTCCGGACGGTGGTTGAGCCGCCGGTCGCGCACGACGTCCCAGAGGGAGCCGGCCGCGCCCGCCTTGTCGTCCCGGGCGCCGTAGACCACCCGGTCCACCCGGGCCTGCACGAGCGCGCCCGCGCACATCGTGCAAGGCTCCAGCGTGACGACGAGCGTGCACCCGGTCAGCCGCCACTGGCCGAGCCGGGCCGCGGCCCGCCGGATCGCGAGGACCTCCGCGTGGGCCGTCGGATCCCCGGTGGCCTCCCGCTCGTTGTGCCCGGCTCCGAGCACCGTCGTACCGTCCGGGGACAGCACGACGGCGCCGACGGGGACGTCGCCGCCCCGGTCGGCCCGTTCGGCCTCCGCCAGGGCGTCCCGCATCGCGGGCCGCCAGGGGTCCCGTACCGGGTCGGGCGCGCCCCGCGGGTCGCGCCCCGCGCGCAGGGGGTCCTGTGGCGTGGTCAGCGGACGGTCTCCAGCACCTCCGAGGCGCCCAGGGCCTCGGCGATCGTGTTCAGCGCGTCGTCGGCCTCCAGGGCGCGCAGCTCCTTCTCGCTGATGCCCAAGTCGTCGAGGATCTCGCTGTCGCCGACCGGGCTGTGCGGCACCGCGTCGGCGGCGGCGCCCTCCTCCTCGTCGTCCTCCTCGGACTCCCCGTCCTCCGTGCCGTCGAGGTCGAGGGCGTCCAGGTCCGGGCCGTCGTCCGCGCCGGGCTCCCGGCCGAGCAGCTCGTCGGTGAGCAGCAGCTCCCCGTACGCGCTGCGCCGGGCGGCGGCGGCGTCCGAGACGTAGATGCGAGGGTCTTCCTCGCCGTCCACGCGGACGACACCGAACCAGGAGTCCTCCTGCTCGATCAGGACGAGGACCGTGTCCTCGTCGGGAGAGGCTTCCCGGGCCAGGTCGGCCAGATCCGACAGGGTCTCCACATCGTCCAGCTCTGTGTCGCTCGCTTCCCACCCGTCTTCGGTGCGCGCGAGCAGTGCGGCGAAGTACACCGTGACTCTCCCACTGGTCATAGGCGTGCCGGTTGGGGGTCCCCCCGGCGGAGGTACGCGGGCGGGAAGAGCCGGGGCTCCGAGCCCCACCCACTCGGAATCGTGGCAGAAACAAGGCGTCCAGGGGACGTCTTCGGCTCCCTGTGTCTGGCTGTTTCGATCGTGGATCCGTGATCTGCTCACCAGCGCGCTCATTGCCGCCACCTGCGGATCGTACGCGGCTTTTCCGCGCGCTCACGCACGCCCGCCTCCCCAACACCCGTGCGTGCGCGGATCTTCCGCTGTGCGGCGGTGCCCCGCCGCGGCTACCAGCGGAACGTCCGCATGCGCATCGCGTGGCGCAACCGGGCGGCCTTGGCGCGCCGGGGCTGCACCCGGGCACGCAGCGCGCGGGCCTCGGCCAGGTCGCGCAGGAACTGGGCGCGGCGCCTGCGGCGCTCGGCCTCGCCCTCGGGCTTGTCGGTACCGGTCCTCGCGGACCGCGCGGCGGGGCCGGTCATGGCGCCGGCCTCGGAGGCGTCCGCGGGGAGGTCAGGCTGGTCGGACACGTCTCACCACCCCACTAGCGTCCTTCCCACTTTCCCCCGGACGGCCGGTTTGACGCCAGCACGAGGGCGGCCCGTGGCGCAGGTACCGTTAGGGGTATGCGTCTCCACGTCGTCGACCACCCCCTGGTCGCTCACAAGCTCACCACGCTGCGCGACCGGCGCACCGACTCCGCGACCTTCCGGCGGCTCGCCGACGAGCTGGTCACCCTGCTCGCCTACGAGGCGACGCGGGACGTGCGGACCGAGGCCGTCGACATCCAGACGCCGGTCGCGCAGACGACGGGCGTCAAGCTCGCCCGGCCCCGCCCGCTGGTGGTGCCGATCCTGCGGGCCGGCCTGGGCATGCTGGACGGCATGGTCCGGCTGCTGCCGACCGCCGAGGTGGGCTTCCTGGGCATGATCCGCAACGAGGAGACGCTGCAGGCGTCCACGTACGCCTCGCGCATGCCGGAGGACCTCTCGGGCCGTCAGGTGTACGTGCTGGACCCGATGCTGGCCACGGGCGGCACGCTGGTCGCGGCGATCCAGGAGCTGATCAAGCGCGGCGCCGACCACGTCACCGCCGTGGTGCTGCTGGCCGCGCCGGAGGGCGTCGAGGTCATGGAGCGGGAGCTGGCGGGCACGCCGGTCACCGTGGTCACGGCGGCCGTGGACGACCACCTCAACGAGCTGGGCTACATCGTCCCGGGCCTGGGCGACGCGGGCGACCGGCTGTACGGGGCCGCGGAGTAGTTCCCGCCGCCTGCCCGCCGCCGTCTTCGGGCGCGCCGCTCAGCGGTTCTTCGTGACGGTGCCGGGCGCGGTGCGCTAGCGGTCGCGGTGGCCGTGGCGGATGGCCGTGGTGGACGGCCATGGCGGGTGGCCGTGCCGGGTGGCTCGGGCACCCGCGGGTGGGTGTGGTGTGGCTTCCCGCCGTGTTCTTCCGGCGCGTCGCGCGTGGGTTCCCGGCGCGCCCTGCGGCGCGCCGCTCAGCAGGCCTTCTTCGCCGTGGCCGGCGGCTGCGGTTCGGTCAGGGCGGTCAGGGTCCGGTCGGCGGCCACGCGGTCGGCCAGGCCCTTGAAGGCGTCACCGATGATCAGGTCCAGGTCGGCGCCCTTGCGGCCGTCGGCGCGTGCCTCCGCGCCGGCGAGCTGGGTGCCGAGCACCTTCAGGGAGGTGTCCTGGGCGGCGGGGGAGCCGAGGAGCATCCCGGTGCCCTTCACCTTCTTGTCGTACTGCTTCGTCGCGTTGCCCACGTTGCCGATCCTGAAGCCGCGCTTCTTCAGCTCGTCCGCGGTGCTCTTGGCCAGACCGGTGCGCTTGGTGGCGTTGTAGACGTTCACCGTGATCCGGCCGGGCTGCGGCAGGGGCTGCACGCGGGCCACCGGGGCCGCCGCGGCCTTGGTCCGGCAGTGGGTCCCGGCGCCGGACGCCGTGGACGTGCCGCCGCCGCCCGTGAAGACGTCGATGAGCTGCAGGGTGCCCCAGCCGACCAGGCCGAGCACGGCGGTGGACGCCACCACGGCGGCCGCGAGTCTGCCGCGCCGTCGGGACGGACGCATCCGAGGGTATTTGTCCCCCGTGATGCGGTACTGGCCGCCCATGCCGGGGGGAGTCAGCATGCTCATGAGCGCAGCGTAGTGCGCCTGAGCGGGCGATGCCTATCAGATGATCAGTCGATGCCGCCCGGCCGGACCCGAAAGGGGCAACGGTCGTGCCGTGCCGGATCAGTCGAGTTCGAGCACGCGCGCGTGCAGCACCTGGCGCTGCTGCAGGGCGGCGCGCACCGCGCGGTGCAGTCCGTCCTCCAGGTAGAGGTCGCCCTGCCACTTCACGACGTGCGCGAAGAGGTCGCCGTAGAACGTCGAGTCCTCGGCCAGCAGGGTCTCCAGGTCGAGCTGCTGCTTGGTGGTCACCAGCTGATCGAGGCGGACCGGGCGCGGCGCGACGTCCGCCCACTGCCGGGTGCTTTCCCGGCCGTGGTCGGGGTACGGCCGGCCGTTTCCGATGCGCTTGAAGATCACACGGAAAGCCTACCGGTCAAGACGTTCCGGGCGCAGCCATGGCGGCGGAGTGCGACGCTTGAAAAGATGGAGCAATTCCGGCAAATGGGCTACTACGGGAACGGGGACCGGAGATGAGCGACCGCGGGACCGCGCCGTCCGCAGGGCCCGGGGAAGCCGGTGAGCCGCCCGTCGAGGCGCGGAAGATCGCCTCGGGCTACGCCTTCACCGGTCCCGCCCTCGACCTCGGCGCCCTGCTGTGGGACGGCGCGTGCCTCCCCGGCGTGTCGGTCCGCGTCCCGCTGCCGGTGCTCAACCGGCACGGCCTGGTCGCGGGCGCCACCGGCACCGGCAAGACCAAGACCCTCCAGCTGATCGCCGAGCAGCTGTCGGCGCAGGGCGTACCGGTGTTCCTCGCGGACATCAAGGGCGACCTCTCGGGCATCGCGCGGCCGGGGCGGGACGACGACCGGGTACGCGAGCGGGCCGCGGAGGTGAGCCAGGAGTGGACCCCGGCCGGCTTCCCCGCGGAGTTCCTGGCGCTCGGCGGCCACGGCCACGGCATCCCGGTGCGGGCCACGATCACCGGCTTCGGCCCGGTGCTGCTGGCCAAGGCGCTCGGACTGAACCACACCCAGGAGCAGTCCCTCGCCCTCGTCTTCCACTACGCCGACACCAAGGGCCTGGAGCTGATCGACCTCAAGGACCTGCGCGCGGTCGTCGCCTTCCTCACCTCCGACGAGGGCAGGACCGAGCTGCGCGGCATCGGGGGCCTGTCCGCGGCCACGGCCGGGGTGATCCTGCGCGCGCTGACGGCCTTCGAGGCGCAGGGCATGGCGGACTTCTTCGGCGAGCCGGAGTTCGACACGGCGGACCTGCTGCGCACGGCGCCCGACGGCCGGGGGATCGTCTCGGTCCTGGAACTCCCCGCCGTCCAGGACAAGCCCCTGCTGTTCTCGACGTTCCTCATGTGGCTGCTCGCCGACCTCTTCCACGACCTGCCCGAGATCGGTGACGCCGACAAGCCCCGGCTGGTGTTCTTCTTCGACGAGGCGCACCTGCTGTTCGACGACGCCTCCCGGGCCTTCCTGGACTCGATCACCCAGACCGTCCGGCTGATCCGCTCCAAGGGCGTCGGCGTCTTCTTCGTCACCCAGTCCCCGAAGGACGTGCCCGGTGACGTCCTCGCCCAGCTCGGCAACCGCGTCCAGCACGCCCTGCGCGCCTTCACGCCCGACGACGAGAAGGCCCTGCGGGCGACCGTGCGGACCTTCCCCAGGTCGGCGTACGACCTGGAGGAACTGCTCACCGGGCTGGGCACCGGCGAGGCCGTGGTGACCGTGCTGAGCGAGACCGGCGCCCCGACCCCGGTCGCCGCCACCCGGCTGCGCGCCCCGGAGTCCCTGATGGGCCCGGTCGACGTGGCCGCACTCGACGAGGCCGTCCGCACCTCCCCGCTCCACGGCCGTTATGCACAGGCTGTGGACCGCGAGTCGGCGTACGAGAGGCTGGGCGCCGCCCGCCCGCCGGGACCGGCGGCCCCGGCACCCGGGACCGGGGCGGCGCCCCGGGCGGAGAAGGAGGAGCCGTCGCTGGTCGAACAGGTCGTCACCAGCGGGGTGTTCAGGTCGCTGGCCCGGTCGGTCGGCACCCAGCTCGGCCGCGAGATCACCCGCTCCCTGTTCGGCACGGCACGCAGGCGCCGGCGCAGGTAGCGCTCCGGCCCGGCGGGGGGCAGGGGGCGCCCCCGCCGGGGTCGTTCAGCGGTCCCTTTCCTCGGGTGACCGCTGCGGTTGCGGGGCGCGCCGGTCCGGCCGGGTGGCCGGGGCGCGCCGGGCCTCCGCGCGCAGCAGGGCGCGCAGGACGGCGTAGAGGTCCTTGGACATGGCTGTGCTGCTCCTTGCGTCGAGCCGACGGACCGTGCGGGGGACGCGGGTCCGTCAGCAGCGCAGGACCACCGTGCGCAGCAGGGGCGTGGTGTCCGGCACCCGCGGTGCGCCGGGGCACGGGCGGGCCGCCGGGCGGGCGGGCACCGGGGCGGGCCGGGGCGTGGGGCGCTCGGGCACGTCGGCCCGGTGCAGGGCGCGGTGCGACGGCCTGAGCGCGGCGTCGGGGGGTTCTTGCCCGGTGGTCCCGGTTCCCGTGGTCCCGGTGGTGCCCTCAGTACCGGTGGTGCCGTCAGTACCGGTGGTGCCAGTGGGGCCGGCAGCCCCGGTGGTTCCGGGAGTTCCGGTGGTTCCGGTGATCCCGGCGGTTGCGGTGGTCGCCGTGGGGCTCGGGGTCGCCTGCGCCGGCAGGGCGGCGCAGGCGGGTACCCACAGGGCGAGGAGCAGCACGAACACGCGAAGCCAGGTACGGCTCCGGGGTGCGCTTCTGCTCCTGCTCACACCGGATGACTCCCCGGGGCGGGCGGCGGGGGCTGCACGCCGGGTACGAGATCCGCCCGCTCGGCGTACCCGGGGCCCGCGTCGTTGACGGCGGTCACAGCGCCTGCGGCACCCGACCGGCCCGGCCGCGGATGCGCAACGCGGTGACGATCTCCACGATCCCCACCGCGACCAGCCAGATCCCGCCGACCAGGGTCAGTACGGCGACCGACTCGAAGGGCGAGTCGATGAGCACGATCCCGGCGATGAATGTGAGGATGCCGAGGACCACCTGCCAGCCCCGGGCGGGCATCCGGGGGTCGTGCGCGGCGGCCAGGGTCTGGGTGATCCCGCGGATCAGCCAGCCGATGCCGATCCACAGGGCGAGCAGCAGGATCGACTGCATCGGCCCGCGGAAACAGAACAGGCCCAGCAGGATCGACAGCGCGCCGCTGACGAAGGCCAGCACCCGCAGCGAGGTCGCCCGGTGCGTGCCGAACGCCGACACCAACTGGAGGATCCCGCTGTAGACCAGGTAGAGGCCGAACAGCACCCCGGCGGCCAGCAGGGAGGGTCCGGGCCAGACCAGCACCAGGATGCCGAGCACCAGGGAGCCGATACCGGTCAGCAGCACCACCTGCCAGGCGGCCCGGGACAGGGCGTGCAGGGGGCCCTCGAACGGGGGTTCCGGTTCATGGTGGCCGCGGTGCTGCTCCGTCGCGGGGCGCGCGCGGGGTGCCTCCCCGGCGTGCACGTGCCGGTCGTCGTACTCACGGTCCCTGTCGGGACCCCCACTCGGTGCCTCGGTCATGCTCCATGCTGGGAACGGCCGGGAATGCGCGGCCAGTGGGGCGGGGCCGAATGGGGGACGGGACGGGCCCGTGCCGGGGGACGGGGGCCGTGCCGGCCAGGGCGTCGGCGCGCCCCGCTACTTCTTCGCCGGCTTGGCCGCCTTCGCTGCCTTCGCCGCTGCCTTCATCTCCTGTTTGTGGGCCCGTACTTTGGCCAGCGAGTCCGGGCCGGTGATGTCGGCGACGGACCGGAAGGCCTTCGGCTCGCCGTAGGCCCCGGCGGCCTCGCGCCAGCCCGCCGGGGCGACCCCCAGCTGCTTGCCGAGCAGGGCCAGGAAGATCTGTGCCTTCTGCTTCCCGAAGCCCGGCAGTTCCTCCAGCCGCCGCAGCAGCTCGGCCCCGCTGTCGACGCCCCGCCAGACCGCTTCCGCATCCCCGCCGTAGTGCTCGACGAGGTAGTGGCACAGCTGCTGGATCCGCTTCGCCATCGAGCCGGGGTAGCGGTGCACCGCGGGCTTGTCGGAGAGCAGCGCGGCGAAGGCCTCCGGGTCCATCGCCGCGATCTCGTGCGCGTCGAGATCCTCGGCGCCGAGCCGGTCGGCGATGGCCCAGGGTCCCTTGAACGCCCACTCCATCGGGATCTGCTGGTCCAGCAGCATCCCGGTCAGCGCGGCGAGCGGGGAGCGCCCGAGCAGCGCGTCGGCCGCCGGGTCCTGGGCGAGGTGCAGGGTGACGTCCATGCGTCGATGATCCCGCGCCCCCGCACCCACCGCCCGCCCAGGCCGGCGGGGCGGACACGGCCCCGGCGGGCGAGCGACCGGGTGGGCTGGGCGTGGCCGTGGTGGGTGGCCGACTGGGTGGGCTGGGCGTGGCCGTGGTGGGTGGCCGACTGGGTG
>NZ_BNBF01000020.1:0-1036 GCF_014654935.1 Streptomyces capoamus
CGGCGAGGCGGACCTGGGCTTCGTGGAGGGCCTGAACGTGCCCACGGGCCTGGACTCCGCCGTCATCGCCCACGACCGGCTGATCGTCGTCACCGCGCCGGGCCACCCGTGGGCCCGCCGGCGGCGGCCCGTGACGGCGGCGGAGCTGGCCGCGACCCCGCTCATCCTGCGCGAACGGGGCTCCGGCACCCGCCAGGTCCTCGACGCGGCCCTCGGCGGCCCGGCCCGCCCGCTGATCGAGCTGTCCTCCACCACGGCGGTGAAGGCCTCCGCGGTCAGCGGCGCCGGCCCCTCGGTCCTCAGCGAACTGGCCGTGGGCGAGGAACTGTCGATGCGGCGCCTGGTCAGCATCCCGGTCGAGGGCATGTCGCTCCACCGCGACCTGCGCGCGGTCTGGCCCACGGGCCACCGCCCGACCGGCCCGGCCCGCGAACTGCTGTCCCTGACGCGCGGGTGAGAGCACCCGGGCGGCGCCCACGGACGGCGTCCACCGGGCACACCCCCGGCGGGGTGGAGCCGGCGTGCGGCCGCGCCGCGGAACACGAGCGGACGCCCCGCACCCCGGCCGGCGCAAAACCCTTGGCCACGTCGGCCCGCGGACCGGCACCATGCTCGGCATGACCGTCACCGCCCCGCCCGCCACGGGCGTCCGTGCTCCCTGGGAAGTCCTTCCGGCCGCCGTCCGGGAGGCGGTCGGGGAGGTGCTCGGCGCGCCGGTGGTACGGGCCGTGACGCAGAGCGGCGGGTTCTCGCCCGGGGTGGCCGCCCGGGTCCGCACGGCGGCCGGCCGTACCGGCTTCGTCAAGGCGGTCAGCGCCGAGGCGAACCCGCACAGCCCCGCCCTGCACCGCCGGGAGGCGCGCCACGCCGCCGCGCTGCCGGCCGCCGTGCCGGCGCCCCGGCTGCTCGGCTCGTACGACGACGGCACCTGGGTGGCGCTGGTCTTCGAGGAGGTGGCGGGACGGCAGCCGCACGTGCCCTGGCGGCCGGCGGAACTGCGCCGGGTGCTCGACGCCGTGACCGCGCTCGCCCGCAC
>NZ_BNBF01000020.1:1077-2348 GCF_014654935.1 Streptomyces capoamus
CGGCACACCGTCCCCGGTCGACGCCCCGCCCGTCGCCGGGGAACTGGCCGGCGACTTCGCGGGCTGGCGCGCGCTGTGCGCGGGGGAGGCCGGCGACGTACGGGACCGGCTCGGCGACTGGGCCGCCGGTCACCTGGCCGAACTCGCCGCGCTGGAGGCCGGCTGGGCCGCCGGCGCGTCCGGGGACACCCTGGCCCACGGCGACCTGCGCGCGGACAACGTGCTGCTCACGGCCGACGGCGTCGTCTTCGTGGACTGGCCGCACGCCCTGCGCGCGGCGCCCTGGTTCGATCTGCTGGTCCTGCTGCCGTGCGTGCGGGCGCAGGGCGGCCCGGACCCGCAGGAGGTGTTCACCGCGCACCCCCTCGGCCGGGCGGCGGACCCGGACGCCGTCACCGCGGCGCTGGCCGCCCTCACCGGCTACTTCCTGCGCGGCTCGCTGCTCCCGGCGCCGCCGGGCCTGCCGACCCTGCGTCCCTTCCAGCGCGCGCAGGGCGAGGCCGCCCTGGCCTGGCTGCGGCGGCGGCTGTGACCAGGGCCCGCATCACCCGCCGGTCCTCGCCCATCTCCGGATGCCACTGCACGCCCAGCACCCAGCCCCGGTCCGCCGGCAGTTCGACGGCCTCCACGGTGCCGTCCGCCGCGTAGGCCGACGGGACGAGCCCCTCGCCGAGCCGCTCCACCGCCTGGTGGTGGTACGTCGGCACCGCCTGCTCCTCCGGGACGATGCCGGCGTACAGCGTGCCCGGCACCGGCTTGACCGGGTGCTCGCCGAAGGCGCCGACCAGCTCGGCGTGCCCGTCCAGGTGCTGGACGAGGGTGCCGCCGAGGGCGACGTTCAGCAGCTGCATGCCCCGGCAGATGCCGAGCAGGGGCAGGCCCGCGGCCAGCGCCGCCCGGATCAGGGCCAGCTCCCAGGCGTCCCGCTCGGGCGCGGGCGGCCCCGTGCGCGGTGCCCGCTCGGCGCCGTACCGGGCCGGGTCGACGTCGGGACCGCCGGCGACGACCAGCCCGTCGAGCCGGGCCACCGCGGCCTCGGCGTGCTCCGGCGCGTCCGGCGGCAGCAGCGCCGCCAGCCCGCCCGCCCGCTGCACCAGCCGCGGGTAGCCGGCCGGCAGCAGCACCGCCTCCAGCTCCCACACCCCCCAGCGCGCGCCGGACTCCAGATACGTGCTCACACCGATCAGCGGCCGTGGCGTCATGCTGCCTCCCTGGCAAAGGTGTTCACGCATACCTTTGCAGAGCGCGGTTCAGGCCAGGAAGCCCCGCAG
>NZ_BNBF01000020.1:2391-3804 GCF_014654935.1 Streptomyces capoamus
GAGCGCCGCCGTCCCCGCGCAGTGCTCCCGCATCATCTCCCGCGCCCCGTCCGCGTCCCCGTCCAGCACCGCCTCCACCAGCGCGGTGTGCTGCCGCTGGGAGTGCTCCAGGTTGCGCACCAGCAGCGGGATGCAGTCCAGCAGGTCGTTCACCGTGGCCCGGACCGCCGCGTACCGCGCGGTCAGCGACGGCGAACCGCACAGCTCGGCCAGCGTCAGGTGCAGCAGCGTGTCCGCCCGCCGGTAGTCGGCCAGCGGCGCCTCACGGGTGCGGTCCAGCGCCTCCCGCAGCCGCCCCGCCTGCTCCTCGGCCAGCCCGTGCACCGCGCACAGCCCGGCCGCCCCCACCTCCAGCACCTCGCGGAAGCGCAGCACGTCCTCGATGTCGACCTCGGCGATCCGGCGCCGCAGCTCGTCCTCGCCGCTCGCCTCCGTGCGGGGCAGCACGAACGTTCCGCCGTACCGCCCGCGCCGCGCCTCCACCAGCCCCTGGTCCTGGAGCACCTTCAGCACCTCGCGCAGCGTCACCCGGCTGATCCCGAGCCGCTCCGCCAGTTCCCGTTCGGCCGGCAGCCGCTCGCCGCCCGGCACCAGGCCCAGCCGGACGACCTGGAGGATCTGCTCCAGCGCCTCCTCGAAGCCGTTGCCCGCCCGCACCGGCCGCAGTATCGGTACGAGCCGGTCCGCCGGCCCGCCGGTCCCCGCGTCCCGCGACATCGGCCGCACCCCCTTCCCAAGCAATGGTTCCCCGCAATACCTTATGGCTCCCGGTCCGGCCGAAAAAGCGCCCAGGCGCCCAAGGAGGCTCTCCCGTGGCAGACCGCACACCCCCGCTCGGCATCGAGGAACTGCACACCCTGGTGGCGAGCGGTGAGATCGACACGGTCGTCCTGGCCTTCCCCGACATGCAGGGGCGGCTGCAGGGCAAGCGGTTCGCCGCCCGCTTCTTCCTCGACGAGGTCCTGCACCACGGCACCGAGGGCTGCGCCTACCTGCTCGCCGTCGACACCGAGATGAACACCGTCGACGGCTACGCGATGTCCTCCTGGGACCGCGGCTACGGCGACTTCGCCCTGCGCCCCGACCCCTCCACCCTGCGCCGCATCCCCTGGCACCCCGGCACCGCGCTGCTCTTCGCCGACCTCGCCTGGAACGACGGCTCCCCGGTCGCCGCCGCCCCGCGCCAGATCCTGCGCCGCCAGCTGGAACGGCTCGCCGCCCTCGGCTACACCGCCCAGGTCGGCACCGAGCTGGAGTTCATCGTCTTCAAGGACAGCTACGAGCAGGCCTGGAACGCGAACTACCGCGGTCTCACCCCCGCCAACCAGTACAACATCGACTACTCCGTCCTCGGCACCGGCCGCGTCGAGCCCCTGCTGCGCCGCCTGCGCAACGACATGGCCGGCGCCGGCC
>NZ_BNBF01000020.1:3851-10552 GCF_014654935.1 Streptomyces capoamus
TCACCGTCGAGTCCGCCAAGGGCGAGTGCAACCCCGGCCAGCACGAGATCGTCTTCCGCTACGACGAGGCCCTCGTCACCTGCGACCAGCACGCGCTGTACAAGACCGGCGCCAAGGAGATCGCCGCCCAGGAAGGCGTCTCGCTCACCTTCATGGCCAAGTACAACGAGCGCGAGGGCAACTCCTGCCACATCCACCTCTCCCTCGCCGGCACCGACGGCACCAACGCCATGGCGGACGGCCCGGACGGGGGCATGTCCGAGGTGATGCGGCACTTCCTCGCCGGACAGCTCGCCGCCCTGCGCGACTTCTCCCTCCTGTACGCCCCCAACATCAACTCCTACAAGCGGTTCCGGCCCGGCTCCTTCGCGCCCACCGCCGTCGCCTGGGGCCACGACAACCGCACCTGCGCCCTGCGCGTGGTCGGCCACGGGCGCTCGCTGCGCTTCGAGAACCGGCTGCCCGGCGGCGACGTCAACCCCTACCTCGCCGTGGCGGGGCTGGTGGCCGCCGGCCTGCACGGCGTCGAACACCGGCTGGAACTGCCCGAACCCTGCACCGGCAACGCCTACACCGCCGGGTTCGAGCACGTCCCGGCCACCCTGCGCGAGGCCGCCGAACTGTGGGAGAACAGCCCCGTGGCCAAGGCCGCCTTCGGCGAGGACGTCGTCGCCCATTACCGCACCATGGCGCGCGTCGAACTGGAGGCCTTCGACGCCGCGGTCACCGACTGGGAGCTGCGCCGCTCCTTCGAACGCCTGTGAGCCCGCGCACCGCTGTGCTCCGGCGCCGCTGTGCTCCGACGCTGGGAAAGGTCATCACGTGTCCGACCCGCACGAGCTGAAGGTCCGCAACCCCGCCACCGAGGAGATCATCGCCACCGTCCCCGCCGCCACCGCCGAGGACGTCGACGCCGCCGTCGCACGCGCCGTCCGCGCCCAGGCCCGCTGGGCCGCCCTCGCCCCCGCCGACCGGGCCCGGCTGCTGCGCCGCTTCGCCGACGTGGTCGACGCCCGCACCGAGGAACTCGCGCAGCTGGAGGTCCGCGAGGCCGGGCACACCGTCGGCAACGCCCGCTGGGAGGCGGGCAACGCCCGGGACGTGCTCCTCTACGCGGCCGGCGGCGCCGAACGGCTGCTCGGCAGCCAGATCCCGGCACCCGGCGGCTGGAACGTGACCTTCCGGGAACCCCTCGGCGTGATCGGCGTGATCGCCCCCTGGAACTTCCCCCTGCCGATCGCCGCCTGGGGTTCCTTCCCGGCGCTCGCGGCCGGCAACACGGTCGTCCTCAAACCCGCCGAGACCACTCCGCTCACCGCGCTCCGGCTGGCCGAACTGGCCCTGGAGGCGGGCCTGCCCGAGCACGTCCTCCAGGTCCTGCCCGGCCACGGCACCACCGCCGGACGCGCCCTGGTGGACCACCCGGACATCGCCAAGATCGTGTTCACCGGCTCGACGAGCACCGGCCGCGAGGTCATGGAGCGCTGCGCCCGCCTGGTCAAACCGGTCACCCTGGAACTCGGCGGCAAGAGCCCCAACGTCGTCTTCGCCGACGCCGACCTCCAGGCCGCCCTCGACCCCTTCTCCTTCCTGGACAACGCCGGCCAGGACTGCTGCGCCCGCACCCGGATCCTGGTCCAGGAGACCGTGCTGGACGAGGCCCGCGCCGTCCTCGCCGACGCGCTGGCCGCCGTCGTCGTGGGCGACCCGGCCGACGAGAAGACCCAGATGGGTCCGCTGATCTCCGCCCGGCAGCTGGAACGCGTCCGCTCCTACGTCCCCGACGACGCCCCCGCCCTGCGCGGCAGCGCCCCCGGCGGACCCGGCTTCTGGTTCCCGCCGGCCGTGCTCACCGGAGAGCGGCACGACAGCCCCGCCGCCCGCGAGGAGATCTTCGGCCCCGTCGCCGTCCTGCTGCCCTTCACCGACGAGGACGACGCGGTCCGCCTCGCCAACGACACCCCCTACGGGCTGTCCGGCTCGGTCTGGACCCGCGACGTGGGGCGTGCCCTGCGGGTCTCCCGGGCCGTCCGCGCCGGCAACCTGTCCGTCAACTCGCACTCCAGCGTCCGCTACTGGACCCCGTTCGGCGGCTTCAAGCAGTCCGGCCTCGGCCGCGAACTCGGCCCCGACGCCCTGACCGCCTTCACCGAGACCAAGAACGTCTTCATCAGCACGGAGGGCCCCGCACAGTGACCGCAGAATCTGTCTGCCGCCGGCTGACCGGCCGCACCGCCGTCGTCACCGGAGCCGGCAGCGGCATCGGCCTCGCCACCGTCCGCCGCCTCGCCTCCGAGGGCGCCCACGTCGTCTGCGCCGACATCGACGAGGCCCGCGGCAAGGCCGCGGCCGACGAGGTCGGCGGGCTCTTCGTGAAGACCGACGTCACCGACCCCGAGCAGGTCGAGGCGCTGTTCCAGGCGGCCCACGACACCTACGGCAGCGTCGACGTCGCCTTCAACAACGCCGGGATCTCCCCGCCCGACGACGACTCCATCCTGGAGACCGGCCTGGAGGCCTGGAAGCGCGTCCAGGAGGTCAACCTCACCTCCGTCTACCTGTGCTGCAAGGCCGCCATCCCCTACATGCGCCGCCAGGGCAAGGGCTCCATCATCAACACCGCGTCCTTCGTGGCCCGGATGGGCGCGGCCACCTCCCAGATCTCCTACACCGCCTCCAAGGGCGGTGTCCTCGCCATGTCCCGGGAACTGGGCGTGCAGTTCGCGAGGGAAGGCATCCGCGTGAACGCCCTCTGCCCGGGCCCGGTGAACACCCCGCTGCTGCAGGAACTGTTCGCCAAGGACCCCGAGCGGGCCGCCCGCCGCCTCGTCCACGTCCCGGTCGGCCGGTTCGCCGAGGCGGAGGAGATCGCCGCCGCCGTCGCCTTCCTCGCCAGCGACGACTCCTCCTTCGTCAACGCCACCGACTTCCTGGTGGACGGCGGCATCGCCGGCGCCTACGTCACGCCCCTGTAGGGCCGCCCGTCACAGGAACGTGCGCCCCTCGCCGCGGTAGGTGGGCACGGTCGCCGTGACCGTGTCCCCCGCCACCAGGTGCAGCGCCTCGAACCGCTCGCACAGCTCGCCCGCCTTGGCGTGCCGGAACCACACCTTGTCGCCGATGAGCAGGTCGTCGGCGGGCGAACCGAGCAGCGGGGTCTGCACCTCGCCGGGGCCCTCCTGCGGGTCGTACCGCAGGCCCTCCGGCAGGTACGGCACCGGCAGCCGGTCCGGGCCGGCGGCCCCCGAGGCCGGGTAGCCGCCGCCGAGCACGGTGACGATCCCGACCCCCGGGCGGCGGACGACGGGCTGGGCGAAGAGGGCGGCCGGCCGGCCGGTGAAGGACGTGTAGTTGTCGAAGAGCCGGGGCACGTACAGCCCCGAACCGGCCGCGATCTCGGTCACCGCGTCCTCGGCGGCGGTGTGCTGCACGCTGCCGGTACCGCCGCCGTTGACGAACTCCAGGTCCGGGGCGACGGCCCGCACCGCCCGCACCACCGCGGCCCGCCGCTCGGCCAGCTCCCGCCGGGCGGCGGCCTGCATCAGCCGGACCGCCCGCGAGCGCAGCGGCCGGCCCGCGACCGCGTCCCCGACCCCGGCGACATGACCCTCGTACGCCATGATCCCCACCAGCCGGAAACCCGGCCGCCGCGCCACCGCCCGCGCCAGCTCGGCGAGTTGGGCGGGGGAGTGCAGCGGGGAGCGCCGGGCGCCGACCCGTATCCGGCCGCCGAACAGCTTCAGCGAGGTGTCCAACTCCAGGCACACCCGCACCGGTTCGCGCCCGCCGTCGCGGGAGGCGTCGATGAGGTCGAGGTGCGCCGGGTCGTCGACCATCACGGTGACGGCACCGGCCAGCTTGGGATCGGCGGCCAGCTCCGCGAAGCCCGTCCGGTCGGCGGACGGGTAGGCCAGCAGGACGTCCTCGAACCCCGAGCGCGCGAGCCACAGCGACTCGGCCAGGGTGAACGACATGATCCCCCGGAAACCGTCCCTGGCCAGGACCCGTTCCAGCAGGGCCCGGCAGCGGACCGACTTGCTGGCCACCCGCACGGGCTTGCCCGCGGCGCGCCGGACCAGGTCGTCCGCGTTGGCGTCGAAGGCGTCCAGGTCCACGATCGCGAGGGGGGCGTCGAGATGGGCGGTGGCCCGGTCGTAACGGGCCCGGTCGGCGGCAGGCGCAGTCATGGCGGAAGCCTGCCAGACGGGATTACCGCAGGGTAGAGGGACGTTCCGGGCAGATACCCCCGGCTGTCGCGGACCGGTTCCGTCCCGGCCCCCGACAACCCGTAGAGTGACGCGCACGTACGGCGGAACGCACCCGGCACCCGCGTGAACCGGGATGCCGGTCCGGCCGTACGGGTATGCGTGCCCGGGAGGACAGTGCACCGGGCGCGGCCGGCCGGCGACGACGGCCCGCCTGCCAGCAGACGGCCCGGGCACGAGGAAACGGGGGGTGCATGAGCCCAGAAGCACGGCCCACCCCCACCCCCACCTCCGGCGACACCACGGGACCCGGCGTCGGCCGCGGGGCCGCCTGGGCGGTGCCCCCGGACGACGAGCTGGACGAGGAGCCGTCGGTGTTCACCCCGCGCGGCGGACGACCGCCGGCCGTCCCGTCCGCGCGTGCCCACCGGCCGCGCCCCTCGGCCGTGCCCGAGGTCGCCGGCCCCGTGAGCCCGCCCCCGCCGCCCGCCTCGGCCCGGTTCCCCGACGCGCCGCCGAGCACCGGACCGGCCGCCCGCCGCGACGCCACCGGTCCGGCCCGCACCGCGGGACAGCCCGGCCGGACCCCGGCGGGCCCCGCTGCCGAGGGCGCAGCGCCCGCCCCGGCAGGCGGTACGGCCCCGGCCGAACGGGCCGACGCGCCGGCCCCCGACCGCTCGACGGCTCGGACGGGCCCGGCCGGTACGGCAGTCCCGGCGGCGCCTCAGGCGGCCCCGGCGGCTCAGGCGGCCCCGGGTGGTACGAGGGCCCCGGGTGGTACGGCGGCTCCGTCGGCGGCCGGCACCGGGACGACGGCCCGGCTGCGCTCCGGCAGGACACCCGGACGGCAGGCCGCCCCGGCGGAAGCCCCGTCGGAGACGACCGCGCGCCTGCGCCCGATCCGCCAGGCGCCGTCCCCGTCCCCATCCCCTTCCACTTCCCCGCGCTCCTCCGCACCGGACCCCCGCCACCCGGCACCCGCCCACCCCGCTCCCGCACGCCCTGCCTCCGCGCCGGCTGCTTCCGTGCCCCCTCCTCCGGCGTACCCGGCCCCCGGTCGCCCGGCGTCGGGGCCCGCCGCCCCCGGATCCCCCGCTCCGCGCCCGGGTTCCGAGCCCGCTGCTCCGAAGTACGCCGCCCCCGCCCACGTGGCGTCGGGGCCCGCTGCCCCTGCGTACCCGGCATCGAAGCCCACTGCTCCCGCGCCTCCCGCCCCCGAACGCCCCGTGCCCGCGCAGCCGGTGTCCACCGGGCCTGCCTCCGTCGCGGCCGGAGCGGACGGAGCGGAGCGGGGCCGGCGGCCGGTGATGCCGGGGCGGGCCCGTGTGGCCGGTGGCGGGGGATGGAGCCCGATGGGGTCGACCGGGCCGGACCCGGCGTACGCGTGGGATGCAGGGCGGCGGCCCGTGGTGTCCCTGGCGGAGCCGGATGTGTCCGGCGCGCCGACGCGGCCCCGGACCGGCTCGCGGAGCGTCGTCGTCGCCGCGTGCCTCGTGCTCGGACTCGGGCTCATCGGCGGAGCCGCGACCGGCAGTTGGCTGACCGGGGACGGCGGCCCGGAGGGTGCCGGCAACGCGTTCGGCACCGCCCGGACGCTGTGGCACAGCGTGCCCGTGGACGACCTGTTCCCGCCCACCGTCGAGGGCACGGGCGCCGGCCCCGGCGGCGCCGACCGCACCTGGACCCGGATCGCCGTGGCCCCCGACGGCGGCTGCGCCCACGCCTTCGACCCCCTGCTGCACGAGGCCCTCGCCCCGGCTGGCTGCGAGCGCCTGCTGCGCGCCACCTACACCGACGCCACCCAGAGCTACGTCACCACCGTCGGCCTGCTGTTCACCAAGGCCGACCCGGCCGCCATGTCCGCGCTCGCCGCCCGCTTCCGCGACGAACACCTGGACCGGCGCGCCGACCTGATGCCCCGGCCCTACGCCGCCGCCGGCACCGCCGCCGCCGCGTTCGGCGACCGGCAGCGGGCCTCCTGGAGCGTCACCGTCCTCACCGACGCGCCCGTCGTCGCCTACGCCGTCACGGGCTGGGCCGACGGCCGTACCGTCGACGCCCCCCAGCCCGCCGCGGACGCCGTCCGTTCCGGCGCGACCACCGATCCGGCGCAGGCCGGCCTCGGCAACGAGGCCCAGGGCCTGGCCGACCGCGTCGAACGACGCCTGCGCAAGACCGTCGGCACGGCCACGGAGAAGCCCGCATGAAGCGTCTTTCCCGGGCGGCGGCAGGCCTGCTGCTCGCCGGTTCCCTCGCCACGCTGCCCTCCGGCACCGCGTACGCCGACGGCATCCGCGCCCAGCAGTGGGGCCTGTCCGCCCTCCACCTCGACCAGGCCTGGCGGACCACCAAGGGCCGCGGGGTCACGGTCGCCGTCCTGGACACCGGCGTGGAGGCCGGCCACCCGGACCTCGCCGGCAACGTCCTGGCCGCCAAGGACATGATCGGTTTCGGCGCCGGTCCCGGTGACCGCACCTGGGCACGGCACGGCACCGC
>NZ_BNBF01000020.1:10596-32273 GCF_014654935.1 Streptomyces capoamus
CATGGCCGGGATCATCGCCGGGCACGGCCACGGCACCGGAGGCAGCGAGGGCGTCATGGGCGTCGCCCCGGAGGCGAAGGTGCTGCCGGTCCGGGTGATCCTGGAGGACGGCGACCCGGCCCGCGCCAAGGCCCGCACCACCCGTGGCAACGCCCTCGCCGACGGCATCCGCTGGGCCGCCGACCACGGCGCCGACGTCATCAACCTCTCCCTCGGCGACGACTCGAACTCCGCCCATCCCGAACCCGGCGAGGACGAGGCGGTGCAGTACGCCCTGGGGAAGGGCGTGGTCGTGGTCGCCTCCGCGGGCAACGGCGGCGACAAGGGCGACCACGTCTCCTACCCGGCCGCCTACCCGGGCGTCATCGCCGCCACCGCCGTGGACAAGTACGGCACCCGCGCCGCCTTCTCCACCCGCCGCTGGTACGCCGCCGTCAGCGCGCCCGGCGTCGACGTCGTCATCGCCGACCCCGACCACAGGTACTACGCCGGCTGGGGCACGAGCGCCGCCTCCGCCTTCGTCTCCGGCGCGGCGGCCCTGATCAGGTCGGCCCACCCGGACCTGGCCCCGGCCCAGATCAAGAAGCTCCTGGAGGACACCGCGCGGGACGCCCCGGTGGGCGGCCGGGACGACTCCCGCGGCTTCGGCATGATCGACCCGGCGGCGGCCCTGAAGGCCGCCGCCCGCCTGCGGCCCCGGGGCCTGCGCGCCGCGTCGTACGGCAAGGAGTACTTCGGCTCGGGCCCGGACACCGCCGGGGCCGCGAACGGACCGGCCGGCTGGGCGGCCCCGCTCGCCGGCGGCGCCGGCGGGGTCCTCCTGGTGGCCGGGGTGGTCCTGTGGCGCGGCCGCCGGCGGCCGGGCTGACGCCCTCGACCCGCTGCCCGGCGATGTACCCGGCACGGCACCGGCCGGCGCCGGCCCCGTGGGTCCGGCCGGCCGGAGGAGGGGTGCGGTGGAAGCTATAGGGTCGGTGACCGTGGCGAACAAGAACATCCCCGACCCCGGCTTCTCCGACGACGACGGCTCCGCCGACCCCCGGCTGAGCGCCGCGCTCGCCGCCTGGGCCGAGGACCGCGGCGCCCTCGGGCCCGTCCTGGAGGCGCTCAGGGGCGCCCGCCTGCTGGTCCCCGTCGTCGCCGTGCTCGGCGAGGTCGAGGAGGACGAGAACGGGCTGCGCCGCGAGAAGACCAGCGACATGGCCGTGCCCACCCTGAAGGCGGGCGGCCGCACCGCGCTGCCCGCCTTCACCTCCACGGAGTCGCTGGCCCGCTGGGACCCGGCCGCCCGGCCCGTGGCCGTACCCCTGCACCAGGCGCTCCAGGCGGCCGCGCACGAGAAGGCCGACACGGTCGTGCTCGACCTCGCCGGACCCGTGCCCTTCGAGCTGACCGGCCCGGCACTGCTCGCCCTCGCCGAGGGCCGCACCAGCACCGACCCGCTCGCCGACCCCGCCGTGGTGACGGCCGTCCGTACGGCGGTGGCGGCGGAGCCGGCCGTGCTGCGCGCCCACCTCGGGCCGGGGCGGGCCGACGGCACCCTCGCCCTCGTCCTCGACCCGGCCGCGCCGCCCGCGGAGGCCGCCCGCGCGGTCGCCGAGCGGCTGGCCGCCGACGAGACACTGCGGGCCCGCCTGGTGCGCGGCCTCGACCTGGCACTGCTGCCGGCCGGGACCACGCCTCCGGGCGAGCCCTTGTACGTGAAGGAGTGAGGGGGACGGGTCAGCCGTAGACGGGCCCGGTGTACTTCTCGCCCGGGCCCTGGCCCGGCTCGTCCGGGACGACCGACGCCTCGCGGAAGGCCAGCTGCAGCGACTTCAGACCGTCGCGCAGCGGGGCCGCGTGGAAGGAGCTGATCTCGGTCGCGCTCGCGTCCAGCAGCCCGGCGAGCCCGGTGATCAGCTTGCGGGCCTCGTCGAGGTCCTTGTACTTCTCGCCCTCCTCGCTCAGCCCGAGCTTCACGGCGGCGGCGCTCATCAGGTTGACGGCGACCGTCACGATCACCTCGACGGCGGGGACCTCGGCGATGTCCCGGGTCATCGCGTCGAAGTCGGGGACCTCGGAAGACTCAGCGGGCTCGGCAGGGGTGTCACTCATGTCCCACACCATAGGTGGTCGCGACCGGCGCCCCTCAATTAGCCCTCGTCCGGCGATGCTGCTAATCTGAAGGACGACCGGCCGGACCTGTGTGTCCGGCCCACAAGTGGAGGCTCCGATCTCCCACCTGACCGTCCCCCGGACGGCGGGTCACCCGGTCAGGCGGCCGCCATCGTTCCGTACGGACGATGGAGTCGCCCGAAAGCGCGCCCCGCGGCATCGCGGCGGTGTTCCGGTAGTGCTTGGAGCCCCGCCTGTGATCGTCCGGGGCATTTTTTGTGCTTCGGCGCGGTTAGGTCTCACGAAAAGAGACGTTACGCGGCTGTCCGCCAGACCGCCGTGTGGTGCTACCGAGGAGGATCCATCAGCGCCGAGCCCCGCATCAACGACCGGATTCGCGTTCCCGAGGTGCGACTTGTCGGTCCCAGTGGCGAGCAGGTGGGCATCGTCCCGCTCGCTAAGGCACTGGAGCTTGCGCAGGAGTACGACCTGGACCTGGTCGAGGTCGCGGCGAACGCCCGTCCGCCCGTGTGCAAGCTCATGGACTACGGGAAGTTCAAGTACGAGTCGGCCATGAAGGCCCGTGAGGCGCGCAAGAACCAGGCGCACACGGTCATCAAGGAGATGAAGCTCCGGCCGAAGATCGACCCGCACGACTATGACACCAAGAAGGGTCACGTCGTCCGGTTCCTCAAGCAGGGCGACAAGGTCAAGATCACGATCATGTTCCGTGGCCGTGAGCAGTCCCGCCCCGAGCTGGGCTACCGACTGCTGCAGCGGCTGGCGGAGGACGTCCAGGACCTCGGCTTCGTGGAGTCGAACCCGAAGCAGGACGGCCGAAACATGATCATGGTCCTCGGTCCGCACAAGAAGAAGACCGAGGCGATGGCCGAGGCCCGTCAGGCGCAGGAGGCCCGCAAGGCCGAGGCGAAGGCGAACCCCGGCAAGTCGCAGAACGCCGCGGACCCGGACGCCGTGAACGCCGAGGGCCGCGACGAGACCCCTGCCGAGGCTTCCGCCGAGGCGTGATCCCGGGGGACCCACGTCCCCGAGGATGTAACCGAAAGAAGAGCGACGCTCCACCGTGCCCGGTTCTCACGACCGGGCACCGGAGCGCCACCGACGAGGAGAGAACGGCGCTATGCCGAAGAACAAGTCGCACAGCGGTGCCAGCAAGCGCTTCAAGGTCACCGGCTCCGGCAAGGTGCTCCGCGAGCGCGCCGGCAAGCGCCACCTGCTCGAGCACAAGTCGTCCCGCGTCACGCGCCGCCTCACCGGCAACGCCGAGATGGCCCCGGGCGACGCCGCGAAGATCAAGAAGCTTCTCGGCAAGTGACGCGCCGGCGCCGCCTGAGCAGCGCCGCACGTCTGGACCGGGACCGAATCGTTTCCGGGTCGTGTGAAGACCACCACGACCCCGCTACAAGGAGTTAACAAGTGGCACGCGTCAAGCGGGCAGTCAACGCCCACAAGAAGCGCCGGGCGATCCTCGAGCAGGCCTCCGGCTACCGCGGTCAGCGTTCGCGCCTGTACCGCAAGGCCAAGGAGCAGGTCACCCACTCGCTGGTCTACAACTACAACGACCGCAAGAAGCGCAAGGGCGACTTCCGTCAGCTGTGGATCCAGCGCATCAACGCCGCTGCCCGCGCCAACGGCATCACCTACAACCGCTTCATCCAGGGTCTGAAGGCCGCGAACGTCGAGGTCGACCGCAAGATCCTGGCCGAGCTGGCCGTCAACGACGCGACCGCCTTCGCGGCGCTCGTCGAGGTCGCGCAGAAGGCGCTGCCGTCGGACGTCAACGCCCCGAAGGCCGCGTGACGCCCCGCTGGCTCTGAGCCGACGTTCACCGCAGGACCCGCAGGCTGTCATGGCTTGCGGGTCCTGTTGTTGGGGGCTCGCGCTCGTTCTCGGCTGCGGGTGCGTCGTGGCTGGCCGCGTAGTTCCCCGCGCCCCTCGGGGGGCGTTCCGCCCGCCGTGCCGGACAAGAAGACTCTCCTGAAAGTGACGAAGAGGATGGCCCCCGTCAGCCCCGAGCTGATCTCCCCCCGGTCCGCCCGTGTCGCCGCCGCCCGGCGGCTCGCCAAGCGGAACTTCCGGGGCAAGGACCGCCTGTTCCTGGCCGAAGGGCCGCAGGCCGTGCGGGAGGCCGCCGGGCACCGGACCGGGGGACAGGCGACACTGGTCGAGGTGTTCGCCACGGTCGAGGCCGCGGAGCGGTACGCCGACATCATCGGCGCGGCCCGCACCGCCGGCGCCCGGGTCCACCTGGCCTCCGAAGAGGTCATCGCGGACATCTCCACCACCGTCACCCCGCAGGGGCTGGTCGGGGTCTGCCGGTTCCTGGACACCCCCTTCGAGGAGATCCTCGCCGCCCGGCCCAGGCTGGTCGCCGTCCTGGCGCATGTACGGGACCCCGGCAACGCCGGCACCGTGCTGCGCTGCGCCGACGCCGCCGGCGCCGAGGCCGTGGTCCTCACCGACGCCTCCGTCGACCTGTACAACCCCAAGGCCGTCCGCGCCTCCGTCGGCTCCCACTTCCACCTGCCCGTCGCCGTCGGCGTACCCGTCGAGCGGGCCGTGGCCGCACTGCAGGAGACCGGGGTGCGCATCCTCGCCGCCGACGGGGCCGGCGACCGCGACCTGGACGAGGAACTCGACAAGGGCACCATGGGCGGCCCCACCGCCTGGGTGTTCGGCAACGAGGCCTGGGGGCTGCCCGAGGAGACCCGCTCCCTCGCCGACGCCGTCGTACGCGTCCCCATCCACGGAAAGGCCGAGAGCCTGAACCTCGCCACCGCCGCCGCCGTATGTCTCTACGCGTCGGCCCGTGCACAGCGCGCCTCCGGAGGGTGCCGCTCCGTCACCGAGAGCTAGTAGGGTGACCAGCGCGGGGCCCTGCGCCGTCTGAGAGGTGGGGTACGGGGATGAGTGTGGCCGGCACGAGCACCGCGCCGGAGGGCCGGGACGCGCGGCGCGCGCCCGCGCCCCGGCACGCCGGCGACGGCCCCGCCGTCGATCCCGACCAGCTGCCCGACGGCCTCGTCGTCGCCGACGAACACGGCCGGGTGACCTGCTTCAACGCCGCCGCCGCGCGCATCACCGCCCGCCGGGCCGCCGACGCCCTGGGGCAGTCGCTGGAGAAGGCGCTGCCCCTGGAGGACCTGGAGGGGCGCCGCTGGTGGCAGCTCACCGACCCCTACGGCGGACTCGCCATCCGGGTCCGGCAGCCGGAGCGCAACCTGCTGCTGCCGGGCGGCCGGGAGGTGCTCGTCTCCGCCCGCTATGTGCGCGCCGAGCCGCTGGGGCCGGTGCGGAGCGTGGTCGTCTCCCTCCGGGACACCGAGGCGCGCCGCCGCACCGAGCGCAGCCACGCCGAACTGATCGCCACCGTCGCCCACGAGCTGCGCTCCCCGCTGACCTCGGTGAAGGGCTTCACCGCCACCCTGCTCGCCAAGTGGGAACGGTTCACCGACGACCAGAAACGGCTCATGCTGGAGACCGTCGACGCCGACGCCGACCGCGTCACCCGCCTCATCGCCGAGCTGCTCGACATCTCCCGGATCGACTCCGGGCGGCTGGAGGTGCGCCGCCAGCCCGTGGACATCGGGGCCGCCGTCTCCCGGCACATCCAGGCCTACGTGGCGGCCGGCCAGCGCGCCGAGCGCTTCCTGCTCCGCATCGAACAGCCGCTGCCCGCGCTGTGGGCCGACCCCGACAAGATCGACCAGGTGCTCAGCAACCTCATCGAAAATGCCGTGCGGCACGGCGAGGGAACCGTCACCATTGACGTCACGCCCACGCCGTCCCCGCGCGAGGGCGAGGAAACCGGCACGTCGGTCACGGTGAGCGACGAGGGGCCCGGCATCCCGGAGGAGTCCATGAACCGCGTCTTCACCCGTTTCTGGCGGGGCAGCAAGCGCGGCGGCACGGGCCTCGGGCTGTACATCGTCAAGGGCATCGTGGAAGCCCACGGCGGCACCATCACGGTCGGCCGCGCCGCCGGCGGCGGCGCCGAGTTCCGATTTACGTTGCCCGTGGCGGCCCCGGCGTATCTCGCCTGACGGCCCACGGGCGCATTCGCACACCTCCACCCCGTTAGACTCGGCCTTTGGCACCTTTGTGTCTTCACACGGCCCACCAACGGTCGCGGGGACCATCCGCCAGCCAATCGGAAGCACGGGAAGAGATGTCGGCACCGAATAAGTCGTACGACCCTGTCGAGGTCGAGGCGTTGAAACCGGAAGAGATCGAGCGCATGCGGGACGAGGCGCTCGCCGCCTTCGCCGCCGCGGACTCCCTCGACGCGCTCCACGAGGCCAAGGTCGCCCACACCGGCCCCGCCTCACCGCTGGCCCTCGCCAACCGCGAGATCGGCGCCCTGCCCCCGCACGCGAAGGCCGAGGCCGGCAAGCGCGTCGGCATGGCCCGCGGCGCCGTCAACAAGGCCCTCGCCGCCCGCCAGGCCGAACTGGAGGCCGAGCGCGACGCCCGGGTGCTGGTCGAGGAGGCGGTGGACGTCACACTGCCCTACGACCGCGTCCCGGCCGGCGCCCGGCACCCGCTGACCACGCTCTCCGAGCGCATCGAGGACATCTTCGTGGCCATGGGCTACGAGGTGGCCGAGGGTCCGCAGGTCGAGGCCGAGTGGTTCAACTTCGACGCGCTCAACATCGGCCCGGACCACCCGGCCCGCGGCGAGGCCGACACCTTCTTCGTGCAGGGCCCCGACGGCGGCACCGAGTCCGGTCTGGTGCTGCGCACGCACACCTCGCCCGTGCAGATCCGCTCGATGCTCGACCGCGAGCTGCCGGTCTACGTGATCTGCCCCGGCGTCGTCTACCGCACCGACGAGCTGGACGCCACCCACACCCCGGTCTTCCGCCAGGTCGAGCTGCTCGCCGTGGACGAGGGCCTGACCATGGCCGACCTCAAGGGCACCCTGGACCACATGGTCCAGTCCCTGTTCGGCGAGGGCATGAAGACCCGGCTGCGGCCCAACTTCTTCCCCTTCACCGAGCCGAGCGCCGAGATGGACATGCTCTGCTACGTGTGCAAGGGCGAGTCCGTCGGCAACCCCGACCGGCCCTGCCGCACCTGCTCCAGCGAGGGCTGGATCGAGCTGGGCGGCTGCGGCATGGTCAACCCGCGGGTCCTGACGGCCTGCGGCATCGACCCGGAGAAGTACAGCGGCTTCGCCTTCGGGTTCGGCATCGAGCGGATGCTGATGTTCCGCCACAACGTCGAAGACATGCGAGACATGGTCGAGGGTGACGTCCGGTTCACCCGGCCGTTCGGGATGGAGATCTGATGCGGGTCCCGCTTTCTTGGCTGCGGGAGTACGTCGACCTGCCGGCGACGGAGACCGGCCGGGACGTCCAGGCCAAGCTCATTTCGGCCGGCCTGGAGGTCGAGACCGTCGAGCAGCTCGGCGCCGACCTCAAGGGCCCGCTGGTCGTCGGCCAGGTGCTGACCATCGAGGAGCTGGAGGGCTTCAAGAAGCCGATCCGCTTCTGCACGGTCGACGTCGGCCAGGCCAACGGCACCGGCGAGCCCCAGGAGATCGTCTGCGGCGCCCGCAACTTCGCGGTCGGCGACAAGGTCGTGGTGGTCCTCCCGGGCGCCACGCTCCCCGGCGGCTTCTCCATCGCCGCCCGCAAGACCTACGGCAAGACGTCCCACGGCATGATCTGCTCCGGCGACGAGCTGGGCATGGGTGACGACGGCAGCCACGGCATCATCGTGCTGCCGCCGGAGACCGAGGTCGGCAAGGACGCCATCGAGCTGCTAGAACTGGTCGACGAGGTCCTGGACATCGCCGTCACCGCCAACCGCGGCGACTGCCTGTCCATCCGCGGTGTCGCCCGCGAAACCGCCATCGCCTACGGCCTGCCGCTGCGCGACCCCGCCCTGCTGGACGTCCCGGCCCCCAACGCCTACGGCTACCCGGTGCAGGTCGCCGACCCGTTCGGCTGCGACCGCTTCACCGCCCGTACGGTCAGCGGCCTGAGCCCCGAGGCGCGCTCCCCGATCTGGCTCCAGCGCCGGCTGCAGAAGGTCGGCATGCGCCCGATCTCGCTCGCCGTCGACGTCACGAACTACGTGATGATGGAGCTGGGCCAGCCCCTGCACGCCTACGACCGCACGCTGGTCCAGGGCGCCATCGGCGTGCGCCGGGCCGAGGAGGGCGAGAAGCTCGTCACCCTCGACGGCGTCGAGCGCACGCTGCACTCCGAGGACCTGGTCATCACCGACGAGCGCGGTCCGATCGGCCTCGCCGGTGTCATGGGCGGCGCGAACACGGAGATCGCCGACCACGAGGACGCCGGGAACGCCACGACCGACGTCGTCATCGAGGCCGCCCACTTCGACGCCGTCTCGATCGCCCGCACGGCCCGCCGCCACAAGCTGCTGTCCGAGGCGTCCCGCCGCTTCGAGCGCGGTGTCGACCCGCAGGCCGCCGCGGCCGCCGCGCAGCGCACCGTGGACCTGCTGGTGCTCCTGGCGGGGGGTACGGCGGAGGCCGGCGTCACCGAGATCGTCGCGCCCTCGGCCCCGCACACCATCACCGTCCCGGCCGACCACCCGGACAAGGTGGCGGGCGTCGAGTACGGCCGTGAGACGGTCGTCCGCCGCCTCCAGGAGGTCGGCTGCGACGTGTACGGGCAGGACGAGCTGATCGTCACCGTCCCGTCCTGGCGGCCCGACCTGGCCGACGCCAACGACCTCGCCGAGGAGGTCATCCGTCTCGAGGGCTACGAGAACCTGCCCTCCACGCTGCCCAGGCTCCCCTCGGGCCGCGGCCTCACGCACCGCCAGCGGCTGCACCGCCGGGTCGGCCGCGCGCTGGCCGGCGCGGGCTATGTCGAGGCGCCGAACTACCCGTTCGTCAGCGAGCAGGTCTTCGACCAGTTCGCCCTGGACGCCGACGACCCGGCCCGCCGGGTGGTGAAGCTGGTCAACCCGCTCAGCGACGAGGAGCCCGCGCTCCGTACGACGCTGCTGCCGGGCCTGCTCGGCGCGCTGCGGCGCAACGCGGGCCGGGGCGCCCACGACCTGGCGCTGTTCGAGACCGGGCTGGTGTTCCACCCGCGCGAGGAGCAGCGCGTCGCCACGCACCTGCCCGTCGACCGGCGGCCCACCGAGGAAGAGATCGCCGCGCTGGACGCCGCGCTGCCCGAGCAGCCGCGGCACGTGGCCGTCGTCCTGGTGGGCGCCCGCGAGCAGGCCGGCTGGTGGGGCAAGGGCCGTCCCACGGACTGGGCCGACGCCGTCGAGGCGGCGCGCACCGTCGCCCGCGAGGCCGGCGCCGAGCTGGTCGTGCGCCGGGGGCAGTACGGTCCCTGGCACCCCGGCCGCTGCGCCGAGCTGGCCGTCGTCGCCGACGGCGCCGAGCGGGTCGTGGGCCACGCGGGAGAACTGCACCCGCGGGTGGTCAAGGCCCTGGGCCTGCCCGAGCGGACCTGCGCGGCCGAGCTGGACCTGGACGCGTTGGAGGCGGTGGGCGACGGCGTTCCGCGGGCCCCGCGGATCTCGTCGTTCCCCGTCGCCACGCAGGATGTCGCCCTCGTGGTCGACCAGTTCGTGCCGCACGCCGACGTGGAGGCCGCACTGCGGGAGGGCGCGGGCGAACTCCTGGAGTCCATCCGGCTGTTCGACGTGTACGAGAACGCCGAGCAGCTGGGGGACGGGAAGAAGTCGCTGGCGTACGCGCTGCGTTTCCGTGCGAGCGACCGGACGCTGACCGTGGACGAGGCCTCGGCCGCCCGGGACGCGGCCGTCGCCCTCGCGGGCGAGCGGACCGGCGCGGTGCTGCGGGGCTAGCGCACCCGGGACCGGCTGCCCTCCCGGCAGCCGCATAAATGCGGGTCGGCTCGGGTGTCCTCACTCGTTCGGGTGGGAATTCGAGGTGATCCGGTCCTCCCGGAGCCCTGGCGTGGACAGAATCGGACCGGCCTTTCGGGGCCGGTCCGTCTGCTCTGCCAGGCCCACATGGGGGACCAGAGGCATGATCCGCATCAAGGCACGGGCGCCCACCGGGCGGGCCCTCGTCCTGCCCACCGTCTGGGGAGCGGTCGCGGTCGGCTACAAGTACGGCTGCCCGCTCGCCCAGCAGGACGGGCTCGGGGCGCGCGTCGTCACCAGCGCGGTGTTCTTCGCCGTCGGCACCGGGCTGATATTCCACGTGCGCCACGCCCTGCTGCGCGAGCTGCGGCTCGCCCGGCGGGCGGCGCGCGCCGCGCAGAACGTCGTCCTGCGCCCGCTGCCGCCGCGGCTGGACGGGATCGACGTCGCCGCCGCCCAGCTGTCCGCCGACCGGGGCGCGAGCGTCGGCGGCGACCTGTACGAGGCCATCGCCACCGAGCACGGGGTGCGGGTGGTCATGGGGGACGTGCGGGGGCACGGTCTGGCCGCCCTCGGCACCGTCGCCGCCCTCCTCGGCAGCTTCCGCGAGGCCGTGCACGACGAGCCCGAACTGGGCCGGGTGCTCCGCAGACTGGACCGCGCCCTCGCCCGCCACCTGCGCGAACGGGCGCGCGCCGAGCACCCCGCGCACGGCGCCGCCGACCTCGACAACCCGGTCGCCGAGGAGTTCGTGACCGTTCTCCTGCTGGAGATCGGCAGGGACGGCGAACTGCGCGTCCTCAACTGCGGCCACCCGTGGCCGTACGTGGTCACGGGCACCCGGGTCGAGCAGCTGGCCTGTGGGGACCCCCTGCCGCCGCTGGGACCGTTCCCGCTGCCGGCGGAGCTGGAGGCCCTGGCGGGCGGCCGGCTGCGCCCGGGGGAGTCGCTGGTGCTGTTCACGGACGGGGCGGAGGACGCGCGGGACCCGCACGGCCGGTTCTTCCCGCTGCCCGCGGCGTTGCGCGACGCCGTGCGCGACCAGCCGGTGTCACCCCAGACGGTGCTGCGCGCCCTCTTCAGGGCCCTGCTGCACCACACCGCCGGCCGGCCGGCGGACGACGTGGCCCTGCTGGTCCTGCGCAACGGCCGGACGAGAGGCGAACTCTCCTGCCCGGGGGCCCGGGGATGCCAGGCCCCCACCCACCCGCAGCCGGCACCGCACGCTTAGCCGCACCCGGGGGCCGCCCCGGCCAAGCCACCGTCGTTCGAGGGGGAGCCGGCGGCTTGGCCGGCCTCTTGCGAGGCACCTCAGTCAACCGAAGGGGCACGCTGCGCAACAGCGCGCACACGGCGCGGATCCACGCGCAGCGTTCACACCCCGTGTGAACCCGGTGGCACTACGCTGACCGCACCAGGCCACCCGGGGGGCATCCCATGCAGCCCAACACCCTTCTCGACGCCATCCTGGACGAGGCGGGCGTCTCGCACGCCGGTCTCGCCGCCCACGTCAACCAGGCGGGCCGCGGACGCGGGCTCGCGCTGCGGTACGAACACACCGCCGTCGCACGCTGGTTGAAGGGCCAGCGCCCCCGGGGCCAGGTGCCCGACCTGATCTGCGAGGTGGTGGCGGCCCGGCTCCAGCGGCCCGTCACGCTCGACGACATCGGGCTCGGCGTGCCCGGTGAGCCGAGCACCCCGCACGCCGGTTCGCTGGGCGGATTCGTGGAGCGGGCCACCGCCCTGTGGCGGTCGGACGAACAGCAGCGGCCCCATGTGCTGGGCGCTGCGGCCGTCACCGGGACCCCGGCGGTGATGCCGGTGTGGGAATGGGAGAACCCGCCCGAGGACGTGGACGTCTCCCGGGGCGGCCGGCACCCGGTCACGGCGGCCGACATCGAGATGCTGCGGGCCGCCCGGGCGCACTACGAGCAGATGTACCGCAAGGCCGGCGGCATCGCCACCCGTACGCGGATCGTCGGGTTCCTCAACAGCGAGGCCGCGCCGCTGCTGCGCGGCGGCTACACCGACGCCACCGGACGCCAACTGCACCGGGCCACCGGCGGGCTGGTGGCGATCGCGGGTATCTGCGCGTACGACTCCGACGCGCACGGACTCGCCCAGCGCTACTTCCACCAGGCGCTGCGGCTGGCGAAGGCGAGCGGGGACCGGGGACTGGGCGCGTACGTCATCGCGCTGCTGGTCAACCAGTCGCTGTTCATGCGGGAGTACCGGCAGGCCGTCGCCTTCGCCGAGGCCGCGCTGCGCGCCGCCGGCCGGCACATCACCCCGGCGCTCGCCTCCGACCTGTATGCGATGCAGGCCAAGGCGTACGCGCACCTCGGGGACAGCGGCAGCGCGCTGTCCTGCATCCGGCGGGCGGAGTCGACCGCCGAGCGGATCCGGCGCGGCCACGAGCCCGACGAGACCGGGTACGTCCAGCCGGGCCTCGTCAATGTGCAGGTGGCCGAGGCGCTGCTCAGCCTCGGGGAACTCGCCGCGGCCCGGGAGCACGCGGCGGCGGCCGTCGGCAGCCCCGCGCACGACCGGGGGCGGGTGCACCGGCTGGCCATGCTCAGCACCATCGAGCTGCGCCAGGGCAACGCCGAGAAGGCCGTGGCCACCGCCGTGCAGATGGCGGAGCAGGCGCGCGGAATGGAGTCCCAGCGGCTGCGCGACAGGCTGCGCGCGGTCCGCGAGCACCTGGTGCGCTGCGGCTCGGCCGGCACCGCCCAAGCCGCCGAACTCATCGACGGCGCGCTGCGCGTGCCCCTGTAGGCCCACTGCGGGAGCACCGTCCCTGCTGCGATATTGCCACTTACTCGGCGGAAGGTGGCAGAACCGTGCAGTGGACGAAACAGAACGAACAGACTGTGTATGCAAACCGCTGGTTCAGCGTCAATCTCGCAGATGTCGAGCTGCCGGACGGCAGGCACCTCGACCACTTCCTGATCCGGCTGCGTCCGGTGGCCGTGGCCACCGTGGTCAACACGGCCAACGAGGTGCTGCTGCTGTGGCGGCACCGCTTCATCACCGACAGCTGGGGCTGGGAACTGGCCGCGGGCGTGGTCGAGGACGGGGAGGACATCGCGAGCGCGGCGGCCAGGGAACTGGAGGAGGAGACCGGCTGGCGGCCGGGGCCCCTGCACCACCTGCTCAGCGTGGAGCCGTCCAACGGTCTCACCGACGCCCGGCACCACATCTACTGGTCCGACCGGGGCGAGTACGTCGGGCACCCCGTGGACGACTTCGAGTCGGACCGGCGGGAATGGGTCCCCCTCAAGCTCGTCCCCGACCTGATCGCCCGTGGGGAGGTCCCGGCCGCCAACATGGCGGCCGCCTTACTCCTGCTGCACCACCTCAGGCTCGCCGAGGGCTAGGAGCCGGAGGCCAGGAGGCCAGGAGGCCGGCGGGCAGGTGGCTAATGGGCCGCCAGCGCCTGCCACACCGTCACCACGAGCGCGCCGAGGGCGGTCAGCGCGGCGAGCGAGGGCAGCGGCCAGCGTGTGTGCTCCAGTGAGGTCATCCGGGAGTTCAGCTCGTCCAGTTCCTTGGCGGACTCCTCGGTACGGTGACGCAGCAGTGCCAGCCCTCCCTCGACGCGGGCATATGCCACGTCGAGGCGGCGCCGTAACTCTGCGAGTTCTCCCTGGACCACGGGATGCTCCGGATCGGCGGTCACGGGTCCGCTCCTTTCGGTGGTCGAAGTGGATGGTTCCGCATCCCTTGCATGCGCATCAAGAGTCAACTCGCCTGGTGGGCGCATGGAAAGCGTGTGTGAGCGGCATATGCGTGCCCGGCGCGCACACGGTGTGTGAAACGCGCGGGCCCGGCACCGAACTCCGGTGCCGGGCCCGCAGGACGTCGCTCTGCGTGATCAGCCGTACGTGTAGAACCCCGACCCGGCCTTCCGCCCCAGCCGGCCCGCCTCGACCATGCGCTGGAGCAGCGGGGGAGCGGCGTACAGCGGCTCCTTGTACTCGGCGTACATGCTGTTGGCGATGGAGACGATGGTGTCCAGGCCGATCAGGTCGGACAGCTTCAGCGGGCCCATCGGGTGGGCGCAGCCCATCTCCATGCCGTTGTCGATGTCCTCGCGGCTCGCGATGCCCGACTCGAACATCCGGATCGCGGACAGCAGGTAGGGCACGAGCAGCGCGTTCACCACGAAGCCGGAGCGGTCCTGGGCGCGGATGGCGTGCTTGCCGAGCACCTTCTCGGCGAAGATCTGGGCGCGGCTGAGGGTGCCCTCGGAGGTGGTGAGCGCCGGGATCAGCTCGACCAGGCTCTGCACCGGGGCCGGGTTGAAGAAGTGGATGCCGACCACGTGGTCCGGGCGGGCGGTGGCGACGGCCAGCTTCACCAGCGGGATCGAGGAGGTGTTGGAGGCCAGGATCGCGTCCGGCCGGGTCACCACCTGGTCGAGCACCTGGAAGATCTCGGTCTTCACCTGCTCGTTCTCGACGACGGCCTCGATCACCAGGTCGCGGTCGGCGAACTCGCCGAGGTCGGTGGTGAAGCTCAGCCGCGCCTGCGCGTCGTCCCGCTCCGCCTCACTGATCTTTCCGCGCTCGGCGGCCTTGGACAGGGAGGTGAACAGCCGGGTACGGCCGAACTCCAGGGCTTCGCCGGTGGTCTCGGCGACCTTCACGTCCAGACCCGCGCGGGCGCACACCTCGGCGATGCCCGCGCCCATCTGGCCGCAGCCCACGACCCCGACGCGCTCGATGTCGCTCACATCGTCCCCTTCGCTGAAGTTTCCGGCTCGCTGGCAGACCTCCGGGTTCGGCGCCTGCTCCGATCGTGCACGTTACCGTCAAGTATCGATGATCGATCGCCGGGGTGGGGGCATCCTGGACCGCGGAACGATCCGTGACCAGGCGGATCCGCAGTGTATGGGGGTGTGCCCATGGGGCGCATGTCTCGGCGGGCCTTCGCCCTGGCCGCGTTGTCCACGCTGGCCACCGCCCCGGTCGCGGCCCCGGCCGGGGGACCGGCCGTCCCGGCCCCGGGCGCGGTGCCCGGCGTCCGGCGGGGAGGGACCGCCGAGCTGCGGGGCGTGTGGGTCGCCACGGTGCTGAACCGGGACTGGCCCTCGCGTCCCGGGTTGTCGGCGAGCGCGCAGCGCGGGGAACTGCTCGCGCACCTCGACCGCGCGGTCCGCGACCGGCTCAACACGGTGGTGCTCCAGGTGCGGCCCACCGCCGACGCGCTGTGGCCGTCGCCGTACGAGCCCTGGTCCGAGTACCTCACCGGCACGCAGGGCCGCCATCCCGGCTGGGACCCGCTCGGCACGGCCGTCGCGGAGGCCCACGCCCGCGGCCTGGAGCTGCACGCCTGGTGCAACCCGTACCGGATCGCCCTCCACACCGACCCAGGCCGGCTGGCCGCCTCGCACCCGGCGCGTGCGCACCCCGACTGGGTGGTGCCCTACGGCGGCCGGCTCTACTACAACCCCGGGCTGCCCGAGGTGCGCGCCTTCGTGCAGCGGGCGATGCTCGACGCGGTCGCCCGCTACCCGGTGGACGCCCTGCACTTCGACGACTACTTCTACCCCTACCCGGTCGCCGGCCAGACCTTCGACGACGACGAGGCGTACGACCGTCACGGCGGCGCCTTCGCGACCCGGGCCGCCTGGCGGCGGGACAACATCGACCGGCTGGTGCGCGAGACGGCCGCCGGCATCCGGCGGGTCCGGCCGGGCACCCGGTTCGGCATCAGCCCCTTCGGCGTGTGGCGCAACGCGTCCACCGACGCGCGCGGCTCCGACACGCGGGCCGGCGTCGAGACGTACGACGACCTGTACGCGGACACCCGGAAGTGGGTCCGCGACCACTGGATCGACTACATCGTCCCGCAGCTCTACTGGCACATCGGCCACCCCACCGCCGACTACGCCCGGCTCGTGGCCTGGTGGGCGGGGGTCGCCCGGGGGACGGGGACCGCGCTGTACATCGGGGAGGCGCTGTACCGCGCGGGCGCCGCGGGGGAGGACCCGGCCTGGCGGGACCCGGCCGAGCTGTCCCGCCACCTGGCCCTCGCCGCCCGGTACCCGCAGGTGGGCGGGCACGTGTTCTTCGGCGCCCGGGAGGTGGCGGAGGACCGGATCGGGGCCATGGCACGGGTGGTCGCCGACCACTACCGGCAGCCGGCGACGCCCCCTCGGTGACTACTGGTGCTGTGTGTCCCCGTGCCTGACCTGGCAGTCGGGGCCGGGGGACATGATCGCCTCGTGGCCGTCGTCGAAGCGGACGCGGTAGGGCGGATTGCCGTTCTCGCCCATCACTTCGACGACCTCGGTGACCTGGTCGTGCTGGCCCACCACCCTGCCGTGCTGGACGAGCTTGTCGCCCTTGGCTGCGCGCATCTGCCGGCCCTCCTCACGCTCACGACCGCTGGGTGACGGCGATGCACACGAGCACGGCCACGGCGGTCAGGGGAGCGGCCACCGTGAAGTGCTCGCCCAGCAGCAGCGCCGACCACACCAGTGTGAGCAGGGGCTGGGCCAACTGCAACTGACTGGCGCGCGGGATCCCGATGGCCGCCATCCCCCGGTACCAGACGAGCAGCCCGAAGAACGTCGAACCGACCGCCACCCACACCAGGCCCAGCACCCCGTGCACGCTCGGGTGCACCGGCTCGTACGACAGCGCCACCGCCGCGGCCGGCGCGGTCAGCGGCAGGCACAGCACCAGCGCCCAGCCGATGACCTGCCAGCCCGGCATGACCCGGGCGAGCCGGCCGCCCTCGGTGTACCCGGCCGCGCACACCAGCAGCGCCGCGCAGAGGTACCCGTCGGCGGCGGTGAGCGCGCCGCCGCTCTGCGCCACGGTGAAGGCGAGCACGGCGGCGGCGCCCGTGAGGGCGGCCGCCCAGAACCGGCGGGACGGCCGGACGCCGGTGCGCAGGGCGGAGACGACGGCGGTGGTCAGCGGCAGCAGCCCCACCACGACCGCCGCGTGGGCGGTGGTCGAGGTCCGCAGGGCGAGCGTGGTCAGCATGGGGAAGCCCAGCACCACGCCGGCGGCGACCACGGCGAGGCCGGCCAGCTGGCGCCGCGCCGGGAGCGGGACGCGCAGGGCGAGCAGGCAGCCCCCGGCGACCAGGGCGGCGAGCACCCCGCGCACCGCCACCAGCGACCACGGGCCGAAGCTCTCCAGGCCCCAGGCGGTCGAGGGGAAGGTGAGCGAGAAGGCGACCACGCCGAGGGCGGCCTGGGCGGTGCCCAGCCCCCGGAGCTCCCGGTGAGCGGTGGCCGCCGTCGGTGCTACCTGTGCTATCGACCTGGCGGTAGTAGCGCTACTCTGTGTTTTCATGCAACAGCGTAGCAGTGTGGGTGAACTGGCAGAACAGCTCCGCAAGGAGCTCGACCGCTACTCTCCTGGTGGAAAGCTCCCGTCGAGTCGGGCGCTGGTCGAGCGGTTCCGAGTCAGCCCGGTGACCGTCTCCCGGGCGCTCGCCCAGCTCGCCGCCGAGGGACTGGTGGTCACCCGGCCGGGCGCCGGCGTCTTCCGGGCCCGGCCGCGCACCCCGGAGCCCCCCGCCGGCGACACCTCCTGGCAGGAGGTCGCGCTGAGCGCCGACGGCACCGCCGACCGCGTACCGCGCACGGTGGACGCCTCCGGTGTCACCGTCTCGCTGGCCGCGCCGCCGCCCGGGGTGCTGGAGTTCAACGGCGGCTATCCGCACCCCTGCCTGCAGCCGGAGCGGGCCATGGCCGCGGCGCTCGCCCGCGCCGGCCGGCGGCCCGGAGCCTGGGGCAGACCGCCGCTGGAGGGACTGCCGGAGCTGCGGGAGTGGTTCGCCCGCGGCATCGGCGGCGCCGTCACCGCGGCCGAGGTGCTGATCGCGGCGGGCGGCCAGGCCGCGCTGGCCACCGCCCTGCGCGCCCTCGCCCCGCCGGGCGCCCCCGTGCTCGTGGAATCGCCCACCTATCCGGGCATGCTGGCCCTCGCCCGCGCGGCCGGCCTGCGGCCCGTCCCGGTGCCGGTGGACCCCGACGGGGTGCGGCCCGATCTGCTCGCCGACGCCTTCCACGCCACCGGCGCCCGGGTCTTCGTCTGCCAGCCGCTGTTCCAGAACCCCACCGGTGCCGTGCTGTCGCCCGCCCGGCGCGCCGAGGTGCTGCGCATCGCCCGCGAGGCCGGCGCGTTCGTGGTCGAGGACGACTTCGTGCGCCGGCTCGTGCACGCCGACGCGGGCCCGCTGCCCCGCCCGCTGGCCGCCGACGACCCGGACGGTGTCGTCGTTTACGTCGGCTCGCTGACCAAGGCGACCTCGCCCAGCTTCCGGGTGAGCGCCCTGGCCGCGCACGGGCCGGTGCTGGAACGGCTGCGCGCCATCCAGGTCGTGGACAGCTTCTTCGTGCCGCGGCCGCTGCAGGAGGCCGCCCTGGAACTCGTCGGCTCGCCGGCCTGGCCGCGCCACCTGAGGGCGCTCTCGGCCGAGCTGAAGACCCGGCGGGACGCCATGACGGGCGCCCTCGCCCGGCAGCTGCCCGAACTCGCCCTGCCGCACGTCCCGTCCGGCGGCTACCACCTGTGGCTGCGGCTGCCCGAGGGCGCGGACGAGGGCGCGCTGACCGCGGCGGCGCTGCGCGCGGGCGTCGCCCTCACCCCCGGCCGCCCCTACTTCAGCGCCGAACCCCCCGCCGGCCACGTCCGGCTGAGTTTCGCGGCGGTGGCCGGCACCGGGGAGATCGCGGAGGGCGTCCGGCGGCTGCGGGCGGCCGTCGACGAGGTCCTGGGAAATCCGCTCGCCCGGCGGCGGACGGTCCTGTGATGATCCACCCCATGAGCGACACACCGGTTCTGCCCGACGGCTACGAGTTCTCCGCCGACACCGCACGGGTCGACGCCGCCCGCGTGCACGGCTGGCTGTCGTCCGACGCGTACTGGGCGACCGGCCGCTCGCGGGAGCAGCATGAGCGGGCGATGGCGCACTCGCTGAACTTCGGGGTCTACGACACCGCCTCGGGCGAGCAGGTGGCGTACGCGCGCGTGGTCACCGACCAGGCGCTGTTCGCCTGGCTCGCGGACGTGTACGTCGACCCGGCGGTGCGCGGCAAGGGCATCGGCACGGCCTTCGCCGGCCGCATCCGCGACCACCTCGTCCCCCTCGGGGTGCGCCGGATCCTGCTGGCCACGCGGGACGCCCACGGGGTGTACGCCAAGGCCGGCTTCCGGCCGCTGGACCGGCCGGAGCAGTGGATGGTGCACACTCCCGCCGGGTAAGCCCGCGCATACCTCTGGTAACTCACCGGTAACGGCTCTTGACCCGCACCTCCCGGCGGCTCACCATCACCGCATGCCACTGAGGGTGACGTTCGTCGCCGCCGCGTGCGGTGCCCCGCCGCCGGCGGAGCGCTTCGAGGACGACCGGCCGCTGAACCAGGCCGGCTGGGACGAGGTGCAGCGCGCCGCCGGGGAGCTGCTGCCGCTGGCGGCGGCGGAGCTGCGCTACTGCTCGCCGACCCCGCGCAGCCGGGCCACGGGCGACGCCCTGGGGTACGCCCCGCTGGTCCAGCTCGCGCTGCGGGACTGCGACATGGGCCGCTGGCGCGGGCTGACGCTGGGGGAGGCGATGGCCCGGGAGCCGGAGGCGGTGGACTTCTGGCTCGCCGACCCGCGCGCCACCCCGCACGGCGGGGAGTCCCTGCTGGCGTTCATCTCCCGGGTCGGCGGCTGGCTGGACACCCGGCCGGCGGACGACGGCGGCCGGATCGTCGCCGTGGCCGAGCCGTCCGTGATCCGGGCGGCCCTGGTGTACGCCCTGAAGGCGCCGCCGTCGAGCTACTGGAACATCGACGTCCGCCCGCTGTCCACGACCACGGTCTCCGGCCGCGCCGGCCGCTGGAACCTCCGCTTCGACGGGATCCCGGCTCAGCGTTCGCGCACGTAGTCCGTGGTCAGCACCAGGTCCTTCGCGGGGCCGCCGACCCGCCACACCGTGCGCCAGCGGTCGGCGTCCCGGACGGTGAACTCGCCCCGGTAGAAGTCGGCCGCGCAGGGGTGGCCGGCGATCCAGTGCCCGGTGGTCAGGTCCAGCTCGTGGAAGGGCCGCCCGTCGGCGAACCGCACGTCCGCCCGGCCGGGCGTGGGCCCCGGCAGGAACCGCAGGGTCCGGGTGGCCGGGCGGGCCGTCCCCTGCCAGGTGAAGGTGCCGGACTCCTCGTGCAGCAGCCCGCCGTCCGCCAGCGGCCCGAAGACGGTGGTGCCGGTGAAGTGCCCCTCGGCGCCGCCCGCCAGGTCCCGCACGGCACGCTCGACACGCCAGCGCCCGGCCAGGTGGGCCAGGACGTCCGGCACCGGCCAGTACTCCCGCGCGTCGCGGTGCGGCGTCAGCGCATCCATGGTGCGAGCTTACGGGGGCGGCGCGGCACGCCCTCATGGACGTATGCCGGTGAAGGCGTAGGTCATCCCATTGACGTGTGCACGTCCTATCCCTATCTTGCCGTTCGAAGTGCTGACCAATGTCTGATATTTCGAACACTCAGAGCCGCGGAGTATCCATGTCACGCACCACCCGCCGCAGACTCGGTCTGTCGGCGAGCGCCGTCCTGCTCGCCGCGACCGCCCTCCCCGCCCCCGCCCACGCCGAGGACACCACCGACTACACGATCACCGTCGACCCCGCCGCCCGCGGGCCGGAGATCGGCAAGGCGATGTACGGCGTCTTCTTCGAGGACATCAACCGCGCGGCCGACGGCGGCCTGTACGCCGAACTCGTGCAGAACCGGTCCTTCGAGTACTCCGCCGACGACAACGGGTCGTACACCCCGCTGACCGCGTGGACGGTCTCCGGTACCGCGCGGGTGGTCGACGACGCCGGCCGCCTCAACGACCGCAACCGCGACTACCTCGCGCTGGACGCCGGGTCCGCCGTGACCAACACCGGCTACAACACCGGCATCGCCGTGCAGGACGGCAAGAGGTACGACTTCTCGGTCTGGGCCCGCGCCGAGGCCGGCAGCGCCCTGACCGTCACCCTCCAGGACTCCGGCGGCACGCTCGCGACCGCCCGGCGGATCACCGTGAAGAAGAACGGCTGGGCCCGGTACCGGGCCTCCCTGACGGCCACCCGCACCAGCACCACCGGCCGGCTCACCGTGGCCGCCGACGCCGCGACCGGCCTGGACATGGTCTCCCTGTTCCCGCGCGACACCTACCGGCACGAGCCCAACGGCCTGCGCGAGGACCTCGCCGAGAAGGTCGCCGCCCTGCACCCGGGCTTCGTCCGCTTCCCCGGCGGCTGCCTGGTCAACACGGGCTCCATGCAGGACTACAGCGAGGCCTCCGGCTGGCAGCGCAAGCGCTCCTACCAGTGGAAGGACACCGTGGGCCCGGTCGAGACCCGCGCCACGAACGCGAACTTCTGGGGCTACAACCAGAGCTACGGCCTCGGCTACTACGAGTACTTCCGCTTCGCCGAGGACATCGGCGCCATGCCGCTGCCCGTCGTGCCGGCCCTCGTCACCGGCTGCGGCCAGAACCAGGCCGTCGCCGACGACGCCCTGCTCGAACGGCACGTCCAGGACACCCTCGACCTCATCGAGTTCGCCAACGGACCCGCCTCCTCGAAGTGGGGCAAGGTGCGCGCCGGGATGGGCCACCCCAAGCCCTTCCACCTCACCCACATCGAGGTCGGCAACGAGGAGAACCTGCCGGACGAGTTCTTCGCCCGCTTCCAGCGGTTCCGCGCGGCCGTCCGGGCGAAGTACCCGAACATACGGGTGA
>NZ_BNBF01000020.1:32321-40221 GCF_014654935.1 Streptomyces capoamus
TCTCCAACTCCGGTCCCGACGACGCCGGTTCCGTCTTCGACAAGGCCTGGAAACTCAACCGGGACGCCAAGGTCGACATGGTCGACGAGCACTACTACAACAGCCCCCAGTGGTTCCTGCGGAACAACGACCGCTACGACTCCTACGACCGCTCCGGCCCGAAGGTCTTCCTCGGCGAGTACGCCTCCCAGGGCAACACCTTCGGCAACGGCCTCGCCGAGGCGGCCTACATGACCGGCCTGGAGCGCAACGCGGACGTCGTCGAGCTCGCCTCCTACGCCCCGCTGTTCGCCAACGAGGACTACGTGCAGTGGAGGCCGGACCTGGTGTGGTTCGACAACCACGCCTCCTGGGGCTCGGCGAACTACGAAATCCAGAAGCTGTTCATGACCAACGTGGGCGACCGGGTGGTGCCCAGCACGGCCACCGGCACCCCGGGCCTGGACCGACCCGTCACCGGCGCCGTCGGCCTGTCCACCTGGAACACCAGCGCCGCCTACGACGACGTGCGGGTCACCGCCGCCGACGGCCGCACCCTGCTGAGCGACGACTTCTCCGGTGACACCGCGCAGTGGACCCACACCGGCACCGGGAACTGGGCCGTGCAGGACGGCCGGTACGTCCAGACGGACGACACCGCCGAGAACACCATGGTCCAGGCCGGTGACGCCGGCTGGCACGACTACGACCTGCACGTGAAGGCCACCAAGAAGTCCGGCAAGGAAGGCTTCCTGGTCGCCTTCGGCGTCAAGGACACCGGCAGCTACTACTGGTGGAACCTGGGCGGCTGGAACAACACCCGGTCGGCGGTCGAGCAGGCCGTGGACGGCGGCAAGTCGACACTGGTCTCCAAGGACGGCTCGATCGACACCGGCCGCGCCTACGACATCGACATCAAGGTGCGCGGCCGCCAGGTCACCCTCTACCTCGACGGCCAGGAGTGGGGCCGCTTCACCGACGACAAGCCGGCCGAGCCGTTCCGCCAGGTCGTCACCCGGGACGCGAAGACCGGCGAGCTGATCGTCAAGGTCGTCAACGCCCAGTCCGCCGCCGCCCGCACGGCCATCGACCTCGGCACCGACCGGGTCGCCTCCAGGGCCCGGGTGACCACGCTCGCCGCCGCACCGGACGCGGTCAACACCGAGACGTCCACGGCGGTCGCCCCGCGGACCTCCACCCTCACCGGAGTCGCGCGGACGTTCACGTACACCTTCCCGGCGAACTCCGTCACCTTCCTGCGGATCAAGCGGAAGTAACCACGACCGGGGGTTGCCGCCCCGCCGGTGGCAGCCCCCACGGTTCACCCGGAAATCACCCCTCGGAAAACCGCTGTTTTCCCGTAACCCCGTGAATTTACGCGGAGTTTCCCGTATTCGGAGATACCCGCCCCACTTTTCGGTGAGCGCACAACCATGCGGAAAGAAGGCCCGTCTAAGTCGGCGAAATCGACGGAATGCATTCGCTGGGGGCCGCACGGCACATGGACCGCTTACTCTCGCCCCGCGCACCGCGGCGGGCCGCCGCCCTGCTCGCCGCGGCCGTCACGCTCACCGCCCTCTGCGCCGGTGACACGCTGGCGCGCAGCTACCCCCTCGGCCCCCGCACCCGCGACGTCAACGACCTCGGCAACCAGTACGTCCCCTTCCACGCCCACCTGTGGGACCTGCTGCACGGCAGGGCCCAGGGCGGCCTGCTCGTCAACTGGCAGTCCGGCTACGGCGCTTCCTTCCTGCCCGACCTCGGCACCTACCTCGGCAGTCCGTTCGCCCCGCTCGTCGCCCTCTTCCCCCGCGACCGGATCGACCTCGCCGTCTACGCCCTCACCCTGCTCAAGACCGCCTCCGCGGCGGCGGCCATGGCCTGGCTGCTGCTCACCCTGCGGCCCGGCCGCTGGTGGGCGGCCGGTCTGCTCGGTGCCTCGTACGCGCTGTGCGGCTGGAGCCTGGCCGACGCCTCCTACAACCCGATGTGGCTCGACGGCCTGATCGCCCTGCCGCTGCTGTGCCTGACCGGCGAACGCGCGCTCGCCGGACGCCGGATCCTGCCCGGCGTCCTGACCGTCGCCCTCGCCTGGACCGCCAACTTCTACACCGCCTACATGGCCACCCTCGGCGCCGGCCTGGTCCTGCTGCTGCGCCTGCTGCTCGCCCGGCCGCCGCGCCGACGGGCGCTCGCGACGGCGGGCCGCGCCGTCCTCACCACCGTCCTCGGCGTGGGCCTGGCCGCCCCGCTGGTGACGGTCGTCTACTTCGGCACGCGGCACGCCTACCCCGGCCGCGTCCGCCGGTTCGCCCCCGTGCCCGTCGAGGACGTCGCCGCGCGGCTGCTGCCCGCCACCTACGGCTTCGGCTCCCCGGCCCTGTACGTCGGCCTCACCGCCCTGCTCCTCGCCCTGGCGCTGCCCTTCCACCGGGCGGTCCCGGTCCCGGTCCGCGCCGGCTGGACGGCGCTGGTCCTCGCGGTGGCCCTCTCCCTCCAGTGGGGCCCCACCCACCTGGTCTGGCACGCCTTCGCCACCCCGCAGGGCAGCCCCTACCGGCAGGCGTTCGTGCTGTGCGGCCTGCTGGTGATCGCCGCCTGGCACGCACTGGCGTACGGCGTCCCCGACCGGCGCGCGCTCGGCGCCGCGGCCGCGCTGCTGGCGCTGATCACCGTCGCCGCCGCCCGCGGCGCGCCGGCCGGCTGGTACACCTGGCCGGTGCTGCTGCCCGCCTCCGCGGGCGCCCTCACGGGACTGCTCCTGCTGGCCCGCGCCGGGCGCCGCACCCGGCTCGCCGGGCTGGCCGCCGTCCTGCTGCTCGGTGTGCAGGCCGGTGAGAGCGCCGCCACCTACGCCGTGGCCGGCCGGATGCGTCTCGCGCACATGGACGACTACGCGCCCTGGGGCGAGCGGCAGCGCACCCAGGCGGCGGCGGTCGCCGGGGCCGACGGCTGGCCCCGGTACCGCACCGACCCCGGCCGCGAGCAGACCGTCGGCAACGACCCGCTGCTGGTGGGCGGCGAGGGCGCCCAGTACTACAGCAGCCTGACCGCGGACGTGCTCAGCCGCACGCTCACCGCGCTCGGCGACGGCTGGACCTCGCGCGGCCGGAGCGTGCAGAGCCTGGACAACGCCGTCACGGACGTCGTCTTCTCGGTCGGCGCCCGGGTGCACTCCCCGCCCGACCCGCACCAGAAGCACGTGCTCCCGGGCGGCGGTCCGGTCACCGTCACCCGGCGGGACGTGCCGCCCCTGGTCACCGTCCGGGCCGCACCCGACGGCACGCCCTTCGGGCCGTCGCCGTACCGCAACCAGGAACTGCTGCTCGGCAGCCGCGTCTACACCGTGCCCCGGGTCACCGTGCACGACGACGGCGGGCGGCCGGTCCCGAGCCGCCGGGTCGGCACCGGGAACGCCCTGGCCCGGCCCGTGATCACCGCCCGGTGCCCGGCCGGCACCCGGGTCCACCTCTGGGCCCCGCACTTCTCCGGCACCGCGCGGCTGGCCGGCGCCGCGGAGCCCGCCCGGTTCCGGTCCGTCGTCCCGCGCAACCGCGCCGCCATGGAGCCGCTGGGCACCGCTCCCGCCTCCGGGCGGCTGCGGATCGAGCTGACGCCGGACCGGCCCGGCCGCGTCCCGCCCGGCGCCGTCGGCTGCCTCGACACCGTCCGGCTGGACCGCGCCGCCGCCCGGCTGAAGGCGGCCGGTGCCACCCGGGTGACCGTCTCCGACGGCACCCTGCGGGCCCGGCTGCCCGCCGGCAGCGAGGGCACCGCCGTCGTCGCGGCGCCCCGGATCGCCGGCTGGCGGTGCGCCGCCGGGGACGGCCCCGAGCGGCCCGCCGGCGACTTCCACGGCCTGATCGCCGTCCCTCTGGACGGTACCGCCACCACGCTGACCTGCACCTTCCATCCACCCGGTCTGCGGCTGGGCACGACGGTCGGGGGCGCCTCGCTGCTCACCCTCGTCCTGCTCACCGCCGGTGGCGCCGTCCGCCGCCGGCGCGCCGCGACGCCGTCCGCGACCACACCACCGCGCGAGCGCGTGACCGCCGCTCGCTGACCGCGCCCAGGGGGACCCCCGCATGCTGATATCGATCGTCGCGCCCTGCTACAACGAGGAGGACGTCCTCGCCCGGTTCCACCTCCAGGTGCAGAAGGCCGCCGAGGAACTGCTGCCCCTGGGACACGACATGGAGTTCGTGTACGTGGACGACGGCAGCCGCGACCGTACGCTCGCCGTCCTGGAGGACCTGGCCGGCCTGGACCCCCGGGTGCGCTACGTCTCCTTCAGCCGCAACTTCGGCAAGGAGGCGGCCCTGCTCGCCGGCCTGCGGCACGCCTCGGGCGACTCGGTGATCGTCATGGACGCCGACCTCCAGCACCCCCCGGCGCTGATCAAGCGCATGGTGGAGCTGCGAGAACAGGGCCACGACCAGGTCATCGCCCAGCGCACCCGCACCGGCGACCGGTTCACCCGGACCCTCACCGCCCGGCTGTACTACCGGCTTGTCAACCGCCTGGTCGACGTCGAACTCATCGACGGGGTCGGGGACTTCCGGCTGCTGTCGCGCCGGGTGGTGGACGCGGTGCTGGGCCTGACCGAGTACAACCGTTTCTCCAAGGGCCTGTTCGCCTGGGTGGGCTTCCCGAGCACCACCTTCGAGTACGACAACGCCGTGCGCGAGGCCGGCCGCAGCTCCTGGAACCTGCGCGGCCTGCTCAACTACGGCCTCGACGGCCTGCTGTCCTTCAACAACCGCCCGCTGCGCGCCGCGCTCTGGCTGGGGCTGGGCCTGCTGCTGTGCGCGGGCCTGTACACCGCCTGGATCGTGGGCGCCGCGCTCGTCAACGGCGTCCAGACGCCCGGCTATGTGACCATCATCACCGCCGTGACCGCTCTCGCGGGCGTCCAGATGGTCATGCTGGGAGTCATCGGGGAGTACACCGGCCGCATCTACTACGAGGTGAAGGGGCGCCCGCACTTCCTGGTGAAGGCGACCAATGTGGAACGGACGAAAGATCTCATCCCCTGATGCGGCAGATTCTCACCTTCGCGGCGGTCGGTGTCGTGAACACGGCGACGTACTACTGCCTTTACCTGGTGTTCCTGACCGGCCTGCCCTATCTCGCGGCGCACGTCCTGGCCTTCGCGCTGAGCATGGTCGGCTCCTTCTTCCTGAATGCGCGTTTCACCTACCGGATCCGGCCCACCTGGCGGAAGTTCCTGCTCTTCCCGCTGACGAACGTGACCAACCTGCTGGTCACCACGGCGGGGGTGTACCTGATCGTCGACGTGCTGCACGCCGGCAGCCGCTTCGCCCCGCTGCTCGCCTCGGCCGTGGCGGTCCCGGTCACCTTCGTCGTCTCGCGCTGGGTGATGCTCCCCAAACCGATTGCATAAAAGTGCAGCGATACGTATAGTCATGCCATCTGGAGGAGGGTGGACATGGCGGTACGTGCGGCGGTGGCCGGAGCGAGCGGATACGCGGGCGGAGAGGTCCTGCGCCTGCTCCTCGCACACCCCGAGGTCGAGATCGGTGCCCTGACCGGCAACTCCAACGCCGGACAGCGGCTCGGCGCGCTCCAGCCGCACCTGCTGCCGCTGGCCGGCCGGGTACTGGCCGAGACCACCCCGGAGGCGCTCGCCGGGCACGACGTCGTCTTCCTCGCGCTGCCGCACGGGCAGTCCGCCGCCGTCGCCGAGCAGCTCGGCCCCGATGTCCTCGTCATCGACATGGGCGCCGACTTCCGGCTGCAGGACCCGGCCGACTGGGAGGCCTTCTACGGCTCCCCGCACGCCGGCACCTGGCCCTACGGCCTCCCCGAACTGCCGGGCGCCCGCGCCGCGCTGGAGGGGTCCAAGCGCATCGCGGTGCCCGGTTGCTACCCGACCGCCGTCTCCCTCGCCCTGTACCCGGCCTACGCGGCCCACCTCGCCGAGCCCGAGGCCGTGATCGTCGCCGCCTCCGGCACCTCCGGCGCGGGCAAGGCGCCCAAGCCGCACCTGCTCGGCAGCGAGGTGATGGGCTCCATGTCGCCGTACGGCGTCGGCGGCGGCCACCGGCACACCCCCGAGATGATCCAGAACCTGAGCGGGGCGGCGGGCGAGCGGGTCGCGGTCTCCTTCACACCGACCCTCGCGCCGATGCCCCGCGGCATCCTCGCCACGTGCAGCGCCAAGGCCGTCGCGGGGGTCACGGCGGACGCGGTGCGCGCCGCCTACGAGAAGGCCTACGCCGACGAGCCCTTCGTCCACCTGCTCCCCGAGGGCCACTGGCCCGCGACGGCGTCCGTACAGGGTTCCAACGCCGTCCAGGTACAGGTCGCCTACGACGCGGCGGTGGGCCGCGTCATCGCGATCAGCGCCATCGACAACCTGACCAAGGGCACCGCGGGCGGTGCCGTCCAGAGCATGAACATCGCCCTGGGTCTCCCCGAGACCACCGGGCTTTCCACGATCGGAGTCGCACCGTGAGCGACGCGCGGGCAGCCACCGGGCCGCAGACGACGATGAGAGCCGCACCGGCGCGCTGCGCGGGCGGAGAAGCGAACGAGGAGATGCAGTGAGCGTCACGGCAGCCAAAGGGTTCACGGCGGCGGGCATCGCCGCCGGGATCAAGGAGAACGGCAATCCCGACCTGGCCCTCGTGGTCAACAACGGGCCCCGCCGTGCCGCCGCGGGCGTCTTCACCTCCAACCGTGTGAAGGCCGCGCCGGTGCTCTGGTCCGAGCAGGTCCTCAAGAGCGGCCAGGTCTCGGCGGTCGTCCTCAACTCCGGCGGCGCCAACGCCTGTACGGGCCCGAAGGGCTTCCAGGACACCCACGCCACCGCCGAGAAGGCCGCCGAGGTCCTCGGCCGCGGCGCCATCGAGATCGCCGTCTGCTCCACCGGCCTGATCGGCGTGCCGCTGCCCATGGACAAGCTGCTCCCGGGGCTGGAGACGGCCGCCGCCCAGCTGTCCGAGCACGGCGGCGAGAAGGCCGCCATCGCCATCAAGACCACCGACACCGTCCACAAGACGTCCGTCGTCACCGGCGGGGCCGGCTGGACCGTCGGCGGCATGGCCAAGGGCGCCGGCATGCTCGCCCCGGGTCTGGCCACCATGCTCGTCGTCCTCACCACCGACGCCGACCTCGGCGCCGAGGAGCTGGACCAGGCCCTGCGCGCGGCCACCAGGGTCACCTTCGACCGCGTCGACTCCGACGGCTGCATGTCCACCAACGACACCGTCCTGCTGCTCGCCTCCGGCGCCTCCGGTGTCACCCCCGGCCACGACGAGTTCGCCGAGGCCGTCCGGCGGGTCTGCGACGACCTGGGCCGGCAGCTCATCGGTGACGCCGAGGGTGCCAGCAAGGACATCAAGGTCGAGGTGATCAACGCCGCCAGCGAGGAGGACGCCGTCGAGGTGGGCCGTTCCATCGCCCGCAACAACCTCCTGAAGTGCGCCCTCCACGGGGAGGACCCCAACTGGGGGCGCGTGCTCTCCGCGATCGGCACCACCCGGGCCGCCTTCGAACCCGACCAGCTGAACGTCGCCATCAACGGCGTCTGGGTGTGCAAGAACGGTTCCGTCGGCGAGGACCGGGAACTGGTCGACATGCGCTACCGCGAGATCCACATCGTCGCCGACCTCGCGGCGGGCCCCGAGACCGCGACCATCTGGACCAACGACCTGACCGCCGACTACGTCCACGAGAACAGCGCCTACTCGTCATGAGCACTCGCAAGCACACGGCCCTGCCGAAGGCCCGGATCCTCATCGAGGCGCTGCCCTGGCTGGTCAGGCACAACGGCAGGACGGTCGTCATCAAGTTCGGCGGCAACGCCATGGTGGACGAGGACCTGAAGGCCGCGTTCGCCCAGGACGTCGTGTTCCTGCACCACGCCGGCCTCCGGCCGGTCGTCGTGCACGGCGGC
>NZ_BNBF01000020.1:40268-42866 GCF_014654935.1 Streptomyces capoamus
GGCCCGCAGATCAGCGCCGCCCTCGACCGGCACGGCATCGTCAGCGAGTTCAAGGCGGGCCTGCGCGTCACCACCGAGGACGCCATGGACGTGGTCCGGATGGTGCTCGCCGGGCAGGTGCAGCGCGAACTGGTCGGCCTGCTCAACCGGCACGGACCGCTCGCGGTCGGCCTCACCGGCGAGGACGCGCACACCATCACCGCGACCAGGCACCAGCCCGAGATCGACGGCGAACGCGTCGACATCGGCCGGGTCGGCGAGATCACCGCGATCGACACCGGCGCCGTCGAGGCGCTGCTCGCCGACGGCCGCATCCCGGTCGTCTCCTCGATCGCCCGCTCACAGGACGACGGACATGTCTACAACGTCAATGCTGATACGGCGGCTGCGGCACTCGCTGCGGCACTGGGCGCCGAGACCCTCATGGTCCTCACCGACGTCGAGGGCCTCTACGAGGACTGGCCGCACAGCGACGAGGTGATCAGCCGCCTCACCGCGTCCCAGCTGGAGAAGCTGCTGCCGGAGCTGTCCTCCGGCATGGTGCCGAAGATGGAGGGCTGCCTGCACGCCGTGCGCAACGGCGTGACGACCGCCCGCGTCATCGACGGCCGGGTCCCGCACTCGATCCTGCTGGAGATCTTCACCGACGAGGGCATCGGCACCATGGTCGTGCCCGACGGGCCCGACGAGTCCGACGAGTCCGACGAGTCCGAGGGGGACACACAGTGACGGGCAACCAGGAACTGACCCAGCGGTGGCAGGGCGCGCTCATGAACAACTACGGCACCCCGCGCCTGCCCCTCGTCCGCGGCGAGGGCACCCGGCTGTGGGACGCCGACGGCAAGCAGTACCTCGACTTCGTGGGCGGCATCGCCACCAACGCCCTCGGCCACGCCCACCCCGCGATCGTCGAGGCGGTGAGCGGCCAGATCGCCTCCCTCGGCCACGTCTCCAACCTCTTCCTGGCCGAACCCACCGTCGCCCTCGCCGAACGGCTGCTCCAGCTCTTCGGCCGGGACGGCCGGGTCTTCTTCTGCAACTCCGGCGCCGAGGCCAACGAGGCCGCGTTCAAGATCGGCCGGCTCACCGGGCGCACCCGCATGGTCGCCGCCGACGGCGGCTTCCACGGCCGCACCATGGGCGCCCTCGCGCTCACCGGCCAGCCCGCCAAGCAGGAACCCTTCCTGCCGCTGCCCGGCGAGGTCACCCACGTGCCCTACGGCGACGCCCAGGCGCTGGCCGCCGCGGTGACCGAGGAGACCGCCCTCGTCGTCATCGAGCCGATCCAGGGCGAGAACGGCGTGGTCGTGCCCCCGGCCGGCTACCTGAAGGCGGCCCGCGCGATCACCGCCGCCACCGGCGCGCTGCTGGTCCTGGACGAGGTGCAGACCGGCATCGGCCGGACCGGCACCTGGTTCGAGTACCAGGCCCACGAGGGCGTGCTGCCCGACGTGGTCACCCTCGCCAAGCAGCTCGGCGGCGGACTGCCGCTCGGCGCGACCGTGGCCTTCGGCCGGGCCGCCGAACTGCTCCGCCCCGGCCACCACGGCACCACCTTCGGCGGCAACCCGGTCGCCTGCGCCGCCGGCCTCGCCGTGCTCGACACGATCGCAGGCGAGGACCTGCTCGACAACGTCAAGCGGCAGAGCGAGCGGCTGCGGGAGGGAATCGAGGCGCTGAACCACCCGATGATCGATTATGTCCGGGGCGCGGGTCTGCTCCTGGGTATCGTGCTCACCGGGCCGCACGCACCTCAGGTGCAGCAGGCGGCCCAGGAGGCCGGGTTCCTGGTGAACGCGCCCGCCCCCGACGTCGTACGGCTCATGCCGCCGCTCAATCTCCGCGACGACGAGGCGGGTGCGCTGCTCCGGGCGCTGCCCGGCATCCTCGACGCGGCGAGCCCGGTGGACGGGGACGGACGATCCGGAGAATGAGACGACGATGAGCCAGGCGCAGGATCACGAGCAGGCGGCGGGGGCCGGGCCCGCGGTGCCGCAGACCCGCACCGCGCGGCACCGCCGGATCGTGGACATCCTCAACCGGCAGCCGGTGCGGTCGCAGAGCCAGCTGGCCAAGCTGCTCGCGGACGACGGGCTGAACGTCACGCAGGCGACGCTCAGCCGGGACCTCGACGAGCTGAACGCGGTGAAGATCCGCAACACCGACGGCGACCTGATCTACGCGGTGCCGAGCGAGGGCGGATTCCGCACGCCGCGCGCCCCGCTCGGGGAGTCGGCGAAGGAGGAGCGGATGCGGCGGCTCTCCCAGGAGCTGCTGATCTCCGCGGAGGCGTCGGCGAACCTGGTGGTCCTGCGCACTCCGCCGGGTGCCGCGCAGTTCCTGGCCTCCGCCATCGACCAGGCGGAGCTGCACGACATCCTGGGCACGATCGCCGGCGACGACACCCTGCTGCTGATCAGCCGGAACCCCACCGGGGGACAGGCGCTGGCGGACCATCTGCTGCGGCTGGCGCAGAACGGCCACTGACGGCGTGCGGGGCGCGCCCGGCCGGCGCAGAATGGGCATGTGATCTTCCGCGGCGAGCGGGCCGGGGGACGGGCAATCCCCTGGCGGCCGTCGAACGTATACAGAGGTGTG
>NZ_BNBF01000020.1:42910-45515 GCF_014654935.1 Streptomyces capoamus
TCGGGAAACCGGTTCCCGAACGGCCGCCTCCCGGACGATGCTCTGCTGTCCGGTCTGGCTGCCGGGGACCCGGAGCTGGCCGTGCTCTTCGTACGGAGGTTCCAGCATCGGGTCTTCGGTGTGGCCAGGGCCGTCACCGGGGACCAGCAACTCGCCGAGGACGTCGCCCAGCAGACGTTCGAGCGTGCGTGGCGTCATGCGCAGATCTACGACTCGCGCCGCGGCTCGGTCATGACCTGGCTGACGAGCATCGCGCACAACCTGGCCGTCGACGCCGTCCGCGCCCGGCGGACGGAGCCGATGGCACCCGAGGACCTCGAGGACCTGCTGGACGCCGTCACCGAGACGCCCGAGCGGTGGGCGCTGGCCGACGAGGCCTCCGCCCAGGTCCGGGCCGCCCTGGCGCGGCTGCCACGGGAGCAGGCCAGGGCGCTGATGATGGCCGGGATCTACGGCATGACGGCCCGGCAGGTCGCCGACGCGGAACGGATCCCGCTGGGCACCGCCAAGACGCGGATCAGGACGGCGATGGCGAAACTGCGCACCGCCACCGCGTCTGCGAAGCGAGGCGACCATGTCCGGTGACGTGGACTGCGAGCAGTTGCGGGAGATCGGCCCCGAGCTGGCGCTGGGCGTGCTGTCCGGCTGGGAGCGGGCCGAGGCGGTCGCCCATCTGGACCGGTGCGCGGACTGCCGGGAGTACGTCCGGCAACTGACCCAGGTCGGTGACCGGTTGGTCGGCCTGCTGCCGGACCGTGAGCCGCCGCCCGGCTTCGAGACCCGGGTGGCGCGCGGTCTGGCCCGGCGGGCGGGCGTGTCCGAGGGGCAGCGGCGCGCGCCCGGCCGCTCCCGCCCGGGCCCGCACCGCGGCGCCCGGCGGCCCCGGGTCCGGGTCGCGGTGGTCGGGGCCACGCTCGCCGTCGCCGTCGGATTCGCCGGCTGGGCGATCGGCACCGCCGTCGAGGAGGTCGTCGCCTCTCCGCCCGCCACCGAGCAGTCCGAGCCCGTGATGGTCGGGGACATGACCCCGGCCGGGCGCGGCGGGCAGGACGTCGGCGAGGTCTACGCCCACCCGGGGCCGCCCGGCTGGGTCTTCGTGTCCGTCGCCCTGACCGGCAGCCGGCACGACGGCCCGGTCACCTGCTACCTGGACCGCCCGGACGGCACGAGCCTGCGGGCGGGCGACTTCACCCTGCGTGACGGGCACGGCAACTGGGGCGTGGCGGTGCCCGGCGACCTCACCCGGTACTCCGCTGCCCGGCTGGTGTCATCCGACGGCACCGTCCTGGCCACCGCCCAGCTGCAGAAGGCACAGGTCACGACCTCTCAGGCCTGACCGGCCTCCCGGACCGGACCGGGCGTGCACCGGCCGCTCACCGGCCGCGGCGCGGTGCCGGCAGGACGGCCTCCAGCGCGGCGGCCAGTGCGTCGACGGTGGGCCGCGCCGCGGGATCGGGCCGCAGGCAGGCGTCGACGGCGGCGGCGAGCGCGGGCGGCAGCCGCCGCCGGGACCCGGCCGGCGGCGCGGTCCGCTCCGGCCGCGGGCACCGGCCGTCCGGGCCGCCGGTGCCGGTCCCGGTACGGCTGTCGCCGGTCGTGGGGCGCGCGAACGGCAGGGCGCCGCAGGCGGCCTCGAACAGGGTGGTGCCGATGCCCCACACGTCGGCGGCGGCCGTGAGCGGTACGCCACGGGCCTGCTCCGGGGCGAGGTAACCGCGGGTGCCCACGCCCGGCGGGGCGGGCCCCGGGGGCCGGGCGGTGCTCAGGTCCAGCACCTTCACCAGCCCGCGGTCCACCACCACGTTCGACGGCTTGAGGTCCAGGTGCAGCAGGCCCCGGCCGTGCAGGTAGTGGACGGCGGAGCACAGCTGCACCCCGAGCAGCGCCACGTCCGTCGCGGCCGGCCGGTGCCGCAGCCGGTGCAGCAGGTGGGACAGCGTCTCACCGGTCAGCGTCTCCAGGACGACGAGCGGTTCGGGGTCCGTGTGGACGTCGTAGGCGCGGACCAGGTGCGGGTGGGTGAACTCCCGCAGCCACCGCCCCTCGCGCAGCAGCCGCTCCGTCAGCCGCCGCTCGCCGCGCCGGTCCGGGCGCACCGTCTTCAGGACGCACCGGCAGTCGCGTTCCGCGCTCCAGGCGTCGTAGACGTCCAGCCAGCCGGTGCGGGCCAGGCAGGCCAGGATCTCGTAGCCCGGGACCGGCTCGGTGCCCGGAGGCAGGGGCGGGGCCGGGGCGCCGGGTGCGGCGGAGACGCTCATGGCAGCACCGCTCCGCTGTTCAGCCGGTGCAGTCGGGCGTAGGTGCCGTCGTGCCCGAGCAGGTCGTCGTGGGCGCCGTGCTCCACGATCCGGCCGTGGTCGAGGACGGCGATGCGGGTGGCGTCGCGGACGGTCAGCAGGTTGTGGGAGATGACGACCGTGGTCCGCCCGGCCATGAGCCGGCGCAGCGGGTCCATGATCCGACGGCCCGACCGGATGTCGAGCCCGGCCGTCGGTTCGTCCAGGAGCAGCACGGGCGCGTCCCGGATCATCGCGCGGGCGATCGCCAGCCGCTGGCACTGTCCGCCGGACAGGGTGCGGCCGCGCTGGCCGACGAGGGTGTCGTA
>NZ_BNBF01000020.1:45558-55802 GCF_014654935.1 Streptomyces capoamus
GCCCTCGGGGAGCAGCTCGATGAACTCGTGCGCGTCCGCCGCCCGCGCCGCCGCGACGATATCGGCGTCCGTGGCCCCCGGCCGGCCGTAGGCGATGTTGTCCCGGACGGTGCCGTGGAAGACGAGCGTCTCCTGGAGCACCACCGCGACGCTCTCCCGCACGTCGGACAGGCGCAGCTGCCGCAGGTCGGTCCCGTCCAGGCGGACCGCCCCCCGGTCGGGGTCGTAGAAGCGCAGCTGGAGCTTGGCGACGGTCGACTTGCCCGCCCCGCTGGCACCGACCAGCGCGAGCGTCTCGCCGGGTGCCACGTGGAAGGACACGTCCGACAGTGCCCAGGACGGGGCGCCGGGGTAACGGAACCACACCCCGTCGAACTCCAGCTCGCCCCGCGCGCGGCCGGTCCGCCGGGCGCCGGGTGCCTCGGTCACCTGGGGCCGCTGGTCCAGCAGTTCGATGATCCGTTCCGCCGAGGCGGAGGCCGCGTAGAAGGTCGTGCCGAGGCGGGACAGCCCGCGGACCGGGCCGTACAGCTTGCCGATCAGTGCGAGGAAGACCAGCAGTCCGCCGAGCGTCAGCTGCCCCTGGGCCAGCTTCCACGTGCCCAGGCCCATCACGACGAGGCCGCCGGCCACCTCGATGACCTCCACGACGGGCCGGTAGACGGCACGGATCCGCGCCGAGGCCATCGTCGCCCGGAACCGGCCGAGGCTCTCCCGCTCGAACCGGCGCTCCTCCCAGCCCTGCCGGTTGTACGCCTGCACCAGCAGGACGTTGCCCAGCGACTCCTCGGCGACCGCGCTGAGCGAGCCGCTGCGCCGTCTGCGTTCCCGGGACGCCTGCTTGACCAGCCGCGAGAAGTGCCGGGCGGCGCCCCAGAACAGCGGCACGACGGCCAGGGCGAGCAGGGTCAGGTCCCAGCGCAGGTAGCACAGCAGGCCGAGGAAGACACCGAGGCGGACCACGTAGTAGAGGGCGTCCGCCACTCCGGAGAGCAGGAACGTCTCCACCGCGTCGACGTCGCCCGTGACCCGGGACAGCACGTCCCCGAGCCGCCGGCGCTCGAAGAAGCCGAGCGACAGACCCTGGACGTGCCGGAACACGTCGGCACGGAGGGCGAGCAGGAAGCGCTCGCCGACCCAGGTGGAGGTGACGTCGTCGGCGAAGCCGAGGACGCCGGAGCAGACGACCAGGCCCAGGAAGGCCGGCGCTATCCACAGGAAGGGGTGCAGGTCGCGGGGGACGAGCACGTCGTCCACGACCAGTTTGAAGAGCCACAGTTCGGCCGCGTCGACGAGGGGACCGGCCAGGCTGAACAGGACGACGGGCACGAGCCAGCGCCGGCCGCCGCGGGTGTACGGCCAGAACCGCCGGAACACCTCGCGCGGGGGCACCGGGGGAGCGGCCGCGACCACGGCGTCGGCACTCTCGGCCGGCGGGAGCAGACGCCGCAGGGGATGCGCCATGGGGTGCGTTCCTCGGGGACCGGCGGAGCGGACCGGAGCCTTCGGTCTCCGGTCCGCTCAGCGGCGTGGGTGATCAGTAGCCGCCGTGGCCGTGACGGTCGCCGTGGCCGTGGTCACCGTGGTCGCCGCGACCGTGGTCGCTGTGGTCACCGTGGTCGCCGTGATGGTCGTGGCCGTGGTCGCCGTGACCGTGGCTCGACCAGTCGTCGCCATGATCCCGCATCGCGGGCATCAGGCTGCTGAAGATGGCCATGTCGTTCCTCCTTCAACTTGCCTCATATGAGATACGTCCCAGGGCCGGTGCCGGATGCCGATCCGGAGGAAAAATCTCGCATCCGGGCGAAAAAGGCCGCTGGGTGACAAGGCTCCCGGGTGGAGAAACCGAGGGCCGCTTCCCGGACGGCTCAGCCCAGTCGCGCCGCCAGCCCCCCGGTGCACCGCACCTCGTCGCCCGCGGTGATCAGCAGGGCCTCCACGTCGGGCAGGGACTCCAGCCAGGCCAGCGCGGCCCGCGAGCCCATCGCGAACGCGGCCGTGGCCCAGCAGTCCGCCCAGGTCAGCCGGGGCCCCACCACCGTCACCGCCACCAGGTCCGTCACCGCGGGACGACCGGTGCGCGGATCGACGATGTGCGCGCCGCGCTCCGCCGTACCGGAGGTGGCCACCGCAAGTTCCGCCGCGCCCGCCGCCGAGATCACCGCCGCCAGCCCGCCGGGCCGCAGCGGATCGGCCACCCCCACCCGCCAGGAGCGCTGCGGCTCCGGCGCGCCGAGCAGCTGCACGTCGCCGCCCCCGTTGACGCTCACCCCGCGCACCCCGGCCACCGCCGCCAGCACCCGGGCGGCCCGCTCGGCCGCCCAGCCCTTGACGATGCCGGTGGGGTCCAGGGAACCCCGGTAGCGGGGGCTGAACCAGCCCTCGCTGACCCGCTCCGCCTCGGCCGCCAGCTCCAGCACCGCGGCCACCTCGGGAGCGCACCCGGAGACGGCCAGCTCACCCCGGGCGAGCCGCGACACCTCGCTGTCCTCGCGGTAGGTGCTGAACAGCGCGTCGGCCCGGTGCAGTGCGGCGACGGCCTCGGCGAGCGCCGCCCGCACCGCGTCCGGATCCCCGCCGCGGACGTCGAAGGAGAAGACCGTCCCCATGACCTCCTCCGCGTGACGCACCGCGGCGGGCGCCCCGGCCTGCTCGGTCACCGCGTCAGCCACCGGCCTGGTCCAGCGCCGACTGCAGGGACTGCCGGTAGCCGGTGCTGGTGTAGGTGGCGCCGGAGACCGCGTCGATGTCCGCCGTTCCCGCCGCCACGGCCTCCTGGTTGAGCTTGGGGACGGCGAGCTGGGTCTTCTGGTCGCTCAGGCCGCCCTTGGGCGCCTGGACCGCCTCCGCCGCGGTGATCTTGCCGCTGCTGACCGTGATCCGGACCTGCACCGGCCCGTACTGGGTCTGCACGGTCTTCCCGGTGACCGTCCGCGCCTGCGCCGCGCCGCCCCCGCCCGGGGTGCCCGACGACGCCGGCTTCATCCGGTCCAGCGCGGACTGCAGCGACTTCTTGTAGCCCTCGCTGGTGTAGGTGGCGCCGGAGACGGAGTCGATGTCCGCCGTGCCCGCCGCCACGGCCTCCTGGTTGAGCTTGGGGACGGCGAGTTGGGTCTTCTGGTCGCTCAGGCCGCCCTTGGGCGCCTGGACCGCCTCCGCCTTGGTGATCTTCCCGCCGCTGACGGTCAGCCGGACCTGCACGGCCCCGTACTGGGTCTGCGCCGCGTCACCGGTCACCGTGCCGGAGCCGGCCGGGGCGGCGCCCCGCGCCCCGCCCTGCGGTGACTCCTGGCCGGCCGCCGTCTGCTGCGGGGCCGCGCCCGCCGCCGACGCCGCGGCCGGATCCGACGCCGGCTTCAGCGACAGCAGCAGCACGACTCCGGACACGGTGGCGGCGGTGGCCAGCACGACCCGCCGCACGGGGTGGCTCTTCCTCATCGCTTCGCAGCTCCGCTCACATCTCGAACGACTCGTGGTGGATACGGCGGGCGGGCACCCCCGCCTCCCGCAGGGCCTCGAACACCGACTGCGCGAACCCGGGCGGACCGCACATGAAGACGTCGTGCGTCTCGATGTCCGGGATCTTCCGCTGCAGGTTCTCCGCGGAGATGTCCGGCCGCTCGCCCTCCGGGCTGTTCACGGCGTACATCAGCCGGGCGCCCCGCTCCTCGGCGATCGCCGCCAGCTCGTCCCACAGCGCCAGGTCCTGCGTGGTGTTGGCCCGGTACAGCAGCGTGATGTCCCCGGCCGCCCCGGGCAGCGTCTCGAACAGGGCGCGCATCGGCGTGATGCCGACCCCGCCCGCGACCAGCAGCACCTTGCCGCGGCTGCGGCGCTGCGCGGTCAGCGCGCCGTACGGCCCCTCGGCCCACACCTTCGTCCCGGGCGCCAGCTCGCGCAGCCGGGCGCTGTGGTCGCCGATCGCCTTCACCGTGATCCGCAGCATGTCGGGGCGCGGGGCGGCCGACAGCGAGTACGGGTGCGAGCTGAACCGCATGCCCGGGGCGAGGAACCGCCAGCGGAAGAACTGGCCCGCCTCCGCGCCCATCCGGTGCAGCCGCCGCCCGCCGATCAGCACCGACACGATGCCCGGCGTCTCCTCGATGACCGCCTCCACCCGCATGCGGTGCCGGAGGTTCAGCCGGATCGGGGTGAGGATCCGGTACCACAGCACCAGCGCGGTCACCGCGCCGTACAGGCCGTACCAGAAGGTCTTGGCGGCGGGCTCCACCGCGAAGTCGTTGCCGGTGGTGATCTGGTGCCAGAACGTCAGGAACACCGCCGCGTACGTCAGCAGGTGCACGTGGTACCAGGCGTCGTACGGCAGCCGGCGGCGGACCGGACCGATCGACGTCAGCCCGATGACCACGAACAGGCCCGTGCCGAGGGCGGCCTTGCCCATGTCCGGCAGCTGTTCGACGGAGTCGACGGTCTGCTGGACGATGTCGCCGAGGGACTTGCCCGCCTGCAGCGCGTACCCCCACATGATGAGGAAGACGTGCGCGACGACCAGGGACAGCGTGTACCGGCCGCTCATCGCGTGCCAGCGGGCCACCCGGTCCGAGCCGACCCGCCGCTCCAGCGCCGGGACGCGCGCCATCTGGAGCACCACCAGTGCCATCAGATAGCCCGCCAGCAGGCCGGTGATTCTGCCCGCGCCCAGGACCTGGCCCGTCAGGTCGGCGACGGCGGGGGTGTTGTGCCACCACAGCCACAGCACGGCCGCCGCGCCCGCCCAGACGGCGAGCAGCAGCGGGACGGCCGGGGAGCGGCGCGGACGGATGCGGCGCATCGTCTGTCGGCGGGCGGCACGTCCGCCTGCGAGCGTGGTGGTCACGGTTCCTCCGTGGGGACTTGACCCTTGGCCCTCAGATACGTGCCGTATCCGCCGGGTGTTCAGAGGCCGGCCGAGTCCAGCGCGGACTGCAGCGACTGCCGGTACCCCTCACTGGTGTACGTCGCCCCCGACACGGAGTCGATCCGCGCGCTCTGCGCCGCCAGCGCCTCCCGCCGCAGCTGGGGCAGGGCGTAGCCGTTGATCTCCTGGTCCCGCGGATTGTCCGTGGGGTAGGCCACGGCCGTGACGTCGGTCAGCCGGCCGTCCCGCACCGTCACCCGTACCCGGACCGGACCCCAGCGGGTCCGCACGCTGTCCCCGGTGGCCGTCCGGTTCTGGCCGGTCCGGCCCGGCGCCGCACCGCTCGACGCGGCGGGCGATTCGGTGCCCGCCGTCACCAGCGGGGGAGCCGTGTGCGGCTTCAGCGCCAGCAGCAGCACCGCCCCGGAGACGGTCGCGGCACTCGCCAGCACGATCCGGCGCAGCGGACGGCTCTTGTTCAACGCGTGCATGTCCAGGCCTCTCTACGCCTCGCGGGTCACAGCTCGAACGACTCGTGGTGGATCCGGCGGTCGGGCACCCCGGCCGCCCGCAGCGCCCGGTACACGTCCTGCGCGAAGCCGTACGGGCCGCACACGAAGACGTCGTGCCCGGCCAGCCCGGGGAAGGTCGCGCGCAGCGCCTCCGTGGTCAGGGCCGGGCGCTCCCCGCCGGGCCCGTTGAGCGCGTACAGCACCCGGGCGCCCCGCCGGCGGGCGATCGCCTCCAGCTCGCCGCCCAGGGCCAGGTCCTCGGCGCCGCGCGCCCGGTACAGCAGCGTGACCTCGCCGGGCAGCGTCTCGAACAGCGCCCGCAGCGGGGTCACCCCGACGCCGGCCGCGATCAGCAGGGTGTGCCGGCCGGCGGCCCGGTCCGCGGTCAGCGCGCCGTACGGGCCCTCCGCCCACACCCGGGTGCCGGGGCGCAGCAGGGCCACGGCCGCGCTGTGGCCGCCGAGCGCCTTGACGGTGATGCGCAGCAGGCCGGGGCGCGGCGGCGCCGACAGGGAGTACGGCGTCGACGTCCAGGCCATCCCCTCGGTGAGGAACCGCCAGCGGAGGAACTGCCCCGGCCGTACGGCCAGTTCGTCCAGACGCCGGCCGCGCACCACCACCGAGTACACCCCCGGTGCCTCCTGGTGCACCGAATCCACGGCCAGCCGGTGGCGCAGGTTGAGCCGGACGGGGGCGAGGACCCGGAACCACAGCACCAGGGCCGCCACGCCCAGGTACAGCGCGTACCAGGCGGCGGCCGCCACCGTGCCGCCGTTGAACTGCTCGCCCAGGGTCAGCTGGTGCCCGAACGCCAGGAACACGGCGGCGTAGGTGAGCAGGTGGACGTAGTACCAGAACTCGTACCCGGTACGGCGGCGCACGGCCCGCACCGAGGTGACGCCGACCGCGCACAGGATCACGGTGCCGGCGGTCGCCTTCAGCATCTCCGGATAGTCCAGGACGACGGTGACCGCCTCGTGCCACAGCGAGACCCGGTCCTGGGCCGCGTACCCGGCCAGGATCAGCACGACGTGCGCCGGCAGCAGACAGATCGTGTACCGGCCGGCCTGCGCGTGCCAGCGCGCCACCCGGTCCGAGCCGACCCGTGTCTCCAGCACCGGCACCCGGGCCATCAGACCGACCAGCACCGCGCAGGCGTACCCGCACAGCAGCCCGGCGATCCGCCCGGCGCCGGTCAGCCACCCGGCCACCCCGACCACGGAGCCGGTGTCCGCCCACCACAGCGCGAGGACGGCCGCCGCCCCCGCCCACAGCAGGGCCGCCACGAGGCCCGCCAGGGAGCGCCGGCGTTTCGCGCGCGGCGGCGGGGCGTGCGCCGCCCGCCGCGCGTCCACGGTCGTCATCAGTGTTCGCCGTCCCTTCGTCCGTCGGCCCCGCCACTGTGCGCGGCGAACCTCTGAGGCAGCTCTGAGCGACGCCCCGCCGGACGGACTCAGAGGAAACTCACAGGAGCGCGGGACACCCCGGGCGCCCCGGACCGGCGATGCTGGTGGACGCCATGAACACCACCCGCTCCGGCCGCCCCGCCCTCACCCGCCCCGACGGCACCGCGCCGCGCGTCCTCGTCGTCGACGACGACCCCGACCTCGCCGAGGTGCTCACGGGCGCCCTGCGCTACGAGGGCTGGGAGGTGCGCTCCGCCGGCGACGGCGCCGCCGCCCTCGCCGCCGCGCGCGAGCTGCTGCCCGATGCTGTCGTCCTGGACGTGATGCTCCCCGACACCGACGGCTTCGCGGTGCTGCGCCGCCTGCACGCCGTGCGGCCCGGCGTGTGCGTGCTCTTCCTCACCGCCCGGGACGCGGTGGAGGACCGGATCGCCGGGATCACCGCGGGCGGCGACGACTACGTCACCAAGCCCTTCAGCCTGGAGGAGGTCGTCGCCCGGCTGCGCGGCCTGCTGCGCCGGGCCGGGATGGCGCGCAGCCGGGAAGAGGGGCCGCGGCTGGTCGTCGGCGACCTGGTGATGGACGAGGACGCCCGCGAGGTGACCCGGGCCGGCGAGCTGATCGACCTCTCGCCGACCGAGTTCGAACTGCTCCGCTTCCTCATGCGCAACCCCCGCCGGGTGCTCAGCAAGGCGCAGATCCTCGACCGGGTGTGGTCCTACGACTTCGGCGGCCGGGCCCATGTGGTCGAGCTGTACATCTCCTACCTGCGCAAGAAGGTCGACGCCGGCCGCGAACCCATGATCCACACGGTGCGCGGCGCCGGGTACGTCCTCAAGCCGGTGCAACGGTGAGGCCGCCGCGTCCGCGCACCCTGCGCGCCCGGCTCACCGTCGGGCTGGTGACGCTGCTGGCGGTGAGCTGCGCGGCCGTCGGCCTGGCCGCGGTCGTGGAGCTGAACGGCTTCCTCACCCAGCGCCTGGACGAACAGCTCGCCCAGGTCGGCACCCGCTTCCCGGAGAGCCTGGAACACGAGGGCCGGCTGCCCGACGACCACGACGGCGACGAGCACGCCGACACCCGCCGCACGGCCACCGGCACCTTCGGTGCCCGGCTGCTGCACGGCACGGTCACCCACAAGGGGCTGATCCGCTCCGGCGACCCCGCCGCCGACCTGGACGTGGACCTGACCGCGCGGGACGCGGGCCGGCTGGCCCGGGTACCGGCCGACGCCCGGCCGCACACCGTCGACCTGTCCGCCCTGCACGACTACCGGGTCGTCGCCTCCCCGGGCCGGGACGGGGACGTGCTGATCGTCGGCCTCCCGCTGGAGCCGGTGGAGGCCACCGTCCACCGCCTGGAACTGGTGGCCGGCGTCGTCTTCGGTCTCGCCCTGGTCGTCACCGGCGTGGCCGGCGCCTGGTGGGTCCGCTGGTCGCTCCGGCCGCTCAGCCGGGTCGCCGCCACCGCCACCCGGGTCGGCGAGCTGCCGCTGGCCAGCGGAGAGGTCGCACTGCCGCCACGGGCCCCGGACACCGACCCGCACGGCGAGGTCGGCCAGGTGGCGGCCGCCTTCAACCGCATGCTGGGCCATGTCGAGGACGCCCTGACCAAGCGCCACGCTAGCGAGGAGCGGCTGCGCCGTTTCGCCGCCGACGCCAGCCACGAGCTGCGCACCCCGGTCGCCTCGGTCCGCGGCCACGCGGAACTGGCCCTGCTGCACCCGGGTCCGGTGCCACCGGAGGTGACCCGCGCCCTGCACCGCATCACGGCCGAGTCCGCCCGCATGGGCGAGATGGTCGACGACCTGCTGCTGCTCGCCCGCCTGGACGCGGGCCGCCCGCTGGAGCGGCGGCCGGTGGACCTGACCCGCCTGGTCCTGGACGCGGTGACGGACGCCCGGGCCGCCGGCCCCGGCCACCGGTGGGCCCTGGACCTGCCGGCGGAGCCGGTGACCGTGGAGGGGGACGCGCACCGCCTCCACCAGGTGGTGGCCAACCTGCTGGCCAACGCCCGTGTGCACACACCCGTGGGCACGGAGGTCACGGTGACCCTGGAGGCCGGCACCGGCGGGGCCCGTCTCACCGTCCACGACGACGGGCCCGGCGTCCCCGAGGACATCCGCCCCACCGTCTTCGAACGCTTCACCCGCGCCGAACACCGCCGCCGCTGCGACGCCCCCGGCGGCGGGGCGGGCCTGGGCCTGTCCATCGTGGCCGCGGTGGCGGAGGCGCACGGGGGCGGTGTGGACCTGGAGAGCGGGCCGGGGTCCACGAGCTTCACGGTGCGCGTCCCCGCCCGGGGGGACGGCGCCGTCAGTACCGGGTGACGGCCGTGTCCCCGCCCGCCGTGCCGATGGCCAGGTGCGGCTTCGCGGCCGGGTCGGTCCAGGCGAGGATCCGCCGCATGGCGTCCTCCGGCACCGACACGCAGCCGGCCGTCGCCCCCTTCCCGTCGACGTGCAGGAAGATACCGGCGCCCCGCCCGCGCACGGGCCGGTCGTAGTTGAAGCCGACGACCAGGGCGTGGGCGTACTGCGCCCCGTAGTCGACCAGGTGCTCGGACTCGGCGGCGCGGCAGTCGGCGGGCAGGGGGTCGACCCAGCGGTTGTAGGAGGCGGAGTCGTTGTCCTGGCACCACCAGGAACTCTCCCGCACCGACCGGTACTCCACCCTCGTCCCGGCCGGCGCCGCCTTCGTGCCGAAGCCGAAGGGCAGGTCGTACAGCCCGGTCGGTGTGGTGTTCGTGCCCTGTCGGCGGGTGGCGCCCTCCACCAGTCCGCCGGCCCCGAACCGTGCGGGTGCCGATCCCGCCTGGACCCACTGCCCGTCCCGCAGCTCCCACCAGCCGACCGTGCCCGTCGTGGCCCCGGTGTCCGGGGCCTGGGCGACGATCAGCTGGCGGCCCCCGCCGGTGTCCGCCATTGTCGCGGGCAGCGGCACCGGCTCGGCACCGGGCGCCGCGCCGAGCAGGGCGAGGCAGGAGGCGGAGACCAGGGCGAGGACCACACGGGAGCGCATGGCTCAGACGGTAGGGGGCGGCAGCGGCGGCGGCAGGCCGGGCGGTCCGTCCGGGCCGGCCGCCGTGTGCTCCTTCTCGGTGACGTCCGCGTCCGGGAAGGTGCCGTCCTCGCGGGGGAGCGCCTCGCGCGCGGATCGCGCCCGGCCCCGTACGCCGTGCGGGGCACGGCGGACCCGCGGTCCGGACCGGTCCGGCGCGGACGGCCGACGGCGAACCGCGGACGGCGAACCGCGGACGGCGAACCGCGGACGGCGGGCCGGGGACCGGGGACGGCGGGCCGGGGACGGCGCGCCCGGTCGGCCCGAGGTGCCGTGACCGCCCCCGCACCTGCGCGTCCCCGAGGCCGGGGGAGGAGGTGCGGGGGCGGACCGTCACCTCACTTCGTGGTCACCTCACTTCGTGGTCACCTCACTTCGTGGTCACCTCACTTCGTGGTCACCTCACTTC
>NZ_BNBF01000020.1:55884-58796 GCF_014654935.1 Streptomyces capoamus
AGGGTGCAGGCGGCCAGCGTGTCCAGCCCCGTCGGCCTGGCCGCGGTGCGGCCGATGGAGAGGGCGATGCGGTCGATGGTCGAGGCCCGCTTGTCCTTCAGGGGGCCGAGGATCGCGTTGTTGACGAAGTTGGGGCCGCCCTGGCCGACCGTGTCCTTCAACCGCTTGTTTGCCTCCTGGATCTGGGTCTGGAGCAGGGCGAGGTTGCGGTCGACCTCGGCCTTCGCGGAGGCGGGCACGGCGGGCAGCTCGGAGGCGACGTCCGGGCAGCTGATCGTGCCGGCCCCGGTGTTCCCGCCCGCCGCCGTACCGGCGCCGGACTGCCGGCCGGCCGCGCCGCCCGGGGCCGCCGGCGCCGAGGCCCGGCCGCCGCCCGCGTTCGTGCCGGCGCCCCCGGTCCCGCCCCCGTTCAGCGTGCAGGGCGCCAGCGCGTCCAGTCCGGCGGGCTTGGCCGCCGTACGCCCGATCGCCGTGGCGATGCGGTTGACGGTGGCCACGCGCTTGTCCTTCAGGGGGCCGAGGATCGCGTTGTTGACGAAGTTGGGGCCGCCCTGGCCCACCGTGTCCCGCAACCGCTTGTTCGCCTCCTGGATCTGCGTCTGGAGCAGGACGAGGTTGCGGTCGACCTCGGCCTTCGCGGAGGCGGGCACGGCGGGCAGCTTGGAGGCGACGTCCGGGCAGGTGATCGTCCCGGGGCTCGCCAGCGTGCGGGCGCCGGTCGTGTCGTCGCTCTTGGCCGGGGTGCCGGCGAGGGCGGAGCCGGCGATCACCGCGCCGGACAGCACCACGGCTGCGGCGCCGCCGATGATCGCGACGCGACGCTGGTTGTACTTCGGAAGAGCCCTGGACATGCGGATGCCTCACTTGGGTCAGGAGTGGGTCTGGTCGACCCCCGGCAAGGGGTGTGACAACGCGGCGCCTGCGTTCGGGGAGGAGTACGCGAAAGCGGTTTCGCTTGTTCAGCGCCGCCACGAAATTTCCCGCACGGCCGGTGCTGATTGACGAATCATGCAGAACCCTGCATACTCATGCATGTCAGCGAATGCACTGTGAGGAGAAACCCGTGACCGAGCGCGTCGTACTCGCCTACTCAGGCGGTCTGGACACCTCCGTCGCCATCGGCTGGATCGCCGAGGAGACGGGCGCCGAGGTCATCGCCGTTGCGGTCGACGTCGGCCAGGGCGGCGAGGACCTGGACGTCATCCGCAAGCGCGCCCTCGCGTGCGGCGCCGTCGAGGCCGAGGTCGCGGACGCCAAGGACGAGTTCGCCGACGAGTACTGCCTCCCCGCCATCAAGGCCAACGCCCTCTACATGGACCGCTACCCGCTGGTCTCCGCCCTGTCCCGGCCGACGATCGTCAAGCACCTCGTCGCCGCCGCCCAGAAGCACGGCGCCACCACGGTCGCCCACGGCTGCACCGGCAAGGGCAACGACCAGGTCCGCTTCGAGGCCGGCATCGTCGCCCTCGCCCCCGACCTGAAGTGCATCGCCCCGGTCCGCGACTACGCGATGACCCGGGACAAGGCGATCGCTTTCTGCGAGGAGAAGCAGCTCCCGATCGCCACCACCAAGAAGTCCCCGTACTCCATCGACCAGAACGTCTTCGGGCGCGCGGTCGAGACGGGCTTCCTGGAGGACATCTGGAACGCCCCGATCGAGGACATCTACGAGTACACCTCCAACCCGGCCGTCGCCCGCGAGGCCGACGAGGTGGTCATCTCCTTCAAGGAGGGCGTCCCGGTCGCCATCGACGGCCGGCCCGTCACCGTCCTGCAGGCCATCCAGCAGCTGAACGAGCGCGCCGGCGCCCAGGGCATCGGCCGGATCGACATGGTCGAGGACCGCCTGGTCGGCATCAAGTCCCGCGAGGTCTACGAGGCCCCCGGCGCGATCGCCCTGATCACCGCCCACCAGGAGCTGGAGAACGTCACCGTCGAGCGCGAACTCGCCCGCTACAAGCGGCAGGTCGAGCAGCGCTGGGGCGAACTGGTCTACGACGGCCAGTGGTTCTCCCCGCTCAAGCGCGCCCTGGACGGCTTCATCGACGAGGCCAACCAGCACGTCACCGGTGACATCCGGATGATCCTGCACGGCGGCCGCGCCGTCGTCACCGGCCGGCGCTCCACGGAGTCCCTGTACGACTTCAACCTCGCCACCTACGACACCGGCGACACCTTCGACCAGTCGGCGGCCAAGGGCTTCATCGACATCTACAGCCTGTCGTCGAAGATCGCGGCCAAGCGGGACCTGGCGTAACCGCGACCGGTCACACGCACGGGTTCACTCACACGCATCAGCCTGACAGCCGCCTCCTCGCCTGGAAAGGTGGGGAGGCGGTGGCACACCTAGAGCTTCGAGGAGCAACGCAAGTGAGCAGCAACAGCGGTGACGTACGGCTCTGGGGCGGCCGCTTCGCCGACGGGCCGGCCGAGGCCCTGGCGAAGCTGTCCGCGTCCGTCCACTTCGACTGGCGGCTCGCGCCCTACGACATCGCCGGCTCCCGCGCCCACGCGCGCGTCCTGCACCGGGCCGGCCTGCTCACCGAGGACGAGCTGACCCGCATGATCGCGGGCCTGGACCGGCTGGAGGCCGATGTCGCCGACGGCTCCTTCACCGGCACCATCGCCGACGAGGACGTGCACACCGCGCTGGAGCGCGGCCTGCTGGAGCGCCTCGGCCCCGACCTCGGCGGCAAACTCCGGGCCGGCCGGTCCCGCAACGACCAGGTCGCCACCCTGTTCCGGATGTACCTGCGCGACCACGCCCGGATCATCGGCGGCCTGCTCGCCGCCCTCCAGGACGCCCTGATCGGCCTGGCCGAGGCCCACCCGGACGTGGCGATGCCCGGCCGCACCCACCTCCAGCACGCCCAGCCGGTGCTCTTCGCCCACCACGTCCTCGCCCACGTCCA
>NZ_BNBF01000020.1:58840-78790 GCF_014654935.1 Streptomyces capoamus
GTCCCTGTCCCGGGACGCCGAGCGGCTGCGCCAGTGGGACGAGCGGACGGCCGTGTCGCCGTACGGCTCCGGTGCCCTCGCCGGCTCCTCCCTGGGCCTGGACCCGGAGGCGGTGGCCGAGGACCTCGGCTTCGAAGGCGGCAGCGTCGGCAACTCCATCGACGGCACGGCCTCCCGCGACTTCGTCGCCGAGTTCGCCTTCATCACGGCGATGATCGGGGTGAACCTCTCCCGGATCGCCGAAGAGATCATCATCTGGAATACGAAGGAGTTCTCCTTCGTGACCCTGCACGACGCGTTCTCCACGGGCTCTTCGATCATGCCGCAGAAGAAGAACCCGGACATCGCCGAGCTGGCCCGGGGCAAGAGCGGGCGCCTCATCGGCAACCTGACGGGCCTGATGGCCACCCTCAAGGCCCTCCCGCTGGCCTACAACCGCGACCTCCAGGAGGACAAGGAGCCCGTCTTCGACTCCTGCGACCAGCTGGAGGTGCTGCTCCCCGCCTTCACCGGCATGATCGCCACCCTCACGGTCAACCGCGACCGCATGGAGGAACTGGCCCCGGCCGGCTTCTCGCTGGCCACCGACATCGCCGAGTGGCTGGTGAAACAGGGCGTGCCGTTCCGCGTGGCGCACGAGGTCGCGGGGGAGTGCGTCAAGGTCGCCGAGGCCGAGGGCAAGGAGCTGGACGACCTCACGGACGAGCAGTTCGCGAAGATCTCCCCCCACCTCACGCCCGAGGTCCGCTCGGTCCTCAACGTCCCCGGCGCCCTCGCCTCCCGCAACGGGCGGGGCGGCACGGCCCCGAGCGCGGTCGCGGTCCAGCTGGCCGAGGTCAAGGCGGACGTGGCGAACCAGCACGCCTGGTCAACGGCCCGGCAGTAGCCGAGCGCCGGGCCGCCCCCACACCACCGGCCGACCGACCCCCGAACGCTCGGCCCCCGCAGCACCGGGGCAGTCGCGCCGCCGGACCACCGGGAGCCGGCCCAAGGGGCCCCGGGCCACTGGGCGGTCGACCCCTGCAGCACCGGGCGGTCGTTTCGCGGGGCACCGGGCGGTCGGTTCCGGGGTCACCGGGCGATCGGTTTCGGGGGCACCGGGCGGTTGTCCCCCGGATCACTGGATGGTCGGCCCCGCAGCACCGGGTGATCGGTCCCGGGATCACCGGGCGGTCGCGCCGTTGGGCCACCGGGTGCCCGTGCCGCTGGACCGTCAGGGGGGTCGGTCCAAGCAGCCCCGGGCGGTCGGTCGCTGGGGCACCGGGCGGTCGTGCCCCCGGGCCACCGGGGGTCGGCCCAAGCAGCTGCGGGCGGTCGGCCCCGGGTCACTGGACGGTCGGCCCCCCCCAGCGCCGGGCGGTCGATTCCCCGACCACGGGGCGGTCGGTCTCCGGAGTCCCGAGCGCCCGCCCCCCGGGTCACCTGGCGCCCGCGCCGCCGGATCACCGGGCACCCGGCCCCGCAGCACCGGGCGGCCGGTCTCCGGAGCCCCGGGCGGTCGGCCCCGGATCACTGGACGGTCGGCCCCTGCAGCACCGGGCGGTCGGTCCCGGGCCACTGGATGGTGGGCCCCCGGATCCCCGGGCCACTGGGCGGTCGACCCCTGCAACACCGGGCGGTCGTGCTGCCGGACCACCGGGTCGGCCCGGGCCACTGGACGGTCGGCCCCGCAGCACCGGGCGGTCGGTCCCGCAGGGTCGCGCGGTGGGCCGTCGGTGGCCGAGGTGGATCCGAAGGTCAGCGGGGGTCGTCGCGGGTTACGTTGGTCGGGAGCCGAACCCGAGCCGACCCGACGGAGCCCGTGATGTCCTTCGCCCGACTGGCAACAGCGACCACGCCCACCTGCCACATCGGTCTGGGCCTCGCCGCCGTCGGCCGCCCCGGTTACATCACCCTCGGGCGGGACGAGGACCTCGGAGCGGACCGCAGCGCGGACGCGCTGCGCACCCGCACCCACGAACTCCTCGACGCCGCGTACGCGCAGGGCGTCCGTTACGTCGACGCCGCCCGGTCCTACGGCCGCTCCGAGGAGTTCCTGGCCGACTGGCTGAACGCCCGCCCGGACATCGACGACGTGGTCGTCGGCAGCAAGTGGGGTTACACCTACACCGCCGGCTGGTCGGCGGACGCCGAGACGCACGAGGTCAAGGATCACGGCCTCGCCACCTACGAACGGCAGCGCGCCGAGACCGATGCCCTGCTCGGCGGCCGGCTCGACCTCTACCAGATCCACTCGGTGACCCCGGACAGCCCGGCCCTCACCGACAAGGAGCTGCACGCCCGGCTCGCGGACGCCGCCGCCCAGGGCCTCACCATCGGCTTCTCCACCAGCGGCCCCGCCCAGGCGGACGCGATCCGCGCCGCCCTCGCCGTCACGGTCGGCGGCGAGCCCCTCTTCCGTACCGTCCAGTCGACGTACAACGTCCTGGAGCCCTCCGCCGGCCCCGCCCTCGCCGAGGCGCACGACGCGGGGCTCACCGTGATCGTCAAGGAGGGCATGGCCAACGGCCGGCTGGCCGCGCCGCACGCCCCGGACGCGCTGCGGGCCGTGGCCGCCGAGACCGGGCTCGGCTGCGACGCGGTCGCCCTCGCCTGGATCCTGTGCCGGCCCTGGGCGGGGGTCGTGCTCTCCGGTGCCGCGACCGTCCCGCAGCTCCTGTCCAACCTCCACGCCCCCGCCGTCGACCTCGAAGGGGACCGGCTGGCCCTCCTCGACAGGCTCGCGGAGGACCCGCGGGCCTACTGGGAGCGGCGCGGACAGCTGCCCTGGCACTGACCCGCCCGCCTCCCTCCCCGTACGAGGCCGACGACCCGCACGAGCCGCAGAACCCTCGCGATCCTCCTTGATGCGCCATGCGTGCCTTGTGTGAGACATCAATGTCTCACATGGGTTACTTTTGTCTCATGGCCCTCGATCGTGACCACGTGCTGCGCAGCGCAGCCGCCCTTCTGACCCGCAGATCCACCGCGACCATGGACGAGGTCGCCAAGGCCGCCGGGATCAGCCGGGCCACCCTGCACCGGCACTTCGCCGGCCGGGACGCGCTGGTCCGGGCGCTGGAGCAGCTCGGCATCGCCGAGTGCGAGGCGGCGCTGGACCGGGCCCGGCCGGAGGAGGGGCCTGCGGCCGAGGCCGTACGCCGGCTGGTGCGCGAGATCCAGCCCGCCGCCGGACTGCTCGCCTTCCTCTACGGCGAGAACCAGCTGTGGGAGGGCGACCGGCAGCACGAGGGCTGGCAGCGCCTGGACACCCGGATCGGCGCCCTGTTCCAGCGCGGACAGCGCGACGGCGCGTTCCGCATCGACCTCAGCCCGGTCTGGCTCACCGAGGCCCTGTACGGGCTGATCGCCTCGTGCGCCTGGGCCACTCTCGACGGCCGCGTGGCCTCCCGGGACTTCCCGACCATGATCGCCGAGCTGTTGCTCGGCGGCGCTCTGCGGAGAGAGGAACCATGACCAGCACCCTGCAGCCGGCCCAGGAGACCGGGGCGGTGAAGCGCCCGGGCCGCTGGCTCGCGCTGTCCGTCCTCGTCCTGGCCGTGCTGCTGGTGGCCGTCGACGCCACCGTCCTCGGCCTGGCGACCCCCTACATCAGCGAAGACCTCCACCCCTCCGGCACCCAGCTGCTGTGGATCGGCGACGTCTACTCCTTCGTCATCGCCGGTCTGCTCGTCTCCATGGGCAGCCTCGGCGACCGCATCGGCCGCAAGCGGATCCTGCTGTGCGGCGCCACGGCGTTCGGCGCGCTGTCCGTGCTGTGCGCCTACGCGACGACACCCGAACTGATGATCCTGGCCCGGGCGCTGCTCGGCGTCGCCGGCGCCACCCTGATGCCGGCCACCCTGGCCCTGATCCGCAACATCTTCCACGACGCGCGCGAACGCAGCCTCGCGGTCGGCATCTGGGGCGCCACCGCCTCCGCCGGCACGGCGGTCGGCCCGATCGCCGGCGGATTCCTCCTGGAGCACTTCTGGTGGGGTTCGGTCTTCCTGATCAACCTGCCGGTGATGGCCGTCCTGGTCCTGGTCGGCATCCGTACCCTGCCCGAGTCCCGCAGCCCCCGGCCGGGCCCGTGGGACCTCGCCAGCGTCCTGCTCTCGCTGGTCGGCATGATCGCCCTGGTCTACGCCGTCAAGGAGGCGGCCACCCACGGCGTCACCGGGACCGGCGTGGGCACCGGACTGCTGGGCGCGGCGGCCCTGTACGGGTTCGTCCGCCGCCAGCTCACCATGCCGGTCCCGCTGCTGGACATGAGGCTGTTCGGGCGCCGCGGCTTCAGCGGAGCGGTCCTCGCCGACCTGCTGACCGTCCTCGGCATGTCCGGCCTGGTGTTCTTCCTCTCCCAGTACCTGCAACTCGTGCAGGGCCGACGGCCGTTCGAGGCGGGCCTGGCCGAACTGCCCGCGGCGGTGGGCGCGGTCGCGGCCGGGCTGGTCGCGGGCCGCGCCGCCCGGCGGTTCTCGGTCCGTACGGTGGTCTCCGGCGGTCTGGCCGCGGTCGGCACCGCACTGGCCGCGCTGACGGCGCTCGGCCCGGCCACCGGCTACCCGCTGCTCGGCGCCGCCCTGCTGGTCGTGGGCGTCGGCGCGGGCTTCTCCTTCACGGTGACCGCCGACGTCATCCTCTCCAGCGTCCCCAAGGACCAGGCGGGCGCGGCCTCGGCGGTCTCCGAGACGGCGTACGAACTGGGCGCCGCCCTGGGCATCGCCCTCCTCGGCTCCATCGTGACGGGCGTCTACCGCGGCTTCACCGGCCCGGCCGGCACCCCGGCGGGCGCCCACGAGTCGCTGGGCGCGGCGGTGGAGACCGCGGCGGACATGCCCCCGCACCAGGCGGAGGCCCTCCTCGCCGCGGCCCGTGACTCCTTCGTCCACGGCCTGCACCTGGCCTCGGCGGCGGGCTCGGCGGTCCTGCTGACCGCGGCGGCGGTGGCCTGGCTCCTGCTGAGGGACCAGAAGCTGGAGGGCGCGGGCTGAGCCGGGCCCCGCGCGACTCAGCGCTTGTACCCCACCACCGTCATCATCCCGCTCTCCGAGTGGTACTGGTTGTGGCAGTGCAGCATCCACAGCCCGGGGTTGTCGGCATCGAAGTCGATCACCAGCTTGTGGTGCGGCAGCACCAGCGCGGTGTCCTTGCGGGCGCCCGCGGAATCGATGCCGGCCAGCGAGAAGGTGTGCCCGTGCAGGTGCATCGGGTGCCACATGCCCGTGGCGTTGATGAGCGTCACCCGCACCCGTTCACCCGCGTGGACCGGGTGCCGCTGCCTCGGGGAGTAGGGCTTGTGGTCGAACCCCCAGTCGAACTTCTCCATGGTTCCGGTGATCCTGATCCGCATCTCGCGGTCGGGGTGACGGTCCGCCAGCGCCACCGAGTCGTCGGGCAGCAGGCGGCGGGCCGGGACGGTGTTGCCGTCCAGCTCGTGCGGGTGGACGTCGGCGGGCGGCAGCTTCTTGCCCCCCTTGGCGGTGCTCAGCACGGCGAGGGCCCTGCCCTTCTTCCCCTCGGCCAGGGCGACCAGGGGGAAGACGCCGTCCTTGACGGTGACGAGCACGTCGTAGCGTTCCGCCATGCCGACGAGCAGGGCGTCGGTCCGCTTGTGCTTCACCGGGTAGCCGTCGGTGTGGGTGACGGTCATCGTGTGGCCGCCCAGCGCGACCCGGAAGGCGGTCTCGGAACCCGCGTTGATGATGCGCAGGCGCACCCGGTCGCCGGGACGGCAGCGGAACACCGAGGGACTGCCGGGCAGCCGGCCGTTGATCAGGTAGTGCGGGTAGGCGACACTGCCGCCCTCCCCGTGCAGCATGCGGCTGTAGGAGTTGTGCAGCACCCGGTCGGGGCCTGTGGACTTCTTGGACTTGTGGTGCGGTGACGAGTGCGCGGTCGCGTTGTGGCCGGGGCCTGTGCTGCCGTGGCCGGGGCCCATGGCCGTCTGCTGCATGTCCATGGATCCGCCGGGCTTGAGCTGCTCCATGACGTTCTCGGGGGTGGAGCCCGCCACGCCGTCCAGCCAGTCGTCGACGACGACGACCCACTCCTTGTCGTAGGCGAGGGGTTCCCTGGGGTCGTCGACGACGAGCGGCGCGTACAGGGCCCGGTCGGGCTGCATGCCCACGTGCGAGTGCAGCAGGTACGTTCCCGGGTGCTTGACGACGAAGCGGTAGCGGAAGTCGTCCCCCGAGGCGATGGCCCGCTGGGTCAGGTCCGGTACGCCGTCCATGTCGCAGCGCAGCCGCACCCCGTGGGAGTGCAGCGTGGTCGTGGCGGGCAGCCGGTTGGCGAGCGTGAGGTCGAGTACGTCACCCGCCGTGACCCGTACCAGCGGGCCCGGCACCTCCTCGTTGTACGCCCAGGTGCGGACCGACCGGCCGCCCAGGTCCAGCTCCGTCTCGGCGGAGGTGAACCGGAAGGTGCGGACGTGGCCCGACCCCCGTTTCCGCTCGGCCGCCAGGACCTCCGGGTCCGACGGGTTGACGTACCCCCGGGGCCCGGGCGGGACGAACTTCTCCCCGCCGTAACCGTGTTCGGGGCCGGAACGGGCTTCGGGCCCGGAGCCGGTGCAGGCCGCCAGGAGTCCCGCGCCGGCAGCGGCGATCGGGGTACGGAGCAGAGTACGCCGAGAAGGTTTGTACATGTCCTGAATCAGACATGTTGTGTGGTGATAAGGCCGCTTTCATAGGGCCGAATGCCCGATGTGTCGGCGGAGATTCCACCTGCAGGCGGACGGACGGCCGGCTGACTCCGTCCCGCACCTGACGCCGCGTCGCCGCCCCTAGGGTCGGCGACGCGAAGGGTCGGACAGACCTCAGGCGGCCTTCGCCTTGGTGGCGTACATGTCGACGTACTCCTGGCCGGACAGGCGCATGACCTCGGCCATGACGGAGTCCGTCACCGCCCGCAGGACGTAGCGGTCCCGGTCCATGCCCTCGTACCGGGAGAACTCCATCGGCTCGCCGAAGCGGACGGTCACCCGGCCGGGCCGCGGGATGCCCCGGCCCCCCGGCTGCAGCTTGTCCGTTCCGATCATGGCGAACGGGACCACCGGCGCGCCGGTCATCAGGGTCAGCCGGGCGATACCGGTACGGCCCCGGTACAGACGTCCGTCGGGCGACCGGGTGCCCTCGGGGTAGATCCCGAACATCCGGCCCTCCTCCAGGATCCGCCGGCCCGTCATCAGCGCGGCCACGCCGCCGCTCGCGCCGTCCCGGTCCACCGGGATCATGCCGACGCCGGTGAAGAACCAGGCCATCAGCCGGCCCTTGAGCCCCTTGCCGGTGACGTACTCGTCCTTGCCGATGAAGCACACCTGACGCTTGGTGACCACCGGCAGCACGATGGAGTCGATGAACGTGAGGTGATTACCGGCCAGGATCACCGGGCCGTCCCCCGGGATGTTCTCCGCGCCCTCCACCCGTGGGCGGAACATCAGGCGCATGATCGGTCCGAGCACTGCCTTGATGAGCACGAAGCGGGACAACGGGTCCTCCGATGCCAAGAAGGGCGATATGAGTCTGTGCAGGTGAGGACATTACTCGCGGCGCCGGGCCGCGCGCACATCGGGGACGCCGGGTTCACCGAGGTCTTACGAAGAGTTGACGTGGTTTTACCTGCGGTGACGCGCGCGGGACGGCCTGTAACGGCCTTGCGGCGGTGTGACGGACATCGCGCCGGCCGCGCGCCCGTGCCCCTGCCTGTGCCCGCGCTCGTGCCTGTGCTCGTGCCCGACGGACCGTCACCTTCCGCCGTCCGCGGGACACCCCGCCGCAGCCGTGTGTTCGAACGGCGGTCTCCCGTCGGTCATGTGTACGACCCTACGATCGGGCCGCACCCACGGACGAACGCGGCAGGAGGGCGCTCATGGACAGCGACCAGACGAACGGGCAGGCGCAGGGGACGGGACGGCGGGCACTGCTCGGTGCCGCGGTGCTCGGCGCGGGCGGAGCGGTCCTCGGGCTGCCCGGCGCGGCCCGGGCGGCCGGACCCGGCGCACCCGGCGCACCCGGCGGACGCGCTGGACGCGGTCTGAAGAGCCTGCCGGTGCCGACGATCATCGGTCACCGGGGTGCCAGTGGCTACCGCCCCGAGCACACCTTCGGCTCCTACGAGCTGGCCCTGGACCTGGGTGCCGACGTGGTGGAGGCGGGCGACCTGGTACCCACCAAGGACGGCCACCTGGTCTGCCGGCACGAGCCGGAGATCGGCGGCACGACGAACGTCGCCTCCCACCCGGAGTTCGCCGGCCGGAAGACCACCAAGGTCGTGGACGGCGTCCCCACCACCGGCTGGTTCACCGAGGACTTCACGCTCGCCGAACTGAAGACGCTGCGCGCCGTCGAGCGCATACCGGCCAACCGGCCGCACAACACCCTCTACGACGGGCGCTGGGAGATCCCCACCTTCGAAGAGGTCCTCAGGTGGCAGGACGAGCAGACCCGCAGGCGCGGCCGGCAGGTGTGGATCTACCCGGAGACCAAGCACCCCACCTACTTCCGCAAGCTGGGCCTCGGTCTGGAGGAACGGGTGGCGAAGCTGCTGCGCAAGCACGGCAAGGACGGCCGCCACTCGCCGGTCATCCTGCAGTCGTTCGAGCCCACCAGCATCCAGCGGCTGAACCGCCTGGTGGACAACCCGCTCGTCGTCCTGCTCTCCTCGGCCGACAGCCGCCCCTACGACTTCGTCGAGGCGAAGGACCCGCGGACGGTCGCCGACCTGGTCACGCCCAAGGGGCTGCGCGAGATCGCCGGCTACGCCCAGGGCATCGGCCCCACCCTGGACCTGATCATCCCGAAGAAGGCGGACGGCACCCTGGCCGAGCCGACCGCCCTGGTCGCCGACGCGCACAAGGCCGGCCTCGTCCTGCACCCCTACACCGTGCGCAACGAGAACCCGTTCCTGCCGGCCGAGTACCGCAAGGGCGCCGCGGCCGACGCCTACGGAGACGTCTTCGGCGCCTTCAAGCGGTACTTCGCCACCGGTATCGACGGTGTCTTCACGGACAACGCCGACACCGGCGTCCTCGCCCGCGCCGACTTCCTCAAGGGCTGACCGCGTCAACCGACGCGCCGCCCCACACCCGTTCGGGGTGACTGTGCGCCGCCCCGGCAACCTGCTGCCGGGGCGGCTCGTCGTTCCGCATATGACGCACGACCTGGTAGCCATCCTGCGCCCGCTGCTCACCGCCGAGGCCTCCGCCGAGGCATATGCCGCCGGGAGCGAGCCGGGTGATCTGGAGCAGGCCGTCTGGCTGCGCCTCCTGGAGCGGCTGGAGACCGACGGACCGCCGCTCGACCCCCCGGGCTGGCTGCGCAGGGCCGTCCGCGCCGAGGCCCGGCGCAGCCGCCGCACCACCCGCCTGGAACGGCCGTACGCGGACGAGCCGGCCGACGACCTGCGCGCCGGGCCCGAGCAGCACGTCCTGACCACCGCCCGGTACCGCGCCCTGCGGGACGCGGTCCGCCGGCTGCCCGGCCGCTGCCCCCGCCTCCTGGAGGCCCTGCTCTCGCCCAAGGACCTGACATACCGGGAGATCGCGGGGGAGTTGGGTATCTCACAGGGCAGTCTCGGACCGGAACGCTCCAGATGTCTGGGATGTCTGCGCCGATTGCTCGCCCCGGAGGTTGCGGCCTGCGAACCGCGGGGATAGGAGTAGGCGACGACAGGTGATCAGGTGAGCGGGAGGCGTGCGCACATGGGCATGAGCGTGACCATCTCGGTGGCGACCGAGCAGGACGCGGAGCAGATCTTCCGGCTTCAGTACCTGTGCTTCCAGAGCGAGGCGGCGCTGTACGGCAACTACCGCATCGACCCGCTCGTGCAGACCCTGGACTCCGTCCGCCAGGAAGTCGCCGCCGACTGCGTCTTCGTCGCCCGGCTCGGCGAGGAGGTGGTCGGCTCGGTACGCGGCAAGGTCACCGAGGACGGCGCGGCGGCCATCGGCAAGCTCTGCGTGCACCCGCGCCTGCAGGGCCACGGCATCGGCGCGCGCCTGCTGCGCGCGGCGGAGGCGGCGCTGGAGTCGGAGCGCGGCGCCACGCGGTTCCGCCTCTTCACCGGCCACCGCAGCGAGGGCAACCTGCGCCTGTACCGCCGGGTCGGCTACCGGACGGTGGGCCGCGCCAAGGGCGACGACGGGGTGGAGATGATCATCCTGGAGAAGCAGGCGGGACAGTACGCGGCTACCGCTTGACGGTGTTCCGCGCCTTCCGCAGCCAGTACAACGCGGACACCGGCAGCAGCACCGGGATGAAGACGTAGCCCGCCCCGTAGTACGACCACACGGTCGAGTCCGGGAAGGCCGAACGGTCGACCAGGGTCCAGGTGCCCACGAGCAGCACGCCCGCGAGTTCGGCGGCGCAGCACACCAGCGCCGCCCTGCGGGCCGTCTCCCCGCCCCGGACGAGCGTGTAGGTGATGAACCCGTACACGACACCGGCCACCGCCGACAGCACGTAGGCGAGCGGCGCCCGGTCGAACTCCGTGCCGATCTGGTACGCGGAACGCGACACCGCGCCGACCACCATCACGCCGTAGAACCAGACCAGCAGCATGCCCGGTCCGCTGATCAGCCGGGCCGGCTTCTCCTCCGCCGCGGTCACCTCAGCCTCCCCAGATGTCGTAGAGCCGTACTTCCAGGACGGCCAGCACCACCCCGCCGGCGGCGACCGTCACCGAGCCCCAACGGGTCCGCTCGGCCAGCGACATCAGGCCCGCCGCCGGAACGCACGCGAAGGCGCCCAGCAGGTACGCCACGAAGATCGTCGTGCCCTGCTCCGGCTTCTCGCCCCGCGCCAGCTGCACGATCCCGATCACCAGCTGCACCACGGCCAGCAGCGACACCACGGCCATGCCGATGAAGTGCCAGTCCTTCGTCGGCTGGTCGCGGTAGGCGGCCCAGCCGCACCACGCGGCGAGCAGCAGCGCGGCGACCCCGGTCACCAGCGTCAGGACAGTGAGCATGCCGCGACCTTATTACGCTGCGCACGGGCCCGGGCCGCCGCCCCCGCCGTACGCCGTAGGGTCTAGACCATGACGATCCACGCGCACGCCCTCCTGTTCGACAACGACGGCACCCTGGTCTCCTCCCTCGACTCCGTCGAGCGCTGCTGGTCCCGCTGGGCCCGGGAGTACGGGATCACGGCGGAGGAGTTCGCCCGCGTGGAGCTGCACGGACGCACCGCCGTCGAGGTCGTCGGCGACCTGCTGCCCGCCCGCCTGGTGCCGCAGGCCGTGGCCCGGGTCGAGCAGCTGGAGGTCGAGGACGTCCCCGACGGCGGTGTCCGTCTGCTGCCCGGCACCCGGGCGTTCCTGGACGCCCTGCCGGCCGACCGCTGGGCCGTCGTCACCTCCGCCACCCGGCGGCTGGCCGAGGCCCGGCTGGACGCGGTCGGGATCCGGCCGAAGGCGCTGGTCTCGGCCGACGACGTCACCTGGGGCAAGCCCGACCCCGAGCCCTACCTGCTCGCCGCCCGGCAGCTCGGCGTGGACCCCGCCCGCTGCGTGGTCTTCGAGGACGCGCCCGCCGGGCTGCGGGCGGGCCGCGCGGCCGGCATGGCCACCGTGGCGTTGGCCACAACCCACCGGGCGGAGGAGCTGGACGCCGACCTGGTGGTGCGGGACCTGTCGGCCTTGTCGGTACTGGTCACCGACGGGGGAGTGGAGATCGCCGTCCGCGGCTGAGCGGCCGCCCGGTCCCGTCCGCCGTTGTCCGCCGTTGTCCGCCGCTGTCCACCATGCGGACAGCGCCCGTCGGTCAGGACCGTCCGTCTGGTTTACTGATCGCATGACCACGACGAGCAGCCGCATCCTTGCGACCGAGGCGACCATGACGCCCGGTGCTCGTTGTATGTGTCGCCTGATGTGTCGAATGTGCGCCTTCTAGAGGGCCCCCGCATCAGCTGAGCCTCGCGCCCCCGAAGCGAGAGCCGTGGCCGTCCGTGCGCCGCAGACCGTACGAGACGAAGCACCACCTTCCATGCCGGAACCGCATGCACCCGTGTCCGGGCACACCCACGCCCGTGCACTCGACAGTGACGGAAACCCACGTGATCACCACCTCGGGCCTGACCAAGGTCTACCGCTCCCGCGGCCGTGACGTCACCGCCCTCGACGGCGTCGATCTCCACGTCCGTGAAGGAGAGGTCTACGGCGTCATCGGCCAGTCCGGCGCCGGCAAGTCCTCCCTCATCCGCTGCGTCAACCTGCTGGAGCGCCCCACCTCCGGCACCGTGACCGTCGCCGGGCAGGACCTCACCGCCCTGGCCGGCCGCGGCCCGCGCGCCGGCAAGGAACTGCGCCGGGCACGCAGCCGGATCGGCATGGTCTTCCAGCACTTCAACCTGCTGTCCTCGCGGACCGTGCAGGACAACGTCGAGCTGCCGCTGGAGATCCTCGGCCAGTCGGGCCGGGCCCGCTCCCGCAAGGCGCTGGAACTGCTCGACCTGGTCGGCCTCGCCGACAAGGCCAAGGCCTACCCCGCCCAGCTCTCCGGCGGCCAGAAGCAGCGCGTCGGCATCGCCCGCGCCCTCGCCGGCGACCCCAAGGTGCTGCTCTCCGACGAGGCCACCAGCGCCCTCGACCCCGAGACCACCCGCTCCATCCTGCAACTGCTGCGCGACCTGAACCGGCAGCTGGGACTGACCGTCCTGCTCATCACCCACGAGATGGACGTCGTCAAGTCGATCTGCGACTCGGCCGCCCTGATGGAGCGGGGCCGGATCGTGGAGTCGGGCACGGTCAGCGAACTGCTCGCCACCCCCGGCTCCGAACTGGCCGCCGCCCTGTTCCCGGTGAGCGGTGAGCGCACGGGCGCCGACCGGACCGTCCTCGACATCACCTTCCAGGGCGAGGCCGCCACCCAGCCGGTCATCTCCCAGCTGTCGCGCACCTACAACATCGACATCTCGATCCTCGGCGCCGCCATCGACACCGTCGGCGGCCTCCAGATCGGCCGTATGCGCATCGAGCTGCCCGGCCGGTACGAGGACAACGTGGTGCCGGTCGGCTTCCTGCGCGAACAGGGCCTCCAGATCGACGTGGTGGGCCAGGAGAACCTGCTGGTGAAGGAAGGTGCCAAGTGACCTGGTCGGAGATGCAGCCGCTGCTGTCCCAGGCGTGTTGGGACACGCTCTACATGGTCGGCTGGTCCACCCTGATCGCCGTCGTCGGCGGCCTTCCGCTCGGCATCCTCCTGGTCCTCACCGACCGCGGCGGCCTGCTGCAGAACGTCGTCGCCAACAAGGTCATCGGGCAGGTCGTGAACGTCGCCCGCTCCATGCCGTTCATCATCCTGATGGTCGCGCTGATGGGCCTCACCCGTTCCATCACCGGCACGACCATCGGCCGCGAGGCCGCCATCGTGCCGCTCGCCATCGGCGCGATCCCGTTCTTCGCTCGCCTGGTCGAGACGGCCGTCCGCGAAGTGGACGGCGGGCTCGTCGAGGCCGTCCAGTCGATGGGCGGCAACACCTGGACCATCGTGCGCAAGGTGCTCGTACCGGAGTCCCTGCCCTCCCTGATCGCCAGCACCACCACCACGATCGTCGCCCTCATCGGCTACTCCGCCATGGCCGGCACGGTCGGCGCCGGCGGCCTCGGCGACATCGCCATCCGCTACGGCTACCAGCGCTTCGAGACCCAGATGATGTGGATCACCGTCGGCATCCTCGCCGTCGTCATCTCCGTCATCCAGTTCGCCGGCGACTTCGCGGCCCGCGCCCTGCACCGCCGGGGCGGCCGGTCCGGCCCCGCCCCCAAGCTCCGCCTGCTGAAGGCCAAGGAGCCCGCGGCGGCCGACGTCGGCAAGGTCGCGTAGCCCACCCCCCCAGACTCCCCGTCCACCCGTACACGGGGTCGCACCACCCATAAGGAAAGGCACTTTTCGTGCGTAACACCGCTAAGTTCACCACCGCCGTCCTCGCCACCGGAGCCCTCACCCTCGGGCTGACCGCCTGCGGCTCCGGCAAGGACTCCGGCTCCTCCGACGGCAAGGGCCCGCTGGTCGTCGCCGCCAGCCCGACCCCGCACGCCGAGATCCTGAACTTCGTCAAGGACAAGCTGGCGAAGAAGGCGGGCCTCGACCTGGAGGTCAAGGAGTTCACCGACTACATCACGCCGAACACGGCGACCGAGGACGGCTCGGTGGACGCCAACTACTTCCAGAACCAGCCGTACCTGGACGACTTCAACAAGAAGCGCGGCACCCACATCGTGCCCGTCGTCACGGTGCACCTGGAGCCGCTCGGCCTCTACTCCCACAAGATCAAGAAGGCCGACGCCCTCAAGAGCGGTGCGACCATCGCCGTCCCGAACGACGCCGTCAACGAGGCCCGCGCCCTGAAGCTGCTCGCCGCCAACGGGCTCATCACCCTCAAGGACGGCGCCGGCAACGAGGCCACCCCGCAGGACATCGCCAAGAACCCCAAGAACCTCAAGTTCAAGGAGGTCGAGGCGGCCCAGACCGCGCGCTCCCTGGACGACGTGGACGCGGCCGTGATCAACGGCAACTACGCCATCTCGGCCGGCATCAAGCCCGCCAAGGAGGCGCTCGTCCTGGAGTCCCCGAAGAACAGCCCCTACGGCAACTTCCTCGCCGTGAAGAAGGGCAACGAGTCGGACCCGCGGGTCAAGAAGCTCGCGAAGCTCCTCACCTCGCCCGAGGTCAAGAAGTTCATCGAGGACAAGTACCAGGGCTCCGTCATCCCGTCGTTCTAAAGCCGCACGGCGTCCCGCCACGCACGGGGTCCGCTCCCTCACCGGGAGTGGACCCCGTTGTGCGGTCCGGTGGTTTCATGCTGCATGCTGGGCAGTTCAGCAGGCCTGACGGCCCGTACGGTCTTTCGAGGAATTTCCGAAGGTTACGGAGCGGCGCATGACGAGCACCTTCCCCAACATCTCCATCAGCACGGAGCGGTTGGTGCTGCGCCCCCTCGACGAGGACGACGTGCCCGCCCTGGCCGAGATGATGAACGACGAGCAGGTCGTCGCCTGGACCACCGTCGCCCACCCCTACACCGAGGCCCACGCCCGCGCGTGGATCACCCGGCTCGCCCCGGAGGAGCGCACCGCCGGCCGCGGCATCGTCCTCGCCGTCACCGAGTTCCTCACCCAGCGCCTCGTCGGCGTCGTCCACCTGAGGAACACCGACTGGCGCGTCCGGTCCAGCGAGATCGCCTACGTCGTCGCCCCCTGGGCCCGCGGCGAGGGGTACGCCTCCGAAGCGGTCTTCGCCACCGCCCAGTGGCTGTTCCACGACCGCGGGTTCGAGCGGCTCGAACTGCGCACCCCCGCCGACAACACCGCCTCCCAGCAGGTGGCCCAGAAGATCGGCTGCATCAGCGAGGGCGTCCTGCGCAACGCCTGGATAGCGCGCAGCAGAACCGAGGGCGGCGCGTGGTCCGACGTACGCACCGACGTCATCGTCTGGAGCCTGCTCCCCGAAGACCTCGCCGGTGTCGGCGAGCAGCTCGCCGACACCGGCGGTTCGACCTCGTACTCGGACTGGAACTGAGCCCCCGGGCTCCACCAGGTACCCTCACGGAGCCCGCCCCGGGCTCCCTGTTCCCGAAGACCCGCGCAGAACAATCAGGAGACTGACGACGATGGCCGACCGGGTCACGGTGATCGGCTGGGACGGCTCGCCGCTGACGGCAGCGGCCCGCGCCGCCCTCGGCGCCGCCACCCTCGTGGCCGGTGCCGCACACCACCTGGCGCTGCCCGAGGTGCCGCCCGCCGCCGAACGCGTCCGCCTCGGCAGCCTCGCCCTGGCCGCCCGCCGCATCGCCGCCCACCGCGGCACCGCGGTCGTGCTCGCCGACGGCGACCCCGGCTTCTTCGGCGTCGTACGGACCCTGCGCGCACCGGAGTTCGGCCTCGAGGTGGAGGTGGTCCCCGGTGTCTCCGCGGTCGCCGCCGCCTTCGCCCGCGCCGGCATGCCCTGGGACGACGCCCAGGTCGTCGTCGCCCACCGGCGCACCCTGCGCCGGGCCGTGAACGTCTGCCGCGCCCACACCAAGGTCGCCGTCCTCACCTCACCGGGCGCCGGCCCCGCCGAGCTCGGCCTGCTGCTGGAGGGCGTGCACCGCACCTTCGTGGTCTGCGAGGAACTGGGCACCGAGCGCGAGCAGGTCTCCATCGTCACCTCCGACAAGGCCGCGGACCACACCTGGCGCGACCCCAACGTCGTCATCGTCATCGGCGGCCCCGCCGGCGCCGGGGACGGCGGCGGCTGGATCGCCGGCCGTGACCCGGGCGCCGGCCCGCGCGGCTGGGTGCAGCCCGACGAGAGCTACGGCGCCGGACCGGGCGGCGGTCTCGGCGAGGGCGAGACGGAACTGCTGCGCGCCGCCCAACTCGCCCGCCTCGGGCCCCGGATCGGCGACCTGGTCTGGGACATCGGCTGCGGCAGCGGGGCCTTCGCCGCCGAGGCCGCGCGCGCCGGCGCGGCCGTCATCGCCGTCGACCACGATCCCGCCGCCTGCGCCCGCACCGACGACGCCGCACGCCGGTTCGGGGTCCAGCTCCAGATCGTCCGCGGCAGCGCCCCGCACGTCCTCGAAAGGCTGCCCGAGCCGGACGTCGTCCGGGTCGGCGGCGGGGGACCGGCGGTCCTCTCCGCGGTCGCCGACCGGCGCCCGCAGCGCATCGTCACGCACGCCGCGACCCGCGACGCCGCGGAGCGCGTCGGCCGCGACCTGACCGAGCACGGGTACCGGGTCGAGTGCGCCCTGCTCCAGTCCGTCGAACTCGACACCCGGGCCTGGACGGAGACCGAGCGGAACGTAGCGTTCCTGCTCAGCGGGGTCCTGCCGGATCGCGCCCCGTGATCCTGTTGTCGTACCGCGCGCGGTAGGCTGGCCGATCGTTGTACCGCACCGGCGGCCCGAACTTCGTTCGCCAATGTCCGGAACGCACGTCCGTTTTGGGGTGGGTGTGGTACTGCGGTACCGGAGGACGCGCAACGTGGCGCAGTCCACAGCGGGCTGTCGCGGATCATGCTGTCGCGACGGCGGAACGACCGGGACAATGCCACTGAATGGCTTTGTCGCCTTTTCCGGCGGGTCGTTCGTGCCGCTGGGCACGGACGCTCGTTCTTCACTGCGGGGCGGTCGGTGCGCCGTTCCGGGTGAGCTGGTCGTAGGAGTACAAACCGATGGGCGAGGGGTACGCATGACCGACACCGGCCAGGTCCCGGGCGAGGGGCAGCCGGAGAGCGCAGGCATGGTGGAGCAGCCGGGCGCCCCCGCGCACGGTGCGTACGCCTACCTCTCCGAGGCGCCGGCCGAGGACGAAGACCTGCTGCTGCCGGGTGCCCAGGGCGCGTGGGGCAACGAGGTTCCGCCACCCGCTCCGGAGCCGGTGGTGGAAGCCGTCCACGAGCCCGGACCGCACGAGACGGCGGGCCGCGACAGCGGCTCGGTCGACCTCGGCGGTGTCCGGCTGCCCGACTCGGGCCCCGTCTCCGTCACTCCGTCGCCCATCCTCTCGGCACCGCACGACCCGGCCGCCGCCGGGCAGCCGCCACGCCGGCCGCTGCACCTCGGCCCGCCGATCCCCGACGCCTCGGCGAGCCCGGTCCGCTCCCTGGCCGACCGCGGCCCCGCGGGAGCGCCGGTGCGGCAGCCCGGGCCGCAGCCCGCCGGCCCCGAGTACCTCGACGCCCAGCCGCTGCGCGAGATGACGCCGCAGAGCGCGGCCCCCTGGGGCCCGGCCCCGGCCGCCCCGGCCCAGGTCGACGCACAGGCACCGGCTGCCGAAACGGTTAGTCCGGGCGTCCCCGCCGAGCAGGCCGACGCCGCCCAGGCCGCGATGGCCCGCCTCGCGAGCCAGGCCGCGGCCCCCGCGGGCACCGGCCAGGTGCCCGTCGTGCACGGTCACGACGGGGTCCAGCCGGTGCACGCCCACGACGGCGTGTACACCGCGCCGGGCACCGAGGGCGCGCCCGACGCCGAGACGGCGGACACTGGGGCGCCCGTGGCGCAGCCGGCCGTACCGGCCGCCGACGACGCGGTGACCGTCCCGGAGCAGGCGCCGGCCGTCGAAGCGGGTACCGGTCAGATCCAGCCGGTGTCGCAGCCTCCTGTGGACGACTCGCCGGAGCAGTCCGTTCCGGTGGACGTACCGGCCGGCGCGCCGGTCGTCGCCCCGGCCGAGACCGCTCAGCCCGCCGAGGCAGTGCAGGCCGAGGCAGTGCAGGCCGACGTCGTGCCGGGTCCCGCGGTGGGGCCTGCCGTCGATGCCGCCCAGCCCGCCGGAGCCGTGCAGCCCGCGGAAGCCGACCAGCCCGCCGAAGCGCCGCAGGTCGCCGCAGCGGAGCCGGGCCCTGACGCCGTGCAGGCCCCGGATGCCGTGCAGGCCCCGGATGCCGTGCAGGCCGCTGAGGTGCCGCAGGCCGCCGGTGCCGAGGAGGTTGCCGCCGCGCCGCAGGGTGCCGACGTCGTACAGGCCCCGGACGGCGTGCAGGCCGCCGGTGCGGCCCTGCCCGCCGAGGTGCCGCAGGTCCCCGTCGCCGAGCCGGCCGCCCATGCCCCCCAGGCCGTCGTCGCGCAGACCCCGGATGTCGTGCCGACCGCCGTCGCCCAGCCCGCCGAAGCGCCGCAGGTCCCCGTCGCCGAGCCGGCTGCTGCCGCACCTCGGCCCGCCGACGTCCCGCAGGTCGCTGCCGTCATGCCGCCCCAGGCCCCCGCCGAGACGCACGCTCCCGCGGAGACCCAGGCTCCCGCCGAGGCCCAGGCTCCCGACGCCCAGGTCCCCGCCCCCGCCGTGCCCCAAACTCCCGCCGAGGTCCAGGACGTGCCCGAGGTGGCCGGTGTGGCCGCCGCCCAGGGCGTGCCCCTGCCGGCCGAGGCGGTGTCCCCGGCTTTGGTCCCGGACGCGGCACCGCACACCGACGCGGCGGTGCCGGTCGACGGCGCCCCGACGGCCGTCCAGGCCGCCGATCCCGTCACACCCCAGGCCGTGGCCGAGAGCCCCGAGGCGACCGCACCGGTTCAGCCGGCCGACGTCCCCGAGGCGACCGCCCCGGCTCAGCCCGCCCCCGAGGCCGTACCGGCCGCCGCTCCCGCCCCGGCGGAGCAGCCCGCCGTACCCCTCGCCGCGGAAGCGACCGAGCCGTCGGCCGTGCCCCAGGCCGCGCAGGGGCCGCAGATCGCCGAGCCCGCACCGCCCGCTCCGCCCGCCGTCCCGGCAGGCCGGCAGCAGCCGCAGGCACCGGAGGCCGCCGTGGCCCCCGTACCCGCGCAGGGCGTGGAGCAGCGGCTGCCCTCCGGCCTGCCGGCGGAACCCGGCCCGGAGCAGCCGCTCGGACAGTTCGTGCCGGTGGAGGGCCAGGTGCCCACCGCCCCGCACCTGGCGCCCACCCCGCCCCAGCCCCTCGTCCTGCCCGCACAAGACCCGCATGTCTCGCACGACCCGCAGGTCTCGCACGACCCGCAGGTTGCGCAGGACCCGCAGGGTCCGCAGGAGCAGCCGGAGGCGGTCGCCGCGGTGCCCGCGCCGCGCGAGGGCGAGCCGGACGCCGTACCGAGCGCACCCGACGCCGAGCCCGCCCCCGATGTCGTGCAGCACGCGGAGGACCTGCGCACCACGGCCGCCGACCAGGAGGAGGGCACGGCCCCCGTGGCGGAGGCACGCCAGTCCGCCGGCCCGGCCGCGCCCGGCTACGCCGACGCCGAGCGCGAGGCCGTCCTGAAGGTCATGCGCGAGCGCCGCGACATCCGCAACGGCTTCCGCAGCGACCCCATCCCGCACGAGGTGCTGCTCAGGGTCCTGGAGGCCGCGCACACCGCGCCGTCCGTGGGCCACTCGCAGCCCTGGGACTTCGTCGTCATCCGGTCCGCCGAGACCCGGCAGACGATGCACGAACTGGCGATGCGGCAGCGGGAGGCGTACGCCAAGTCGCTGCCGAAGGGCCGGGCGAAGCAGTTCAAGGAACTGAAGATCGAGGCCATCCTCGACACC
>NZ_BNBF01000020.1:78844-92653 GCF_014654935.1 Streptomyces capoamus
CCGGTCAACATCGTCGTCACCGCCGACCCCACCCGCGGCGGCCGGCACACCCTCGGCCGTCACACCCAGCCGCAGATGGCGCCCTACTCCTCGGCGCTCGCGGTGGAGAACCTCTGGCTCGCCGCCCGCGCCGAAGGCCTCGGCGTCGGCTGGGTCAGCTTCTTCGACGAGCGGGAGATGGTCCGCGCGCTCGGCCTGCCCGAGCACCTGGAGGTCGTCGCCTACCTGTGCGTCGGGTACGTCGACGAGTTCCCGGACGAGCCAGAGCTGATGCAGGCCGGCTGGTCCAAGCGACGCCCCCTGTCCTGGGTGGTGCACGAGGAGACGTACGGCCGCCGCGCCCTGCCCGGAGAGGAACCCCACGACCTGCTCGCCGAGACCGTCGCACAGATCCGCCCGCTCGACGCCAAGGCGCTCGGCGAGGCATGGGAGCGCCAGAAGCGCATGACCAAGCCGGCCGGTGCGCTCGGCATGCTGGAGATCATCTCCGCGCAGCTGTCCGGGCTGTCCCGGCAGTGCCCGCCGCCGATCCCGGAGCCCGCCGCCGTCGCCATCTTCGCCGGCGACCACGGCGTCCACGCCCAGGGCGTCACCCCCTGGCCGCAGGAGGTCACGGCCCAGATGGTGGCCAACTTCCTCGGCGGGGGAGCCGTCTGCAACGCCTTCGCCGCCCAGGTCGGCGCCGAGGTGTGCGTCGTGGACGTCGGCGTGGCCGCCGACCTGCCGGCCACCCCGGGCCTGCTGCCCCGCAAGATCCGCGGCGGCACGTCCGACATGACCACCGGCCCGGCGATGACCCGCGAAGAGGCCCAGGCGGCCATCGAGGTCGGCATCGAGACCGCCCGCGACCTGGTGGCGGCCGGCAACAAGGCCCTGCTCACCGGTGAGATGGGCATCGCCAACACCACCGCGTCCGCCGCGCTGATCTCCGTCTTCACCGGCGCCGACCCGGCCGAGGTGACCGGCCGCGGCACGGGCATCAACGACGAGACGCTGGCCCGCAAGACCGAGGTGGTCCGCCGCGCGCTGGAGCTGCACCAGCCGGACCCGGCCGACCCGGTCGGTGTCCTCGCGGCGATCGGCGGTTTCGAGCACGCGGCCATCGTCGGCCTGCTGCTCGGCGGCGCCTCGCTGCGTACGCCGGTGATCCTGGACGGCGTCAGCGCCGGCGCCGCGGCCCTGGTCGCCCGCGCCATCGCGCCCGAGGTGCTCGCGGCCTGCATCGCCGGCCACCGCAGCGCCGAACCAGGCCACGTCGCCGCCCTCAACAAGCTGGGCCTGCGCCCGCTGGTCGACCTCGACCTGCGGCTCGGCGAGGGCACGGGCGCCCTGCTCGCCCTGCCGCTGGTGCAGAGCACCGCGCGGGCGATGCACGAGGTGGCCACGTTTGATTCGGCGGGGGTCACGGAGAAGTAGGGCCCCGGGGCGGGCGGTCCGGTGTTCAGCTACCGGACCACCCGTGTCCCGCGGCCCGCCCACCGCTTAATATCTGCACGTCAGGGCCGCTCCGAAGGCGCAGCGCGCCCATCGCCAGCTGCACGAGGAGCCGTCCCTCATGGCCGAACACCCCGCCTACCCCGTAGGCCTCCGCCTCTCCGGCCGCCGCGTGGTCGTCCTCGGCGGCGGCCAGGTCGCCCAGCGCCGCCTCCCGGCGCTCATCGCGGCGGGCGCGGACATCGTCCTCGTCTCCCCGCACGCGACCCCTTCGGTCGAGGCCATGGCGGACGCGGGGGAGATCACCTGGGTGCGGCGCGCCTACCAGGACGGCGACCTCGCCGAGGCCTGGTACGCCCTCATCGCCACCAGCGACCCCGGGGCCAACGCCGCCGCCTCCGCGGAGGGGGAGCGCCACCGCGTCTGGTGCGTGCGCTCCGACGACGCCGACCAGGCGACCGCCTGGACCCCGGCGACCGGGCACAGCGAGGGCGTCACCGTCGCCGTACTCACCACGCACGCGCGGGGCCGCGACCCCCGGCACACCGCCGCCATCCGCGACGCGGTGGTAGAGGGCCTGCGCGACGGCACCCTGGTCGCCCCGCACCACCGCACCCGCACCCCGGGTGTCGCCCTGGTCGGCGGCGGCCCCGGCGACCCCGATCTGATCACGGTGCGCGGCCGGCGCCTGCTCGCCGAGGCCGACGTCGTCATCGCCGACCGGCTCGGCCCGCGCGACCTGCTCGCCGAACTCCCGCCGCACGTCGAGGTGATCGACGCGGCGAAGATCCCGTACGGCCGCTACATGGCCCAGGAGGCCATCAACAACGCGCTCCTCGAACACGCCAAGCAGGGCAAGGCGGTCGTCCGGCTCAAGGGCGGCGACCCGTTCGTCTTCGGCCGGGGCATGGAGGAGGTCCAGGCGCTCGCCGAGGCCGGCATCCCGTGCACGGTCGTGCCGGGCATCTCCAGCTCGATCTCGGTGCCGGGCGTGGCCGGCATCCCGGTCACGCACCGGGGCGTCGCCCACGAGTTCACGGTCGTGAGCGGCCATGTCGCCCCGGACGACGAGCGCTCGCTGGTCGACTGGCCCTCCCTGGCGAAGCTCACCGGCACGCTGGTGATCCTGATGGGCGTCGACAAGATCGGGAAGATCGCCGAGACGCTCGTCGCCCACGGCAAGTCCCCCGGGACGCCGGTCGCCCTGGTGCAGGAAGGGACGACGGCCGCGCAGCGGCGCGTGGACGCCACCCTGGCCACCGTCGCCGACACGGTGCGGACCGAGGACGTCAAGCCCCCCGCGGTCATCGTCGTCGGCGAGGTCGTCCGGGTCGGCCCGCAGACCCCGGCGTGAGACCGGGCACCAGCCCCGCGTGTGCGCGTACGACATGGCTTGATCACGCGTAACCCGGGGTAACCCACCCCATCCCAGCCGTTGGCACCACACCCAGGACAAGGCAGTATCACCCTGTGGCCGATCTCATCACCGTCGAGGATCCCGACGACCCGCGCCTGAGCGACTACACGGGCCTGACCGACGTGGAGCTGCGCCGCAAGCGCGAGCCCGCCGAGGGCCTGTTCATCGCCGAGGGCGAAAAGGTCATCCGCAGGGCCAAGGAGGCCGGCTACGAGATGCGGTCGATGCTGCTCTCGGCCAAGTGGATCGACGTCATGCGTGACGTCATCGACGAACTCCCCGCCCCGGTGTACGCCGTCAGCCCGGAACTCGCCGAACGCGTCACCGGCTACCACGTGCACCGCGGCGCCCTCGCGTCCATGCAGCGCAAGCCGCTGCCGACGGCCGGCGAGCTGCTGCAGACCGCCCGCCGGGTCGTGATCATGGAAGGCGTGAACGACCACACGAACATCGGGGCGATCTTCCGGTCGGCGGCCGCCCTCGGCATGGACGCGGTGCTGCTGTCGCCCGACTGCGCCGACCCGCTGTACCGGCGGAGCGTCAAGGTGTCCATGGGTGCGGTGTTCTCGGTGCCGTACGCCCGTCTGGAGAGCTGGCCCAAGGGCCTGGAGTCGGTCCGCGAGGCCGGCTTCACGCTGCTCGCGCTCACCCCGGACGAGAAGGCCCGCAGCCTGGACGAGGCCGCCCCGCACCGGATGGACCGGGTGGCCCTCATGCTCGGTGCCGAGGGGGACGGTCTGTCCACGCAGGCACTGGTCGCGGCCGACGAGTGGGTCCGCATCCCGATGTCCCACGGCGTCGACTCGCTCAACGTCGGCGCGGCCGCCGCGGTCGCCTTCTACGCGGTGGCCACGGGCCGCCCGAACTCCTGACCGGCCGGTACGCCCGCCTCCCGGACGTCGCCCGGCCGCTTCGGTCGCCGTCCGGGCGTGGTCACGGCGTGAACGGCAGCCGGACCGGCGTGCTGCCCGGGAGTTGCGGGGTGCGGGGCCGCCTGCACTCCTGTCCCGGGGGCCGCCCGAACTCCTGACCGGGGACCGCAGGGCTGGCCGCATACGGTGGGGGACCGCGGGGCCGCCCGCACCCCCGACCGGCCGGTTCGGTCGTCGTCCGGGCGTGGTCACGGCGTGAACGGCAGCCGGACCGGCATGCTGCCCGGAAATTGGGGGGTGCGGGGCCGCCTGCACTCCTGTCCCGGGGGCCGCCCGCATACCTGACCGGGGACCGCTGGGCCGCCCGCCTATCTGACCGGGAACGGCGGGGCCGCTCGTACTCCTGACCGGGGACCGCGAGGTCGCCCGCACCCCCGACCGGCCCCCGCGGGCGCCTTCCGGGCCCGTTCACGGGCCGACCGTGCTCCCGGCCGGCCCCCGCGCTCAGTTGCCGGCGTCGTGGCTCACTGCCGACCCGTGCGGGTCGGAGGCGACCTTGCCGTCCGCCGGCGGCGGGTAGCTCGGCTGCGTGTGCCGCTGCCGCCGGATGCCGCCGTCGTCCCCGAGTCCGCGCGCCGGCCCCTGGCAGCCCTGCGCCACCGCGATGCCGAGGGCCACCAGCAGCGTCACCACCACGAACACGAACAGCCGTTGCCGCAGCAGCCGCGGATTGGCCGGCCGCCGCACGATCCGCGCCGGCCGCCCGCCCGGCCGCCCGGAACCGCCGCGCGGAGCGGGACGGCCGTTGCCCGAGCGCGGACCACCGCCACGCGGCGCCGGCGTCGGACGCGCGGCACCCGGCCGGCCGGCACCGCCACCGCGCGGGCCGCTGCCACCGCGCGAGGCGACCCCGCCCCGGGACGGCGCCTCGCCCCGCGGGGGCGTCCCGCCCCGGCCCGGCGCCTCACCGCGCGCGGCCGGCCCGCCGCGGGCCGGCACACCGCCCCGGGCCGGGGTCCCGCCGCGTGGCAGCGGCGTCCCCGGAGAGGTGCGCCGCTGGGTGCGCTGCTGCTCGGGGTAGGTGTCGACGAGCCGTCCGGTGGGCCGGTCCGCCTCGGCGGCACGCGGGGCGGGCGGCCGTACCCCGTCCAGGCCCTGCGCCTCCCGGGCGGCGATCTCCTTGAGCCGCAGCGACAGCTGCAGCGTGCTGGGCCGCTCGTCCGGGTCCTTCGCCAGACACGCGCGGATCAGCGGGGCCAGCGCGTCCGGTACGCCGCTCAGCTGCGGTTCCTCGTGCACCACCCGGTACAGCATCACCTCGGAACTGCCGTGCCCGAACGGCGAGTCGCCGGTCGAGGCGTACGCCAGCGTCGCGCCCAGCGAGAAGACGTCGGTGGCCGGGGTGACCGCGGCGCCGCGCACCTGCTCCGGGGCGAGGAAGCCGGGGGAGCCGACCGCGGTGCCCACGTGGGTGAGCGTGGAGGCGCCGGTGGCCCAGGCGATGCCGAAGTCGATGATCCGCGGTCCCTTGGGGGACAGCAGGATGTTGGAGGGCTTCAGGTCCCGGTGGACGACACCGGCCTCGTGCACGGCGACCAGCCCTTCGGACAGGGCCGCGCCGACCGCCGCGGTGTCCGCCGCGCCGAGCGGTCCCTCGTCGGCGACCTTGTCGTGCAGGGAGGGGCCGGGCACGTACTGGGTGGCGAACCAGGGGCGCTCGGCCTCCAGGTCCGCGGCCACCAGCCGGGCCGTGCACCCGCCGCGGATGCGCCGGGCCGCCGACACCTCGCGCGCGAACCGCGACCGGAACTCCTGGTCCTCCGCCAGGTCGGGCCGGATCACCTTCAGCGCGACCCGTTGCCCCTTCTTGTCGGAGCCGAGATAGACCACGCCCATCCCGCCCGCGCCGAGCCGTCGGTGAAGCCTGAACGAGCCGACGACGCGCGGGTCCTCGCGCCTCAGGCGCATCATCGCCATGTTCATCCCCGCTGCCCGGTCCCTGTGACGTGGCACAGCTTACGTTTCCACGGCCGCCTGCGCGCAGAGGCCGCGCCCTCTCGGGCGGACGGATTGTGTGGGCCGTCCGGGGGAGGTGAAACGCGGTCAGGAAGCCCCGGGCGACGGCGACTTCCGGCCACCGCTGGTGTCAACCGGTCAGCGGAGCAGGCAGGTTGGGCTCATCCGGGGGCGGGCCGCGCCGGTCCGCCCGCCCCTCGGCCGAGGGGCGGGCACGGCTCGCGGCCCCTGCCGCCGACCGGATCACGATCCGTCCCCGGCGCCCCTCCCGGACCCGGCCGTGGTGATCGAAGTCACTCGCCCCGGCCCCCCGGACGCTTCCGACATGAACGGACACAGCGGACGGCCCCTCGGGGAAGACCCTAAGACCTGGGCCTGCGTCTCCACCCAGGGGAGTACTTCCCAGGTCATGGCTCATCCTTCTGGAGGCCCGGCAATCGGTACGAGGGCATGACGCCCGGTGCGCGCCCCGCGCCTAGATTTGAGGACAAGCGGCGGGTGCGGCACTCGTCCCCCGAGGTCAGGCACCCGCCGCTGCTGAAGACAACCGAAACGGTCAGGAGAGGGACCATGGCCCACACGGCACCGCGACGCCCCGCGTTCGCCCCGCGCCGGACGGGACGCCGCCACCCCTTGGTGGCGACGCTCATGGCCCTTCCCCTGGCGGCCCTGCTCCTGCTCGTCTTCGACGGCTGGGAGACGGTGGCCACACAGGCGTCGTCCGTGGGTGCGATGCTGGGGCGCTGAGCGGCGACCCCAGGCCCGGAAGAGCGGTCCGGGCGGGGACATCCATCCATGAAACCCCGTGGGGACGGGGGTACGGCGGACGGCACAGATGCCGGCGCAGCTGGGGAGCTGCGCCGGCATTAGCCGTTGCGGGCGTCGTCCCCCACGGGCCGGCCCCGGACCGTGGGTGCGGGTGCGCCGGGGCCGCCGGCGGACCCGGGCAGGTGCGGCGCCGTCGGCCGGCCCCGGTAGCCTCGGCCCGACAGCCCACCCCGTCCGAGGCAGCCTTGACCGCAGACACCGGTACCGACGCGGGCGCGGACACCCCCGCCCGCTCCCTCCTGGCCGCACTGGCCGCCGAAGCCAGGGCCGCCGCCCACCCCCGTACGCCCGCCACCGCCTGCGCCTGCGCCAGCAGCCCGCTCGCCGACCGCGAGGACGCCACCGTGGTCCGGCACGCCGGCACCGTCGCCAAGGCCCACGCAGCGGACACCGACCCCGCCGCGCTGGCGCACCGCGTCGCCACGGCCGCCCGTCTCCCCGGCGTACTCCTGCCCCCGCTCGCCCCGGCCCCGGCACCCCTGCACGGCCGCCTGGTGACCCTCTGGCCGTACGGCCGCCCCGTGGACCCGGACGACCCGGACGCCGCCCCCTGGGAGGCCGCCGCCACCCTCCTGGCGCGGCTGCACCGCACCCCCGTCCCCGCCGGACTTCCCGCGATGCGCGGCCCCGCCAAAGCCGCCCGCGCCCTCGGCAGGCTGCGCTCCGCCCTGCGCGGCACGCCCCACGCGGCGGCCCGCCCGGTCCTGGCCGCCTGGGGGACCCTGCCCGCCTGGGCCCGGGCAGCGGCGCCGATGCCCGGCCCGCCGGCCCTCTGCCACGGCGACCTGCACCTGGGCCAGCTCGTCCGGCACCCGGCGCCGGACGGTCCGTGGAAGCTGATCGACGTGGACGATCTCGGCGCGGGCGTCCCGGCCTGGGACCTCGCCCGCCCGGCCGCCTGGTACGCCTGCGGGCTCATCCCGCCCGACGAGTGGACCCGGTTCCTGGCCGCCTACCGGCAGGCCGGCGGCCCCGCCGTACCCGCCGACGGCGACCCCTGGCCCGCCCTGGACACCGCGGCCCGCGCGCTCACCGTGCAGACGGCCGCCCTGGCGGTCACCAAGGCGCTCACCGCGAACCGCCCGCTGGACGAGGTGGAGCAGGCCGTGGTCGACGCCTGCGCACGGATGCCGTCGGTCCCGCCCCAGGGCCCCCGCCCCCCTCGGCCCGTGCCCGGACTCCCGGACTAGGCTGCAACCGCCCGGGGCCGGACGGAGTCTGTCCTGGGGAAACACGAAGCAGGACCGACCGGCGAGGAGTTGAGCCGACCATGCAGTGTCCGAAGTGCCATGCGCCGATGCACACCTACAACCGCAACGGCGTCCAGATCGAGCAGTGCAGCGGTTGCCGCGGCATCTTCCTCGACTACGGCGAGCTGGAGGCGCTGACCCGCCTGGAGTCCCAGTGGTCGCAGCCGGCCCCGCCGCCCCCGCCCGCGGCCCCGCAGGCGTACCCGGCGCCGTCCGCGCCCGCCTGGGGCGCCCCGCACGGCGGCCACGGCGGCCACGGAGGTCACGGTCACTACGGCGGCCACCACCGCCACAAGAGCTTCGGCCACATGCTGTTCTCCAGCTGAGACCACGCAGAAGCCCCCGGCCGTACGAGACGGCCGGGGGCTCCTTGTTGTGTGGACGATACTGGGATTGAACCAGTGACCTCTTCCGTGTCAGGGAAGCGCTCTCCCGCTGAGCTAATCGTCCGCGGACCGTGACGCGCGGGTCACGGACAGTGCGCGATACTGGGATTGAACCAGTGACCTCTTCCGTGTCAGGGAAGCGCTCTCCCGCTGAGCTAATCGCGCGGGGGATCTTCGAGGAGATCCGGGATCCGGGGATCCAGTGGACGATACTGGGATTGAACCAGTGACCTCTTCCGTGTCAGGGAAGCGCTCTCCCGCTGAGCTAATCGTCCTTGGAGGTGGAGACGGGATTTGAACCCGTGTAGACGGCTTTGCAGGCCGTTGCCTCGCCTCTCGGCCACTCCACCAGGAGTGTAGGGGATCGGGACGACCCCTTCTTCCTGCGAGCGGACGACGAGGTTCGAACTCGCGACCTCAACCTTGGCAAGGTTGCGCTCTACCAACTGAGCTACGTCCGCCTGTCGTTTCGGTCCGCTCCCGCGTCCCGGCGACGTGTTGAACTCTAGCGGATTCCCGGGCCAGCACAAAAACGCGTTTGCGCAGCGTGCTGCGGTACACCCGGCGGAGCCGGTGGCCGGGGCCCGCCCGGGGACATCCCGGAGCCGCCTTCCGGACACCCGACCTAAACTCGACCACGTGCTCCACCACCCTCCTCTCGCCCGCTTCGGCGACCGCGTCGCCACCGGCCTCCTCGACGTCACCAGTGATCCGGCCGCCCTGGACTCGGCCGGCTTCTGGGCCGTCTGCGCGGACTTCGAGGGCGGGCTGACCTGCGCCCGCTTCGCGGACGTACGACAGGAGCCGGTGCCCGCTCCGGTGCCCGGCGCCTGGCGGGGCCCGGCGCCGGAGGACTGGACCTCCTCCCTGGACCGCGCCGCCTACACCGCGGCCGTCCGCCGCATCCGCGAGCACATCGCGGCCGGCGAGGTCTACCAGGCCAACCTCTGCCGGGTGCTGAGCGCGCCCGTACCCCCGGGCGCCGACGTGGACGCCCTCACCGCGCTCCTGGCCCGGGGCAACCCGGCTCCGTACGCGGGGACGATCCGGCTGCCCGGGCACGGCGTGGAGATAGCCACCGCCTCGCCCGAGCTGTTCCTGCGCCGGGACGGCCGTGCCGTCGAGTCGGGGCCCATCAAGGGCACCGGGCGCACCGAGGCGGACCTCCTGGAGAAGGACTACGCGGAGAACGTGATGATCGTCGACCTGGTCCGCAACGACATCGGCCGCGTCTGCGCGACCGGCAGCGTGACCGTCCCCGACCTGTGCGCCGTGGAGAAGCACCCGGGGCTGGTCCACCTCGTCTCCACCGTCCGCGGCGAGCTGCGGGCGGACGCCGGCTGGCCGGAGCTGCTGGCCGCGGCCTTCCCGCCCGGGTCGGTCACCGGCGCCCCCAAGTCGAGCGCACTGCGGATCATCGAGGCGCTGGAGACGGCCCCGCGCGGCCCGTACTGCGGCGGCGTCGGCTGGGTCGACGCCGACCGGGGCACCGCCGAGCTGGCCGTGGGCATCCGCACCTTCTGGATCGACCGCGCCGCGGACGCCCTGCGCTTCGGCACCGGCGCCGGCATCACCTGGGGGTCCGACCCGGAGGGGGAGTGGCGCGAGACGGAGCTGAAGGCGTCCCGGCTGCTCGCGGTAGCGTCGGGAGGGCACGCGGCGATCGAGGGGGCGCTCACATGAGGATCTGGCTGGACGGCGAGCTGCGGGACGCGCGCTCCGCCCGGGTCTCCGCCCTCGACCACGGGCTGACCGTCGGCGACGGCGTCTTCGAGACGGTCAAGGCGGTCGACGGCGCCCCGTTCGCGCTCACCCGCCACCTCGACCGGCTGACCCGCTCGGCCCGGGGCCTCGGCCTGCCCGACCCCGACCACGACGAGGTGCGCCGCGCCTGTACGGCCGTGCTGGCGGCCGACCCGGTGCCGCTGGGCCGGCTGCGGATCACCTACACGGGCGGCCACGGCCCGCTCGGCGTCGGCCGCGGCGAGCACGGCCCCACCCTCATGGTCGCCGTCGGCGCGACCAACCGCCGCCCGGACTCCACCGCGGTGGTCACCGTCCCGTGGACCCGCAACGAGCGAGGCGCCCTCACCGGCGTCAAGACCACCTCGTACGCCGAGAACATCGTCGCCCTGGCCCGCGCCCACCAGTCCGGTGCCTCCGAGGCGCTGTTCGGCAACACGGTCGGACAGCTCTGCGAGGGCACCGGGTCGAACGTCTTCGTCGTCCTGGACGGCGAGATCCACACCCCGCCGGTCTCCTCCGGCTGCCTGCCCGGCGTCACCCGGGCCCTGGTGATCGAGTGGACGGGCGCCCACGAGACCGATCTGCCGCTGGACGTCCTCCGGCGCGCCGACGAGATCTTCCTGACCTCGACCCTGCGGGACGTGCAGGCCGTGCAGCAGGCCGACGACCGCGAACTGCCCGGCGCGCCGGGGCCGGTGACCGCCGGGGTCATGCGGATCTTCGACGAGCGGTCCGGGCGCGACCTGGACCCCTGAGCCGGAAAACAGGCTGACGCGGGCGGCCGCCGCGGGTAGAACACAGGGGATGACCACGACCCTGCGGCCGGCCGAGCCGCTCCAGCAGCACCCCGACGGAACCCGCTCCCGCCGCTACGCGGTCTGCGTGAACAGCCGTCCCGTCGGCGAGGTGCACCTCGGCACCTCCCCGTCCCTCGGCGACTCGGTGGCCCGTGTCATCGACCTCACGATCGCCGAGCCGGACCGGCGGCGCGGCCGGGCCACCGTCGCCGCGCTCGCCGCGGAGGAGGTGGCCCGCGGCTGGGGCTGCGTCCAGATGGAGGCCGTGGTGCCCGCCGACGCGGAGGCCGCGCTGCGCCTGTTCGACACCCTCGGCTACACGCTGCGCAACCGCGGCATGGAGAAGCGCCTCGGCAGCACACCGCCCGCACTGCCGCCGGACAGCCGCGCGCGGCCCATGACCGCGGCCGAGTTCGAGGCCTGGCGGCAGACGGAGAGCGAGCGCTACGCGCGCTCCTGGGTCCAGCGGGGCCTGTCCGAGCCGGCCGCCCGCGCCAAGGCCCGCAGCGACCACGCCCGGCTGCTGCCGGACGGGCTCGCGACCGACGGCGTGATCTTCAGCGTGCTGGAGCACGCGGGCGACCGGGTGGGCACCCTGTGGCTGTCCCTGGAGGAGGCCAGGGCCTTCGTGTACGACGTGGAGGCCGACGCCGCGCACCGCGGCCGGGGGCACGGCCGTACGCTCATGCTGCTCGCGGAACGCCAGGCGATCGAGGCCGGCCGGCCGGTCCTCGGCCTCAACGTGTTCGCGGGCAACACGCCGGCCGAGCGGTTGTACGCCTCACTCGGCTACGAGGCGGTGACCCACTCCCTGAGCAAGCCGCTGCTGTGAGCGCTCGCCGGGCGCTCAGGCGTCCCCGCCGGCCAGCAGCCGGTCCGCGATCTCCTCGATGCGCGCGCGCAGTCCCTCCTGGCTCTTGCCGCCGTCGAGGCGCTCGCCGCCGATCACGTACGTGGGGGTGCCCGTCACCCCGATCGCCTTGCCCTCGGCCTGGTCGGCGTCGACGATCAGGATGTGCCGGCCGTCGATCAGCGCGGTGTCGAACTCCTCGGCGTCCAGGCCGAGTTCACGAGCCACCTCGACCAGGAAGGGCTCGCCCGCACGGTCCAGCTCCTCGACCCGCGCCAGCACGGCCTCCGCGTACGCCCAGCCCTTGCCCTGCTCCAGCGCCTCCTCGGCGGCCTGCGCGGCGGCGAAGGCGTGCTTGTGCTTCTCCAGCGGGAAGTGCCGCAGCCGCAGCTCGAGCCGGTCACCGTAGCGGGCGCGCAGGGCGCGGACGTCGTCCAGGGCGGTGCGGCAGTCGGGGCACTGCAGTTCGCACCAGACGTCGAGGACGAGGGCATCGGTGCGTGCGGGGGAGGTGTCGCTCATGCGCACCAGTCTTCCAGGCCGGACCCGGGCGGACCCAATCGGGATCCGGGGGGCCGGGGAGCCCGGGGGAGGGTGGAGAAGGCCGGGGACGACCCGGAGATGTCCCTGATGTCCGGCCGGATCATGGCATCGCGGGGCACCGGCGGTGCACGATGGAAGCGACGAGACCAGCCCGCCCGCCAGGAGGACCGGATGATTGCCGAGACAGTCTGCTCCGCCGTGTCCGCGGCGGGCCTGGGTATCGCGGTGGTCACGGCCTACCGCAAGCGCTTCCTGGCGGCGGCCCGCCTCGCGGCCTACGCGCTGGTGCCGGTCGGACTGGTGATGACCGGGGTCGTCGGATGGCTCTCGGACACCGCCCTGAGCCCGACCGCCTGGGCGGGCTTCGGGGTGCTGGGCGCGGCCTGGCTGCTGTTCGCGGGCACGCGTGCCGTGGAACGCCGGCGCGCGGGCACCGGCGCGGAGCGCGGAGCGGCCGGGCGGGACGCGGTGGCGCCCGCCGCGTCGGCTCCGCCCCTGGGCGGCAGGGCCCGGCCCGCGGCCGGCCCCGCCACCACCCCCCGCCCCGCCCCGTCCCGGGGCGCGGGTGCCGAACCGGCCGAGGACTTCAGCGACATCGAGGCCATCCTCAAGAAGCACGGCATATGACAGTCACATGACTCGGTGAAACGACACAGTGGGTCCGTGGGCGTCCGGAATCGTTCACCATCCGAGCGAGACCTCACGGCATTCGGCGAACTACCGCAAGATCCCCGCGCGTGATCGCGGTCGGCCGCCGGGGTGCGCCATGATCTGCGGCGAGATGCTGGACACGCCACAGAGCGAGGCCGCGCCGCCGAAGGACGAGCCGCGCGGGTGCCTCTTCGCCCTTTCCCAGCCACCGCTGATGATCTTCCTGGCGGTGATCGGGTGCCTGCTCCTCATGGCTGCGCTGCACGACCTGCTGTTGCTGTGAGCCGTACGCGTCCGTCCCGGCGCCACCCGCCGGGACCGACGTCGCACCGGGCGAGCGCCGTACTCCTCAGCCCGCCGCCTCCTTGCGCCGCGCCCGGTAGGCGGCGACGTGCAGCCGGTTCCCGCACGTGCGGCTGTCGCAGTAACGGCGCGAGCGGTTCCGGGACAGGTCCACGAAGGCACGCCGGCAGTCCGGTGCCTCGCAGCGCCGCAGCCGTTCCTGCTCACCGGCCACCACGAAGAAGGCGAGCGCCATCCCGCAGTCGGCGGCGAGGTGGTCGGCCACGGAGGCGCCGGGGGCGAAGTAGTGCACATGCCAGTCGTAGCCGTCGTGGTCCGTCAGCCGGGGAGTGGTGCCGGCGGCGGCGACCAGCTCATTGATCATCATGGCGGCGGACCGGGCGTCCGGGGCCGCGAAGATCGACGCGAATCGCCCCCGCACCCGGCGCACGGCCGAGAGGTCGAACTCCGAGAGCACGCCGACATCGCTCATCTTGTGGCTTCGCACGAAATTCATGAGAGCCGGGACATCCGGCAGCCCGTCCGCCCCCGCGTCGTCCTCCGGCACGGTGTTCACCAGATCCACCACGGTGTCGAGGGCGCACCGGGTGTCGTGGGTGATCAGCACAGTTCGCTCCCTGGCCTGGGGGTCGGGCGGGCGCCCGCCGATGCTGGCCGATGGTAGCGACAACAGCGCCCACCGCACCCGTCGAAACCGACCTCGCTTGCCGGGAGAA
>NZ_BNBF01000020.1:92701-100379 GCF_014654935.1 Streptomyces capoamus
CGCCGGACAGCCGCCGGCGGTTCCCGCCACCACGGCCCGTGCGTGACGGCACCCCACCGCACAGCGTTCGGTTGATCACCCACGGCGCCCGGAACGCCTCCACCGCCCGGCCGACCGGACCCGCCCGGGCGTGGCCGGCGGGACCCACCCCGGTGCCGACGCACCGCATGCGCTCGCTCACTCACCGCGTCGGAAGCGCACAGCTCGACGCCGTCTCCGCGGGCACTCACGGTGACGGCGTCGGCCTGTGCCGTTTGCGGTTGTCCAGGCCCGAGCCGTCTCCCCGAGTGGACGGCGCCGGGCTGCTTCGAGGGGCGGCGACCTAGCTCTCCGCCAGGATGTGCGAGAGCTCCTGATCCAGGTCGAAGTGCCGGTGTTCCGTGCCGGGCGGCACGGCGGCGTCGGTGCGCTTCAGGAAGGACTCCAGGGCTCGCGCCGGGGCCTCCAGCAGCGCCTCCCCCTCCGGGGAGCTGAGGGCGATGCACACGACGCCCTGACCATGGCTGCGCGATGGCCAGACGCGGACGTCGCCGGTGCCGGTGGGCCGATGGAGGCCCTCGGCGAGGAGGTCGCGGGCGAACACCCACTCGACGGTCTCCTCGGCTCCGGTGTGGAAGGTGGCGTGCACGGCGTAGGGGTCGGCCGTGTCGTACCGCAGGCCTGCGGGGACAGGCAGGGAGGACTCGCTCGACACAACGAGGCGCAGGTGCAGCTCGCAGCTGACCGTGGTGTTCATAAGCGCCAGGGCCTTTCGCTCAGTGTGCGCTCGGGGATTCGCACGTCGGCGAAATCGACATGCCACCTACGGTGCCGTTGTAAACCCCTCTGAGGGTTTTGCGTGTCTTTACGTAACTCTTCCGGCCGAGAACTCGTACCAGTCCGGCCGCCATTCCGGTGACTGGTTTCACTCCGGTAGGGTTTGTCTGTATGAATACGGGGAGTGACGAGCCGGGCGAGGTCGCCGTGGCAGCGGACAGGGCGAGGACGGACGAGACGGGGACGGACGGTCCCGGGGCCGGCCGGGAGGGCGAGCACGGGCTCGGCTCGCGGGCACCGGAATTCGTCAAGGCCCGCCGGCTCCTGCACCTCAGCTGGCAGGTCGGCGTCTTCGTGGTCGGCCTGGCGGTGGTCGGCGCGGGCATCGTCATGCTGCCCCTGCCCGGTCCCGGCTGGGTGGTGATCTTCGGCGGCATGGCGATCTGGGCGACCGAGTTCGTCTGGGCGCAGCTCGTGCTCCGCTGGACCAAACGCAAGGTCACCGAGGCGGCCCAGCGGGCCCTCGACCCCAGGGTGCGCCGCCGCAACATCACCCTGACCGCGATCGGACTGGTGATCATCGGCGTGCTCGCCGGGATCTACCTGTGGAAGTTCGGTTTCGTCATGCCCTGGAAGATCAAGGACCAGTGACGCGGCCGGCCGGGGGCGGGGCCGGGGGCGTGCGCCGGTCGGCGGTGGTCGGAAGCACCCGCTGACATGGGGTAATGTTCTTCCTGCGCCCGGGCGATTAGCTCAGTGGGAGAGCGCTTCGTTCACACCGAAGAGGTCACTGGTTCGAACCCAGTATCGCCCACCCGGACCGACGGCCCATCTGCGAAGAGCAGGTGGGCCATCGTCGTCTGCACCCCCTGCCGCGGAACCGGCGCCCACTGCGGCGCCCCTCGCCGGCCCACCGGATCACGACCCGTCGGCGATCCCTGGGCCCGGGGCCAAGGAGCCAGGAGGCGCGGGGAACTGCGCGACAAGGCGCGAGGGACCCGCACCCGGCGGATGGCCGGTCCTCCTGCCGACCGCCACCGGCCCGACCTGGCCGTGGCACCGGCCGCGCCGTCCGTCCGGCCCCACCGGTCACCGCGCCCGCCCCCAGCCGCGGCGGCGGTCCCGCGGGCCGGCGGCCCACCCGGCCCGCGCCTCGCAACAACCGCCCCACAGCTCCGTGCCGCCGACGCAGCGCCGACGCTGCCTCGTTCCGCCGACGCCCAGTGGCAAGCGCGTACTCGAAGCGGGTTCGGGATCGTCGGGGCGGCGCATTGCACGGAGCGAAAGCGATTCCAGAAGAGGGCGGGGCGGTGACGATCCGTTACTCGCGTGAGGTGCGGGCCAAGGCGGTCGACCGGGCGATCGCGCTCTTCGAGGAGAAGTACCCGAAGATCAGGGTCGAGAAGGACTTCCAGGCGCCGGCGGAAATCCCCCGGACGTTTTCCAAAACGCCGTCACTTTCCTTCGGAAATACGACAAGCGCGGAATTGTTCCCGATCTCGAGCCGGAGGTCCGGGCCGGGAATCTGAGCCTGCATCACTTCCGCGGAGGAGCGCCGTCGCACGGGCGGCGGCGCTCGCGCCCAGTGTGACACCGGCCACGGCCGGCGCGCCTGAGTACCCGTACTCAGATCCGCGCACGTCCGCGCGCCACACTCGTCCCATGGACTGGAACCACTACCGCTTCCGCAGCCTGTGGCCGCTGCCCGCCCCGCCGGCCGCCGTCTACGCGGAGCTGGAGCGGGCCGAGGACTACCCCCGCTGGTGGCCGCAGGTGCGGGCGGTGATCCGCCGGGACGACGGCACGGGAGTGATCACCATCGGGTCCGCGCTGCCGTACCGCCTCACCTCCACCGTCCGGGAGACCCGCCGGGACCCGGCCGCCGGCATCCTGGAGGTCACCCTCTCCGGCGACCTCGACGGCTGGGCCCGCTGGACGGTCACCGCCGGCGGCCCCGGCACGCTCGCCCGCTACGACCAGGACGTCCGCGTGCGCAAGCCCCTGCTCAGGCGGCTCGCCGTGCCCGGACGGCCGCTCTTCCGCCTCAACCACCGCCTGATGATGCGGGCCGGCCGGCGCGGACTGCGGCGCCGGCTCGAAGCGGTTTGAAGGAACCCCGCCCGGGCCTGTATTGTTCAGTGCGTTCCCGGGCGATTAGCTCAGTGGGAGAGCGCTTCGTTCACACCGAAGAGGTCACTGGTTCGAACCCAGTATCGCCCACCGGGAAAGGCCGGTCCGCAGCAGCGGGCCGGCCTTCTTCATGCCGCCGGGGTCACGCGGCCGCCGGCAGCTCCGGTCGCAGCGGCCACTCCGTGCTCACGATCTCCTCCGAGCCGCTGCGCGCGAACCAGGCCTGCAGGCCCCGTGCCTGCGCCGCGTGCCAGTTCGCCTGCAGCGTGTGCAGTTCGGTGGGGGACAGCCGCTCCAGCCGGGCCGCGAAACGGCGGCCCACCGCCCGTACGACGTCCAGCGCGGCCAGTGCGTCCGCCGCCGCGTCGTGCGCGTCCGCCAGCGTCACGCCGTAGTGCTCGCACAGATCGGCCAGTGTGCGCCGGCCCTTGCGGTACCGGTCCAGGTGCTTGTCCAGCACCCGCGGGTCCAGCACCCTGAGCGGCACCGACTCGAACCAGCGGTCCAGCGCCGACGCCCGGTGCCGGCGCAACTCCCGGTCCAGCAGCGTCAGATCGAACGGCGCGTTCATCACCACCAGCGGCCGGCCCAGCGTCGCGTGCTCGGCCAGCTGCTCGGCTATCTCGTACATCACCGGAGCCGGCCAGCGCCCGTTGTGCTGCAGGTGCTCCTCCGTCAGTCCGTGCACCGCCGTCGCCGCCTCCGGCACCGGCACCCCCGGGTTCACCAGCCACCGGGTGACCCGGGGCCGGGTCCCCGGCGCGTCCTGGACGACGACGGCGGCCGACACGATCCGGTCGGTCTCGACGTCCACGCCCGTCGTCTCCGTGTCGAAGGCGGCCAGCGGCCCCTCGTACCAGGTCGTCATCCCAACCCAACTCCTCGCTCACCCACGGCAGCTGACGTACCGTCTTCCGCCCGTTTGGTGATACCCGGGCCGTTTGCGCCGTACGCCGGGCGGAGACAACAGGAATACGGGTCTTTGCAGTTCAGCGGCCCGCAGCGGAGAAACCCCTGCCTGGGAAGGCTGTTGGTCATGGTCATGGCGCAGCCCGAGCGGGGCGGGCTGCTGCCCGGACGCCCGGGCACCCAGCGCGGCACGCTCGCCACCACCGCCTGCATGGAGACACTGCAGGTCGGCTATCTCCACGCGGTCGCCGCCGCGGCCGGCTGCTCGCTGTCCCAGCCCTTCCCGGACAACGGGATCGACTGGCACGTCAGCCACAGCGCGCCCGGGCACACCGTCGACGACGAGGTCACCGTCAAGGTGCAGCTGAAGGCCACCTACCAGGTGGCGCCCGAGCCGCCGGGCCCCTCCTTCTCCTTCACCCTGGACAACGCCCACCTGCGCAAGCTCGCCCGCACCCCCGTCGCGGTGCACAAAATCCTGGTCGTGATGCTCGTACCGCGCTCCCAGGACGACTGGCTGCGCGCCGGCCACGACCGGCTCGACCTCAGACACTGCTGCTACTGGACCAACCTCGCCGGCCACCCCGTCACCGGCCGGCACCGGACCACCGTGCGGATACCGACCTCGCGCATCTTCGACGACCGGGCCCTCTGCGAGATCATGACGCGGGTCGGGACGGGAGGCAGACCATGAGCAACCGTCCCTGCGAGGAGCCGATACGGCAGGTCCGGCCGCACCCCGGCGACCTGCCCGGGAACCGGCCGCCCCGGCCCGCCGACGTCGACCCCGCCGTCCTCGGCGCCCTGCTGCGCCGGCACGGCTGGCAGCGGCGCGGCGGAGCCCCCGGCCGGTACGGCCGCTGGACCCCGCCGGGCCCGGGCGGCACCGGCACCAGCCTGCTCGTCCCCGAGAGCCGCGCCTTCCCCGACAGCGACGACCTGCTCGGCGAGGCCCTCGACGCCCTCGCCCGCACGCCCACGCCCTCCGCGCGGGAGGTGCTGATCTCCCTCGCCGTCCCCAGCGACGAGATCCGCTGGTGGCGCGACACCCCGGGCGGACCCGCCGGCGCCGCCCCCTGGAGCGCCGACGACCGGCTGCGCGCCGCCGCCCGGCAGACGCTGCTCGCCGCCGCGCTCGCCACCCGCGCCCGGGCCGGCTACCACGGCGCCCGCCACCGCCGCGCCGCCGCCGCCCTCCTGGCCGATGTCCTCGTCGGCCCCGCCGCCGAGGGCCGCACCCTCACCGCCTTCGTCCCCGTGCCCGCCGGCCGCCCCCTGGCCGTCCGCCTCCACCTGGCCCTGCACGCCGCCCGCGAGGCCATCGACTACCGGCGGGCCACCGGCGGCATGGACGCCTTCGACGGCGCCGTCGAGGCGGGCGTGAGCCGCGAGCTGACCGAGGCGATCGGCGCGCTCGTCCGGGGCACCGAGGGCGCCCGGGTCGCCGTCGCCTGGGCACCCGGCGCCGGCGTCCCCGAGGACTGCGCCTCCTCCGCGGAACCCGTGGAGTTCTCCCCCGGGGACCTGCCCGCGCTGCGCGAGGCCGCCGCCCGCTACGTGCGCGCGGAGCCCTCCGTCCCGGTCCGCGTCACCGGCGCCGTCGTGCGCATGCGCCGCTCCGGGTCCGGTGGCGGGGGCACCGTCCGCCTGCGCGTCCTCGCCGGCGCCGACGTCCCGCACCTGCGCGTCACCCTGGACGAGGAGGACTACCGCATCGCCGGCCACGCCCACCTCGTCGGACTCCCCGTCCGTGTGCCCGGCCGGCTGGAGAGCCGCGGCGGCTTCCGCAGGCTCACCGGCGCCTCCGGTGTCGTCCCCGTGCAGGTCGACGAGGGGGAGCGGGAACGGCTGACGAAGTCCCTCCAGGAGAACCTCGACTTCTTCGAGGAGGCCCGCGGGCAGGAGTGAGCGGAGGGCGACCGAACGTAACCGTTTCGCGGTGGGCGCCGTCGGGTCGGTACGATCGGCCGTGCGCGCGCTCCTGGTATGGCGCCGCACCCCACCTTCAGTCAGGAGAGACCGGTGTCAGACGTCCGTGTGATCATCCAACGCGATTCCGAGCGGGAAGAACGCGTGGTGACGACGGGCACTACGGCCGCCGACCTCTTCGCGGGCGAGCGCTCGATCATCGCCGCGCGCGTCGGCGGCGAGCTGAAGGACCTCACCCACGAGCTGTCCGACGGCGACGAGGTCGAAGGCGTCGAGATCGGCTCCGAGGACGGCCTCAACATCCTGCGCCACTCCACCGCGCACGTCATGGCGCAGGCCGTGCAGGAGCTGTTCCCCGAGGCCAAGCTGGGCATCGGCCCGCCCGTCAAGGACGGCTTCTACTACGACTTCGACGTCGAGAAGCCGTTCACTCCCGAGGATCTCAAGGCCATCGAGAAGAAGATGCAGGAGATCCAGAAGCGCGGGCAGAAGTTCGCCCGCCGCGTCGTCACGGACGAGGCCGCCCGCGAGGAGCTGGCCGACGAACCGTACAAGCTGGAGCTGATCGGCCTGAAGGGCTCCGCCTCCAGCGACGACGGCGCGGACGTCGAGGTCGGCGCCGGTGAGCTGACGATCTACGACAACCTGGACGCCAAGACCGGCGAGCTGTGCTGGAAGGACCTGTGCCGCGGTCCGCACCTGCCCTCCACCCGGCTGATCCCGGCGTTCAAGCTGATGCGCAACGCGGCCGCCTACTGGCGCGGCAGCGAGAAGAACCCGATGCTCCAGCGCATCTACGGCACCGCCTGGCCGTCCAAGGACGAGCTGAAGGCGTACCTCGACTTCCTCGCCGAGGCCGAGAAGCGCGACCACCGCAAGCTCGGCTCCGAGCTGGACCTGTTCTCCATCCCCGAGCAGATCGGCTCCGGCCTGGCCGTCTTCCACCCCAAGGGCGGCATCGTCCGCCGCGTGATGGAGGACTACTCGCGCCGCCGCCACGAGGAGGAGGGCTACGAGTTCGTCTACACCCCGCACGCGACGAAGGGGAAGCTCTTCGAGACGTCCGGGCACCTGGACTGGTACGCCGACGGCATGTACCCGCCCATGCAGCTCGACGAGGGCGTGGACTACTACCTCAAGCCCATGAACTGTCCGATGCACAACCTGATCTTCGATGCGCGCGGCCGCTCCTACCGCGAACTGCCGCTGCGCCTCTTCGAGTTCGGGACCGTGTACCGGTACGAGAAGTCGGGCGTCGTGCACGGCCTGACCCGCGCCCGCGGCTTCACCCAGGACGACGCGCACATCTACTGCACCCGCGAGCAGATGTCCGAGGAACTGGACCGGACGCTCACCTTCGTCCTCGGCCTGCTGCGCGACTACGGCCTGACCGACTTCTACCTGGAGCTGTCCACCAAGGACCTGGAGAAGTTCGTCGGCTCCGACGAGGTCTGGGAGGAGGCGACCGAGACTCTGCGCCAGGTCGCCGAGAAGCAGGGTCTGCCCCTCGTGCCCGACCCGGGCGGCGCCGCCTTCTACGGCCCGAAGATCTCCGTCCAGGCCAAGGACGCGATCGGCCGGACCTGGCAGATGTCGACCATCCAGCTCGACTTCAACCTGCCCGAGCGGTTCAACCTGGAGTACACCGGCCCGGACGGCTCCAAGCAGCGTCCGGTCATGATCCACCGCGCGCTGTTCGGCTCGATCGAGCGGTTCTTCGCGGTCCTCCTGGAGCACTACGCGGGCGCCTTCCCGGCGTGGCTGGCCCCCGTCCAGGCCATCGGCATCCCGATCGGCGACGCGCACGTGGAGTACCTGGAGAAGTTCGCGGCGGCGGCCAAGAAGCAGGGCCTGCGCGTCGAGGTGGACTCCTCCTCGGACCGCATGCAGAAGAAGATCCGCAACGCCCAGAAGCAGAAGGTGCCCTTCATGGTCATCGCGGGCGACGAGGACA
>NZ_BNBF01000020.1:100417-103547 GCF_014654935.1 Streptomyces capoamus
TGTCGAACGGCTCGGTGTCCTTCCGCTACCGCGACGGTTCGCAGGAGAACGGCATCCCGTTCGACGAGGCCATCGCCAAGATCGCGCAGGTGGTCCAGGAGCGGGTCCAGGTCTGAATGCCCTGAGCCTCCAGGGCCCCCGGGATCACGGTCCCGGGGGCCCTTCGCGTTCCTCGTCCTCCTCCCGGGAGAATCGCTGGAGGAACAGCGACGAGGCCGACCCCGTGATCGCGCCCAGCAGGGCCAGGCCGCAGACCATGAGGCCGACGGCGATCGTGCGGCCCAGGGGAGTGACGGGGGTGACGTCGCCGTAGCCGACGGTCGCGAGGGTCGAGCAGGCCCACCACACGGAGTCGCCGAAGGTGCGGATCGTGGCGCGCGGGGCTCCGCGTTCCTGCTGGTACACGGCGAGCGCGCTGGAGAAGCCGAGCAGCAGTGCGGACAGTCCGGCGTACAGCACCACGCGCGCGTTGAGGGGGAGACGGGCGTGGCCGCGCCGGCGCTGGACGACGTCGTACAGCCGCACGATGCGCAGCGGCCACAGCAGCGGAAGCAGCATCACCAGCGTGTCCAGCCAGTGACGGGTCACGAAGCCGAGCCGGCGGCCGCTCAGCCGCCAGTGCACCGCGTAGTCGACGACGAACACGGCCCACGAGGCCCCGATGACGGCCCGCAGGACATCGTGGGCGATCAGGGGCAGACCCACCGCCAGCACATGCGTCGCGTAGGCGGCCAGGTAGAGCAGGGACGCGATGGCGAGGGGGAGCGCGGCGTGCTCCTCCCAGCGTTCCCAGCGCCGCGTACGGCTGTCGTCGTCCACCGGCCAAGCTTGGCCGGTGGAGAGCCACCGGCCGCCCCGGCGACACGCCGGGAAGGGGTGAAGCCATATGCTGCCTAGCATGACGAGTGAGCCGGAGCAGCAGATCGGAGTGGGGACGCAGGACGCGTTCCAGCGCCTGTGGACGCCCCACCGGATGGCCTACATCCAGGGCGAGAACAAGCCGACCGGTCCGGGGGCCGACGACGGCTGTCCCTTCTGCGTGATCCCGGCCAAGTCCGACGAGGACGGTCTGATCGTCCGGCGGGGCGAGCACGTGTACGCGGTGCTCAACCTGTACCCGTACAACGGCGGCCACCTGATGACCGTGCCGTACCGGCACGTGGCCGACTACACGGATCTGACCGGGGCGGAGACCGCCGAGCTGGCGGACCTGACCAAGCAGGCCATGACGGCGCTGCGCACCGCGTCCGGCGCGCAGGGCTTCAACATCGGCATGAACCAGGGCGGGGTCGCGGGTGCCGGCATCGCCGCCCATCTGCACCAGCACATCGTCCCGCGCTGGGGCGGCGACACGAACTTCATGCCGGTCGTGGGGCACACCCGGGTGCTGCCCCAACTGCTCGCGGACACCCGGAAGATGCTGGCCGAGGCCTGGCCGGCGGCGTAGGCCCGGGGGTGCCCCCGGCCGGGGGCACCCGTCTCACGCGTCGTAGACGTCGGCCTTCCTCGGCATCGGATCCTGGACGCTGCCGCTGAGGAACGCCGAGCGGGCACCGAACTTCTCGGTGTCCACGCCGTTCTCCTCCAGGACCCGTAGCGCCGCCGAGTGCACCACCCGCAGCACCGGCGTGGCGGCCCGCAGCGCGTCGTCGGCCATGAAACGGTGCCGCCACGGCTGGTCGGCCCAGGCGTGCCGCAGGCCGAACGGCTCGGGCAGGCCCAGCGAGCCGCCCAGCCAGTTCAGCAGCGGCGGGTACCAGGTCAGCGGGGCGCGCGCGGCGAGCCGTACCACCTCGTCGGCGTTGACCAGGGGCAGCTTGATCGTGCGGTTCTCCCAGGGCTTCAGGGACTTGGCGACCTCCTTGGTCGGCGCCTCCGGCTTGCTGGTGAACAGCGAGTTCACCGGTCCCAGCGCGTGCCCGGTGACCTCGATGCGCAGCGTCTCGTGCAGCACGGTGACCGTGATCAGCATGGTGATGACCAGCTGTCCGTCCCAGAGGGTCCACTGCACGCCCAGGTAGTGCCGGTCGCCGCTGCCGAACTGCTGCTTGTTGCAGATCTCCTGTATGGCGTGCGGCTTGACCTGGAAGGCCTCGACGTCGGTGCCCTCGGGCCGGGACACCTCCGTGGCCTTCTCGCCGATCGGGGTGACGATCCAGTGCCGTATCGACGGCTTGGGGAATCCGCCGGTGTTGAGCGGTCCGCGCTCCAGCAGGGACAGCTGGTCGTGGATCGCGCGCACGACGTCCCAGCTGCGGAAGGGGTGGATCTCCCGGCCGGGGTCGGCGGGCACGAGATCCTCGGCGAGCTGCCAGGCGCCCCAGCGGGTGCCCATGCCGAGTATGCCCTTGGGGCCGGCGTAGAACACGGAATTGGACGCCTGCTCGGCGGTCAGCCGGGCCAGGGACTGGCGCAGCGCCTCGGCCGCGGTCTGGCCGGGGCCGCGCGGCACGGCCTCCGGCACCTTGGCGCCGACGCTGGTGCCCGAGAGCAGACCGGCCCAGCGGGCCCGCAGGTCGCGGGCGGTGCTCTCGCAGACCTGCTTGGCCCAGAACCAGCCGAGCACGGGGACGACGACGGCCGCGCGCGCGTACCACGCCCAGAAACCGGCGAACGGCATCTTGATCAGGAACAGTGCGGCGAGCACGCCGAAACCCAGGAGCAGCGCGGTGGCCAGGCCGCCCGCCCGCTTGTCGTCGCGCCGGGCCACCAGGGTGCGCAGCTGGAAGACGAGCAGCCAGCCGATCAGCCCGGGCAGGAAGAGCAGGCCGCACACGACGGTGATGGCGGTCAGCCGGTTGTCGCGCTCGCGGCGGATGTTGTTGGCGGCCATGGCGTGCTCGACGACGAACTGCGGTTCGGAGCCGAAGGACTGGATGAGCGGCTTGCGGCCGGGGGCGAGCATCCGGTCGACCAGGGCCCGGGAGAACGCCTCGCCGAGGTTGGGCCGCAACAGCTTCAGCCGGCCGGGCTTGACGGTCGACTGGTGCCACTCGTTGTCGGCCTTCTTGATGTCCTCGAGCGGGCTGTCCCGGTACGCGGCGGAAGCCAGCGCGGACGTCGCCGCCTGCCCCTCGTCGCCCGAGACGGGCACCTGGGGCCCGTCCCACTCCGTTCCAAACGACATTCC
>NZ_BNBF01000020.1:103592-109305 GCF_014654935.1 Streptomyces capoamus
CGCCCCCATCGCCGCCTACGCCGTGCCTGCGGCCTTCCCGACTTCCCCGCTCCGCACACCTGTTGACCGCCCCGCCGTGCCGGTACCGGACATGGCCGAACGGCCGCGGCACGGCGTGATCAGGTGATCAGCGTATCCGCCGGCACCGACGACGCGGGGGCGGACGGCCGAAGCCGCCCGCCCGTGCGCCGGCGCACTACCCGTCCTCGTCCCCGGCCTGTTCGCGGATGCGTTCGGCGATCTGCGGCGGCATCGGCTCGTGCCGGGCGTAGCGCCGGTCGAAGCGGGCCGTGCCGTGCGAGAGCGAGCGCAGGTCGACGGCGTACCGGCCGATCTCGAACTCGGGGACCTCGGCACGGATCAACGTCCGGCCCGTACCCACCTGTTCGGTGCCGAGCAGCCGGCCGCGGCGCCCGGACAGGTCGCTCATCACGGCGCCCACGTACTCGTCGCCGACCAGGACGGTCACCTCGGCGACCGGCTCCAGCAGGTGGATGCGGGCGTCCGCCGCGGCCTCCCGCAGCGCGAGCGCGCCCGCCGTCTGGAAGGCGGCGTCGGAGGAGTCCACCGAGTGCGCCTTGCCGTCCAGCAGCGTGACCCGCACGTCGACCAGGGGGTAGCCGGCGGCGACGCCCTTGGCCGCCTGGGCCCGTACGCCCTTCTCGACGGACGGGATGAACTGGCGGGGCACCGCGCCGCCGACCACCTTGTCCACGAACTCGATGCCCGAGCCGCCCGGCAGCGGCTCCACCTCGATCTCGCAGATGGCGTACTGGCCGTGGCCGCCGGACTGCTTGACGTGCCGGCCGCGCCCGCCGGCCTTCGTCGCGAACGTCTCCCGCAGCGAGACCCGGTGCGGGACGACGTCGACCTGGACGCCGTAGCGGTGGCGCAGCCGCTCCAGGGCCACGTCGGCGTGGGCCTCGCCCAGGCACCACAGGACGACCTGGTGGGTGTCCTGGTTCTGCTCCAGGCGCATGGTCGGATCCTCGGCGACCAGCCGGGACAGACCCTGGGAGAGCTTGTCCTCGTCGGCCTTGCTGTGCGCCCGGATGGCGAGCGGCAGCAGCGGGTCGGGCATCTGCCAGGGCTCCATCAGGAGCGGGTCGTCCTTCGCGGACAGGGTGTCGCCGGTCTCGGCGCGGCTCAGCTTGGCCACGCAGACCAGGTCGCCGGCGACGGCGTGGGTGACCGGGCGCTGCTGTTTGCCGAAGGGCATGGACAGGGCGCCGATCTTCTCGTCGACGTCGTGGTCCTCGTGCCCGCGGTCGGCCAGGCCGTGCCCGGAGACGTGCACCGTCTGGTCGGGTCGCAGCGTGCCGGAGAAGACGCGGACCAGCGAGATCCGGCCGACGTAGGGGTCGGAGGAGGTCTTGACGACCTCGGCGACCAGCGGGCCGTCCGTGTCGCACGCCGTCAGCTCGCGGGGCTCGCCGCCGATGGCGGTCACCCCGGGCAGCGGGTGCTCGAACGGGGTCGGGAAGCCCCGGGTGACCAGCTCCAGCAGCTCCACCGTGCCCAGGCCCTGCCTGGCGCCCTCGGCCGCGGGGGCGGCGGCCAGCACCGGGAAGAAGGACCCGCGGGCCACCGCCCGCTCCAGGTCCTCGATCAGCGTCTTGACCTCGACCGGCTCGCCGCCGAGGTAGCGGTCCATCAGGGTCTCGTCCTCGCTCTCGGCGATGATCCCCTCGATGAGCCGGTTGCGGGCCTCCTCGATGTCCGGCAGCTGGTCCTCGCCGGGCTCGGACTCCTTGCGCTCCCCGGTCGAGTAGTCGAACAGCTTCTGGGAGAGCAGTCCGACCAGCCCCGTCACGGGCGCGTGCCCGTCGGGGCCCTCGGGCCCGCGCAGCGGCAGGTACAGGGGCAGGACGGCGTCGGGGTCGTCGCCGCCGAAGGCCTCCGCGCAAGTGCGGGTCATCTCCTCGAAGTCGGACCGCGCGGCCTCCAGGTGCGTGATCACGATCGCCCGGGGCATGCCGACGGCCGCGCACTCCTCCCACACCATCCGGGTCGAGCCGTCGACGCCGTCCGCGGCCGAGACGACGAACAGGGCCGCGTCCGCGGCCCGCAGACCGGCCCGCAGCTCCCCGACGAAGTCGGCGTAGCCGGGGGTGTCCAGCAGGTTGACCTTGATGCCGTCCCAGGCGACCGGCACCAGGGACAGCTGTACGGAGCGCTGCTGCCGGTGCTCGATGTCGTCGTAGTCGGAGACGGTGCCGCCGTCCTCGACGCGGCCCGCCCGGTTCACCGCCCCCGCGGTCAGCGCGAGGGCCTCCACGAGGGTCGTCTTCCCCGAGCCGGAGTGGCCGACCAGAACCACATTGCGTACGGATGCGGGCCGGTCGGCCGCCAGAGCCCTGCCGGCGGCCCCGGGGTGGTGTGACTGTGCCTTGTCGCCCATGATCCTGCCTCCCGTGCACGGTGAGGTCACTGTGGGCGCGGAGGACGCGGGATCCGCGTGCTGAACGGCTCCGGCGACGCCCGCGGTCCTTCGAGCTTTCCACTCCCGTCACGCGGCGTCCATACGAAGGACTACGAAGGGTGCGCGCGCGGCACCGTCGCTGTCACGCACGCCTCGCGCGCGGGGGTGCGCGCCGGTCCCCGGCGCGGCTGCGGGTGCCCGCCCGCCGCGTCCCCGCGCGCGTGGCTACGATGGGCCAGCCGGCGGCCACCAGGGGCCGCGGCGACACCGACCGTCGGGAAGGCCATGCTGAACAAGTACGCGCGTGCATTTTTCACGCGTGTCCTCACACCGTTCGCCGCGTTTCTCATCCGCCGGGGCGTGAGCCCCGACACGGTCACGCTCATCGGCACGGCCGGGGTGGTCGCGGGCGCGCTGGTCTTCTACCCCCGGGGCGAGTTCTTCTGGGGCACGGTCGTCATCACCCTGTTCGTCTTCTCCGACCTGGTCGACGGCAACATGGCCCGCCAGCTGGGCCGCTCCAGCCGCTGGGGCGCCTTCCTGGACTCCACCCTGGACCGGGTCGCCGACGGCGCGATCTTCGGTGGCTTCGCCCTGTGGTACGCGGGCCGGGGTGACGACAACGTGCTGTGCGCCGTCTCGATCTTCTGCCTGGCCAGCGGCCAGGTCGTGTCGTACACCAAGGCGCGCGGCGAGTCGATCGGGCTGCCGGTCGCCGTCAACGGGCTCGTCGAGCGCGCCGAGCGGCTGGTGATCTCGCTGGTCGCCGCCGGTTTCGCCGGCCTGCACGCGTTCGGTGTCCCGGGCATCCAGTGGCTGCTGCCGATCGCGCTGTGGATCGTCGCCGTGGGCAGCCTGGTCACCCTGGTCCAGCGGGTCGTCACGGTCCGCCGCGAGTCCGCCGAGGCGGAGGCGGCCGCCCGGGCCGGCGCCGGCGAGGTGGCGCAGTGAGCACCGCCGACCGGCTCACCGACGCGCTCTACGGGCTCGGCTGGAGCACCGTCAAGAAACTCCCGGAACCGGCCGCGGTGCGCCTCGGCCGGACCATCGCCGACGCCGCCTGGAAACGGCGCGGCAAGGGTGTGCGGCGCCTGGAGGCGAACTACGCGCGCGTGGTGCCCGGTGCCGGGCCGGAGCGGCTCGCCGAGCTGTCCCGGGCGGGCATGCGCTCGTACCTGCGCTACTGGATGGAGTCCTTCCGGCTGCCGGCCTGGAGCGCCGAGCGGGTGCGCGACGGCTTCGAGCCCAAGGACGTCCACCACCTGACCGACGGGCTCGCCTCCGGCCGGGGCGTGATCCTCGCCCTGCCCCACCTGGCCAACTGGGACCTGGCCGGCGCCTGGGTCACCACCGCGCTGCGGACGCCGTTCACGACGGTCGCCGAGCGCCTGAAGCCCGAGACGCTCTACGACCGCTTCGTCGCCTACCGCGAGGGGCTCGGCATGGAGGTGCTGCCGCACAGCGGCGGCTCCGCCTTCGGCACGCTCGCCCGCCGGCTGCGCGACGGCGGCCTGGTCTGCCTGGTCGCCGACCGCGACCTGTCCGCCTCGGGCGTCGAGGTCGGCTTCTTCGGCGAGACGGCCCGCATGCCCGCCGGGCCGGCGCTGCTCGCGCAGCAGACGGGCGCGCTGCTGCTGCCCGTCACCCTCTGGTACGACGACTCGCCCGTCATGAAGGGCCGCGTCCATCCGCCGGTCGAGGTCCCCGGGTCGGGTACGCGGGCCGAGAAGACGTCCGTCATGACACAGGCCCTGGCCGACGCGTTCGCCTCGGGGATCGCCGAGCACCCCGAGGACTGGCACATGCTCCAGCGGCTGTGGCTCGCCGACCTCGACCCCGCGAAGGGACCCGCGTGAGAATCGGGATCGTCTGCCCGTACTCCTGGGACGTGCCCGGTGGCGTCCAGTTCCACATCCGCGACCTCGCCGAGTACTTCCTCCGCCTCGGCCACGAGGTGTCCGTGCTCGCACCGGCCGACGAGGACACCCCGCTGCCGCCGTACGTCGTCTCCGCCGGCCGTGCGGTCCCGGTGCCGTACAACGGCTCGGTGGCCCGGCTGAACTTCGGGTTCCTGTCGGCCGCGCGGGTGCGGCGCTGGCTGCACGAGGGCAAGTTCGACGTGGTGCACATCCACGAGCCGACCTCGCCCTCGCTGGGCCTGCTGACCTGCTGGGCGGCATCCGGTCCGATCGTGGCCACCTTCCACACCTCCAACCCGCGCTCGCGCGCGATGATCGCCGCGTACGCGATCCTGCAGGCCGCGCTGGAGAAGATCAGCGCGCGGATCGCGGTCAGCGAGTACGCCCGCCGCACCCTGGTCGAGCACCTCGGCGGGGACGCGGTGGTCATCCCCAACGGCGTCGACGTGGACTTCTTCGCCGAGGCCGCACCGAAGCCGGAGTGGCAGGGCGACACCCTCGGCTTCATCGGCCGCATCGACGAACCCCGCAAGGGCCTGCCCGTGCTGATGAAGGCCCTGCCGAAGATCCTCGCCGCCCGCCCGCAGACCCGGCTGCTGGTCGCGGGGCGCGGCGACGAGGAGGCGGCCGTGGCGGACCTGCCGAAGGAGCTGCGCTCCCGCGTGGAGTTCCTCGGCATGATCAGCGACGAGGACAAGGCCCGGCTGCTGCGCAGCGTCGACCTGTACGTCGCGCCCAACACCGGCGGGGAGAGCTTCGGCATCATCCTGGTCGAGGCGATGTCGGCGGGCGCCCCCGTGCTCGCCGCCGACCTGGACGCGTTCGTGCAGGTCCTGGACCAGGGCGAGGCCGGCGAGGTGTTCGCCAACGAGGACGCCGACGCGCTCGCCGAGGCGGCCCTACGCCTGCTGCAGGACCCGGCGCGCCGCACCGCACTGCGCGAGCGCGGCAGCGCCCACGTACGGCGGTTCGACTGGTCGACGGTCGGCGCGGACATCCTGTCCGTCTACGAGACGGTCACGGCCGGCGCGGCGGCCGTCGCCGCGGACGACCGGACGACGGGCCTGCGGGCCCGCTTCGGCCTGGCCCGCGACTGAGCCGACGACGCCCCCGTGCCAGGTGGCCGCACCGACCTGAGCGCCCCTGCACCCCGGTGGGGCCGTACCGGCCCGCCCATGCACCGGGCGCAAGCCCCCCGTCCCGCCCGGGGGGTCGTCGGGCTGGTCGGTGCCGGACGGCCGCTGCGGGGCAGCCGATAGCCTTCGGCTGTGACCGCAACCCTCATCTGGATCCTCGTCGCGCTCCTCGCCGTCGGCGTGTACCTCAGCTGGACGGCCGGGCGGCTGGACCGGCTGCACGTGCGGATGGACGC
>NZ_BNBF01000020.1:109343-115977 GCF_014654935.1 Streptomyces capoamus
CGCGCGGGCCGCGCTCGACGCCCAGTTGCTGCGGCGGGCCTCCGTCGCGCAGGAGCTGGCGACCTCGGGCGTGCTGGACCCGGCCGCCTCGATCGTGCTGTACGAGGCCGCGCACGCGGCCCGGCAGGCCGAGGAGGAGCAGCGGGAGGTCGCCGAGAGCGAGCTGAGCCAGGCGCTGCGCGCGGTCTTCGGGGACCCCGCGCAGGTGGAGGCCGTACGCGAGGCGCCGGGGGGCGAGGAGGCGGCCCGTGAGCTGGCCGAGGCGGTCCGTCGCGTCCCGATGGCCCGCCGGTTCCACAACGACGCCGTCGGCGCCGCCCGCCGGCTCCGCGAGCACCGCAAGGTCCGCTGGTTCCGGCTGGCCGGCCACGCCCCCTTCCCGCTGGCCTTCGAGATGGACGACGAGCCGCCGGCCGCCCTGGTGGAGCGGGTCTCCTGACCCCACGCCGGCGGCCCCCGGGCGAAAACGATCCACCGGCTCGCCATTGGCCCTTGCTGTGGCCTGGTCCGTTCGCGTTTCCTCGGTGAAGCATCAACCACCTTTCACTTCAGTGAGGTCACCCGTGTCCACCATCCAGAACCAGGCTCCCGAGACCGGCACCGCCCGCGTGAAGCGCGGCATGGCCGAGCAGCTCAAGGGCGGCGTGATCATGGACGTCGTCACGCCGGAGCAGGCGAAGATCGCCGAGGACGCGGGCGCCGTCGCCGTCATGGCCCTGGAGCGGGTCCCGGCCGACATCCGCAAGGACGGCGGCGTGGCCCGCATGTCCGACCCGGACATGATCGAGGGCATCATCGACGCCGTCTCGATCCCGGTCATGGCCAAGTCCCGCATCGGCCACTTCGTCGAGGCCCAGGTGCTGCAGTCCCTCGGCGTCGACTACATCGACGAGTCCGAGGTCCTCACCCCGGCCGACGAGGTCAACCACTCCGACAAGTGGGCCTTCACCACCCCGTTCGTGTGCGGCGCGACCAACCTGGGCGAGGCCCTGCGCCGCATCGCCGAGGGCGCCGCGATGATCCGCTCCAAGGGCGAGGCCGGCACCGGCAACGTCGTCGAGGCCGTCCGTCACCTGCGCCAGATCAAGAACGAGATCGCCAAGCTGCGCGGCTTCGACAACAACGAGCTGTACGCCGCCGCCAAGGAGCTGCGCGCCCCGTACGAGCTGGTCAAGGAGGTCGCCGAGCTGGGCAAGCTCCCGGTGGTCCTCTTCTCCGCCGGCGGTGTGGCCACCCCGGCCGACGCCGCCCTGATGCGCCAGCTCGGCGCCGAGGGCGTGTTCGTCGGCTCCGGCATCTTCAAGTCCGGCGACCCGGCCAAGCGCGCCGCCGCCATCGTGAAGGCCACCACCTTCTACGACGACCCGAAGATCATCGCGGACGCGTCCCGCAACCTCGGCGAGGCCATGGTCGGCATCAACTGCGACACCCTCCCCGAGACCGAGCGCTACGCCAACCGCGGCTGGTAAGGCAACCGGATCCATGAACACCCCCGTCATAGGCGTCCTGGCCCTCCAGGGCGACGTACGGGAGCACCTCATCGCCCTGGCCGCGGCAGACGCCGTGGCCAGGCCGGTACGGCGCCCCGAGGAACTCGCCGAGGTGGACGGCCTCGTGCTGCCCGGCGGCGAGTCCACCACCATCTCCAAGCTGGCCCACCTGTTCGGCCTGATGGAGCCCCTCCGCGCGCGCGTGCGGGACGGCATGCCCGTCTACGGCACCTGCGCGGGCATGATCATGCTCGCCGACAAGATCCTCGACCCGCGCTCGGGCCAGGAGACCGTCGGCGGCATCGACATGATCGTGCGCCGCAACGCCTTCGGGCGGCAGAACGAGTCGTTCGAGGCCGAACTCGACGTCAAGGGCGTCCCGGGCGATCCTGTGGAGGGCGTCTTCATCCGCGCCCCCTGGGTGGAGTCCGTGGGTGCCGGCACCGAGGTGCTCGCCGAGCACGACGGCCACATCGTCGCCGTACGCCAGGGCAACGCGCTCGCCACGTCGTTCCATCCCGAACTGACCGGCGACCACCGCGTGCACGCGCTGTTCGTCGACATGGTGCGCGCGCACCGGACACCGGAGTAGGACGAGAGTCCTTGTAGGATCTCTGGCGTTCGTATCTGGATGGGTTACGCGAAGGAGACAGGCAGATGTCCGGCCACTCTAAATGGGCCACGACGAAGCACAAGAAGGCCGTGATCGACGCCAAGCGCGGCAAGCTCTTCGCGAAGCTCATCAAGAACATCGAGGTCGCGGCGCGTATGGGCGGCGCGGACCCCGAGGGCAACCCGACGCTCTACGACGCCATCCAGAAGGCGAAGAAGTCGTCGGTCCCGAACAAGAACATCGACTCCGCGGTCAAGCGCGGCGCGGGCCTGGAGGCCGGCGGCGCCGACTACGAGACGATCATGTACGAGGGCTACGGCCCGAACGGTGTCGCGGTGCTCATCGAGTGCCTCACCGACAACCGCAACCGCGCCGCCTCCGAGGTCCGCGTCGCCATGACCCGCAACGGCGGCTCCATGGCCGACCCGGGCTCGGTGTCGTACCTGTTCAACCGCAAGGGCGTCGTCATCGTCCCCAAGGGCGGGCTGAGCGAGGACGACGTGCTCGGCGCCGTCCTGGACGCCGGTGCCGAGGAGGTCAACGACCTCGGCGAGACCTTCGAGGTCATCAGCGAGGCCACCGATCTGGTCGCGGTCCGCACCGCCCTCCAGGAGGCCGGCATCGACTACGACTCGGCCGAGGCCAACTTCGTCCCGACCATGCAGGTCGAACTGGACGAGGAGGGCGCGAAGAAGATCTTCAAGCTGATCGACGCCCTGGAGGACAGCGACGACGTGCAGAACGTCTTCGCCAACTTCGACGTGAGCGACGAGATCATGGAGAAGGTCGACGCGTGACCCTTCGCCGAACCGGCGAAGTGGCGGCGGGCCGGTGGGACACGTCCCACCGGCCCGCCGTCATTGTCAGTGGGACCCGATAGCCTGCACAAACAGGTGATCGAGGGATCCGAGGGAGGGGCGCGGTGCGCGTACTGGGGGTGGACCCCGGGCTGACCCGGTGCGGTGTCGGCGTGGTCGAGGGCGTCGCGGGCCGGCCGCTCACCATGCTCGGCGTCGGGGTGGTCCGCACCCCGGCGGACGCCGACCTCAGCCACCGGCTGCTCGCCGTCGAGCAGGGCATCGAGCAGTGGCTGGACGAACACCGGCCCGAGTTCGTCGCCGTGGAGCGCGTTTTCAGCCAGCACAACGTGCGCACGGTGATGGGCACCGCCCAGGCCAGCGCCGTCGCCATGCTGTGCGCCGCCCGGCGCGGCATCCCGGTCGCCCTGCACACGCCCAGCGAGGTCAAGGCCGCCGTCACCGGCACCGGGCGCGCCGACAAGGCGCAGGTCGGAGCCATGGTGACCCGGTTGCTCAGGCTCGCCGCACCGCCGAAGCCGGCCGACGCGGCCGACGCCCTCGCGCTCGCCATCTGCCACATCTGGCGGGCCCCCGCCCAGAACCGGCTCCAGCAGGCCGTCGCCCGGCAGGCAGTCCACGCAACGAAAGGCCGTACGGCATGATCGCCTTCGTCAGCGGCACGGTCGCCGCGCTCGCTCCCGACACAGCGGTCGTCGAGGTCGGCGGTGTCGGCATGGCCGTCCAGTGCACGCCGAACACGCTGTCGACACTGCGGACCGGCCAGCCGGCCAAGCTGCACACCTCCCTCGTCGTCCGCGAGGACTCGCTCACCCTGTACGGGTTCGCGGACGACGACGAACGGCAGGTCTTCGAGCTGCTGCAGACCACCAGCGGCGTCGGACCGAGGCTGGCGCAGGCGATGCTCGCCGTGCACACCCCGGACGCGCTGCGCCGCGCGGTCGCCACCGCTGACGAGAAGGCCCTCACCGCCGTCCCCGGCATCGGCAAGAAGGGCGCGCAGAAGCTGCTGCTGGAGCTGAAGGACCGGCTCGGCGAGCCCGTCGGCGCCCCCGCCGTCGGCGCCCCGGTCAGCCAGGGCTGGCGCGACCAGCTGCACGCGGCCCTGCTCGGCCTGGGCTACGCCACCCGCGAGGCCGACGAGGCGGTGGCCGCCGTCGCGCCCCAGGCCGCGGAGGCCGGCGGCACCCCGCAGGTGGGGCAGCTGCTCAAGGCCGCCCTGCAGACCCTGAACCGCGCCCGCTGACCCGCGCCACCCGCTAGGAGAACTTCGTGAACTGGGACGACACGACCGGCACCCCCGGCGAGGAGCGGCTCGCCGATCCCGCCGCGGAGCGGCTGGTGGGCTCGGTCGCCGACCGGGAGGACCAGGCCGTCGAGGCCGCCCTGCGCCCCAAGGACCTCGGCGAGTTCATCGGCCAGGAGAAGGTCCGCGAGCAGCTCGACCTCGTGCTGCGCGCCGCCCGCGCGCGGGGCGCCACCGCCGACCACGTGCTGCTCTCGGGGGCGCCCGGCCTCGGCAAGACCACCCTGTCGATGATCATCGCGGCCGAGATGGGCGCCCCGATCCGGATCACCTCCGGCCCCGCCATCCAGCACGCCGGCGACCTCGCCGCGATCCTCTCCTCCCTCCAGGAGGGCGAGGTCCTCTTCCTCGACGAGATCCACCGCATGTCCCGGCCCGCCGAGGAGATGCTGTACATGGCGATGGAGGACTTCCGCGTCGACGTCATCGTCGGCAAGGGCCCCGGCGCCACCGCGATCCCGCTGGAGCTGCCGCCGTTCACCCTGGTCGGCGCCACCACGCGCGCGGGCCTGCTGCCCCCGCCGCTGCGCGACCGCTTCGGCTTCACCGCGCACATGGAGTTCTACGAACCGCACGAGCTGGAGCGGGTCGTCCACCGCTCGGCGAGCCTGCTGGACGTCGGGATCGAGCCGGACGGCGCCGCGGAGATCGCCGGCCGCTCCCGGGGCACGCCCCGCATCGCCAACCGCCTCCTGCGCCGTGTCCGCGACTACGCGCAGGTCAAGGCCGACGGACTGATCACCCGGGACATCGCGGCCGCGGCCCTCGCCGTGTACGAGGTCGACGCGCGCGGTCTGGACCGCCTGGACCGCGCGGTCCTGGTGGCCCTGCTGAAACTGTTCGGCGGCGGACCGGTCGGCCTGTCCACGCTGGCCGTGGCGGTGGGGGAGGAGCGGGAGACGGTCGAGGAGGTCGCCGAACCGTTCCTCGTCCGGGAGGGACTGCTGGCCCGCACCCCCCGCGGCCGGGTCGCCACGCCCGCCGCGTGGGCGCACCTCGGCCTCACCCCGCCGCGCCCGGCGGCCACGGGAAACGGACAACAGGACCTGTTCGGGGCGTGATGGCCGCCGCCCGGCGAGGGTGATGGCCCGGGCAGGAACCCAGGTGCCATGCTGAGCGTTGTTCCATGCAAGCGGACTCGCTTAGACTCCGCCGATGCCGCCCTTGTGGGCGGCGCCGACCCACCCCCATCCAACTGGCCGCTCACCCGCGCGGTCGCGCGAAGGAAATTCCGTCCCGTGAATGCCTATACCCTTCTCCCGTTCATCGTGCTCATCGCGGCGATGTTCCTGATGACGCGTTCGGCCAAGAAGAAGCAGCAGCAGGCCGCCCAGATGCGCAACGAGATGCAGCCCGGCTCCGGTGTCCGCACGATCGGGGGTCTGTACGCGACGGTCAAGGAGGTCAACGAGGACACCGTCCTCCTCGACGCCGCGCCGGGCGTCGACCTCCTCTTCGCGAAGAACGCCATCGGCGCCGTCCTCACCGACGACGAGTACAACCGCATCGTCCACGGCATCGAGCACGACCTGAAGTCCGACGCCGACGTCGTCCCGGACGACGCCTCCTCCCTCACCGAGACCGACGAGACCGACGGGCCCGCCGCTGCCGCCGCCTCCGACGACAAGATCGACCTCGGTAAGAAGGACGCCGTCGAGGACGAGGGCGCGGCCGGTGCCGCCGACGCGAAGGCGCAGGACGAGCCGAAGAAGACCGACGGCGACTCCGACGCGAAGTAGTCACGCCCCGGGAGGCGCGGCGGCGGCATGATGGCGCCCCGCGTATCCCGGGCGCGTCTGTTTCCCGCACGGGAGCCCGACACCATGTCATGGCCGACCGCGCCGACCGGGCGCGGGGCGGCCCGAGAGGGAGTACGAGAAGGTGGCAGCACCTAAGAGGGGCCGTAGCGCGAGCGCCCAGAGCAAGCCAGGGCGCTCGCTGGCCCTCATCCTGATCGCCATCGTGGCGCTCACCGGAGGAATGTTCCTCTCCGGTCACACCACTCCGCGTCTCGGCATCGACCTCGCCGGTGGTACGAGCATCACGCTCAAGGCGAAGGCCGACCAGGGGTCCGCGATCAACAAGGCCAACATGGACACCGCGGTCGACATCATGAACCGCCGTGTCAACGGCCTGGGTGTCTCCGAGGCGGAGGTGCAGACCCAGGGGACCGACAACATCATCGTCAACATCCCCAAGGGCACCAACTCCAAGGAGGCGCAGGAGCAGGTCGGCACCACCGCAAAGCTGTACTTCCGGCCGGTCCTGGCCAGCGAGCCCAGCGGCGCCGCCGTGAAGAGCCCCTCGCCGAGCGCGTCCTCCAGCGGCGGCTCCTCGCCGAAGCCGGGTACCAGCCCGTCGTCGTCCGCCTCCGCCAAGGAGAAGGCGTCCTCGTCCGGCTCCGCGT
>NZ_BNBF01000020.1:116022-121220 GCF_014654935.1 Streptomyces capoamus
CCCCCACGGCCTCGCCGACCTCTCAGGGCCGCGCCGTCAGCGACGCGCTGAAGGCCGACTCCACTCCCTCGCCGAGCGCCTCCGGCACCGGCAAGCCGTCGGGCAGCGCGCCGGCCACCCCGTCGGCCTCGCCGAGCGGCGGCTCGCAGGCGGCGGCCAAGCTCCAGGCGCAGTACGCCGCCCTGGACTGCACCAAGGCCACCGACCGCGCGGGCGCCGGCAAGAACGCCAAGCCCGGCGACCCCACCGTGGCCTGCGGCCAGATCAAGGACGCCTGGTACAAGTACGTCCTCGGCCCGGCCGCCGTGGACGGCACCGAGGTGAAGAAGGCGCAGGCCGTCTTCGACACCCAGGGCGCCGCCGGCTGGCAGGTCCAGATGACCTTCACGGGCGGCGGGGCCAAGAAGTTCGCCGACATCACCGGCCAGCTGGCCAAGAACCAGTCCCCGCAGAACGAGTTCGGCATCGTCCTGGACGGCGAGGTCGTCTCCAGCCCGTACGTGAGCACCGCCATCACCGGCGGCCAGGCGGAGATCTCCGGCAGCTTCAAGCAGGAGGAGGCGCAGAGCCTCGCCAACATGCTGTCGTACGGCGCCCTGCCGCTGTCCTTCCAGGAGCAGTCCGTCACCACCGTCACCGCCGCGCTCGGCGGTGAGCAGCTGCGTGCCGGTCTGCTCGCCGGCGCCATCGGTCTCGCGCTGGTCGTGATCTACCTGGTGGTCTACTACCGCGGCCTGTCGATCGTGGCCATGGCGTCCCTGCTGGTGTCCGCGATCCTCACCTACGTGATCATGGCGCTGCTCGGCCCGGCCATCCACTTCGCGCTGAACCTGCCGGCCGTCTGCGGTGCCATCGTCGCCATCGGTATCACCGCGGACTCGTTCATCGTGTACTTCGAACGCATCCGGGACGAGATCCGTGAGGGCCGCTCGCTGCGCCCCGCCGTGGAGCGGGCCTGGCCGCGTGCCCGGCGCACCATCCTGGTCTCGGACTTCGTGTCGTTCCTGGCCGCCGCGGTGCTGTTCATCGTCACGGTCGGCAAGGTCCAGGGCTTCGCGTTCACGCTGGGCCTGACCACCGTCCTCGACGTCGTCGTCGTCTTCTTCTTCACCAAGCCGCTGATGACGCTCCTGGCCCGCCGCCGGTTCTTCGCGGACGGCCACAAGTGGTCCGGCCTCGACCCGAAGAGCCTGGGTGCCAAGCCGCCGCTGCGCCGCACCCGCCGTCCCGCCGGTCCCGTCGCCGGCCCCGCCGACCCGAAGGAGGCGTGAGCATGTCGAAACTCGGCAACCTCGGCGCTCGACTGCACCGCGGCGAGATCTCGTACGACTTCGTCGGCAAGCGCAAGATCTGGTACGGCGTCTCGATCCTGATCACCATCACGGCCATCCTCGGCCTGGCGGTGCGCGGCCTGAACATGGGCATCGAGTTCCAGGGCGGCGCGGTCTTCACCACGCCGACCAAGATGAGCACCTCGGTGGCCAAGGCGGAGGAGTACGCCAACGACGCCTCCGGCCACCAGGCGGTCGTGCAGAAGCTCGGCAACGGCAGCCTGCGCATCCAGATCGCGGGCATCGACACCGGCCAGTCCGACCGGATCAAGCAGGAGCTGGCCAAGGACCTGAACCTCGACCCGGAGAAGCTCGCCGCCGACCTGGTCGGCCCGAGCTGGGGCGAGCAGATCGCCAACAAGGCCTGGGAGGGCCTGGCGATCTTCATGGTGCTGGTCGTGATCTACCTGGCGATCGCGTTCGAGTGGCGCATGGCCATCGCGGCGCTGGTCGCGCTGATCCACGACATCACCATCACGACCGGCATCTACGCCCTGGTCGGCTTCGAGGTCACGCCCGGCACGGTCATCGGTCTGCTGACCATCCTCGGTTACTCGCTCTACGACACGGTCGTCGTCTTCGACAGCCTGAAGGAGCAGACCAAGGACATCACCAAGCAGACCCGCTGGACGTACAGCGACATCGCCAACCGGTCGATCAACGGCACCCTGGTCCGCTCCATCAACACCACGGTCGTCGCCCTGCTGCCGGTCGCCGGTCTGCTCTTCATCGGCGGCGGCTTCCTCGGCGCGGGCACGCTCAACGACATCTCCCTGTCGCTGTTCGTCGGTCTCGCGGCCGGTGCCTACTCGTCGATCTTCATCGCCACGCCGCTCGTCGCCGACCTCAAGGAGCGCGAGCCGGCCATGAAGGCCCTCACCAAGCGGGTCCTGGCCAAGCGCGCCCAGGCGGGCGCGGAGGAGAACGCCACGGAAGTCCGCGGCACCGGTGACGACGCCGGCGAGCCCGCCGTGGTGGGCCCGCGCAACCAGCCCGTCGCCCGCGGCCGCGGCCGTGGCCGCGCCTCGGGGAAGCGCCGATGACCGGCATCCAGGAGCTGCTGCTCAGCCGCATCCGCGACGTCGCCGACTACCCGGAGCCGGGCGTGATGTTCAAGGACATCACCCCGCTCCTGGCCGACCCGGCGGCCTTCACCGCGCTCACCGACGCACTGGCCGAGATCGCCGCCGGCACCGGCGCGACCAAGGTCGTCGGCCTGGAGGCCCGGGGCTTCATCCTGGGCGCCCCGGTCGCCGTCCGCGCGGGCCTGGGCTTCATCCCGGTCCGCAAGGCGGGCAAGCTGCCCGGAGCCACCCTGCGCCAGGCGTACGACCTGGAGTACGGCTCGGCGGAGATCGAGGTGCACGCGGAGGACCTGGCGGCCGGCGACCGCGTCCTGATCGTGGACGACGTCCTGGCCACCGGCGGTACCGCCGAGGCCGCGATCCAGCTCATCCGGCGCGCGGGCGCCGACGTCTGCGGCCTCGCGGTCCTCATGGAACTGGGCTTCCTCGACGGACGCGCCCGTCTGGAACCGGCCCTGGCCGGTTCCCCGCTGGAGGCGCTCCTCCAGGTCTGAGCCCCCGCACCCGCGGACGGCCGCCCCGGCACCGCCGGGGCGGCCGTCCGCGTTCCGGCACCGGTACCGGGAAAGCGAGGGGAGGACGCCCCGGAGAGGGGTACCCCGCATCCATCGGTCCTGCGGAATCCCACGGGAACCCCCGGCGTTCCACGGATTGACGGTCCTCACGGTCGCCCGCAGGCGATGACCGGGCGCAGGATCGATACCATGGGGTCTCCGGAGCCTGACCGGGGGACCCGGATCGCGCACGAGGAGCCCTCTTGCCAGACGAGGCCCAGCACCTGACCGCCGCCAAGCCCGAGCCCGCCTCGGCCCCCGCGGCGAAGCCCGCGCCGAGCACCTCCCAGGTGAAGAACGACACCCGCGGGGCGGTCGAGCACGCCCAGTCCGCGCCGGTCGAGAAGAGCGCCGAGTCCTCGCGCCCCAAGCCGCCCCCGCCCGAGCGCCCGGTACAGCCGCCGGTGGTGCGCCAGCCCGCCGCGCAGCCCGCCCGCTCCGGCTCCTCCAACCGCGTCCGGGCCCGGCTCGCCCGCCTCGGCGTCCAGCGCGCCAACCCGTACAACCCGGTCCTGGAGCCGCTGCTGCGGATAGTGCGCAGCAACGACCCCAAGATCGAGAACTCCACGCTGCGCCAGATCGAGCGCGCCTACCAGGTCGCCGAGCGCTGGCACCGCGGCCAGAAGCGCAAGAGCGGCGACCCGTACATCACGCACCCGCTCGCCGTCACCACCATCCTCGCCGAGCTGGGCATGGATCCGGCCACACTGATGGCGGGGCTGCTGCACGACACCGTCGAGGACACCGAGTACGGCCTGGACCAGCTCCGCCGCGACTTCGGCGACACCGTGGCCCTCCTCGTCGACGGCGTCACCAAGCTGGACAAGGTCAAGTTCGGCGAGGCCGCGCAGGCCGAGACCGTGCGCAAGATGGTCGTGGCGATGGCCAAGGACCCGCGCGTCCTGGTCATCAAGCTCGCGGACCGCCTGCACAACATGCGCACCATGCGCTACCTCAAGCGCGAGAAGCAGGAGAAGAAGGCGCGGGAGACGCTGGAGATCTATGCTCCGCTCGCCCACCGCCTCGGCATGAACACCATCAAGTGGGAGCTGGAGGACCTCGCCTTCGCGATCCTCTACCCCAAGATGTACGACGAGATCGTACGGCTGGTGGCCGAGCGGGCGCCCAAGCGGGACGAGTACCTCGCCATAGTGACCGACGAGGTCCAGGCCGACCTGCGCGCCGCCCGCATCAAGGCGACCGTCACCGGCCGCCCCAAGCACTACTACAGCGTCTACCAGAAGATGATCGTCCGCGGCCGTGACTTCGCGGAGATCTACGACCTGGTGGGCATCCGCGTCCTCGTCGACACCGTGCGCGACTGCTACGCCGCCCTCGGCACCGTGCACGCGCGGTGGAACCCGGTCCCCGGCCGGTTCAAGGACTACATCGCGATGCCCAAGTTCAACATGTACCAGTCGCTGCACACGACGGTCATCGGGCCCAACGGCAAGCCGGTCGAGCTGCAGATCCGCACGTTCGACATGCACCGCCGCGCCGAGTACGGCATCGCCGCGCACTGGAAGTACAAGCAGGAGGCCGTCGCCGGCGCCTCCAAGGTCCGCACCGACGTGCCGAAGGCGGGCAAGAAGGACGACCACCTCAACGACATGGCGTGGCTGCGCCAGCTGCTGGACTGGCAGAAGGAGACCGAGGACCCGGGCGAGTTCCTGGAGTCCCTGCGCTTCGACCTGTCCCGCAACGAGGTCTTCGTCTTCACCCCCAAGGGTGACGTCATCGCGTTGCCGGCCGGCGCCACCCCGGTCGACTTCGCGTACGCCGTCCACACCGAGGTCGGCCACCGCACCATAGGAGCGCGGGTCAACGGCCGGCTCGTACCGCTCGAATCCACCCTGGACAACGGCGACCTGGTGGAGGTCTTCACCTCCAAGGCGGCCGGCGCGGGCCCGTCCCGGGACTGGCTCGGCTTCGTCAAGTCACCGCGCGCCCGCAACAAGATCCGCGCCTGGTTCTCCAAGGAGCGCCGGGACGAGGCGATCGAGCAGGGCAAGGACGCCATCGTGCGGGCCATGCGCAAGCAGAACCTGCCCATCCAGCGCATCCTCACCGGCGACTCGCTGGTCACGCTCGCCCACGAGATGCGCTACTCGGACATCTCGGCGCTGTACGCGGCGATCGGCGAGGGCCACGTCTCGGCGCAGAATATCGTCCAGAAGCTGGTGCAGGCCCTCGGCGGCGAGGAGGCGGCCACCGAGGAGATCGACGAG
>NZ_BNBF01000020.1:121248-124289 GCF_014654935.1 Streptomyces capoamus
GCGGTCCCGCCGTCGCGCACCCGCGGCCGCAAGCGCCGCTCCAGCACCGACCCGGGCGTGGTCGTCAAGGGCGTCGACGATGTGTGGGTCAAGCTGGCCCGCTGCTGCACGCCGGTGCCCGGCGACCCGATCATCGGCTTCGTCACCCGCGGCAGCGGGGTGTCGGTGCACCGCAGCGACTGCGTCAACGTCGACTCGTTGTCCCGCGAGCCGGAGCGCATCCTCGACGTGGAGTGGGCGCCCACCCAGTCCTCGGTCTTCCTGGTCGCCATCCAGGTGGAGGCGCTGGACCGCTCGCGCCTGCTCTCGGACGTCACCCGGGTCCTGTCCGACCAGCACGTCAACATCCTCTCGGCGGCCGTGCAGACGTCCCGCGACCGGGTGGCCACCTCCCGGTTCACCTTCGAGATGGGCGACCCGAAGCACCTCGGCCACGTGCTGAAGGCCGTGCGGGGCGTGGAGGGCGTGTACGACGTGTACCGCGTGACGTCGGGGCGTACCCGCTCGTAATCGGCACGCCGACGCCCGTGGCCGCACGCCGGGCGGACCGGCCACGCGAAAAGGGCCCCGTACGCGCGTACGGGGCCCTTTCGGCTGTCTCGGTGGGGATTAGCCGCCGAACTCCTGCAGACCCTTCAGAGCCTGCTCCAGGAGCGCCTGGCGACCCTCCAGCTCCTTCTCAAGCTTGTCGGCCTTGGCGTTGTTGCCCTGGGCGCGCGCCTGCTCGATCTGCGCCTTCAGCTTGTCCACCGCGGCCTGGAGCTGACCGGTCAGACCCTCGGCACGCGCGCGTGCCTCCGGGTTCGTCCGGCGCCACTCGGCCTCCTCGGCCTCCTGGATCGCCCGCTCGACGGCGTGCATCCGGCCCTCGACCTTCGGCCGGGCGTCCCGCGGGACGTGACCGATGGCCTCCCAGCGCTCGTTGATCGAACGGAAGGCGGACCGCGCGGCCTTCAGGTCGGTGACCGGCAGGAGCTTCTCGGCCTCCTCGGCCAGCTCCTCCTTCAGCTTCAGGTTCTCCGACTGCTCCGCGTCGCGTTCGGCGAACACCGAGCTGCGGGCGGCGAAGAACACGTCCTGGGCGCCGCGGAAGCGGTTCCACAGGTCGTCCTCGTGCTCGCGCTGGGCGCGGCCCGCCGCCTTCCACTCCGCCATCAGCTCGCGGTACCGGGCGGCCGTCGGCCCCCAGTCCGTCGAACCGGACAGCGCCTCCGCCTCGGCGACCAGCCGCTCCTTCACACGGCGGGCCTCCTCGCGCTGCGCGTCCAGCTGCGCGAAGTGCGCCTTGCGGCGCTTGGAGAACGCCGAGCGGGCGTGCGAGAACCGGTGCCACAGCTCGTCGTCGGACTTGCGGTCCAGGCGGGGCAGGCCCTTCCAGGTGTCCACCAGCGCGCGCAGCCGCTCACCGGCCGCCCGCCACTGGTCGGACCGGGCCAGCTGCTCCGCCTCGACGACCAGGTCCTCCTTGGCCTTGCGGGCCTCGTCGGACTGCTTGGCCCGCTGCGCCTTGCGCTCCTCGCGGCGCGCCTCGACGGTCTCGACGAGCTTGTCCAGCCGCACCCGCAGCGCGTCCAGGTCACCGACCGCGTGGTGGGCGTCGACCTGCTCGCGCAGGTGGTCGATGGCGGCCTGGGCGTCCTTCGCCGACAGGTCGGTGGTCCGCACGCGCTTCTCGAGGAGGCCGATCTCGACAACCAGGCCCTCGTACTTGCGCTCGAAGTAGGCCAGCGCCTCCTCGGGAGAGCCGGCCTGCCAGGAACCGACGACCTGCTCGCCGTCGGCCGTACGCACGTACACGGTCCCCGTCTCGTCGACGCGGCCCCACGGGTCGCTGCTCACAGCGCCTCCTCCACATGATGCCTGCGGGGGCCTCAGCACCCCCGGGCATCGTCCACAGTTTCGTCACCGCCAACATAGGCGACCAGCGGGTTGCCTGTCCGCATCCAGCGCGACCGAAATTCCGCGGCCGGCCGTTCCCGCCGCCGGCGGCCACCGCGTCCGCGGTGACCTCGGGACTTGCCGACTGACCTCAGGACTTGCCGACCGTCGCCTTGTCGATCACGACCGTCGCGTTCGGCGCCCCGTCGCCGTTGCCGGTGCTCTCGCCGGCCGCGGCGATCTTGTTCAGCACCTTCATGCCGGCCGCGTCGATGGTGCCGAACGGGGTGTAGCTCGGCGGCAGCTGGCTGTCCTTGTAAACGAGGAAGAACTGGCTGCCGCCGGTGTGCTTCTGGCCGGTGTTGGCCATCGCCACCGTGCCCGCCGGGTAGGTGTTGTTCTTCAGGCTCTTGTCCTTGAGGTTCTCGTCCGGGAGCGTGTAGCCCGGACCGCCCATGCCGGTGCCCTGCGGGTCGCCGCACTGCAGGACGTAGATGCCCCGGGTGGTCAGGCGGTGGCACTTGGTGTGGTCGAAGTAGCCCTTGCCGGCGAGGAAGTCGAACGAGTTGACCGTGTGCGGGGCCGCCGACGTCTTCAGCGCCACGCCGATGTCGCCGCACGTCGTCGCGAGCTTCAGCGTGTACTTCGCCGACGTGTCGATCGTCATCGCCGGCTCCTTCTTCCAGCTCAGCTTCTTCGCCGAACCGGCCGCCGGCTTGGCGCAGGGGTCCGGCGCCTTGCTGGTCGGTGTAGCGCTCGGGGTGACCTCCGCGCTGGCGTTGGTCTTCTTGTCGTCGTCGTTCTTCAGCACCCCGGTCGTGTACAGGGCGACGCTGCCGATCACGACCACGCCGAGTACCGACGCGATCACGGAGTTGCGCACGCGGGACTTGCGCCGCGCCTCGGTGCGCCGCTGCTGCTGCCGCAAGAACTTCTCCCGGGCGAGCTGACGCCGCCGCTGCTCCTGGCTGACCACCGGGTTCTCTCCTCATGCGTGTCGTGTGTCGGGCGGAACGCGTAGTGCTCGTGAGCCGACCGCTGCGTGTAGCCCCGTACCGTATATGGGTTCGCTGAGGAAACGGCAGCGCCGGTAGGCTCTGACAGCAGCGGAAGCCGCCTGTGAATCGACACAACGAAGGACGATCGTGCTCATTGCCGGGTTC
>NZ_BNBF01000020.1:124338-140809 GCF_014654935.1 Streptomyces capoamus
CCCGCCGGGGCCTGGGGGACGAACTGTTATCTCGTCGCCCCCGCCGCCGGTGAGGAGTGCGTGATCATCGACCCCGGCCACCAGGCCGCCGAAGGCGTCGAGGAAGCGCTGAAGAAGCATCGGCTCAAGCCCGTCGCCGTCGTCCTCACCCACGGCCACATCGACCATGTCGCCTCGGTCGTGCCCGTCTGCGGGGCGCACGACGTACCGGCGTGGATCCACCCCGAGGACCGGTACATGATGAGCGACCCCGAGAAGGCGCTCGGCCGGTCGATCGGCATGCCGCTGATGGGCGAGCTGACCGTGGGGGAGCCGGACGACGTCAGGGAGCTGACCGACGGCACGTCCCTGGCACTGGCCGGGCTGGAGTTCTCCGTCAGCCACGCACCGGGCCATACCAAGGGGTCGGTGACCTTCCGGATGCCCGAGACCGCCGACGTCCCGTCGGTGTTCTTCTCCGGGGACCTGCTGTTCGCCGGCTCCATCGGACGCACCGATCTGCCGGGCGGATCCATGACGGACATGCTCGACTCGCTGGCCCGCGTGTGCCTGCCGCTCGAGGACTCCACCGTGGTGCTGTCCGGACACGGCCCCCAGACGACCATCGGCCAGGAGCGCGCCGCCAACCCCTATCTGCGGCAGGTGGCCGCCGGCCAGGGAGCCGAGGCTCCCCGACGAGGAATGTGACGAAAGATTTCCGTGAGCACTTTCAAGGCCCCCAAGGGCACGTACGACCTGCTGCCGCCGGACAGCGCCAGGTTCCTGGCCGTCCGTGAGGCGATCGCCGCGCCGCTCAGGAGCTCCGGCTACGGCTACATCGAGACCCCCGGCTTCGAGAACGTCGAACTCTTCGCGCGCGGTGTCGGCGAGTCCACCGACATCGTGACCAAGGAGATGTACGTCTTCGAGACGAAGGGCGGCGACAAGCTGGCCCTGCGCCCGGAGACCACCGCGCCCGTGCTGCGGGCGGTCCTGGAGGCCAACCTGCACAAGACGGGCAACCTCCCGGTGAAGGTCTGGTACTCGGGCTCGCAGTACCGCTACGAGCGCCCCCAGAAGGGCCGTTACCGGCACTTCTCCCAGGTCGGCGCCGAGGCGATCGGCGCGGAGGACCCGGCGCTGGACGCCGAGCTGATCATCCTCGCCGACCAGGCGTACCGCACGCTGGGCCTCAGGGACTTCCGCATCCTGCTCAACAGCCTGGGCGACAAGGAGTGCCGTCCGGTGTACCGGGCCGCGCTGCAGGACTTCCTGCGCGGCCTGGACCTGGACGAGGACACGCTGCGCCGCGCGGAGATCAACCCGCTCCGTGTCCTCGACGACAAGCGCGAGTCGGTCCAGAAGCAGCTCACGGGCGCCCCGCTGCTGCGCGACTACCTGTGCGACGCCTGCAAGGCGTACCACGAGGAGGTCCGCGAGCTGATGACGGAGGCCGGCGTCTCCTTCGAGGACGACCCCAAGCTGGTGCGCGGCCTGGACTACTACACCCGCACCACCTTCGAGTTCGTCCACGACGGCCTGGGCTCGCAGTCCGCGGTGGGCGGCGGCGGCCGCTACGACGGCCTGTCCGAGATGATCGGGGGCCCCGCGCTGCCCTCCGTCGGCTGGGCGCTGGGCGTCGACCGCACGGTCCTCGCGCTGGAGGCCGAGGGCGTGGAACTCGACATCCCGTCCGCCACCTCGGTCTACGCCGTCCCGCTCGGCGAGGAGGCCCGCCGGGTGCTGTTCGGGAAGGTCAACGACCTGCGCAAGGTGGGCATCGCGGCGGACTTCGCGTACGGCGGCAAGGGCCTGAAGGGCGCCATGAAGAACGCCAACCGCTCGGGCGCCCGCTACACGATCGTCGCCGGCGAGCGCGACCTCGCCGAGGGCGTCGTCCAGCTCAAGGACATGGAGTCCGGCGAGCAGACGGCGATCGGCGTCAACGAGATCGTGGCGGAGCTGGAGTCCCGGCTCGGCTGACACACGCCCGCGCGCGGGTGCGCCGGACGTTCCCCCGAGGGGCGTCCGGCGCCTTCGTCCCCGGCCCCCGGTGCCGTCCGGAACCGAGCGGACGACACCTGTCGTACGTACATCCTTATGGGAAGCGAACGGTGCGCACACAGGCGTGTGCGGCACAATGACCCGTGCCCGAAGATGGTCCGACTCTCAAGTGACGGAATCGGCGTGATGAGCAAGACGACAGTCAAAGACGTCTCCGCGGAACCCGGTCCGGAGCGCGCCGCCGACGCCCCGCGCGCGGCCGGCGGCAGCCGTGCCTTCGCCGTCCTCCTGGTGATCACCGGCGCGGCCGGGCTGCTGGCCGCCTGGGTCATCACGATCGACAAGTTCAAGCTGCTGGAAGCCAAGGCCGTCGGCAAGACGTTCACCCCCGGGTGCAGCATGAACCCCGTGGTCTCCTGCGGCAGCGTCATGGAGAGCAAGCAGGCCGCCGCCTTCGGCTTCCCCAACCCGATGCTCGGCCTGGTCGCCTACGGCATCGTCGTCTGCGTCGGCATGAGCCTGCTGGCCCGCGCCCGGTTCCCGCGCTGGTACTGGCTGACCTTCAACGCCGGCACGCTCTTCGGCGTGAGCTTCTGCGCCTGGCTGATGTTCCAGTCCCTGTACCGGATCAACGCCCTGTGCCTGTGGTGCTCCCTGGCCTGGGTCGCGACGATCATCATGTTCTGGTACGTGACCTCGTTCAACGTCCGCAACGGCTTCCTGCCCTCCCCGCGCTGGATGAAGAGCTTCTTCGGCGAGTTCACCTGGGTCATGCCGGTACTGCACATCGGCATCATCGGCATGCTGATCCTCACCCGCTGGTGGGACTTCTGGACCAGTTGACCGTCCCGAGGGATTGTCAGTGCCGTGTTTTAGGGTTTCCGCGTGGAGCCCGACCTGTTCACCGCCGCAGCAGAAGAACGCCAGGAGAAGGACCCGACCGGCAGCCCCCTGGCGGTCCGGATGCGTCCGCGCACCCTCGACGAGGTCGTCGGCCAGCAGCACCTGCTGAAACCGGGCTCACCCCTGCGCCGCCTGGTCGGCCAGGGGGCCAAGGGCCCCGCCGGGCCCTCCTCGGTGATCCTCTGGGGTCCGCCCGGCACCGGCAAGACGACCCTGGCGTACGTCGTCTCCAAGGCCACCGACAAACGCTTCGTCGAACTGTCGGCGATCACCGCGGGCGTCAAGGAGGTCCGTGCGGTCATCGACGGAGCCCGCCGCGCCTCCGGCGGCTACGGCAAGGAGACCGTCCTCTTCCTCGACGAGATCCACCGCTTCAGCAAGGCCCAGCAGGACTCCCTGCTCCCGGCCGTCGAGAACCGCTGGGTGACCCTCATCGCGGCGACCACGGAGAACCCGTACTTCTCCGTCATCTCGCCCCTGCTCTCCCGGTCCCTCCTGCTCACCCTCGAATCCCTCACCGACGACGACGTCCGGGGCCTGCTGCGGCGGGCCCTCACCGAGGAACGCGGCCTGAACGGCGCCGTCACCCTCCCCGAGGACACCGAGAACCACCTCCTGCGCATCGCCGGCGGCGACGCCCGCCGCGCCCTGACCGCGCTGGAGGCCGCCGCCGGGGCCGCGCTCGACAAGGGCGAGACCGAGATCGCCCTGACGACGCTGGAAGAGACCGTCGACCGTGGCGCCGTGAAGTACGACCGCGACGGCGACCAGCACTACGACGTCGCCAGCGCCCTCATCAAGTCCATCCGCGGTTCCGACGTCGACGCGGCCCTGCACTACCTGGCCCGCATGATCGAGGCCGGTGAGGACCCCCGGTTCATCGCCCGCCGCCTGATGATCTCCGCCAGCGAGGACATCGGCCTGGCCGACCCGCAGGCCCTGCCGATCGCGGTCGCCGCCGCCCAGGCGGTCGCGATGATCGGCTTCCCGGAGGCCGCGCTCACCCTCAGCCACGCCACGATCGCCCTGGCCCTCGCCCCCAAGTCGAACTCCGCGACCACCGCGATCGGCGCCGCCCTGGACGACGTGCGCAAGGGCCTGGCCGGCCCGGTGCCGCCGCACCTGCGCGACGGGCACTACCAGGGTGCCGCCAAGCTCGGCCACGCGCAGGGGTACGTGTACCCGCACGACCTGCCCGAGGGCATCGCCGAGCAGCAGTACGCCCCGGACGCCCTGAAGGACCGCGCGTACTACACGCCGAGCCGGCACGGCGCCGAGGCCAGGTACGCGGACGCCGTGGAGTGGACCCGCGCCCACCTCGGTCGCAAGCGGTCCTGAGCGCCCTGTAGACTGCTCCGAAGTGCTGTGTCCCGTGCAGTCAGAACGGGACGGACAGCCGGAACCCCCAGCGGGTTCCAGGAGCGTCGCGCACCGTCGAACGGTGTCGCGGGCAGCCCACCACCCCCCTGCAGTTCCGGGACGGTCGGTGGGCCACTCGCGTGCTGCACGTATGTGCCCAGACCAGGGAAGCGGCTGCCCGGCAGGTCCCCAGCGGACCCGGCGGGTTTTCCCGGCTGCGGATGCGACCTCTCTAATCCTGACGAGCCGGAAACTAGGAAATGAGATAAGAGTGGCGAACCAGTCCCGCCCCAAGGTCAAGAAGTCGCGTGCCCTCGGTATCGCGCTGACCCCGAAGGCCGTCAAGTACTTCGAGGCCCGCCCCTACCCGCCGGGTGAGCACGGCCGCGGCCGCAAGCAGAACTCGGACTACAAGGTCCGTCTGCTGGAGAAGCAGCGTCTGCGCGCCCAGTACGACATCTCCGAGCGCCAGCTGGTCCGCGCCTACGAGCGCGCGTCCAAGGTCCAGGGCAAGACCGGTGAGGCCCTGATCGTCGAGCTGGAGCGCCGCCTCGACGCGCTGGTCCTGCGTTCGGGCATCGCCCGCACGATCTACCAGGCCCGCCAGATGGTCGTCCACGGCCACATCCAGGTCAACGGCCAGAAGGTCGACAAGCCGTCCTTCCGCGTCCGCCCGGACGACGTCGTGCAGGTCCGCGACCGCTCCAAGGAGAAGACGCTCTTCACGATCGCCCGTGAGGGTGGCTTCGCCCCCGACGGCGAGATCCCGCGCTACCTGCAGGTGAACCTCAAGGCCCTGGCGTTCCGCCTGGACCGCGAGCCGAACCGCAAGGAGATCCCGGTGATCTGCGACGAGCAGCTCGTCGTCGAGTACTACGCCCGCTGATCCCAGCCCCGGCGCACGTCCTCAGCCCGCCGTCTCCCCACCCTTCCGGGTGGGCGAGGCGGCGGGTTCGCGCTGTCCGGAGCGGGTCCCCGGAACCGGCCCCCGGGGCGCCGGCAGCGCCGGCAGCGGCCGGACGTCCTCGCTGAGCGCCCGGGCCACCGCGGTCTCCCGGTCCAGCCGCGCCCCCCGGCGCACCCACTCCTCGTACCGCTCGTCGCCCAGCGCCTCCCGGGCCGTCGCCTCGCACAGCTCGTGCGGGGCGTTGAAGTACGCCGAGCCGAACAGCGGCAGCCCGACCGAGGGCCACATCCGCCCGGCCGCGCCCTGGAGCACCGCCGCCTCCACCGCATCGCCCTGCCCCACCGTCACCAGGGCCAGCAGCTCGATCGACAGCACCGTCCCGAGCAGGTCGCGGAAGGTGTGCGCGTGGTCCAGGCACTCCGCCAGCAGCTCCCGCGCGCGGGCCGGATCACCGCCCTGCCAGGCCGCGTACGCCAGCACGTACAGCGCGTACGACCGCGCCCAGCGCTCCCCGTGGTCCTCGCACACCCGGCGCACGTCCTCGCACAGCCGCACCGCGTCCGGCAGGTCCCCCTGGAACGCCCGCGCCATCGCCAGTTCCACCTGGCCCATCAGGACGTTGCTGTTCAGCTCCCCGATCTCCTGGTAGCGGTCCAGCGCCGACCGCAGCAGCGTTTCTGCGCGGGGCATGTCGTCCGAGACCAGGGCGAGACAGCCGGTGCGGTGCTCGGCGTACGCCACCGCCGTCGCGTCGGCCGACCGCTCCGCCTGTTCCCGGCAGGCCTGGAGCGCCTGGAGCGCGGGCACGGTCTCGCCCTGCAGGATCGCCACGTAGCCGAGCACCCACAGCGCCTTCAGCCGGGACTGTTCGTACTCCGAGTCCAGTTCCACGCTGCGCTCCAGCCACCGCCGCCCCTCCGGGAGCCGGCCGCAGCCCACCCAGCAGAACCACAGCGAACCCGCCAGGTGCTGGCCGAGGTGCGCCTCCTCCGGCTCGGTCAGACAGAACTCCAGCGCCGTCCGCAGGTTCGGCAGCTCGGCGTCGACCCGGGCGGCCACCTCCCGCTGCCGGGGCGAGAACCACTCCAGCTCGCACCAGGTCGCCAGGCCCAGGTACCAGTCGCGGTGCCGTCTGCGCAGCCGGCCGGCGTCCCCCGTGGCCTGCAGCCAGCCGGCGCCGTAGGCCCGGACGGTGTCCAGCATCCGGTAACGGGGGCCGGCCGGGGTCTCCTCGCGGGAGACGACCGACTGGGCGAGCAGTTCCGCCAGCACGTCCAGGACGTCGTCGGCGGCCAGCCCGTCCCCGCTGCACACGTACTCGGCCGCCTCCAGGTCGAAGGTCTGCGCGAACACCGACAGCCGTGCCCACAGCAGCCGTTCGGCCGGCGTGCACAGCTCGTGGCTCCAGCCGATCGCCGTGCGCAGCGCCCGGTGCCGGGGGAGGGCGTCCCGGTCGCCGCCGGTCAGCAGCCGGAACCGGTCGTCGAGCCGCTGCAGCAGCTGCCCCGGGGACAGCGCGCGCAGCCGCCCGGCCGCGAGCTCCAGCGCCAGCGGGATCCCCTCCAGGCGCCGGCACAGCTCCCGCACCTCGGCGCCGTCGGCCACCGGCACCCCGTGCGCGCGGGCCCGGTCCGTGAACAGCTCCACCGCCTCGTCCTCGCCGAGCGGCGCCAGCGGGAACAGCCGCTCGCCCGCCAGGCCGAGGGGACGCCGGCCCACGGCCAGCACGCGCAGCTCCGGCAGGGCGCGCAGCAGCTCCGCCGTCAGATCGGCACAGGCCGCCACCAGGTGCTCGAACCCGTCCAGCACCAGCAGCGCCGGACGGCCCGCCAGATGCTCCAGCAGCGTCTGGCGGGGCGGGCGGGCGGTGTGGTCGGTCAGCCCCAGCGCCTCCACGACCGCGTACTCCACGAACTGCGGGTCCCGCACGGTCGACAGCTCCGCCGGCCCCCGGCCCGGCCCGCCCGCCCCGGCACCGGAGGTCCAGCGGGCCGCCGCCCGCGCGGCCAGCCGGGACTTGCCGACCCCGCCCACCCCGGTCACGGTCACCAGCCGCGCCCGGCCCAGTGCCGCCGTCAGCTCGGCCAGCTCGGCCGAGCGTCCGACGAACGCGGTGAGTTCGACGGGCGGATCGCCGTCCGCCGGGGAGCCGGGGCTGTGAGGACCTCGCATGGGACACGGAGCGTACTGAACCGTGTTCACTGCGTACAATCGCTTCCCGCAACTCCGCCCGCCCCGCCCGGTAATCGGGTACGGAGCCCAGGCCCCGGCGCGATAGGCTCGGGGCACTGTTTTTTCACGGTTCAGATGCTCAGGCACGTTTCAGGGAGCGGGTGCGCACAGTGTCCGGTGGAGAGGTGGCCGGGATCCTGGTGGCCGTCTTCTGGGCGATCCTGGTCTCCTTCCTCGCGGTCGCACTGGCGAGGCTGGCCCAGACGCTCAGGGCGACCACCAAGCTCGTCGCGGACGTGACCGACCAGGCGGTGCCACTGCTCGCCGACGCCTCCCAGGCCGTGCGCTCGGCGCAGACCCAGATCGACCGGGTCGACGCGATCGCCACCGACGTCCAGGAGGTCACGTCGAACGCGTCCGCGCTGTCCACCACCGTCGCCTCCACCTTCGGCGGCCCCCTGGTGAAGGTCGCGGCCTTCGGCTACGGCGTCCGCCGGGCGCTCGGCGGCCGCAAGGAGGACGTGCCCGCCAAGACGCCCCGGCGTACCGTGATCGTGGGCCGGACGGTCCCCGCCGCACGCCGCAAGCGCAAGTAAGGACTGAGAGCGAGCGATGTTCCGCCGTACGTTCTGGTTCAGCACCGGTGTCGCCGCCGGTGTGTGGGCCACCACCAAGGTCAACCGCAAGCTGAGGCAGCTCACGCCGGAGAGCCTCGCCGTCAGCGCGGCGAACAAGGCCCTGGAGACCGGCCAGCGGCTGAAGGACCGCGCGGTCGGCTTCGCGCTCGACGTCCGCGACAACATGGCGCAGCGGGAGGCGGAGCTGGAGGAGGCCCTCGGCATCCAGGACAGCCCCGAACTCCCGGCGCCCCGGCGGCGTGCCGCCATCGAGAACAACCGCAGCAACCCGCAGTACATCGAGAACACGACGTACTCGTACAACCGGAATGAGGACCACTGATGGAGTCGGCCGAGATTCGCCGCCGCTGGCTGAGCTTCTTCGAGGAGCGCGGGCACACCGTCGTCCCTTCGGCGTCGCTCATCGCGGACGACCCGACTCTGCTCCTCGTCCCCGCCGGCATGGTGCCCTTCAAGCCCTACTTCCTGGGTGAGGTCAAGCCGCCCTTCCCGCGCGCCACCAGCGTGCAGAAGTGCGTGCGCACACCCGACATCGAAGAGGTCGGCAAGACCACGCGGCACGGCACCTTCTTCCAGATGTGCGGCAACTTCTCCTTCGGCGACTACTTCAAGGAAGGCGCCATCAAGTACGCCTGGGAGCTGCTCACCACGCCCCAGGACAAGGGCGGTTACGGCCTCGACCCCGAGCGCCTGTGGATCACCGTCTACAAGGACGACGACGAGGCCGAGCGCATCTGGCACGAGGTCGTGGGCGTGCCGAAGGAGCGCATCCAGCGCCTCGGCATGAAGGACAACTACTGGTCCATGGGCGTCCCCGGCCCCTGCGGCCCCTGCTCCGAGATCAACTACGACCGCGGCCCCGAGTTCGGCGTCGAGGGCGGCCCCGCCGTCAACGACGAGCGGTACGTGGAGATCTGGAACCTCGTCTTCATGCAGTACGAGCGGGGCGAGGGCATCGGCAAGGACAACTTCGAGATCCTCGGGGACCTGCCGAGCAAGAACATCGACACCGGCCTCGGCCTGGAGCGGCTCGCCATGATTCTGCAGGGCGTGCAGAACATGTACGAGATCGACACCTCCATGGCCGTCATCGACAAGGCCACCGAGCTGACCGGCGTGCGCTACGGCGACGCCCACGCCTCGGACGTCTCCCTGCGCGTGGTCACCGACCACATGCGCACCGCCACCATGCTCATCGGCGACGGCGTCACCCCCGGCAACGAGGGCCGCGGCTATGTGCTGCGCCGCATCATGCGCCGCGCCATCCGCAACATGCGTCTGCTCGGCGCCACGGGTCCGGTCGTCAAGGACCTCATCGACGTCGTCATCCGCATGATGGGCCAGCAGTACCCCGAGCTGATCACCGACCGCGAGCGCATCGAGAAGGTCGCCCTCGCCGAGGAGAACGCCTTCCTGAAGACGCTGAAGGCCGGCACCAACATCCTGGACACCGCCGTCACCGAGACCAAGGCCTCGGGCTCGGCCGTGCTCCCCGGCGACAAGGCGTTCCTGCTCCACGACACCTGGGGCTTCCCGATCGACCTCACCCTGGAGATGGCCGCCGAGCAGGGGCTGTCCGTGGACGAGGACGGCTTCCGCCGCCTGATGAAGGAGCAGCGGGAGCGCGCCAAGGCCGACGCCCAGGCCAAGAAGACCGGCCACGCCGACATGGGCGCCTACCGCGAGATCGCCGACAAGGCCGGTGCGACCGACTTCATCGGCTACACCGACACCGAGGGCGAGTCCACGATCGTCGGCATCCTGGTCGACGGCGCCTCCTCCCCGGCCGCCACCGAGGGCGACGAGGTCGAGATCGTCCTGGACCGCACCCCGTTCTACGCCGAGGGCGGCGGCCAGATCGGCGACACCGGCAGGATCCGGGTCGACTCCGGTGCCGTGATCGAGGTCCGCGACTGCCAGAAGCCGGTCCCCGGGGTGTACGTCCACAAGGGCGTCGTCCAGGTCGGCGAGGTCACCGTCGGCGCCAAGGCCCACGCCTCGATCGACGCCCGCCGCCGTACGGCCATCGCCCGCGCCCACTCGGCCACCCACCTCACGCACCAGGCGCTGCGCGACGCCCTCGGCCCGACGGCCGCCCAGGCCGGTTCCGAGAACCAGCCGGGCCGCTTCCGCTTCGACTTCGGCTCCCCGGCCGCGGTGCCGACGGCCGTGATGACCGACGTCGAGCAGAAGATCAACGAGGTGCTGGCCCGCGACCTCGACGTGCACGCCGAGGTCATGGGCATCGACGAGGCCAAGAAGCAGGGCGCCATCGCCGAGTTCGGCGAGAAGTACGGCGAGCGGGTGCGCGTCGTGACCATCGGCGACTTCTCCAAGGAGCTGTGCGGCGGCACGCACGTGCACAACACCGCCCAGCTGGGTCTGGTGAAGCTGCTCGGCGAGTCCTCCATCGGTTCCGGTGTCCGCCGTATCGAGGCCCTCGTCGGTGTGGACGCCTACAACTTCCTGGCCCGCGAGCACACGGTCGTCAACCAGCTGACCGAGCTGCTCAAGGGCCGCGCGGAGGAGCTGCCGGAGAAGGTCGCCGCGATGCTCGGCAAGCTGAAGGACGCCGAGAAGGAGATCGAGAAGTTCCGCGCCGAGAAGGTGCTCCAGGCCGCCGCCGGTCTCGCCGAGTCCGCCAAGGACGTGCGGGGCGTGGCCCTGGTGACCGGCCGGGTCCCGGACGGCACCACGCCGGACGACCTGCGCAAGCTGGTCCTGGACGTGCGCGGCCGGATCCAGGGCGGACGTGCCGTCGTCGTGGCCCTCTTCACGGTGAACAACGGCAAGCCGCTCACGGTCATCGCCACCAACGACGCCGCCCGCGACCGCGGTCTGAAGGCCGGTGACCTGGTCCGTACGGCCGCCAAGGCGCTCGGCGGCGGCGGTGGCGGCAAGCCGGACGTCGCCCAGGGCGGCGGCCAGAACCCGGCCGCCGTCGGCGACGCCGCCGACGCGGTCGAGCGCCTGGTCGCCGAGACCGCCAAGTAAGAGACGGTCGAGACATGCGCAGAGGACGTCGGCTCGCGATCGACGTCGGGGACGCCCGGATCGGGGTCGCCTCGTGCGACCCCGACGGGATCCTCGCCACCCCGGTGGAGACCGTCCCCGGCCGGGACGTGCCCGCCGCCCACCGCCGGCTGGCCCGGCTGGTGGCGGAGTACGAACCGATCGAGGTCGTCGTCGGCCTCCCCCGCTCTCTCAAGGGGAGCGAGGGCCCGGCCGCGGTCAAGGTCCGCGCCTTCGCCCAGGAGCTGGCCAAGGGCATCGAGCCGGTGCCGGTGCGGCTGGTCGACGAGCGGATGACGACGGTGACGGCCAGTCAGGGGCTGCGTGCCTCGGGCGTGAAGTCGAAGAAGGGCCGGGCGGTCATCGACCAGGCCGCCGCCGTCATCATTTTGCAGCAGGCCCTGGAATCCGAACGGGTGTCAGGCGATCCACCCGGCGAAGGCGTCGAAGTGGTCATCTGATCGCGATACGGTAACGTTCCGCGCGATGCGCCGGTGTTCGAACAGCCGGGGCACAGCAAGAGGCGGAGCGGAAGCCGGCCCACGGGCCGCGTGACCGTCGGCCTCGCGGCTCTAGGGGATCGATGACTGAGTATGGCCGGGGCCCAGGCTCCGAACCGTGGCATCCGGAGGACCCGTTGTACGGGGACGGCGGATGGGGCGGACAGCAGACCCACGCGGGCCGGCAGTCCCCTTACGACGGCCAGCCCCAGCACTATCCGCAGACGCCGCAGCACGGCGACTGGAGCCAGGAGCAGCAGCCCGGGTACGAGGGGCAGCAGCACGCGTACCCGGACGGATCCGGTGGCCAGCAGTACGACCAGCGGTTCCCCGGCCAGACCCAGCAGCAGTTCCAGCAGGGCGGCTGGGACGCGACCGGCACCCACGGCCAGGTGCCGTACGCCGCCGACCCCGGCGACCCCTATGGCCAGCAGCCCGTGGCCTACGGCGGGGAACAGCCCGACTTCTACGGCACCGAGGACGCCTACCCGCCGCCGGAGCCGCCCGGCCGCAGACGTCCCGAGCCGGAACCCGAGCCGGAGGCCGCGGCCGGGGAGGAGCACCTCCTGCCGGCGGACGACGGCGAGGAGGACGACGAGGAGCACGAGCTCCAGGGCCGGCGGGAGCGGCGCGGCAAGGGGAAGAAGCCCGTCAAGAGCAAGAAGCGGCGCACCGGCTGCGCCTGCATGGTGGTCGTCCTGGTGTTCGGCGGCGGCCTGGCCGGCGTCGGGTACTTCGGCTACCAGTTCTACCAAAATCGTTTCGGCGCGGCCCCGGACTTCGCGGGCGACGGCAACGGGGAGCAGGTCACCGTCGAGATCCCCAAGGGGGCAGGGGGCTGGGAGATCGGCCAGAAGCTGAAGGACGCGGGTGTCGTCGAGAGCGCCGCTGCGTTCGTCTCTGCCCTGCAGGCGAACCCTGACGGCAAATCGCTCCAGGACGGTGTCTACACCCTGGAGAAGCAGATGTCGGCCGCGAGCGCGGTGGAACTGATGCTGAGCCCGAAGAGCCGCAGCAACCTGATCGTCGCCGAGGGTCTGCGCAACACAGCGGTGTACGCCCTTGTCGACAAGCGTCTCGGAGTCAAGCCGGGTACCACGGCACGCGTTGCGAAGAAGGAGTACAAGCACCTTGGGCTGCCCGCTTGGGCGACGAATCACCCGAACCTGAAGGACCCGCTGGAAGGCTTCCTCTACCCCTCGAGCTACGCGGTCACCAAGGGGCAAAAGCCTGCGGCCGTTCTCAGGAAGATGGTGGCTCAGTCCACCGCAGAGTTCAAAGCGTTGGGTCTGGAAAACAAGGCACAAGAGCTTGGCCTCGAAAGTCCTTGGCAACTGCTCACGGTGGCCAGCTTGGTGCAGGCCGAGGGCACCAGTCACGATGATTTCCGCAAGATGGCGGAGGTCGTGTACAACCGACTCAAGGTCGATAACCCTCAGACCTACGGTCGACTGGAGTTCGACTCCACCTATAACTACGTGAAGAATCAGAGCAAACTCGATCTGAGCATTGCCGAGCTGCGTAGGTACGGCAACCCCTACAACACCTACTTCTCCAAGGGCTTGCCGCCGGGGCCTATCGACAACCCCGGTGAGGAGGCGCTCAGGGGTGCGCTCGAGCCGACTCACGACGGCTGGTACTACTTCATCTCGATGGACGGCAAGACCAGCAAGTTCACGAAGACGCTGGCGGACCACGAGAAGCTGGTCAACGAGTGGAATGCGGCGAGGAACAAGAACTGACGGGAGCGCGCGACCACTCACTGGACTGAGGGACGGGTCGTGCGAACGGTCCGGGGGAGGCTGGTCGAGCGACCTCGCTCTTCTACAAGCGGTCCAGAAGACCCTCCACGGCCCCGGCCCCGGCCCTGGCCTGTGGCTGGCCCACATGCGGGTCGCAGATCAGGAGAGTTGGAAGGCCGGTCAAGGTAGCCTGAATCCGTGGAATCCGAGGAAAGCTCTCCATGACATCGAAGGCAGTTGACGGCCGTCGTGCCGCCGTGCTCGGTTCGCCGATCGCCCACTCCCTCTCCCCGGTGCTGCACCGGGCCGCGTACCGGGCGGCGGGACTCGCCGACTGGTCGTACGACAGCTTCGACGTCGACGAGGCCGCCCTGCCCGGCTTCCTGGACCGGCTCGGACCGGAGTGGGCCGGCCTGTCGCTGACCATGCCGCTGAAGCGGGCGGTCATCCCGCTGCTGGACGAGATCAGCGACACCGCGGCCTCGGTCGACGCCGTCAACACGCTCGTCCTCACCGAGGACGGCCGCCGGCTCGGCGACAACACCGACATCCCGGGCATGGTGGCCGCCCTGCGCGAGCACGGCATCGCGCAGGTCGACTCCGCCGCGATCCTCGGCGCCGGCGCCACCGCCTCCTCCGCGCTCGCCGCGCTGGCCCGGGTCTGCACCGGAGAGGTCGTCGCCTACGTCCGCAGCGAGGCCCGCGCCGCCGAGATGCGCCAGTGGGGCGAACGCCTCGACGTGGAGGTCCGTACGGCGGACTGGTCGGACGCGGCCGAGGCGCTGCGCGCCCCGCTGGTGATCGCCACCACGCCCGCCGGCGCCACCGACGCCCTCGCCACCGCCGTACCCGAACGCCCCGCCACCCTCTTCGACGTGCTCTACGATCCCTGGCCCACCGAGCTGGCGGCCCGCTGGTCCATGTTCGGCGGTGCCGTGGTCAGCGGCCTGGACCTGCTGGTCCACCAGGCCGTGCTCCAGTTCGAGCAGATGACCGGCCACGCCCCGGGTCCGCTGGAGGCCATGCGGCACGCCGGCGAGAAGGCGCTCGCGGCCCGCTGACGCCCGCGCACGCGTCCGCCTGCTGGACCGGCGGCCGGTTCCCGAGCCGGGACGTGGGAGGATCGGAGGTGGCGGACCGGGGTCGCGCACCCGGTGGCGCCGTCGCCGTACGCGAGGAAGCGCGTGCGCAGGGCAGTACCGGGCGCGAGCACTGAGGAGCACCGTTGAGCAGGCTGCGTTGGCTGACCGCGGGGGAGTCCCACGGTCCCGCACTTGTCGCGACGCTGGAGGGTCTTCCCGCCGGCGTGCCGATCACCACGGACATGGTGGCGGACCACCTGGCGCGGCGGCGGCTCGGCTATGGCCGCGGTGCCCGGATGAAGTTCGAGCGGGACGAGGTCACCTTCCTGGGCGGCGTCCGGCACGGCCTGACCCTCGGCTCCCCGGTGGCGATCATGGTGGGCAACACCGAGTGGCCGAAGTGGGACCAGGTCATGGCGGCCGACCCGGTCGACCCGGAGATCCTCGCCGGCCTCGCCCGCAACGCGCCGCTGACCCGCCCCCGGCCCGGCCACGCCGACCTGGCGGGCATGCAGAAGTACGGCTTCGACGAGGCCCGGCCGATCCTGGAGCGCGCCTCGGCCCGCGAGACGGCCGCCCGGGTCGCGCTGGGCGCGGTCGCCCGGTCGTACCTGAAGGAGACGGCCGGTATCGAGATCGTCTCCCACGTGGTCGAGCTGTGCTCCGTGAAGGCTCCGCAGGGCGTCTACCCGACCCCGGCCGATGTCGACAAGCTCGACGCCGACCCGCTGCGCTGCCTGGACGCCGCTGCCTCGAAGGCGATGGTCGCGGAGGTCGACCAGGCGCACAAGGACGGCGACACCCTGGGCGGTGTGGTCGAGGTGCTGGCCTACGGCGTCCCGGTCGGCCTCGGTTCGCACGTGCACTGGGACCGCAAGCTGGACGCCCGTCTCGCCGGTGCGCTGATGGGCATCCAGGCGATCAAGGGCGTGGAGATCGGTGACGGTTTCGAGCTGGCCCGGGTGCCGGGCTCGAAGGCGCACGACGAGATCGTGAACACCGCCGAGGGCATCAAGCGCGTCTCCGGCCGTGCCGGCGGCACCGAGGGCGGCCTGTCCACCGGAGAGCTGCTGCGGGTGCGGGCCGCGATGAAGCCGATCGCCACCGTGCCGCGGGCGCTGAAGACGGTGGACGTGGCCACGGGCGAGCCCGCGCAGGCCCACCACCAGCGCTCGGACGTCTCCGCCGTCCCGGCGGCCGGCATCGTCGCCGAGGCCATGGTGGCGCTCGTCCTCGCGGACGCGGTCGCGGAGAAGTTCGGCGGCGACTCGGTGGCGGAGACCCGCCGGAACGTGACGTCGTACCTCGACAGCCTGGCGATCAGGTGAGCGGCATGCCCGCGGTCGTCCTGGTCGGTCCGATGGGCGTGGGCAAGTCCACCGTCGGACGGCTGCTCGCCGAGCGCCTCGGCGTCGGCTTCCGGGACACCGACGAGGACATCGTGGCCGCCGAGGGCCGCACGATCTCCGAGATCTTCGTGGACGAGGGCGAGGCGGCCTTCCGCGCCATCGAGAAGCGGGCCGTGCACACCGCGCTCGCCGAGCACGAGGGCGTCCTCGCACTCGGCGGCGGGGCGATCCTCGACGCCGACACCCGCGCGCTGCTCGCCGGCCACCGGGTGGTCTACCTGTCGATGGAGGTCGAGGAGGCCGTCCGCCGCACCGGGCTCGGCGTGGCCCGCCCGCTGCTCGCGGTCAACCCGCGCAAGCAGTGGCGGGAGCTGATGGAGGCGCGCCGGCACCTGTACGAGGAGGTCGCCACGGCCGTCGTGGCGACCGACGGCCGCACGCCGGAAGAGGTCACGCAGGCGGCATGGGACGCAGTGGAGTTGAAGCAGGTATGAGCGAGGCAGTCACCCGGATCCCGGTCGCCGGCACGGCGGGCACCGACCCCTACGAGGTGCTGGTGGGCCGTCAGCTGCTGGGCGAGCTGGCCGGGCTGATCGGGCAGCGGGCCAAGCGGGTCGCCGTCATCCACCCGGAGGCGCTGGCCGAGACCGGGGAGGCGCTGCGCGCCGATCTGGCCGAGCAGGGCTACGAGGCCGTCGCCATCCAGGTGCCGAACGCCGAGGAGGCCAAGACCGCCGAGGTCGCCGCCTACTGCTGGAAGGCGCTCGGCCAGTGCGGTTTCACCCGCACCGACGTCATCGTCGGGGTCGGCGGCGGTTCCACCA
>NZ_BNBF01000020.1:140848-141438 GCF_014654935.1 Streptomyces capoamus
CGGACCTGGCCGGGTTCGTCGCCGCGACCTGGCTGCGCGGGGTGCGCTGGATCGCCGTCCCGACCACCGTGCTGGGCATGGTGGACGCGGCGGTCGGCGGCAAGACCGGCATCAACACGGCCGAGGGCAAGAACCTGGTCGGCTCCTTCCATCCGCCGGCCGGCGTGCTGTGCGACCTGGCCGCGCTGGACTCCCTGCCCGTGCACGACTACGTCTCCGGTCTCGCCGAGGTCATCAAGGCGGGCTTCATCGCCGACCCGGCGATCCTGGAACTCATCGAGGCCGACCCCGAGGCCGCCCGCACCCCCGCGGGCCCGCACACGGCCGAGCTGATCGAGCGGTCGATCCGGGTGAAGGCGGAGGTCGTCTCCTCGGACCTGAAGGAGTCGGGCCTGCGGGAGATCCTCAACTACGGTCACACGCTCGGCCACGCGATCGAGAAGAACGAGCGGTACAAGTGGCGCCATGGGGCGGCGGTCGCCGTCGGCATGCACTTCGCCGCCGAACTGGGCCGCCTGGCGGGCCGGCTGGACGATGCGACGGCGGACCGCCACCGCACCGTCCTGGAGTCCGTCGGCCTGCCGCTGCAC
>NZ_BNBF01000020.1:141481-149156 GCF_014654935.1 Streptomyces capoamus
TACCGCTACGACCAGTGGCCCAAGCTGCTGGAGACGATGAAGGTCGACAAGAAGTCCCGCGGCGACCTGCTGCGCTTCATCGTCCTGGACGGCCTGGCGAAGCCGACCGTCCTGGAGGGTCCGGACCCGGCCGTCCTCCTCGCCGCCTACGGCGAGGTCGGCCAGTAGGACCCGGGCGGTCCCGGACCGCTTCCGCCGCGTCCGATTTCCCTCGCCCACCGGGCACTTCGGGCCGCCCCCGGCCGTTTCACCGAACGACGGCCGGGGACGGTACCGTTCGGGCAGGGAGCGGGGCACACCCCGCCCCCCGCACGCATCGCCTGTACGAGACGGAGTGGCAACGGATGCAGCACGCAGTGGGGTCTCCGCTGCCGCCGCCCCATCAGCCGGGGCAGGGACCGCAGGCCGGCTGGGCGTCGGCCGCGCACCACCCGGGCGCCCCCCAGGGACCCGCGCCCGTCCCCCCGCCGCCTCCGGTGCCGGGCTTCCCGGCGCCGTCGGGCCCCGCGCCGGCCGCCCCGCACCAGCCACCGGCGCCCTCCGGCCCGGTGCCGCCGCCTCCGCCCCCCGCCTCCGCCGCGCCGGTCCCCGATACCACCGGACACGTCCCGCTGCCACCCGGCGGCCCGGTCGGCGCCCCCGCGGCGCCGCCCGCCGCGGCCGCGGCACCCGACCCGGCGGCCACCACCCTCGCCGTGCTGCTCATCGGCCCGGCGGGCGCGGGCAAGACCAGCGTCGCCAGGTACTGGGCGGACCACCGCCGCGTCCCCACGGCCCACATCAGCCTGGACGACGTCCGCGAGTGGGTCCGCTCGGGTTTCGCCGACCCCCAGTCCGGCTGGAACGACCATTCCGAGGCCCAGTACCGCCTGGCCCGCCGCACCTGCGGCTTCGCCGCCCGCAACTTCCTCGCCAACGGCATCTCCTGCATCCTCGACGACGCCGTCTTCCCCGACCGCCCGGTCGTGGGCCTCGGCGGCTGGAAGCGGCACGTGGGTCCCGGGCTGCTCCCGGTCGTCCTCCTGCCGGGGCTGGACATCGTCCTGGAGCGCAACGCCGAACGCACCGGCAACCGCCGTCTCACCGACGAGGAGGTGGCCCGCATCCACGGCCGCATGGCGGGCTGGTACGGCTCGGGACTGCCGATCATCGACAACTCCCAGCTGGACGTCCCCGGCACGGCCCGCGTCCTGGACGAGGTGCTGGCCAGGGCGATCGCGAGCCCGCCGAGCTGGTGAGCGGGCCGACCGCCGGGACCCACGGGCGTGGAGCCGTGCGCGCACCGCCCCCCACCTGCCCCGCGACCCCACTCGGCCCCTACGAATCGGCACAAACCGCACAAAACTCCTACGCTCGTGTCATGTCAGAGGTGTACGCGAACCGCCGATCCCGGCTGAGGGACCACGTCAACGCGGCCGGCACCGCGGCAGCGCTCGTCACCCGCCCGGCCAACGTCCGCTACCTCGCCGCCGCGGCCCCGCAGGGCGCCGTCCTGCTGCTCGGCAGGCGCGAGGATCTCCTGGTGTGCGCCGGTCCGCCGGACGACCGCCCCTACGAGGGCCGGCCGGACGAGCACCTGCGCCTGCACGTGCTCGCGTCGCACGACGGCGACGCCGCCGTCGCGGCGGCCGGCCTCGCCGCCGGCCAGGACGCCGACTCCCTGGCGGTCGAGGAACACCACCTCACCGTCACCCGGCACCGGGCCGTCGCCTCGGTCGCCCCCAAGCTCCGCCTCTGCGACCTCGGCGGGGCCGTCGAGCAGCTCAGGGTGGTCAAGGACGAGGAGGAGATCTCCTGCCTGCGCATCGGCGCGGAGATCGCCGACCAGGCCCTCGGCGAGCTGCTGGAGTCCATCCTGGTGGGCCGCACCGAACGGCACCTCGCACTGGAGCTGGAGCGGCGCCTGGTCGACCACGGCGCCGACGGACCGGCCTTCCCCACCTCCGTGGCCACCGGGCCGCACGCCGGCCGCCGCGGCCACCGTCCCACCGACCGGCGCGTGGAGGAGGGCGATTTCCTCTCGGTGTGCCTCGGCGCCACCTATCGCGGATACCGCTGCGAGATCGGCCGCACCTTCGTCATCGGCACCTCGCCCGCGGACTGGCAGATCCAGCTCTACGACCTCGTCTTCGCCGCCCAGCGCGCCGGTCGCGAGGCGCTGGCGCCCGGCGCCGCCTGCCGTGACGTCGACCGCGCGGCCCGCCAGGTGCTGGACTCCGCGGGCTATGCGGAAGCCCTGCCACCGCTGACCGGCCACGGTGTCGGACTCGAAATCGACGAGGACCCGCAGTTGGGTCCCTCAGCCATGGGTAAACTGGACGCTTGCGTGCCGGTCACCGTCGAACCGGGGGTCCACCTCCCGGGCCGGGGCGGCGTCCGGATCGATGACACGCTCGTCGTGCGCCCCGAGGCGGACGGCGGACCCGAGCTACTCACCATCACGACCAAGGAGCTGCTCGCGCTGTAGGAGTGCGTGCCCCGGGGTCGTCCACGTCAGTCCAGGAGATTCCGCAACCGTGGCTTCCACGAACGACCTCAAGAACGGCCTGGTGCTCAAGCTCGAAGGCGGCCAGCTCTGGTCCGTCGTCGAGTTCCAGCACGTCAAGCCCGGCAAGGGCCCCGCATTCGTGCGCACCAAGCTCAAGAACGTGCTCTCCGGCAAGGTCGTCGACAAGACCTTCAACGCCGGTGTCAAGGTCGAGACGGCCACTGTCGACAAGCGCGACATGCAGTTCTCGTACATGGACGGCGAGTACTTCGTCTTCATGGACATGGAGACCTACGACCAGCTGATGGTCGACCGCAAGGCCGTCGGCGACGCCGCCAACTTCCTCATCGAGGGCTTCACGGCCACCGTCGCGCAGCACGAGGGCGAGGTGCTCTTCGTCGAGCTGCCGGCCGCCGTCGAGCTGACCGTCCAGGAGACCGAGCCGGGCGTCCAGGGCGACCGCTCCACCGGTGGCACCAAGCCCGCCATCCTGGAGACCGGCCACCAGATCCAGGTCCCGCTCTTCATCACCACCGGTGAGAAGATCAAGGTCGACACCCGTACCAGCGACTACCTCGGCCGGGTGAACAGCTAACCGTGGCTGCCCGCAACACGGCCCGCAAGCGCGCCTTCCAGATCCTCTTCGAGGGCGACCAGCGCGACGCCGACGTCCTGACGGTCCTCGCCGACTGGATCCGGCTCTCCCGGTCCGACACCCGGCAGCCGCCGGTCAGCGAGTACACGATGCAGCTGGTCGAGGGCTACGCCGAGCGCGCGAGGCGGATCGACGAGCTGATCGCCCAGTACGCGGTGGGCTGGACGCTCGACCGTATGCCGGTCGTGGACCGCAACATCCTGCGGCTGGGCGCGTACGAGCTGATCTGGGTCGACGAGACCCCGGACGCCGTCGTCCTGGACGAGATGGTGCAGCTGGCGAAGGAGTTCTCGACCGACGAGTCGCCCTCCTTCGTCAACGGACTGCTGGGCCGCCTGAAGGAGCTCAAGCCGTCCCTGCGCCGGGACGAGGCCTGACCGCCCGGTACGCCATGCCACGGGGCCCGCTGCACGCCTGTGCCGCGGGCCCTGTGGCGTTCCTGCGGCGCATCGCGCGACGCACGAAGAAAACGCCGGAAACGCCGCCGGGGTGGCCGGAACCGCATGGTTCCGGCCACCCCGGCGGCACGTTTCTGCTGAGACCGGTGCGTGCTTACGCGTCCTCGTGGGTCGCGACCGCGCGGCGCGCGTCCGCGTCCAGGACGCCCCAGCTGATGAGCTGCTCGGTGAGGACCGAGGGGGACTGGTCGTAGATGACGGCGAGTGTGCGCAGGTCGTCCTGGCGGATGGAGAGCACCTTGCCGTTGTAGTCACCGCGCTGGGACTGGATCGTCGCCGCGTAGCGCTGCAGGGGGCCCGCCTTCTCGGCCGGCACGGTGGCCAGCCGCTCCAGGTCCAGGACCAGCTTCGGCGGCGGCTCGGCGGCGCCGCCCGGCGTGGTGCCCGGCAGGAGCTCCTGCACCGGGACGCCATAGAAATCGGCCAGCTCGGCCAGGCGCTGCACGGTCACGGCGCGGTCGCCGCGCTCGTACGAACCGACCACCACGGCCTTCCAGCGCCCCTGGGACTTCTCCTCGACACCGTGGAGGGAAAGGCCCTGCTGGGTGCGGATCGCCCGGAGCTTGGCCCCGAGCTGTTTGGCGTATTCGCTGGACATATAGCTCCCCGGACACTGTGTCGACGCGACCGGACTGTCTTCCCGCCGCGCGGCTGGTAACTCACTGTGAGGTTACGCAGCGTGACTCTTCTGCGTCAAGCCGAATGGTCCACCCCGACTCTTCCGTGGTAGTGGCGCTCCATTGCGCCAACCGGGTGAAAACGGGGTGACACGGGGGTCGACACTCGGGTGCCGGGAGACTGCCAGGGGGGTGGCGGTGGTCGGCCCCTTGACCTGCTACCGTGGATGGCGCAATTCCGACGTCCTTTAAGGTCCGTCCCGTGAGGCGGAGAAGGAGGTCCGTTTCGTATGGACAAGCACGACATGCCCGCGCACGCGTCCGATGCCCGGCCCGTTCTCGAGGGCCCCGATATCGCCCGGGTGCTGACCCGCATCGCCCACGAGATCGTCGAGCGCGCCAAGGGCGCCGACGACGTGGTGCTCCTCGGCATTCCGACCCGGGGCGTCTTCCTCGCCCAGCGGCTCGCCGCCAAGCTGGAGCAGATCACCGGCCGCAAGATCCCGGTCGGCTCGCTCGACATCACCATGTACCGCGACGACCTGCGCATGCACCCGCCGCGTGCGCTGGCCCGCACCGAGATCCCCGGTGACGGCATCGACGGCAAGCTGGTGGTCCTGGTCGACGACGTGCTCTTCTCCGGCCGCACCATCCGTGCCGCCCTCGACGCCCTGAACGACATCGGGCGCCCGCGCGCGGTGCAGCTCGCGGTCCTGGTCGACCGTGGCCACCGCGAACTGCCCATCCGCGCCGACTACGTCGGCAAGAACCTCCCCACGTCGTTGCGGGAGGCGGTCAAGGTCCAGCTCGCCGAGGAGGACGGTCGCGACACCGTCCTGCTCGGTGTGAAGTCCGGCCAGTAGCAACTCCGGTGCCGGGCTGCTTCGGCATGCCCGCACGCGTACCGGTTTGCCCTGAATCTCCTCACTGAACTGCCTTACGGAGCCTGACAGATGCAGCGCCATCTCATCTCGGCCGCCGACCTCACCCGCGACGACGCCGTCCTGATCCTCGACACCGCCGAGGAGATGTCCCGGGTGGCCGACCGGCCGATCAAGAAGCTGCCGACCCTGCGCGGCCGGACGATCGTCAACCTCTTCTTCGAGGACTCCACCCGTACGCGGATCTCCTTCGAGGCCGCCGAGAAGCGGCTGTCCGCGGACGTCATCAACTTCTCCGCCAAGGGCTCCTCGGTGTCCAAGGGCGAGTCCCTGAAGGACACCGCGCAGACCCTGGAGGCCATGGGCGTCGACGCCGTCGTCATCCGGCACGGCGCCTCCGGAGCCCCCTACCGCCTCGCCAACTCGGGCTGGATCGACGCCGCCGTCATCAACGCCGGCGACGGCACCCACCAGCACCCCACCCAGGCGCTGCTCGACGCCTTCACCATGCGCCGCCGGCTCATCGGCCGCGACACCGGCCTCGGCCAGGACCTGTCCGGCAAGCGGATCACCCTCGTCGGTGACGTCCTGCACAGCCGGGTCGCCCGCTCCAACGTCGACCTGCTGCACACCCTCGGCGCCGAGGTCACCCTGGTCGCCCCGCCGACCCTGGTGCCGGTCGGCGTCGGGACCTGGCCCTGCGAGGTGTCCTACGACCTCGACGCCGTCCTGCCCAAGTCGGACGCGGTGATGATGCTGCGCGTCCAGCGCGAGCGCATGAACGCGGCCTTCTTCCCGACCGAGCGCGAGTACTCGCGGCGCTACGGCCTGGACGGCGACCGCATGGCCAAGATGCCCGAGCACGCCATCGTCATGCACCCCGGCCCGATGGTCCGCGGCATGGAGATCACCGCCGAGGTCGCCGACTCCGACCGCTGCACGGTCGTCGAGCAGGTCGCCAACGGCGTCTCCATCCGGATGGCCGTCCTGTACCTGCTGCTCGGCGGGAACGAGCCGGCCGTCACCCACTCTCGTACCGAGGAGAAGTAAGACACATGAGCAAGATCCTGATCCGTGGTGCGAAGGTGCTCGGCGGCGCGCCGCAGGACGTCCTGATCGACGGCGAGGTCGTCGAGGCGGTCGGCACCGGCCTGTCCGCCGAGGGTGCCGAGGTGGTGGAGGCCGCCGGCAAGGTGCTCCTCCCCGGCCTGGTCGACCTGCACACCCACCTGCGCGAGCCGGGCCGCGAGGACTCCGAGACGGTCCTCACCGGCACCCGCGCGGCGGCGAGCGGCGGGTACACGGCCGTGTTCGCCATGGCCAACACCTTCCCGGTCGCCGACACCGCCGGCGTGGTCGAGCAGGTCTGGCGGCTCGGCCGCGAGCACGGCTACTGCGACGTGCAGCCCATCGGCGCCGTCACCGTGGGCCTGGAGGGGAAGAAGCTCGCCGAGCTGGGCGCCATGCACGAGTCCGCCGCCGGCGTCACCGTCTTCTCGGACGACGGCAAGTGCGTGGACGACGCCGTGATCATGCGCCGCGCGCTGGAGTACGTGAAGGCCTTCGGCGGCGTCGTCGCCCAGCACGCGCAGGAGCCGCGCCTGACCGAGGGCGCGCAGATGAACGAGGGCGTCGTCTCCGCCGAGCTGGGCCTGGGCGGCTGGCCGGCCGTCGCCGAGGAGTCGATCATCGCGCGGGACGTGCTGCTCGCCGACCACGTGGGCTCCCGCGTCCACATCTGCCACCTCTCGACCGCCGGCAGCGTCGAGATCGTCCGCTGGGCCAAGTCCCGGGGCATCCAGGTCACCGCCGAGGTCACCCCGCACCACCTGCTGCTCACCGACGAGCTGGTGCGCACCTACGACCCCGTCTACAAGGTCAACCCGCCGCTGCGCACCGAGCGCGACGTGCTGGCCCTGCGCGAGGCGCTCGCGGACGGCACGATCGACATCGTCGCCACCGACCACGCCCCGCACCCGCACGAGGACAAGGACTGCGAGTGGGCCGCGGCCGCCATGGGCATGGTCGGCCTGGAGACCGCGCTGTCGGTGGTCCAGGAGACGATGGTGGACACGGGCCTGCTGGACTGGGCCGGCGTCGCCGACCGGATGTCCGTCCAGCCCGCGCGGATCGGACAGGCCACCGGGCACGGTCGTCCCGTCTCGGCTGGTGAGCCCGCCAACCTCACCCTCGTCGACACGGCATACCGTGGCCGGGTGGACCCCGAGGGCTTCGCCTCGCGCAGCCGCAACACCCCCTACCAGGGGCGCGAACTGCCGGGCCGTGTGACGCACACATGGCTGCGGGGCAAGGCCACGCTCGTCGACGGGAAGCTCACGTGACACCTGTAATCCTGCTGGCCGAGGCGGAGAAGTCGGCCGAGGTCACCCACTGGGGGGCCCGCATCGGCTGGCTCGTCGGACTGGTCCTCTTCATCGCGCTGGTCTACTGGCTGATGCGCGAGGGCTGGAAGTGGCGCGGCACCCTCCAGGGCGACCTGCCCGAGCTGCCCGGCGCGCCGGAGCGGACCGGTCCGGCCAGACTGAGCATGAGCGGCCGCTACCACGGCTCCACCA
>NZ_BNBF01000020.1:149203-173740 GCF_014654935.1 Streptomyces capoamus
CCGCCGGGCAGTGGCTGGACCGCATCGTGGCCCACGGCCTGGGCACCCGCAGCCGGGCCGAGCTCACCCTGACCGACGCGGGCCTGGAGGTCGAGCGCCCCGGAGCGGCCGACTTCTTCGTCCCCACGGCCGCCCTGCGCGGCGCCCGCCTCGACAAGGGCATCGCCGGCAAGGTCCTCACCGAGGGCGGACTGCTGGTGGTGACCTGGGCACACGGCGACAAACTGATCGACTCCGGGTTCCGCTCCGACCGGGCGGCCGAGCACACCGAGTGGGTCGACACCCTGAACCAGATGATCAACGACACGGAAGGCGCACGATGACGACCTCCACCAGGGGAAGCTCCTCCCAGAGGAACCAGGCGCTTCCCGCCGTACTCGTCCTGGAGGACGGCCGCATCTTCCGCGGTCGCGCCTACGGGGCCGTGGGGGAGACCTTCGGCGAGGCCGTGTTCTCCACCGGCATGACCGGCTACCAGGAGACCCTCACCGACCCCTCGTACGACCGCCAGATCGTCGTCGCGACCGCCCCCCAGATCGGCAACACGGGCTGGAACGACGAGGACGACGAGTCGAGCCGGATCTGGGTCTCCGGCTACGTCGTGCGCGACCCCGCGCGCGTGCCGTCCAACTGGCGGGCCAAGCGCTCCCTGGACGACGAGCTGGAGCGGCAGGGCGTCGTCGGCATCAGCGGCATCGACACCCGGGCCCTCACCCGCCACCTGCGCGAGCGCGGCTCCATGCGGGCCGGCATCTTCTCCGGCGCGGACGTGGCCCCCGACGCGGAGCTGCTGGCGCGCGTGCAGGCCCAGCCCCAGATGAAGGGCGCGAGCCTCTACGAGGAGGTGGCCACCAAGGAGGCGTACGTCGTCCCGGCGGTCGGCGAGAAGCGGTTCACGGTCGCCGCCATCGACCTCGGCATCAAGGGCATGACCCCGCACCGCATGGCCGAGCGCGGCATCGAGGTGCACGTCCTGCCCGCCACCGCCACGCCCGAGGACGTCTACGCCGTCGACCCGGACGGTGTGTTCTTCTCCAACGGTCCGGGCGACCCGGCCACCGCCGACGGTCCGGTCGCGCTGATGAGCGCCGTCCTGGAGCGCCGGACGCCCCTGTTCGGCATCTGCTTCGGCAACCAGATCCTCGGCCGCGCCCTCGGCTTCGGCACCTACAAGCTGAAGTACGGCCACCGGGGCATCAACCAGCCGGTCCAGGACCGTACGACCGGCAAGGTCGAGGTCACCGCGCACAACCACGGCTTCGCCGTGGACGCGCCGCTCGACAAGGTCAGCGAGACGAAGTTCGGCCGTGCCGAGGTCTCGCACGTCTGCCTGAACGACGACGTCGTGGAGGGGCTGCAGCTGCTCGACCAGCCGGCCTTCTCCGTCCAGTACCACCCCGAAGCGGCCGCCGGCCCGCACGACGCCGCCTACCTCTTCGACCGCTTCGTTTCCCTGATGGAGGGCCAGCGTGCCTAAGCGCACCGATATCCAGTCCGTCCTGGTCATCGGCTCCGGCCCGATCGTCATCGGCCAGGCCGCCGAGTTCGACTACTCCGGCACCCAGGCGTGCCGCGTGCTCAAGGCCGAAGGCCTGCGCGTCGTCCTGGTCAACTCCAACCCGGCGACGATCATGACCGACCCGGAGATCGCCGACGCCACCTACGTCGAGCCGATCACCCCCGAGTTCGTCGAGAAGATCATCGCCAAGGAGCGCCCCGACGCCCTGCTCCCCACCCTGGGCGGCCAGACGGCCCTGAACACCGCCATCTCGCTGCACGAGAACGGTGTCCTGGAGAAGTACGGCGTGGAGCTGATCGGCGCCAAGCCCGAGGCGATCCACAAGGGCGAGGACCGCGACCTGTTCAAGGACGTCGTGGAGGAGGTCCGCAAGAAGATCGGGCACGGCGAGTCCGCCCGCTCGGTCATCTGCCACTCCATGGACGACGTCCTCAAGGGCGTCGAGACCCTCGGCGGCTACCCGGTCGTCGTCCGCCCGTCCTTCACCATGGGCGGCGCCGGCTCCGGCTTCGCGCACGACGAGGAGGAGCTGCGCCGCATCGCCGGCCAGGGCCTCACGCTCTCCCCGACCACCGAGGTGCTCCTGGAGGAGTCCATCCTCGGCTGGAAGGAGTACGAGCTGGAGCTGATGCGCGACAAGAACGACAACGTCGTGGTCGTCTGCTCCATCGAGAACTTCGACCCCATGGGCGTGCACACCGGCGACTCGATCACCGTCGCCCCGGCGATGACGCTGACCGACCGCGAGTACCAGGTGCTGCGCGATGTCGGCATCGCGATCATCCGCGAGGTCGGCGTCGACACCGGCGGCTGCAACATCCAGTTCGCGGTGAACCCCGAGGACGGCCGCGTGATCGTCATCGAGATGAACCCGCGCGTGTCCCGGTCCTCCGCGCTCGCCTCCAAGGCCACCGGCTTCCCGATCGCCAAGATCGCCGCCAAGCTGGCCGTCGGCTACACGCTGGACGAGATCCCGAACGACATCACGCAGGAGACCCCGGCCTCCTTCGAGCCCACGCTCGACTACGTGGTCGTCAAGGCCCCCCGGTTCGCCTTCGAGAAGTTCCCGCAGGCCGACTCCACGCTGACCACCACCATGAAGTCGGTCGGCGAGGCCATGGCCATCGGCCGCAACTTCCCCGAGGCCTTCCAGAAGGCGCTGCGCTCCCTGGAGAAGAAGGGCAGCCAGTTCACCTTCGTGGGGGACCCCGGCGACAAGACCGCCCTCCTCGAAGAGGCCGTACGGCCCACCGACGGCCGGATCAACACGGTCATGCAGGCCATCCGCGCGGGCGCCACCGCCGAGGAGGTCTTCGCTTACACGAAGATCGACCCGTGGTTCGTCGACCAGCTCTTCCTGATCAAGGAGATCGCGGACGAGCTAGGCGAGGCGCCGGAGCTGACCCGCGAGCTGCTCGCCGAGGCCAAGCGGCACGGCTTCTCCGACCAGCAGGTCGCCGAGATCCGCGGTCTGCGCGAGGACGTCGTCCGCGAGGTCCGGCACGCCCTCGGCGTCCGCCCGGTCTACAAGACGGTCGACACCTGCGCCGCCGAGTTCGCCGCGAAGACACCGTACTTCTACTCCTCCTACGACGAGGAGACCGAGGTCGCGCCCCGCGAGAAGCCCGCGGTGATCATCCTGGGCTCCGGCCCGAACCGCATCGGCCAGGGCATCGAGTTCGACTACTCCTGCGTCCACGCCTCCTTCGCGCTGTCCGACGCCGGGTACGAGACCGTGATGGTCAACTGCAACCCGGAGACCGTCTCCACGGACTACGACACCTCCGACCGCCTGTACTTCGAGCCGCTGACGCTGGAGGACGTGCTGGAGATCGTCCACGCCGAGCAGCAGGCCGGTCCGGTCGCGGGCGTGATCGTGCAGCTCGGCGGGCAGACCCCGCTGGGCCTGTCGCAGGCGCTCAAGGACAACGGCGTGCCGATCGTGGGCACGTCCCCCGAGGCCATCCACGCGGCCGAGGACCGGGGCGCCTTCGGCCGGGTCCTCGCCGAGGCCGGCCTGCCCGCGCCCAAGCACGGCACGGCCACCACCTTCGCGGAGGCCAAGGCCATCGCCGACGAGATCGGCTACCCGGTCCTGGTCCGGCCGTCGTACGTCCTCGGCGGGCGCGGCATGGAGATCGTCTACGACGAGACCCGCCTCGCCTCCTACATCGCCGAGTCCACCGAGATCAGCCCCTCCCGGCCGGTCCTCGTCGACCGCTTCCTGGACGACGCGATCGAGATCGACGTCGACGCGCTCTACGACGGCGAGGAGCTGTACCTCGGCGGCGTCATGGAGCACATCGAGGAGGCCGGCATCCACTCCGGCGACTCGGCGTGCGCCCTGCCCCCGATCACCCTCGGCGGCTTCGACATCAAGCGGCTGCGCGCCTCCACCGAGGCCATCGCCAAGGGCGTCGGCGTGCGCGGCCTGATCAACATCCAGTTCGCGATGGCCGGCGACATCCTCTACGTCCTGGAGGCCAACCCGCGCGCCTCCCGCACGGTCCCGTTCACCTCCAAGGCGACCGCGGTGCCGCTGGCGAAGGCCGCCGCCCGCATCTCGCTGGGCGCGACCATCGCCGAGCTGCGCGCCGAGGGGCTGCTGCCGCAGCAGGGCGACGGCGGCGAGCTGCCGCTGGACGCGCCGATCTCCGTCAAGGAGGCCGTCATGCCGTGGTCGCGCTTCCGTGACATCCAGGGCCGCGGCGTGGACACCGTCCTCGGCCCGGAGATGCGCTCCACCGGCGAGGTCATGGGCATCGACTCCGTCTTCGGCACGGCGTACGCCAAGTCGCAGGCCGGCGCCTACGGCCCGCTGCCCACCAAGGGCCGCGCCTTCATCTCGGTCGCCAACCGCGACAAGCGCTCGATGATCTTCCCGGCGCGCGAGCTGGTCGCCCACGGCTTCGAGCTGCTGGCCACCTCCGGCACCGCCGAGGTCCTCAAGCGCAACGGGATCAACGCCACGGTCGTGCGCAAGCAGTCCGAGGGCACCGGCCCGAACGGCGAGCGGACCATCGTCCAGCTCATCCACGACGGCGAGGTCGACCTCATCGTCAACACGCCGTACGGCACCGGCGGCCGCCTCGACGGCTACGACATCCGTACGGCCGCGGTGGCCCGCTCCGTGCCGTGCCTGACGACCGTCCAGGCGCTCGCGGCGGCGGTCCAGGGCATCGACGCCCTCAACCACGGCGACGTGGGCGTCCGCTCGCTCCAGGAACACGCGGCCCACCTGACCGCGGCCCGCGACTAGCAGCCCCGAGGGGGACACCGGAAACGGTGTCCCCCTCTTCACGAGGACACCATGTACACCATCTTCTTCAAGCTGGTCTTCCAGCGCATGGACCCCGAGAAGGCCCACCACCTGGCCTTCCGCTGGATCCGTCTCGCCGCCCGCGTCCCCGTGCTGCGCACCTTCGTCGCGGCCGCCCTCGCGCCCCGGTACAAGGAACTGCGCACCGAGGCCTTCGGACTGCGCATGCACGGCCCGTTCGGACTCGCCGCGGGCTTCGACAAGAACGCCGTCGCCGTCGACGGGATGTCGATGCTGGGCTTCGACCACGTCGAGATCGGCACGGTGACGGGCGAGCCGCAGCCCGGCAACCCCAGGAAGCGGCTGTTCCGCCTGGTCGCGGACCGCGCCCTGATCAACCGCATGGGCTTCAACAACGACGGCTCCCTCACCGTGGCGGCCCGCCTGGCCACCCGTGAGCCGGTCTTCCGGACCGTGGTCGGCGTCAACATCGGCAAGACCAAGGCCGTCCCGGAGGCCGAGGCCGTCGCCGACTACGTGAAGTCCGCCGAGCGCCTGGCGCCGTACGCCGACTACCTGGTCGTCAACGTCTCCTCCCCGAACACGCCCGGCCTGCGGAACCTCCAGGCGGTGGACCATCTGCGTCCGCTGCTCACCGCCGTGCGCGAGGCGGCCGACCGCACGGTCGCCAACCGCCGCGTCCCCCTCCTGGTGAAGATCGCCCCCGATCTCGCCGACGAGGACGTGGACGCCGTGGCCGACCTCGCCGTGGAGCTGGGCCTGGACGGGATCATCGCCACCAACACCACCATCGCGCGCGAGGGACTCGGCCTGCGGTCGGCGCCGTCGCTGGTGAAGGAGACCGGCGGTCTGTCCGGCGCCCCGCTCAAGGCGCGCTCCCTGGAGGTCCTGCGCCGCCTGTACGCGCGCGTGGGCGACCGGATCACCCTGGTGGGTGTCGGCGGCGTCGAGACGGCCGAGGACGCCTGGCAGCGCATCCTGGCCGGTGCCACGCTGGTCCAGGGCTACAGCGCCTTCATCTACGAGGGTCCCTTCTGGTCGCGGGCCGTCCACAAGGGCCTCGCCGCCCGCCTGCGCACCAGCCCGTACGCCACCCTCGCCGACGCGGTCGGCGCCGACGTGAGGAAGCCCGCATGAGCCCGTTGGAGCCCTTCGGCGCCCGGCTGCGCCGTGCCATGGACGAGCGCGGCCCGCTGTGCGTCGGCATCGACCCGCACGCCTCCCTGCTCGCCGAGTGGGGCCTGGACGACGACGTCGCCGGTCTGGAGCGGTTCAGCCGCACGGTCGTCGAGGCCGTGGCCGACCGGGTGGCGGTCCTGAAGCCGCAGAGCGCCTTCTTCGAGCGGTTCGGCTCGCGCGGCCTGGCCGTCCTGGAGAAGTCCGTTCAGGAGGCACGGGCCGCCGGCGCCCTGGTCGTGACGGACGCCAAGCGCGGCGACATCGGCTCCACGATGGCCGCCTACGCCGAGTCGTTCCTGCACCCGGACGCCCCGTTGTTCTCCGACGCCCTGACCGTCTCGCCGTACCTCGGCTACGGCTCGCTCAGCCCGGCCGTCGCGCTGGCCCGGGAGAGCGGCGCCGGCCTGTTCGTGCTGGCGCTGACCTCGAACCCCGAGGGCGGCGAGGTGCAGCACGCGGTGCGCGCCGACGGCCGGAGCGTCGGGGCGACCATGCTGGCGCACCTGGCGGCCGAGAACGCGGGGGAGGAGCCGCTCGGCTCCTTCGGCGCGGTCGTCGGCGCCACGCTCGGCGACCTGTCCACGTACGACCTGGACATCAACGGGCCGCTCCTGGCGCCGGGGATCGGGGCGCAGGGCGCGACGCCGGCCGATCTTCCCCGGGTCTTCGGACCGGCCGTCCGCAACGTCGTGCCGAACGTCAGCCGGGGTGTTCTGCGTCACGGTCCGGACGCCGGGGCGCTGCGCGGGGCGGCCGAGCGGTTCGCGGCCGAGATCCGGGCGGCCGTCGCCGGGGTCTGAGTGCCGGCCGGGTGCCCGGCCGAGCGGGATCGTGCCGGCCTGAGGGTGATTACATCCTCAAATCCGGGGCAGTATGTCTGAAATGTCCGGCCTGACGGAGGCTGACCAGGACTTTTCCGCTGTTCTCGCTGACTCTGGCGGACTTGACCGCTAGTCTCCGAGCAGTGGGGGAACCTCCCACGCCCTTCAGGCAGTGGGGGAGGACGGGCAGCGTGTTGCTCGTAGCTCCCCAGGTGTGGGGCGACTAGGTTCCTCACCGGTCCGTATCCGACAGTTCGACATCCGAGGTGACGTAGGCGTGGCTCTTCCGCCCCTTACCCCTGAACAGCGCGCAGCCGCGCTCGAAAAGGCCGCCGCGGCTCGCCGGGAGCGGGCCGAGGTCAAGAATCGACTCAAGCACTCCGGCGCTTCCCTGCACGAGGTCATCAAGCAGGGCCAGGAGAACGACGTCATCGGCAAGATGAAGGTCTCCGCCCTTCTCGAGTCGCTGCCGGGCGTGGGCAAGGTCCGCGCCAAGCAGATCATGGAGCGTCTGGGCATCTCCGAGAGCCGTCGCGTGCGCGGCCTCGGTTCCAACCAGATCGCTTCCCTGGAGCGTGAGTTCGGCAGCACCGGCTCCTGAGTCCGCCTCCCGGCGGGCAGGGAGTCCCGGGCACCCCGGGATTGCTGGAATAATCGCTGCATGAGTGAACGTCCGCGGCTGACCGTGCTCTCCGGCCCCTCGGGGGTCGGCAAGAGCACGGTCGTCGCCCATATGCGCAAGGAACACCCCGAGGTCTGGCTCTCGGTGTCGGCGACGACCCGCAAGCCGCGCCCCGGCGAGCAGCACGGAGTCCACTACTTCTTCGTCACCGACGACGAGATGGACAAGCTGATCGCCAACGGCGAGCTGCTGGAGTGGGCCGAGTTCGCCGGCAACCGCTACGGCACGCCGCGCGCGGCCGTGCAGGAGCGGCTGGAGAACGGCGAGCCGGTCCTGCTGGAGATCGACCTCCAGGGCGCCCGGCAGGTCCGCGAGTCGCTGTCCGACGCCCAGCTGGTGTTCCTGGCCCCGCCCTCCTGGGAGGAGCTGGTGCGCAGGCTGACCGGCCGGGGGACCGAGCCGCCCGAGGTCATCGAGCGCCGCCTGGCGGCGGCGCGGACCGAGCTGGCGGCCGAGCCGGAGTTCGATGTGACCTTGGTCAACACCTCCGTCGAGGACGTGGCCCGCGAGCTGCTAGCCTTGATGGACGTTGTGTGATCGTGACTGTGATCACGATGTCTGATTCTTTCCCATCCATCGGAAGGTAGAGCGTGTCCTCTTCCATCACCGCGCCCGAGGGCATCATCAACCCGCCGATCGACGAGCTCCTCGAGGCGACCGACTCGAAGTACAGCCTCGTGATCTACGCGGCCAAGCGTGCCCGCCAGATCAACGCGTACTACTCGCAGCTCGGTGAAGGCCTCCTCGAGTACGTCGGTCCGCTCGTCGACACCCACGTCCACGAGAAGCCGCTCTCGATCGCCCTGCGCGAGATCAACGCCGGTCTGCTGACCTCCGAGGCCGTCGAGGGCCCGGCGCAGTAGTACTTTCAGATCGCGATTGACTTATCCACAGGCCCGGCAGTCATGCTGCCGGGCCTGTGGTGTGTCATGGGTGTTGCAGATTTTCGAACGCGAGGAGCCATGGTGGACAAGCCGAAGGTCGTGCTGGGGGTCAGCGGTGGCATCGCCGCCTACAAGGCCTGTGAGCTGCTGAGGAGGTTCACGGAGTCGGGCCATGACGTCCGCGTGGTTCCCACCGCCTCCGCGCTGCACTTCGTCGGCGCCGCCACCTGGTCCGCCCTCTCCGGCAACCCGGTCTCGACCGGCGTGTGGGACGACGTCCACGAGGTCCCGCACGTCCGCATCGGCCAGCACGCCGACCTGGTGGTCGTGGCCCCGGCCACCGCCGACATGCTCGCCAAGGCCGCCCACGGCCTCGCCGACGACCTGCTGACCAACACCCTGCTCACCGCCCGCTGCCCGGTCGTCTTCGCCCCCGCGATGCACACCGAGATGTGGGAGCACCCGGCCACCCAGGAGAACGTGGCCACGCTGCGCCGCCGCGGCGCCGTCGTCGTCGAGCCCGCCGTCGGCCGGCTCACCGGCGTCGACACCGGGAAGGGGCGGCTGCCCGACCCGGCGGAGATCTTCGAGGTGTGCCGCCGGGTGCTGGCCCGTGGCGTCACCGGACCCGACCTGGCGGGCCGGCACGTCGTCGTCTCGGCCGGCGGCACCCGCGAACCCCTCGACCCGGTCCGCTTCCTCGGCAACCGCTCCTCCGGCAAGCAGGGCTACGCGCTCGCCCGCACCGCCGCCGCCCGCGGTGCCCGGGTGACGCTGATTTCGGCCAACACCGGCCTGCCCGACCCGGCGGGCGTGGACGTCGTCCGCGTCGGCACCGCCGTGCAGCTGCGCGAGGCCGTCCTGAAGGCCGCCGCCGACGCGGACGCCGTGGTCATGGCCGCCGCCGTCGCCGACTTCCGCCCGGCCGCCTACGCCACCGGGAAGATCAAGAAGAAGGACGGCCAGGAGCCCGACCCGATCGTCCTGGTACGGAATCCGGACATTCTCGCGGAGATTTCGGCGGACCGCGCCCGCCCCGGGCAGGTGATCGTCGGCTTCGCCGCCGAGACCGACGACGTCCTCGCCAACGGCCGCACCAAGCTCGCCCGGAAGGGCTGCGACCTCCTCGTGGTCAACGAGGTGGGGGAGCGCAAGACCTTCGGCGCCGAGGAGAACGAGGCCGTCGTCCTGGGCGCCGACGGCAGCGAGACCCCCGTGCCGCACGGACCCAAGGAGGCCCTCGCCGACACCGTCTGGGACCTGGTCGTACGGCGTCTGGGCTAGCCGTCCGCACCCGGCCGGGGGAAACCGGGATCGGGTTCACGCCACGCCGGAATCGGGCGTGGCGGCCCTGGCCAAGGCGGCTAGCCATTGTGCAGAATGCCCGTGCCGCAGGTCACAGCGCTCCCGACAGGCGAGACGGTGGCCAGCGGACCGAGTGCGCCCGATAAACTGTTTTACGGTCGACGCCAGGCGCAGCCCAGCGCCGACCGCAAATGATCAGCCAGCAGCCGCTGCAACCACAGGGAGCGTTGTGTCCCGTCGCCTGTTCACCTCGGAGTCCGTGACCGAAGGTCACCCCGACAAGATCGCTGACCAGATCAGCGACACCATTCTCGACGCCCTTCTGCGTGAGGACCCGTCTTCCCGGGTCGCCGTGGAGACGTTGATCACCACCGGCCTGGTGCACGTGGCCGGCGAGGTGACGACCAAGGCCTACGCGGACATCGCGACGCTCGTCCGCAGCAAGATCCTGGAGATCGGCTACGACTCCTCCAAGAAGGGCTTCGACGGCGCCTCCTGTGGCGTCTCGGTGTCCATCGGCGCGCAGTCCCCGGACATCGCGCAGGGTGTCGACGCGGCGTACGAGGCCCGGGTCGAGGGCGACGACGACGAACTGGACAAGCAGGGCGCGGGCGACCAGGGCCTGATGTTCGGCTACGCGTCCGACGAGACGCCCACCCTCATGCCGCTGCCGATCTTCCTGGCGCACCGGCTGTCCAAGCGCCTGTCCGAGGTCCGCAAGAACGGCACCATCCCCTACCTGCGTCCCGACGGCAAGACGCAGGTCACCATCGAGTACGACGGCGACAAGGCCGTCCGTCTCGACACGGTGGTCGTCTCCTCCCAGCACGCCTCCGACATCGACCTGGAGTCGCTGCTCGCCCCCGACATCCGCGAGTTCGTCGTGGAGCCGGAGCTGAAGGCGCTCCTGGAAGAGGGCATCAAGCTGGACACCGAGGGCTACCGCCTGCTGGTCAACCCGACCGGGCGCTTCGAGATCGGCGGCCCGATGGGCGACGCCGGCCTCACCGGCCGCAAGATCATCATCGACACCTACGGCGGCATGTCCCGCCACGGCGGCGGTGCCTTCTCCGGCAAGGACCCGTCCAAGGTCGACCGCTCGGCGGCGTACGCCATGCGCTGGGTGGCCAAGAACGTCGTGGCGGCCGGGCTGGCCTCCCGCTGCGAGGTCCAGGTCGCGTACGCGATCGGCAAGGCCGAGCCGGTCGGTCTCTTCGTGGAGACCTTCGGCACCCACAAGATCGACCCCGAGAAGATCGAGAAGGCGATCGACGAGGTCTTCGACCTGCGCCCGGCCGCCATCATCCGCGACCTCGACCTGCTCCGCCCGATCTACTCCCAGACCGCGGCCTACGGCCACTTCGGCCGCGAGCTGCCCGACTTCACCTGGGAGCGCACGGACCGCGTGGACGCCCTGCGCGCCGCAGCGGGCCTGTAACCCGCCCCCGCCCGTCCGCCGTGGCCCGGCCCTCCCTCCAGGGGGCCGGGCCACGGCGCGTTCCCGGCCGGCCGGCCCGGAGGCGGCGCGGACCCCGGAGGGCCGCCCCGCCCCCGGTACGGCCCGGCGGTGGGGTGCCGTCCGGGTGCGGAGCCCGGGCCCGGCGCCGTTGTCGGTGCCGTTTGGTAAGAATGCAAGCGTGAGCAGCGACAACGGGGCGTCCCGGGCGGACGGGGACGGCGGGGCCGAGGGGGCCCCGCCGGAGCAGCTCGCGCTCATCCGGGAGAGCGTCCGCCGGGCCAAGGCGCCCCGCGCCAAGCCGCGGACCTGGCGGGGGGCCGCGCTCGCCGGGGAGCTGCCCGTCGCGCGCGTGCTGGTCGACAAGGGTGTGCTCCATCTCGACCGGTACTTCGACTACGCCGTGCCCGCGGAGCTGGACGCCCAGGCGCAGCCCGGTGTGCGGGTGCGGGTGCGGTTCGGGGCCGGCCGGCACCGGGTGCGGGAGGGCCGCCGCGAGGGCGGCGGACTGATCGACGGCTTCCTCGTCGAACGGCGCGCCGAGTCCGACTACTCCGGGCCGCTGGCCGCGCTCGCCCAGGTGGTGTCCCCGGAGCCGGTGCTGAGCGAGGAGCTGCTCGGCCTCGCCCGGGCCGTCGCCGACCGGTACGCGGGCAGCCTCGCCGACGTCCTCCAGCTGGCCGTGCCGCCGCGCAACGCCCGTGCCGAGCAGCGGCCCTCTCCCGCCCCCCTGCCCCCGCCACCGGCGCCGGAGCCCGGCTCCTGGGCGCGCTACGAGCACGGGGGCGCCTTCCTCGACGCGCTCGCCTCCGGCGGAGCCCCCCGGGCCGTGTGGAACGCCCTGCCGGGACCGCGGTGGAGCGAGGAGCTGGCCCGGGCCGTCGCCGCCGCCCTCGCCTCCGGCCGCGGCGCCCTCGTCGTCGTACCCGACGGGCGCTCCGCCGCGCGCGTGGACGCCGCGCTCACCGCGCTGCTCGGCCCGGGCCGGCACGCGCTGCTCACCGCCGACGCCGGGCCCGAGAAGCGGTACGCGCAGTGGCTGGCGGTGCGGCGCGGGTCCGTGCGGGCCGTCGTCGGGACCCGGGCGGCGATGTTCGCACCGGTCCAGGACCTGGGGCTCGTCGCGATCTGGGACGACGGGGACGACAGCCACAGCGAGCAGCACGCCCCGCAGCCGCACGCCCGCGAGGTGCTCCTGCTGCGCGCCGCGCTGGACAAGTGCGCTTTCCTGCTCGGGAGTTGGGGTTGCACGGTGGAGGCCGCCCAGCTGGTCGAGAGCGGCTGGGCCCGGCCGCTGGTCGCCGGCCGGGAGCAGGTGCGCCGGACCGCCCCCCTGGTCCGCACGGTCGGCGACGGCGACCTCGCGCGCGACGAGGCCGCCCGCGCCGCGCGGCTGCCCACCCTCGCCTGGCAGGCGGCCCGCGACGGGCTGCGGCACGGGCCCGTGCTGGTCCAGGTTCCCCGGCGCGGTTACGCGCCCCGCATGGCCTGCGCGCAGTGCCGGGCGCCCGCCCGGTGCCGGCACTGTTCCGGACCGCTCCAGGGGCAGGACGCGGGCGTGCTGAGGTGCGGCTGGTGCGGGCGCGACGAGGGCGCCTGGCACTGCCCGGAGTGCGGCGGCTTCCGGCTCCGCGCCCAGGTCGTGGGCGCGCGCCGCACCGCCGAGGAACTGGGGCGCGCCTTCCCCGCCGTTCCGGTGCGCACCTCGGGGCGCGAGCACGTGCTGGACACCGTCCCGGACGCACCCGCGCTGGTCGTCAGCACGCCGGGCGCCGAACCGGTCGCCGAGGGCGGCTACGCGGCGGCCCTGCTGCTGGACGGCTGGGCCATGCTCGTACGGCCCGACCTGCGGGCCGGTGAGGACGCGCTGCGCCGCTGGATCGCGGCCGGCGCGCTGGTGCGGCCCCAGAGCGAGGGGGGCACCGTGGTGGTGGTGGCCGAGCCGACCCTGCGGCCCGTGCAGGCGCTGGTGCGCTGGGACCCGGTCGGGCACGCCGTGCGTGAGCTGGCCGAGCGGGCCGAGCTGGGTTTCCCGCCGGTGTCCCGGATGGCGGCCGTGGCCGGTCCGCCCGCGGCCGTCGCCGAGTTCCTGACGGCACTCGACCTGCCGTCGGAGGCCGAGGTGCTGGGGCCGGTACCGCTGCCGCCACCGCCGCCCGGCGGCCCCCGCCGGCCCGGGGCACCGCCACCCGGCGAGCACTGGGAGCGGGTCCTCGTCCGCGTCCCCCCGGGCAGCGGAGCCGCGCTGGCCGCCGCCCTGAAGACGGCCCAGGCCGCGCGCATGGCCCGGGGCAGCGGGGAGGCGGTCCGGGTACGGATCGATCCACCGGACATCGGCTGAGCCCGGGGGCGTCCGGCTGGAGATCGGGGGAAGGGGGGGTGACCTCGGCTGAGGCCGAGGGTGGCTTGCCGGGCGTCGGGGGTCCACGACCGCCGTGGGCAGCGTCGCGCGGGACTCACCTGCGGGGCGGCCCTCCCGGAGGCCGTCCGGGAGGGCGGGCGGGGGTGGTGTCAGCCGTTGCGGGGGCTGGGGAAGGCCGTCGGGCGGGCGTCGTCGCGCAGGGTGGGGCTGCCCGCGGTCGGCTGGGTGGGCATGGAGCGGGCCGCGGGCACCGTCGGCAGACCCGCGGGCACGTTGATCGTGCGGGTGCCGGACGGCTCCGACGTCCGCTCCGCCTCGGCCGCCGCCTGCGCCGCGGCGCGGCGGGCGCCGTAGCGGCGGTGCACTGCCTGCTTGGTGACCCCGAGCGCCGAGCCCACCGCGTCCCACGAGAAGCCGAGCGAGCGGTCGAAGTCCACGGCGGCCGTGACCAGGGTCTCGACACTGTCCCGGAGTTCCTGGGCGAGGCGGACCGTCGGCGCGGGGGCACGTCCGTAGACGACGAAGCCCGTGGACGGGCCGGTACGGCGCGGGCGGTAGACGTTGCCCAGCTGGGCGGTGAGCGTGCGCAGCGCGTCCACCTGCCGGCGGACCCGCTCGATGTCCCGCACCAGCAAGTGCAGGCTGGCCCGGGCCTGGGCGTCGTGGGTTGCGTGGTCGGCCATGAACAAGCCTCTCGAACCGGCGTTGAAAGGAATTGGGCCGCGAAACGGCCCGATGTGGTCAACTCTTTCTTGACCAACGCTCCGACGCTCCGCTGGTCACGGGGTGGGGGCGTACGGGCATATGCGTACGCCCGCCCATCCACTCGTGCGCCGTTCATGGTCATAGACTGGTGCGCTGCCCGCCCGACCCCGCCCGAGAGGCCCGAACCCGCCCATGAAGCTCGTCTTCGCCGGTACCCCCGAGGTCGCCGTTCCCGCTCTGGACGCCCTGCTCGCCTCCGGCCGGCACGAGGTGGCCGCCGTCGTCACGCGGCCCGACGCGCCGGCCGGGCGCGGGCGCCGGCTGGTCGCGTCGCCCGTGGCCGAGCGGGCGGAGGAGGCCGGGATCGAGGTGCTGAAGCCGCTGAAGCCCCGGGACCCGGAGTTCCTCGAACGGCTGCGGGAGATCGCCCCGGACTGCTGCCCGGTCGTCGCCTACGGCGCCCTGCTGCCCAAGGCCGCCCTGGACATCCCCGCCCACGGCTGGGTCAACCTGCACTTCTCGCTGCTGCCCGCCTGGCGCGGCGCGGCGCCGGTGCAGCACGCCGTCATGGCGGGCGACGAGATCACCGGGGCGTCCACCTTCCTCATCGAGGAGGGCCTGGACTCCGGGCCCGTCTACGGCACGGTGACCGAGGAGGTCCGTCCCACCGACACCAGCGGCGACCTGCTCACCCGGCTCGCCTTCGCGGGCGCGGGGCTGCTCGCCGCCACCATGGACGGCATCGAGGACGGCACCCTGAAGGCCGTGCCGCAGCCCGCCGAGGGCGTCTCCCTCGCCCCGAAGATCACCGTGGAGGACGCCCAGGTGGACTGGGCGGCGCCCGCGCTGCGCGTCGACCGGGTGGTGCGCGGCTGCACGCCGGCGCCCGGCGCGTGGACCGTCTTCCGCGGCGAGCGGCTGAAGCTCATCCAGGTCGCGCCCGTCCCCGAGCGGACCGACCTCGCGCCGGGCCGGCTCGCGGTGGGCAAGAACAGCGTGCACGTGGGCACCGGTTCGCACGCCGTCGAGCTGCTGTGGGTGCAGGCCCAGGGCAAGAAGCCGATGCGCGCCGCCGACTGGGCCCGCGGCGTCCGCATCACGGACACCGAGACCCTCGGCGGCTGAGAAGACCCGGCCGACCGGAGAGCGGGGGGCCTGCCTGCGGGGCGGGAACGGTCCGCGGGTCGGGGAACGGTCCGGCCGGCGTTGTCCTTCTGCCAGGTCTGTTAGGTCTGCCAGGTCTTCTGGGCGAAGCCGAGCGCGGAGATCACATTGGTCTCGACGGGTCGGGGAACGTCGGACAGCGGAAAGCGGTCCGGGGGAGAAGTGGTCTGAGGGCCGGAAGCGGCCAAGGCCGGGGAACGGTCGTAGGGCGGGAAGCGGTCCGCGGGGTGGGAACGGTCCGCGGGGCCGGAACGGTCCGCGGGGCGGGCTGCGGTCGGAGGGCGGGGAACGCGACGTAGGCTTGGGGCGCAGTCTCTTCTTCACACCCGGAGCACCTTTTTCGTGAGCGAGCAGTCCCGGCGGCCGCGCAAGCCCGCCAAGCCCTACCGTCGTCCCCAGAAGGACCCCGTCCGCTTCCTCGCCTTCGAGGCACTGCGCGCGGTGGACGAGCGGGACGCATACGCCAACCTCGTGCTGCCGCCGCTGCTCAGGAAGGCCCGCGAGAAGGGCGACTTCGACGCCCGGGACGCCGCCCTCGCCACCGAGCTGGTGTACGGCACGCTGCGCCGGCAGGGCACGTACGACGCCGTCATCGCCGCCTGCGTCGACCGGCCGCTGCGCGAGGTCGACCCGCCGGTGCTGGACGTGCTGAGCCTGGGCACGCACCAGCTGCTCGGCACGCGCATCCCCACGCACGCCGCCGTCTCCTCCGCCGTCGAGCTGGCCCGGGTGGTGCTCGGGGACGGGCGGGCGAAGTTCGTCAACGCCGTGCTGCGCAAGGTGGCCCAGCACGACCTCGACGGGTGGATCGAGAAGGTCGCACCGCCCTACGACGACGACCCCGAGGACCACCTCGCCGTCGTGCACTCGCACCCCCGCTGGGTCGTCTCCGCGCTGTGGGACTCCCTCGGCGGCGGCCGGGCCGGCATCGAGGCGCTGCTGGCGGCCGACAACGAGCGGCCCGAGGTGACGCTGGTCGCCCGGCCGGGGCGGGCCACCGCCGAGGAGCTGCTCCGCGAGGACGCCGCCGTGCCCGGACGCTGGTCGCCGTACGCCGTGCGGCTCACCGAGGGCGGTGAGCCCGGTGCGGTCGAGGCCGTCCGCGAGGGCCGCGCCGGCGTCCAGGACGAGGGCAGTCAGCTGGTCGCCCTCGCGCTGGCCGCCGCGCCGCTCGACGGACCCGACGCCAAGTGGCTCGACGGGTGCGCCGGCCCGGGCGGCAAGGCCGCGCTGCTGGGTGCCCTCGCCGCCGCGCGCGGTGCCACGCTGCTCGCCTCGGAGAAGCAGCCGCACCGGGCGGGCCTGGTGGCCAAGGCGCTGCACGGCAACCCCGGCCCCTACCAGGTCATCGCGGCGGACGGCACGCGTCCGCCGTGGCGCCCCGGCACCTTCGACCGGGTGCTGGTGGACGTCCCCTGCACCGGCCTGGGCGCCCTGCGCCGCCGTCCCGAGGCCCGCTGGCGCCGCCGCCCCGAGGACCTGGACGACTTCGCCCCGCTCCAGCGCGGGCTGCTGCGCACCGCCCTGGAATCGGTGCGCGTCGGCGGGGTCGTCGGCTACGCCACCTGCTCGCCGCACCTCGCCGAGACCCGCGCGGTCGTCGCCGACGTGCTCAAGCAGCACCCGGACACGGAACTGATCGACGCGCGCCCGCTGCTGCCCGGCGTACCCGACCTCGGCGAGGGCCCGGACGTACAGCTCTGGCCGCACGTACACGGCACGGACGCGATGTACCTGGCACTGATCCGCAGGACCGCTTGAGGCCGTCGAGGGCAGCGCCCCGAAAGGGGCGCGGGGAACTGCGCGACCGGCCCCCACCGGCCCGTAGACCGGCCCCCACCGGCCCGCAGCCGGAACTCAACCCGTGGACCGCCGCTACAGCCCGGCGCAGCGGCATGGCAGGCTTGGGGCATGGCCGTGCAGATCAACCCCAGCATCCTGTCCGCCGACTTCGCCCGCCTCGCGGAGGAGGCCAAGGCGGTCCAAGGCGCCGACTGGCTCCACGTCGACGTCATGGACAACCACTTCGTCCCGAACCTCACGCTCGGCGTGCCGGTGGTGGAGTCCTTGGCGCGCGCGACGGACACCCCGCTGGACTGCCACCTGATGATCGAGGGCCCCGACCGGTGGGCGCCGCAGTACGTCGAGGCCGGCGCCTCCTCCGTCACCTTCCACGTGGAGGCGGCCGCCGCACCCGTGCGGCTCGCCCGGGAGATCCGCGCCAAGGGTGCCCGCGCCTCCATGGCGCTCAAGCCCGCCACGCCGATCGAGCCGTACGAGGACCTGCTCCCGGAACTGGACATGCTGCTCGTCATGACGGTGGAGCCGGGCTTCGGCGGCCAGGCGTTCCTCGACATCATGCTGCCGAAGATCCGCCGCACCCGTGAGCTGATCAAGAAGCACGGTCTGCAGCTGTGGCTGCAGGTGGACGGCGGTGTCTCGGCCTCGACGATCGAGCGGTGCGCGGACGCGGGGGCGGACGTGTTCGTCGCCGGCTCGGCCGTCTACGGGGCGGACGACCCGGCGGAGGCCGTACGCGCCCTGCGCACGCAGGCGGAAGCGGCCACCGCCCAGGCGTCCTGGGTATGCGACCACTGAACCACGGCGAAGTGAACGCTTGAATGAACGCCGCCCATCAGGGCGGATCAGCCGCGCCGAATCTGCGAGGATGAACGGCGAATCCAGAGTGTGAACAGCAGTGAGGAGATCGCCGTGTCGGGTATGTCGGCGGGCCGGTCAGCCATGCGGATGGGACCCGCTGAGCTGGTGCAGGCGGCGGCCATGGCCCGCCGCTTCTACCTCGAGGGCAAGTCCAAGATCCAGATCGCGGAGGAGTTCGGCGTCAGCCGCTTCAAGGTGGCCCGGGTCCTGGAGACCGCCCTCGAACGGGATCTCGTACGCATCGAGATCCGCGTCCCGGCCGAACTGGACGCCGAGCGCTCCGACGCGCTCCGCGCCCGGTACGGACTGCGGCACGCCGTCGTGGTCGAGTCCCCGCCCGAGTCGGAGGAGACCCCCGACCCCGAGAACCTCGGCGAGGTCGCCGCCGACCTGCTCGGCGAACTCGTCAACGAGGGGGACGTCCTCGGGCTGGCCTGGGGCCGGTCCACCATCCACATGGCGGCGGCGCTCGACCGGCTGCCGCCGTGCACGGTGGTGCAGCTGACGGGCGTGTACGACGCCGGGACCGCCGAGCGCGGCTCGGTGGAGGCGGTCCGCCGGGCCGCCCAGGTGTCCGGCGGCGACGCCCACCCCATCTACGCGCCGATGCTGCTGCCGGACGCGGCCACCGCGGCGGCGCTGCGCAACCAGACCGGGATCGCCCGGGCCTTCGAGTACTTCGACAAGGTCACCGTCGCCTGCGTCTCCATCGGCTCCTGGGAGCCGGGCATCTCGACCGTGCACGACATGCTGAGCGACGAGGAGCGCGCGCACTACGCCTCGCTCGGCGTCGCCGCCGAGATGTCGGCGCACCTCTTCGACGCCGAGGGGCGCCGCATCGGGCGGGACCTGGGGGAGCGGTGCATCACGGTCAAGGCCGACCAGCTGCGGCGCATCCCGGAGGTCGTGGCCATCGCGGGCGGACAGCGCAAGGCCTCCGCGATCGACGCGGTGCTGCGTTCCGGGCTGGTGACCAGCCTGGTCACCGACACGTCGGCCGCCGACTACCTGATGACGGCGGGCCCGACGCCGAAGCCGGCGCTCAACCGCCAGGACCCCGACGGGGTCTGAGTACGGGTTGTGCCGCGACGGCCGTGGCAGCATCGTCCGCATGCTGCCACGGTTCGTCCCCCGCGTCCTCGCCGGGCTGCTGGTCTGTCTCGCCGTCCTCCTGACGGGGTGCGCCGGCGGTTCCGCCCCGGCCCCGCCGAGCACGCGCACCTCCGTCCCGCCCTGGGCCCGGGGCATGGCCACCGTCGAGGAGTCCCGGCTGCCGGCCGAGGCCCGCAGGACGCTCGCCCTCGTCGACCGGGGCGGCCCCTACCCCTATGCCAAGGACGGGACCGTCTTCGGGAACTTCGAGAGGCGTCTGCCGGAGCACCGGCGCGGCTACTACCACGAGTACACCGTGCCGACCCCCGGCTCACCCGACCGCGGGGCCCGGCGCCTGGTCACCGGGCAGGGCGGGGAGACGTACTACACCGATGACCACTACGAGTCCTTCCGGGCGGTGCTGAGATGACCGAAGACCTGACCGGCCGTTTCGTGGTCGCGCTCGACCTGGACGGCGTCACCGACCGGGCCGGCCTGATGGAGCGCGCCGCCCGGGCCCTGTCGCTGCCCGACTGGTTCGGTCGCAACTGGGACGCGCTGGCCGACTCCATGTCCGACCCGTCCGTGTGGCCCGAGGAGGCCGGGGGAGGCGGCCTGCTGGTCGTCGTACGCGGCTGGGAGGGCTACGCCGAGCGGCGGCCGCAGGAGTGGGAGACCGCGCGGGAGGTCTTCGCGCAGGCCGTCCGCGTGATGCCGGCGCTCACCGTCGCGCTCGCCCTTGGAGGAACCTCCCAGCCGACCGGTGGCGACCCTGGAGGTTCCGTCGGGGCATGACAGGGCCCCCGACATGGGACAATGAAGTACGTGCTCTTTCCCCCTGGCACACCTGTCCGGGGGCCGCCTCTGATCGACTGGGATGTGCAGCACGTGCGTTTCCTCAATGACATCCAGCCCGCGTACGACCTGACGTACGACGACGTGTTCATGGTGCCGAGCCGCTCCGCGGTCGGCTCGCGGCAGGGCGTGGACCTCAGCTCGCCGGACGGCACGGGCACCACCATCCCGCTCGTCGTCGCCAACATGACCGCCATCGCCGGCCGCCGGATGGCCGAGACGGTGGCCCGCCGGGGCGGCCTGGTGGTCATCCCGCAGGACATCCCGATCGACGTCGTCACCGACGTGCTCTCCTGGGTGAAGAGCCGCCACCTGGTCCTGGACACCCCGATCGTGCTGGCCCCGCACCAGACCGTCGCCGACGCGCTCGCCCTGCTGCCCAAGCGGGCGCACAACGCCGGCGTGGTCGTGGACGGCGACCGGCGGCCCGTCGGTGTCGTCACCGACGCCGACTTGTCCGGCGTCGACCGCTTCACCCAGCTCGAAGTGGTCATGTCCAAGGACCTGCTCCTGCTGGACGCGGACATAGACCCGCGCGAGGCCTTCAACACCCTCGACCAGCACAACCGCCGTTACGCCCCGGCCGTCGACAAGGACGGCAGGCTGGCCGGCATCCTCACCCGCAAGGGCGCCCTGCGCGCCACGCTGTACACGCCCGCCGTGGACGCGAACGGCAGGCTCCGCGTCGCCGCCGCCGTCGGCATCAACGGCGATGTGGCGGGCAAGGCCAAGCAGCTGCTGGACGCGGGCGTGGACACGCTCGTCATCGACACCGCGCACGGCCACCAGGAGTCGATGATCAGCGCCGTCAGGCTGGTGCGGGCGCTCGACCCGCGGGTGCCGATCGTCGCGGGCAACATCGTCTCCGCCGAGGGCGTCAAGGACCTGGTCGACGCCGGCGCGGACATCATCAAGGTCGGTGTCGGCCCGGGCGCCATGTGCACCACCCGCATGATGACCGGTGTGGGCCGGCCCCAGTTCTCCGCCGTCCTGGAGTGCGCCGCCGAGGCGAGGAAGTACGGCAAGCACGTGTGGGCCGACGGCGGTGTCCGCCACCCGCGTGACGTCGCCATGGCCCTCGCGGCCGGCGCGTCCAACGTGATGGTCGGCTCCTGGTTCGCGGGCACCTACGAGTCCCCGGGCGACCTCCAGCACGACGCCAACGGCCGTGCGTACAAGGAGTCGTTCGGCATGGCCTCCGCGCGTGCCGTGGCCAACCGGACGTCCGACGAGTCCGCGTACGACCGGGCCCGCAAGGCGCTGTTCGAGGAGGGCATCTCCACCTCCCGCATGTTCCTCGACCCGGCCCGCCCGGGCGTCGAGGACCTGATCGACTCGATCATCGCGGGCGTCCGCTCCTCCTGCACCTACGCCGGCGCCGGCTCCCTGGAGGAGTTCGCCGAGAAGGCCATCGTCGGCATCCAGAGCGCGGCCGGCTACGCCGAGGGCAAGCCGCTGCACGCCAGCTGGAGCTAGACCCCGGCACCCGTCCCCACGGCCCCCGCCCGCTCCCGAGCCAGGGAACGGGCGGGGGCCGTCGGCATCACCGCACGCAACGGCTGCCAGGCACGCGCCACGCCGTCCGCCACGTCCTCGCCGGGACGTCCGCCATGCTCTCGTGGGGACATTTGCCGCGTCCTTGCTGGGACGTTCGCCGCGTCCTCGCCGGGACGCTCGCCACGCTCTCGTCGGGACGTTCGCTGTGTCCTGGTCGGGATGTTCGCTGTGTCCTGGTTGGGACGTTCGCCATGCTCTCGCCAAGACGATCACCGCGTCCTCGCCGAGATGTTCGCCGCGTCCTCGCCGGGACGGCCGCCACGCGCTCGCCGGGACGATCCCCGCGTCCTCGCAAGGACGTCCGCCGCGTCCTCGCCACGACGGCCGCCACGCGCTCGCCGGGACGTCCGCCGCGTCCTCGCCGGGACGGCCGCCACGCTCTCGCCGGGACGATCCCCGCGTCCTCGCAAGGACGTCCGCCACGTCCTCGCCGGGACGGCCGCCATGCTCTCGCCGGGACGATCCCCGCGTCCTCGCAAGGACGTCCGCCACGTCCACGCCGGGACGTCCGCCACGTCCTCGCCGGGACGATCCCCGCGTCCTCGCAAGGACGTCCGCCACGTCCTCGCCACGACGGCCGCCACGCGCTCGCCGGGACGATCCCCGCGTCCTCGTCGGGACGTTTGCCGCGTCCCCGCCGGGACGTTCGCCGCGTCCCCGCCGGGACGACCCCACGCCCTCGCCGGAACGGCCCCGCAGGCGCCCGCAAGATCGCTGCGCAACGGTCGACAGCGTGCGCGCAACGATTTGTCATTCGGGCCGGATGAACGCAATGATCATGCGGGGATGCGCAAGGTTGCTGCATTACGCCCGTTAAGGCCCGCCTCATAGGGTGCTGCGCTAGTACGTGTGTGGCGGGGACCCCGCTCGGTCGGTTCCTGCCCTCGCAGGCTCCCCCGGTCCCCACCACGACGGCCGGCTGTCCTGCCGGTCCGTACCCCCCGAACGACGGCAGCGAACAAGGAGCCAGCGCGTGCTCGATCAAGGCGCACCCCCGCAGAACCCGATACCGGCCGTCCCCGCGTCCCCGGGCGTCGCCGCGCGCCTGATGCGTCGCAAGCCCGTGGAACGCCTGGTCGCGGAAGGCGGCCAGGGTGAGGGAGGGCAGCTTCGGCGCTCCCTGGGGCTGTGGCAGCTGACCATGATCAGCATCGGCGCCACGCTCGGCACGGGCATCTTCGTCGTCCTCGGCGACGCCGTCCCGGAGGCCGGCCCCGCGGTCACCCTGTCCTTCGTGATCGCCGGCCTCACGGCGCTGTTCTCGGCGCTCTCCTACGCCGAGCTGGCGGGCAGCATCCCGGTCGCCGGTTCCTCCTACTCGTATGCGTACGCAACGCTGGGTGAGCTGGTCGCCTGGATCTGCGGCTGGTGTCTGGTGCTGGAGTACGGCGTGTCGGTGGCCGCCGTCGCCGTCGGCTGGGGCCAGTACCTGAACGAGCTGCTCGACGGCACCATCGGCGTCACCATCCCGAGCGCCCTGTCCTCGGCGCCGGGCGAGGGCGGCATCATCAACCTGCCCGCCCTGATCGTCGTCCTGCTGGCGATGGTGTTCCTGCTCGGCGGGGCGCGGGAGTCCGCCCGCGCCAACACGATCATGGTCAGTGTGAAGATCGCCGCCCTGGTGCTGTTCTGCGCGATCGGCGTCATGGGCTTCAAGTCCGGCAACTACCGGGACTTCATGCCGCTCGGCATGACCGGGGTCAGCGCCGCCGGCGCCACGCTGTTCTTCTCGTACATCGGCTTCGACGCCGCCTCCACCGCCGGTGAGGAGGCCAAGGACCCCAAGCGGGACCTGCCGCGGGCCATCATGCTGTCGCTGATCATCGTGACCGCGCTGTACGTGCTGGTCGCGGGTGTCGCCGTCGGCGCCTGGAACTGGAAGAAGTTCGACGGTTCCGAGGCGACCCTCGCCGCGATCATGGACGATGTCAGCGGCCAGACCTTCTGGGGCACGCTGCTCGCCCTGGGCGCGGTCATCTCCATCGCCAGCGTGGTCCTCACCGTGCTGTACGGCCAGACCCGCATCCTCTTCGCGATGTCCCGCGACGGCCTGATGCCCAAGGCGCTCGGCAAGATCCACCCGAAGACGGGCGCGCCCCGGCTGAACACGGTGATCGTCTCCCTGTTCTGCGGTGTGCTCGCCGCCCTCATCCCGCTCGGCAAGCTCGTCGACGCCACCAGCATCGGCACGCTGTTCGCCTTCGGCCTGGTCAACATCGCGGTGATCGTGCTGCGCTACAAGCGCCCGGAGCTGGAGCGCACGTTCAAGGTGCCGTTCGGGCCGGTCCTGCCGGTGCTGGGCTTCCTGTTCTGCGCCTACAACATGTCCAGCCTCGACACCGTCACCTGGGTCGTCTTCGGATGCTGGATGGCCGCCGGGCTCGTGTTCTACTTCCTGTACGGCTATCGCCGTTCCCGTCTCGCGACCGGTGAGGAACTCGCGGTGACGGCAGAGAAGTGACCGATCCCGAAGAAGTGAACCACCCCCTGTGCTGAACGATCTCGACGAACGCATTGTGCACGCCCTCGCCGAGGACGCCCGCCGCTCCTACGCGGACATCGGACAGATGGTCGGCCTGTCCGCGCCCGCGGTGAAGCGGCGCGTGGACCGGCTCCGGGCCACCGGAGCCATCACCGGGTTCACCGTCCGGGTGGACCCGGCGGCGCTCGGCTGGGAGACCGAGGGGTACATCGAGATCTACTGCCGGCGCAACACCTCGCCGGAGACCATCCAGCGGGGTCTGGAGCGCTACCAGGAGGTCGTGGCCGCGTCGACCGTCACCGGCGACGCGGACGCGATCGCCCAGGTCTTCGCCTCCGACATGCGCCACTTCGAGCGGGTGCTGGAACGGATCGCCGGCGAGCCGTTCGTCGAGCGGACCAAGTCGGTCCTGGTCCTGTCCCCGCTGCTGCGCCGCTTCTCGTCGGGCGCCCCGGGCTAGGGCGTGTCTTTCGGATCACCCCGGGGCCGCGGGGCTCGGCACGCACGTCCGCCGCGTTGTCGTCGGTCGCCGA
>NZ_BNBF01000021.1:0-939 GCF_014654935.1 Streptomyces capoamus
CCCTCTCGGGCTTTCCTCCGGGCGCTTCCCTTCGGTCTTGCGTTTCCGACTCTATCAGATCTTTTCTCGATCCGATTCCCAGTCGGCGGGTTTGCCTCGGGGTTTTTGGCTTTCGCCGTCCGCCCTTTCGACATTCACTACGTTAGCCGATTCCCTCGGGAACTCATAATCGGTCCCGCGAGTTCGATTTCGGACGCGCGGGCACGCCGAAAGCGACCCCGCTGAGGGGGTTGAGCTAGGTAGTGGTTTGGCCGCTCCGGCTGCAGGCGATCGCCGTACCCGGTTCAGCGGCTCGGGATACATTACGCACCTCGCCGGGCCGAGTCAACCTCGGCGCCGCCTGGGCACATGGGCGCGGTACGGGCTGACCGTCGGGTCGTCGGCGACCCAGAAGCGCCAGGGGTGGAGGTCGCCGTTCCCGCCCTCGCCGGCCACCCCGGTGCGGGGGCCGCTGCGTACCTGGCCGGCAGGGACCGGTGTGCCCGTCAGCATCCTCAGGGGCGTCTCACCGGCGGCGCAGGCGTCCGTGCCGTCCAGGGAGCGGTCGACGTCCAGGGCGGTGGCCAGCCGGGCCGGGCCCTTGGCCAGCTCCTTGTCGTTCCGGGCCGAGACCCGTCGCTTGCGGGCCAGCTCCGCACCCTCCACCACTTCTCCGGCGCGGAGCAGCACCGCGCCGGCCCGGCCGTCGGGTCCGCAGACCAGGTTCATGCAGTGCCACATGCCGTAGGTGAAGTAGACGTACACGTGTCCGGGCGGTCCGAACATCACTTCGGTGCGCGGGGTGCGGCCTCGGTAGGCGTGCGAGCCGGGGTCGTTCTCGCCGTCGTAGGCCTCCACCTCCGTGAGGCGGAGGGCGATCGGGCCGTCGGGTGTCGTCCGGACCAGGATGCGGCCGAGAAGGTCGGGTGCGACCTCCAGGACCGGGCGGTCGAAGAAGGC
>NZ_BNBF01000021.1:992-29168 GCF_014654935.1 Streptomyces capoamus
TCGGGGCAGTGGCGTACGGTCCGGGAGCGCGATCATGCCCTCCGAGGGTAGTCCAGACGGGGCACGGCGCCCGCGGAACCGGGCGTCGGCGGATCGCGTTGGTACGGGTCGAGGGTCCATTCGCAAAGGGAGAGTCATGGCGTTCAAGAAGCTGCTCGCGAGCCTGGGGGCCGGCGGGGCGTCGGTCGAGACGGTGCTGACCGAGGTCAACGTCGTACCGGGCGGTGTCGTCCAGGGCGAGGTGCGGATCCAGGGCGGTTCCGTCAACCAGGCCATCGAGGGCCTGTCCGTCGGCCTGCAGGCCAAGGTCGAGGTGGAGAGCGGCGACCAGGAGTACAAGCAGGACATCGAGTTCACCAAGGTGCAGCTCGGCGGTGCCTTCGAGCTGCAGGCCGGGGCGGTGCACGCGGTGCCGTTCGGGCTGGAGATCCCCTGGGAGACGCCGGTCACCATGATCGACGGGCAGGCGCTGCGGGGCATGAACATCGGCGTGACCACGGAGCTGGCGATCGCGCGGGCCGTGGACTCCGGCGACCTGGACCCGATCAACGTGCACCCGCTGCCGGCGCAGAAGGCGATCCTGGACGCCTTCATCCAGCTGGGCTTCCGCTTCAAGAGCGCGGACATGGAGCGCGGTCACATCCGCGGCACGCGGCAGCGGCTGCCGTTCTACCAGGAGATCGAGTTCTTCCCGCCGTCGCAGTACCGGGGTCTGAACCAGGTCGAGCTGAGCTTCGTGGCCGACGAGCACGCGATGGACGTCGTCCTGGAGATGGACAAGAAGCCGGGTCTGTTCAGCGAGGGCTCGGACACCTTCCGGTCCTTCCAGGTGGGTCTGAACGACTGGCAGGGGACCGACTGGGCGGCTTACCTCAACCAGTGGCTGTCCGAGGTCGGCAGCAAGCGCAACTGGTTCTAGGCTCGGGAACCGTTGGTTCCAGATCATCGATCAGGAGGTACCGAGGTGACCGAGCTCAAGCGGCGGCCGCTCCCCCACGATTTCCACCCGCCCGTGCCGTCGTTCACGGTGACGAGCGAGGACATCGAGGAGGGTGCGACGCTGAAGGGCGCCCAGGTGCAGTCGGAGGGCAACACCTCGCCGCAGCTGCGCTGGGAGGGCTTCCCGTCGGAGACCAAGAGCTTCGCCGTGACCTGCTACGACCCCGACGCGCCGACCGGCAGCGGGTTCTGGCACTGGGTTCTGTTCGACATCCCGGCCTCGGTGACGGAGCTGCCGGCGGGGGCGGGCGGCGGGAAGTTCGAGGGGCTTCCCGCGGGCGCCGTGCACGCGCGGAACGACTACGGGACGAAGGACTTCGGCGGTGCCGCGCCGCCGCCCGGGGACGGTCCGCACCGGTACGTCTTCACGGTGTACGCCGTGGACCAGGAGAAGCTGGGCCCGGACGCGGACGCCTCTCCGGCCGTCGTCGGCTTCAACCTGCGGTTCCACACGCTGGCGCGCGCCCAGCTCATCGGTGAGTACGAGAACCCCGGGCAGGACTGACTCCGGCCCACGGTTTCCGCCGGGCGTTCATGGAACGTTTGCCCGCCTCCGGTCTTGGTAGTGATCGGAGGCGGGCATTTTTTATTGCGTTGTCCATCCCGGCGCGCCCGTCCAGAGTTGGTCCGGGCCCGCCGGGGGGCGGGCAGGTGCACACGGGAGGTGGGCTGGATGCGTGACACGTTGGTCCTGAACGCGAGTTTCGAACCGCTGTCGACGGTGACCCTGAACCGAGCCGTGGTCCTGGTCCTGCAGGACAAGGCCGTGGTCGAGCAGGCCCATCCCGAACTGCGCCTGCGGGGCGCGCAGGTGGACATTCCCGCGCCCCGGGTGATCAGGCTGTGCCGGTACGTACGGGTGCCGTTCCGAAGACAGGCCCCGTGGTCGCGGCGGGGGGTGCTGGTCCGGGACCGGCACCGGTGCGCGTACTGCGGGCGCCGGGCGACGACGGTGGACCACGTGCTGCCGAGGTCCCAGGGTGGCCAGGACACCTGGCTGAACACGGTGGCCGCGTGCGCGGAGGACAACCACCGCAAGGCGAACCGGACTCCGGAGGAGGCCGGGATGGCGCTGCTCAGGGAGCCGTTCGAGCCGACGCCGGCGGACGCGATGCTGCTGGCCCTGGGCGCCGAGGAGTTGGGGGCGCTTCCCGAGTGGCTCGCCCGGGACGCCGCCTAGTCCTCCGCCGGTTCTCACGCAGGTTCCCCGCGCCCCTGACGGGACGCGGGGAACCTGTGTCCTGAGGAACCGTCAGTCGATCAACGGCTTCTCACGGCGGTCCGTGCCGGACGAGTTGCCGTTGCCCGGCCCGCGGTCGGTGCCGCCGTTGCCCGAACCTCCGCCCAGCGGGCCGAAGTTGCCCATCGCGCCGGACAGGCCCTTGAGGGCGTCGCCGATCTCGCTGGGGACGATCCAGAGCTTGTTGGCGTCGCCCTCGGCGATCTTGGGGAGCATCTGGAGGTACTGGTAGGACAGCAGCTTCTGGTCGGGGTCGCCGGCGTGGATGGCCTCGAAGACCGTGCGGACCGCCTGGGCCTCGCCCTCGGCGCGCAGGGCCGCGGCCTTCGCCTCGCCCTCGGCGCGCAGGATCTGGGACTGCTTCTCGCCCTCCGCGGTGAGGATGGCGGCCTGGCGCGTGCCTTCCGCGGTGAGGATCGCGGCGCGCTTGTCACGGTCGGCGCGCATCTGCTTCTCCATCGAGTCCTGGATGGAGGTCGGGGGCTCGATGGCCTTCAGTTCCACGCGGTTGACGCGGATGCCCCACTTGCCGGTGGCCTCGTCGAGCACACCGCGCAGGGCCGCGTTGATCTCCTCGCGGGAGGTCAGGGTCCGTTCGAGGTCCATGCCGCCGATGATGTTGCGCAGCGTGGTGACCGTCAGCTGCTCGATGGCCTGGATGTAGCTGGCGACCTCGTAGGTGGCGGCCCGGGCGTCGGTGACCTGGTAGTAGATGACCGTGTCGATGTTCACGACCAGGTTGTCCTGGGTGATCACCGGCTGCGGCGGGAACGGTACGACCTGTTCGCGCAGGTCGATGCGGTTGCGGATGGTGTCGATGAACGGGACCACGATGTTGAGGCCCGCGTTCAGCGTCCGCGTGTAGCGGCCGAAGCGCTCGACGATGGCGGCGCTGGCCTGTGGGATGACTTGGATCGTCTTGATCAGGGCGATGAAGACCAACACCACCAGGATGATCAGGACGATGATGACCGGTTCCATCGTCGGTTCCCCGTACCCTTCTCCGCCTCGGCGCCTTCGGCAGATCTCATGACTGTTGAGGATCTTGCTGGTCGAGTCTGACAGACCGTCGCGCTACTCGTGCGTCGTTCCCGGCGAGTTGTCCTCAGATGACGATGGCGGTGGCTCCCTCGATGTCCACCACGTCCACCTCCTGGCCCACTTCGTAGGCGCGGCCGTTGTCGAGGGCACGGGCCGACCAGACCTCTCCGGCGAGCTTGATACGGCCGCCGGCGCCGTCGACCCGTTCCAGCACCACGGCCTGTCTGCCCTTCAACGCCTCGATGCCGGTGGCGAGTTGGGGGCGCTGCCGGCCGTGCCGGGCCGCGATGGGCCGGACGACGGCGATGAGGGCGACGGAGACGACGACGAAGGTGAGGACCTGGATGACCGCGTCGAACCCGAGGCTGGAGACGACCGCCGCCGCGACGGCTCCCACCGCGAACATGCCGAATTCCGGCATCGCGGTGACCACGAGCGGGATTCCGAGCGCCGCCGCGCCGACGAGCCACCACACCCATGCGTCGATGTCGTTCACATGGTCATGGTAGGGCCGGGGGTCGGGCGGCGGACAGGGCGCGCAGGGGAGAGCGCCGGGGTCAGGACAGGGGCAGGCCGTGGGCGGTCCAGCGGTCGCCGACCTGCTCCACGACGAGCGGGAGGCCGAAGCAGAGCGAGAGGTTGCGGGAGGTGAGTTCCAGCTCGATCGGGCCGGCGGCGAGGACCTTGCCCTGGCGGATCATGAGGACGTGGGTGAAGCCGGGGGCGATCTCCTCGACGTGGTGCGTGACCATGATCATCGAGGGGGCGATCGGGTCGCGGGCGAGCCGGCCGAGGCGGCGGACCAGGTCCTCGCGTCCGCCGAGGTCGAGGCCGGCGGCGGGCTCGTCGAGGAGGAGCAGCTCCGGGTCGGTCATCAGGGCGCGGGCGATCAGGGTGCGCTTGCGCTCGCCCTCGGAGAGGGTGCCGAACTTCCGCTCCAGGTAGTCGCTCATGCCGAGGCGGTCGAGGAAGGCGCGGGCGCGCTGCTCGTCGATCTCGTCGTACTCCTCCTGCCAGTGGGCGGTCATGCCGTAGGCGGCGGTGAGCACGGTCTCCAGGACGGTCTGGCGCTTGGGGAGCTTGTCCGCCATGGCGATGCCGGCCATGCCGATGCGGGGGCGCAGGTCGAAGACGTCGACCTTGCCGAGGGTGTCGCCGAGGATGGTGGCGGTGCCCTTGCTGGGGAAGAGGTAGCTGGAGGCGACGTTGAGGAGGGTGGTCTTGCCGGCGCCGTTCGGACCCAGGATGACCCAGCGCTCGCCCTCCTTCACCGACCAGGAGACCTGGTCGACCAGAGCCCGGCCCTCGCGGACCACGGATACGTCCTGAAGCTCCAGAACATCGCTCATGAGCGCGTTGTCTCCCCTTGCTGTGTGGCCGGTCTCGGCTGTCGCGTACGCCTGTGGCTCGGGTCCGCCGCGCCGGTGGGCGCAGCCCTTATGAAATCTACGCCACGAGTGCCCCGCTCCATTCCATCGGTCCGGTCCTTAGGGTGGGGCCATGCTCTCGGAACCGCGTTCAGGACGCCTCGCCGCTTGGGGAAACGCCCTTTTGGCCGGACTTGTCTCTCCGGACGACGCCGTACTCGCCATCGTGGGCGAGGACGCGGTGCACCGGGTGGAGGGGCTGCCCGGGGAGTCCGCGCCGGTCGGGCTCACGCTCGCGCTGGGGCGGCTGCGCGCGCTGGGGGTGGCCGGGCTACGGGTGGCGCTGCCCGCGCCGGGGCATCCGCTGGGGCTGAGCGGCCCGCCGGAGTTCAACGCGCGGGCACTGGAGGCCGAGGAGGCGGTGGTCTGCCACGGGTCGGCGGTCGGGCTGGTGCCCGAGGTGCACGAGGCCGGGCCGGCGGGCGACGTGCACGCCGAGGTGGTGTGGCACGTGCTGCCGGTGCGGCAGGCGCCGCCCGCCGACGTGCCGTCGCTGGGCGAGGCCGAGCGGGAGCTGGCGGAGGGGCTGCGGGAGGCGACCGAGGTGCTGTCGAAGCTGGACGTCGCCGGGGCGGGTCCGGTGGCGGAGGCGGCGATCGACGCGTACCGGGCGCGGGCCGAGCGAGGACGTGAGGTGCTGGCGCCGGGGTATCCGCCGCGGGCGGTACGGGTGCTGGAGCTGGCCCGGCGGGTGGCTCTGCTGGTGTCGCTGGCGTACGACCACGGGCACGGGGGCGCGGTCAGTTCCGCCGAGATGCGGGCGCGGGCCGAGGCGCTGCGGCCGGTCGAGCGGACGGCACGGCGCGCACAGGTCGCGGCGTACAACGCGTTCGTGGAGGAACGGGAACGCGGAGCACGGTGATCCGTGTCCGGGGGCGGACGAGCCGACAGGCCTCCCGGTGGTTCCGGGAGGCCTGGGGTCGCCGGCCGGGCTTCAGTGGTTGAGGCCGAGGTTGCCGAAGGCCGGGTTCAGCACGCCGATGACGTTCACGCTGTTGCCGACCGCGTTGACCGGCACGTGCACCGGGACCTGGGCGACGTTGCCCGAGGCGACGCCCGGGGAGCCGGCGGCCCCGGCGGCCGCGTGGGCACCGCCGTGGGCGGAGGCCAGGCCGGCCCCGGCGGCCACCAGACCACCGGCCGCCATGGTCACGGCCGCTGCCTTCTTCAGGTTCTGCACTGTCATCCCCTCCTGGACGTTCTGCCGCGGTGATCACCGCGGCACGCAGGGAGAACGGACGGGACCACCGGGAGGGTGCGCCGTCCGGGTGACATTCCCACGAGAGTATGAAGGTCGGTCCGGGCCGTGACGCTCCGTGTTGCCGCGGGTGAGGCGTCGGCCGTGCCTCAGCCGGACACGCCGTGGCGTACGGCCCACAGCGCGGCCTGGGTGCGGTCGGCGAGGTCGAGTTTCATCAGGATGTTGGAGACGTGCGTCTTGACGGTCTTCTCGGACAGGACGAGGGCGCGGGCTATCTCCCGGTTGGAGCGGCCGTCGGCGATCAGGCCGAGCACCTCGCGCTCCCGCTCGGTGAGCGAGTTCCCCCTGCCCTGCCCGGTGGTGCCCTCCTCCTGGGAGAGCAGGGCGCCGGCGACCTCCGGCTGGAGCAGGATGTGCCCGGCGTGCACGGAGCGGATGGCGCCGGCGAGGGCGTCGGGGTCCACGTCCTTGTAGACGTACCCGGCGGCGCCCGCGCGCAGGGCCGGGACGACCGTGCGCTGCTCGGTGAAGCTGGTGACGATCAGCACGCGCGCGGGGTTGTCGAGTTCGCGCAGCCTGCGCAGGGCGTCGATGCCGTCCACGCCCGGCATCTTGATGTCCATGAGCACGACGTCCGGGCGCAGCTCCTCGGCGCGCGCGACCCCCTCGGCGCCGTCCGCGGCCTCGCCGACGACGACGATGTCGTCCTGCACCTCCAGGAAGGTGCGCAGGCCCCGGCGGACGACCTGGTGGTCGTCGACCAGCAGCACCTTGATCGGCTCACCCACCGGGGACCTCCATCTCGATCGTGGTGCCCTTGCCGGGCGCCGATTCCACGGTCAGTGTGCCGCCGACCCCGCTCGCCCGGTCCCGCATCGAGACCAGGCCGAGGTGGCGCCCGGCGCTGCGGACGGCCGTGGGGTCGAAACCGCTGCCGTTGTCGGTGACGCACAGGACCGCTCCGTGGCCGCGCCGCCCGAGGCTCACGTCGACCCGGTCGGCGCCGGAGTGGCGCAGGGCGTTGTGCAGTGCCTCCTGGGCGACCCTGAGCAGGGCCTCCTCCTGGGCGGCCGGCAGGGCGCGGAAGCCGTTGGCGGTGAACGTCACGCGCGCGGTGTGGGCGCGGTCGAGGACCTGGGTCTGGGTGCGCAGGGTGGCGATCAGGCCGTCCTCATCCAGCGCGGCGGGGCGCAGCTCCACCACGGCGGCGCGCAGTTCGTCGGCGGCCTCGGCGGCGAGCAGGGCGACCTGGTGCAGTTCGCCCTTGGCGCGGGCGGGGTCGCGGTCGACGAGCGCGGCTGCCGCCTGGGCGGTCAGGCGCAGCGAGAACAGCTTCTGGCTGACCGCGTCGTGCAGCTCGTGGGCGAGGCGGGAGCGTTCCTCCGCGATGGTCAGTTCACGGCTGCGCTCGTAGAGGCGGGCGTTGGTGAGGGCGATCGCGGCGTGCTGGGCGAGGATGGAGAGCAGTTCCTCGTCGTCCTCGGTGAAGCCGCAGCCCCCCTCCGGTTTGGCGCAGCGCTTGTTCGCGAGGAAGAGCGCCCCGATGACCTCCTCGCCGTCCTTGACCGGCAGGCCCAGGAAGTCGGCCAGGTCGGGGTGGGCGCCCGGCCACCCCTCGAAGCGGGGGTCCTTGCGCACGTCGGCGAGGCGCTCGACCTTCGCCTCGCGGAGCATCGCGGCGAGGATGCCGTGCTGACGCGGGAGAGGGCCGATCGCGCGCCACTGCTCCTCACCGACGCCGTCCACGACGAACTGGGCGAAGCCGCCGTGGTCGTCGGGGACGCCCAGGGCGGCGTACTGCGCGTCGAGCAGGTCGCGGGCGGAGGCGACGATCGTCTTGAGGACGTCGCGCACCTCCAGGTGCCTGCTCATGGCCAGCAGCGCGGAGCTCACCGCGGCGAGGCCGGACCGGGGGCCTTGACTCATGTCCTCACGGTACCGGCGGGCCGTGACACCGTGGATCGGCCGCGCGACGGCCTCGCCCCGGTCCGCTGGTCCTAGGGCGGGCGTCGGAGAGGGCTCACGCAGAGCGTTGCGATGGCAACGGAGAGTGAGACGGCCCGATGTGCCGTGTGATGCCGCGCATAGGGCCTGCATCACGTACGACCGGGCATAGGAGATAAACCGCCCCGCATGAACGGGATCGACGGCCCTATCTGTCCTATTTTGCCCTTCCCTGATCCACTATCCCGCTTCGTACGTCACATCGTTGCCTGCGCATTTTGCGCCCGCTAAGAATTGCTTCCGTCGCTCGGCGCCGCGGGTTTCGGTCCCGCGGCGTTCGTGCGGGACGAGCAGATTCTCCCGGCGGACGCACGAGCGACCTCCGCGCTATCCGAAGAGGTCCATCAGCCATGCCCAAGAACTTTTTCACCCGAGCTCATAGTCGTGCGCTGACCAACCGGCGCAAGGTCGCCGTCGCCGGCGTCGCCGCCCTCGGCACCGCCGCCCTGGCCCTGTCGGCCGTCCCGAGCAGCGCCGACACGGTCACCACCGGTGCCCCCGCCGCGGCCTCCCAGGTCGCCACCGGCACCGTCCTGCACAACGTCAAGGGCACGGTCACCGACCAGCTCGCCGCCGACACCGTCAAGCTCGACACCTTCGCGTCGCAGAAGAAGGCCGCCGACGCCGCCGCCGCGCGGCAGGCCGCCGCCAAGCTGGCCGCCCAGGCCGCCGCGAAGAAGGCCGCCGCCGACGCCGCCGCGAAGAAGGCCGCGCAGCAGCACGCCGCCCAGGCCGCCGCCGGCCGCTCCGTCGTGCGCCCGCAGATGCAGACCGTCGCCGCGAAGACGTACGCCAACAACCTCGACGGCTGGATCCGCCAGGCCCTGGACATCATGAAGTCCAAGAACATCCCGGGCAGCTACAGCGGCCTGCACCGCAACATCATGCGGGAGTCCTCCGGCAACCCCCTGGCCATCAACAACTGGGACATCAACGCCATCAACGGCATCCCGTCCAAGGGCCTGCTGCAGGTCATCCCGCCGACCTTCCAGGCCTACCACGTGACGGGCACCTCCTGGAACATCTACGACCCAGTCGCGAACATCACCGCCGCCGCCAACTACGCGGCCCACCGGTACGGCTCCATCGACAACGTCAACAGCGCGTACTGAGGCCCTGGCGCGGGACCTCTGCGACGTAACGCCGAAGGGCGGCACCCCATCTCGGGGCGCCGCCCTTCGGCGTCGTACCGGCGCGGTGCCGGCACCGATCACTTGCGCATGACCTCCGGCTCGTGGCGGCGCAGGAAGCGGGCCACGAAGAAGCCGCAGAGCACACCGAGCGCGATCAGCGCGATCATGTCCCCGGCCCAGGCACCCACCGTGTGGTTCCACAGCGGGTCGTCGTCGCCGGCGGTCTCCGGCGGGCTGATCCGGTTGAAGTCCAGCGTGGCGCCGGACGCGGCGACCGCCCAGCGGGACGGCATCAGGTACGAGAACTCGTTGACGCCGACCGTGCCGTGCAGGGCGAACAGGCAGCCGGTGAAGACGACCTGGATGATCGCGAACATGACCAGCAGCGGCATGGTCTTCTCGGCGGTCTTCACCAGCGAGGAGATGATCAGGCCGAACATCATCGCCGCGAAACCGAGCCCCATGATCGGCAGGGACAGCTCCAGCAGGGTGGCGTGCCCGAGGACCAGGCCCTTCTCCGGGATCTCGCGCCTGCCGAAACCGATGACGCCGACGAGCAGTCCCTGGAAGCCGGTGATCACGCCGAGCACGACCACCTTCGACATCAGGTACGCCGACCGGGACAGGCCCGTGGCGCGCTCCCGCTCGTAGATCACCCGTTCCTTGATCAGCTCGCGGACGGAGTTGGCGGCACCGGCGAAGCAGGCGCCGACGGCCAGGATCAGCAGCACGGTGGTGGCCGTGCCGTTGGGCACGATCTGGCCGGTCTGCGGGTTGGGGCCGTTGGGCAGCAGGCCGCGGTCCGGGTGGATCAGCAGGCTGACCGAGCCGATGACGGCCGGCAGCAGCACCATCAGGGCCAGGAAGCCCCGGTCGGAGGCGATGACCGACACGTAGCGCCGCACCAGGGTGACGAACTGGGAGAGCCAGCTCTGCGGCTTGGGCGGCCTGATCGCCTGCATCGGCGGCATCTGGACCGCCTGCGGGGCGACCGAGTCCACGTCCGCGGCGTACATCTGGTAGTGCTGCGAGCCCTTCCAGCGGCCCGCCCAGTCGTAGTCGCGGTAGTTCTCGAAGGCGGAGAAGACATCGGCCCAGCTGTCGTAGCCGAAGAAGTTCAGGGCCTCCTCCGGCGGGCCGAAGTAGGCGACCGCGCCGCCCGGCGCCATCACCAGCAGCTTGTCGCACAGCGCCAGCTCGGCCACCGAGTGGGTGACGACGAGGACCGTACGGCCGTCGTCGGCGAGGCCGCGCAGCAGCTGCATGACGTCGCGGTCCATGCCCGGGTCGAGACCGGAGGTCGGCTCGTCCAGGAAGATCAGCGACGGCTTGGTCAGCAGCTCCAGGGCCACCGACACGCGCTTGCGCTGGCCGCCGGAGAGCGAGGTGACCTTCTTGTCCTTGTGGATGTCGAGCTTCAGCTCGCGCAGCACCTCGTCGATGCGGGCGTCGCGCTCGGCCGCCGTGGTGTCGGCGGGGAAGCGCAGCTTCGCCGCGTACTTCAGGGCCTTCTTGACGGTCAGCTCCTTGTGCAGGATGTCGTCCTGCGGGACCAGACCGATGCGCTGGCGCAGCTCGGCGAACTGCTTGTACAGGTTCCGGTTGTCGTACAGGACCTCGCCCTGGTTGGCGGGCCGGTAGCCGGTGAGCGCCTTGAGCAGGGTCGACTTGCCGGAACCGGACGGTCCGATCACGGCGACCAGCGACTTCTCGGGTACGCCGAAGGAGACGTCCTTCAGGATCTGCTTGCCGCCGTCGACCGTGACGGTCAGGTGGCGGGCGGAGAAGGAGACCTCACCGGTGTCGACGAACTCCTCGAGGCGGTCGCCGACGATCCGGAACGTGGAGTGGCCGACGCCGACGATGTCGCTCGGGCCGAGCAGCGCCGAGCCGCCCTTGGCGATCGGCTGGCCGTTGACGTACGTGCCGTTGTGCGAGCCGAGGTCGCGGATCTCGAAGCGGCCGTCGGGCGTGGCGTGGAACTCGGCGTGATTGCGGGAGACCTGGAGGTCGGAGACGACCAGGTCGTTCTCCAGGGCACGGCCGATGCGCATGACACGGTCGAGCCCGAACTGGTGGAACGTCGTCGGGCTGCGGTCGCCGTGCACCGGCGGCACCCCGGCGCCGCCCCCGGGCGTCTGCGCGTACGGCTCGGCCGCGCCGGCCTGCTGCTGCGGGAACCCCGGCTGCTGCTGCCAGTCCGGCTGCGGCGCCTGCTGGTGCGCGGGTGCCTGGTGCGGCACGGCCTGGTGCGGCGCGGCCTGCTGCGGCACGGCCTGCTGATGCGCCGGCGCCTGCTGCGGGAGCTGTTGCGCCCACTCCGGCGCGCCGGTGCCCTGGGCCGCGTACGGGGCCGCCGTCTGCGGCTGCTGGGCCGGGCCGCCGACCGGCGCGGTGGCCGCGGACAGGTTCAGCCGCGGTCCGTCGGTCGCGTTGCCGAGGTGCAGCGACGAGCCGGGGCCCAGCTCCATGCGCTGGATCCGCCGGCCCTGCACGTACGTGCCGTTGGTGCTGCCATGGTCCTCGATGACCCAACTGCGGCCGTCGAAGCTGACCGTGGCGTGCCGCCAGGAGACCCTGGCGTCGTCGAAGACGATGTCCCCCTGCGGATCGCGTCCGAGGATGTATGCCCTGGACGGATCAAGTGTCCAGGTACGTCCGTGTGTTTCGAGTACGAGTTCCGGCACTCCATGCCCCACTGAGTTGTCCCCCGAATTGCCCCCGTCGCGGGGAGTCTAGGGATGTCGAACATCGTGGGGAACTATTTCAGGCTCGGCCCCCTGACCGAAACCCGGCCCTCGCCGCAGCGGAGCCGGCTCCCCGGACCTGCCGTCGGGAGCGACCCGTGGGACCCTCGTGGTGGGGCCGGCCGGCTCCGTGTCCGTCAGGCGGACCTCGGCGGCGGGAGGCACTGGGTGCCGGATACGGTGGTGACACCATGAGCGCTTCGCAGACCTCCGCTTCGCAGACCTCCGAGGTCCCCACCCTCCTCGTCAAGATCTTCGGCAAGGACAGGCCGGGCATCACGGCCGGGCTGTTCGACACCCTTGCCGCCTACCTCGTCGACGTGGTCGACATCGAGCAGGTCGTCACCCGGGGCCGCCTGGTGCTGTGCGCGCTGATCACGCAGCCGCCGGCCGGCCTGGAGGGGGATCTCAGGGCCACCGTGCACAGCTGGGCCGAGTCGCAGAAGATGCAGGCGGAGATCATCTCCGGGCACGGCGACAACCGTCCCCGCGGTCTGGGGCGCTCGCTGGTGACCGTGCTCGGCCACCCCCTCACCGCCGAGTCGACGGCCGCCGTGGCCGCGCGGATCGCCAAGGTGGGCGGCAACATCGACCGTATCTTCCGGCTCGCCAAGTACCCGGTGACGGCGGTGGAGTTCGCCGTCTCCGGTGTGGAGACCGGGTCCCTGCGCACGGCCCTGGTGTCCGACGCGGCGGCACTGGGTGTCGACATCGCGGTGGTCGCGGCGGGCCTGCACCGGCGTGCCCAGCGGCTGGTCGTCATGGATGTGGACTCGACCCTGATCCAGGACGAGGTCATCGAGCTGTTCGCCGCGCACGCCGGCTGCGAGGACCGGGTCGCCGAGGTGACGGCCGCGGCGATGCGCGGGGAGCTGGACTTCGAGCAGTCGCTGCACGCGCGGGTGGCGCTGCTGGAGGGCCTGGACGCGTCGGTGGTGGAGAAGGTGCGCGAGGAGGTCCGGCTGACCCCCGGCGCGCGCACGCTGATCCGTACCCTCAAGCGCCTCGGCTACCAAGTGGGCGTCGTCTCCGGCGGATTCACCCAGGTCACCGACGATCTGAAGGAGCGGCTGGGCCTGGACTTCGCGCAGGCCAACACCCTGGAGATCGTCGACGGGAAGCTGACCGGCAAGGTCACCGGCGAGATCGTGGACCGGGCGGGCAAGGCGCGTCTGCTGCGCCGGTTCGCCGCGGAGGCCGGGGTGCCGCTGTCGCAGACGGTGGCGATCGGCGACGGCGCCAACGACCTGGACATGCTGAACGCGGCCGGCCTGGGTGTGGCCTTCAACGCCAAGCCGGTGGTGCGCGAGGCCGCGCACACGGCGGTGAACTTCCCCTTCCTCGACACGGTCCTCTACCTGCTGGGCATCACCCGGGAAGAGGTCGAGGCCGCCGACATGCACGACGAGGACTGAGCGGGGACCGGACCCCGTCCGGCCACCGGCAGGGCCCGGCACCCGTGCGGGTGCCGGGCCCTGCCGTCGTCGGCGCGGCCGTCGCGGCGGCGGGCCGGTCGGCGGGTCAGTCGGCGGGTGCCCAGTAGTCCGTGAGCCTGGCCGTGGCGGGCTCCAGGCTCTTCCAGGGGCCGTCGAAGGTCAGCAGGGCGAAGGCGGCGGCGGGGAAGCCCCGGCGGTTCATCCGCTCGCGGACGTCGTCCTCGGCCGAGGCCGCCAGAATGTCGGCCAGGCCGTGCACGCCGGGGTTGTGGCCGATCAGGATGACGTGGCGCGCCTCGTCCGGGAGCTCGTTGAGCACGGCGATCAGCTCGCCGGGCGAGGCCTCGTAGATCCGCTCCTCGTAGACGGTTTTCGGCCGGTGGGCCAGCTCGTGCACGGCGAGCTTCCAGGTCTCGCGGGTGCGGGTCGCCGTGGAGCACAGGGCCAGGTCGAAGGCGATGCCGGTGTCGGCCAGCTTGCGTCCGGCGACGGCGGCGTCCGTGCGGCCCCGCTCGGCGAGCGGGCGCTCGTGGTCGGGGACCTGGGGCCAGTCGGCTTTCGCATGCCGGAAGAGGACGATCCTGCGGGGTTCTGCGACGCTCATGGCACCCAGCTTCGCATGAAACAGGCCACCCGGCGCAGGGAGTTGACATGCGGGTTCACCGCGTGGGGGCGCTTGCCGTCAGCGCGCGAGGAACTGCTGGGCGCGCTCCAGCAGGCGCGCTATCGCCGGGTCGCCGCCGGCGGCGTGGGCGTCGGCGGGGTCCAGGACGAGGGCGAGCAGCACGAGGAACGCGAGGGCCGGCAGGGCGAGCGCCCACCAGGGCAGTCTGCTGTCGACGCCGCCCGTGGTGGCCGGGTGGGGCCGGGAGTGGACGCGGGTCGGCATGGTCGCCTCCGTGGGGCTTCGAGCGGATCCGGGACCGCCGGGTGCGGTCACCTCTCGAAACTACGGAATGCGGGGCCGTCGGCCCATCCGGGCTTCCACCCAGTCGACCCTGAGCCTTTCCCCCTAGGGGATGGGGGGCCCGCCCCACCTCCCGCGGGGAGGAAGGCCGCCGTCAGGGGGACGCGAGGGTCGCCACGATGGCGATGATCACGAAGATGGCGAGGAACGAGCCGAAGACGAGCAGCAGCTTCTTCTGGCCGTTTCGCGGGTTCGGGTCGAGCACAGGCTGCATGGGCCCAGTCTCGCACCCCGGCTGCCGCACGGCGGCGCCGGGGCACCCGCCGGCGGGTCAGCGTGTCGCCTCGTCCTCCACCGTGCGGTCGCGGCCCGCCAGGAAGCCCACCGCCATCTGCGGCACCATGAGGGTCGCCATGAGGGCGATCGGCAGCCCCCAGCCACCGCTCCGCTGGTAGAGCACACCGACCAGCAGCGGGCCGGGGATGGAGATCAGATAGCCGGTGCTCTGCGCGAAGGCGGACAGCTGGGCCACGCCCGGACCGCTGCGGGCCCGCATGCCGACCATGGTCAGCGCGAGCGGGAAGGCGCAGTTGGACACGCCCAGCAGCAGCGCCCAGGCCCAGGCGCCGCCGGCCGGGGCGAGGTACAGCCCGGCGTACCCGGCGAGGCCGCAGACGCCCAGGACGAGCACGATCGGCCCCTGGTGGGGCAGCCGGGTGGCGACCCGCGGGATGACGAAGGCCAGCGGCACGCCCATCACCATGGTGACGGCGAGCAGCACGCCCGCGGTGCCCGCGGGGACGCCGGCGTCCCGGAAGATCTGCGGCATCCAGCCCATGGTGACGTAGGCGGCGGTGGCCTGGAGGCCGAAGAAGGCGGCGAGCGCCCAGGCGGTGCGGCTGCGGGTGATGCGCAGCGGCGCGTGCTGCGGGGCCGCCCCGCGCTCGCGTTCCGTCTCGCGGGCCGTCCCGCGCTCGCGCTCCGGCTCCCGGGGCCCGGCGGTGCCGCGGTGGCGGACGAGCGGCAGCCAGGGCAGCACGGCCGCGGCGGCCAGGGCGGCCCACACGGCGAGGCCGTCTCGCCAGCCGCCGCCCAGGGCGTCGGTCAGCGGGACGGTCACCGCGGCGGCGACGGAGGTGCCGAGGGCGAGGGCCATCGAGTACAGGCCGGTCATGGAGCCGACCTTGTCGGGAAAGCAGCGCTTGACGATGACCGGCATCAGGACGTTGCTGACGGCGATGCCCATCAGGGCGAGCGCGCTGGCGGCCAGGAATCCGGCCGTGCCGCCGACGTAGGGCCGCACGAGCAGGCCGGCGGTGATGGCGGCCATGCCGGCGCACACCACGGCGGCCGGCCCGAAGCGGCGGGCCAGGCGGGGCGCCGCCACGCCGAAGACGGCGAAGCACAGCGGGGGGACGGAGGTGAGCAGGCCGGCCACGCCGCCGCTCATGCCGAGCCCGTCGCGGACCTCCTCCAGGAGGGCGCCGAGGCTGGTGATGGCCGGGCGGAGGTTCAGCGCGGAGAGCACGATGCCGACGACGACCAGGCGCATCGCCCACGCGCGCGGGCGGTGCGCGCCGGGTTCCGTCTCCTGCGGGCGCGGCACGCCGGACGTACCGCCTCCGGCGGGCGGTGTCGCCGTACGGGTGGGCACTGCGCGGGTTTCCTCACTAGCCATGGACCCATCATAGAATCATGGGATGATTGGTTGTCCATGCCCGAGGAGTCCGCGCCCGGGCCCGTCGTGCGAAGGTGGGCCATGCCCTTGAGCCACCCGCGCCGGTCGGCGCTGTCCGAGCAGGTCATCGCCGCGCTGCGCACGCAGATCACCTCCGGCGAGTGGCCGGTCGGCTCCCGCATCCCGACCGAGCCGGAACTGGTCGAGCAGCTCGGTGTCGCGCGCAACACCGTCCGCGAGGCCGTCCGCGCCCTCGCGCACAACGGTCTGCTGGACATCCGCCAGGGCTCGGGCACGTACGTCGTGGCCACCAGCGAGCTGGCCGGCGTGATGCACCGCCGCTTCGCCGGCGCCGATCCGCGGCACATCGCCGAACTGCGGTCGACGCTGGAGTCGGCCGCGGCGAAGCTGGCCGCCGAACGGCGCACCGAGAAGGACCTCAAGCAGCTGGACACGCTGCTGGGGCGGCGCGAGGAGGCCTGGGAGACCGGTGACGCGGAGGCGTTCGTGACGGCCGACGCCACCTTCCACCTGGCCGTGGTGGCCGCCTCCCACAACGACGTGATGACCGCGATGTACGCCGATCTCGGCGAGGTGCTGCGGGAGTGGCTGCGCGCCGACGTCGGGGCGGAGCTGACGCCGGAGACGCACATGGACCACGCGCGTCTGGTCGACGCGATCCGCGCGGGCGACACGCAGGCCGCCGCGGCGGAGGCCGCGAGCTATCCGTTCCTGTGCGACCGGGGCCGGTTCACCGCGCCCTTTGGTGGCTGATCCAGACCGAGCGGACCTCCTTCCAGCAGCGGCCGGTGAGCCGTACGGTCATGGCGGGCCCGGCGTCCACCGGGGCGCTGTCGGTGTCGATGTCCCACCAGCGGTCGCACTCGATGTGCAGCCGCACCCGGTCGGTGTCGACGTAGGGGTTGTGGCAGTAGGCCACCACGTGGGAGCCCCGGACGGCCGTACGGCAGGAGGCGCCGAACCGGCTCTGCGCGGGCGGCTTGCCGTCGCTCACGCGCGCGTGGGACAGCGCGTCGTACGGCAGGGAGAGGACGACGGCGAGGGCCACGGTCACCGGGGCCAGGCTGCGGGACAGGCGCACAAGGGGACCTCCTCGGCCGGGCTGCGGAGGGACGTGCGGGGAAGGCGTAATCCAGCGTGCGCCGTCGGCGCTGCGGCGGCCCGGCCGGTGAGCCGAACGGGTGACGCCCCGCTCCCCGCGCGGCGGGGAACGGGGCGTCGGTACGGTCCCGGGGGCCCGTCAGGCGCCGATGGCGTGCAGACCGCCGTCGACGTGGATGATCTCGCCCGTGGTCTTCGGGAACCAGTCGCTCAGCAGGGCGACGACACCGCGGCCGGCCGGCTCGGGGTCGTTCAGGTCCCACTCCAGCGGGGAGCGGTTGTCCCACACGGAGGCCAGCTCCGCGAAGCCCGGGATGGACTTGGCGGCCATGGAGCCGATCGGGCCCGCGGAGATGAGGTTGCAGCGGATGTCCTGCTTGCCCAGGTCACGCGCCATGTAGCGGTTCGTCGCCTCCAGGGCGGCCTTCGCCGGGCCCATCCAGTCGTACTGCGGCCAGGCGTACTGGGCGTCGAAGGTGAGGCCGACGACCGAGCCGCCGTTCTGCATCAGCGGCAGGCAGGCCATGGTCAGGGACTTCAGGGAGAACGCCGAGACGTGCATGGCGGTGGCCACCGACTCGAACGGCGTGTTCAGGAAGTTGCCGCCGAGCGCGTCCTGCGGGGCGAAGCCGATGGAGTGGACGACGCCGTCGAGGCCGCCCAGCTCCTCGCCGACGACGTCGGCCAGGCGCGCGAGGTGCTCCTCGTTCGTCACGTCCAGCTCGATGACCTTGGCCGGCTTCGGCAGCTTCTTGGCGATGCGCTCGGTCAGCGTGGGCCGCGGGAACGCGGTCAGGATGATCTCGGCGCCCTGCTCCTGGGCGAGCTTGGCGACGTGGAATGCGATGGAGGACTCCATCAGCACACCGGTGACCAGGATGCGCTTGCCCTCGAGAATTCCGCTCATGGTGTTCAGTGACCCATTCCCAGTCCGCCGTCAACCGGAATGACGGCTCCAGTGATGTACGAGGCGTCGTCCGAGGCGAGGAACCGCACCGTCGCGGCGATCTCCTCGGGCTGCGCGTAACGGCCGAGCGGCACCTGCGCGACGATGCTCTGGCGCTGCTCGTCGCTGAGCACCTTCGTCATGGCGGTGTCGACGAAGCCCGGCGCGACGACGTTGAAGGTGATGTTGCGCGAGCCCAGCTCCCGGGCGAGGGACCGCGCGAAACCGACCAGGGCTGCCTTGGAGGCGGCGTAGTTCGCCTGCCCCGCCGAGCCGAGCAGACCGACCACGGACGAGATCAGGACGACCCGGCCCTTCTTGGCGCGCAGCATGCCGCGGTTGGCGCGCTTGACGACCCGGAAGGTGCCGGTGAGGTTGGTGTCGATGACCGAGGTGAAGTCCTCCTCGGTCATGCGCATGAGGAGCTGGTCCTTGGTGACGCCGGCGTTGGCGACCAGCACCTCGACCGGGCCGTGCTGCTCCTCGATCTCCTTGTAGGCCTGCTCCACCTGCTCCGGGTCGGTGATGTCGCACTTGACGGCCAGGAAGCCGGCCGGCGGCTCACCCGAGCGGTACGTGATCGCGACCTTGTCGCCGGCGTCGGCGAACGCGCGGGCGACGGCGAGGCCGATGCCCCGGTTGCCTCCGGTGACGAGAACCGAGCGGCTCAACGGATCACCCTTTCGATAGCGGTCCTGCATGTCCGCCCGGACTCCTGGATGACAGGCGGCTTCACCGGAAACCTATCGGTAGCGCCGCGCGGGGGGACAAGCGGGCACCGACAGTGGCTCACGGGAGACCCTGTGGGGTTCCTACAGTCCGGCCGTTCCCCGGCGGGCTCCCGTCGCCGCCCGCGCGTGGGGAGATACTGGCACACGCACCGACAGCGGGACCGCGACAGCGACAGCGACAGCCGAAGGGATGCCCACCCGTGCCCCATGACATCGATCAGTCGTTCCTGGCACTACCCCTGCGCGCCCTCGCCGACGCGGCGCTCGCGCGGGCGCGGGCGCTCGGGGCCGAGCACGCGGACTTCCGGTTCGAGCGGGTGCGCAGCGCGTCCTGGCGGCTGCGGGACGCCAAACCCGCCGGCTCGTCGGACACCACCGACCTCGGGTACGCGGTCCGGGTCGTGCACGGGGGCACCTGGGGTTTTGCCTCCGGGGTGGACCTGACCATGGACGCCGCCGCCCGGGTCGCCTCGCAGGCGGTGGCCATGGCCAAGCTGTCCGGGCAGGTGATCCGGGCCGCCGGCTCCGAGGAGAGGGTCGAGCTGGCCGCCGAGCCGGTGCACGCCGACCGGACGTGGGTGTCGTCGTACGAGACCGACCCGTTCTCGGTGCCGGACGAGGAGAAGTCGGCGCTGCTCGCGGAATGGAGCAACCGGCTGCTGGCGGCGAACGGCGTCGACCACGTCGACGCCTCGCTGCTCACCGTGCACGAGAACAAGTTCTACGCGGACACGGCCGGGACGGTCACCACCCAGCAGCGGGTACGGCTGCACCCGCAGCTGACCGCCGTCTCGGTCGACGAGTCGAGCGGTGAGTTCGACTCGATGCGGACCCTCGCCCCGCCGGCGGGGCGCGGCTGGGAGTACCTGACCGGGACCGGCTGGGACTGGGACGGCGAGCTGGAGCGGATCCCGGAGCTGCTCGCCGAGAAGATGCGGGCGCCGAGCGTGGAGCCGGGCCTCTACGACCTGGTGGTCGACCCGTCCAACCTGTGGCTGACCATCCACGAGTCCATCGGCCACGCCACCGAGCTGGACCGCGCCCTCGGCTACGAGGCGGCCTACGCCGGCACCTCCTTCGCCACCTTCGACCAGCTGGGCAAGCTGCGGTACGGCTCCGAGCTGATGAACGTCACCGGCGACCGCACCGCCGAACACGGCCTCGCCACCATCGGCTACGACGACGAGGGCGTCGAGGCGCAGTCCTGGGACCTGGTGAGGGAGGGCACGCTCGTCGGCTACCAGCTGGACCGGCGGATCGCCCGGCTCACCGGGTTCGAGCGGTCCAACGGGTGCGCGTACGCCGACTCGCCGGCGCACGTGCCGGTGCAGCGGATGGCCAACGTGTCCCTGCGACCGGATCCGGCCGGGATGTCGACGGAGGACCTGATCGGGGGCGTCGACCGGGGCATCTACGTCGTCGGCGACCGCTCGTGGTCGATCGACATGCAGAGGTACAACTTCCAGTTCACCGGCCAGCGCTTCTTCCGGATCGAGAACGGGCGGATCACCGGGCAGCTGAAGGACGTCGCCTACCAGGCCACGACCACCGACTTCTGGGGCTCCATGGCGGCCGTCGGCGGACCGCAGACCTACGTCCTCGGTGGTGCCTTCAACTGCGGCAAGGCCCAGCCGGGCCAGGTGGCCGCCGTGTCGCACGGGTGCCCGTCCGCCCTCTTCAGGGGCGTCAACATCCTCAACACCACGCAGGAGGCCGGCCGATGAGCGCCCGCACCACGAAGCCGCACGAGATCGTCGAGCAGGCGCTCGCGCTGTCCCGGGCCGACGGCTGCGTCGTCATCGCCGACGAGCACTCCACCGCCAACCTGCGCTGGGCGGGCAACGCGCTCACCACCAACGGCGTGACCCGGGGCCGTACGCTCACGGTGATCGCGACCGTGGACGGCAAGGAGGGCACCGCGTCCGGTGTGGTGTCCCGGTCCGCGGTCACCGCCGGGGAGCTGGAGCCGCTGGTGCGGGCCGCGGAGGCCGCCGCGCGCGGTGCCGGGCCCGCCGAGGACGCGCAGCCGCTGGTCGGCGGGGTGCCGGAGTCCCCCGACTTCACGGACGCGCCCGCCGAGACCTCCTCCGCCGTGTTCGCCGACTTCGCCCCGGCGCTCGGCGAGGCCTTCGCCCGCGCGCGTGCGGGCGGGCGGGAGCTGTACGGCTTCGCCAACCACGAGCTGGTGTCGACGTACCTGGGGACGTCCACCGGGCTGCGCCTGCGGCACGACCAGCCCACCGGCACGCTGGAGATGAACGCCAAGTCGCCGGACCGTACCCGCTCGGCGTGGGCGGGCCGGTCCACCCGGGACTTCAAGGACGTCGACCCGGGCGCGCTCGACGCCGAGCTGGCCGTACGGCTCGGCTGGGCGGAGCGGCGCGTGGAGCTGCCCGCCGGCCGCTACGAGACGCTGGTGCCGCCGACCGCCGTGGCGGACCTGCTGATCTACCAGCTGTGGTCGGCGTCGGGCCGGGACGCGGCCGAGGGCCGGACGGTGTTCTCGAAGCCCGGTGGGGGCACGCGGGTCGGTGACAGGCTCAGCGAGCTGCCGCTGACCCTGCGCAGCGACCCGGACGAGCCGGGCCTGGAGTGCGCGCCCTTCGTGGTCGCCCACTCCTCCGGCGGCGACCAGTCGGTGTTCGACAACGGGCTGCCGGCCCACGCCACCGAGTGGATCTCCGGGGGCGTGCTCAAGCACCTGACCACCACCCGGCACAGCGCGGGCCTGACCGGGCTGCCGGTCGCCCCGGCGCTGGGCAACCTGATCCTGGACGGCGGCGAGGACCGTTCCCTGGAGGAGATGGTCGCGGCCACCGGGCGCGGGCTGCTGCTGACCTGCCTGTGGTACATCCGCGAGGTCGACCCGGCCACGCTGCTGCTGACGGGCCTGACCCGGGACGGCGTCTACCTCGTGGAGGACGGCGAGGTGACCGGGCAGGTGAACAATTTCCGGTTCAACGAGTCGCCGGTGAACCTGCTGGGCCGGGCGACCGAGGCCGGGCGGACGGAGAAGACGCTGCCGCGGGAGTGGAGCGACTGGTTCACCCGGGCCGCGATGCCCGCGCTGCGCGTCCCCGATTTCAACATGAGCTCTGTCAGCCAGGGCGTATAACCTCGTAGGCGTTCGTGGTCGGGTGTCACCCGGCTGCCCGAAGATCATCAAGGAGACACGAGAACCGTGACGGACATCGTCGACGAGCTGAAGTGGCGGGGGCTCATCGCCCTCTCCACGGACGAGGACGCACTGCGCAAGGCGTTCGCGGACGGCCCCGTCACGTTCTATTGCGGCTTCGACCCGACCGCGCCCAGCCTGCACCTGGGCAACCTGGTGCAGATCCTGACGATGCGCCGCATCCAGGAGGCGGGGAACCGTCCGCTGGCGCTGGTCGGCGGTGCCACGGGTCTCATCGGCGACCCGAAGCCGACGGCCGAGCGCACGCTGAACGCGCCGGAGGTCGTCGCCGGCTGGGTGGAGCGGCTGCGCGCCCAGATCGAGCCGCTGCTCCACTTCGACGGGCCGAACGCCGCGGTGATGGTCAACAACCTGGACTGGACTCAGGGCCTGTCGGCCATCGAGTTCCTGCGGGACATCGGCAAGCACTTCCGGGTCAACAAGATGATCGCCAAGGAGGCCGTCTCCCGGCGGCTCAACTCCGACGCGGGCATCAGCTACACCGAGTTCAGCTACCAGATCCTCCAGGGCATGGACTTCCTGGAGCTGTACCGGCGGCACGGCTGCACGCTGCAGACCGGCGGCAGCGACCAGTGGGGCAACCTCACCTCCGGCACGGACCTGATCCACCGGGCCGAGCCGGACGCCGTGGTGCACGCCCTGGGCACCCCGCTGATCACCAAGGCGGACGGCACCAAGTTCGGCAAGACCGAGTCCGGCACGGTGTGGCTCGACCCGGAGATGACCACGCCGTACGCGTTCTACCAGTTCTGGGTCAACGCGGACGACCGGGACGTCTCCAAGTTCCTGCGCATCTTCAGCTTCCGCTCCCGCGAGGAGATCGAGGAGCTGGAGCGGCAGACCGAGGAGCGTCCGCAGGCCCGGGCGGCGCAGCGGGCGCTCGCCGAGGAGCTGACGACCCTGGTGCACGGCGCCGGCCAGACGGCGGCGGTGATCGCCGCGTCCCGCGCCCTGTTCGGGCAGGGAGAGCTGGCGGAGCTGGACGGGCGGACGCTGGCTGCGGCGCTGTCCGAGGTGCCGCACGTCCGGGTCACCGAGCTGGCTCCGGTGGTGGACCTGCTCACCGAGGTCGGGCTGGTCGCCAGCAAGTCCGCCGCGCGGCGGACCGTGAAGGAGGGCGGGGCGTACGTGAACAACGTGAAGGTGACCGCCGAGGACGCGGTGCCCTCCGCCGACGATCTGCTGCACGGCCGGTGGCTGGTGCTGCGGCGCGGGAAGAAGAACCTGGCCGCGGTGGAGGTCGCGGGCGCCTGAGCGCCGCGGGCGTGGGGCACCGGTGACCGCCGCCGTCGCGGCGGACCGTCCGGGCCCCGCGCCCCCTTCGCAGGTCAGGCCCGCTGCTGCTTCCTCCTGCCCAGCGTCGCCATGTAGAGGGCGTCCACCGCGGCGACGATGATGATCGCGGCCACGAGCTGGAAGATGTGCCGGCTCCAGTCGATGCCCCGGGTCGCCTCGACACCGATCGCGCGAGCGACCGCGTTGCCGACGATGGCGCCCAGCATGCCGCAGATCGTCGTCAGCCACAGGGGGCTGTGCTGTTTGCCCGGGATGATCGCCTTGGCGATGAGGCCCAGGACGAATCCCACGATGATCGCCCACAACCAGCCCATGGCCGCCTCCTCCTACAGCTCGACGTGAGCATTACGCCCAGTGTGATCGGCGGCGCCGTACGACGCATGTCGGGTTCCCCCGTGCGCGGCGGGGGCCCGAGGCGTCGCCGCAGGCGGGGGCGACCCGGTCTCGTGGGCGGTGGGGGCGCGGCGTACCGTGGGAGGAGTCCCGCCCGGGTTCTCCGCCGGGCGCGGACGAGGGTGCGGGCCGAGGAGAGTCCGATGCGGGCGGATGGTGGAAAGTGATGCGGAAACAACACGCCGGGAACGTCCAGGTGTTCCGGATCACCGGTGCCCGGACGGGACTCGCCGAGGACGTCCGGGGCCGGCAGCGGCGGTACGTGATCTCCATGTCGGTCCGTACCGTGTCGGTGATCCTCGCGGCCTCCCTGTGGAACGTCGAGCGGCACGTCGCGATCGTCGCGCTGGTACTCGGCGCGGTCCTCCCCTACATCGCCGTGGTGGTGGCCAACGCTGGCCGGGAGCGGCCGCCGTCCCTCCCGTCGACGTTCGTGACCGCGCCGATGCGGCCCATGATCGCGCCGTCCGGGAGCGGGGAGGAACGGGGAGAAACCGGGCGGGAGTCCGTGCGGGAGCCGGTGGGCGAGTCCGAACGGCGGTCCGCGCCGGGACCTGAGCCGCGGTCCGCGCCGGAGGACGTGCCGCCGGGCCCGGCGGCCGGAGTCCGTGGTGAGCACCCCGGCCCGGTCTGAGCACGGCGGACACCCGGCGGAAGCGGAACACGGCCCTACGGCAAGCTCAAGAAAACCTCAGATCAATCCTGCTGTTCCGGTGCCGGGCGATGGGGTAGCCGTGACATACTGCGTACGCGCTCCGCATCCCCCGTCGGAGCGATGGACCGACGCCGGGCAGCTCCCCCCGTGGCTGCCCGGCGTCGCCGTGTTCCGGCCCTTTCACGAGACGAACCCGAGACGAAACCCGTGAGTGACGAGACCCCGATCTGTTCCGCCAAGGGCTGCCGCACCACCGCCGTGTGGGTGCTGGCGTGGAACAACCCGAAGATCCACACGCCGGAGCGGCGCAAGACCTGGCTGGCCTGCGAGGAGCACCGCGAGCACCTGGCGCAGTTCCTCGGCGTGCGCGGGATGCTGAAGGACGTCGTACCGCTGGAGGAGTGGCAGGCGGCGGAGGACACCCGCGGCTGACGGCGGGCGACGGGCGACGGGCGACGGGCGACGGTCCGGGCGCTAGCCGCCGATCGCCGACATGGGGCGGTCCGGCTGGACGAAGGCGGGGTCGTCGAGGCCCGCACCGGCCTTCTTGCCCCACATCGCCTGCTTCCAGATCCGGGCGATCTCCTCGTCCGGGGCACCCGAGCGCAGGGCCGCGCGCAGGTCGGTCTCCTCGGTGGCGAACAGACAGGTGCGTATCTGGCCGTCGGCGGTGAGGCGGGTGCGGTCGCAGGCGGCGCAGAACGGCCGGGTGACCGAGGCGATGACGCCGACCCGGTGCGGGCCGCCGTCCACCAGCCAGCGCTCGGCCGGTGCCGAGCCGCGCTCGTCCGCGCCCTCCGCGGTGAGTTCGAAGCGGGTGCGCAGGGAGGCGAGGATGTCGCCGGCGGTGACCATGCCCTCGCGTTTCCAGCCGTGCTGGGCGTCCAGGGGCATCTGCTCGATGAAGCGCAGCTCGTAGTCGTGCTCCACCGCCCAGGCGAGCAGGTCCGGGGCCTCGTCGTCGTTCAGGCCCGGCATCAGCACCGAGTTGACCTTGACGGGGTTCAGCCCGGCCTCGCGGGCGGCTTCCAGGCCTTCCAGGACGTCCTTGTGGCGGTCGCGGCGGGTGAGGGTCTTGAAGACGTCCGGGCGCAGGGTGTCCAGGGAGACGTTGACCCGGTCCAGGCCCGCCGCCTTCAGGGCGGCCGCGGTGCGCCTGAGGCCGATGCCGTTGGTGGTGAGGGAGATCTGCGGGCGCGGGGCGAGGGCCGCGACGCGCTCGACGATGCCGGCCAGGCCCGGGCGCAGCAGCGGCTCGCCGCCGGTGAAGCGGACCTCCTCGATGCCGAGGGAGCGCACCGCGATGTCGACCAGCCGGACGATCTCGTCGTCCGTGAGCAGGTCCGGCTTGGCCAGCCACTGCAGGCCTTCCTCGGGCATGCAGTAGGTGCAGCGCAGGTTGCAGCGGTCGGTCAGCGAGACCCTCAGGTCGGTGGCGACTCGGCCGTAGGTGTCGATGAGCACGTGGGCCCCCTCCCTCTCCCGGTCACCCGTTCCGGGCTCGGGCGTGCGTCGCCCGTCACCTGCGAGCCTACGTGACGCCGCCGACAACGACAGCGGCCGATCCCACGAGGTGGGACGCGACCGCGTCGTAGGACTGCACAGCCCCGTCCGACGCGGTCGTCCGTGGGAACCGTCAGTGGGAACCGTCAGTGGGCTCCGGTGCCCGTCAGGGAGCGCACCTCCAGTTCGGCGTACTTGCCCGCGTCCGGGGTCTCCTTCGACAGCAGGGTGCCCACGACGCCGAGCAGGAAGCCGACCGGGATGGAGATGAGGCCGGGGTTCTCCAGCGGGAACCAGTGGAAGTCGACGCCGGGGAACATGGAGGTCGGCTTGCCGGAGACCACCGGGGAGAACAGCACCAGGCCGACCGCGGTGACCAGGCCGCCGTAGATCGACCACAGGGCACCCGCGGTGGTGAACCGCTTCCAGAACAGGCTGTAGAGGATGGTCGGCAGGTTGGCGGAGGCGGCGACCGCGAAGGCGAGGGCGACCAGGCCGGCCACGTTGAGGTCGCGGGCCAGGGCGCCGAGCAGGATCGAGACCGCGCCGATGCCGACGGTCGCCCAGCGGGCCGCGCCGATCTCCTGTTTCTCGGTGGCCTGCCCCTTCTTGATGACGTTGGCGTAGATGTCGTGCGCGAACGACGACGACGAGGCCAGGGTCAGTCCGGCGACGACCGCGAGGATGGTGGCGAAGGCGACCGCGGAGATCGTGGCGAGCAGGACGGCTCCCCAGTCGGAGTCGACGCCGCCCAGGTGGAGCGCCAGGAGGGGGGCGGCCGTGTTGCCCGCCTTGTTGGAGGAGATGATCTCGTCCGGTTCGATCAGCGCGGCGGCGCCGAAACCGAGGGCGAGGGTCATCAGGTAGAAGGTGCCGATCAGGCCGATGGCCCAGAGGACGGACTTCCGGGCGGCCTTGGCGGTGGGGACCGTGTAGAAGCGGATGAGGATGTGCGGCAGTCCGGCGGTGCCCAGGACCAGGGCGATGCCGAGCGAGAGGAAGTCCAGCTTGGTGGTGCCGGTGGCGCCGTACTTCAGGCCAGGCTCCAGGAAGGCGCTGCCCTTGCCGCTGTGGTCGGCGGCCCGGCCGAGCAGCTCCGAGACGTTGAAGTCGAACTTCAGCAGGACCAGGAAGGTCAGCAGCAGGGCGCCGATGATCAGCAGGACCGCCTTGACCATCTGCACCCAGGTGGTGCCCTTCATGCCGCCGATGGTGACGTACACGATCATCAGTACGCCGACCAGGGCGACGATCCCGATCTTGCCGCCGTCGCTGGTGATGCCGAGGAGCAGGGAGACGAGGACGCCGGCGCCGGCCATCTGGGCCAGCAGGTAGAAGATCGACACCACGATCGTGGAGGTGCCGGCGGCCGTGCGGACCGGGCGCTGGCGCATCCGGTAGGCGAGCACGTCGCCCATCGTGTAGCGGCCGGAGTTGCGCAGCGGCTCGGCGACCAGGAGCAGCGCGACCAGCCAGGCGACGAGGAAGCCGATGGAGTACAGGAAGCCGTCGTAGCCGAAGAGGGCGATGGCGCCGGCGATGCCGAGGAAGGACGCGGCGGACATGTAGTCGCCGGAGACGGCGAGGCCGTTCTGGAAGCCGGTGAACTGCCGTCCACCGGCGTAGAAGTCGGCGGCGTCCTTGGTCTGCCGGCCGGCCCGGACGGTGATGACGAGGGTCGCGGCGACGAAGACCGCGAACAGGGTGACGATCAGCGTCCGGTGTTCGCTCGCCTCGCCCGCGGCGAGCAGGGTGTGCTGAACGGGGCTCATGCTCCGGCCTCCATCCGGGACTTGATGGCCTCGGCCCGGGGGTCGAGGCGGGCGGCGGCGCGCCGTGCGTACCACCAGGCGATGAGGAACGTGGTGAGGAACTGGGCGAGGCCCAGGACGAGGGCCACGTTGACGTGGCCGGCCACCTTGGTGCCCATGAAGCCGCCCGCGTAGTTCGACAGCAGGACGTACAGCAGGTACCAGGCGATGAAGGCGATGGTCACCGGGAAGGCGAACGAGCGGTGGGCGCGGCGCAGTTCACCGAACTCCGCGCTCTGCTGCACCTCGGTGAACTCCTCGGTGGAGGGAAGGGAAGCTTGGGGTTTCGCGGGTGGCGGTGTCTCGGTAGCCACGGGCTCTCCTCGCGTCACGGACATGCGCTGTCTGGCCTCACAGGACCCGGGGTCACGTTACCGGTAGTCGCCTCACGGCTCCGCTGAGTGATCCCCGCGGGGGGTCGCGGCGGTGCCGGGTCCCCCGTCCACGGTCACGGCGTCGCACGCGGAGCGGTTCAAGTCCGCCGCGCCCTTTCGGAGATCGTGCGCGGCAGATAGCTTCGGCCTGCACCACCCGTCATGTACCTGCCCGAACGCGACCCCGCGTGCCGGGCGGTCCCCGTACCCGGATGATGTGGAGAACCCATGGCTCATCTGCGCTCCAGACGCCGTCTCGCGCTCGCGGTGCCCGTCGTGCTGTCGCTGACCGCCTCGCTCGGCTTCCTGCCGTCGGCGGCCTCGGCGGCGCCCGCC
>NZ_BNBF01000021.1:29227-31540 GCF_014654935.1 Streptomyces capoamus
GCCGGCACGGTGGCACGGGCGGCGGACGGCCCGAGCCTCGCCTACGTGGTCAACACCCGCACCGACCACCGCACGATCGAGTCCGTGCAGCGGGAGATAGCCCGCAACGGCGGTACGGTCGTGGCCGCTTACGACCGGATCGGCGTCATCGTCGTCCACTCCGCGAACCCGGACTTCGGCGCGCGGATGCGCGCGGTGCGCGGGGTCGACTCGGCGGGCGCCACCCGTACCGCGCCGCTCAGCGCGGCGGGCACGACGGACGAGGGCGCGGCGCAGGTGCTGTCCCGGGCGGAGCGGGCGCGGCTCGCGGCGGGCGCGGCGGCGGGCGAGGAACCGCTGGAGGCGGACCAGTGGGACCTGCGCGCCATCGGGGCCGACCGGGCGGCGCAGATCAACCCCGGCAGCCGGAACGTGACGGTGGGTGTCATCGACACGGGCGTCGACGACACCCACCCGGACATCGCCCCGAACTTCTCCGCGTCCCAGTCGGCGAGCTGTGTGAGCGGCAAGGCGGACACGACGTACGGCGCGTGGCGGCCGGCGGACGCCGACCACTACCACGGCACGCACGTGGCCGGTGAGATAGCCGCCGCCCGCAACGGCATAGGCGTCGCCGGGGTGGCGCCGGGCGTGAAGGTCGCGAGCATCACGGTGGCGCAGCCCGACGCGACCTCGCTGTTCTATCCGGAGAGCGTGGTGTGCGCGTTCGTGTTCGCCGCGGACCACGGCATCGAGATCACCAACAACAGCTACTACGTCGATCCGTGGCTGTACAACTGCATGGACGACCCCGATCAACGCGCCATCGTCGACGCGGTCAACAGGGCCCAGCTGTACGCCCAGCGCAAGGGCACGCTCAACGTCGCCTCGGCCGGCAACTCCAATCACGACCTGGACGCCGACGCGATCGTGGACGAATCCAGCCCCGACGACTCCACCGCGCAGACCCGCACCATCGACCCGCACGAGTGCTTCGACGTGCCGACCCAGCTGCCCGGCGTGGTGACCGTGAGCGCCGTGGGCGTGAAGGGCACCAAGTCGTACTACTCCAGCTACGGCCAGGGCGTCGTCGACGTCGCGGGCCCGGGCGGCGACAAGTACCAGATCCCGGACACCCCGTCGAAGAACGGGCGCATCCTGTCCACCATGCCGAACAACCAGTACGGCTTCCTGCAGGGCACGTCGATGGCCTCGCCGCACGTGGCCGCGGTGGCCGCGCTGCTGAAGTCGGCGCACCCGTACGCCACCCCGGCGCAGCTGCGGGCGCTACTGAAGGCCGAGGCGGACAATCCGGGCTGCCCGGCCGAGCCGTACGACGGGAACGGCGACGGGGTCGTGGACGCGACCTGTGTCGGCGGCAAGCGGGTGAACGGTTTCTACGGGTTCGGCGTGGTCAACGCGCTGCGCGCGGTGCGCTAGGCAGCCGGATTCGAGGGACCGGTCCCTGCAGCATTGATTCAATCAATACTGCATAGTGAAGTAATGACAGCAATCAAGGATGGATGGGAGGCCGTGGGCGGAGACCCCGCCGCGGTCCGGCGCGTGTCGGCCGTCGTGCGCCCGGGGGTGCTCGGCGCACGGCTGCCCGTCCGCGAGCTGGCCCGCGCGTGCGTGGCGACGTGCGCGCTGGCCGCCGCCGAGCTGGGGGCGCGACGGGCCGGCCTCGCCGAGGTGCCGGCGGTCACCGTGGACGATGGCGCGGTGTCCGCCGCCTTCCGTAGCGAGCGGCTCCTGCGGGTCGACGGCCGGACGCCGGACGCCTTCGCACCGCTGTCGCGGTTCTGGCGCACGGCCGACGGCTGGGTGCGCACCCACGCCAACTACCCGCACCACCGGGCCCGGTTGCTCGGCGCGCTGGACCTGCCGGCGGACGCCTCCGCGGACGAGGTCGCCGGCCGGCTCGCCGAGCGCTCCGCGCTGCGGACCGAGGAGGCCGTCCAGGGCGCCGGCGGCCTCGCGGTGGCCCTGCGCACGCCGCAGGAGTGGCGGGCGCACCCGCAGGCCGCCGAGGTGGCCGCCCGGCCGCTGGTGGAACGCGCGCGGCTCGACGACGCCCCCGCGCGCGGGGCGGCGCCCCTGGACCGGGCCGCCGCTCCCCTGCTGCCCGCCGCCGGCCTGCGGGTGCTGGACCTGACCCGGGTGCTGGCGGGTCCGGTCGCCACCCGCACCCTGGCCCTGCTGGGCGCGGACGTCCTGCGGGTCGACGCGCCCTGGCTGCCGGAACTGCCGGACCAGCAGGCCGACACGGGCTTCGGCAAGCGGTCCGCCACGCTCGACCTGGCCGCCGGCCGCGCCACCCTCGAAGAGCTGCTG
>NZ_BNBF01000021.1:31590-35339 GCF_014654935.1 Streptomyces capoamus
AGCGGCGCCGACGTCGTGGTGACCGGGTACCGGCCGGGCGCCCTGGACCGGTTCGGGCTGGCTCCGCACGCGCTGGCCGATCGGCACCCCGGGCTGGTCGTGGCCCAGGTGTCGGCCTGGGGCGGCTACGGCCCCTGGGGCGGGCGGCGGGGCTTCGACAGCCTGGTGCAGGTCGCGACCGGCATCGCGGTGACCGAGGGCACGGCGGAGCGGCCCGGTGCGCTGCCCGCCCAGGCCCTGGACCACGGCACCGGCTATCTGCTGGCGGCGGCCGTGCTGCGGGCCCTGACCGAGCAGGCGCACGAGGGCGGGAGCCGACTGGTCCGGCTGGCGCTGGCCCGGACCGCCCGCTGGCTGACGGACGGCATCCGGCCGGACCCGGCCGAGGGCGAGCCCTGCCCGGGCCCGGACGCCTGGCTGGCGGAGACGGACAGCCCGCTCGGCCGGCTGCGGCACGCCCGCCCGCCCCTGTCCTTCACCGGCGGCCCCACCGGCTGGGCCGCGCCCCCGGTGCCGTGGGGCTCGGACCCGGCCGCGTGGCGGTGAGGCCGACGACGTCGATCCGGCCGCCCATGCCGTCAATGCCGTCAATGCCGTCAGCGCCGTCAACGCCGTCAACGCCGTCAACGCCGTCAACGCCGTCAACGCCGTCAACGGTATGGGGGGACCCCGCCGGTGCCGCCGGTCAAGCGGTCACGAGCACCTTGAGCGCGGTGCGCTCGTCCATGGCCTTGTAGCCGGCCGGCACGCCCTCCAGGTCGACGGTCATGTCGAACACCGGCGAGGGGTCGATCGTGCCGTCGAGCACGTCGGGCAGCAGGTCCGGGATGTAGGCCCGGACCGGGGCGACGCCGCCGCGGAGGGCGATGTTCCGGTCGAACATCACGCCCAGGTCCAGGCCGGTGCCGCTGCCGTGCGGCACGCCCACGAAGCCGATGGCACCGCCGTCCCGGGTGATGCCGACGGCCGTCCGCATGGACTGCTCGGTGCCGACCGCCTCCACGACGCAGTGGGCGCCCTGGCCGCGGGTCAGCTCACGGACGGCCTCGACGGCGGCCTCCCCGCGCTCGGCGACGACGTCGGTGGCCCCGAACCGGCGCGCGATGCCGGTACGGGTCTCGTGCCGGCCGAGCGCGATGATCCGCTCGGCACCGAGCCGCTTGGCGGCCAGGACGGCGCACAGGCCGACCGCGCCGTCACCGACGACCGCGACCGTGGCGCCGGGCCGGGCGCCCGCGCCGAGGGCGGCGTGGTGGCCGGTGCCGAGGACGTCGGACAGGGTCAGCAGGGCGGACAGCAGGCGTTCGTCGGAGGCCGCGTCCTTGGGCAGCCGCACCAGGGTGCCGTCGGCGAAGGGCACCCGGACGGCCTCGCCCTGGCCGCCGTCGTAGCCGACGGAACCCCAGAAGCCGCCGTGCTCGCAGGACGTCGTCAGGCCCTCGCGGCAGTAGGCGCAGACGCCGTCGGACCACATGAAGGGCGCGACGACCAGGTCACCGCGGTGGACGGTGCCCACGTCGGAGCCGGTCTCCTCCACGATCCCGAGGAACTCGTGCCCGATGCGCTGCCCCGGCTGCCGGGCCGCCTCACCGCGGTACGCCCACAGGTCGCTGCCGCAGATGCAGGCGCGCAGTACCCGCACGACGGCGTCGGTGGGCAACTGAACCACGGGCTCGGGCACGTCCTCCACTCGCATGTCGTACGGGGCGTGGATGGTGGTGGCGCGCATGACGGGGATCCTTCTCGTGCGGGGTCGTTGCGAGAGCGGGGTGCGCCCGGGGGTGTGGGCGCCCTTCACGGTACGTCGCCCGCCACGCGGGGCGCGCGGCGAGGTGCCGTAGCCCGTCCGCTGCCCGCTGCCCCGACGCCTGGCTTCGCCGGCACCGGCCGGCGCTCACACCCCCGCCGCCCCCAGCAGGGTCCCCGCCCCGTAGGTCACCCCCATCGCCAGTGCCCCGCCCACCGCGTTGCGCAGCACCGCCCGCCCGGGGTCCGCCGCGCCGAGGCGGGCGCTGGACCAGCCGGTGAGGGCGAGGGCGGCCAGGACCGAGACGACGGTGACGGTGAGGCGCCAGCCGGCCGGGGGCAGGACGATGGCCAGCAGGGGCAGCAGGGCGCCCACGGTGAACGACAGGAAGCTCGCCCAGGCCGCGTTCCAGGGGTTGGTCAGCTCGTCCGGGTCGATGCCCAGCTCCACGCGCGCGTGGGCCCTGAGCGCGTCCCGCGCAGTGAGCTGTTCGGCGGCCTCGCGGGCCACAGCGCGGGACAGCCCGCGCGCCTCCAGCAGCTCGGTCAGCTCCCGCAGTTCGGCCTCCGGCTGCTCGCGCAGCTCCCGTCTCTCCAGGGCGAGCGCGGCCCTCTCGGAGTCGCGCTGGGTGGAGACGGAGACGTACTCGCCGGCCGCCATGGACATCGAGCCGGCGAGCAGACCGGCCAGTCCGGCGGTGAGCAGGGCGGCCCGGTTCTCGGTCGCGCCGGCCACGCCGACCACCAGGCCCGCGGTGGAGACGATGCCGTCGTTCGCCCCGAGCACGGCCGCGCGGAGCCAGTTCAGCCGGGAGCCGAGGGCCCCGCCGTGGGCTTCGTCGTGGGTGGGTTCGGTCACGGCACGCAGGATCCCACCCCGGGTGCCACGGCGGCCGTACCGACGCCCCGCGCGGGAGGCCGCTTGGTGCCCGAACTGCCGTACGCCCACGTCGCTGTGGGACCCGGCGGTGTGGCACGCGGCGGCGCGCGGCGGCGAGGTGCCGGCCGTCCGGCGGGCGCCCGCCGCGGGCGCCGTCGACGAGCCGCGGCACCACCGGCGCCGGGCGGGGCGGACGGACTTCGCGTTCGCACGCGCGTGTGTACGGTGACCGCGCGGGAGGGCGAGCCGTCAGGCTGGGCCGCGGGGCTGAGGGACCGCGCTGTCAGTCGTGACCCGTATCCTCAGTGACCATGCTCGAAGACCGTGCGACCGCAGTGTCCTCCCCCACCCAGTGGCCGGCCGCGTATCCGAAGGGATACGCGGTCGTTGACGTGGAGACCACCGGCCTGGCCCGGGACGACCGGGTCATCTCCGCGGCCGTCTACCGGCTGGACGCGCGCGGCGAGGTCGAGGACCACTGGTACACGCTGGTCAACCCGGAGCGGGATCCGGGACCGGTGTGGATACACGGTCTGACGAGCGATGTCCTCGAAGGCGCCCCGCTGTTCGAGGACATCGCCGAGGAGTTCGCCGCCCGTCTGGACGGCCGGGTGCTCGTCGCGCACAACGCCGTCTTCGACTGGCAGATGATCGCGCGCGAGTACGCGCGCGTGCGGCGCGAGGCGCCGGTGCGGCAACGGCTGTGCACCATCGCGCTGTCGAAGGAGCTGGGGCTGCCGCTGCCCAACCACAAACTGGAGTCGCTCGCGGCCCACTTCGGGGTCGTGCAGCAGCGGGCGCACCACGCGCTGGACGACGCGCGTGTGCTCGCCGAGGCGTTCCGGCCCAGTCTGCTGGCAGCGGCGCAAAGCGGTGTGCGGCTGCCGCTGCTGGAGTGCCGGCCGCTGACGGAGTGGTCGGACCGGCCAGTGCCCCGTCAGTCGTCGGGTGGCTACGGTGTCTACCGGCCTGGCAGTTGGCGCCCTTCCCGCAAAAGGCCCGCATGCCCCCATCCCAACCCGGGCCGCTATGAAGAGGGCAAACCCCTCAAACAGGGCATGCGGGTGGCCTTCTCGGGTGACACCTCCACCGAGCGGGAGCTGCTGGAGGACCGCGCCACCGA
>NZ_BNBF01000021.1:35390-40008 GCF_014654935.1 Streptomyces capoamus
GGCCGGGCTGCACGTCGCCACCAGCATCTCCCGGCTCACCAGCCTGCTGGTGACCAACGACCCGGACTCGGGCACGTCGAAGACCGTCAAGGCCCGGCAGTACGGCACGCCGATCGTGGACGAGGCCGCGTTCGGTCAGCTGCTGGGCGATGTCGAGCCCGCCGACGCGTGACCGTCCCGGTCGGCTGACGACGAGTGGCCGCGTCCCGGCCGAGTGATCGTACGAACGGGTGATTGCCCCACGACTCACCCGGCGCCCGCTCGCCCGCCGCTCGGCCGACGGCTCACCCTGTGCCCCATGGCGACATGCGAAGTGTGCGGCAATGACTACGGAATGACCTTCGAGGTGCACGCGCAGGGCGCGGTACACGTCTTCGACTGCTTCTCCTGCGCGATCCACCGCATGGCCCCGGTCTGCGAGCACTGCCGGGTGCAGATCATCGGGCAGGGCGTGGAGGTGGAGGGCCACTGGTACTGCGGCGCGCACTGCGCCCGCCAGGAGGGGAGGACGGGCATCGTCGACCGGGTCTGACCCGGTACCCGGCTGATTGCACCCCACGGCCCGGAGGGTACCGTCGTGGGGTGCACCGTTACCGCTTCCTGTTGTCCCGCCAGTGGGTGATCCTCACGCTCGTCGCGATCGCGCTGATCCCGACGATGATACGGCTGGGCTTCTGGCAGCAGCACCGGTACGAGGAGCGCACCGCCCGCAACGACCTGGTCTCCTCGGCGCTGCACGCGAAGCCGGTCCCGGTCGAGCGGCTGACCGCCCCCGGGCACACCGTGACCCGCGCCGAGAAGTACCGCACGGTGACCGCGACCGGCACCTTCGACACCGCCAGGCAGGTCGTGGTCCGGCGCCGCACCAACGCCGACGGCGAGGTCGGCTTCCACGTCCTCACCCCCTTCGTGCTCGACGACGGCAAGGTGCTGCTCGTCAACCGCGGCTGGATCCCCGCGAACGGCGTGCAGACCGCCTTCCCGAAGGTCCCCGCCCCGCCGGCCGGCCGGACCAGCGTGACCGGGCGGCTGATGGCCGACGAGACCACCGCGGCGAGCGGCATCAAGAACGTCGCCGGTCTGCCGGACCGGCAGATCATGCTGATCAACAGTGCCGAGGAGGCACGACGGCTCGGCGCGCGGGTGCTCGGCGGCTACATCCAGCAGACGGCGCCCGCGGCCGAGGGCGGCTCCCCGGAGCAGATCTCCGACCCGGGCAGCGAGGACGCCCCGCTGAACTACGCGTACATGATCCAGTGGTGGCTGTTCGCGGCGGCCGTCCCGGTCGGCTGGTGGTTCCTGGTGCGGCGGGAGATCCGCGACCGGGAGGAGGCCGCGGCCGAGCGGCAGCCGGAGGAGAGCGAACCGGCCACGGTCTGAGCGCGTCCGGTTCCCGCGCATCACTCCCCCGGCGGACCCCCTGATTGGCCCCCCGGCCCGCCGGGAAACCGCATCCCGTGGACGCGCGCATCGAGGACTACGCCGTCATCGGGGACCAGCAGACCGCGGCCCTGGTCGGCAGGGACGGCTCGGTCGACTGGCTGTGCCTGCCGCGCTTCGACTCCGGCGCCTGCTTCGCCCGGCTGCTGGGCGACGAGGACCACGGCCACTGGAGGATCGCGCCCGAGGGGGCCGGTGTCTGCACCCGCCGTGCCTACCGGCCGCAGACCCTCGTCCTCGACACCGAGTGGGAGACCGCCGACGGCACGGTACGCGTCACCGATCTGATGCCACAGCGTGACCGCGCGCCCGACCTGGTACGGATCGTGGAGGGCGTCAGCGGCCGGGTCACCGTGCGCAGCACGCTCCGCCTGCGTTTCGACTACGGGTCGATCACGCCCTGGGTGCGCCGCTCGGACGGCCACCGGGTGGCCGTCGCCGGCCCGGACTCCGCGTGGCTGCGCTCCGAGCCGCCCGTGCACACGTGGGGCGAGGACTTCGGCACCCACTCGGAGTTCACCGTCGCCGAGGGCGAGCGGGTCGCGTTCGTGCTGACCTGGCACCCCTCGCACGAGAGGCGCCCGCCGCTCGTCGACCCGTACGAGGCGCTGGAGCACAGCGTCACCGACTGGCGGCGCTGGGCCCGCCGGTGCACGTACGAGGGGCCGTACCGGGACGCCGTCGTCCGCTCCCTGATCACCCTCAAGGCGCTGACGTACGCCCCGACCGGCGGGATCGTCGCGGCGGCGACCACCTCGCTGCCCGAGCAGCCGGGCGGGGTGCGCAACTGGGACTACCGGTACTGCTGGCTGCGCGACTCCACCCTCACCCTCGGCGCGCTGCTGTCCATGGGCTTCCAGGACGAGGCCGGGGCCTGGCGCGACTGGCTGTTGCGCGCGGTCGCGGGCGATCCGGCCGACCTGCAGATCATGTACGGCGTCGCGGGCGAACGCCGGGTGGGTGAGAGCGAACTCTCCTGGCTGCCCGGCTTCGCCGGTTCCACCCCCGTACGCATCGGCAACGGCGCCGTCGAGCAGCTCCAGCTCGACGTGTACGGCGAGGTGATGGACTCGCTGTCGCTGGCCCGGGCCGCGGGCCTGCCCGCCAAGCCGCACATGTGGGCCCTGCAGCGTTCGCTGATGACGTTCCTGGAGACGGTGTGGCGGCAGCCGGACGAGGGGCTGTGGGAGGTGCGCGGCGGGCGGCGCCAGTTCGTGCACTCCAAGGTGATGGTGTGGGTGGCCGCCGACCGTGCCGTGCGGACCCTGGAGCGGTACCCGGAACTGGACGGTGACCTGGAGGGCTGGCGCAGACTTCGGGACGAGGTGCACCGAGAGGTGTGCGAGAAGGGCTTCGACCCGGACCGCAACACCTTCACCCAGTACTACGGCTCCCGGGCACTCGACGCGGCGCTGCTGCTCATCCCGCGCGTCGGGTTCCTGCCGCCGGACGACCCGCGGGTGATCGGCACCGTCGACGCGATCCGTCACGACCTCGGCCACGGCGGCTTCCTGCGCCGCTACGACACCGAGGACTCGGTGGTGGACGGCCTGCCGAGCGGCGAGGGCGCGTTCCTCGCCTGCTCGTTCTGGCTGGCCGACGCGCTGTACCTGACCGGCCGGGAGAAGGAGGCGCGGGAGCTGTTCGACCGGCTGGTGGGCCTGTGCAACGACGTGGGGCTGCTGGCCGAGGAGTACGACCCCGTCCACCACTGCCAGCTGGGCAACATCCCGCAGGCGTTCAGTCACATCGGCCTGGTGAACACCGCCCTCACCCTGTACGGGGGCGACGAGGCAGGATAGGGGCCATGGATCTTGGACTGAGGGACCGGGTGTACGTCGTCACCGGCGCCACCCGCGGGCTGGGCAACGCCACCGCGCGGGAGCTGATCGCCGACGGGGCGAAGGTCGTCATCACCGGACGGGAGGACAAGCAGGTCACCGAGGCCGCCGCGGAGCTGGGACCGGACGCGGTGGGCGTGGCCGTGGACAACGCCGACCCGCAGGCCCCGGAGCGGCTGATCGCCGCCGCACGGGAGCACTTCGGCGGCTTCCACGGGATGCTCGTGAGTGTGGGCGGGCCGCCGCCGGGGTTCGTCGCCGACAACACCGACGAGCAGTGGCGCGCCGCGTTCGAGTCGGTGTTCCTGGGCGCGGTACGGCTCGCCCGCGCGGCGGCGGCCGAGCTGGAGGAGGGCGGTGCCATCGGGTTCGTGCTGTCCGGGTCGGTGCACGAGCCGATCCCCGGGCTGACCGTCTCCAACGGGCTGCGGCCCGGACTCGCCGGGTTCGCCAAGTCGCTCGCCGACGAGCTGGGGCCGCGCGGGATCCGGGTGGTGGGGGTGCTGCCCGGCCGGATCGACACGGACCGCTTGCGTGAACTGGACGGCCGGTCCGCGGACCCGGAGGCCACCCGGGCCGCGAACGAGTCCCGGATCCCGCTGCGCAGGTACGGGGCGCCGGCGGAGTTCGGCCGGGTGGCGGCGTTCCTGCTGTCTCCGGCGGCTTCCTACGTGACGGGCGTCATGGTGCCGGTGGACGGCGGCACCCGCCACGGCTTCTGACCCCTACGCGCCCTGCGGGGGCTGCGACAGCGCGCGACTGAGGTACCCCGGTACGGGCGTGGGCCGCCCGTACCGGACGGGCCGGGGTCAGTCGCCGAGGCCGGCCAGGTCGCGCAGGCGTCGGGACTGTGCGGCGCGCTCGGCCGCGCGCTGCTCGTCGTAGGTGCGGTCCACGGCGCCGCGCAGCAGCGCCTTGGTCTCCACGACCGCGTCCCGCGGCGCCGCCAGGAGCGCCGCCGCCAGGTCCCGTACCGCCCCGTCCAGTTCCGCCGCGGGCACCGCGAGGTTGGCCAGCCCGCTCGACACCGCCTCCTCGGCCCCGACGAACCGCCCGGTCGCGCAGATCTCCAGCGCGCGGGCGTACCCGACGAGCCCGACCAGCGGGTGCGTGCCGGTCAGGTCGGGTACGAGGCCGAGACTGGTCTCACGCATGGCGAACTGCACGTCGTCGGCGACGACCCGCAGGTCGCAGCCGAGGGCGAGCTGGAAGCCGGCCCCGATGGCATGTCCCTGGACGGCGGCGATGGACACGATGTCGGTCCGCCGCCACCAGGTGAACGCCTCCTGGTACTCGGCGATGGTCGCGTCGAGCCCGGCGTCGTCACGGCGCGCGAG
>NZ_BNBF01000021.1:40060-43803 GCF_014654935.1 Streptomyces capoamus
TTCGATGAAGGACGGCTCGCCCGGGATTCCCTCCGGGGTGAACATCTGACGGTCCAGCCCGGCGGAGAAGGACTTGCCCTCACCCCGCAGCACCACGACGCGAACGGAGCCCGGCAGCAGCCGACCGGCCTCGGCGAGCGCCCGCCACAGGGCGGGGCTCTGCGCGTTGAGCTTGGCCGGGTTGGCCAGCGTCACCGTGGCGAGGGTGTCCTCGACGGTGAGCCGTACGCCGTCCTTGTCGAGTGCGGGAGCGAGGTCCTGCTCGGGCGAAGCCATGGGGCGCCTCCGATGGGTGCGGTCAGCAGAGCGAAGCTAAGTGACTGCACAGTAACCACCCGGCCGGTCGGTCTTCCGACCGGGTGGCCACCATCGAAGCCGATGGGCCGCCCGGAGTCAGGACGAAGCGGCCTTCTTACCGCGGGTCGCTCCGCCACGCCCACGCAGCGTGACGCCCGACTCGCTCAGCATCCGGTGCACGAAGCCATACGAGCGGCCGGTCTCCTCGGCCAGCGCCCGGATGCTCGCACCGGAGTCGTACTTCTTCTTCAGGTCTGCCGCGAGCTTGTCGCGCGCGGCGCCGGTCACCCGGCTGCCCTTCTTCAGAGTCTCGGCCACCCGTGCCTCCTCATGGGAAGTGCGCTCTGGTCTCCTCATGATCACCCCTCCCGGGCGGGATGGCCACCCATTCGGCAAGGTCCGTGGGACATCGTTGTGACGACAGGAGCGGATACCCACAAGCGGAACAGTGGATTCCGAGGGGTGCGGTCCACGGGTCCGCGCGAGCGGGGTCGTGAAGTACCAGGTCAGGAGGGCAGAGCGGCCAATCCCCCCACGGTGGGGGATCGGCCGGAAAATCCGTGTACGACACACCCCGATACGAGGAGATCTCACACAGATGATGGATCACCGATGGGCCGAATGATCCATACGCAGTGGATCAGTGCGCCGGTCAGGCCAGGGCGACGAGATCCGCGTAGTCGGAACCCCACAGGTCCTCGACGCCGTCCGGCAGCAGGATGATCCGCTCCGGCTGGAGCGCCTCGACCGCTCCCTCGTCGTGGGTGACGAGGACGACGGCGCCCTTGTAGGTGCGCAGGGCGCCGAGGATCTCCTCGCGGCTCGCCGGGTCCAGGTTGTTCGTCGGCTCGTCCAGCAGCAGCACGTTCGCCGAGGAGACCACCAGGGTCGCGAGGGCGAGACGCGTCTTCTCGCCGCCCGAGAGCACCCCGGCCGGCTTGTCGACGTCGTCACCGGAGAACAGGAACGAGCCGAGCACCTTGCGGACCTCGACCAGGTCCATGTCGGGGGCGGCCGAGCGCATGTTCTCCAGGACCGTACGGTCCGGGTCCAGGGTCTCGTGCTCCTGGGCGTAGTAGCCGAGCTTGAGCCCGTGACCGGGGACGACCTGGCCGGTGTCGGGCTGCTCCACGCCGCCGAGCAGCCGCAGCAGGGTGGTCTTGCCGGCGCCGTTCAGGCCCAGGATGACCACCCGGGACCCCTTGTCGATGGCGAGGTCGACGTCGGTGAAGATCTCCAGCGAGCCGTACGACTTCGACAGGCCCTCGGCCGTCAGCGGGGTCCGGCCGCAGGGCGCGGGCTCGGGGAAGCGCAGCTTGGCGACCTTGTCGGACTGGCGGACCGCCTCCAGCCCGGAGAGCAGCTTGTCGGCGCGGCGCGCCATGTTCTGCGCGGCGACGGTCTTGGTCGCCTTGGCCCGCATCTTGTCGGCCTGCGAGTGCAGCGCGGCGGCCTTCTTCTCGGCGTTGGCCCGCTCGCGCTTGCGGCGCTTCTCGTCCGCCTCGCGCTGCTGCTGGTACAGCTTCCAGCCCATGTTGTAGACGTCGATCGTGGACCGGTTCGCGTCCAGGTAGAACACCTTGTTGACGACGGTCTCCACGAGGTCGACGTCGTGGGAGATCACGATGAAGCCGCCGCGGTACGTCTTCAGGTAGTCCCGCAGCCAGATGATCGAGTCCGCGTCGAGGTGGTTGGTCGGCTCGTCGAGCAGCAGCGTGTCGGCGTCGGAGAACAGGATCCGGGCCAGTTCGATACGGCGGCGCTGACCGCCGGAGAGCGTGTGCAGCGGCTGGCCGAGCACCCGGTCGGGCAGGTTCAGCGCGGCGGCGATGGTGGCGGCCTCGGCCTCGGCGGCGTACCCGCCCTTGGTGAGGAACTCGGTCTCCTGGCGTTCGTACTGCTTCAGGGCCTTCTCGCGGGTGGAGCCCTTGCCGTTGGCGATGCGCTGCTCGTTGTCGCGCATCTTGCGGATCAGTGCGTCGAGGCCGCGCGCGGAGAGGATGCGGTCGCGGGCGAGGACGTCCAGGTCACCGGTGCGGGGGTCCTGCGGGAGGTAGCCGACCTCGCCGGAGCGGGTGATCTGGCCGGCGGCCGGGATGCCCTCGCCGGCCAGGCACTTGGTGAGCGTGGTCTTGCCCGCGCCGTTGCGGCCGACGAGGCCGATGCGGTCGCCCTTGGCGACACGGAAGCTGGCGTTCTCGATGAGGACGCGCGCACCGGCGCGCAACTCGATACCGGAGGCGGAGATCAAGGACAGACTCCAGGGCGTACAGGGATTGGCGGGTGGGCGGCTGAGGACGTTCCCGCCGTCTAATGCGCGAGGAGAATGGCCATGGGAACCAGTCTAACGGGGGCGGGCAAGCGGTTTTTCTGCGTCCAGGCGCCCGGGGCGCGGGCCGGGGAGGTCGTTGCCCAGCGGGGTGCGGCCGGGCACGATCCGGCCCAGCTCGTCCAGGGCCACGAGCTGGGCCGTCCAGGCGCCGTCCGCGCACGGCTGGGCGAGCAGCAGCGCCGTACCGCGCCGCACGGCGCCCTCGGGGCGGAAGGCGCAGCCCGGCCGGGCGGGCAGCACCCAGCGCAGGTCGCCGTCGGCGGTGCGGTAGGCGGTGACCCGGCGCGGGGTGACGACGGCGAGGACGCCGCGGCCGAGGGGGCGCAGGACGCCGGTTCCGCCCTGGGCCGGGAGCCACTCGGCCGCGTCCGGCAGCGCCCGGTGCCAGCGCACGGAGCGGCCGTCGGTGTCGGTGAGCAGCCCGTCGTCCCAGAGCGCGATCGCCTCCCCGCGCGCGGGGAGCACGGAGACGGGCCGGTGCCCCGCGCGCGCGTAGCGCCACCGCAGCGCGCCGGTACCGCTCTCGTAGCCGGCCACAGCGCCGTCGCGGGCCCGTACCGCCCAGGGCGCAGGCTCGCGGTGCGGCCAGGCGGACCGGCCGGGCACGAGCCGGTCGCCGTAGGGGGCGGGCCGCACGTGGCGGGCCAGGCCGAGCAGGCCCAGGGCGACGACGGCCGCGAGGAGGGCGGCGAGGAGACGGTGCGGTGGACGTGCCCGTGGTGGAAGTGCCACCTTGCCCCCTGCGTGCCCCCTGGTGCGGACGGGAATCCGCCGTGCCGGATCAGGCGCAGAGCGTAGTCGCCCGCGGTGCGGCGGGCGGGGCGGCCGGGCGGGCCGGAGCCGCGGGTCCCCCGTTCGGCGGCGGGTGGTGCGGGCCGCCGGGCCGGGGCGTCGTCGGTGGTGCCTGGGAGACTCGGGGAGGACGGCGCAACCGAGGCGCGAAGGAGTGATCGGCATGGCAGGCAGGGGTGGCACCGCACGGCCGAGCATCTGCCCCACGCTGTTGTACGCGGACGCCAGGGCGGCGATCAGGCAGCTCACGGAGGCCCTGGGCTTCACCGAGCTGTCGGTGTACGAGACGCAGGACGGCGAGGTGCTGCACGCCGAGCTGGTC
>NZ_BNBF01000021.1:43848-46340 GCF_014654935.1 Streptomyces capoamus
CAGGGCAACGGCGTGGTGATGATCGGCTCCAAGGGCCGCGGCGGCCTCTTCGACACGGTGCTGCGGGACGCCGGACCCGCCGGGGTGTACGTCGCGGTGGACGACGTGGACGCGCACCACCGGCGGGCCGTGGAGCACGGGGTGGAGATCCTGATGCCCCCCAAGGAGCAGGACCACGGCTCGCGGGACTACCTGGCCCGGGACACCGGGGGGAACGTCTGGAGCTTCGGGACGTACGCCCCGGAGATCGGCGGCTGAACCGCCGCCGGCCGCTCAGCCGCCGGTGTGCACCTGGAACGCGGCCCGGCGGACGGCCTTGGCCAGGGCCGGGTCGGGGTGCGCGGCGGCGAGCGCCACCAGGACCTGCACGGTGCGCGGGTGGCCGACGGCGCGGACCTCGTCGAGCAGCTGGGGCACGGTGGGCTGCACCGCGGACTCCAGGTGCCGGACCAGCATCGGCGCCTCGCCGTGGTCGGCGACGGCGGCGGCGGTGTCCACCCACAGCCAGGTGGCCTCCTCCCGGGTGAGCACCTCGTGGGCGTCCTCCGGGTCGATCCCGTCGTGCTCGGCCAGCCACAGCAGTGCGTACGGCCGCAGGGCCGGCTCCTCGACGACGCCCCGTACATCGGGCTCGGCGGGGGCGCCGACGACGCGCAGCGCCTCGAAAGCCAGCCCGCGCAGCAGGGCGTCGTCGCCGCGGGCGGCGCCGATCAGCTCGGTGACGGCGCCGCCGACGGGACGGGCGGCGAGCCAGGCGCGGTACTCGGCGCGGGCCGCGTTGGGGCGGAGCTGGGCACAGCCGCGGAGCATGTCCTCGGCGGACTGCTCGATGTTGCCGGCGGGGCTCTGCGCGGCCACGCAGATCTGCTCCAGCTTGACCCACACCGCCCAGCTGCCCAACGGGGTCAGGGTGGCCTGGCCGTCGCCGTAGGTGAGGGCGCCGACGGAGGCGAGGGCGCGCAGCGCCCAGTCGAGCAGCGGGGCGAGCGGGGCGTTGGCCGCGGGCGCCGGGTCGGCGGGGCGCGGGGTGCCGGCGGGCTGTCCTGGGCCGGTTTCGTAGGCGATCTCGCAGCGCTCGGTGCGCAGTTCGGTGACCCGCTGCCGGAGCAGGTCGAGCAGCTGCTCGACCGGGACGGGGCCGGCGGAGAGCTGGAGGAGGGAGAGCACCTGGGGCATGGCCGAGACGACCTCGGCGACGGCCGCGGGCTCGAACCCGTCGGGCTCGGGGAAGGCGAGCGACCAGGCGTCGAAGAGGGCGACCCAGCCGCGCAGTACGGCGCTGTCGTCGCGGTCCCAGGCGCGCAGCCGCCAGCCCGGGCGGGCGCTGTCGCCGTGCACCTCGACGAGTCCGGCGAGGCGGGCGGTGTCCCAGTCGGCGCGGATCCGGGCGACGCTCAGGCCCAGGTCGACGGCGGCGCGTGCCGCGGTGGCGTCGGACAGGGTGGCCTTGCCGTCCGCGGTGGCGCCGGCCCGGCCGGGGCCGAGCGCGGCGTCGGCCCAGCGGGCGAGGCGGGCCGCGCCGGCCAGCCGGACGCGGGCCATTCCGGCCAGTTCCGCGGGGGCGGGTGTGCCCTCCGGCGGCCGGGGGGCGGGGCGCCCTGGGCGCCGCTGGTTCACAGCTCTGGGGGCGGCGGCCAGGGGTCGCGGTCGGACGAGTCGGAGCCTGGAGTCGCGCGGGATACGGGACGTCACGGGTGCAGTCTTCCGGTTGACGGTCCGAAAACCCAAACGGAATGTCACCGCGGGCGACGGGGCTGGCCAAGGCACGGGGTCCGGTACGGCCGTGGCGGCGTGATCGGGCCGGCCCACGGCTTCAAACGGAATCCGCCGCGCCGGTACCGGCGGGCCACGGCGCCCGGGTCACGTCAGCGGGTCGCTTCAGGACACGGGGCCAGGGGGTCACATCGAGGGGCACATCAAGGGGGCAGGGGGTCACATCGGGGCATCGGCACGTCACATCAGGGGGGTCAGGAACCGGCGGAGCCGTTCCTCGTACTCGGCGGGGTCCGCGTTCCACATCGCCGCGTGCGGGGCGTCGTCGACGGTGTGCAGGGCGACGAGGTCGGCGCGGCGGCGAGCGAGCCGGCGGGAGAACTCCCAGGGGGCGACCTGGTCCTGCGGGCCGTGCACGATCAGGGTGGGCACCCTGAGCCGGTCGGGGTCGGCGATCTCGGGAACCCGGCCCGCGTGCAGCCCGACCCGGCCCTGCGCGGCCCGCACGGCCAGCGGCAGCAGCGGCTGCGGGGTGTGCCGGGCCCGGGCCAGGGCCCGCAGGGTGGCCTCCCAGCTGAGCACCGGCGAGTCCAGGACGAGCCCGGCGACACGGTCGCGGACCGCGGAGCGCTCGGCGGCGCGCAGGGCCATGGTGGCGCCGGTGGACCAGCCGAGCAGGACGACCCGGTGGGCGCCGCGGCGGACGGCGTAGCGGATCGCCGCCTCCACGTCCCGCCACTCGCTCCCGCCGAGGTGGTTCAGCCCGTCCGGCGACCGCG
>NZ_BNBF01000021.1:46379-58902 GCF_014654935.1 Streptomyces capoamus
GGGCGCCGGGGTCGCCGCGGTAGGCGAGGGCGAGGACCGGCAGCCGGCGGCGGTGCAGGAAGCCCATGACGTTCAGGGCCTGCTCCCGGGTGGCCCCGAGGCCGTGCACGGCGATCACCCAGGTGTTCCGGTGGCCGGGCACGAACCAGGCGGGCAGCGGGCCGAGGTCGCCGGGCACGTCGACGTCCTCGTGGTCCAGGCCGAGGGCGGTCCGGGGGTCGCCGGCGTACACGCTGGGGGTGAGCCAGACCGCGTCACCGGGGGCGAGGGTGCCGTGGGTGACGCGTTCCAGGCGGCGTACGACGGTGTCGGCGGTGTGCGCGGCCGCCTCCACGACGGGGCCGACGACCGCGTGGGAGCCGTCGCCGGCGAGGCCGTAGGTGCCGGGACGCAGCGTGGCCAGGTCGCGGGTGAGCGTGATCTGTCCGGCGGTCGTGCGGTGCACGGTGAGGCGTGGCTCGGTGGGCAGGGGCCGGCCGGGCGGCGCCTTCAATGCGGCGTCGCTGGCGAGCCGGCCGGCGACCACGGAGGCCGTGCCGGCGGCCAGGAGCGCGGTGAGTGCGGTGGCGGTCGCCCGGACGATGCGCACGGGTCCAGTGTCGGCGGGGTCGCGACGGGCGGCCAGCGGAGGGGCGGACCGTGCGGGCGGTTCCGGCACCACGCGGAGGGCGGCTCGCCACCGGGCGCCGGTGCGCCGGACGGCGCCGGGCCGACTCGCGCCGCTGCCGCTGCCGCGGAGCAGGGCGAGCGGAGCCGGCGGGGTGCGGAAAGGGTCGCTTTTCGGCAAGGGGTCACCTCCGTTGGCCGTACCCCTTCAAGCGTTCCCCGACCTCGGCGAGTTGTGCCTCCGTCAGCAAGGAAGGTGCGAGGCCCGGCACCGAGGACGCCGTCAGCCACAGACGGCACATCCACTCCAGCTGGGCGGTGCGGTCGTAGGCCTGGTCCAGGGTGGCGCCGTAGGTGATCGTGCCGTGGTTCTGCAGCAGGCAGCCGGAGCGGCCGGCGAGGGCCCCGAGCATGTTCCCGGCCAGCTCGTCGGTGCCGTAGGCGGCGTAGGGGGCGACCCTGACCGGCCCGCCGAGGGCGGCCGCCATGTAGTGCACGGACGGCAGCTCGGGCACGAGCGTGGAGACCGCGGTCGCGTGCACGGCGTGGGTGTGGACGACGGCGCGGGCGTCGGTGGTGCGGTAGACGGCGAGGTGCAGGGGCAGTTCGCTGGTCGGCACGAGCGTGCCGAGCACCTGGCGTCCGGTGAGGTCGACGCCGGTGAGGTCGGCGGGGGTGAGCCGGTCGTAGGGGACGCCGGACGGGGTGACCAGCACCAGGTCGCCGAGGCGCGCCGAGACGTTGCCGGAGGTGCCGACGACCAGCCCGTCGGCGACGGTCCGGCGCGCCGTCGCGACCACGTCCGCCCACAGCCGCGCCGCGTCCTGGGCTTCGGCCGGCTCGGCGGCCCGGCCCCCGGCCGGCCGGCCGCCCCCCGGACCGGTACGGTCCCCGCCCCGGTGCCCCGCACCCCGTCCCGGCCGGTCTCCGTCGTCCGTGTTCCGCAGCGGTTCAGCCATGGGGTGATCCTGCCAGCCGGGCCGGTCCGGACTGGTCGGGACCGGTCGGTTCCGGCCGGAAACCGTACGACCGAACGGGCGGATCCGGTCCCGAAACGCGCGTGATCAACACGGATGTGGTGATCGACGAGCCTTCAATGGCCTCTCTTGCCCACGGGACGATCGCCGCCGCCCGCGGTCGTCCGCCACCCCGGGGAGACGCATGGCCCGTGAACGCACCCTTGCCCGCCGCCGCGCCGGTGTCCTCGCGGCGGCGACGGCGGCCCTCGCCCTCGCGGGCACCGCGCCCGCGTCGGCCGGGCCGGCGGGACCCGGCGGGCCGGCGGGAGGGGCCGGGACCGCCCGCACCTCACCGCCGGCCGCTGCCCCGCCGGGAGCCGAAACGTCACTGCCCGCCGGGACCTCCGGAACCTTCGGAGCCTCCGGAACCTCCGAGTCGGCCGGAACCTCCGGGCCCGCAGGCATCTCCGAGCCCGCCGGGCTGTCGGCGCTCGCCGCCGGGTCAGTCCGGGGGCACGACGTCTCCTCGCACCAGAAGCGCGTCGACTGGGCGACCGCCGCGGCGAGGGGCGCCCGGTTCGTGTACGTCAAGGCGACCGAGTCCACGGCCTACCGCAACCCCTACTTCTCGGGGCAGTACTCCGGCGCCCGCGAGGCCGGCCTGCTGCGCGGCGCGTACCACTTCGCCCTGCCGGACCGGTCCTCCGGCACCCGGCAGGCGGCGTACTTCGTGCGGTACGGCGGCGGCTGGCGGGCGGACGGCTGGACGCTGCCGCCCGCGCTGGACATCGAGTACAACCCGTACAGCACGCGCCACAAGTGCTACGGGCTGGGCAAGACCCGGATGGTCCGCTGGATCCGGGCCTTCAGCGACGAGGTCGAGCGGGAGACCGGCCGCCGTCCGGTGATCTACACCACGACCCAGTGGTGGAAGCTGTGCACCGGGAACAGCCGCGCCTTCTCCTCCTCGAACCCCCTGTGGATCGCCCGGCACGGCACCTCGCGGCCGGGGACGCTGCCGGGCGGCTGGCGTTACTGGACGTTCTGGCAGTACGCCACCAAGGGCCGGCTGCCGGGTGACCAGAATCTCTTCAACGGCCCGCTGAGCCGGCTGCGGATCCTGGCGCGGAGCCGGTAGCCAAGGGGCGCCTGGGGCGGAGGCCGCAAGCGGAATCCCACGCGCGCGTTACCGACATCCTTGCGCCCGCCCCAGTTCATCTTCCGTTCACCCAGGTTGCCTACGTTCGACCAGCCAATGACCTCGAACGATTGCCTGGGTAAATGGAAAGCTTCTCGCTGATCCTCGCGATAGTGGTCGTCACCGCTCTCGCGTTCGATTTCACGAACGGTTTCCACGACACCGCCAACGCGATGGCCACCACCATCTCCACGGGCGCCCTGAAGCCGAAGATCGCGGTGGCCATGTCCGCCGTGCTCAATCTCGTGGGCGCCTTCCTGTCGGTGGAGGTCGCGAACACGATCTCCAAGGGTCTCGTCGACGAGACCGGCATCCGTCCCGAGGTCATCTTCGCCGCCCTGGTCGGCGCGATCCTCTGGAACCTGCTGACCTGGCTGGTGGGCCTGCCCTCCAGTTCCTCGCACGCCCTGATGGGCGGCCTGGTCGGCGCCACCGTCGCCTCCGCCGGCTTCGGCGCCGTCCACGGTGACGTCCTGGTCACCAAGGTGCTGCTGCCGGCCGTCGCCGCGCCGATCGTGGCGGGCCTGGCCTCGCTGCTGGCCACGCGGTTCTCCTACGGCATCGGCGGCACCGCGGACGGCGAGGCCACCCGCAAGGGCTACCGCGCCGGCCAAATCGCCTCGGCCGGCCTGGTCTCCCTGGCCCACGGCACCAACGACGCCCAGAAGACGATGGGCATCATCACCCTCGCCCTGGTGGCCGGCGGCTCGATCGCCCCCGGCTCCAACCCTCCCACCTGGGTGATCCTCTCCGCCGGTCTGGCCATCGCGCTCGGCACCTACATCGGCGGCTGGCGCATCATCCGCACCATGGGCAAGGGCCTGACCGACCTGGAGCCGCGCCAGGGCTTCGCCGCGCAGACCAGCGCCGCGACCGCCATCCTGGCCTCCTCGCACCTCGGTTTCTCCCTCTCCACCACGCACGTCGTCTCCGGCTCGGTGATGGGCGCGGGTCTGGGCCGCAAGGGCGGTGTGGTCCGCTGGTCCACCGCGACCCGTATGTTCGTCGCCTGGGCGCTGACCCTGCCGGCCGCCGCGCTGGTCGGCGCCGGTGCCGAGTCGGTCACCGGCCTGGGTGACTGGGGCACCGCCGCCGTCGCCGTCTTCCTCGTCGCCGCGAGCGCCGCGATCTGGAAGCTCTCGCGCCGCGAGGTCGTCGACCACACCAACGTGGTGGAGGAGACCGACGAGCCGGCCGGTGTGGTCACCACCGCCATCGCCGCCGTGATCCCGCCGCCCACCGGCGCGGTCGCCGCCGAGCGGGAGTTGGCGTTCCCGCAGCAGAGCACCGCCCCCGCCGAGACGGCCCCGGCCGTCCCGCCGGCCGCCGCGGTCTGACCCCGAGCACACGGTTACTGAAGGAAGCATCCCCATGAAGATCGACTGGGCGGCCCTCGGCTCCGTCTTCGGCGTCAGCCTCGCGTTCACGGTGGGCCTGGTGGCCCTGTTCACCCTCGGCATCAACGGTCTGTCCCGGCGGGAGAAGGCCGCGGCCCAGGGCGGGTCCGCCGGGCTCGCGGTGACCGGCGCCTACCTCTGCTTCGCGGCGTGCGCGGCGGCGGTGGCGTACGGCATCTACCTGATCGTCGCCAAGCCCTGACGGTCCCCGGACCGAGCCGCGGCCCTGCCGGACGTCCCCTTCACGGGGCTCCGGCAGGGCCGCGGCGCTTCCGTGATGTGGGCCTCAGCACAGTCCGGCGCCCCAGGTCAAAGGCAAGTTGACGGCCGTTCCGGGCGCGTGGTGGACTGCCCGGGCCATGTACGACGGCAGGAGAGGAAGCCGGTGCGAATCCGGCGCGGTCCCGCCACTGTCACCGGGGTACGAACCCCGGGAGCCAGGAACTCTCACCGTCGATTCACGTCGAACCAGGGCGCGGACACCCTGAGTGAGGACACATATCGCCATGCTCGGCTGCCGATCGAGGACCCGTACCAGGCCTGTTCCTGTTCCCACGGCCGGCTGAGCCGATGGGTGCCGATCGCACGTACGCGTACGGCGCCGCCGCCGGCGTCCTGGGGGACCTGCTTCTCGGCGATCCGCGCCGGGGGCATCCCGTCGCCGCGTTCGGCCGGGCCGCGGGCGCCGTGGAAGGCGCGTTGTGGCACGACCACCGCGGCTGGGGCGCCCTGCACACCACCGTGTGCGCCGGTGGCGCCGTCGCGCTCGGCGCACTGGCCGCGCGTGCCGTACGCCCCTGCCCTACCGCCTCCGTCGCGCTGACCGCCGCCGCCACCTGGGCCGTCGTCGGCGGCACCTCGCTCGCCCGGGAGGCCCGCACGATCGGGCGCGCCCTGGAGGCGGGGGACGTCGAGGCGGCCCGGGCGCGGCTGCCCCACCTGTGCGGCCGGGACCCGCAGGCGCTGGACGCCGACGGGCTCGCGCGGGCCGTGGTCGAGTCGGTCGCCGAGAACACCTCCGACGCCGTCGTCGGTGCCCTCGTGTGGGGTGCGGTGGCCGGGGTCCCGGGGCTCCTGGGGTTCCGGGCGGTGAACACCCTGGACGCGATGGTGGGTCACAAGTCGCCCCGTCTCCGCCGCTTCGGCTGGGCCGCCGCCCGCCTGGACGACGTCGCCGGCTGGCCGGGGGCCCGGCTGACCGCCGTACTCGCCGCCGTGGCCGGACCGGATCCGCGCGGGGCCGTGCGTGCCTGGAAGGCGGACGCGCGCAGGCACCCCAGCCCCAACGCCGGGCCCGTGGAGGCCTCCTTCGCGGGTGCCCTCGGCGTCCGCCTGGGCGGGACGCTCTCCTACGGCGGCCGCATCGAGCACCGTCCGGTGCTCAACGGCGCCACCGGACGGCCCGTTCGGGTCACCGACATCGACCGGGCCGTGCGGCTCTCCCGCCGCGTCGGCCTGCTCGCCCTCGGCAGCACGCTCGTCGCGCGCCGACTGCTGAAAGGACGCGGGAAGTGAACGGTGGTCTCCTCGTCGCCGGCACCACCTCCGACGCCGGAAAGAGCGTCGTGACGGCCGGCATCTGCCGCTGGCTGGTCCGCCAGGGCGTGAAGGTCGCGCCCTTCAAGGCGCAGAACATGTCGCTCAACTCGTTCGTGACGCGCGAGGGCGCCGAGATCGGCCGGGCGCAGGCGATGCAGGCCCAGGCCTGCCGGATCGAGCCGACCGCGCTGATGAACCCGGTGCTGCTCAAGCCCGGCGGTGAGCAGAGCAGCCAGGTGGTGCTGCTGGGCAAGCCGGTGGGCGAGTTGAGCGCGCGCGGGTACCACGGCGGACGCCAGCAGCGGCTGCTGGGCACGGTGCTGGACTGCCTGGCCGAGCTGCGGGGCACGTATGACGCGGTGATCTGTGAGGGGGCGGGCAGTCCGGCCGAGATCAACCTGCGGCGGACCGACATCGTCAACATGGGGATCGCGCGGAACGCGCGGCTGCCCGTGCTCGTCGTCGGCGACATCGACCGCGGGGGTGTCTTCGCGTCCTTCTTCGGCACGGTCGCCCTGCTCTCGCCCGAGGACCAGGAGCTGGTCGCCGGTTTCCTGGTGAACAAGTTCCGCGGCGACGTGTCCCTGCTGGAGCCCGGCCTGGACATGCTGCACGGCCTCACCGGGCGGCGCACCTACGGCGTACTGCCCTTCCGGCACGGGCTCGGCATCGACGAGGAGGACGGACTGAGGGTGTCGCTGCGGGGCACGGTCCGCGAGTCCACGGTCGCTCCCCCGGTCGGCGAGGACGTGCTGCGGGTCGCGGTGTGCGCGGTCCCGCTGATGTCCAACTTCACCGACGTGGACGCGCTGGCGGCCGAACCGGGTGTCGTGGTGCGGTTCGTGGACCGGCCGGAGGAACTGGCGGACGCCGACCTCGTGGTGGTCCCGGGCACGCGCGGGACCGTGCGGGCGCTGCAGTGGCTGCGGGAGCGGGGGCTGGCCGAGGCCCTCGTCCGGCGGGCCGCGGAAGGACGCCCGGTCCTCGGCGTCTGCGGCGGCTTCCAGATCCTCGGCGAGCACATCGAGGACGAGGTCGAGTCCCGCGCCGGAGCCGTCCCCGGACTCGGCGTCCTGCCCGTCCGGGTGCGCTTCGCCCGCGAGAAGACCCTCACCCGGCCCAGCGGCGAAGCGCTCGGCGAGCGGGTCGACGGCTACGAGATCCACCACGGCGTCGCCACCGTCGAGGGCGGCGAACCCTTCCTGGACGGCTGCCGGGTGGGCCAGACCTGGGGCACCCACTGGCACGGCTCGCTGGAGTCGGACGGCTTCCGCCGGGCCTTCCTGCGCGAGGTGGCCGCCGCCGCGGGCCGCCGCTTCGTGCCCGCGCCGGACACCTCCTTCGCCGCGCTGCGCGAGGAGCAGCTCGACCGGCTCGGCGACCTGATCGAACAGCACGCGGACACGGACGCGCTCCGGCGGCTCATCGAGTCGGGCGCGCCGCAAGGACTGCCTTTCATTCCACCGGGAGCGCCCGCATGAGCACAGTGTTGTTGTTGTCGACCGCCGACACGGATCTGCTGGCGGCCCGGGCCTCCGGCGCCGGCTACCGCATCGGCAACCCCACCCGGGTCGACGTCGCCGGGGAACTGCCGGGCCTGGTCGAGGGCGCGGACCTGGCCGTCGTACGGCTGCTCGGCGGCAAGCGGGCCTGGGAGGACGGGCTGGCCGCGCTGAAGGCGGCCGGCATCCCGACCGTGCTGCTGGGCGGCGAGGCCGTGCCGGACGCGGAGCTGATGGCCGAGTCGTCGGTGCCGGCCGGTGTGGTCGCGGAGGCGCTGAAGTACCTGGTCGAGGGCGGCCCCGACAACCTGTTGGAGCTGTCGCGGTTCCTGTCCGACACCGTGCTGCTCACCGGCGAGGGTTTCGAGGAGCCGCGCCGGATGCCGGAGTTCGGCGTGCACGGCTCGTACGCGGTCCGGGACGGCCGCCCCACCGTGGGCGTGCTGTTCTACCGGGCGCACGAACTGAGCGGGAACACCGCGTTCGTGGACACGCTGTGCGAGGCGATCGAGGCCCAGGGCGCCAACGCCCTGCCGGTGTACTGCGGTTCGCTGCGCGGCGCGGACCCCGCGCTGTACGAGCTGCTGGGCCGGACCGACGCGCTGGTGGCCACCGTGCTCGCGGCCGGCGGCACGCACGCCTCGCAGGCCTCGGCGGGCGGCGACGAGGAGGCCTGGGACATCGGCGCGCTCGCCGACCTGGACGTCCCCGTGCTGCAAGGGCTCTGCCTGACCTCCTCCAGGAGCGCCTGGGAGGAGTCCGACGCGGCCCTGTCCCCCATGGACGCGGCGATGCAGGTGGCGATCCCGGAGTTCGACGGCCGCCTGGTCACCGTCCCGTTCTCCTTCAAGGAGCAGGGCCCCGACGAGGTCCCGGTGTACGTCGCCGACCCCGAGCGGGCCGCCCGCGTGGCCGGGATCGCCGTCCGGCACGCCCGCCTCAAGCACAAGCCGAACGCCGAGAAGAGGATCGCGCTGGTCTTCACGGCCTACCCGACCAAGCACTCCCGGGTCGGCAACGCGGTCGGCCTGGACACGCCGGCGTCGGCGGTGCGGGTGCTGGACGCGCTGCGGGACGCCGGGTACGTGGTCGAGGGGTACCCCGACCACGGTGACGAGCTGATCCACCGGCTCATCGAGGCCGGCGGCCACGACGTGGAGTGGCTGACCGAGGAGCAGCTGGCCGCCGCGCCCGCGCGGGTGCCGCTGGCCGACTACCGGGCGTGGTTCGAGAAGCTCGACCCGGAGCTGCGGGAGGCCATGCGGGAGGCGTGGGGCGAGCCGCCGGGCTCCCTCTACGTCGACGGCGACGACATCGTGCTGGCGTCACTGCGGTTCGGGAACGTCGTGGTCATGATCCAGCCGCCGCGCGGCTTCGGGGAGAACCCGATCGCGATCTACCACGACCCGGACATGCCGCCCTCCCACCACTACATGGCGGCCTACCGGTGGCTGGACAACAGCTTCGGCGCCGACGCGATCGTGCACATGGGCAAGCACGGCACGATGGAGTGGCTGCCCGGCAAGGGCCTCGGCCTGAGCGCCGGCTGCGCGCCGGACGCGGTCCTCGGCGACCTGCCGCTGGTCTACCCGTTCATCGTCAACGACCCCGGCGAGGGCACCCAGGCCAAGCGGCGCGGGCACGCCACGGTGGTCGACCACCTCGTCCCGCCGATGGCCCGCGCGGACACCTACGGCGACCTGGCCAAGCTGGAGCAGCTGCTGGACGAGTACGCGCTCGTCTCCGACCTGGACCCGGTGAAGGCCCCGGCGGTCCGCGCCCAGATCTGGACCCTGGTCAAGGCGGCCGAGCTCCACCACGACCTGCACGTGGACGAACAGCCGGACGACGAGGAGTTCGACGAGTTCGTCATGCACATCGACGGCTACCTGTGCGAGATCAAGGACGTGCAGATCCGTGACGGTCTGCACATCCTGGGCGGCGGACCGGTCGGCGAGCCCCGGGTGAACCTCGTTCTGGCGGTCCTGCGCGCCGCGCAGGTGTGGGGCGGGCAGGCCAATGCCCTGCCGGGCCTGCGGGCCTGCCTGGCCGCCCACTTCGGGCTGACGGAGAAGGAGCTGCTGGCCGAGCCGGGCGCGCCGGTGAAGGTACCGGTGGAGCTGACCGACCTGGTCGAGGGCCCGGCGCGGAGCGGCGCCGACGCGATCGACCTGCTGGAGCAGCTGTGCCGGCGGATCGCGGAGGCCATGGAGGCGCGGGCCTGGGACCGCACGGTGGTGCCGGCGGTCCTGCGGGGCGTGCTCGGCACCGAACTCGCGGACGCGGTCGCGGTGCTGGAGTTCGCCTGCGCCGAGGTCGTGCCGCGGCTGGCGCGCACCACCGACGAGATCGGGCACATCCTGCGGGCCCTGGACGGCGGTTACGTCCCGGCCGGCCCGTCGGGCTCCCCGACCCGCGGCCTGGTGAACGTGCTGCCGACGGGCCGCAACTTCTACTCGGTCGACCCCAAGGCCATTCCGTCCCGGCTGAGCTGGGAGGTCGGCCAGTCGCTCGCGGACTCGCTGGTGCAGCGGTACCTGAGCGACACCGGGGAGTACCCCCGGTCGGTGGGGCTCACGGTGTGGGGCACGTCCGCGATGCGCACCCAGGGCGACGACATCGCCGAGATCCTGGCGCTGCTGGGCTGCCGCCCGGTGTGGGACGACGCCTCGCGCCGGGTGACCGGCTTCGAGGTGGTCCCCCTGGCGGAGCTGGGGCGCCCGCGCATCGACGTCACCGTCCGGATTTCCGGGTTCTTCCGGGACGCGTTCCCGCACGTGGTCGGGCTGATCGACGACGCGGTGCGGGCGGTGGCGGAGCTGGACGAGCCGGCCGACCGCAACTTCGTCCGGGCGCACGTGGACGAGGACAGCGCGGCGCACGGCGACCGGCGCCGGGCCACGGCCCGCATCTTCGGCTCCAAGCCGGGCGCGTACGGCGCCGGTCTGCTGCCGCTGATCGACGCCCGCAACTGGCGCTCGGACGCCGACCTCGCCGAGGTGTACGCCGTGTGGGGCGGCTACGCGTACGGGCGGGGGCTCGACGGGCGGGCGGCGCGCGGGGACATGGAGACCGCGTTCAAGCGGATCGCCGTGGCGGCGAAGAACGTCGACACCCGTGAGCACGACCTGGTCGACGCCGACGACTACTTCCAGTACCACGGCGGCATGGTCGCCATGGTCCGGCACCTCACCGGTGCCAACCCCGAGGCGTACGTGGGTGATTCGGCCGTGCCCGACCAGGTGCGGACGCGCACGCTGGGCGAGGAGACGCACCGCGTCTTCCGGGCGCGGGTGGTCAACCCCCGCTGGATGGCGGCCATGCGCCGGCACGGCTACAAGGGCGCCTTCGAGATGGCGGCGACCGTGGACTACCTGTTCGGCTACGACGCGACGGCGGGCGTGGTCGACGACTGGATGTACGAGAAGCTGAGCGCGGAGTACGTCTTCGACCCGGAGAACCGGGACTTCATGAAGAAGTCCAACCCGTGGGCGCTGCGCGGCATCACCGAGCGCCTGCTGGAGGCGGCGGACCGCGGCCTGTGGGCGGAGCCGGACCAGGAGACCCTGGAGCGGCTGCGCGCCACCTACCTGGAGCTGGAAGGCGACTTGGAGGACGACCAGTGACCACCCCGTTCCCCTTCACGGCCGTCGTCGGCCAGGACGACCTGCGGCTCGCGCTGCTGCTGAACGCCGTGTCACCGGCGGTCGGCGGTGTGCTGGTGCGCGGCGAGAAGGGCACCGCCAAGTCAACCGCCGTACGGGCGCTGTCGGCGCTGCTGCCGGCCGTCGCCGTGGTGCCCGGCTGCCGTTTCTCCTGCGACCCGGCCGCCCCGGACCCGGAGTGCCCGGACGGGCCGCACGAGCCCGGCCCCGGCACCGGGCGTCCCGCGCGGATGGTCGAGCTGCCCGTGGGCGCCTCCGAGGACCGGCTGGTCGGCGCGCTGGACATCGAGCGGGCCCTCGCGGAGGGCGTCAAGGCGTTCGAGCCGGGCCTGCTGGCCGATGCGCACCGCGGGATCCTCTACGTCGACGAGGTCAACCTCCTCCACGACCACCTGGTGGACCTGCTGCTGGACGCGGCGGCGATGGGCGCCTCCTACGTGGAGCGCGAGGGGGTGTCCGTGCGGCACGCCGCGCGGTTCCTGCTCGTCGGCACCATGAACCCCGAGGAGGGCGAGCTGCGGCCGCAGTTGCTGGACCGGTTCGGGCTGACCGTGGAGGTGGCCGCCTCGCGGGAACCCGACCAGCGCGTCGAGGTCGTGCGGCGCCGGCTGGCCTACGACGACGATCCGGCCGCCTTCGCCGCGCGCTGGGCGCAGGAGGAGGCCGCCGTACGGCAGCGGATCGTGGCCGCGCGGGAGCTGCTGCCGCAGGTGCGGCTGGGCGACGGGGCGCTGCGGCAGATCGCGGCGACCTGTGCCGCCTTCGAGGTGGACGGCATGCGCGCCGACATCGTGATGGCGCGGACCGCGACCGCGCTGGCCGCGTGGGCCGGACGGACCGACGTGCTCGCCGAGGACGTGCGGCAGGCCGCCCTGCTGGCGCTGCCGCACCGGCGCCGGCGCAACCCGTTCGACACGCCGGGCCTGGACGAGGACAAGCTGGACGAGACGCTGGAGCAGTTCTCCGGCGAGTCCCCCGACGACGATGCCGGTCCCGACGGCCCCGACGGCCCTGACGGCCCCGACGGCCCCGGTGGGGGCGGCGGTCAGCCGGCGCCCGACAGCGGCCCGCAGGGCGACGGGGCCGGCGACGCGCGGCCCGAGGCCGGTGAGGGCGGGCAGCCGCAGCCGTCCGGGGCGCGGGAGCAGTCGGCGGTACGGGCCGCCGAGCCGTTCCGGACGAAGGTGCTGAGCGTGCCCGGGATCGGCGAGGGTGCCGCCGGGCGGCGCTCGCGGGCCCGGACCGAGCACGGGCGGACCACCGGCTCCCGGCGGCCCCGGGGTGCACTGACCAAGCTGCACCTGGCGGCGACCGTGCAGGCCGCGGCGCCGCACCAGCGGGCGCGCGGCCGGTCCGGGCCGGGGCTGGTGGTCCGGCGGGACGACCTGCGGCAGGCGACCCGGGAGGGGCGTGAGGGCAACCTCGTGCTGTTCGTGGTGGACGCCTCCGGGTCGATGGCGGCGCGGCAGCGGATGAGCGCCGTGAAGGGCGCGGTGCTGTCGCTGCTGCTGGACGCCTACCAGCGCCGGGACAAGGTGGGGCTGGTGACGTTCCGGGGCTCGGGCGCGGAGGTCGCGCTGCCGCCGACGTCGTCCGTCGACGCCGCCGCCGCGCGGCTGGAGTCGCTGCCGACCGGGGGGCGTACGCCGCTCGCGGC
>NZ_BNBF01000021.1:58954-65068 GCF_014654935.1 Streptomyces capoamus
GGGGCTGCTCAAGGCGCACGAGGTGCTGCGCGTGGAGCGGCTGCGGGATCCGGCGCGGCGGGCGCTGCTGGTCGTGGTGACCGACGGCCGGGCCACCGGCGGCCCGGAGCCGGTCGCCCTCGCGGGGCGGGCGGCCCGGCTGTTCGCGGCCGAGCAGGTCGCCTCGGTGGTCGTGGACTGCGAGTCGGGGCCGGTGCGGCTCGGGCTCGCCGGGCAGCTGGCCGGGGAACTGGGCGGTACGGCTGTGACGCTGGACGAGCTGCGGGCGGACTCGATCGCCGGGCTGGTGAAGGGAATGCAGAGCGGGAGGGCCGCGTAATGCCGCAGGGACAGCCGAGTGTCGTACCGGACGACGGTCTGACGACCCGCCAGCGCCGCAACCGGCCGCTGGTCGTCGTGCACACGGGCGTCGGCAAGGGCAAGTCCACCGCCGCGTTCGGGCTCGCGCTGCGCGCCTGGAACCAGGGGTGGCCCATCGGGGTGTTCCAGTTCGTCAAGTCGGCGAAGTGGAAGGTCGGCGAGGAGAACGCGCTCAAGGTGCTCGGCGCCTCCGGGCAGGGCGGGACCGTGGCCTGGCACAAGATGGGCGAGGGCTGGTCGTGGGTCCAGCGGGACGCGCAGCTGGACAACGAGGACAAGGCCCGCGAGGGCTGGGAGCAGGTCAAGCGGGACCTGGCCGCCGAGACGTACCGGCTGTACGTGCTGGACGAGTTCGCGTACCCGATGCACTGGGGCTGGGTCGACACCGACGAGGTCGTGGAGGTGCTGCGGAACCGGCCGGGCACCCAGCACGTGGTGATCACCGGTCGGAACGCGCCGCAGAAGCTGGTGGACCTCGCCGACCTCGTCACCGACATGTCCAAGGTCAAGCACCCCATGGACGCGGGGCAGAAGGGCCAGAAGGGCATCGAGTGGTGAGTGCCGTTCCCCGGCTGGTCGTCGCCGCGCCCTCCTCGGGCAGCGGCAAGACCACCGTCGCCACGGGGCTGATGGCCGCGTTCGCCGCGCGGGGGCTCGCCGTGTCCCCGCACAAGGTCGGGCCGGACTACATCGACCCGGGCTACCACGCCCTGGCGACCGGGCGGCCGGGGCGCAACCTGGACGCGTACCTGTGCGGGCCGGAGCTGGTCGCCCCGCTGTTCCTGCACGGGGCGCGCGGGTGCGACCTGGCCGTGGTCGAGGGCGTGATGGGGCTGTACGACGGGGCCGCCGGGGAGGGCGAGCTGGCGTCCACCGCACACGTCGCCAAGCTGCTGCGGGCGCCGGTGGTCCTCGTCGTGGACGCGTCGTCGCAGTCGCGGTCGGTGGCGGCGCTGGTGCACGGCTTCGCGTCCTGGGACCCCGGGGTGCGGGTCGGGGGCGTGATCCTGAACAAGGTCGGCTCCGACCGGCACGAGGAGCTGCTGCGCGAGGCGCTGGACGCCTCCGGCGTGCCGGTGCTGGGCGCCTTGCGGCGGGCCGTGCAGGTGGACGTGCCCTCCCGGCACCTGGGGCTGGTTCCGGTCGCCGAACGGCGTTCCGCGGCGGTCGAGGCGGTGGCTTCGATGGCCGGCCAGGTGGTACGGGGCTGTGACCTGGACGCGCTGGAGGCACTCGCCCGGAGTGCCGGTCCCCTCCCCGGGGACCCGGCCCCCTGGACCCCCGAGTCGCCCGCCCCTGACCGGCCGTCCCGGCCGGCCGAGGAGCGCGGGCCCGTGGTCGCCGTCGCCGGCGGGGAGGCCTTCACCTTCTCCTACGCCGAGCACACCGAGCTGCTCGCCGCCGCCGGTGCCGAGGTCGTCGTCTTCGACCCGTTGCGGGACGAGCGGCTGCCGGACGGGACCGCCGGGCTGGTGATCGGCGGCGGCTTCCCGGAGGTGTACGCCGCCGAGCTGTCCGCCAACGAACCGCTGCGCGCGGCCGTCGCGGACCTCGCGCACTCCGGCGCCCCCGTGGCCGCCGAGTGCGCCGGGCTGCTCTACCTGTGCCGCGAGCTGGACGGGCAGCCCATGTGCGGGGTGCTGGACGCGGGCGCGCGGATGACCGGACGGCTGACGCTCGGCTACCGGGACGCCGTGGCCGTCGGGGACAGTGTGCTGGCGGCGGCCGGGACGCGGATGCGGGGGCACGAGTTCCACCGCACGGTCGTCGAGCCGGGTGCCGGTGCCGCGCCCGCCTGGGGCGTACGCGCCCCGGCCCGGCGGGTCGAAGGTTTCGTACAGCAGGGCGTGCACGCGAGTTACCTGCACACGCACTGGGCGTCCGAGCCCGGTGTCGCCCGTCGGTTCGTGGAGAGGTGCCGGACGTCATGAGCAGCAGGCTGGTCGGGGTCGGGGTGGGTCCCGGTGATCCGGAGCTGGTGACCGTCAAGGGGGTCAACGCGCTGCGGGCCGCCGATGTCGTCGTCGTACCCGTCATGGACACGGGCGAGCGGGGGCGGGCCGAGGCGACCGTGCTGCACTACGTGCCCCAGGAGAAGGTCGTCCGGGTGGTGTTCGCGCTGAACGAGCGGTCCGACCGGGCGCGCCGGGAGGCGGCCTGGGACGCGGCCGGCGGCCGGGTCGCCGAGCTGCTGGCCCGGCACGGGTCCGTCGCGTTCGCCACCATCGGCGACCCGAACGTGTACTCGACCTTCACCTACCTGGCGCAGACCATCGCGGAACTGGTGCCGGGCGTGGTCGTGGAGACCGTGCCCGGGATCACCGCCATGCAGGACCTCGCGGCGCGGTCGGGGGCCGTGCTGACCGAGGGCACCGAGCCGCTCACCCTCGTGCCGGTGACGGCCGGGTCGGCCGTGCTGAAGGAGGCGCTGGCCGGGCCGGGGACGGTGGTGGCGTACAAGTTCGGGCGGCAGGCCGCCGAGGTGGCCGAGGCGCTGGCGGAGAACGGGCGGCTGCAGGACGCCGTGTGGGGGTCGGCACTGGGACTGCCGGAGGAGTCGGTGCGGCCGGCCGCCGAGCTGGACGGGACGCCGCTGCCGTATCTGTCGACGCTGATCGCGCCCCCGCGCCGGGACGGCGGGCGGGGCGGGAAGCTGTGACGCTCAGTGCTGCCGCTGCGGGCGCGCGGCCGGACGGGCCGACCGGGGCCTCCGGAGCCGCCGGAGCCGCCGGTGTCACCGTTCGGGTCCCGTGCGCCGGTTCGTCCGGTCGGGCCGGTTCAGCCGGAGAAGCCCACCACCAGCCAGACGAAGGCGACGCCGGCCACCGTGCACAGCAGGGTGGAGCGGGCCGGGTGCTCGTGGTGGGCCTCGGGCAGGATCTCGGCGGCGGCGAGGTAGAGCAGTACGCCGCCGAAGAGGCCGAGATAGCCGCCGAGCACCGGTTCGGGGATGCGGAAGAACGCGGTGGACAGCGCGCCCAGCACGGGTGCGCAGGCGTCCGCGACCAGCATGGCGACGGCCCGGCGGCGCGCGTTGCCGTAGAGGCTGGTCAGGGTGAAGGTGTTGAAGCCGTCGGCGAAGTCGTGGGCGATCACGGCGAGCGCGACGGCCGCGCCCATGCCGCCGCCCACCTGGAAGGCCGCGCCGATCGCCACGCCGTCCATGGCGCTGTGCCCCACCATCGCGCCGGCCGCGGCCAGGCCCACCTGGGGCACCCGGTGGTGGTCCTCGGCGCCGCCGTGCGCCGCCTGACGGGCGGCCAGCGTGCGTTCCGCCAGATGGGCGAGCAGGAACCCGGCCACGAACAAAAGCAGGGCGGCGGGCACGCCGAAGACCTCGCGGCCGGCCGCGCGCAGCGCCTCCGGCAGCAGGTCCAGGCCCACCACGCCGAGCATCAGCCCGCCGGCCAGGCCCAGCACCAGGTGGCGGCGGTCGGTCACGCGCTGTGCCGTCCAGCCGCCGGCCAGCGTCATCAGGAACGCGCCGAGCGCGACGAGGACCGCCATAGGCCCTTGCTATCGGATCGACCCGCGTTCCCGCACGTCCACCGGCAACAACCGCAGTACTCGTAGGAGAGGACCGATTCCCATGGCCGAAGCCCCCACCGGCAAGGTGACCTTCGTCGGTGCCGGCCCCGGCGCCGCCGATCTGCTGACGTTCCGCGCCGCCCGGGCCATCGCCGAGGCCGACGTGGTGATCTGGGCCGCGAGCCTGGTCCAGGCGGAGGTCCTCGGACACGCGCGTGAGGACGCCGAGATCCTGGACTCCGCGACCATGTCGCTGGAGGACGTCGTCGCCGTGTACCGACGTGCGTTCGAGGAGGGCCTGAAGGTCGCCCGGATCCACTCCGGCGACCCGGCCCTGTGGGGCGGCACCCAGGAGCAGCTGGACCGCTGCCAGGAGATCGGCATCGCGACCGAGGTCGTCCCGGGTGTGTCGTCTTTCTCCGCGGTGGCCGCGCTCGCACAGCGCGAGCTGACGATCCCCGAGGTCGCGCAGTCCGTGGTGCTGACCCGGCTGGGCGGCGGCAAGACGCCGATGCCGCCCGGCGAGGAGGTGCGCGAGTTCGCCCGGCACGGCACCACGATGGCGGTCTTCCTGTCGGCGGCGCGCAGCGGGCAGCTGGTGCGCGAGCTGCTGGAGGGCGGTTATCCGACGGACACCCCGGTGGTCGTCGCCTACCAGGCGACCTGGCCGGAGGAGCTGGTCGTGACGTGCACGATCGGCACCCTGGAGGAGACCGTCAAGGAGCACAAGCTCTGGAAGCACACGCTGTTCCTGGTCGGCCCGGCGCTGGACGCCCGTGGGACACGGTCGCACCTGTACCACCCGGGCCACTTCCACGGCTACCGCAAGGCCGACCCGCAGGCGCGGCGGGCGTTGCGCGAGCAGAGGGCGAAGAGTTGATCACGGTCGTCGGCACGGGGACGGGGGCGCCGCTTCCCGCGGACGTCCTCGCGGGTGCCGCCCTGGTCGTCGGGGGCCGCCGGCACCTGGACGCCGCGGGCCTGCCGGCGGACGCCGAGCGGGTCGTGCTGGGGCCGCTGGCACCGGCCCTGGACGTCGTCGAGCGGCACCTGGAGAAGGCGGGCCGGGTCGTCGTGCTGGCCTCCGGTGACCCGGGGTTCTTCGGGATCGTGCGGGTGCTGGCCGAGCGGTTCGGGCCGGAACTGCTCGACGTACGGCCGGGGGTGTCCTCGGTGGCGGCCGCGTTCGCGCGGATCGGGCTGCCGTGGGACGACGCGGTCGTCGTCAGCGCGCACGGCCGGGAGCTGCGTACGGCGGTCAACGTGTGCCGGGCACGGCCGAAGGTGGCGGTGCTGACCGGACCGGGAGCGGGTCCCGCGGAGCTGGGGGCGGCGCTGCTGCCCGGCCCGTGCCCGCCGGGGACCTCCCCGGCGGACGCGCCCGGCGGGCGGGTGCTCGTCGTGGCCCGCGCCCTCGGTTCCGGACAGGAGCGGGTCGAGCGGGTCACGCCCGCCGAGGCCGCCGCCCGGGACTGGGGCCCGGACGTCAGCGTGGTGCTGTGCCTCGACGAGACCCGGGCGCTGGGCGGTGTCCGCACGGTCGCGGGGCCGCCGGCCGGGCCCGCCGGCTGGGCCCTGGACGAGGGCCGGTTCGCGCACCGGGACTCGATGATCACCAAGTTCGAGGTGCGGGCGCTGGCCCTGGCCCGGCTGGGGCCGCGCCTGGGCGACCTGGTGTGGGACGTGGGCGCCGGGTCGGGCTCGGTCGCGGTGGAGTGCGCGCGGCTCGGCGCGGCCGCCGTCGCCGTCGAGAAGTCCCCGGACGGGGTGGCACGGATCCGCGCCAACGCGGGCGCCCACGGCGTGGACGTGCGGGTGGTGCAGGGCTCGGCGCCCTCCGTCCTGGCGGGGCTGGACGATCCGGACGCCGTCTTCGTCGGCGGCGGGGGGCGTGAGCTGCCCGCCGTCGTCGACGCGTGCGCGCGGCGGGCCCGGCGGACCGTGGTCGTGGCCATGGCCGCCCTCGACCGGGTACCGGCGGCGCGCGCGGCGCTGACGGGTGCCGGGTTCACCTGTGACGGGGTGCTGCTGCAGTCCTCGCGGCTGGCGCCGCTGCCCGGGGACGTGACCCGGCTGGCGGCCACCAATCCTGTGTTCCTGCTGTGGGGCGAGCGCACCCCGGCGTCTAGTGAAGGAGTTGCCCAGTGATCGGCCTCATTTCCGCCACGGCGGCGGGAGCCGCGGCGCGCGACCGGCTGGCCGCGGCCTGGCCGGACCGGACGCGCG
>NZ_BNBF01000021.1:65109-102824 GCF_014654935.1 Streptomyces capoamus
TGTACGAGGGTCCCGTCGGGGAGGCCGTGCGGACCGCGTTCGCCGAGTGCGAGCAGCTGGTGTGCTTCCTGGCCACCGGCGCGGTGGTGCGGCTGCTCGCGCCGCTGCTCGGTGACAAGGCGGCCGACCCCGGTGTGGTCTGCGTGGACGAGGCGGGCCGCTTCGCGGTGTCGCTGGTCGGCGGGCACGGCGGCGGCGCCAACGAACTCGCCCGCGAGGTCGGGGAGGTGCTGGGCGCCGAGCCGGTGGTGACGACGGCGACGGACTCCGCCGGACTGCCGGGTCTGGACACCCTCGGGCTGCCCTACGAGGGTGCGGTCGCCGAGGTCTCCCGGGCCCTGCTGGACGGTGAACCGGTCGCGCTGGAGGCGGAGGTGGCGTGGCCGCTGCCGCCGCTGCCGCTCGCGCCGCAGGGGCCGTACACGATCCGGCTCACCGACCGGGCCGTGCCGCCCGGCGAGCGGGAGGTGCTGCTCCGGCCGCCGTCGCTGGTGGTCGGGGTGGGCGCGTCGAAGGGCGCGCCGGCCGAGGAGGTCCTCGCCCTGGTCGAGGCGGCGCTGCGGGAGGCGGGGCTGTCGCCGCGGTCGGTCGGCGAGCTGGCCACCGTGGACGCCAAGGCGGACGAGCCCGGTCTCGTGGCCGCCGCCGAGCGGCTCGGCGTCCCCCTGGTGACGTATCCGGCCGGGGAACTGGCGGGCGTGGCGGTGCCGAACCCGTCGGCGGCGCCGCTCGCGGCCGTCGGCACCCCGTCCGTCGCCGAGGCCGCCGCCCTGGCGCGCGGCGGTGAACTCCTCGTGCCCAAGCGGAAGTCCGAGCGGGCCGACGGGCAGCCGGCGATGGCGACCTGTGCCGTGGTACGGCGGCCGGCGCGCGGGCGGCTCGCCGTGGTCGGGCTCGGGCCGGGCGCCCGGGACCTGCTCACCCCGCGGGCGGCGGCCGAACTGCGGCGGGCCTCGGTCCTGGTCGGGCTCGACCAGTACGTGGACCAGATCCGCGACCTGCTGCGGCCGGGCACCCGGGTGCTGGAGTCGGGGCTCGGCGCGGAGGAGGAGCGGGCCCGTACGGCGGTCGCGGAGGCCCGCAGGGGGCAGGCGGTGGCGCTGATCGGCAGCGGGGACGCGGGCGTGTACGCCATGGCCTCCCCGGCGCTCGCCGAGGCGTCCGACGACATCGACGTGGTCGGGGTGCCCGGGGTGACGGCCGCGCTGGCCGCCGGGGCGGTGCTGGGCGCGCCGCTGGGCCACGACCACGTGTCCATCAGCCTGTCCGACCTGCACACGCCGTGGGAGGTCATCGAGCGCCGGGTGCGCGCGGCGGCCGAGGCGGACCTCGTCGTCACGTTCTACAACCCGCGCTCGCGGGGCCGCGACTGGCAGCTGCCCAAGGCCCTCGCGATCCTCGCCGGGCACCGTGCGCCGGCCACCCCCGTCGGCGTCGTCCGCAACGCCTCCCGGCCGGACGAGTCCAGCCGGGTCACCACGCTCGCCGGACTCGACCCGGCGACCGTCGACATGATGACGGTCGTCACCGTGGGCAACACCGCGACCCGCACCGTCGCGGGGCGCATGGTCACCCCGCGCGGCTACCGCTGGCAGGAGAGCACCCGGGAGGGGACCCGGTGACCCGGCCCCTCCCCGCTCCCCTGTCCCCCATCCGTCCGTCTCGTCCTCAGGAGATCTCGTGACCACCCCGCCCGCCCTGCTCATCGCCGGACACGGCACCCGTGACGACGCCGGCGCCGAGGCGTTCCGCGACTTCGTCCGGGAGCTGGGGCGCCGCCACCCCGGGCTGCCCGTCGCCGGCGGCTTCATCGAACTGTCCCCGCCGCCGCTGGGCGAGGCCGTCACCGAGCTGGTCGAGCAGGGCGTGCGCCGGTTCGCCGCGGTGCCGCTGATGCTGGTGTCCGCCGGGCACGCCAAGGGTGACATCCCGGCCGCGCTGGCCCGGGAGAAGGAGCGGCACCCGGGCATCTCCTACACCTACGGCCGCCCGCTGGGTCCGCACCCGGCGCTGCTGAGCGTGCTGGAGCGGCGCCTGGACGAGGTGCTGGGCGGCACGGACCGCTCGGAGGTCACCGTGCTGCTGGTCGGGCGCGGTTCGACCGACCCCGACGCGAACGCGGAGGTGCACAAGGCGGCCCGGCTGCTGTGGGAGGGCCGCGGGTACGCCGGGGTCGAGACGGCGTTCGTGTCGCTGGCGGCCCCGGACGTGCCGAGCGGCCTGGACCGGTGCACGGCGCTGGGCGCGCGGCGGATCGTCGTCCTCCCCTACTTCCTGTTCACCGGGATCCTCCCGGACCGGGTGCGGCGGCAGACCGAGGAGTGGGCCGCCGCGCACCCGGCGGCCGACGTGCGCTCCGCCGACGTCATCGGGCCCGAGCCGGAGCTGCTGGACCTGGTGATGGAGCGGTACGAGGAGGCCGTCAAGGGTGATCTGCGGATGAACTGCGACTCCTGCGTGTACCGGATCGCGCTGCCGGGCTTCGAGGACAAGGTGGGCCTGCCGCAGCAGCCGCACTTCCACCCGGACGACGACGACGACCACCACCACGGGCACGGGCACCACCACCACGGGGGGCACTCGCACAGCCATGCGCACTGAGACGGCCGGCGGGACCGGGCACGACCTGCGCCACCACGGGGACGCCGAAGTACGGGACGACGGCGCCGCGTTGACCGACCTCGCCGTCAACGTCCGTGCGGACACGCCTCCGGTGTGGCTCCGCGAGGAGATCGCCGGCTCGCTGTCGTCCCTCGCGGCCTACCCGGACGGGCGGGCCGCGCGGGCGGCGGTGGCGGCGCGGCACGGACTGCCGGTGGAGCGGGTGCTGCTGACGGCGGGTGCGGCGGAGGCGTTCGTGCTGCTCGCCCGGGCGCTGGAGGTGCGCCGGCCGGTCGTGGTGCACCCGCAGTTCACGGAGCCGGAGGCCGCGCTGCGGGACGCCGGGCACACCGTGGACCGGGTGCTGCTGCGGGAGGAGGAGGGCTTCCGGCTGGACCCGGCGGCGGTGCCGGAGGACGCGGACCTGGTGGTGGTCGGCAACCCCACCAATCCGACGTCCGTGCTGCACCCCGCGGAGACGGTGGTCCGGCTCGCCCGGCCGGGGCGGACGCTGGTGGTGGACGAGGCGTTCATGGACGCGGTGCCGGGTGAGCGGGAGGCGCTGGCCGGCCGGACCGGGGTGCCGGGGCTCGTCGTGCTGCGCAGCCTCACCAAGACCTGGGGACTGGCCGGGCTGCGCGTCGGGTACGTGCTGGCCGCCCCGGGGATCATCGCCGAGCTGGAGCGGGCGCAGCCGCTGTGGCCGGTGTCCACGCCGGCGCTGGTCGCCGCGCGGGCCTGCGTGGCGCCGCGGGCACTGGCCGAGGCGGGGCACGCGGCGCACCGCATCGCCGGGGACCGGGCGCACCTGGTGACCGGGCTGGCCGCGTTCGCCGCGCGCGGGGTGCGGGTGGTGGAGCCGGCCGAGGGCCCCTTCGTGCTGGTCCGGATGCCGGACGCGGCGGGCGTACGGCGACGGCTGCGGGCGCTCGGCTACGCGGTGCGGCGGGGGGACACGTTCCCGGGGCTCGGGGAGGACTGGGTGCGGGTCGCCGTGCGGGACCGGGCGACGGTGAACGGCTTCCTGCGGGCCCTGTCCGCCGCGCTGGATCCCTCCGGCTGAGACCGGCCGGCGGCCGGCACCCCGCCCCGCACCCGTGAACGAACGGGCCGGGCCGCACGCGGTGAACGAGCGGGACGGGTCGGCGGTCCCGGACTGCCGCGGCGCGTGGCGGGACGGCCGGCCGCTCGGCGCCGGGGCGTCCGGGTACGCCGGGCCCCGGCCGGGCCGGTAGTCCAGGTGGGCGGCCACCGGGCGCGCGGGCCGCGGGCCGCTCCCCGCCCGGGGCGACGGCCGCGGCCGGGGGGCCGGCGGCTTTCAGTTCCTTCTGCGTCGGGCGACCGTCACCGCTCCCCCGCCCGCCAGCAGCAGGGCCAGCGCGCCGCCCGCGACGTACGGGGTCGCCGGGTCGCCGCCGGTCTGCGCGAGGCCGCCCTGGGGGCGGGGGCCTGCCGGGTCGTGGCCCGGCACCGGCTTGCCGGTCGGCCTGGCCACCGGTGCCTCGCAGCTGGCCCCGGCCAGGGTGACCGTGCCCTCGATCCGCGCCACGTCGAGCTTCGCGGGGTTGACGGACACCTTCAGTTCGAGGGCGGTCGCGGCGGCCGTCCGGGTCGTGGTGCGCCGCTGGGACAGGTCGAGGCGGACCTCGCCGACACCGGGCACCTTCACCTCGGCCGGGCCGCCGGCGGTGAGGGTGACGCGCTTGCCGAGGACCGTGACGGTGCCGAGGACGTTCGCGGCGGCGGTGGGGGCCTCGCCGGTCTCGCAGGTGGCCCGGGCGGTGACCGTGTCGGCCTCGATCAGCGACAGCAGGGGCAGGCCGGGCAGGTGCAGCCGGGCGTGGGCGACCCGGACCGAGCCCTCGGCCCGCCGTCCGGTCACCGTGGCCCTGGCCTCGGCGGCGTCCGCGTCGAGGACGGTGAACGGCCTGCCGCCGTTCACGCCGTCGAGCCGGGCGGACAGCGCGGTGCGGTCGGCGCTGCGCGGGGCCCGGACCTCGTCGAGGGAGACCGCGAGCGGGACGTGCGCGGTCTTGTCGAGCAGGGACACGTCGAGCCCGGTGCGCAGGACGACGGCGGAGGCGCGACCGTGGTCGCCGCTCGCGTGCGCGGCGCCCGCGCCCAGGACCGCGGGCGCCGCGGTGAGGGCGGTGACCGTCGTGAGCGCGGCGAGACGGCGCGCGGGCATGCGGAAGTTGTTGCTGTTCAAGGCGGTGGGACCCCCAGACGGAACCTGCTTGGGACCCGTCAACCTTGTCCCCGGTGTGGGTGAACGGTCAGCCTTCCGGGGTTACTTCACCCGAACGTGGATTTCCCGCACGGCCATGCGAAGGGGCGCTCGCACGGGTCCGCCTACTCGACGACGCGTCCGTTCAGCACGACCCGTCGCGGCGCCGCCAGCACCCGTACGTCGGCCCGGGGATCGGCCTCGTACACGACGAGGTCGGCCGGGGCACCCTCCTCCAGGCCGGGCCGGCCGAGCCAGCGGCGGGCGGCCCAGGTGGTGGCGGCGAGCGCGTCGGCCGGCGGGAGGCCGGCGGTGACCAGTTCGGCGACCTCCCCGGCGACCAGGCCGTGGGCGAGCGAGCCGCCGGCGTCCGTGCCGACGAAGACCGGGATGCCGGCGTCGTAGGCGGCGCGGACGGTGTCGTAGCGCCGCTCGTGCAGCCGGCGCATGTGCGCGGACCAGCGCGGGAACTTCTCTTCGCCGCCGTCGGCGAGCCGGGGGAAGGTGGCGATGTTGACGAGGGTGGGGACGATCGCGACGCCCCGACGGGCGAACAGCGGGATCAGGTCCTCGGTGAGGCCGGTCGCGTGCTCGATGCAGTCGATGCCCGCCTCGACCAGGTCGCGCAGGGAGTTCTCGGCGAAGCAGTGGGCGGTGACGCGGGCGCCGAGCCGGTGGGCCTCGGCGATCGCCGCCTCCACCGCCTCGCGCGGCCAGCAGGGGGCGAGGTCGCCGAGGTCGCGGTCGATCCAGTCGCCGACCAGCTTCACCCAGCCGTCGCCGCGCCGGGCCTCCTGGCGGACGTAGGCGACCAGGTCCTCCGGCTCGACCTCCCAGGCGTAGTTGCGGATGTAGCGCCGGGTGCGGGCGATGTGCCGGCCGGCCCGGATGATCTTCGGGAGGTCGTCCCGGTCGTCGATCCAGCGGGTGTCGGAGGGGGAGCCCGCGTCGCGGATCAGCAGGGTGCCCGCGTCCCGGTCGGTGAGGGCCTGCTTCTCGGCGGTGCCCGCGTCGACGGGGCCGTGCGCGTCGAGGCCGACGTGGCAGTGCGCGTCGACCAGGCCGGGCAGCGCCCAGCCCGTGACGGTCCGCACGTCCCGGGCGCCGGCGGGGCGGTCGTAGGAGATCCGGCCGCCGACGACCCACAGCTCGTCGCGGACGTCGTCCGGCCCCGCCAGGACCCGGCCCTTCACGTGCAGCACGGCGCCATCGCTCATGCACCGCACCCTAACGGCCTACGTCCCGGACTTCCCCACCTGGTCGGAGGTTTCCTCCTCCACCTCGGCCATCGCCGGGTCGAGCAGCCGGGACAGGAAGTGCCGGGTGCGCTCGTGCCGGGGGTCGCCGATCACCCGGTCGGGACGGCCGTCCTCGACGATCACGCCGCCGTCCATGAAGACGACCCGGTCGGCGACCTCGCGCGCGAAGGTCATCTCGTGGGTGACGACCATCATCGTCATGCCCTCCTCGGCGAGCCGGCGCATGACGGCCAGCACGTCGCCGACCAGCTCCGGGTCGAGCGCGGAGGTCGGCTCGTCGAAGAGCATCACCTCGGGGCCCATGGCGAGCGCGCGGGCGATGGCGACGCGCTGCTGCTGGCCGCCGGAGAGCGAGGCCGGGTAGGCGTCCGCCTTCTCGGAAAGGCCGACGCGGGCGAGGTTCTCGGCGGCGACGCGCGCGGCCGTGGCCTTGTCCCGCCCGAGCACCCGGCGCTGCGGCAGCGTGAGGTTCTCGGTGACGTTCAGGTGGGGGAAGAGGTTGAACTGCTGGAAGACCATGCCGATGCGGCGGCGTACGGCGTCGATGTCGACGTCGGGGTCGGTCACCTCGGTGCCGCCGACGAAGACCTGGCCCCGGGTGGGCTCCTCCAGCAGGTTCACGCAGCGCAGCAGCGTCGACTTGCCGGAGCCGGAGGGGCCGATGACGCAGACGACCTCGCCCTGGCCGATCTCCAGGTCGATGCCGCGCAGCACCTCGTTGTCGCCGAAGGACTTGTGCAGTCCGCGGACCTCGATCTCCGGACGGCTCACCGGATCGCCTCCCTGGCCTTGGCTTCCATACGGCGCACGACGAAGCTGAGCGGGATGGTGACCAGCAGGTAGCACAGGCCCGCGACCAGGATCGGCGTGGAGTTGGCGGTCGTACTGGCGAGGTCGCGGCCGAACTTGGACAGTTCCCGCTCCTCCAGGGTGACGCCGAGGAACAGCACCAGCGAGGAGTCCTTGAAGAGCAGGACGAGTTCGTTGGTGAGCGGCGGCAGGATGATCCGGAAGGCCTGCGGGACGATGATGGAGACCATGGCCCGGGCCGGCGAGAAGCCGAGCGAACGGGCCGCCTCCGTCTGCCCCTTGGGCACCGCCTGGATGCCGGCCCGGATGGTCTCGGCCATGTAGGCGGCCGAGACCAGGCCGAGCGCGATGGCTACCTTGCCGTAGGTGCCGCCCGGGATCTCCGTGCCGGGGAAGGCGAGCGGGACGGCCACGCCGACAAAGATGAAGATCAGCAGGGCGGGCAGACCGCGGAAGATCTCGATGTAGACGCCGGCCAGCCAGCGGTACGGGCCCACCGAGGACAGCCGCATCAGCGCGATGACCATGCCGAGGACGAGCCCGACGACGAAGCCGGACAGCGTGTAGAGCACGGTGTTCTTCAGCGCCAGCGTGATGACGTCCGGGAACATCTGCCGGGCGATGTCCGCCTGGGCGAACTGGTTCCGCAGCCGGCCCCAGTCGGCCGTGACCGCGAAGGCGATCACGGCGGCGGCGAAGACGGCGTACTGCACGCCCCGCGAGATGCCGCGCTTCTGCCGCCGGGTCAGGCCCTTCTTCCTCGGTTGCAGTCGTACGTCGGTATCGCTCATGAGGCGGCGGGGGAGGCCACGGACGGGGTGTACGGGCCGATCCACTTCTCGTAGATCTTCTTGTAGGTGCCGTCGGTCTTGGCGTCCTTGAGGGCCTTGTCGATGGCGTCGAGCAGCGCCTTGTTGCCCTTCTTGACGGTGAAGCCGTATTGCTCACCGGTCTTGAGGTTGTCGACGACCTTGAACTTGTCCGCGTTGGCCTTGTCCTTCAGCCAGCCCTGGACGACCGGGTAGTCGATGACGACGGCCTGGACCTGGCCGGTGCGCAGGCCGTTGAGGACGGCGTCGGAGGACTCGAAGGAGATCGGGTCGTAGCCCTTGCCCTTGACGTAGTCCTCGCCGGTGGTCTGCGCCTGGGCGCCGAGCTTCTTGCCCTTGGCCTTGACGTCGGCGAGCGAGCCGATGCCGCTGTTCTTGTCGACCAGGACGGCCTGGGTGGCCTCGAAGTACGGGTCGGAGAAGTCGACGTTCTTCTTGCGCTCGGCGGTGATGGTCATGCCGGCGGCGGCCAGGTCGCACTCGCCCGAGTTGAGGAAGGCACCGGTCTTGAAGTTCTCGAAGGGCGTGTCGAGGATCTGCTGCTTGACGCCGAGGTTCTTGGCCACGAGGTCGATGAGGGAGACGTCGAAGCCCTGCACCTTGCCGTTCACCTCGGACTGGAACGGCGGGTAGGGCAGGTGGGTGCAGGTGGTCAGCTGACCGGCCTTGGCGAGGTGGACGCCCTTGACGGTGGTCTTGCCGCTCCCCGAGTCGCTGGAGGAGCAGCCGGCCGCGACGAGCACGAGTGCGGCGGTCGCGGTGGTGGCGGCCAGGATGCGGGTCCGGCGCCCTGCGAGCGTTTTCATGGGGGAGATCTCCTGTGGGGGAACTATGGCTTCCGATTATAAGGAAGGGTTTGAGTCTCTCAAATCAAACCGATGGTTACGAGGGCTTTCCGCCTAGGATCGGTGGAGTCGACCTCCCCGAGCGAAGAGAGCACCGCCGTGACCCACCCCTTCCTCGACCTGCCCCCGCTCACCGCCGAGCGTTTCGCCGCCATCGAGGACGGCGTGGCCCGGTTGCTGGACACGCGGCAGGACGTCCTGATCACGCAGGGCGAGGCTCTGCTGCCGCTGGAGGGGGCGATCCGCGCGGCGGCCGGTCCGGGCACGGTGGCGCTGAACGTGATCACGGGCCCGTACGGCCAGACCTTCGGCGGGTGGCTGCGCGACGCCGGCGCCACGGTGCACGACCTCTCCGTCCCCTTCCACACGGCGGTGAGCGCCGAGCAGGTCCGGGAGGCCTTCGCCGAGCACCCGGACATCGACTTCGTGTCGCTGGTGCACGCGGAGGCGGCGACCGGCAACACCAATCCGGTCGCGGAGATCGGCGAGGCGGTACGGGCGCAGGGCGCCCTCTTCTACCTGGACGCGGTGGCCTCCGTGGGTGCGGAGCCGGTGCTGCCGGACGCCTGGGGCGTGGACCTGTGCGTGATCGGGGCGCAGAAGGCGATGGGCGGCCCGGCCGGGGTGTCGGCGATCTCGGTGAGCGAGCGGGCGTGGGCCCGGATGGCCGCCAACCCGAACGCCCCGCGCCGCTCCTACCTGTCCCTGCTGGACTGGAAGGAGCGCTGGACCGACGCCGGGCGCAAGGCACTGCCGCACGCCCCGGCCCAGCTGGAGATGCTGGCGCTGGAGGCGTGCCTGGAGCGGATCGAGTCGGCGGGCCTGGAGACCGTGATGGCCCGGCACCGGCGCGCCGCGCTGGCCACGCGGGCCGGCGCGGTGGCGCTGGGCGCCGGCCTGGAGCCGTACGTGCACGAGGAGCGGCACGCGGCCCCGGTCGCCACGACGCTGCGGGCGCCGTCCGCGGCGGCGGCCTCGGACCTGGTGGCCCGCGCGCTGGCGGCGGACCCGGGGCTGCCGCTGGCGGCCGGGGGCGGCGCCCTGGCCAAGGAGATGATCCGGGTCAACCACTACGGCCCCGACGCGACCGGGGACGCGGTCCACCGCGCGCTGGACGCCCTGGGCGCGGCCCTCGCGGAGCTGGGCCTGCCGGCGGACCCGGCCGCCGCCCGCCGGGCCGCGGCGGGCGCCTGGCGGTGACGGGCGCCTGGCGGTGACGGGCGCTCCGCCCTCACCCCGCGTCATACGGAAAACGGCTCGCGCACACCGCGCGGGCCGTTTTCACATCTCGAATTCCAATTACTTTCACAATCTCCGCCTATTCCGCTCGCATTCCGCGGACGATAGCTTCCCGTCTTCTTCTGCCCGGTTTTTGCAGAGCTAAACAGCGAAGTTCATCGGCAGGTTTCCGATGGTTTCCGTGATGTGACAGGGTCCACAGCGCGACCTATTTGTACCGATTTTTCGTGGGTCATATCGGGCATACCGCCGAGCCGCTGCGCGACCCGGTGAACCACTCCCGTGCATTTTCTAATTCGCCTCGCTAAATTCGTGCCGCATGACTGCCGCACCAGCAGACCTGCTCATCGAACGACCGGCGACGACCGACGGACCCGCGCTCTGGCGTCTCGCCAAGGACTCCAAAACCCTCGACCTGAACTCCTCCTACAGCTATCTGCTGTGGTGCCGGGACTTCGCCGGCACCTCGGTGGTGGCACGCGGTGCGGACGGGGAGCCGGTCGGCTTCGTCACCGGATACCTGCGGCCGGGCCGCCCCCACACCCTGTTCATCTGGCAGGTGGCCGTCGACCCCGGGCACCAGGGCCTGGGCATCGCCGCCCGGCTGCTGGACGGACTGACCGCCCGGCTCGCCGCCGAGCACGGCATCACCGAGGTGGAGACCACCATCACACCCGGCAACACCGCCTCCGAGCGGCTGTTCACCTCGTTCGCCGAGCGGCACGGCGCCGGGGTCACCCGTGAGGTGCTCCTGCCCGCCGACCTGTTCCCGGACGGCCCGCACGACCCCGAAGTCCTGTACCGCATCGGCCCGCTGACCGACTTCACCGCCCACTGAGGAGCGATTCACCGTGACCATCACCCAGCCCGACCTGAGCGTCTTCGAGACCCTGGAGTCCGAGGTGCGCAGCTACTGCCGTGGCTGGCCCACCGTCTTCGACCGCGCCCAGGGCAGCCGGATGTACGACGAGGACGGTCATGCGTACCTCGACTTCTTCGCCGGTGCCGGCTCGCTCAACTACGGTCACAACAACCCCGTGCTGAAACGGGCGTTGATCGACTACCTGGAGCGTGACGGCGTCACGCACGGCCTGGACATGTCGACCACGGCGAAGCGGTCGTTCCTGCGGGCCTTCCAGGACCTGGTGCTGCGCCCGCGCGACCTGCCGTACAAGGTCATGTTCCCGGGCCCGACGGGCACCAACGCGGTGGAGTCGGCGCTGAAGCTGGCGCGGAAGGTGAAGGGGCGCGAGGCGATCGTGTCGTTCACCAACGCCTTCCACGGCATGTCGCTGGGATCGCTGGCCGTGACCGGCAACGCGTTCAAGCGGGCCGGTGCCGGGGTCCCGCTGGTGCACGGCACGCCGATGCCGTTCGACAACTACTTCGACGGCACCGTCCCGGACTTCCTCTGGTTCGAGCGGCTGCTGGAGGACCAGGGGTCGGGTCTGAACCGGCCGGCCGCGGTGATCGTGGAGACGGTGCAGGGCGAGGGCGGCATCAACGTCGCCCGCCCGGAGTGGCTGCGCGCGCTCAAGGAGCTGTGCGAGCGGCAGGACATGCTGCTGATCGTCGACGACATCCAGATGGGCTGCGGCCGTACCGGTGCCTTCTTCTCCTTCGAGGAGGCCGGGATCACCCCGGACATCGTCACCGTGTCGAAGTCGATCAGCGGTTACGGGCTGCCGATGTCGCTGTGCCTGTTCCGGCCCGAGCTGGACGTGTGGGAGCCGGGCGAGCACAACGGCACCTTCCGCGGCAACAACCCCGCCTTCGTCACCGCCACCGCCGCGCTCGAGACCTACTGGACCGACGGCTCCGCCATGGAGAAGCAGACCCGCACGCGGGGCGAACAGGTCGAACAGGCCCTCATCTCCATCACCGAGGAGAACCTCGCCGACGTGAAGGAGTACCGCGGACGCGGTCTCGTGTGGGGCCTGGAGTTCCGCGACAAGGAGCGGGCCTCGCGGGTGGCGCGCCGCGCCTTCGAGCTCGGACTGCTCATCGAGACGTCCGGCCCCGAGAGCGAGGTCGTCAAGCTGCTGCCCGCCCTCACCATCACCCCCGACGAGCTGGACGAGGGCCTGAGCGTCCTGGCCCGGGCCGTCCGGGAAACCGCCTGACAGCAAGGAGGAAGCGCACCCCATGATCGTCCGATCCTTCAAGGACGTCGAAGGCACCGACCGGCACGTCAGGGCCAAGTCCGGCACCTGGGAGAGCAAGCGGATCGTCCTCGCCCAGGAGCGGGTCGGCTTCTCCCTGCACGAAACGATTCTCTACGCCGGGACGGAGACGTCGATGTGGTACGCCAACCACATCGAGGCCGTCGTCTGCACCCAGGGCGAAGCCGAACTCACCGACCACGAGGCCGGGAAGACCTACACCATCACCCCCGGCACCATGTACCTCCTCGACGGGCACGAGCGGCACACGCTGCGCGTCAAGGAGGACTTCCACTGCATCTGCGTCTTCAACCCGCCGGTCACCGGCCGGGAGGACCACGACGAGAACGGCGTCTACCCGCTGCTCACCGAGCCCGAGGAGGTGTGACGCACGATGGCCACCGCCACCGTCACCGACCTGTACCCCACCCGCGGCACCGGCGAGGTGACCGCCCCCCGCCAGGACCCGGTCGTCTGGGGCTCTCCCGACACCCCCGGCCCGATCCCGGCCGCCGACCTCCAGGCGTACGAGCGGGACGGCTTCCTCGCCGTCGACCAGCTGATCATCCCGAGCGAGGTCGAGGTGTACCGGCGTGAGCTGGACCGGCTGGTCGCCGACCCGGCGGTCCGCGCCGACGAGCGCTCCGTCGTGGAGCCGAAGTCGCAGGAGATCCGCTCGGTCTTCGAGGTGCACCGGATCAGTGAGGTGTTCGCGGAGCTGGTCCGCGATCCGCGCGTGGTCGGCCGGGCCCGGCAGATCCTCGGCTCGGACGTGTACGTCCACCAGTCCCGGATCAACGTCAAGCCGGGCTTCGGCGCCAGCGGCTTCTACTGGCACTCGGACTTCGAGACCTGGCACGCCGAGGACGGCCTGCCGAACATGCGCACGGTGTCCGTCTCGATCGCGCTGACCGAGAACCACGACACCAACGGCGGCCTGATGATCATGCCGGGTTCGCACCGGACGTTCCTGGGCTGCGCCGGTGCCACGCCGAAGGACAACTACAAGAAGTCGTTGCAGATGCAGGACGCGGGCACGCCGTCCGACGAGGCGCTGACCGCGCTGGCGAGCGAGTACGGCATCCGGCTGTTCACCGGCAGGGCCGGCTCGGCGACCTGGTTCGACTGCAACTGCATGCACGGCTCCGGCGACAACATCACGCCGTTCCCGCGCAGCAACGTCTTCATCGTGTTCAACAGCGTGGAGAACACCGCGGTGGAGCCGTTCGCGGCGCCCGTGCGCCGGCCGGAGTACATCGGGGCGAGGGACTTCACCCCGGTGCGCTAGCCGCCCCATGGACACCGGGCCGGGGCCTCCTCGTGTGGGACGGGAGGCCCCGGCCCGGTCATGTCAGCCGGACAGCGCGTCCAGCAGCCGGTCCACGTCCGCTGCCGTGCTGTAGAGGTGGAACGCCGCGCGCAGGTGGCCGGCGCGGTCGGAGACCTCGATGCCCGCCGCGCTCAGCTCCGGCTGCCGGAAGCCGAGTCCGGGGACGGAGACGATCGCCGAGCCGGGGGCGGGCACCGGCTCGTGTCCGAGCGCGGCGAGTCCCGCCCGGAACCGCTCGGCCAGGGCGACGTCGTGGGCGTGCACGGCGTCCACGCCGAGTTCCTCGATCAGCTCCAGCGAGCGCCGCAGTCCCGCGTAGGTGAACAGGGCGTGGGTGAGGTCGAACCGGCGTGCGGAACGCGCGAGTTCGGCGACCGGGCCGTAGCAGCTGTCCCACGGCCGCTCCGCGGCGACCCAGCCCGCGAGCAGCGGGGTCAGTCCGCCGAAGTCCTCGGGGACGGTGAGGAAGGCCGCGCCGTGCGGGCCGAGCAGCCACTTGAAGGTGACGGCGGCGGTGAAGTCGTAGGCGTCCGCGTCCATCGGCAGCCAGCCGGCGGCCTGCGAGAAGTCGACGTAGGTGCGGGTGCCGTGGGCGCGGGCGGCCTCGCGCAGGGCGGGCAGGTCGGCGATCCGCCCGTCGGCGGACTGGGCGGCGCTGACCGCGACCAGCGCGGTGCCCGGGCGGACGGAGTCGGCGATCCGCTCCAGCGGGACCGCGCGGACCTTGAGGTCGCCGCGGACGTGGAACGGGTTGAGCACCGAGGTGAAGTCGTCCTCGGCGGTGAGGACTTCGGCGCCCGGGGGCAGCGAGGCGGCGATCACGCCGGTGTGCGCGGCGACCGAGGCGCCCGCCGCGACCCGGTCGGCGGGGACGCCGGCGAGCCGGCCGTACGCGGCCCGGCTCGCCTCCACGTCCTCGTACAGCGGGGTCAGCGGCCGGCCCTCGGCCCGCAGCAGCGCCGCCTCCTGGAGGGCGGCGACGGCACGGGCGGGCAGCAGGCCGTTGCTCGCGGTGTTGAGGTAGCTGCTCCTCGGACGGAATTCGGCGCGGACGAGGCTCTCGAACGTCTCCGTGGTTGCCATGGGTCCACTCTGCGGGCCGGTGGAACCTCCCGTCCATCGCGAACTTTTACGCGGCTCCTCTTAGCGCTGCTTATACGACCGCGGCGACCTGGGGTTTCACCCGTTCTGCGGGACTGCGCACCCGTCCGGTCCGCAGGCCTCGGCGTCCCCCCGGCCGACCGGCTGCAGCGGGGAGCGGTCGCCCCAGGCCTGGGCCAGCGCCTGGGTGAAGACCTCGGCGGGCTGGGCACCGGAGACACCGTACGTCCGGTCCAGGACGAAGAACGGCACGCCGGTGGCGCCGAGCCGGGCGGCCTCACGCTCGTCGGCGCGGACCTCTTCGGCGTACGCGTCGGGGTCGGCGAGCACCGCTCGGGCGGCGCCGGCGTCCAGACCGGCCTCGGCGGCCAGCTCCACCAGGCGGTCGGCGCCCTCGGTGAAGACGGACCGCTCCTCGGCGAAGTTCGCCCGGTAGAGGATCCCGACCAGCCGGTCCTGCCGGCCGTGCTCCTTGGCGAAGTGCAGCAGGCGGTGCATGTCGAAGGTGTTGCCGTGGTCGCGGCCCCGGGTGCGGTAGTCCAGGCCCTCGGCGGCGGCCTGCGCGCCCAGGTTGTCCTCGCCGGCCTGGGCCTGCGCCTCGCTCATGCCGTACTTCCCGGTCAGCATGGTGATGACCGGCTGGACGTCGCCCTTGGCGCGGCCCGGGTCCAGCTCGAAGGAGCGGTGCACCACCTCGACCCGGTCGCGGTGCGGGAAGGCAGCCAGCGCCTTCTCGAAGCGGGCCTTGCCCACATAGCACCAGGGGCAGGCTTGGACCAACGAAGCCACAACCGCTCTGACCTGGGGTTCTTAACCAAACCGCTCGTGAATCGTGAAGGATTCGCCGAGTGGAAGAACCACACAGCATCGGGGCGGTCCGACTTCGGAGATTGGACCAAGACGCATGCACCGCGACGACTACCCCGCGCTGCGTTCCCTCGGTTTCGAGGACGACGAACTCAAAGAGCTTGGCCTTTGGCTGCCCGCTGTAGGCTCCCCCGCCGAACTCGCGGAAATGTACGTCCGCCGCAGCAAGAAGAAGGATTCGCTTAGCGCACTCCGCGAACAAGTCCGCCGTATGTGTGCGCACGCTGCCAAGGAAGGCAAGCGAATTCGGCACATCTGGTTCGAGCAGAAGAGTGCAAGCAAGAGCTACGTTCGCCGCGAGGAGTTCGAAAAGGCGACGGCCGCTGTTGCGGAAGCTGGACTTTCCAAGACGCTGTACGTCTACAAGATGTCTCGCCTCTCTCGCCGAGGGTCGGGGCAGGTTGGTTTGCTTCTCGACAAGTTCGAAGAACAGGCAGCGCGCCTTTACTCGGTAGTCGAACACCTCGATTCCGTCCGGGGCCGCACCTTCATGGCGCTGTTTTCAGAGCAGGCGCGCGAACAGGTGGCGGAACTCGGCGAATTCGTGAAGCTGGGTATGGACTCGCACAAGGCAGACGGTAAGTGGACCGGTGGCGTTACGCCCTACGGCCTGCGCGCTGTCAAGGGCGAGGGTCGGCTAGAACACGACCCCAAGGAATACCCGACGGCCCGACGAATAGCCGAATACCTGTTGGATCGCAAGACTCCCGCATGGATCGCTGAAACGCTCAACAAGGAAGGATTGAAGACGCGCCACGGCAAGAATTGGCAGGCAACGGGGATCATCGCGCTTGCCCACGCTGTGACTTGGGCCGGTCTCGTCGCACAGCGGGAAAGGATGCTGGACAAGAACGGCCGCTGGACCGGCAAATACCACCGTGGCGGTACTCCGCTGTTCGACAAGAAGGGGAACCCTGTTTCCTGCGGCGAGGGCGTGATCACGTTCGCGGAACACGTCAAGATCAAAGAAATCTTGGCGAGTCGTGCACAGAAGAACGGCCCCGTAGGCAATCGCGCACGGGGAAAGCGGGAGATCTCCAACCTTCTTTCGGGGATCATGCACTGTGGCCGGTGCGCCGCAAAGGAAGTCAGCAGCGGGCCCGCTTACCGCTGTTACACCCGAACCAACGAGGGGGCGCACGTCTGCGAGGGAGTTTCCATCGGGCGGGAGCGCGCCGACGACGCCGTTACCCAAGCATGGTTCGCGCACATTCTGAGCCTGTCCCCCGAGTCGGCCACGCTCCACGAAATCGCCCGCGAATGGCTGGCCTACAAGGACCCCGAAAAGGAGAACCGTAAGGCTCAGGTCACGGCAGCACTGGAATCGGCGGTGGGCCGAGAGATCAAACTCCGAAAGATGTTCATCGTTGCCACTCGCATGAGCGAGGCTGAATACGAAAACCTACAGCGCGAGCTTGACGCGCAGATCGAATCCCTCAAGGCCGAACTCGCCGAACTGTCGCGGGAAGCGGACTTGTCCCCGCTGTTGGATCCGGAAGCACTCGCAGCACTGTGGAACGGGGCTGGCGTTGCCGGACAGCGGGCACTACTGCAAGCCGCGCTGACGAAGAAGGGAATCACCCTTAAGCCGTCCAAGGGCCGGGGGCATCGAGTGCCCGCGATTGACCGGCTGGAGTTCCATTGGCGAGAGGCCAGCGACCCGGCATGGGACACGGCCTTTGAGGCGGGCGTGAGGCTCGTGGAGGCAACGCGCTAGACGGCCGCGTACGCGCTCCGAGGGCCCCGGCGGGACAACTTCCCTGCCGGGGCTTTCTCGTGCCCGCAGACAGCCGTACAGGGCTTCCATGCACCCCGAGCCGGCTCGAATATCTGACGGATCATCAGAAAGCCACCACGGTCGTTTACAGCCCCTCGCTTAACCAGCTCACCGCGAGATCAACGGGAGAGGGACGGGCACTTAACCCGCACCCTCTCTGATGCGTAGAGCCCCGCAGTAGGAGAGACAGCGAGGAGGTTGCGCGGTGCCGATCACGAACACCCTTGACCTTGAAACGCTCAGCGCGCGTATGAACGCGTGGGCGAATGAGAGGAGCAGCAAGCGAGGCAAGCTCGTGCGCGCGTTCCGAAAGAACCTGGGCAACTCCCCAGACCTACAGGCAGCACGCCTTGCGCTGCTGATCGCTGAGGCGGCATAGCTCCTCACAGACAACCCCCGCCACTCCCTGGGCGGGGGCTTTCATTTTCCTTGATTTCGCCGAAAGCGCTGAGGGCTGCACTCGATTCCACCGAAAGCGCGGAGCCGAGCGGCATGGTTACGCCGAAAGCGCGGACACACAAAGAGTGATTCCGCCGAATGAACGGAGAACTGAAACGTGGAAGTTCCGAACTACACCGAATTGCTGACGGCCCTTCGAGCAGCACACCGAGAGATAGGCGACGGACTTACCGGCCAGAGTCGGCGTTCACCTTCCGGCTCTCTCGCCTATGCCTACGGGAGCATAGAGACGGCGTTGCGTATCGCTGAGTCGGTCCTGACCGGCCAGGAATGCGCACTTCCCGCATGTAAGAACCCTATTCCTCACAGGGAGCCGGGACAGCCGGGCCGCACTGCCCTTTACTGCGGGAAGCGTTGCCGGGACCGTGCGGCCTATCAGACGAGGAAACAGCGAGAGCAGCGAGCGGGGAGCTAGTACAGAAACTCTAGAAATGTAGTTTGTGTAGAAGTGAACTACATTCTAGGTATACCTATAAGAGTCTCTACTAGCAACTCCGGAACTAGGTACAACTACATGCCGGAACGTAACACCCATTGGAAGGAGTGGACTGCCCTTGATTTTTGGTGATCCTCGCTGCGAGGTCTGCGACACAGTCCTGACCGGCCGACAGCAAGTCGTTTGTTCCAATGCCTGTCGGCAGGCTCGTAAGCGCGCACGCAAGCTCACGTCCGATGAGTATCAAGCAAAGCTCTTGGGGCGGGATTGCGAGCACTGCGGAGACGCTTACGAGCCCAAGAACGACCGTCAGCGGTTTTGTTCCGAGAACTGTGCGTACCGGGCAAAGGCTGAGGCGGAGGAAACCCGCTGGGAATCTGTCTGCGAGCTGGACGGGTGCGAGAACAATGCGGGCTGGGATGGTTCCGGCCGTGCCCGCCGCTACTGCTCGAACGCGCATAGGCAAAAGGCTTACCGGCAGCGGAAGCATGCGACCCCGCTGTAAGCCGCTGAGCGGCCGTGTGAGGCCGTTTCAGGAGTCGGCAGGAGCCACTCACCTGGGACGAGCCGATAGGGGCTTAGAGGGGCGCTGACGGGCCGAGCCGGCTCGGGGGTGACTTAACCAACTCACTCACTGAACAGTGAGGCGCAGCCGCTTAACCAACTCACCGCGTAGTGAGTGGAGGCTGTATCCGTCTCTGACAGCGAACGAGTAACCCGGTCGGTCATTCGGCCGGGTTGCTGCTGACCACCTACGAACGTTCGTAGGTGCTTGCGGCCGTTACCCGCATTCCCCCTGATCTTCGGCGAGTTGGATTCACGCACGCATGGACGGCGTGACGCTCGCTGGGTAGCCCCCTCGCTTGGTCTGTAACGGAGACCGGGCGAGGGGGCTTTTTGCGTACCTGGAGGTTTCCCGCAATGCGCAACGATGCCGCTTACCGCGCGGTTGTGTTCGGTGCTCTGCGTGCGACCACTGAGGACGGCCCGACTTCCTATGCCGAGGAGCACGCCCTATCCGCTGCTGTGAATCGGTGGGCGGGCACAAACGGTGTCGGCCCGGTTCCCATGGATTCGCTCGTGCGGCTCATTGGGGCCGCTGGATACCAACACTTCCGAACCGAACGGCGAGGCTATTTCGCCGGACTAGCTATCAAGGAGAACGGCGCGTGAACACGCGAGACAACATTGACCCCAGTTCCAACCCTGACGGCATTGAGCGTGTCCTACGTGCTCGCGCTGATGCCTTCCGGTATGACCCCGAGATGGAAAATGCTGCTGAGCTGGCCGCAAAGGGCGAGCAGCTTACTCCCTCGCTGCGCATGGCTCTTGGCTATTACTCGGACGCCAAGAAGGCTGCTGGCGCTGCTGGTCGTGAGATCTCGGCCCCGGCTACCGCCGACAACCTTTCCGCCGCCTACTCCTCGCTGAACAAGGGAGCCTAACCAATGACTGACGCGAAGCTACAGAAGGCGCGAGAGGCCGCACTAAAGGCGCAGAGGGAGCTAGAAGCGCTTGAGGCCGCCGAGGCCGAAAAGGCGGCGAGGTTGGCCGCTGAGCGCGATGAGCGGGCCCGTGATTACGACCGGCGCACGGTCGGCAATTGGCGAGCCGATGAGGAGGAGAATCGAAAGGCGGAGGGGGAAGCACTAGAGCATTTTCTGACGCTGGTTTCCGATGAGCCTTGGTTCGCTGCTTTTGTCGAGTACCGGGCTTACCGCTACAAGCGTGGGCACATTCTCACGGCTGCACAGAACGCGCAGACTCAGCTAGGAGAGTCCGTCACCGTTCCTGAGAATCAGCTCTATGACAGCTCACTTATTGGCGACCTAGTGGCGTTGGCTGACCGTAAGGCGGCCGAGGTAGGCGCGGATTTCGCCGATGAGCTAGACGCTAAGCGTGAGGCTTACCTGAGCGGCGAGGGCGCGTAATGCCGCAGGATGCACTAGACCCCGGACCGAATGGCGATTACCCGTTCTTCCCTCGCCTGCCTGACGGTTCCCCAGCGTGGGCCGATTCCGTGCCCGTTGGTTACACCGGTTCTGTCATGCGGCGTGGTGTCGAATACGTGCGCGTTTACGGCGGGGCCCGACACGGTGACCTAGTGGCATTCGATGTGACCCCTCGGGACGCTGCGGGTAATCCGATCAATCCGCCGGTCATCCCGCAGGTTGCTTAGCGGTTCGCTGACGCAAGAGGGGGGCCGGAGCCGGCGGAAACTGGCCCCCTTTCTGGCCTGCGGCTATGTCCGCACACAACTTCGCTGGCTCGTGTGCTGGCGTGAAGGAGTCCCATGCTGAACGACGTTGCAGCCCTAGCAACCGGGGCCACCCACAGCACCGAGCCGGTACCGGTCGGCAGTGCCCCTGCTGGAATTCTCATGGTGCAGCCGGTGATTCGCTGCGAGCACGGTTACGAGGTGTCCGCATACAGCGAGTGCGGCGACCTATTGGCGCGGGCCTGCCTAACCGGTTCTCAGCTCATGTCGCATGTTTCCTTCCCTGCTGGAATTCGGGCCGTGCGGGTGGAAGTCGAGAACATCACCGGCTGCGAGGAACACCCCCACACTTACGAGATATCCCTACTGGCTGACGAGGACACCCCCCATGCCGCGTAAGCCCCTGGTCCCCTGTTCCGCTGTTCCGTGGTGCCCTGAGCTGACGACTGGTGGTCCATGCGCCGAGCACGCTAAGCAGCGAGGAAAGCAGCGCACCAATCGGGGTGGATCTGCGTACGGCCGTAATTGGCGTGAGCGAGTGCAGCCGCGATTCATCTATCAGAATCCTTGGTGTGTGCTTTGTGGGCAGGCGGCCAAGGTTGCCGACCATTGGCCGATCAGTCGGCGTGACCTAGTGGCAAGGGGTGAGCCGAGTCCCGATGCCTTTAAGCACTTGAGGCCGTTGTGCGTGGCATGCGATGCAAAGGAACGGCCTAAGCGTGAGCCGGGCGGATGGTATGCCGAGCAGCGTTCGCAGCGAGAGGCCACAGCGCGGGTTTATCAGGACACTCCCCGAGTGCGCCGAGACGTTCCGCCGTTCTAACTGGGCGGGCTGTATTGCTCGCTGAGAGCCTTTCTGAGCCTGAGACAGGCAGAGGGGCCTACTCGTCAGCGAGGGCCACGACAGATGCACTGAGCGGGCTTACCGGCGACGAGGTGAGTCCCGCTTTGCCGTACCGACCCCCACCCCCCTGGGCAGGGTCTCCCCCCGACCCAAAATGCGGCGCGGCAGGGAGGTCTTTCGGTGCCCCGTCAGTAAAAACCATTTTCTGTGGCGCGACGTCGCGCCTTTGTGCACGGGAGTTGAAACCCCATGACTGCTACCAAGCCAATCAGTCAGCATTTCCGCGAGGGCACGTATCGGCCCGATCGTCACGCCGACCGCCTATCGCTGCCACCGAGTGACCTGACTGAGCCGGATTGGTCCACCGTGATTGGTGACGGCCCGGACGCTAGCAAGGTGAAGGCGGACGCATCGGATATCTGGCGGCGGATCGTTCCCGCGCTGTCGGCCGCAACGCGAATCAGCGACGCACAGCGAGAGGTGGTTGTGACCTTCTGCACGGCGCAGGCTCGCGTGTGGGAGGCCGAGCGAATCATCAGCCGTGACGGTCTGCTCGTAGTCGGCGTGAATGGCGTGCTTGTAAAGAATCCGGCGACGACGGTACTGAACACGTACGCGAACATTTTGAAGGCTGCGCGAGTGGAACTAGGACTTTCCCCGTCCGCTGCCGCGCGAATCACTGTGATTGCGCCGGACGAGGACGACGACCCGGACGGGATTTGGGACTGATGATTGACGACGATTTCCGCGCTGCGATAGCCCAGTGGGCCGAACTGATGACAGCAGCGAAGCGTAAGTACCGCGAGCGGGAAGCGATAGAGGACCGTAAGCGCCGGACCCGCATGCAAGCCATCGACAACATTCGACGTGCCGGGATTGGGACGCCTGCGCATCTAATCCCCGAAGCTACGATTCGCGAGTGGGAGTCGGCGGGCGATGCCTAAGAAGCCTAAGGTCCTAAGTGTCCGTCATACCGAGGAATCCCGCGCGAATCTAGATGTCATACAGCGGCTATCCGCCTGTGAGACAGCGAGCGAGGCTGTCATACGCGCGCTGGACCTGTATGCGGATTATCTCAAGCTCCCGTCCGGTACCGTCATACACGCGACCGGACACACGCGCCGAGTGCCCACCACCTGATCACCTACAATCGTTTGTAGGTGCTGCCCCCGATGGCTTCCCGCTGTCGGGGGTATTTCGCATTTATGGGCACCTTTGAAAGCAAGGTAGCAGGGCTCGCCGGCTCGGGGACTCGGGGCGTTGCTGCCCAGTGCTCCCAAGGGTTCCGTGCCCCTTGATTTGCTAGGCCGCTTCCACTGCGCGCCGTAGTGCTTCCTTGTGCTCCCATGCCCAAGGGGCATCCTTGAGTTCATCCGGCAGGCCAGCGAGACCGGTTCTCAGATGGTCAGCCGCCTCGCTGTATCTCCCCAGAGCCAACGTGCAAAGTCCCATGTTCAGCCGGTTGAAGTTCGGCGTAAGCCAATACGCAGTTTCCGGCGGAGAGAGTACGGCGGCCTTGTCCATGAGCTTTTCCGCTTGCTCCGCTGTCCGCAGTGCGGCGTCATGCTCGCCCATCTCGGCAAGTCCACCCGCCGCCTGTAGGTAGTCCCCGATTCGCTGTGCGGGGTGGGCTCCGGGTGTGTTTGCTGCTGCTCCGAACCAACGGGCGATACCTTGCGGCCGTCCCTGTTGACGGGCGATGTAGCCCTTGAAGTTCAGCGCCTGGGCGGCAAGAGTGCCGTTCCCGGTTTCGTCGGCAAGCTCAACTGCCTCATTGAGGAGCCGCACCCCTTCGACGTATTCGCCCGTTTGTGCGAATAGCCATCCGGCGAACTGGACCCATTCTGATGCAACGTCGGATAGTCGGTCTCTGTGCGGCCCCCGAGCTTCCTTGAGCATTCGGGTAACTTCCCGCATTTGAACCATGGTTGCCGGGATCACGCTGCGGGGTTGTGCCGAGTCGTCCAGTCGGCGATATGCGGCCAGCACGCCAGCGAGAGCGTCAACGGTTCCAGCATCCAGCCGGGAAGGGTTGGCCGAGCTGCGGGCGACCCGTGATGCGTCGTCGTCATCAAGGACCGTTCCGGCCAACGCGCCACCGGCCCCGGTCAGGCAATCCAGCGCGTGAGCGAGCTTTTTGGATGGCCGCTGCTTTCCGTTCAAGACGCGGGAGAGATACGCCGGGTCGTAGTGCATTTCCCGTGCGGCGGCTTTCATTGAGTATCCGGCGTCGCGCAGTGCCCTACGGGCAAGATCGGCAAAGTCGTCACGCATCGTGAACCTCTGGGGGTTGACAGGTGGTGCTTCCAGAGTAGTCAACCCTGGTCAACTCCCGTGTGATCACGGGAAGTCGGAGCATGGTGGAGCAGGCCCAATCCAGCGAGAAAGGGTGGCGCAAGTGCCTCTGCCGACGGCCGACAGCGGATACGACTATGCGACGTACGCACCACCTGGCAGCAAGTGCGCCGAGTGCGGCCACGCCATCGGCAGGGATCAGGTTGTACGGCGGACGACGGCTGAGCGCGCATCCGGCCCGCCCGCGAACGTCTCCTACCGTCACTTCGACGGGGAGTGCGGACCGGTCGCCAGGGGGGAAGTGTGACAGTCCCGCAGAAGCCCGCAGACGCCCGTGTGAGCGCCTTACCGGCCCCGGAGCTAGTCAGCCTCGTTGAAGGGTCTGAACGGCCCGCAGACGGCGACTGGTGGGCGCAGTACGGCGGCACCCTTGACCCGGCGTCCGGGGTGATCGCGTTCCCGCCCAAGTCGCTGCCTCCCTGCCCGTTCCCGTGCGAGCTGTGCGCCCGGCGACGAGAGGGGGCGTAGTGGCTGTCACCCGTGACCACATCGGCAAGACCGTGACGGACGGACAGCGGTCCGGTGTCCTCACCGACATCATGAAGGAGTGGGAAGACCCGGCAGAGAAACCCGGTGAGCGGGTCAAGCGAACGGTTGCGTTCGTCCGGCCGAGTGGCGGGGGTCGGGAGTGGCTGGCTCGCCCGTCCCGGCTCGCTCCGCTGTGAGGCGATTACGCGGCTTCCTGGCCCTGCTGGCATGGCTGGCTTGGGCGGCTACCGTCGCGCTGATAGTCGCCCGTGGCTGGAATTCCTGAACTCCGCCCCTGCTGACGCATGAGAATCGGAGGTTCCCCCGTCTTCCATTCGATTTCCGGCAGGGGCGGGCAATACTGCCGATGCGTAATCGCGCGTCGGTCCGCTGAAAAGTGGGAGGTACAGAAATGCGTGCATGGTGGCTCACGATGGCCGACGGCGGTAACCCGCAGGACGACAGCGACAGCGGGAACAAGCACGGCGGGGGCGGCTCGGACGAGGGCGGCAACACGAACGACGGCCAGGGCCCGGCGGACGGCCGCTGATCAGTGAGCACTGACGACGTGAAGGGGGCGGGTCCTGAGGGGCTCGCCTCCGCTCTCATGGAAAAGGGTGCGCTGACAAGCGATTGGCTGCCCGCCTATCAGGCAGTGCCCCGTCATCTGTTCATCCCGGAAATGATCTGGCCGGGCCGAGCCGGCATGAACCGCCAGGATGACCGCGTAATTCGCAGTGAGGAACCCGACGTCTGGTGGTCGGCGGTTTACCGTGACGCGCCGATCACGACCCAATGGGACGACGGCTCTTACGCCGGACCCGGTAAAGGCAAGATCCCGTCTAGCTCCAACTCCATGCCGACCATGGTGTTTTCGATGCTGGACGCGCTGAGCGTCGAACCGGGTCAGCGGGTGTTGGAGATTGGAACCGGTACCGGCTGGAATGCCGCGCTGCTGTGTCACCGCCTCGGCTCTGAGAACGTGTTCACCGTTGAGGTGGACGGGGACAGCGCGAGGGAGGCGCGCAAGCGTCTGAATGCCGCCGGATTCGATCCCGTCTCGATCATCGGGGACGGGGCCGAAGGGTACGCCGAGGGTGCGCCCTATGACCGCGTGATCGTCACGGCATCAATCGGCCGCGTTCCCCGTCGCTGGATCGAACAGACGAAACCGGGCGGGATCATCGTTTCCCCATGGGGACCGACCTACGGCGGGGAAGGTGTGGTTCGGCTGACCGTTGCCGAGGACGGTTCGGCATCCGGCCCGTTTGTCAGCTCGTCGGCGTTCATGCGGCTGCGGGATCAGCGGGTGAAGCGGACGCACGTCCGTGAGTACCTTGGGGGCCGGAAGTGGCCTGCGGACGGCACTCGCAGCGTCACACCGATTTCCCCGGATGCCTTGGGTGACTGGCCGGTCATGTTCGCCATCGGCGTGCAGGTGCCTGAGGCGTTTCCGTGGATGGAGTCGTACGGCGACGGCTCTTACACGCTGTGGCTGCGGGACACAGCCGTCACGTCGTGGGCGACAGCGGACTACGAGAAAGACCGGGAGGAATTCGAGGTCTACCAGTCCGGCCCGCGCAAGCTGTGGGACGAGGTGGAGACCGCCTATCTCTGGTGGGAGAAACAGGGCCGTCCCGGATTCGAGCGATTCGGCCTGACCGTCGACGGCGACGGCGAGCGGGTGTGGCTGGACTCGCCGGACAACCCCGTGCCCATCCGTGGGAGCCTGTAGCGCGGTCCGCGTGACCGTTGGCCCCGTCTGTGCGCTCATCCGCCGTAGCGCACGGGCGGGGCTTCCTGCGTTCATCTGCGCTGGTCAGGGGCTGTGCGCTAACCTATGGCTCTGTTGGTCCAGGGACAGGCGATGTCGCTCCAGATCTCGACGCGCATGTCTTCGGCTCTCTCCGGGTCGTACGGGTGCGGGGGCTCTCCCCGGCCGGTACGTGAACGTTCAAGCAGGCGGTTTCATTCCCGGGCCGGCACGTCGAAGCGCAGGAAGAGGTGGTGGTCGTCGGCGGCGGGCGGGTGCGCGGGGTCCGGCCGCCAGCCCTGGCGGGCATAGAAGGCCTGGGCGCGCCGGTTGTCCGCGTGCACGTCGAGCACGGCCGTCCGCCGGCCGTCGGCCCGCCACTGCTCGGTGCAGGCCGCGTGCAGCGCCGTTCCGATGCCGGCGCGCCAGTGATCGGGATCGACGTGGAACTGGAACAGCTTGACGGTGTCGGCGGGGGCGCCCTCCGGGACGCGGAAGGAGGCGATGCCGACGATCCGGCCCTGCTCGACCGCGCACAGCACCTGTCCGTCGGGGCGCGCGATCGACTCCCGCCAGGCCTCGCCCCAGTCGAAGTCGGCCTGCGGGACGCCGTCCGGGTAGTACGTCGACCGGGCCCTGAGATGGAGGTCGGCGATGATCTCCGCCTCGGCGGGCAGGGCGGTACGGATGACGCGGGTCCCGGTCACACGATCATGGATCATGCACCGGAGGACGCCACCGCCCTCCACCCGGTTCCGCCCTCCCCTGCCCGCCCGCCGGCCCGCCCGCCCCTGGGCCGCTGCTCAGCTGCCGTCGCGGAGGTCGTCCGGTGGGCCGGGGGTGAACGCGATGCGGTCGTACCTCACCGCGCACCCCTCGCCGACCGGCGACTGGGCCAGGAAGCCGACGAGGGCCGGGGCCGTGTCCCCGCCGAGGGTGAAGAGCCGGACGAAGGTCCAGTGCTCCCCGTCCGGGGAGGCGTGGAAGGCGAAGGCGCGTCCGGTCCGGCTGACCCGCAGCCACACCGAGTCGCCGCGCACCGTGAAGGAGTTGGCGTCGTCGGAGTGACCCCGGGTGACCACCGTGCACACGGTCGGCACGTGCGGGGAGTACTCCAGGCACAGCTTGGCCCAGGCCCGGTCGCCGGCGTGGACGTACAGCGCGCCGGCGTCGAAGGGGGCACGGAACCCCACCGTGACCCGCGCGGCCAGCCGGAAGTCCCCCTCCGGCGCCCCGAGCAGCCGGGGCGCGTCGGAGGCGGGTTCGAGATCCTCCCCGGTGGGCGGCACGAACCGGTCCGTCCGCGCCCCGGCCCGTCCGGTGAGCACCCCGTCCGCGTAGGACCAGTCGCCGTCCGGCCCGTGGGCGCGCAGCGCGAAGGGCAGCTGCGGGAGTGCCGGCCCCGTCACCGCTCCAGGGCCCCGTTGAACCGCCGGGGCAGCCCCAGCGGGTTGTCGTCCTTCAGCTCGGCCGGCAGCAGGGCCTCGGGCGCGTTCTGGTACGCGACGGGCCGCAGCCACCGCTCGACGGCCGTACCGCCCACCGAGGTGGACGTGGACGTGGTCGCGGGGTACGGCCCCCCGTGGTGCTGGGCCGGTGCCACGGCGACCCCGGTCGGCCAGCCGTTGACCAGCACCCGTCCGGCCAACGGCGTCAGCCCGGCCAGCAGTTCCGGGCCCCGCCCGTGCCCCGCGGCCTCCTCGGAGGACACCTGGACGGTCGCCGTGAGGTTGCCCGGCAGCCGCGACAGCACGGTCGTCGCCTCGGCCTCGGACGCGTAGCGGGCCACCACGGTGACCGGCCCGAAGCACTCCTCGAGCAGCAGGTCGTGGGCCCCTTCGGCGCACAGCTTCGCCGCCGGCACGGTGAGGAACCCGGCGCTGACCGAGTGGTCACCGCCCGCCCCGGGGGCCACCGGCGCGTCCACGTCCGGGAGTTGCGCGCGCTCGGCGACGCCGGCGACGAAGTTGTCCCGCATGCGGTGGTCGAGCAGCACCCCGGCGGCCGTGTCGCCGACGGCGTCGGCCAGGGACTTCACCAGCCGGTCGCCCGCCGCCCCGGACGGCACCAGCACCAGGCCCGGCTTGACGCAGAACTGGCCCACGCCCAGCGTCATCGAGCCGGCGAGCCCCGCGCCGATCTCCTCGGCGCGCTCGGCCGCGGCGGCCTCGGTGACCAGGACCGGGTTCAGCGAACCCAGCTCACCGTGGAAGGGGATCGGCACGGGACGCGCGGCGGCGGCGTCGAAGAGCGCCCGGCCGCCGCGCACCGAGCCGGTGAAGCCGGCCGCGGCGACCAGCGGGTGCTTGATCAGCTCGACGCCCGCCTCGAAGCCGTGCACGAGACCGACCACGCCCTCGGGGATGCCGTGTCCGGCGGCGGCCCGGCGCAGCACGCCGGCGACCAGCTCGGACAGGGCCGGGTGGTCGGGGTGGGACTTGACCACGACCGGGCAGCCCGCGGCCAGCGCGCTCGCGGTGTCGCCGCCGGCCACGGAGAAGGCGAAGGGGAAATTCGAGGCGGAGTAGACGGCGACGACCCCGAGCGGCACCTTGTAGCGCCGCAGGTCCGGGACGGGCGGGGTGGCCGTGTCGTCGGGGTGGTCGATGATGACGTCGAGGAAGGCGCCCTCGTCGACGATGTCGGCGAAGGCCCGCAACTGGTATGTCGTCCGGGCGAGTTCGCCGGTGAGCCGGGCCGGACCGAGCGCGGTCTCGGCGTCGGCCGTCTCGACCAGGCCGTCCCGGGCCGCGTCCAGGCCCGCGGCGGCGGAGCGCAGGAAGGCGGCGCGGAGCGTGCGGTCGGCCAGGGCGCCGCGCGCGGCGTGGGCCGCCCGGACCGCCGCGTCGACCTCCTGGGCCGTGGCCTCCACCGCAACCTGTTCACGCTGCTTCCCGGTGCGCGGGTCGACACTCCAGACTGGTGCTGCTGCCACCGCGGATCCCTCCCGGCGTTCGATATACTGAACACCGTCTCTGATCGTGAATATGCTGCTCGGAGACTATATAACTCAGTCCTCGTCGAACGAAGGGGCCAAGGGCGATGACGGCAGGCGACACAGGCGGGGCGCAGGTCAAGTCCGCGGTACGGACCGTGGAACTGCTCGAGTTCTTCGCGGGCCGGCCCGGTATGCACTCCCTCGCGGCCGTCCAGGAGGCCGTGGGGTACCCCAAGTCCAGCCTCTACATGCTGCTGCGCACCCTCGTGGAGCTGGGCTGGGTGGAGACGGACGCGACGGGCACGCGCTACGGCATCGGGGTGCGGGCGCTGCTGGTCGGCACCTCGTACATCGACGGCGACGAGGTGGTGGCCGCCGCCCGTCCGACCCTGGACCGGCTCTCCGACGACACCACCGAGACCATCCACCTGGCCCGGCTCGACGGGACCAACGTGGTCTACCTCGCCACCCGCCAGTCCCAGCACTACCTGCGCCCCTTCACCCGCGTCGGCCGCCGGCTGCCGGCCCACTCCACCTCGCTGGGCAAGGCGATCCTCGCCACCTACACCGACGAGCAGGTGCGCAAGCTGCTGCCGGAGACGCTGCCCGCGCTCACCGAGCACACCCTCACCGACCGGGAGCGGCTCATCGAGGAGCTGCGCCAGATCCGGGAACAGGGCTTCGCGGTCGACCGCGAGGAGAACACCCTGGGCCTGCGCTGCTTCGGCGTGGCGATCCCGTACCGCACGCCCGCGCGCGACGCCATCAGCTGCTCGGTGCCGGTGGCCCGGCTCACCCCCGCCCACGAGCAGATGATCAAGGACGCGCTGTTCGACGCGCGGGACCGGCTGACGCTGGCGACCCGCAGGCTCTGATCCCCGGGCCCGCAGGCTCGGCGCCCGTAGGCTCGGCACCATGGAGATCACGCTGCGGGCCGTGGAGGACGAGGATCTGACGGTGTTCCACCGGCAGATGACCGATCCGGAGGCGGCCCGGATGGCCGCCTTCGGTCCGGAGGACCCGCACGACCCGCAGGCCTTCGCCGCCTACTGGCAGCGCCTGCGGGACTCCTCCGACGTGCTGCGCACGGTCCTGGCCGACGGGACGGTGGCCGGCAGCGCGGCCGTCTACGGGGTGGCCGGCGAGCGCGAGGTGACGTACTGGATCGACCGCGCGTACTGGGGCCGGGGCGTGGCGACGGCCGCGCTGCGGGCCCTGCTCGCCCAGGTACCGGAGCGGCCGCTGTACGCGCGGGCGGCGGCCGACAACGGCGCCTCGCTGCGCGTGCTGGAGAAGTGCGGTTTCCGCGAGGCGGCCCGGGCCCGGGGGTACGCGAACGCGCGGGGCCGGGAGATCGAGGAGGTCGTGCTGGTACTGCCCGCTTCCTGAACGCCGGATGAGAAAATCCGGGCGTAGGGAACGATCCCCCCGGTTCCGATCGTCTTTCCAGCGGGATGAACAAGACGATCAGGCGGGCGTCCGTCTTCACGCTGCTGCTCGTGCTCTCCCTGCTGGTCAGGGCGACATGGCTGCAGTTCTACGACGGCAAGGCCCTCGCGGACGACAACGACAACCGGCGGAACGCGATCGCGACCTACTCGCGGCCCCTCGGGAACATCATCGTGGCCGGGGAGGCGGTCACCGGCTCGACGCGGACGAAGGGGAGCGACCTCGCGTACAAGCGGACGTACCAGGACGGCAGGCTGTACGCGGCCGTGACGGGCTTCGCCTCGCAGGCCTACGCCCCCACCCAGCTGGAGGGGGTCTACAAGGACCTGCTCAACGGCACGGACCCCCGGCTGAGGACGGTGATGGACACCGTCACCGGGGAGCGGGCCGAGCCGGGCGACGTGGTCACGACGATCGACCCGGCCGTGCAGAAGGCCGCCTACCGGGCGCTGGGCGGCACCAAGGGCGCGGCCGTCGCGGTCGACCCGAAGACCGGCAGGATCCTCGCGGTGGTGTCGACGCCGTCGTACGACCCCGCCTCGCTCACCGACGCGAACTCGGCGGGCACGGCCTGGAAGACGCTCAACGCCGACGAGGAGAAGCCGCTCACCAACCGCGCGCTGCGCCAGCCGCTGCCGCCGGGCTCGACGTTCAAGCTGGTCGTCGCGGCCGCTGCGCTGGAGAACGGGCTGTACAAGAACGTGGACGAGCACACCGACAGCCCCGATCCGTACATCATGCCGGGGACGGTGCGCGAGTTGCCGAACGAGAGCAAGTCGGCGCCGTGCAGGAACGCCTCGATCCGGGTGGCCCTGCGGTACTCGTGCAACAACGTCTTCGGCCACATGGCCGTCGAGCTGGGGCAGGACAAGGTCAAAGCCATGGCCGAGAAGTTCGGCTTCAACGACGACAAGCGGGACGTGCCGGTGCGGGCCTACCCGAGTGTCTACCCCTCGAACATGGACAAGGCCCAGACGGCCCTGTCCGGCATCGGCCAGTTCGACGTCACGGCCACTCCCCTGCAGATGGCCATGGTCTCCGCGGCCCTTGCCAACGGCGGAAAGCTGGTATCGCCCCACATGGTCTCGCAGATCACCGACAGCGGCGGTGAGGTGCTGGAGAACTACGACGACGGTGCGGACACGACGGAGATCGTCAGCTCCGCCACCGCCGAGCAGCTCCGGTCGGCCATGGAGACGGTGGTCAAGGACGGCACCGGTACGAACGCGCTGATCGACGGGGTGACCGTCGGCGGCAAGACCGGCACCGCGCAGCACGGCGAGAACAACAGCAAGACGCCGTACGCCTGGTTCACCTCCTACGGCACGTCCGACGACAGCGGCAAGCAGGTCGCCGTCGCCGTGATGGTGGAGCAGTCGGACGCGGCGCGCTCCGAGGTCAGCGGCAACGGTCTGGCGGCGCCGGTCGCCAGGGCGATGATGCGGGCCGCGCTCAAGTAACGCTCCGGAAGGGGGCCGTTGCGCGTACACGGTGTACGGGCGAGGGCCCCCTTCCGTGCCGTCTCGACGAGTTCGGTGTGCCAACCGGTGTCCGACCCCCCGTACAAGCACGTCAAACGATCACTGCTACGCTTCCCGGTCTCCGTCCGGGCCCTTCCCCGGACCCTCGCATGTCATTTACATGACACACACGAGAGCACACCGAGAAGAGGTCACCCGTGGGCACAGTCGTCGACGACGCAGCCTCCGTGGAGTTCCATGCCTTCTTCGAACGGCACCACGCCGAACTGGCCCGCTTCGCCCACCTGCTGACGGGAGAGGCGGACGCCGCCGACGACCTGGCGGCGGACGCGCTGCTGGCGCTGTGGCACCGCTGGGACCGGGTGCGCGCGGCCGACCATCCGGTGGCGTACGCGCGGGGCGTGGTCGCCAACCTGGCCCGCACCCGGATCCGCGGCGCGGTGCGCGAGCGGCGGCGGATCGCGCTGTTCTGGCCGCGCGGCGAGGAGCGGACCGAGAACCCGGACGTCGCCGGCGTGGTGGACGTCCAGAGCGCGCTGCGCCGGCTGCCGTTCCGGAAACGGGCGTGCGTGGTCCTCCGGCACGCGTTCGACCTGTCGGAGAAGGACACCGCGCTCGCGCTGGGGATCTCGGTGGGTACGGTAAAGAGCCAGACGTCCAAGGGCATGGCCGAACTGCAGCGCCTGCTCGGCCCGCAGAGCGACCCGCGCCGGGTGCACGCGGCGATGACGGCCCGGGCCGGCGAGAGCGGAGGAAGGAACCGATGAGGCGGCAGGACGTGCACGACGAGCTGCGCGCCCGGCTGCACGAGGCGGCCGGGGCCCACGAACCCGACCGCGCGCGCATCCTGGCCCGGGTGGAGCGCGGCATGGCCGCGGGGTCCCGCCCCGGCCACCGGGCCGGCCGGCCGCCGGTGTTCGGCTGGGTCAGGGTGGCCACCGCGACGGCGGCGGTCGCCGGCGTGCTCGCGGTCGGGGGGTACGCGGTGGCGTCCGCGGTGAAGGACGACCCGCCGGCCCGGCAGACGGTGGCGGTCTCCCCGACCCCCTCGCCTCCCCCGGCGCCGACGACGCGTCCCCCCTCCCCCACCGGGGAGCCCACGCCCGGCCAAACCGCCGGGCAGCCGTCCGGCACACCGGGTTCCTCCCCCTCCCGCACGCCCCGCGGCACCGCACCGGCGCGGCCGCCGGCGGCGCGCACCGAGCAGGACGGTCCGCTGTGGTCGGACGGTTCGGTGGACCCGCACAGCAACGACTTCTGGGCGCAGAGCGATCTGACCCTCAAGACGTCCGAGCCGTTGACGTCCCTGACGGTCGAGCTGAGGATCGCCCAGACCGGCGGGGTCACCTCGACCGGCGCCTGGCGTTCGCTGCCGGAGGCGGACTTCACCCAGAGCGTGGCGGAGCGCGACGGGTTCGTCGTGTACACCTGGACGCTGAAGCGGGGACGCACGGTGCCCGCGGGGCAGTGGGTGTTCGCGGGGCAGTACAACCACACGCGCGGGGGACGCGACGCGGGCGCCGACAGGTACGCCATCACCGGGGCGGCCGGGGGAAGCACGTACGCGGTGGGCGGCGACTTCGCCGCGCACGCGCACGACGGCTCGGGCTCCGGCTCGGACTCCGGCCCGGCCGACGGCTCCTGAGGGGCCGACGAGTCGGGCCCCACACGTGCTCCCCGGCCCCCGCCACGGCACGGTGCTGCCGGTGACGGGGGCGGAGTACGAGCGGCTGCTCAGGACCTGCGGCTGAGGCCCGGGACAGGCCTCAGCCGACGAAGTACGTCGGGTTCGGCAGCTTGTACGTGCGGTCCGCGTGACCGCCGTCCAGGTCCGAGTACTGGTCGCCGAAGTTGGCGATGATCTCGTAGCCCAGGTCGTCCTCGATGTGCTCGCGCGTGCCGGACTTGTACTGCACGGTCGTGCAGTTCCAGGTACCGGGTACGGCGCAGTCCTTCAGGTAGGCCGGCGGGTTGGCCTTGTCCTTGAGGAACATGTGGCCGGCGTCGAGGTTCACATCGGCGCCGATCTTCTTCAGGTTCTCCACCGCGGCGGTGCGCTGGGCCTCGCTCAGACCGGAGTTGTAGAAGACCTCGACGCCCTCGGCCTCGGCGTACCGCACCAGCTCGGGGCTGCCGAAGACGGCCGGACGGTCGGCGCGGTTCACGTAGTCCGCCCAGGTGGCGGAGTTGTACGTGTAGTTGTAGCGCTTCTCGTAGTCGAGGCTGAGCAGCAGCGTGTCGTCGATGTCGAAGACGACGGCCGGCTTCTCGCCCTTGTGCCGCGCCTTGCGGGCCGCCCTGTCGATGTAGTGCCTGGCATCGGCGTCGATACGCGCCAGGTCCTTGGCGTACGGGCTGTCCGGGGACGCCTGGTAGACGCCGTTGCTGTCGGCGGTGGTGCCGTAATAGGTGTCGATGTCCTTCACCAGGAGCCCGATGTTGTACGGCTCGTGGGTGGAGTTCGCCGTCGACTGACCGGCGGTGGCCGCGCCCGCGCCGTAGAGCGCCGCGCCTGCGACGACACAGGCGGCACCGGCCGCGACCGCCTTGAGGGACTTCCGCATGGATTCTCCGGATCTGGTGATAGAGAGTGATGTACCAGGTCACGGACTGTCTACGCGCATCACACGCCCACGGCGAGCCTTGTTATCCGATCGATATCCGAGGCCGCCCCGCACCCGCGCCCGGAACATCGCCGTCCGTTTGCCCCGGCCTGACGTACCGTCAACCTGCGTCGGGGGCGGCCGGGGCGCCGTGCGCCCCGGCCGGCGGGGGTCAGCGCAGGTGGCCGGCGCCCGCGCAGCGGCCGACGAGGCCGGGCACGGCCTGCGGCCGGTCGACCCCGGTCCGCAGGACGGGCGTCCACCCGGCACCGGACCGGAGGATCTCGCCGGGCACTTGCGCGTTGTGGACGGCGACGAGGTCCGTCGGGCGGCCGTTGACGTAGTTGTCGCCGGCGGTGACCGGCGCGTCCTTCCACTTCTTCAGGATCGAGCCGGCCCGGGCGCCGTCGGGCAGGGTGAACACGTTGTGTTCGGCGACGAGCTGGGACTCCAGGCCGATGCCGTAGCTGTAGGAGAAGCCGTCGCCGGCCACGAAGTGGTTGTTGTACGAGTCGACCTGCCCGAAGCGCACGCGCGGGGCCCGCTCGACAAGGTTCCGGAACAGGTTGTGGTGGAAGGTGACCTTCAGGTGCCCGCGGTCGACGGCCGCGGTGGCGGCGCCGTCGCTGTTGCCGACGAGGATCGTCTTGTCGTGGTCCTCGAAGACGTTCCAGGAGGCGGTGACGTAGTCGGCGCCCTTGACGATGTCCAGCTCGCCGTCGTGCTGTTGGTAGATCCGGCCGTAGTACGACGGCAGGGTGCTGTCCGGGTGCTCCCCGTCGGTGAACGTGTCGTGGTCCATCCACACATGGGTCGAGCCGTGGACCACGGCGCTGTCGTACTCGGAGTTCCAGTTGCCGTCGGCGGTGTCGGTCGGGTCCCACTGCGGGAAGCAGTCCAGCGGGCTCTCGAAGGCCAGGTTGCGGACGATGACGTTGTCGACGCCCTTGATCTGGAGGCTGGCTCCCTTGAAGCCGGCGTCCCGGCCGACGCCGATGACGGTGGTATTGGCCGGGACGTCCGCCTTCACGGAGGCGTCCTGGCGGGCGGCGGACGCGCGGCGCAGGCCCTCGGGACTGTCGTCGGGCTCGCCGTCGAGGTTCCTGGCGCGGCCCCACACCGCCGGGTCGTACGTCTTCAGGTACGCGGCGAAGTCGTACCCCGGCACGGCGAACGCGTCGCAGCCCGGCCCGTCGGCGTCGATGGTGCCCTTGACCCGGACGATCTTCGGCGCGCTGCCGCCGTCGGCCAGGGCGGCCTTGAACTGCTCCCAGGTGGTGACGGTGTAGACGTGGGCGGGATCGGCGGCGGCTCCGCCGGTGGTGCCGGTGCCGTACGCGGCCCAGCCGTCCTCGGCGGGCAGCACCTGCCGGTCGGGGCCGGCCCGGTGCAGGGGGTGCGCGGACGCGGTGCCGGTGACGGCGAGCACGAGGGCCGTGCCGCCCACCAGGGCACTGATGACCCGTGCATGACATGTGGGGGTACGCATGGTGCGGTTCTCCTTCTGTGAACGGGGTCAGGATGCGGGTGCGGGCCCCGGCCTTTGGCTAGTGGTTCTTCTTCCAGTCGGCCTGCGCCTTGTTCAGCTGCTCGGCCAGGACGTCCAGGAACTCCTCGGCGCTCATCTTCCCGAGCAGCAGCTTCTGGAAGTTCGGCTCGTTGTCCGCCTTGGAGATGGTGTTCCAGTCGGGCAGGTAGTACGGCAGCTGCACGATCTTCGTCCGGCCCCCGTTCAGCGCCTCGGCCGCGAGCCTCGTCGGCTCGGCCCGCCGGATCCACGCGTCCCGGGCCGCCTCGGTGTTGGCCGGGACCTGCCCCGCCGACTCGTTGAACTTGGAGTTCTCCTCGGCGGAGACGGCGAACTCGATGAACTTCCAGGCGGCGGCCTTGTTCTTGCTCGACTTGAACAGGCTGAGCCCGTCCACCGGGTTGGAGACCTGCACCCGGGTGCCGTCGTCCCGCGTCGGGTTGGGAACGCCCCGGAACCGGTCCTTGCCCAGCGCCTTCAGATGGTCCTGGTAGGACCCCAGGTTGTGGCTCAGCATGCCGATCGTGCCGCTGTCCCACTGGGCGACCATCTTCGTGAAGTCGTTGTTCACGTCGGCCGACGGGGTGTCCTTCTTGTAGAGCGCGACGTACTTCTCCAGGGCGGCCACGTTCTTCGGGTCGTTGACGGTGGTCTTGTCGCCGTTCCAGAAGGACGTGATCCCGCTCTGGCCGTACACCGCGTCGAGGGCCGGCGCGATGGCGCCCTCGCCGCCGCGGATGGTGAAACCGAAACGGTTCCTGCCCTTGTCCGTGAGCTTGTCGGCGGCCTCGTAGAACTTCGACCAGGTGGTCGGCGCCGCCAGGCCGGCCTTCTCGAACAGGTCGGTCCGGTACCACAGCGTGCCGTTGTTCGCGGACGTCGGAACCTGGTAGAGGGTGTCCCCGCCGCCCGCCGCCTTGCTGACGGCGACCAGGTTCCGGCTCAGCTTCCCGTTCAGCGGGCTCTTCCGCAGCCGGCCGTCCAGCGGCTCCAGTGCCCCCTGGACCGCGACCTCGGCGAGCATCGCGGTGCCGACACCGCCGACGTCGGGCAGGCCGCCGCCCTGGATGGCGGTGTCGTACTTCGACTGGGCGCCGGCCGCCGGGATGCCGACGTACTTCACCTCGATGTCCGGGTTGGCGTGCTCGAAGTCGGCGATGATCTGCTTCCAGATGTCGGTGCGGACACCGCCGTTGGTGTCCCAGAAGGTGATCGTGCCCTTCCCGGACCCCTCGTTCCCCTTATCCCCCGCGCTGTTGCTGCCGTCGTCGCCGCAGGCGGTGGCGGTCAGCGCGAGGACGGAGCCCAGGGCGACGGCCAGGGCGGCGCGCCTGCTTCTGCGGATGCGGATGCTGCTTGTCATGATCAGCTCTCTTCTCGTGGGTCCGACGGTGATGCGGCTGTGGGGGGCTGATCCGGAAGCGGGATCCAGGACCGGATCGGTGCAGGTGGTCACGGGGCCACCGCCCTGCGGACCAGGGCCGCCGCCTCGTCGCGGGCCAGCACGCCGTCGGCGACGACCGTGACGATCCGGCGGACGACGGTCCCGCCGGGCGGGACGGCCAGCCGTCCGGCGTGCGCCAGGGAGGAACCCACGCCCGGGTACTCGGCGGCCCGGACGAACCACGGGTCCCGGCGGGTGTCCTCGGTGGCCCCGGCGAAGACCAGGGTCCAGCCCGCCCCGCCCCCCGCTCCGTCCTGGCGGGCGGGGGCCGGGCCGGCCAGCGCCAGCCAGTCGGCGCGGGTGCCGTGCACCCCGGCCTCGCCGTCCCGGTCGGCGGTGAACACCCGCGGTGCCGCCGCCTCCTTGCGGGCCCGCCAGAAGAAGCCGCCGTAGGCCGCGCCGGGCCGGCCGTTGGTGGCGGGGCTGCCGATCGACAGGGGCGCCGCGGTCACGTTGGTGAGGGAGAAGGTGAAGTCCAGCGCCCAGGCGGTGGCGGTGAGTCCGGTGGCGGCGACGGTACGGCGCTCGCGCAGCAGTTCGGTGCCGGCGGCGACCCAGCGCAGCTCCTCCACGAAGCCGTCGGGGTCGCGGAGCTGGAAGCCGGCGTGCCGCTGGGCGCCGTGGTCGTCCAGCTCGGCCGGGCCCCGGTCGCGGACGAAGGTCCGGCCGCCCCAGAAGTTGTGCCCCTCGA
>NZ_BNBF01000021.1:102876-108509 GCF_014654935.1 Streptomyces capoamus
CGTCGGGAACGGCGACACCGACGCCGAGGTGGTGTGCGTGGTCGGCGGGGCCCACTTCGGTGACCGCCGTGCCTGCCAGGGTGGTGACGGGGTGCAGGTAGGGGCGCGGGGCGAGCCGGGCGGGCAGTTCGGGCCGGGTGACGTAACGGCCGACCGGGCGGCCGGCGACCCGCAGGACCAGGTTGTCGGCGGATGTCATCGGGTGCTCACCTCGTCCGGCGGGGCCCAGGAGGAGCCCAGTTCGGAGTAGAGGGCGAGGGTGTCGGCGGCCGCGGCGACCAGGGCGTCGACACCGGGCACGATCCGGCGGTGTTCGCCGGGCAGCAGCCGCCAGGCGTGCTCGGGCAGCGGCGCCGGGTCGGGGGCGGTCCGCACGGCCTCCACGACCCGCATGAAGGCGCCGGTCCCGTCCGGCGGGACCAGCAGCGCGGAACCGCCCGCCAGGTGGTCGAGCAGGTTCTCCAACAGATCCGTGCGGCCGTACTCGGTCTCCTCCGGGCCGTGGCCGGTGCGCTGGAGCAGGACGCGGTCCTGCTTGTACCAGAAGGTGATCCGGCCGCTGCTGCCGTGCACCACCAGGTAGGGCTCGCCGGGGTGTTCGGCGCACAGGGTGGCCGCGACGGTGACCGGTCCGCGCGGGGTGCGGACGCGGACGCAGGAGGTGTCGTCGGACTCGATGGCGTTGGCGCGCAGCAGCTCGGTCTCGATGCCGGTGACGTCCTCGGCGCGGGTGGTGCCGAGCAGTGCGAGGCCGGTGGCGACGGCGTGCGCGAGGGGGTTGGTGAGGACACCGTCGACGACATCGGCGCCGTTCAGCCGCCGCCGGCCCGCCCAGGGCGCCCGCCGGTAGTAGGCCTCGTCGCGGGCCCAGGCCCCCGCTCCGCCGACCCCGGTGACCTCGCCGATCGCGCCCTCGGCGACGAGCCGCCGGATCGCGGGCAGCGCGTGCGAGCCGAGCGACTGGAAGCCGATCTGGCAGGCCACCCCGGCCCGCGCGACCCCGTCGGTCATGCGGCGGAACTCGGCGTACGAGGGCGCGGGCGGCTTCTCCAGCAGCAGGTGCACCCCGCGCGCGGCGGCGGTGAGGGCCAGGTCGGTGTGGGTGGGGATCGGGGTGCAGACGACCGCGATCCGGGCGCCGGTGGCGTCCAGGAGCGCGCCGAGGTCGGCGGACTGCGCGGGCGTGCCGAGCCCCTCGGGGATCTCCGCCCCGCTCAGCGGGGTCAGTTCGCAGATGCCGGCCAGCCGCAGCAGTCCCGCGGCCTGGAGCCGGCGGATGTTGGCGAGGTGCCGGCGGCCGTGCCCGCGGGCCCCGGCCAGGACGACGGGCACGCTCATCCCTTCACCGCCCCCGCGCTGAAGCCGGTGATCAGCCACTTCTGGATGAAGGCGAACACGATCACCACCGGTACGGCCGCGACGATACCGCCGGCCGCCAGGGCGCCCAGGTCGACGCTGTCCGCGCTCATCAGGGTGTTGAGGCCGACCGGGATGGTCTGCTTGCCCGGGTCGGACAGGAACATCAGGGCGAACAGGAAGTGGTTCCAGGCGTGCACGAAGGCGAAGGAGCCGACGGCGATCAGCCCGGGCCGCAGCAGCGGCAGCACGACGATCCGGAAGGCGGTGAACCGGTTGCAGCCGTCCACCCAGGCGGCCTCCTCCAGGGAGTACGGCACGTTCCGGATGAACCCGCTGATCAGGATCATCGACAGCGGCAGCTGGAAGACGGTCTCGGCGATGACGACACTGCCGAGGGAGTTGATCATCGACAGCCTGGCGAAGATCTGGAACAGCGGCACCAGCAGCAGCGCGCCCGGCACGAACTGGGAGCACAGCAGGGCCAGCAGGAAGCCGCGCTTGAGCCGGAAGTCGAAGCGGGCGAGCGCGTAGCCGCCGGCCAGGGCGACCACGGTGGTCAGCACCAGGGTGGCGAGGCCGACGTAGACGCTGTTGGCGAAGTAGGTGCCGAAGCTGCGCTCCGTCCACACCTTCTCGAAGTGCTCGGAGGTCATCGGCCAGGGCACCAGCGAGGTGGAGCCGGCCGGGCGGAGCGCGAAGAGCAGGATCCAGTAGAAGGGGACCAGGGTGAAGACGAGGTAGCCGGTCAGGGGGACGTAGATCTGCCAGCGCGGGACCTCGTCCCAGGCGCGGCGCCTGCCGCCGGGCCGGACGGGCTCGTCCGCGACCCGCTCGGGCGCGGGAGCGATCTCGGTGATCACTTGGAGTCGCCTCCGAACTTGCTCAGCCGCAGGTAGACGATCGAGCAGAAGAGCAGGATCACGAACGCCACCGTGGTCAGCGCGGAGGCGTAGCCGAAGTCGTGGGCGTCGACGCTGGTGTTGGCGATGTAGAGGGGGAGGGTCGTGGTCTCCCCGGCGGGCCCGCCGCCCGTCAGCGTGTACAGCAGGTCGACGTTGTTGAACTCCCACACCGCGCGCAGCAGCGTGGACAGGACGACGGCGTCCTTCAGGTGGGGCAGGGTGATGTGCCAGAACTGCTTGAGCCGGCTCGCCCCGTCCACCTCGGCGGCCTCGTACAGGTCCCGGGAGACGGACTGGAGGTCGGCGAGGATGAGGATCGCGAAGAACGGCACCCCGCGCCACAGGTCGGCGACCACCGCGGCCGGGAACACCGTGGAGGTGTCCGACAGCCAGCTGGTGCCGTAGGAGCCCAGCCCCGCGTCCGCCAGGTACCGGGTGATGCCGGTCTGGGAGTTGTACAGCAGCACCCAGATCGCGGAGGTCAGCACGCCGGAGACGGCCCAAGGCGAGAAGACGAGCGCGCGGCCCAGGGCCCGCCCGGCGAAGGTCTGGTTGACGATGAGCGCCAGCGCCAGGCCGAAGAGCAGCTGCAGCCCGACCTCGACCACGACCCACTGGGCGCTGAAGGTCAGCGTGTCCCGGAACTGGGGGTCGTGGGCGAAGGCCCGGGTGAAGTTGCCGAGGCCCGCGAAGCCGTTCCGCCACGGTTTGGTGGGGTTGTAGTCCTGCAGGCTGTAGTAGAAGACGCTGAGCACCGGGTAGGCGATGAAGCCCAGCATCAGCAGGCCCGCCGGGGCGATCAGCAGGTACGGCAGCCTGCGCGGGGTCGCGGAGGCACGGCGCCGCCGGGGTGGCGCGGCCGGTTTCGCCACGGCTGCGGCTTGGGCCATGACTGTTCTCCGTTCACAGTGGGCGGTGGGGCGGTCACAACGGGCGCAGGAAGCGCTTGCTCCTTGTACGTGCGTGAGTGTCGGTACTGCGCGTGAGCGGTACCGCCGGTGCCTGTCAGCCGGCGTACGGGTCCGGCACGATGCCCGGACGGGCCAGGAACTCGAAGTCGCAGCCGGTGTCGGCCTGGGTGATCTGCTCGTCGTAGAGGGCGCCGTAGCCGCGCTCGTACCGGGCGGGCGGCGGGGTCCACTCGGCCCGCCTGCGGTCCAGCTCCGCGTCCGCCACGTGGAGGCGGAGGCTGCGGGCCCCGACGTCCAGGGTGATGAGGTCACCGGTGCGCACCAGCGCCAGCGGGCCGCCGATGTACGACTCGGGGGCGACGTGCAGGACGCAGGCGCCGTAACTCGTGCCGCTCATCCGGGCGTCGGAGATGCGGACCATGTCCCGCACGCCCTGCTTGAGCAGGTGGTCCGGGATCGGCAGCATGCCGTACTCGGGCATGCCCGGACCGCCCCTGGGCCCGGCGTTGCGCAGCACCAGGACGTGGTCGGCGGTGATGCCGAGCGACGGGTCGTCGATGGTGCGCTGCATGGTCCGGTAGTCGTCGAAGACGACGGCCGGCCCGGTGTGCTGGAGCAGGCGGGGTTCGGCGGAGATGTGCTTGATGACCGCGCCGTCCGGGCACAGGTTGCCGCGCAGTACGGCGACCCCGCCCTCGCTCGCGACCGGGTTCTCCCGGGTGCGGATGACGTCGTCGTCGTGGACGCGGGCGCCCCGCAGCTGCTCGCGCAGGGTGTCGTGCGACACCGTCGGCCGGTCCAGGTGGAGCAGGTCGGTGATCCGCGACAGGAAGCCGGGCAGGCCGCCGGCGAAGTGGAAGTCCTCCATCAGGTACTTCCGGCCGCCGGGGCGGACGTCGGCGAGGACCGGGACCGTGCGGGCGATGCGGTCGAAGTCGTCCAGGGTGAGCCGGACGCCCGCCCGGCCGGCCATGGCGATCAGGTGGATCACGGCGTTGGTGGAGCCGCCGAGGCCCAGCACGGTGGTGACGGCGTCCTCGAAGGCCTCCCGGGTGAGGACGTCGGACAGCGTGCGGTCCCGGTGGACCAGTTCTACGGCGGTCATGCCCGCCCTCGCCGCCATCCGGTCGTGCCCGGAGTCCACCGCCGGGATGCTGGACGCGCCCGGTACGGTCACCCCGAGCGCCTCGGCCGCGGCGGTGAGCGTGGACGCCGTACCCATCGTCATGCAGTGGCCGGGCGAGCGGGCCAGACCGCTCTCCAGCTCGGTCATCTCGCAGTCGCCGATGAGACCGGCCCGCTTGTCGTCCCAGTACTTCCACATGTCGGTGCCGGAGCCGAGGACCGCACCGCGCCAGTGGCCCGGCAGCATCGGGCCGGCCGGCACGAAGACGGCGGGCAGGCCGACGGAGGCGGCGCCCATCAGCAGCGCGGGCGTGGACTTGTCGCAGCCGCCCATCAGCACCGCGCCGTCGACCGGGTAGGAGCGCAGCAGCTCCTCGGTCTCCATCGCGAGCAGGTTGCGGTAGAGCATGGGGGTCGGCTTCTGGAAGGTCTCGCTCAGGGTGGAGACCGGGAACTCCAGCGGGAAGCCGCCCGCCTGCCACACCCCGCGCTTGACGGCCTGCGCGCGGTCGCGGAGGTGGACGTGGCAGGGGTTGATGTCCGACCAGGTGTTGAGGATCGCGACGACCGGCTTGCCGAGGTGCTCCTCGGGCAGGTAGCCGAGCTGGCGGGTGCGGGCGCGGTGGCTGAAGGAGCGGAGCCCGTCGGTGCCGTACCACTGGTGGCTGCGCAGGTCCTCGGGCTTCTTGCGGGGTGCGGTCATATGGACCACCCGGCGGCGATGCCGGCGACCTCGGCGCGCTCGGCCTCGGGCAGCGGCCTGCTCGGCGGGCGGACGTCCCGGCGGCACAGGCCGAGCGCGGCGAGGGCCTCCTTGACGACGGTGACGTTGTTGGCGTTGCCGTGCGCGGCACGCAGTTCCTCGAAGCGGCGGATCTGCTCCCAGACCTTCATGGCGGCCGGGTAGTCGCCGGCGCGCAGCGCCTCGATCATGTTCAGCGAGACGGCCGGGGCGACGTTCACGAGTCCGGAGGTGAAGCCGGTGGCGCCGGCGGAGAAGTAGGACGGGGCGTACGGTTCGGCGAGGCCGGCGATCCAGACGAAGCGGTCCAGGCCCGCGTCCCGGGCGAAGGCGGCGAACCGGGCGGCGTCCGGGACGGCGTACTTGACGCCGATGACGTTCGGGCAGTGGCCGGCGAGTTCGGCGAGCCGGGCGCCGGGCAGCTGCGCGTTGCGCAGGTAGGGCACCACGCCCAGGTCGGGGACGGCCTCGGCGATGGCCCGGTGGTAGTCGACCCAGCCGGCCGCCGAGACGTAGGGGTGCACCGGCTGGTGGACCATGACCATGGCGGCGCCGTGGTCGCGGGCGTGCCGGGCGGAGGCGATCGCGGTGGGC
>NZ_BNBF01000021.1:108551-122031 GCF_014654935.1 Streptomyces capoamus
AGGTCGTGCCCGATGCCCACCAGCACGGTGGCGCGGTCGCCGGCCTCCTCCACGGTCAGCTCGGTGACGAGCCGGCGCTCCTCGGGGGTGAGGGCGTAGAACTCGCCGGTGTTCCCGTTGGGGGTGAGGGTGGTGATGCCGCCGTCGAGCACGCGACGCAGCAGGGCCCGGTGGGCGTCCCTGTCGACGGAGCCGTCCTCGGCGAAGGGGGTCACCGGGATGGCCACCACGTCGCCCAGGGCCGCCCGTTGGGTCTCGAACGTCACGGTGCTCATGTCTGACCATCCTCCGCGAGGGGATCGGGGAACGCGCGGCGCACGAAGGACGCGATGTGGGCGTGCAGGGCGTTCGCGGCGCCGTCCGCGTCGCCGTCCAGCGCGAGCCGCAGGATCTCCCGGTGCTCGGCGGCCTCCTTCTCCCAGGAGGGGTCGGCGGACCAGGCGACGGCGGAGACGAGGGCGGCCTGGTCGCGGACCTCGTCGAGCATCCGGCCGAGCAGCGGGTTGCCGCACGGCAGGTAGAGGGCGCGGTGGAACTCCCGGTTGGCCAGCGAGCGTTCGGCGGTGTCGGTGGCGGTGTCGGCGCGCGCGAGCGCGTCCCGGGCGGCGTCGAGGGAGGCGCCCCGGGTGACGGCCCGGCGCAGGGCCTCGGGTTCGAGCAGCAGCCGCACGTCGTAGACCTCGCGCGCCATGTCCGCGTCCACCATGCGCACCGTGACGCCCTTGTACTGGCTCATGACGACCAGTCCGGTCCCGGCGAGCGTCTTCAGGGCCTCCCGCACCGGGGTCTTGGACACCCCGAACTGCGCGGCCAGCTCCGTCTCGACCAAGGGCTGACCAGGCGTCAGCTGCCCGGTGAGGATGCGGTGTTTGATCGCATCGAGCACGTACTGCGTGCGGGACGGGATCGGGGTGGGCACAGGGGTCATGCGGCCCTCTCGGATCTCACATATCGCGTCTCATATATGACGTACGAAGTACGACGCGTCGACGGTAGGAGGGGGCCCGTGTTTCGTCAATGCTTCCGGCAGCGGAAGCCGAGGGATCCTCAGACGGCGTGGATGTCGCCCTCGACGGCGGTGAACGTCGGCCGGCCGGAGGCGGCGGCGGCCCGCGCGGTGGCCGCCTCCCGGGTGAGCGTGGGGCCGACGTGGGTGACGAGCAGCTCCCGGACCCGGGCCTCGCGGGCGGTCCGGCCGGCGTCCTCCGGCGTCAGATGGACCTGTTCGCCCTCGCGATGCACGTCGATGTCGGCCTCGCACAGGAACAGGTCGGCGCGGGCGGCGAGTTCGCCGAGCGCGGGGCAGGGCCCGCTATCCCCGGAGTAGGCGACCACGCTGCCCTGGCACTCCGCGCGCAGCCCGTACGCCTCGGTGCCGTGGGCGACGGCGCGGGCGCTCAGGCGGAGGTTCCAGTGCCGGACGTCGTGGCCGTCGTACAGGTCGCGGAAGTCGAAGACGCTCTTCAGGAAGTCGACGTCCGGCCGCCCGAAGAAACCGGCCAGCCGGCGGGCGCAGCCCGGCGGCGCGTACACGGGGACCGGCGCGGGCGGGGTCATCCCGCCGAAGGCGAAGGCGTAGGCGGCGGCGAGCAGATCGGCACTGTGGTCCGCGTGCAGGTGGGAGATCCAGACGGCGGCCAGCCGCGTCGGGTCCGTGTGCCGTTGCAACGCGGCGAACGTGCCGGGTCCCGCGTCCACCCACACCTCGGCGCCCGCGCCCGACAGCAGGTACCCGGAGCAGGGCCGGTCGGGTCCCGGGTGGGGCGAAGCGGTGCCGAGGACGGTGAGGGTGAGCGGCATGGCCCAGAGAGTACGCCGCCCCACGGGCCCACCCCGGCCCACCCGGGCGAACCGAGCCGCCGAAACCGCCCGGAACCACACCGATCACAGCGGGCCACCCCACCCCACTGGACCACCCAGCCCCACCGGACCACCCGGACCACCGGGCCACCCAGGCCGCCGGGCCACCCGCAGCGCGGAGCGCTGGGGCACTTGGACCGCCGGCTCTACGGACCCCCGGGCCACCCGGAGCGCTGGGCCAGCCAGGCCGTCGGCTCTACCGACCGCCAGGCCATCCAGGGCGCCGGGCCCCCCCGGGGCGCCGGGCCACCTGGACCACCCGCTCTACGGACCTCAGGGCCACCCACGCCGCCGGACCACCCGGACCACCGGCCCTACCGACCTCCGGGCCACCCAGACCACCGGGCCCCCAGGCCGCCGGGCCACCTGGACCGCCCGCTCCACCGACCGCCGAGCCACCCAGACCACCGGGCCGCCCACGCCCCCAGGGCACCCGCAGCGCTGGGCCAGCCAGGCCGTCGGCTCTAGCGACCGCCAGGCCATCCAGGGCGCCGGGCCCCCAGGGCGCCGGGCCACCTGGACCACCGGCTCTACGGACCTCAGGGCCATCCACGCCGCCGGACCACCCGGACCACCGGCTCTACCGACCTCCGGGTCATCCAGACCGGCGGGCCACCCCGGACCGTCGGCTCTACGGACTGCCGGGGCATCCAGGGCGCCGGGCCCCGGAGCGTCGGGCCGGCCGGGCCGGCGGCTCTGTCGCGTCGTCGAGGCCGCGGCGGATCCGCCGGGGCCGCCCTGGGCCACCGGAGACTCGCCGGAGGCGCAGGGTCAGGTTTCCATCGCCGCGTCGCAGTCCGGGCACACCGCGGAGGTGTACTCGTCGGGGTACCAGGGCTCTCCGGGCTCTCCGGAGGGCGTCCGGCGGGCCCTGGTCATGGCGAAGGTGTCCTTGCCGCACAGGGTCCGCGGGCCGACCGCCTCGGACTGGCCGGGAGCGGCGGGCGCCGCGTGCACCCGGCGGGGGAGCCCTTCCGCGCCGGGCGGCGGCCCGGCCGCCGGCTGCTCCAGCTCGTACACCACGACGATCCCGCTCATGTCTCCACCGTACGCACGACGGCCCGGCCCGGACGCGGTCAGCCGCGTGTCGCGCTGGGCAGGGACAGTTCGCGGCCGCGGTAGAAGCCCTCGCGCTCCTCGGCGACGTAGGGGGCCATGGCCTCGCGTCGCCGCGCCTCCGACTCGGAGCCCCGCCACGCGTCGCACGACTCCCGGGAGTCCCAGAACGACACCCCGGTGATCTCCTGTCCGTCCTCGGACCAGTAGGCGTAGGCCCGGTGCAGGCCCTGCGGTGCGGGCTCCGGGCGCCACGCCCTCTCGAAGTCCTCCAGCGTGCCCGGCTGAAGGCGGCGCGTCGTCACCCACACGTAGTGCTCCTGCATGGCGGCTTCCTCCGTACCCGTTCGGCGTGCCCCCTCCCAGGTCACCGTAGGGCCACCGCGCCGCTTCCGCCGCCCGGCGTCCGCCGGGCGGCTCAGGCTCGCGCCGCCCGGGGCCGGGTCCCGGGCGCCCACGCCGGGTCCCGGCCGCTCAGGCCGACCGCGCGGTCCAGCGGCGGCGCGGCCTCGGGGACCGGGACGACGGCGCCGAAGAGGCCGTCGCGGGCGGGGCCGTCGGCCGCGGCCCGCAGGAAGCCGAGCGCCGCGTCCAGGGCGTCCGGGTCCGGGACGTAGGCCTGGCCGGTGGCGCGGGCCAGGTCCCAGGCGTGGATCACCAGTTCGCCGGCGACGACGGCACCGGCGACCGCGCCCGGCAGGTCCACCCCGCCGGCGCGGGTACCGCCGGTCCAGGCGGCCGGGTCGCGCCAGGCCTCGGCCAGCTCGTCCAGCGCCTCGGGCAGCCGCGCGCGCCAGCCGGGGCCGATGTCCGGCAGGGTGGCGGCCGGGCTGGTGTCGGTCCTCGTGCCGAGGTCCTTGCGGGCGGCGTCCCGGAAGGCCAGGGACAACGTCAGCAGATGGCCCAGCAGGTTGCGCACCCGCAGGTCGGGACACGGTGTGGCGGCGGTCAGCTGCTCGTCGGCGACGGACGCGGCGAGCCGCGCCACGATCCGGGTCTGGGGGCCGAGGTCCACCATGGTCATGACGTACTCCTTCGCGTCGGCGCTCCTTCGCAGGGGTGACCGGCCGGCGCCCGGAAACTCATCGCCGTGGGCCGGCGCTCCCACGGCCGGCGGCCGCCCGCGAGGCACCACGCGGCGATCACCGGGTCGCACAGCGCGCACCCGAACGACGCGTCGTGCGCGAACGGCACGATCGGGTGGCCCTTGAGGTGGTGGACGACGTCCCACGCGGTGTGCAGCAGCCAGCCGACGCCGATGAACGTCCAGGAGTCCAGGCCCCGGTAGGCGACCCAGGTGGTCACCGCGGTGAACGCGAACTCCCAGCCGCCGAGTCCGCCGCCGCTCAGGTAGGCGGCCCCGGCACCGGCGACCATGAGCGCGTTGACGCGGCGCCGGCGGGGTTCGGGGAGGAGGGACATGAGGGTGACGTAGAGCAGGCCGATGAGGAGGGGGGCGGTGTAGCGCATGCGGTCGACGGTAGGTTTCCGCCTCCCGGCGTCCCAGGGGTGTCCGTGCCAGGTTCCGACGGATTGCCGCCAGCGTGCCGCGCCGGGAACCCGGGCGTCTTCCCGATGCCGGGCCCCCCTCCTTAGCTCCACGATGACCGGGCATGACGACTTCCCCCACGGTGTTCCGCGTGCTGCGGGACCGCAACGCGCGGCTGTACCTCACCTCCCTGGTGGTGTCCGGTTTCGGCACCTCCTCGCTGTGGCTGGTCTCGGGCGTATGGGTCAGAGACCTCACGGGGTCCGACGGTCTGGCCGCCCTGTCCCTGCTGGCGATGTGGGCGCCCACCCTGGCCGGCCCCGCCCTGGGCACGCTCGCCGACCGGCACCGCCGCAAGCCCCTGCTGATCGCCCTGAACCTGGGGCTCGCCGCGCTGCTCCCCGCTCTCTTCACCGTCGGCTCCCCGGGCCGCCTCTGGGTGCTGTTCGCCGTCCTGTTCCTGTACGGCGCCGCCGGTGCCGTGGCCGATGCCGCCGAGTCGGCGCTGGTCACCGCCGTGGTCGGCGCGGATCTGATGGGTGACGTCAACGGGTTGCGGACGGCCCTGACGGAGGGCATGAAGCTCGTCGCCCCGCTGACCGGCGCCGGCCTCTACACGCTGAGCGGCGGTCCGGCCGTGGCCTGCCTGGACGCCGTCACCTTCCTGCTGGCGGCCGGGCTGTGCGCCCTGCTGCGGGTGCGCGAGGAACGGCCCGGGCGGCCGCGCGGGAACCGGCGGCAGCGGACCGCGGAGGGCGTCCGGCACCTGTGGGGTCACCCCGTGCTGCGCCCGCTGGTCGTGGCGGGCGGTACGACCATGCTGCTGACCTCGGTGGCCGGCACGACGGTGTACGCCGTGGCCGACCGCCTCGGCCACTCCCCCGCCTACGCCGGCGTGTTGTACGCCGCCCAGGGCGCGGGCTCGGTGACGGCCGGGCTGCTCGCCGGGCCGGCGCTGCGGCGGCTGGGCGAGCGGCGGTTCGCGGCGGCCGGGATCGCGCTGACGGGGGTCGCGCTGGCGGCGCGGGCGGTGCCGTGGGAGGCGGTGGCGGCGGCCACCGGTGTGGCGTGCGGCCTGGGCCTGCCCTGTGTGCTGATCGCCGCGCTCACCGCCGTGCAGCGGGAGACCCCCGGTCCGCTGCTCGGCCGGGTGACGGCCACCGCGAACACGCTGCTCTTCACCCCGGTCGTGCTCGGCCTCGCCGCCGGGGCCGGCCTGGTCGAACCGGCCGGCCCCGCGCTGCTGCTGCCGGTCTGCGGCGTGTCGCTGCTGCTGACGGCGCTGGCGCTGCTTCAGCGGCCGGCGAGCGCCGCCCGGACCGCATCGAGGTCCCCGTCGGACGCCAACCCGGCGTGATACAGCCGCAGTTCCGTCGCGCCGGCGGCTCGCGCGCGTGCCGCGTCCGCCGCGAGGGTGCCGGGGCTGCCGCCCATGCCGGAGACGACCGTGAGGTTGGCGGCCAGCACCGTCCCCTCGCGGGCCGCTGCGGCGAACGGCGCCAGCAGGGCCGTACCGCCGGTGCAGGGCACCACCACGCCGTCGGCCACGGACAGGATGTGCGCGGGGTCGACGCCCGCGTTGGCGCCGCAGTGGTAGGGGACCGGGTCGGCGTGCAGCAGGACCTGGAAGCCGTCCGGGGCGGCGGCGCGCACGGCGGCGACCGCTTCCTCCTGGAGGGTGCGGGCGGTGGTCTCGCGCCACGCGCGCGTGGCGGCCGCCGTGTCCCGGCCGAGCAGTTTCTCCACCGTCGGCCAGCCCTCGTCGTCGCCCGTGCCCCGCCACAGCGGTTCCAGCGCCTCGCGCACGGCCGCGGCGAGCGCGTCGGCGTCCAGCCCCCGCGTGCCGTAGCCGGCCCGGCAGGACGGGCAGAAGCACAGGGACATCAGGTACTGCCCGGCGTCCCCGAGGGCGACGCCGGCCGTCTTGTCGTGGGCGTGCAGGTGCTGGAGGCCGTACCAGCCGAGGGACTCCAGTTCGGTGCCGCGCGCGCCGGGGCGTACGGCGGCCTCGGCGGCCAGGTCGGCCAGGTAGGCGCGGGTGGCGGGCTGGGCGATGCAGGGCGCCCACGGGTAGCGGTCGCCGTAGGCGTTGACGACGGAGGTGTCCGGGTGCTCGGCGCCCAGGCGGGAGTTGTGGGCGAGGACGACCCAGCTGTGCACCTCCAGGCCGGCCCCGGCGAGGGCTTCGGCGGCCTTGCCGTAGGCGTCGCCGGGGGCCCAGCGGCCGGCGGGGCGGGGTCGCAGGACGCGGCCCGCCCAGCGGCCGTCCGGCGGGTAGAGCACGGCCGCGTACTCGGCGGTGACGATGCGGTGGCGGGGGTGGCGCGGGGTCAGCGCGCGGGTGGAGTGGTAGGCGGCGGCGAGGGTGACCTGCTCGACGCCGAGCCCGGCGATGCGTGCGGGGGCCCCGGGGTCGCCGTCGACGTCCCAGGGGTAGACGAACGCCGATGCCCTCACTCCTCCTCCAGCAGGGCGTGTCCGCGCTCGATCAGCCGGGCGAGTTGTTTGACGTGGTCCTCGGCCGGTTCGTGCAGCGGGGGCCGGACCTCGCCGACGTCCAGGCCGCGCAGCCGCACCCCGGCCTTGACGAGGGAGACGGCGTAGCCGCTGCCCTGGGCGCGCAGTTCGACGAAGGGGCGGTAGAAGCCGTCCAGGAGGCGGTGCGCGAGCGGCAGGTCGCCGGTCTCCAGGGCGTGGTGGAAGGCGACCGCGATCTCCGGCGCGAAGCAGAACACCGCCGAGGAGTACAGGGTGATGCCCAGGGCGCGGTAGGCGAGCTGGGTCTGCTCGGCGGTGGGCAGGCCGTTGAAGTACAGGAAGTCGCCGGGGGCCTCGGTGCGGACGGCGCTGACGACGCGCTGCATGAGGTCGAGGTCGCCGAGGCCGTCCTTGAGGCCGATGACGCCCTCGGTGCGGGCCAGTGCGACCACGGTCGGCGGGGTGAGGACGGCGTTGTCGCGCTGGTAGACGATCACCGGCAGGGCGGTGGCCGCGGCGACCTCGCGGTAGTGCCGCAGCAGGCCTTCCTGGCCGGCGTGCACGAGGTAGGGCGGCATGGCGAGGAGGCCGTCGGCGCCCGCGTCCGCGGCGAGGCGTGCGTAGCGGACGGCGAGCGCCGTGCCGTAGCCCGCCCCCGCGACGACCGGGACGCGTCCCTCGGTCGCCTCGACGGCTGCCCGGACCGAGGCCTCGAACTCCTCCGGGAGCAGTGCGTGGAACTCCCCGGTGCCGCAGCAGGCGAAGACGGCGGCGGCACCGGCCGCGACACCGCGGCGCACATGGGTGCGGTAGACGTCCAGGTCGAGTGAGCCGTCGGGGCCGTAGGCCGTGACGGGGAAGAAGAGCGGCCCGCTCGGGTCGCGGAGCCGGGCGGCGAGAGGGGCTGACGTCACGGGCGCTCCCTGTCGGTGCATGTTTCTGATCGGTGTCCATATTTCTGAACGCCTCCACGCTACGGGCCGCCATCGGAGCCGGTCAAGCGCACGAACGGGCGACCCCGCAGCGGATCTGCGCACGCCGGGGCACACTTGACGAGGCGCGTGACGGCTCCCTAGCGTGTCCACGCATGTGAATGTCGTCCAAACATGCGGCCGTCGAGGACCTCAAGGAGTCGAAGGATGCCCGCTCCCCGCACGATCCTGCTCACCGGCGCCGCCGGCGGCCTCGGCACCCTGATGCGGTCCCTGCTGCCCGAGTACGGCTACACGCTGCGCCTGTTCGACGTGCGGCCCGTCGAGGGCGAGCCGGACGCGATCACCGCGGACCTCACCGACCGGGAGGCGCTGCGCGAGGCCGTGCGGGGCGTGGACGCGGTGCTGCACCTGGCGGGCATCTCCCTGGAGGCGCCCTTCGAGAAGATCCTGAAGTCGAACATCGAGGGCACCTACCACCTGTACGAGACCGCCCGCCAGGAGGGCGTGCCGCGCATCGTCTTCGCCTCCTCCAACCACGCCGTCGGGTTCACCCCGGCCCCGCGCGCGGGCGAGCCGCTCATCCCCGTCGACACCCCGCGGCGCCCGGACACCTTCTACGGCCTGTCCAAGTCCTTCGGCGAGGACCTGGCCCAGCTGTACTGGGACAAGCACGGCCTGGAGACCGTCTCCGTGCGCATCGGCTCCTGCTTCCCGGAGCCCACCAGCGTCCGGATGCTCTCGGTGTGGATGAGCCCGGCCGACGGTGCCCGCCTCTTCCACGCGGCGCTGACCGCCGAGGGGGTCGGCCACACGGTCGTCCACGGCTCCTCCGCCAACACCCGCCTGTGGTGGGACCTGACCACCGCGCGGGCGCTGGGCTACGAGCCGCGGGACGACTCCGAGCCCTACGCCGGGAAACTGATCGCCGAGCAGGGCGAGCTGGACCCGGGGAACCCGGCCCACACCCACCTGGGCGGGCACTTCGTGAACGACCCGCCCCTCTGGCCGTACTGAGCCGGCCGGCGGCCCCGGGCGGCTCCCGGCGGCCGGAAACGATCGTCCACGCGCGCGGGCGGGCACCGAACGGGCCCGCCCGCCGCCGTGTCCGGGCACCGCCGGTGCCCGCTCCCACCCGGCCCCGCACGGCCGCGCAGGTCCGCGGCGGGCACGGCCCGCGGGAAGCGGGCGCAAGCGGGCACAAGCGGGCCCGCAACAGGCCTGGTCAGCCGCGCACACCGGCGGTAGAACTTCCCCCATGGGCCCGAACGGGCAGTGCCACAGGGAAGCGGGTGACGCATATGGCCACCAGGACGGCGGAAGAACGCCGGCGTGAGATCGTGCGCGCAGCCCGTGCCGCCGGCTCCGTCGACGTCACCGCTCTCGCCGCCGGCCTGGGCGTGGCCAGGGAGACCATCCGGCGCGACCTGCGCGCCCTGGAGGAGCACGGCCTGGTCCGCCGCACCCACGGCGGTGCCTACCCGGTGGAGAGCGCCGGCTTCGAGACGACCCTCGCCTTCCGCGCCACCAGCCACGTGCCGGAGAAACGCCGGGTCGCCGCCGCCGCGGCCGAACTGCTCGGGGACGCCGAGACCGTCTTCGTCGACGAGGGCTTCACCCCGCGGCTCATCGCCGAGGCACTGCCCCGGGACCGGCCGCTGACCGTGGTCACCGCGTCCCTGCCGGTCGCGGGCGCCCTGGCGGAGGCGGACCACGTCAGTGTCCTGCTGCTCGGCGGCCGGGTCCGCCCGGGCACGCTGGCCACCGTCGACCACTGGACGACGAAGATGCTGGCCGGCTTCGTGATCGACCTCGCCTACATCGGGGCCAACGGCATCTCCCGCGAGCACGGCCTGACCACCCCGGACCCGGCCGTCGGCGAGGTCAAGGCGCAGGCCGTCCGGGCCGCCCGCCGCACGGTTTTCGCCGGGGTGCACACCAAATTCGGTGCCGTCAGCTTCTGCCGCTTCGCTCAGGTCGGCGCACTGGAGGCGATCGTGACCAGCACCCTGCTCCCGGCCGCCGAGGCCCACCGCTACACCCTGCTGGGCCCCCAGGTCATCCGGGTCTGAAGCATTCGCTCCCCCACCTCCGTGGGGCGCCCCCACCCCCGAGCGCCCTTTATGTCCCCTTACTTCCCTTACTCCGCTTACTCCGCTTACTCCGCTTACTCCGCTTACCTCCACTCCCCTTACCTCCAGGAGCGATCCATGCGCACCCCGAGCCGACGGAGGCCGCGAGCCACGCTCGTCCTGGCCGCCGCAGGGACGCTGCTCGCCCCGCTGCTCTCCGGCTGCTGGGCCGGCGCGGGCGGGACCGGTTCCGGCGGCGACTCCATCAACGTGCTGATGGTCAACAACCCCCAGATGACCGAGCTGCGGAAGCTGACCGCCGCCCACTTCACCGAGGACACCGGCATCAAGGTCAACTTCACCGTCCTGCCCGAGAACGACGTCCGCGACAAGATCAGCCAGGACTTCGCCAACCAGGCCGGCCAGTACGACGTGGCGACCCTGTCCAACTACGAGATACCGATCTACGCCCGCAACGGCTGGCTGCACGAGATGGACACGTACCTCGCGAAGGACCCCTCGTACGACGAGCAGGACGTGCTGAAGCCGATGCGCCAGTCCCTCACCGGCGACGACGGCAGGCTCTACGGCCAGCCGTTCTACGGCGAATCGTCCTTCCTGATGTACCGCAAGGACGTCTTCGCCCAGCAGGGGCTGACCATGCCCGCACACCCCACCTGGCGGCAGATCGCCGGCCTGGCCGCGCGGGTGGAGGGCGCCCGGCCCGGCATGAAGGGCATCTGCCTGCGCGGACTGCCCGGCTGGGGCGAGGTGATGGCCCCGCTCACCACCGTCGTCAACACCTTCGGCGGCACCTGGTTCGACAAGAACTGGAAGGCCCGGCTCGACTCCCCCGAGTGGAAGCGGGCCACGCGCTTCTACGTCGGCCTGGTGCGCGAGCACGGCGAGTCGGGCGCCGCCCAGTCCGGGTTCGCCGAGTGCCTGAACAACATGACCCAGGGCAAGGTCGCCATGTGGTACGACGCCACGTCGGCGGCCGGTTCCCTGGAGGCGGCGGGCTCCCCGGTGAAAGGCAAGGTCGGCTACGCGCCCGCGCCCGTCGAGCGCACCGAGTCCTCCGGCTGGCTCTACACCTGGGCCTGGGGCATCCAGAAGGCGTCCCGCAACGCCGACAAGGCGTGGAAGTTCGTCTCCTGGGCGTCCGGCAAGGAGTACGAGCAGCTGGTCGGCGACACCGTCGGCTGGGCCGACGTCCCGGCGGGCAAGCGCGCGTCGACGTACGCGAACCCCGCCTACGTCAAGGAGGCCGCCGCCTTCCAGCAGATGACCAAGGCGGCCATCGAGGGCGCCCGGCCGAAGGACCCCGGGGTGCAGCCGCGCCCGGCGCCCGGCATCCAGTTCGTCGGCATCCCCGAGTTCACCGACCTCGGCACCAAGGTCTCGCAGGAGATCAGCGCGGCCATCGCCGGCCGCCAGTCCGTCGAGTCGGCCCTGAGGAAGTCCCAGCAGCTCGCCGAGCGCATCTCCGAGGAGTACGAGGGACGATGACCGCCACGACCACGACCCCCGTCGGCACCGCGCCCGTCCCGGCGGTGCGCCGGCCGTCCGCCCGGCTGCGCGCCTGGAGCACCCGCGCCCCGCTGCTGCCCGCCCTGATCTTCATGATCGCCGTGACCCAGCTGCCGTTCGTGGCCACGCTGGTGATCTCCTTCTTCGACTGGAACGCCCTCTACCCCGACGCCCGCCGGTTCACCGGCTTCGACAACTACCAGCAGGTCCTCACCGACGCCGACCTGCGCCGTTCGGTGGGCACGACCGTGCTGCTGACCGCGGCGGTGGTGATCGCCAGCCTGGTCCTGGGGCTCGCCCTGGCGCTGCTGCTGGACCGCAGGTTCCGCGGCCGGGGCGTGGTGCGCACGCTGCTGATCGCACCGTTCCTGGTGGTCCCGGTCGCCGCCGCGCTGCTGTGGAAACACGTGCTCTACAACCCCGAGTACGGCCTGCTCAACGGCCTGCTGCACTACGTCGGCGGGCCCCAGCCGGACTGGATCTCGAACACCCCGCTGCTCGCGGTGGAGGCGTCGCTGGTGTGGCAGTGGACGCCGTTCATGATGCTCATCCTGCTGGCCGGGCTGCAGAGCCGCGACCCCCAGCAGATCGAGGCCGCGCGGGTGGACGGCGCGAGCGACTGGCAGGTCTTCCGCCATCTGACGCTGCCCCACCTGCGCCGCTACCTCGAACTCGGCGCGCTGCTCGGCTCGATCTACATCGTGCAGAACTTCGACGCGGTCTTCACGATCACGTCGGGCGGCCTGGGCACCGCCAACCTGCCCTACACCGTCTACCAGAGCTTCTACCAGGCCCACGAGAACGGCCTCGCCTCGGCGGCCGGCGTCCTGGTGGTCATCGGCTCGCTCGTCATCGCGACCCTCGCCCTGCGCGTGGTGTCGTCCCTGTTCCGCGAGGAGGTGTCGCGCGCATGACCGCGACGACCGTACGCCGGGGCGGTCTCGGCCTGCTGGCCTGGCTCGCCGGGATCGTGTTCTTCCTGCCGATCGCCTGGATGGCGCTGACGTCGTTCCACTCGGAGGCCGACGCGGCGACCAACCCGCCCTCCTTCACCGCCGCGTTCACCCTGGACGGCTACCGCGAGTTCTTCGGCACCGGGGGCGGCGCCAGCCCCTGGCCGGCGCTGGTCAACTCCGCGGTGGCGTCGGTGGCGTCCACGCTGCTGGTGCTGCTGCTGGCCCTGCCGGCGGCGTACGCGCTGTCCGTCCGGCGGGTGCGCAAGTGGACCGACGTGCTGTTCTTCTTCCTGTCCACCAAGATGCTGCCGGCGGTGGCGGGCCTGCTGCCGGTGTACCTGTTCGCGAAGAACGCCGGGATGCTCGACAACGTCTGGCTGCTGGTCGTCCTCTACACCTCCATGAACCTGCCGATCGCGGTGTGGATGATGCAGTCGTTCCTGGCCGAGGTGCCGGTCGCGGTGATCGAGGCGGCCCAGATCGACGGCGCCCGTCTGCCGACCGTGCTGGCCCGCGTGGTCGCGCCCATCGCGCTGCCGGGCATCGCCGCCACCTCGCTGATCTGCTTCATCTTCAGCTGGAACGAGCTGCTGTTCGCCCGGGTCCTGACGGGCGTGGTCGCCGAGACCGCTCCCGTCTTCCTGACCGGCTTCATCACCAGCCAGGGCCTGTTCCTGGCGAAGGTGTGCGCCGCGTCGCTCGTCGTCTCCCTGCCGGTGCTCGCCGCGGGGTTCGCCGCCCAGGACAAGCTGGTCCAGGGCCTGTCGTTGGGAGCCGTGAAATGAAGGCCGCCGTCATCGAGTCCGTGGGCCGCGCCGTGGTCACCGAGGTGCCGGACCCGACGCCCGGGCCGCGCGAGGTCGTCGTGGAGGTCGCCGCCTGCGGCCTGTGCGGCACCGACCTGCACATCCTGCAGGGCGAGTTCGCGCCGAAGCTGCCGATCGTGCCCGGCCACGAGTTCGCGGGCGAGGTGGTCGGCGTCGGCACCCGGGTCACCGAGGTGGCGGTCGGCGACCGGGTGGCCGTGGACCCCTCGCTGTACTGCCACGAGTGCCGCTACTGCCGCACCGGGCACAACAACCTGTGCGAGCGGTGGGCCGCGATCGG
>NZ_BNBF01000021.1:122087-123448 GCF_014654935.1 Streptomyces capoamus
CGTGACGACGGCGGGCGGCGCGGCCCGGTACGCGGTGGCGCCCGTCGCCAACTGCGTGCGGCTCCCCGAGCACGTGCGCACCGAGGACGCGGCGCTGATCGAGCCGCTGTCGTGCGCGGTGCGCGGCTACGACGTGCTCCGGTCCCGCCTCGGCGCCCACGTGCTGATCTACGGCTCGGGCACGATGGGCCTGATGATGCTGGAGCTGGCCAAGCGCACCGGCGCGGCGAGCGTGGACGTGGTCGACGTCAACCCGGAGCGGCTGCGGACCGCGCGCCGCCTCGGCGTGACGGCGTCGGCGGCCGGCGCGGACGAGCTGGAGCGGCCGCAGGGCTGGGACGTCGTGGTCGACGCCACCGGCAACGCGGCCGCCATCCAGGACGGCCTGGGCCGGGTGGCCAAGGCGGGCACGTTCCTGCAGTTCGGCGTGGCCGACTACGCGACCCGGGTCACCATCGACCCGTACCGCATCTACAACCAGGAGATCACCATCACCGGCTCGATGGCCGTGCTGCACAGCTTCGAGCGCGCCGCGGAGCTGTTCGCGAACGGGGTGCTGGACCCCGAGGTGTTCATCAGCGACCGGGTGCCGCTGGAGCGCTACCCCGAGGCCCTGGAGCGGTTCGCGGCGGGCGCCGGGCGGAAGATCGTGGTGGTGCCGTAGGCCGTCCGGCGGACCGGGGAACCCGATCGGCTGGTAAGGGAACGGTAAAGCGGTGCCGTTCGTTCACCCGGCATGACAGCTATGACCCCTGGCTCGAACATCCCTCTCCCGGCCGCGCGCGTGACGGTGGACGTCTCCGCCCCGGTGCGGCTCGACGTGTCGGGCCTGCTGCTCACCGCCGACGGCAAGGTGCGCTCCGACGACGACTTCATCTTCTACAACCAGCCGAGCGGCCCGGGCGTGACCTACCGGCCGGGCGGCGGTACGGCCCCGGACGCGATCACGGTGGACACCGCCGCCGTGCCGCCGGAGATCGAGAAGATCGTCGTCACGGCCAGCCCGGACGCGGCCGGCCAGACCTTCCAGGGCATCGAACCGACGGCCACCCTCCGGGACGCCGACGGCGGGGCCGTACTGGCCACGTTCACCCCGCCGCAGCTCGGCTCGGAGACCGCGCTGGTGGTCGTGGAGGTCTACCGCCGGGCCGGCCAGTGGAAGGCCCGGGCCGTCGGCCAGGGGTACGCGAACGGGCTCGCGGGCATCGCGACCGACTTCGGCGTGACGGTGGAGGAGCCGGCCGCGGCCCCGGCCGCCCCGGTGACCCCCGCGGCGGCCCCGGCGGCCCCCGCGGTTCCGCCGCAGCCGGCCGCCGCGCCCGCCGTTCCGCCGCGGCCGACGGCCCCGCCGCCCGCCCCCG
>NZ_BNBF01000021.1:123501-126982 GCF_014654935.1 Streptomyces capoamus
CGCCGGGCGCCGGGAAGATCAACCTGGACAAGGGCCGGGTCAGCCTGCAGAAGAACCAGACCGTGTCCCTGGTCAAGGGCGGCCGGCCGCTGCTCTCCCAGGTGCGGATGGGGCTCGGCTGGGAGCCGGCGTTCGGGGGCAGGGACATCGACCTGGACGCCTCCGTCATCGCCTACGGCCCGCAGCGCAACCACATCGACAGCTGCTACTTCGGCAAGCTGTCGATCCTGAACGGCGCGGTCAAGCACTCCGGCGACAACCTCACCGGTGAGGGCGGCGGCGACGACGAGGTGATCGTGGTCGACCTCGGCCGGCTCCCGCAGGAGGTCACCGGACTGGTCTTCACGGTCAACTCCTTCTCCGGCCAGAAGTTCACGGAGGTCGCCAAGGCCTACTGCCGCCTGGTCGACGCGGCCACGGGCGAGGAACTGGTCCGCTTCGACCTCACCGGCGCCGAGCCCCAGACCGGCGTCCTGATGGCCAAGCTCGTCCGCCAGTTCTCCGGCGAGTGGGACATGACGGCCCTGGGCTCCTTCGTCAAGGCCCGTACGGTGCGCAACATGACGGAACCGGGCGCCCGGGCCCTGTGACGACCGTATCCGGCGGGTGCCGTGGGTACGGGCTCGCCGGGTGCCGGGCTCGCCGGGTGCCGGGCGCGGCGGGTGCCGCGGGTCCGGCGGCACCCGTCGGATCAGCCGGAGCGCAGCCCTTCGGTCAGCAGCCGCAGATAGCGCCGGATCTCCCGCTCCCCCGCACCCGCCGACTCCGCCGCCACCGCGACCCCGTGCGCCAGCCGCAGCACCTCGACCGGCTCCAGGTCCGGGCGCAGCGTCCCCTCCGCCTGCGCCGCCGGCACCAGCCGGTCCACCGCGCCCTTCACCACGGTCCCGCACACCGTCAGGGCCGCCGATCCGTCGTCGTCGGTCACCGCCGAGCCGAGCAGCGCCTTCATGCCCCGGACCTGGAGCGTGCGGACCACCAGCTCGTACAGCCACTCCATGAGCGCCTCGCCCGGCGGCAGCCGGGCGGCCAGCTCGTCGGCGCGCGCGCCGAGCGCTTCGACCCGGTCCACGTACGCCGCCTCCAGCAGCGCCCGCCGGGTGGGGAAGTGCCGGTAGAGCGTGCCGGAGCCGACGCCCGCCCGCTTGGCGATGTCGTCGAGGGAGGCCGTCTCCCCGTGCGCGGCGAAGGCCTCCGCCGCCGCCTTCAGCAGCCGCTCGTAGTTGCGCCGGGCATCCGCGCGCATGGGCCTGCCCTGCGTCATCCACCCACTCCTCGCCGCCCGGGAACCTCTGCGTATCGTAGGCCGCGGGCACGGAGGGCCCTTCAGACGAGCCAGGGCCAGTTCCCGTCCCGGCCGCTCTCCAGCAGCGGGACCATGCGGAACGCGCTGTCGGACAGGCCGCCGAAGGTGTGCCGGTGGCCGGTGCCCGACGGACCGTGGCCCGCCCGGTGGCCCGCGAGGTTCCAGGTGTAGACCGGGACGCCCGCCGGGACCGAGGAGACCGGGTCGCCGTGCCGGCTCGGGGCGTACTGCTCGTCGGTGACGATCAGCACCCGGTCCTGCCCGTCGTAGTGGCGGCGCACCGCCCCGGTGGTGTCGGTGCCGCCCAGGTCGCCGAAGCGCTCCAGGACCTTCAGCACCGACTCCCCCGCGCGGAACGCGACCTTCTCGCTGGTGGAGCCGAACTGCACCAGATCGGCGTGCGCCGCCCGCAGTGCGAGGGCGGTGCCGAAGACCGCCGCCGCGTCGGCCCGGCTGAGCCGGGACCGCTCGGTCACCCGCGACCAGAACATCGAACCGGACCGGTCGACCAGCACCAGCGAGCGGCCCGGCAGCGCCGGCACGTTGGCCAGCGAGTGGCCGAGTGCCCGCTCCAGCGGGTAGGACCAGCGCAGCGAGGGCGCGTGCTGGTACGCGGCCAGGTAGCGGAAGGGGAACTGCCGCGAACGGCGCACCTCGTGCGGATCGCTGATCCGCGCCGCGACCCGGGCGGCGACCTCGTCCGACACCCCGGCCTCGTCGAAGTTGCGCAGGTTGCGGACGAGCGCCATCGTGCCCATGGACGGGATCACGGCCTCCCAGGCCGCCTTGTCCATCGGCCCCTGCAGCCAGCCGGCCAGCGCCTCCCAGGTGATACCGGCCGCGGCCAGCCGCTCGGCGCCGTCGGGCGAGGTGACGAGCGCCCGCCGCTGCTCGACCGGCAGGGCCGTCAGCTCGCGGTGCAGGGCGAGCGCCGGGAGCGACGCCGGCGGCACGGCGGTGTCCGGGTGGTGCCGCCGGTCGAGCGCGTGGCGGAACAGGTCGCCCTGCCACGGCTTGTCCGGGTCCGGCGAGGCGTGCACCAGGTTGAGGACGTCACCGAACCGGTACCCCTTGGACGCGGTGTCGTACTTGAGCAGCGACCGGACGTGGTAGAGCCGTCGGACGGCGTCGGCGATGCCGCGCTTGACGGGCTTGGGGACCGCGCGGCCGTGTGTCGACGTCCAGTAGGCGAGCAGTTCGCCGGGCTCGTCCGGGCGCTGCAGCACCGAGGCCACGACCTGCCGGTTGGACGGGCCGCCGGTCGCACCGGCGGCCAGCCGCGCGTGCACGTACTCGGCGGCGCCGACGAGGGAGGCCGTGCGCATGTTCCCCTCGCCGCGCAGCCAGCCGAGCAGGCCGGCCGTCCACTCCGGGTCGCTGACGGCGAGGGCGCGGACGAGGCGGGTGAAGCGGTCGTCGCGGTCCCCGGCACTCTCGTAGAAGGTGTCGCTGAGGAAGTGCGACACGGCCAGCAGGAACAGCTCCGAGCGCGGGTCGCGCGCGTGGCCCCGGCCGCCCTCGTGGGTGCGCAGGGTGCGGCCCGTGGAGGTGACGGCCGACACCGGCCGCGCCTTCGCCGTACGCGTGTTGAAGCGCGCCATGGTGAATTCCCCCGAATTCGCTTGGGTTTCGGAGGGAGGCGCGGCAAAGGGAAGGTGTCCGAGATCGGAGTCGGCGGCGGGCCTTGTCAACTGGCGCGTCTTCCCGTTCCGCCACACCGGCCCCGGGCCGGTGACGGGGTTCGAACCCGCACCCCTGTGTCCAGGGACCAGTCCCCTGAAGTATCCGCTGCCTGCGCACCGGACACCCACCGTGTGCCGCGCCTCCCGAGATCAGGTCGGCCACGGCGGGGGTTCTTTTTGGAGAAGAAGTAGCCGTGGCCCGCGCACCGGGAGGTGCATGGAGTTTTCGGTGTCCAGAGATCGAGGCCGGCGGAACCGACGTATGGTGCTCTGCCCCTGAGCTACACCGGCACGTCGATGCCGGTGGCGGGACTCGAACCCGCGACCGCCCCGTTATGAGTGGAAGTAGGTCCTGCCTTCGCACCTGGACGAGGATCACTCTAGGAGGGGGCCGCGGGACGGGCGAGCGAATTAATCAGCGAGCGGACCGAGCGGAATTCAGACCCGCTTCTGGCGCTTCCAGGGGCCGGTGACGGCCAGCATGATGCCGGGC
>NZ_BNBF01000021.1:127019-131284 GCF_014654935.1 Streptomyces capoamus
GTCTGGATGTTGGCGAACAGGGTCCTGCCGTCGGGCGAGAAGGTGACGCCGGTGAACTCGCTGTACTCGGGCTCCTCGGCGGTGCCGATGTTCAGCTCGTTGCGGGCGATCGGGTACGTCCGGCCGCTCTCGGTGGCGCCGAACAGGTGCTGGACGCCCTCGCCGTCCTCGGCGACGACCAGGCCGCCGTACGGGGACACGGTGATGTTGTCCGGGCCGTCGAAACGGCCGTCGGCGGCCGGGTCCGGGTTGACGCCGAACAGCACCTTCAGGGTCAGGGTGCGGCGCTTGGGGTCGTAGAACCAGACCTGGCCGTCGTGCTGGACCGGGCTCTCCTGGCGGGCGAAGGAGGAGACGACGTAGACGCCGCCGTCGCCCCACCACATGCCCTCCAGTTTGCGGGCGCGGGTGACCTGGCCGTCGGTGAACTGCTTGCGCACCGAGACGGTCCTGGCGTCACGGTCGGGAACGTTTACCCAGTCGACGCCGTACACGGTGCCGATACGGGTCGCGCGGGAGAGGTCGTCCACGAACCGGCCGCCGGAGTCGAAGCACTTGAAGGCCTGGAGCACGCCCGCGTCGTCGGCGAGGGTACGCAGCCTGCCGCGGCCGTGGCGGAAGCCCTCCGGCGGGGTCCAGCGGTAGAACAGGCCGTTCGGGCCGGAGGCGTCCTCGGTGAGGTAGAGGCGGCCGCGTCCGGGGTCGACGACGACGGCCTCGTGGGCGTAGCGGCCCAGGGCCTTGACCGGCTTCGGGTCACGGTTGGCCCGGTGGTCCTCGGGGTCGACCTCGAAGACGTAGCCGTGGTCCTTGGTGAAGCCGTTCTTGCCGGCCTTGTCCTCGGTCTCCTCGCAGGTCAGCCAGGTGCCCCAGGGGGTGCTGCCGCCGGCGCAGTTGGTGGCGGTGCCGGCGATGCCCACCCACTCGGCGACCTCGCCGCCGCGGCGGACCTCGACGACCGTGCAGCCGCCGGCCGCCGCGGGGTCGTAGACGAGGCCCTCGGTGAGCGGCACCGGGTGCGGCCACTGGGCACGGGCGCCGGCCAGCTCGTGGTTGTTGACGAGCAGGGTGGTGCCGCGCGGGCCGGCGAAGGCGGCGGTGCCGTCGTGGTTGGACGGGGTGAACTCGCCGGACTCCAGCCTGGTCCGGCCGCTGTAGGTGATGATCTCGTAGCGGAAGCCGGCGGGCAGGGCGAGGATGCCGTTCGGGTCGTCGATCAGCGGGCCGTAGCCGACGCCGTGGTCGTGGCCCCCGTGCGCGGACTCGGCCCCGGCGCCCTCGGTCTCCGTGGCGGCGAGGGCGTTCGGCGCGGTGGCGAGCGCGCCGACACTGCCCGCCAGGGCGACCCCGGCACCGGTGATCGCGGACGTCCTGGCGAAGTCCCTGCGGGTGAGCGACATGGTGTCTCCTGTGACGACGGTGACAGTGCTGAGGAGGGTGGGGGACCTCGGTTCGGCGCTCACGCTCCCGCCCGTCCGTGAACGGGAGTTGAACGCCGGACCACCGCCGGGGCGCCTGTTCCATGAACCCGTATGCACCGCCCCAAGACCGCGCCAAGCACCGCTGTGCAGACCGCGCCACGAGCACCACCACGCGCCGGGGCGGGCCGCCGCCGGGGTGACGCGCTCAGCCGGGCGCGCTCACCCGCCCTGCTGGGAGCGGGCCTTGAACGCGGCCTTGCGGGCCTCCTTGGCGACCTTCTTGTCCGGGTGCAGCCGGCCCATCGCGTCCAGTACCTCGGCGGTGGCGGGGTGCCCGACCCGCCAGGCCGCCGCGAAGAAGCCGCTGTGCTGGGCGGCCAGCCCCTCCACCAGGGCCTGCAGTTCCTCGGAGTTGCCCTCGGCGGCCAGCTGGGCGGCCAGCGTGTCGACGGTCAGCCAGAACACCATGTCCTCGGACGGCGCCGGCACCCCGGAGGCGCCCCGCTCGCTCAGCCACACCCGGGCGAGCCCGCCGAGTTCGGGGTCGTCCAGCACTTCCCGGAGCGCGGGTTCGGCCTCGGCGCCCACCAGCGACAGCGCCTGCTGGCAGCGCAGCCTGCGCAGCGGGGCCCCGGCGTCCGCGCCACGGGCCGCGGCCAGCAACTCCCGGGCCGCGTCCAGCGGTTCACGGCGGACGAGCCACCGCTCGGTCTCGGCCCGGGCGGCGGACCGGCCGAACCGGGCGGTGCCGTCGAGCAGCGCGTCCGCGCCCTTGTCGGCGAGGTCCCCGACGACCGGCGCGTCGAACCCGGCGTCCAGCAGCCGCGCCCGGATCCCGTACACCCCGAGCGGGGTGAGCCGGACCATGCCGTAACGGGAGACGTCGGTGTCGTCCACCGGCGCCGCGGGCTCCTCGTCGGCGTCGGCCATCAGGGCCTCGTCCACCGGCCGGTAGGCCACGAGCCCGACCGGTTCCAGCGTCCGGAACTGGTCGTCCAGCCGCATCATGGCATCGGAGACCTGCTCCAGGACGTCGTCGCTGGGCTCCCCCATGCCGTCGGGCACGAGCATGGAGGCGGCGAGGGCGGGCAGCGGCACGGGGCCGTCGCCGGCGCCGTCCTCACTGACGGTCAGCAGGTACAGGTTGCCGAGGACGCCGTCGAGGAACTCGGCCTCGGCCTGCGGGTCCCAGTCGAGTGACGCGAAATCGACCTCCCCGCCGTCGTCCAGCGCGTCGACCAGGTCGTCCAGATCGGGGACGGCCGCGTCGGCGAGGACGGTGTCCAGGGCGGCGAGCCACACGGTGAGCACGTCCCTCGGGGATCCGCCGGTGAGCAGCTTCAGCTCCTCCCCCGTCCGGACGGTGCCGGCCTCCTCGTCCACGATCTCCACCAGGCCGGTGTCCAGCGCGACCCGCCAGGCCTCGGCGGCGTACGCGGCGGCGTCGTCGCCGGCCAGTCCCAGCAGTTCGGCGGCGGCCGGCAGCTGCTCCTCGGCCAGCCCGCCGCCGGCGTCCACGCGGGTCTCGGGGCCGGCCCAGCGGGCGAGGCGGGCGGCCCGGGACAGCAACGGCGTGGACAGCGCGGCGCGCGCCAGCTCCGCTTCGGGGTGCAGCCGTACGGGCGGCAGGGGGGAGCTGTCTGACATCGGCTGGTTCTCCTCGGACCGTGAAAGGGCTCAGCCGCTCAGCCTAGACGGATTTCCACCCATGCCGCCCGGTTCATCTCCCCGAGAGCGGTCACACCTGGCCGAAACCTTGACAACTCCCCGGCGCAGGCAGGAGATTGACGCGCGTAGAAGTTGGGGGGACAACTGTTCACTCGGCTCTATGCGTGTCACAGAGGGCTACGAACCCGGCACGCTCCCGTTCCACCCTCGTCCCGGCGCACCGTCACGTCCCCGGAGGGATCCCTTGCCGAGCAGGTCTTCCGCGCGCCTCGCCGCGCTCACCGTCGCCGCCGTCTGCAGCGCGGCGGCGGTCAGCCAGATACTCGTCCTCCCCACGCCCGCGCACGCCGACTCGGTGCGCGTCCACGACATCCAGGGCACGACCCGGACCTCCCCGTTCGCCGGGCAGAAGGTGGCGGACGTGCCCGGCGTCGTCACGGCCACGCGCACGTACGGCTCGTCCAAGGGCTTCTGGCTCCAGGACCCGACCCCGGACGACAACCCGGCCACCAGCGAGGGCGTGTTCGTCTTCACCGGCTCCGCCCCCAAGGTCGCGGTCGGCGACGCGGTCACGGTCACCGGCACGGTCTCGGAGTTCGTCCCGGGCGGCGCCTCGTCCGGCAACCAGTCGGTCACGGAGATCACCAAGCCGGCCGTCACCACCGTCTCCGCCGGCAACCCGGTCCCGGCGCCGGTCGTCGTCGACGAGGACGCGGTGCCGGACGCGTACGCCCCCCAGGGCGACGCCGCCGCGGCCGACTCGATCAACGGCCTCACCCTGGACCCGTCGGCGTACGCCCTGGACTACTACGAGTCCCTGGAGGGCATGAACGTCGAGGTCGCCGACACCCGCGTGGTCACGGCGACCGACCCGTACAGCGAGCTGTGGGTCACCGTGAAGCCGTGGGAGCACCGCAGCCGCCGCGGCGGCACGGTCTACGGCTCCTACGACTCCCAGAACACCGGCCGGCTCCAGATCCAGTCGCTCGGCGCCACCGCCGACTTCCCGAAGGCGGACGTCGGCGACACCCTGGAGGGCGCCACCACCGGCCCGCTGGACTTCAACCAGTTCGGCGGCTACACCCTCGTCGCCAGCAAGCTCGGCACGCTGCGCAGCGGCGGCCTGGAGCGCGAGACGACGCGGAAGCAGTCGGGCCGCGAGCTGGCGGTGGCGAC
>NZ_BNBF01000021.1:131318-135816 GCF_014654935.1 Streptomyces capoamus
GTACAACGTGGAGAACCTCGACCCGTCGGACACCACCTTCGACCAGCACGCCGCCGCGATCGTGCACAACCTCCAGTCGCCCGACATCGTGTCCCTGGAGGAGATCCAGGACAACGACGGTGCCAAGGACGACGGCACGGTCGACGCGGACCGGACGGTGGGCAAGCTGATCGACGCGATCACCGCGGCGGGCGGCCCGAGGTACGAGTGGCGCTCGGTCAACCCGGTCAACGACCAGGACGGCGGCGAGCCCGGCGGCAACATCCGCCAGGTGTTCCTGTTCAACCCCGAGCGGGTGTCCTTTGTGGACCGCGCGGGCGGCGACTCGACCACCGCGGTCGGCGTCACCAAGGTGCACGGTAAGGCGCAGCTGACGGTGTCCCCGGGCCGCATCGACCCGGCGAACGCGGCCTGGAACAAGAGCCGCAAGCCGCTCGCGGGCGAGTTCGTCTTCCGCGGCAAGACCGTGTTCGTGATCGCCAACCACCTCAACTCCAAGGGCGGCGACCAGGGGCTGACCGCGCAGTACCAGCCGCCGGTGCGCAGCTCGGAGATCCAGCGGCACGCCCAGGCGACCGTGGTGAACGCGTTCGTCAAGGACATCCTGTCCGCGCAGAAGAACGCGGAGGTCATCGCGCTCGGCGACATGAACGACTTCGAGTTCTCCGGCACCGCGCAGATCCTCGAGGGTGACGGCGAGCTGTGGTCGGCGATCAAGTCGCTGCCCAGGAGCGAGCGCTACAGCTACGACTACCAGGGCAACCAGCAGGTCCTGGACCAGATCCTGGTCAGCCCGGCGATCCGCCGCGGCTGCGACTTCGACTACGACAGCGTGCACATCAACGCGGAGTTCCACGACCAGATCAGCGACCACGACCCGCAGGTCCTGCGGTTCCGCCCCTGATCCGACGGCGACCCCGGTTCCCCCGCCGGCGGGACCGGACTCGCCCCGACCCGGCGGGGCCGGCCGGACGTGCCGTCCGGCCGGCCCCGCCGTGCGTCACTGCACGCGGTCGATCCGGCGCCAGACCACGGCGGCGCCGACGACGACGGCACCCGCCGCGCCGAGGACGAGCGCCGGCCGTGGATGCCGCAGCGCGGCATCCACGAGGGACCGCACCGGTCGCGGCATCCGCAGCTCGTGCCCGGCGTGGGCGGCCCGGTCCCGCAGGGCGTGCCTGCCGTGTCCGGTCCGCTCCTGCACCAGGTGACCGGTCCTCGTCACCCGTTCCTGCGCGGTGTGTCCGGCCCGCGCGGCGCGCTCCTGCACCAGGTGCCCCGCCTTGACCGCCCGGTCCTGCACGCCGTGCCCCGCCTGGGCGGCGCCCACGCGCAGCTGGACGGTCATGGCGCCGGCCTTGTCCCGGAGGTCGGCGGCGCGGGCGCGGGCCCGGCCCTTCACGTCGGCCCGGCCGACCAGCTCGGCGACGGTGTCGCCGAGCTGGCCGCGGGTCTGTTCGATCTGCTGCCGCAGTTCGTCGGGACCCTTGGCGCCCGTGCCGTGCGACTTCCTGTGCGTCATCGGTGTGCCCTTTCCCTGATCGCGTCGACGTCCGCCCTGACGCTGCCGAGCGTCTTCTCGGGCGTGGGCGGGGCGGCACGGCGCAGCTGCGCGCGTCCGGTCGCGGCCAGCAGACCGGCGACGGCGAAGAACACCGCGGCCACGACCAGTGCCGCCGCCCACACGGGCAGCGCCAGGGCGAGGGCGGCGGTGGCCGCTCCGGCGAGGGTGATCAACCCGACGTAGCCGACGGCGCCGGCGGCGCCCAGCAGTCCGCCGCCGCGTCCGGCCCGGCGGCCCTTCTCGGCCAGCTCCTCCTTGGCGAGGGCGACCTCCTGCCGGAGCAACCGGGAGAGCTGTTCGGTGGCCCGGCCGACGAGTTCGCCCGTGGAGGGGTGCCCGTCGGCCGCGGGCCGGGTGTGCGAGGTCACGGTCACGGTGCCCGCCTCCTTCCTGCCTGTGCGGAACGTCCGGGTACCCGCACCCGAGGGTCCTCACCCCTGCCCGGTGCCTCCCGCCCCGGGGTCGCCGAGGCGCGCGAGTTGTTCCTGGAACCAGTCGAGGCGTGCCTGCAACAGGGCGGCCTCGGCGACGAGTTCGGGTACGCCGAGCCCGGCGTCGGTCGTCAACTCGGCGGCCGGGCCCGGCCGGGCGCCGGTGGCGCCGACGGCGGCGACGGCCCGCAGGCCCTGTCCGGCCAGCCGGGCGAAGCCGGCGAGGGAGACGGAGGGACGGCCGCGCAGGCAACCGGCGCAGGCGGGGGCCAGGGCTCGCAGGCCGGGCCGGCCCCAGCCGGCGTCGGCCAGCGCGACGGCACCGGCGCCGCAGCCGCAGGGCCCGGCCGTGACCGTGCGCACCCGCTGCCGGGCGTAGCGGAAGCCGCGTTCGAAGCGGATGTAGGCGCCGAGGACGGACACCTCCAGCAGGACGGCCGCGCGGTGTTCGGCGGTGCACAGCAGGGCCTCGGCGGCGGCCCGGTCGTGCACGCAGTGGAAGCCGCAGTCGCACCGGCGCGCGGGCGGGCGGTGCCGCAGGCCGTAGACGCAGGAGGCGTCGTCCAGGACGGCGTACGGCAGTGCGCCGCCGAGCGACACACCGGTGAAGCCGGCCCGGGTGCCGTCCTGGGACAGCACCGGGTAGGCGATCTTGTAGCCGGTCGGCGGCTCCGTCGGGCGTTCCGCCGGGAGCCGCAGCCTCATCGGGCGGCCGGGACCTCTTCACGGGCCGGCTCCGCCGGTGCGGCGGTCCGTGTGCGGACGGTCCCCTCGGCGTCGCGCGGTTCCTCCTCGGGGTCGAGACGGGCGAGCGGCCGCTCCTCGGCGATCCCGGTGGCCAGTGCCTTGCCCAGCTTCATGGTGCCTCCCATGACCTGACGTCGGTGCCCTCCGGCCATAGTGACCCATCAGGTACCGAGTTGGACACAGGGCGTCCCTGCACACCTGCAATCGCTTAGCAACGCTTATCCATACATCTAAGTAGATTTAAGTAGAGCTTCAGCGACGGACTGCCGAGACTACTCCCATGACGAGTACTCGCCCGGCCCCACCCTTCGGCCGCACACTCTGCGCCATGATCACGCCGTTCACCGCGACGGGCACCCTCGACCTGGACGGCGCCCAGCGACTGGCCGCCCACCTGGTGGCGCGGGGCTGCGACGGCCTGGTCCTCAGCGGCACGACCGGCGAGTCGCCGACCACCACCGACGAGGAGAAGACGCGGCTGGTCGCGGCCGTACGGGAAGCGGTCGGCACCTCGGCCGCGCTGGTCGCGGGCGTGGGCTCGGCCGACACCCGGCACACGGTGGAGCTGGCGCTCGCGGCCGGGAAGGCGGGCGCCGACGGTGTCCTGGTGGTCACGCCGTACTACAGCCGCCCCCCGCAGGAGGCCGTGGCCGCCCACTTCCGCCAGGTCGCCGAGGCGTGCGGGCTGCCGGTGATGCTGTACGACATCCCGGGCCGCACGGGCACCCGGATCGAGCCGGACACCATGATCCGCCTCGCGGACCACCCGGGGATCGTGGCCGTGAAGGACTGCTCCTACGACTTCTTCGGCACCCAGAAGGTGCTGGCGCGGACGGAGCTGGCGTACTACGCGGGCTGCGACGAGCACGTACTGGCGTTGTACGCGCTCGGCGGGGCGGGCTGTGTGAGCACGGTGGCGAACGCCGTGCCGGACGTCGTCGCCGGGATCCCGGCCGCGTTCGACGCCGGTGACACCGGCCGGGCGGCCGCGCTCCAGCGGGCGCTCGTCCCGCTGACCGAGGCGATGCTGGAAGCGGGCCTGCCCGGCACGGTCACCGCGAAGGCCCTGCTGAACCGCCTCGGCCTGCCCGCGGGACCGGTCCGCGCACCGCTGCTGCCCGCCGGCCGGGAGACGGCCGACGGGCTGCTGGCGGCGTACCAGGCACTCACCGCGGACGCGTCCCGGGCCGACGCGTCCCCGGCCGACGCGTCCCCGGCCGACGTGTCGACGGCCGGCGCGTCCCCGATCGGCGCGTCCGGTCCTAGCGGCGGGTGAGGACGGGCTCCCACGGCTCGTGCGGGTCGGTGGGCCCGGCCGGCTCCTGGACACCGCTGAGCGGTACGACCTTGTCGCTGCCGATCGTCACCAGCACGAGCCGCGGGCGGTACTCCTCGTCCAGCCTCGTCACCCGCTCCCAGGCGATGAGGTGCTGCTCGTCGGCCCAGGCGAGCAGGTCGCCGCCGCGGACCTTGGTGATCTCCTTCCCGGTACGCGGATCACGGACGGAGGAGTAGGACCTGCCGGGGGTGCCGCCGACCTCCTTCGCCAGGCCGAGAGCGGCGAGCCTGCCGCTCGGGGACAGCCGCGCGGGGACGTCCGAGCGCAGGAACCTCTCGTCCGCGGGCGCGGCGGTCCTGTGGCCCTCGAGGTCGTAGAACCGCTGCAACCCGTCCCGGCCGCCGACATACCGCGCGTACACGAGCCGGCCGCTGCGGCTGTAGGCGAAGTCCGCGCGGGGGCTGCTGTCGCGGTCGG
>NZ_BNBF01000021.1:135855-149856 GCF_014654935.1 Streptomyces capoamus
GTGCGACCCGGCTCCAGGAGCCCGCGCCGGAGGCCACGTCGAGGTCGTAGAACCCCGACCGGCTCGACTCCCCGTACCGCACCGCCCACATCCAGCCGGTCCTGCCGTCGCTGGTGTGCACCCGCTCCCTGACCCGCAGGTCCGGGTTCTCGTCGTACGTCGTCGCGACGAGCCGCGTTCCGTCGTACGAGAACGCGAGCCCGCCGACGCCGTGCTGGACCGGGATCCACCGCTCGACCTCCCCCGTCGCGAGGTCGAGCAGGCCGATCCGGTGCGCGGGCAGGTTCCGCTCCAGCACGGCGGCGGTCTTCAGGCCGGGAGCGACGGCGACGAAGGACCAGCGGGGGTCCTTCTCGTACGTTCCGCTCCTCGGGTCGAGCAGCCGGTAGGTGCGCTCCGAGACGCCCTGCTTCCCGGTCAGCCGCTTCGCCTCCGCCGTGTAGTACGCGGCCATCACCGCGTCCCCGGCGCCGATCAGCTCACGCGGCGGCGACTGGTCCGGGTGGGCGTCGACCGCACCGGAGTCCGGCACCCCGGCCGGCCGCACGTCCCTGTGGTGGCCGGAGTCCAGCAGCGGCACCCCGACGGCGACGGCGACCACGGCTGCGGTGGCCGCGGCGACCGAGGCCAGCCTGCGGTTGCGGCGGCGCCTGCGGACACCGAGCACCCGGTCCGCGAACCCGGCCGGCACCGGCGGCTCGCCGTCGGCCTGCTCCCGCAGCGCCTCGCGCACGAGTTCCTCCACGTTCACGGACGCACCTCCACGGGCGAGAAGTCACGGGACGGCTGCTCCGGCCGGGGAGCCACCGCCGCCAGCTCGGGCGCCAGCTCGCGGAGCCTGGCCAGCGAGCGGTGGGTGGTGGACCGCACGGTGCCCACCGAGCAGCCCAGGATCCGGGCCACCTCGGTCTCCGGCAGGTCCTCGAAGTAGCGCAGCACCAGCACGGTGCGCTGGCGGGCGGTGAGCCGGGACAGAGCCGAGCGCAGCACCAGCCGCAGCTCGGCGGCGGCCGAGGCGTCCGGTACCCGGCCGGCCTCCGGCGGTTCGGCCACGGTGACCTCGCGACGCCGCCACTTCAGCCGCCAGCGGCTGATCTGCTGGCGGTACAGGACCTGCCGGACGTACGCCTCGGGCTCGTCGATCCGCTGCCACCGGCCGGCCGCCTTGACCAGCGCGTTCTGCAGCAGGTCCTCGGCAGCGTGCCGGTCGCCGCCGGACAGCAGCACGGCGGTCCTCAGCAGCGCGGTCGACCTCCCGGCCACGAACTCCCGGAAACTCTCCTGCGCCTCGGCATCCATCGTCACCTTCGCCTTCCCCGGGCCGCACCGAACCGTCCGGCCCCTGCACCCCTCCTGACGCGCCGGCCGCCGCGTGACTATGCCTGCGCCGCGGAAAAAGTTCCGCGACGCCACCCCGCGCGCACGACGAAGCGCCCCCCACACCACGGCGGAGGGCACTCGACGGGACGCGGGACGTCAGTTGTGGCTGTGCAGGATGTCGTTCAGGCCGCCCCAGACCGCGTTGTTCGGGCGGGCCTCGACCGTGCCGGTGACCGAGTTGCGGCGGAAGAGGATGTTCGAGGCGCCGCTGAGCTCGCGGGCCTTGACGATCTGGCCGTCGGGCATGGTGACGCGGGTGCCCGCGGTGATGTAGAGGCCCGCCTCGACCACGCACTCGTCGCCGAGCGCGATGCCGACGCCGGCCTCGGCGCCGACCAGGCAGCGCTCGCCGATGGAGATGATCACGTTGCCGCCGCCGGACAGGGTGCCCATGGTGGAGGCGCCGCCGCCGATGTCGGAACCGTCGCCGACGACGACACCCGCGGAGATCCGGCCCTCGACCATGGAGGTGCCGAGCGTGCCGGCGTTGAAGTTGACGAAGCCCTCGTGCATGACCGTGGTGCCGGCCGCGAGGTGGGCGCCGAGGCGGACCCGGTCGGCGTCGGCGATGCGCACGCCCTTGGGGACGACGTAGTCCGTCATGCGCGGGAACTTGTCGATGGAGGTCACCTGGAGGTGCAGGCCCTCGGCGCGGGCGTTCAGGCGCACCTTCTCGATGTCGTCCACGGCGACCGGGCCGAGCGAGGTCCAGGCGACGTTGGCGAGGTGGCCGAAGACGCCGTCCAGGTTCTGGCCGTGCGGCTTGACCAGGCGGTGCGAGAGCAGGTGCAGGCGCAGGTAGACGTCGTGCGCGTCGAGCGGCTTCTCGTCCAGCGAGGCGATGACCGTGCGGACCGCGACCACCTCGACGCCCCGGCGGGCGTCCGGCCCGGTCGCCGCGGTCGCGCCGCCGCCCAGCAGCTGCGCGGCCTGCTCGGCGGTCAGCCGCTCGGTGCCGGCCGGGCCCGGCTCCTCGACCAGCTCGGGGGCCGGGAACCAGGTGTCGAGAACGGTGCCGTCGGAGGCGATCGTGGCGAGACCGGCGGCGACGGCGCCGGTGGTACGGGTTGCAGACTCGGTCATGGGAGAAAACCTAACGTGGGCGGGGTGGTGAGGGCGAACCGCGTCTCACGTGCCGGGCGGGGTTTCGGGGCCGGGCGGTACGTCGGCCTCGGCGGCGACCGCGCGGTGGCTGAGCCCGGTCAGCGGCACAAGATAGTTTCACTTTCATAGAAACCGCTCGCGGCCGGCCCCGCCTCCACTACTGTGCGGGCCCGTGTCCGACAACACCCCCCGCACCCGAAGACTCGGCCTGGCCGCCGCGCTGGCCCTTTCGGCCGCCGCCGCCTGCGTGGCCGTGACCGCCCTGCAGGACCGGCCCCCGGAGAAGGAGGCCACCGCACCGGCGACACCGCCCGACAACGGCCCCGGCCTGCTCTCCTTCGCCTCCCCGTCCACCCCGCCGCCGAACGCGCCTGCTCCCGCGAGGAACCGCACGGTCCCGTCCGGCTCCTCGCCCTCCGCCCCCTCCCCCTCCGCCCCCGAGTCCCCCGCCCGTCCGCAGCACACGCCCGCCGGCTCCCCGTCACCCACGGCCGGTTCCCCCCGCACGACGGCGCACGGGACGTCCGTCCGCTCCGTCAACTACCCCGACCGCTACTGGCACGTCAGCGGCGGCCTGGTGAAACTCGACCCCGTCGGCTCGGCCCCAGGCCTGCGCGCCGCCACCTTCACCCGCGTCAAGGGCCTGGCCGACGCCCGCTGCTACTCCTTCGTCACGGCCGGCGGCGGCTACCTCCGCCACCGCGACTTCCTGCTCCGCGCCGACCCCGACGACGGCTCGGCCCTGTTCCGGCAGGACGCCACGTTCTGCCCCCGCCCCTCCGCCTTCTCCGGCGCCGTCATGCTGGAGTCGGTCAACTACCCCGGCCGCTTCCTGCGCCACCGGAACTTCCAGCTGCGGCTGGACCCGTACCAGGACACCGGCCTCTACCGGTCCGACGCGGCCTTCCGGCTGGTGGACGGCCTCGCCTGAACACACGGAAGCGGCGGCACCCGCAGGTGCCGCCGCTTCTTCGCCCACACGGGGACCGGACGGGGATCAGACGTTGAACCCGAGCGCCCGCAGCTGCTCGCGGCCGTCGTCCGTGATCTTGTCCGGACCCCACGGCGGCATCCAGACCCAGTTGATGCGCAGCTCGCTGACCAGGCCGTCGGTGGCGGACTTGGCCTGGTCCTCGATGACGTCGGTCAGCGGGCAGGCCGCCGAGGTCAGCGTCATGTCCACCGTCGCGATGTTGGAGTCGTCGACGTGGATGCCGTAGATCAGACCGAGGTTCACGACGTCGATGCCCAGTTCGGGGTCGACGACGTCCATCAGGGCCTCGCGGAGTTCCTCTTCCGAGGCCGGCTTCATCTCGACGGTGTCGCTCATGCGGTCTTCCTTTCGGCTTCGGCGCCACCCAGCGCCTGGGCCGTCGCGTCCTTCCACGCCATCCAGCTCAGGAGGGCGCACTTGACCCGCGCGGGGTACTTGGAGACACCGGCGAACGCGACCGCGTCCTCCAGGATCTCCTCCATCGCGTCGTCGGGCTCGATCTTGCCCTTGGACTGCATCAGCTCCAGGAAGGTCTCCTGGATCTTCTGCGCCTCGGCGAGGTCCTTGCCGACCAGCAGCTCGTTCAGCACGGAGGCGGAGGCCTGGCTGATGGAGCAGCCCTGTCCCTCGTAGGAGACGTCCCCGATGGTCGTGCCGTCGTACTTCACGCGCAGGGTGATCTCGTCGCCGCAGGTCGGGTTCACGTGGTGCACCTCGGCGTCGCCATCCCGCAAGCCCCGCCCGTGCGGGTTCTTGTAGTGGTCCAGGATGACGTCCTGGTACATCGAGTCCAGCTTCACGGTGTCAGCTCACGCCTCTCAGCCGAAGAAGTTCCGTACGTGCTCCAGCCCCTCGACCAGTGTGTCGATCTCGGCCGGCGTGGAGTACAGATAGAACGACGCTCGGGTGGTCGCAGGAATTCCGTAGCGGAGGCAGACCGGACGGGCGCAGTGGTGGCCGACCCGGACCGCGATGCCCTGCTCGTCGAGGACCTGGCCCACGTCGTGCGGGTGGATGTCCCCGAGGGTGAAGGAGATCGCCGCCCCGCGGTCCTCGGCCGTCGTCGGACCGATGATCCGCAGGTCGGGCACCTCGGCCAGGCGCTTCACCGCGTACTCGGTGAGCGCGTGCTCATGGGCGAGGATCTTGTCCATGCCGATCGACTGCAGGTAGTCGATCGCCGCGCCGAGACCGACCGCCTGGGCGATCGGGGGCGTGCCCGCCTCGAACTTGTGCGGCGCCGGCGCGTAGGTGGACGAGTGCATCGAGACGGTCTCGATCATCTCGCCGCCGCCGAGGAACGGGGGCAGGTCCTCCAGCAGCTCCTGGCGGCCCCACAGGACGCCGATGCCGGTCGGGCCGCACATCTTGTGACCGGTGAAGGCCACGAAGTCGGCCTGGAGGGCCTGCACGTCCAGCGGCATGTGCGGGGCGGCCTGGGAGGCGTCGATGCAGACGAGGGCGCCGACCTCCTGGGCGCGGCGGATGATCGTCTCGACCGGGTTGACCGTGCCCAGGATGTTCGACACCAGCACGAAGGAGACGATCTTCGTCTTCTCCGTGATGACCTCGTCGATGTTGGACAGGTCCAGCCGGCCGTCGTCCGTGAGACCGAACCACTTCAGCTTCGCGCCCGTGCGCTGCGCCAGCAGCTGCCACGGCACGATGTTGGAGTGGTGCTCCATCTCCGTGATGACGATCTCGGTCTCGTGGTCCACCCGGTAGGGCTCGTCGGCCCAGCCCAGCATGTTCGCCACGAGGTTCAGCGACTCGGAGGCGTTCTTGGTGAAGATCACCTCGTCGCGGCTCGGCGCGTTGACGAACGCGGCGACCTTGTCGCGCGCGCCCTCGTACAGCGCCGTGGCCTCCTCGGCGAGCACATGCACACCGCGGTGGACGTTGGCGTTGTGGCGCTCGTAGTACTCGTTCAGGGCGTCCAGCACCTGGCGCGGCTTCTGCGAGGTCGCCGCGTTGTCCAGGTACACGAGCTTCCTGCCGTCGTGGACGACGCGGTCCAGTACGGGGAAGTCCTTGCGGATCGCCTCGGTGTCGAGGAGGCCCGGCAGCTGTGTCACGCGGATGCGCCACCCTTCACGTATGCCTCGTAGCCCTCGTTCTCCAGCTTGTCCGCGAGCTCCGGGCCGCCGGACTCGACGATGCGGCCGCCGGCGAACACGTGGACGTGGTCGGGCTTGATGTAGCGCAGGATGCGCGTGTAGTGCGTGATCAGCAGGGTGCCGACCTCGCCGGTCTCGCGGACGCGGTTGACGCCCTCGGAGACGATGCGGAGCGCGTCGACGTCCAGGCCGGAGTCGGTCTCGTCGAGGATCGCGACCTTCGGCTTGAGCAGCTCCAGCTGGAGGATCTCGTGGCGCTTCTTCTCACCGCCGGAGAAGCCCTCGTTCACGTTGCGCTCGGCGAAGGACGGGTCCATGTTGAGGCGCTGCATGGCCTCCTTGACCTCCTTCACCCAGGTGCGCAGCTTCGGGGCCTCGCCGCGGATGGCGGTGGCGGAGGTACGCAGGAAGTTGGAGACCGAGACGCCGGGGACCTCGACCGGGTACTGCATCGCCAGGAACAGGCCCGCGCGAGCCCGCTCGTCGACGGACATCTCCAGGACGTCCTCGCCGTCGAGCAGCACGGTGCCGCTGGTGATCGTGTACTTCGGGTGACCCGCGAGCGAGTAGGCGAGGGTCGACTTGCCGGAGCCGTTCGGGCCCATGATGGCGTGCGTCTCGCCCTGCTTCACGGTGAGGTCGACGCCCTTGAGGATCTCCTTCGTGGCGTTGTCGGCCTCGACGGTGACGTGCAGGTCTCGGATTTCAAGCGTTGCCATGGGTGCCTCAGGACTCCTGGGTGAGGGAGGCGCGGACGTCAACGAGGACGCTGCCCCCTTCGATCTTTACGGGGTATACGGGGACGGGGCGCGTCGCGGGGAGGCCGGACGGCTTGCCGGTGCGCAGGTCGAAGGCGGAGCCGTGCAGCCAGCACTCGATCTGGCAGTCCTCCACCTCGCCCTCCGAGAGGGAGACGTTCGCGTGCGAGCAGATGTCGTTGATGGCGAACACCTCACCCCCGGTCTTGACGACCGAGACCGGGGTGCCGTCGAGTTCGACCCGTTTGGGGGTGTCCTCTTCCAGTTCGCTCAGTGCGCAGGCACGTACGAAGGTCGTCATGCGACGGAAGCCTCCAGCTCCTCCTCGATCTTGGCGAGCAGGCGCTCCTCGATGTCGGCGACACCGATCTGCTGGACCAGCTCGGCGAAGAAGCCGCGGACCACCAGGCGGCGGGCCTCGTGCTCCGGCATGCCGCGGGCCATCAGGTAGAAGAGCTGCTCGTCGTCGAAGCGGCCGGTGGCGGAGGCGTGACCGGCGCCGACGATCTCGCCGGTCTCGATCTCCAGGTTCGGCACCGAGTCGACACGCGCGCCGTCGGTGAGGACCAGGTTGCGGTTCATCTCGTAGGTGTCCGTGCCCTCGGCCTTGGCCTCGATGAGCACGTCACCGATCCACACCGCGTGCGCGTCGTCGCCCTGGAGCGCGCCCTTGTAGACGACGTTCGACTTGCAGTGCGGGGTGTTGTGGGTGACCAGCAGGCGGTGCTCCTGGTGCTGCCCGGAGTCGGTGAAGTACAGGCCGAACAGCTCGGCCTCGCCGCCGGGGCCGGCGTACTCCACGCGCGGGTGCAGGCGCACCACGTCACCGCCGAAGGTGACGACCACGGACTTGAAGGCGGCGTCCCGGCCGATCAGCGCGTTGTGCTGGGCGATGTGCACGGCCTTGTCGTCCCAGTCCTGGACGGAGACGACGGTCAGCTTGGCGCCGTCCCCGAGCAGGTAGTCGACGTTGGCGGCGAGCACCGCGTCACCGGTGTGGTCGATGACCACGACGGCCTCGGCGAAGGCGCCCAGCTCGATCACCTGGTGGCCGAAGGCGGTGCCGCCCCGGCCGTGCACGGCGATGCGGATCGGCTCGGTGAGGACGGTCTCCTTGGGGACGGTCACGACCGAGGCCTTCTCGAAGGCGGAGTACGCCTGCGCGGCCACCCGGTCCACCGGGGTGCCCGCCTTGCCCAGGCGCGCGTCGTCGCGGCCGACGGTCTCGACGGTGACGCCCTCGGGGGCCTGGACGTCGACCTTCACACCGTCGCCGTTCGCGGTGGCGGTGCCGTCGTGCAGACCGCGCAGGCGCTCCAGCGGGGTGAACCGCCACTCCTCCTCACGGCCGTGCGGGACGGGGAAGTCCGCGACGTCGAAGGACGGGGGCGCGCTCATGCGCGAGACGACGGTCGACTCCGCGGCGACCGCGATCGAGCCGGCGGTCGTGGAACCGACCGGCGGGGGTCCCCCCGCCGGAGCGAAGCCGGAGGTGGGGGAGTTCTGGGCCTCAGCCATGGCTGTCGTAATGCTCGCTTTCTTACGGGTGGGCTTGACGGGGATCGCGGGCCGGTGATTAACCGACCGCGCCCTCCATCTGCAGCTCGATCAGCCGGTTGAGCTCCAGCGCGTACTCCATGGGCAGCTCCTTGGCGATCGGCTCGACGAAGCCGCGCACGATCATCGCCATGGCCTCGTCCTCGGACAGGCCGCGGCTCATCAGGTAGAAGAGCTGGTCCTCGGAGACCTTGGAGACGGTGGCCTCGTGGCCCATGGACACGTCGTCCTCGCGGACGTCGACGTACGGGTACGTGTCCGACCGGGAGATGGTGTCCACCAGCAGCGCGTCGCACAGCACGTTGGACTTCGACCCGGCGGCGCCCTCGCCGATCTCGATCAGGCCGCGGTAGGAAGTACGGCCGCCACCGCGCGCCACCGACTTCGAGACGATGTTGGACGAGGTGTTCGGGGCCATGTGGACCATCTTGGCGCCGGCGTCCTGGTGCTGCCCCTCGCCCGCGAAGGCGATGGACAGGGTCTCGCCCTTGGCGTGCTCGCCCATCAGGTAGACGGCCGGGTACTTCATGGTGACCTTGGAGCCGATGTTGCCGTCGACCCACTCCATGGTCGCGCCCTCGTAGGCCACGGCACGCTTGGTGACCAGGTTGTAGACGTTGTTCGACCAGTTCTGGATGGTCGTGTAGCGGCAGCGGGCGTTCTTCTTGACGATGATCTCGACGACCGCGGAGTGCAGCGAGTCGGACTTGTAGATCGGCGCCGTACAGCCCTCGACGTAGTGCACGTAGGCACCCTCGTCGACGATGATCAGGGTCCGCTCGAACTGGCCCATGTTCTCCGTGTTGATGCGGAAGTAGGCCTGCAGCGGGATCTCGACGTGAACGCCCTTGGGCACGTAGATGAAGGAGCCGCCGGACCACACGGCGGTGTTCAGCGCGGCGAACTTGTTGTCACCGGCGGGGATGACGGTCCCGAAGTACTCCTTGAAGAGCTCCGGGTGCTCCTTCAGCGCAGTGTCGGTGTCGAGGAAGATGACGCCCTGCTCCTCCAGGTCCTCGCGGATCTGGTGGTAGACGACCTCCGACTCGTACTGGGCGGCGACACCGGCGACGAGGCGCTGCTTCTCGGCCTCCGGGATGCCCAGCTTGTCGTAGGTGTTCTTGATGTCCTCGGGCAGGTCCTCCCAGGACTCCGCCTGCTTCTCGGTGGAGCGCACGAAGTACTTGATGTTGTCGAAGTCGATGCCCGAGAGGTCGGAGCCCCAGTTCGGCATCGGCTTCTTCTCGAAGAGCTTCAGGCCCTTCAGGCGCAGCTTGGTCATCCACTCCGGCTCGGACTTCTTGTCCGAGATGTCGCGGACGACGTCCTCATTCAGGCCACGCCTGGCGGAGGCACCGGCCACGTCGGAGTCGGCCCAGCCGTATTCGTACTTGCCCAGGCCCTCGAGTTCGGGGTGGGCAGTCTCCGTGGGGAGAGTCATGCGGGGTTCCTCCCGGCCGTGCTTGCAGGTGCGTCAGTGGATGTCTTGGGGATGAACGTCGTGCAGACGCCGTCGCCGTGCGCGATGGTCGCCAGCCGCTGGACGTGGGTACCCAGCAGCTCGGCGAAGATCTCCGTCTCCGCCTCGCACAGCTGCGGGAACTGTTCCGCGACGTGGGCGACCGGGCAGTGGTGCTGGCAGAGCTGCTCGCCGACCGGTGCGCTGCGCGCCGTAGCAGCGTACCCGTCGACACTCAAGGCCTTGGCCAGCGCTTCGGCGCGTTTGTCGGGCGTCACCGCCTCGATCGCCTCGCGGTACGCGCCCGCCTGGGCGGCGAGCCGGGCGCGGGCGAAGGCGGCGACCGCCTCGGGGCCGCCCTCCCGCTCGGCGATCCAGCGCAGGGCGTCCGCGGCGAGCTTGTCGTACGACTGGTCGAAGGCGTCCCGGCCGCAGTCCGTGAGCGCGAAGACCTTGGCGGGGCGCCCGCGCGTGCGCGTGCCGTAGACCCGCTGTTCACGGGGCTCCACCACGTCGTCGGCGACCAGCGCGTCCAGGTGACGCCGGACGGCCGCCTGGGTCAGGCCCAGCCGGCCGGCGAGTTCGGCGACGGTCGACGGACCGTGGTCCAGGATGGACCGCGCGACCCGGTTGCGCGTGGAGCGCTCACCGGTCGCTAGCTCCTCCTGCGGGGCACCCGTGGGCGTCTCCCGAGCCTCGCCGACGTTTTTCACAACGCCATTGTTGCGTAATTCCGCGGAGCCTGACAAGCGCCGTCCGGATCACCCGGCGGTGCCCTGCGTCACTTAGGCATACCTAATCCGACCTGCGGAAACGATCAGCGGATCACCCGCCCGGCTCCCCGGCCGGGCCGAGCCGGCGGCGCCCCGCGCGCCGGCCGGAAGACTGCCGGACCCTGCCCGCACCCCCTCCGACCGGCCCTCTTGCCACCCGGCACGCCGTCACCGCGCGGCCGGGACCGCCCGGTGTGCGGGGCCCCTGGACGCGCTCGGTCCGGCGGGCACGCCCGCCGTCCCCGCTCCGTACCCGCCCCGTCCCCGCCCCGTCCCCGCCCCGTCCCCGCCCCGGACGCGCGCCCGGTCCGTCGCGGCCGTCCGGGTGAACCCGCCACCACGCCGGCGTGCGCCGGGCCGGCCACCCCCTCCCGGAGGACTTCCCCCCACCCCCGCGCCCGAGGGGCAAGCGGTCTCCCTAGACTCTGGTGGCATGGGAAGTCAGTCGGTGGTCCAGGTCCGGGCCCTGGTGAAGCGGTACGGCGCGAAGACCGCGGTGGACGGCCTCGACCTGGTGGCCGAAGCGGGCGTGACCGCCGTACTCGGACCCAACGGGGCGGGGAAGACGACCACGGTCGAGACCTGCGAGGGGTACCGGAAGCCGGATTCCGGCACGGTGCGCGTCCTGGGCCTCGACCCCGTCCGGGACTCCGCCGCGCTGCGGCCCCGCATCGGCGTGATGCTCCAGTCCGGCGGTGTGTACTCCGGCGCCCGCGCCGACGAGATGCTCCGGCACGTGGCGAAGCTGCACGCGCACCCGCTGGACGTCGACGCCCTCGTCGAGCGCCTCGGCCTCGGCTCCTGCGGCCGCACGTCCTACCGGCGGCTGTCCGGCGGCCAGCAGCAGCGGCTCGCGCTCGCCATGGCCGTGGTGGGCCGACCGGAACTGGTCTTCCTGGACGAGCCGACCGCCGGCCTCGACCCGCAGGCCCGCCACGCCACCTGGGACCTGGTCCGGGACCTGCGCGCCGACGGCGTCTCGGTGATCCTGACCACGCACCACATGGACGAGGCCGAGCAGCTCGCCGACGACGTCGCCATCATCGACGGCGGCCGGGTGATCGCCCACGGCTCCCCGGAGCAGCTGTGCAAGGGCGGCGCCGAGAACACCCTGCGCTTCACCGGCCGCCCCGGCCTCGACGTCGGCTCCCTGCTCAAGGCGCTCCCGGCCGACTGCACGGCCGCCGAGCTGACCCCGGGCTCCTACCGGGTCGTCGGCAAGGTCGACCCCCAGCTGCTGGCCACCGTCACCTCCTGGTGCGCCCAGCACGGAGTGATGCCGGACCGGATCTCGGTGGAGCGGCACACCCTGGAGGACGTCTTCCTGGAGCTGACCGGCAAGGAGCTGCGCTCGTGACCGTTGGTACGTACACGCCGAAGCCGGGGGCCGCACCGCTCCCCCGGATGATCGCGGCGCAGGCGGCCCTGGAGACCAGGATGCTGCTGCGCAACGGCGAGCAGCTGCTGCTGACGGTGGTCATCCCGACCCTGCTGCTGGTCCTGTTCAGCGCGGTCGACATCGTGGACACCGGCAAGGGGAAGGCCGTCGACTTCCTCGCCCCGGGCGTCCTCGCCCTGGCCGTGATGTCGACGGCGTTCACCGGCCAGGCCATCGCCACCGGCTTCGAGCGCCGCTACGGCGTGCTCAAGCGGCTCGCCTCCTCGCCCCTGCCCCGCTGGGGCCTGATGGCCGCCAAGACGGTGTCCGTGCTGGTCACGGAGGTGCTGCAGGTCGCCCTGCTGACCGTCATCGCGTTCGCGCTGGGCTGGTCCCCGCACGGCAACCCGGCGGCCGTGCTGCTCCTGCTGCTGCTCGGCACGGCCGCCTTCTCCGGGCTCGGCCTGCTGATGGCGGGCACGCTCCGGGCGGAGGCCACGCTGGCCGCCGCCAACCTGGTCTTCCTGCTGCTCCTCGTGGGCGGCGGGGTCATCGTGCCGCTGGAGAAGTTCGGTGCGACGGGGCAGCACGTGCTGGGCCTGCTGCCGATCTCCGCCCTCTCGGACGGCCTGCGGGACGTCCTCCAGCACGGCTCCGGCACGCCGTGGGCCGACCTGGGGATCCTGGCCGTCTGGGCGGTGGCCGCACTGGCCGCCGCCGGGAGGTTCTTCCGCTGGGAGTGACCGGCGCCGCACCCCCGGAGGGCCACCCTCGTGAACGCGTGCACAAGCGGCGGCCTACGATGGGGGACGTGCCCAAGCTGAACCGCGCCGACGCCGAAGCCGCGCTGCGCAACCCGCTCGCCTTCATCGCCGACCGCTGGACCCCGGACCCCCGGACCGTCCGGCGGGCCGCGCTCGCCGCGCTCGTGATGTCGGTCGTCATCGTCGTCACCGGCGGCGCCGTCCGCCTCACCGGCTCGGGCCTCGGCTGCCCGACCTGGCCCACCTGCACCGACGACTCGCTGACCACGACCCGGGCCATGGGCTTCCACGGGGTCGTCGAGTTCGGCAACCGCATGCTGACGTACGTGCTGTGCGCGGCCGTCGGCTGGGCCATCGTCGCGGCCCGCGCGGAGAAGCCGTGGCGGCGCAGCCTGACCAGGCTGGGCTGGGCCCAGTTCTGGGTGGTCATGGGCAACGCCGTGCTCGGCGGCATCGTCGTCCTGGTCGGCCTCAACCCGTACACGGTCGCCGCGCACTTCCTGCTCTCCACGGCGCTGATCGCCATCGCCGCGGTGATGTGGCAGCGCACCCGGGAGGGTGACGCGGCGCCGCGACCGCTGGTCGGCGCGGCGGTGCAGCAGCTGGTGTGGTGCCTGGTGGCCGCGACCCTGCTGCTCATCGCGGTCGGCACGGTGGTGACCGGCGCCGGGCCGCACGCGGGCGACTCCAGCGAGGTCGACCGGATCCCGATCGACTGGGAGACGGTCTCCAAGCTGCACGCGGTGCTCGCCTGGATCGTGGTGACGCTGACGTTCGCCCTGTGGTTCGTCCTGAAGGCGGTCGACGCCCCGCCCGGCCCGTCGGCGCGGACGCGGGACCTCTTCGTGATCCTGCTCGCGCAGGGCGTGATCGGCTACGTGCAGTACTTCACGCACCTGCCGGAGGCGCTGGTGGCCGCGCACATGCTCGGCTCGTGCCTGATCTGGATCGCCACCCTGCGCGTGCTGCTGTCGCTGCGCGAGCGCCCGGAGGCCGTTCTGGACCTGCCGGGCCCCTCGACCGGGGTGACGGTCGGCACGCGCGCCTGACTCACCCGTACGTGGTGACCAGCGCGTCGATCGCGGGCCCCAGGAACGCCCGGGTCGTCCCGGCCCGGTGGCTGAGCCAGTCGTCGGCGGGCGGTCCCGGCGGGGTGCCGTAGCGGCGGCGGGCGATGTCGTCGACGACCTCGCGGGGAGCCCCGAGCGACGGGAGTGCGGCCAGGGCCTCGCGCTTGCTGATCAGCCGGCCCTCGCGGAGGGTCACGGTGGCGCGGGCGAAGGTCAGCAGGCCCAGGTCGACCCAGACGTCCTGCCGCCACAGCCGGGCCCGGTCCACCGCCGGCCGCCAGAAGTCCCGCTGGTCGCGGACGACGAAGCGGTCGAGCTGGAGGTCCGGTACCGGCGGCAGCAGCGCGCCCGGCACCTGGCCGTGCAGCACACGCGTCCGAAGTCGTGCAGCTCGCGCCGGGTGACGGGAGTGACACTGCGGCGCATCAGCCCGTTGTGCGCCCAGGTCAGGTGCCGCCGCTCGGGGTCGGCCAGCGTCTGCGGGGTCAGGTAGCTGCAGTGCAGCTTCGCGGCGAGCGGCCCGGCGGCACGCAGCCGGGTGTGCAGGGCCGCCACCCGCCAGGCCCGCCCCAGCCCGAGCGGCCCGGGCAGGACGGCGACGAGGTCCAGGTCGCTGCGCCCCTCCTGGTAGTCGCCGCCGGCCAGGG
>NZ_BNBF01000021.1:149905-154199 GCF_014654935.1 Streptomyces capoamus
AGCCGTGGGCCCAGAGGGCGAGAGGACGTAAGGGCGCGAGGCCGCGCAGGAAGGCGTCGAGCAGCGTGTCGGTCGGCATCGCGCCAGTCTCGTGAGCCCGGGCCGGCCTGTACACCCCTCACCCCAGCCCGTACACCCGGTGCGCGTTGTCCGACGCGATCAGCCGGGCCACCCGCTGGGCGTCCTCCAGGGACCAGGCGCCCTCCGCCACCCAGCCGCCCAGCACCCGGCCGAGGGCCTCCCGGAACAGGCGGGCGCCCACGGCGTGCAGTTCGGGCAGGCCCTGGGCGCCGGTGGAGAAGAGGATCTTGCCGAAGGGCGCCAGTTCCAGGATCTCGGCGAGGACCGCGGCCGCCCGGGCGCCGGTCCGCACGAGCGCGGCACCCGAGTCGGCGTAGACGTGCGGGAAGACCCCGGCCAGGTGGGCGGCGTGGCGGTGGTACGGGTAGCCGTGCAGCAGGATCAGGTCGGTGCCGAGGCCGGCGGTGGCCCGGACGAAGTCGGTGAGCAGCACCGGGTCCGTGCGGTCGATGCGGGAGCCGGGCTCACCGAGGCCGGCGTGCAGCTGCAGGGGCAGGCCCGAGGCGACGGCGATCCACAGCAGGTGGCGCAGCAGCACCGGGTCCGTGAGCGGGCCGCCGACGCGCCGCCCGGCCAGCCAGCGGCCCGCCGCGCCCCGCACCTCCCCGGGCCCGGGCGGCTCGGGCGCGAGGGCCAGGCCGTGCCGCAGGGCGGCCACGGAGGTGAAGGCGACGGCGTTCGCCGCGGCGCCGTGCACCGACTCGGCGAGGTTGGCCAGGAAGGACTCGACGGTGCCCGAGGTGTCGGCGACCTGTTCGGCGAGCGGCTCCAGCCGGATGATCTCGTGGACCGGGGCGGCGGCGGCGGCGGCCAGTTCGGCCGGGCCGGTGAGGTCGCCCGGCAGGCCCGCGTCGAGAAGGTAGGTGGTGATGCCGCTGCCGCGCAGCAGCCGGCGGCCCGCCTCCAGGGCGCCCAGTTCCCGGCGCCGGGCCAGGTAGCGGGCCGGCGGGCAGTGCGGTTCCAGGCCGAGCAGGGGCGGGCACCAGCGCCGTACGGCGAAGCCGGTCTGGGTGTCGAAGAGGGTGGTGCCCGGAGCGGGCGGCCCCTCGGTGCGGGCGAGCTGGGCCTCGAAGGTGCCGAGGCCCAGTTCGGTGCGCAGTACGCCGTGGCAGTACTGGTCCACGAGGGACGGCGTCTCGATCATCCCCGGCCTCCCCGCGTCCGCTGGCTTCGACCGGCCTAACGGGTGAAGGGGGCGTGAGGTCGCGGATGGGACCGGGACTGTCCGGGTGCGACGGTCACCGGCCGTCCCGGATGGCCCGCCCGGTCGGTGCGCGGTTCAGCCGCCGACCTGGATGCCGGCCATCCGCTTCCACTCGTACGCGCCCGTCCGCACCTTGGCCGCGAACTCGCCGTCGAAGGACTCGTGCACCGTGATGCCGGCCTTCTCCACCGCCTGCCGGGCGATCTCGGTGCTGGGGGCCACCAGGTCGCCCCAGCCGCCGTCCTCGCCGACGAGGACGATGCGGGCACCGCGTTCGCCGATGTGGGCCACCTGGCCCTCCGCGCCCCCGTGCGCCTTCGCGAAGGCGGTGATCCGGTGGGCGAGCCGGGACACCTTGCGCTCGGCCCGCGCGTCAACCTGCTGCGTGTCTGCCATGCCCAGGATGCTACCGACGGGTAGATCAGCTGGCGAGGTCAGGGCCCTGTGACGTACGCCCGGGTGTCGTCAGCGCAGGAACGGGTCCACCGCGATCGCCACGAACAGCAGGGACACATAGGTGATGGACCAGTGGAAGAGCCGCATCTCCTTCAGCTTCGCGCCCGTGACCTCGGCCTTGGCCCGGTTCTGCAGGGCGTGCGCCTCCCACAGCCACCAGCCGCCCGAGGCGAGGGCGACGGCCGTGTAGAACCAGCCGGTGTAGCCGAGCGGGGTGAGCAGCAGGGAGACGGCGACCATCACCCAGCTGTAGAGGACGATCTGCCGGGCAACGGTCTTGTTGGACGCGACGACCGGCAGCATCGGCACGCCCACGCGCGCGTAGTCGTCCTTGACCTTCATGGACAGCGGCCAGTAGTGCGGCGGCGTCCAGAAGAAGATCACCAGGAAGAGGATGACCGGCGCCCAGGAGAGCGAGTTCGTCACGGCCGACCAGCCGATCAGCACCGGCATGCAGCCGGCGATGCCGCCCCACACGATGTTCTGGGCGGTGCGCCGCTTGAGGATCATCGTGTAGACGACGACGTAGAAGAGGAGGGCCCCGAGCGAGAGCCAGGCGCTCAGCCAGTTGACGGTGAGGCCGAACAGCAGCGTCGAGACGACGGCCAGGGTGATGCCGAAGGCCAGGCACTCGCGCGGGCTGACCATGCCGGTCACCAGCGGCCGCTGCGAGGTGCGGTCCATCAGGGCGTCGATGTCCCGGTCGATGTACATGTTCAGCGCGTTGGCGCCGCCCGCGGACAGGTAGCCGCCGACACAGGTGAGCAGGACCAGCACGAGGTCGGGCACGCCTTGCTGCGCCAGGAACATCACCGGAACGGTGGTGATGAGGAGCAGCTCGATGATCCGCGGCTTGGTCAGCGCCACGAACGCCTTGACACGGGCCCCGAACGGCCGCTGGACCGGGCCCTGGCTCGCACCAGCCAGCACACCCGCTGGACGGGATTCGACGGCCGTCACGCACACCCCTGACAGAGACATCCCAGCGAGCCTCCCCCGTGTGCAGTACCGGTCGAGGCTCGCGCGTACCACGCCACTTTAGACGTTGCCCATACCCCGGCCTCCGCGGGGGTGGGGTCGTGTTGGAGCGCGCCCCGTACGCGCTCCATAAGAGGGGAGCAGGCACTCGATTGAGCGCTCAGATGACCGCCTCCGTATTCATGTGCCGAACGGCTCGTCGGCCCGTCGGGAGGCGGATCGCAGCGAGGCCCGGCAGTCTGGAAACACTCGAAAAAACGCACGTCCTCACGGGGGTAGGCTCGACAACGGCCGGTGGGCGGCAAGCCCCCCGGCGGCCGGGTGGGCGCATGCCCCGAAGACCGGCGACCGACATGTGGAGAGGAGCCCTGACCCAGGGTGAGCACCAAGCCGACCACCACAGACCTTGAGTGGACCGAGCTGGACCAGCGGGCCGTGGACACCGCCCGGGTCCTGGCCGCAGACGCCGTACAGAAGGTCGGCAACGGCCATCCCGGTACGGCGATGAGCCTGGCCCCGGCCGCCTACACCCTCTTCCAGAAGGTGATGCGGCACGACCCGGCCGACCCCGAGTGGGTGGGCCGCGATCGCTTCGTGCTGTCCGCCGGCCACTCGTCCCTGACCCTCTACACCCAGCTCTACCTGGCCGGCTTCGGCCTGGAGCTGGACGACCTGAAGGCGTTCCGCACGTGGGGTTCGAAGACCCCCGGTCACCCGGAGTACGGGCACACCAGGGGTGTCGAGACCACCACGGGCCCGCTGGGCCAGGGTGTGGCCAACGCGGTGGGCATGGCGATGGCCGCCCGTTACGAGCGCGGTCTGTTCGACCCGGAGGCCCCGGCCGGCGAGTCGCCCTTCGACCACTTCGTCTACTGCATCGCCGGTGACGGCTGCCTCCAGGAGGGCATCTCCGCCGAGGCGTCCTCGCTGGCCGGCCACCAGAAGCTGGGCAACCTGATCCTGCTGTGGGACGACAACCACATCTCGATCGAGGGCGACACCGAGACGGCCGTCTCCGAGGACACCGTCAAGCGCTACGAGGCCTACGGCTGGCACGTGCAGCGCGTGGAGGCCAAGGCCGACGGCGACCTGGACCCGCAGGCGATCTTCGCCGCGATCCAGGAGGCGAAGAAGGTCACCGACAGGCCGTCCTTCATCGCGATGCGCTCGATCATCGCCTGGCCGGCGCCGAACGCGCAGAACACCGAGGCCGCGCACGGCTCGGCGCTCGGCGAGGACGAGGTCGCGGCCACCAAGCGCGTCCTCGGCTTCGACCCGGAGCAGGACTTCGAGGTCGCCGACGAGGTCATCGCACACACCCGCGAGGCGCTGGAGCGGGGTGCCGAGGCGAAGGCCGAGTGGGAGAAGTCCCTTCAGGTGTGGCGGGAGGCCAACCCGGAGCGTGCGGCCGAGTTCGACCGCATCAGCCAGGGCGAGCTGCCCACCGGCTGGGAGGAGAAGGTCCCGGTCTTCGAGCCCGGCAAGGCCGTCGCGACGCGTGCCGCGTCCGGCAAGGTGCTGCAGGCGCTCGGCGCGGTGATCCCCGAGCTGTGGGGCGGCTCCGCCGACCTGGCC
>NZ_BNBF01000021.1:154247-162996 GCF_014654935.1 Streptomyces capoamus
GGCTCGAACAACACCACGATCGACAAGGACAGCTCGTTCCTGCCCGCGGGCAACCCGCTGCCGGAGGCCAACCCGTACGGCCGCACGATCCACTTCGGTATCCGCGAGCACTCCATGGGCGCGGAGCTGAACGGCATCACCCTGCACGGCAACACCCGCGTGTACGGCGGCACCTTCCTCGTCTTCTCCGACTACATGCGCAACGCGGTGCGCCTGTCGGCCCTGATGCACCTGCCGGTGACGTACGTGTGGACGCACGACTCCATCGGTCTGGGCGAGGACGGCCCCACCCACCAGCCGGTCGAGCACCTGGCCTCGCTGCGCGCGATCCCCGGTCTGAACATCGTGCGTCCGGCGGACGCCAACGAGACCGCGATCGCCTGGCGCGAGATCCTCAGGCGCTGGACGAAGGAGTTCGGCAAGGGCCAGCCGCACGGTCTCGCGCTCACCCGTCAGGGCGTGCCGACGTACGAGCCGAACGAGGACGCCGCCCGTGGCGGCTACGTCCTGTTCGAGGCCGACGGCGGCGAGGCGCAGGTCATCCTGATCGCCACCGGTTCCGAGGTGCACGTGGCCGTCGAGGCCCGTGAGCGGCTCCAGGCCGAGGGCGTCCCGACGCGGGTCGTGTCCATGCCGTCGGTGGAGTGGTTCGAGCAGCAGGACCAGGGGTACCGGGAGAGCGTGCTGCCGCCGTCCGTGAAGGCCCGAGTCGCCGTGGAGGCGGGCGTCGGCCTGACCTGGCACAAGTACGTGGGGGACGCCGGCCGCATCGTTTCCCTGGAGCACTTCGGTGCCTCCGCCGATGCCAAGGTGCTCTTCAAGGAGTTCGGCTTCACCGCGGAGAACGTGGCCGCGAAGGCGCGGGAATCCCTCGCCGACGCCCAGCGCTGACGCCCGTATACGACACGTAGGAGATGTAATTCCATGACAGACGCACTCAAGCGCCTCTCCGAAGAAGGCGTCGCGATCTGGCTGGACGACCTGTCGCGCAAGCGGATCACGTCCGGCAACCTCGCCGAGCTGATCGACCAGCAGCACGTCGTGGGCGTCACCACCAACCCGACGATCTTCCAGAAGGCGATCTCGCAGGGCGACGGCTACGACCAGCAGCTGTCGGACCTCGCCGCCCGCAAGGTCACGGTCGAAGAGGCCATTCGCATGATCACCACGGCGGACGTCCGCGACGCCGCCGACATCCTGCGCCCGGTCTTCGACGCCACGAACGGCCAGGACGGCCGGGTCTCCATCGAGGTCGACCCGCGTCTCGCGCACAACGAGCACGCCACCGTCGCCGAGGCCAAGCAGCTCGCGTGGCTGGTCGACCGCCCCAACACCCTGATCAAGATCCCGGCCACCATGGCGGGCGTCCCGGCGATCAGCGAGGTCATCGGCCGTGGCATCAGCGTCAACGTCACGTTGATCTTCTCGCTGGAGCGCTACCGCGCGGTCATGGACGCCTACCTGACCGGCCTGGAGAAGGCCAAGGAGCGCGGCCTGGACCTGTCCGAGATCCACTCCGTGGCGTCCTTCTTCGTGTCCCGCGTGGACACCGAGATCGACAAGCGCCTGGACTCGATCGGCACCGACGAGGCCAAGGCGCTGCGCGGCAAGGCCGCCCTCGCCAACGCGCGGCTGGCGTACCAGGCGTACGAGGAGGTCTTCTCCTCGGACCGCTGGAGCGCGCTGGAGAAGGCGGGCGCGAACAAGCAGCGTCCGCTGTGGGCGTCGACCGGCGTGAAGGACCCGGCGTACCCGGACACCCTGTACGTCACCGAGCTGGTCGCCCCGAACACGGTCAACACCATGCCGGAGGCCACGCTGGAGGCCACCGAGGACCACGGCGAGATCAGCGGCAACACGGTCGCCGGCACCTACGAGCAGGCGCGTGCCGACCTCGACGCGCTGGAGAGGCTCGGCATCGCCTACGACGACGTCGTGCAGGTGCTGGAGGAAGAGGGCGTCGAGAAGTTCGAGGCGTCCTGGAACGACCTGCTCAAGTCCACCCAGGCGGAGCTCGAGCGCCTCGCGCCTTCGGAGGGCTGAGTTGTCACCCGTTTCCGGTTCCGGAGCGAACCCGCTTCGTGACCCGGCCGACCGGCGGCTCCCGCGTATCGCGGGGCCGTCAGGCCTGGTCATCTTCGGCGTCACGGGCGACCTGTCGCGCAAGAAGCTGATGCCCGCGGTGTACGACCTCGCCAACCGGGGTCTGCTGCCGCCGGGCTTCTCGCTGGTGGGCTTCGCCCGCCGCGACTGGGAGCACGAGGACTTCGCCGAGGTCGTCCACGACGCGGTCAAGGAACACTCGCGCACCCCCTTCCGCGAGGAGGTCTGGCAGCAGCTCATCCAGGGGATGCGCTTCGTCCAGGGCACCTTCGACGACGACGAGGCGTTCGAGCGGCTGCGCGCCACCATCGAGGAGCTGGACAAGGCACAGGGCACGGGCGGGAACTTCGCCTTCTACCTGTCGGTGCCGCCGCGCTCCTTCCCGGTGGTCATCCAGCAGCTGAAGAAGCACGGCCTGGCCGACCAGAGCGGCGGTTCCTGGCGGCGCGCGGTCATCGAGAAGCCGTTCGGGCACGACCTGGCGTCGGCCGAGGAACTCAACAAGGTCGTGCACGAGGTGTTCGAACCGGACCAGGTGTTCCGGATCGACCACTACCTCGGCAAGGAGACCGTCCAGAACATCCTGGCGCTGCGCTTCGCGAACACGATGTTCGAGCCGATCTGGAACCGGTCCTTCGTGGACCACGTGCAGATCACCATGGCCGAGGACATCGGCATCGGCGGCCGGGCCGGCTACTACGACGGCATCGGCGCCGCCCGCGACGTCATCCAGAACCACCTGCTCCAGCTGATGGCCCTGACCGCCATGGAGGAGCCCGCCTCCTTCGACGCGGACGCGCTGGCCGCGGAGAAGGAGAAGGTGCTCGGCGCCGTCCGGCTGCCGAAGGACCTGGGCGCCAACACCGTCCGCGGGCAGTACGCGGCGGGCTGGCAGGGCGGCCAGAAGGTCATCGGCTACCTCGAAGAGGACGGCATCGACCCGAAGTCGAAGACCGACACCTACGCCGCGGTCAAGCTGGAGGTCGACAACCGCCGCTGGGCGGGCGTCCCCTTCTACCTGCGCACCGGCAAGCGGCTGGGCCGCCGGGTCACCGAGATCGCGGTCGTCTTCCAGCGGGCCCCGCACTCCCCCTTCGACCACACGGCGACGGAGGAACTGGGCCAGAACGCGATCGTCATCCGCGTCCAGCCGGACGAGGGCATCACGGTCCGCTTCGGCTCCAAGGTGCCGGGCACCTCGATGGAGATCCGGGACGTCTCCATGGACTTCGCCTACGGCGAGTCGTTCACGGAGTCCAGCCCGGAGGCGTACGAGCGGCTGATCCTGGACGTGCTGCTCGGCGACGCCAACCTCTTCCCGCGCACGGAGGAGGTCGAGCTGTCCTGGAAGATCCTCGACCCGATCGAGGAGCACTGGGACAAGCACGGCAGGCCCGCGCAGTACAAGTCGGGCACGTGGGGTCCCGTGGAAGCGGACGAGATGCTCGCACGAGACGGACGGAGCTGGCGGCGGCCATGAAGATAGACCTGACCGACACCACCGCCGGAGAGATCAACAAGGCACTCGTGCGGGGCCGCCGCGCCATCGGCACGCCCGCCGTCGGCATGGTCCTCACCCTCGTCATCGTCACCGACGAGGAGAACGCCTACGACTCGCTGAAGGCCGCGAACGACGCCTCGCGCGAGCACCCCTCGCGCACGCTGGTGGTCATCAAGCGGGTCTCGCGTTCGCCGCGCGACCGCACGTCCTCCCGGCTGGACGCCGAGGTGCGGGTGGGCGCGGAGGCCGGCACCGGCGAGACGGTCGTCCTGCGGCTGTACGGCGAGGCCGCGGACCACGCCGACTCGGTGGTCCTGCCGCTGCTGCTGCCGGACGCGCCCGTCGTCGTGTGGTGGCCGGTGAACGCCCCGCTCGACCCGGCGAAGGACCCGCTGGGCGCGCTCGCCCAGCGCCGGGTCACCGACACCTACGCCGCCGAGGAGCCGGTGCGCGAGCTGACCGCCCGTGCCTCGGCCTACACGCCCGGCGACACCGACCTGTCCTGGACCCGGATCACGCCGTGGCGCTCCATGCTGGCGGCGGCCCTGGACCAGGTCACCTGCGAGGTGAAGGCCGTCGAGGTGGAGGGCGAGGAGTTCAATCCGAGCTGTGAGCTGCTGGCGATGTGGCTCGCGGACCGGCTGGACGTGCCCGTGCGGCGCTCGCTGTCCTCCGGGCCCGGTCTGACGGCGGTCCGCATGGACACCAGCCAGGGTCCGATCGTGCTGGACCGGGCCGACGGCTCGCTGGCCACGCTGTCCATCGAGGGCCAGCCGGCCCGCGCGGTGGCGCTGAAGCGGCGGGACACCGCCGAGCTGATCGCGGAGGAGCTGCGCCGGCTGGACCCGGACGACACCTACGCGTCGGCGCTGCGCTACGGGGTGGAGCGGCTGCACACGGTCCCGGAACAGCCGGCCGAGGCTTCGGCCGAGCCGGTCGCGGAACCGGAACCGGTCGAGGAGGCGGCCAAGGCCCCCGCGAAGAAGGCGGCGGCCAAGACCGCGAAGAAGGCACCGGCGAGGAAGGCGACGGCGAAGTGAGCACTCCGCAGCTGGTCGTCCATCACGACAAGGAGCTGATGGCGCAGGCCGCCGCGGCCCGCCTGATCACGAAGATCGTGGACGCGCAGGCCTCCCGGGGCAGCGCGTCCGTGGTCCTCACCGGCGGCCGCAACGGCAACGGCCTGCTGGCCGCGCTGGCGGCGGCCCCCGCCCGGGACGCCGTCGACTGGGGCCGGCTCGACCTGTGGTGGGGCGACGAGCGCTTCCTCCCCGAGGGCGACCCCGAGCGCAACGTCACCCAGGCCCGCGAGGCCCTGCTGGACTCGGTGCCGCTGGACCCGGAGCGCGTGCACGCCATGCCCGCCTCCGACGGCCCGTACGGCACGGACGCCGAGGCCGCCGCGGAGGCGTACGCGGCGGAGCTGGCGAAGGCGGCCGGCCCGGAGAACCACGGCGCGGTGCCGGCCTTCGACGTCCTGCTGCTCGGCCTCGGCCCGGACACCCACGTGGCCTCGCTCTTCCCGGAGCTGCCGGCCGTACGGGAGACCGAGCGCACGGTGGTCGGCGTGCACGGCGCCCCCAAGCCCCCGCCCACCCGGATCTCCCTGACCCTCCCGGCGATCCGCGCGGCCCGCGAGGTCTGGCTCCTCGCGGCCGGCGAGGACAAGGCGGAGGCCGCGGCCATCGCCCTGTCGGGCGCGGGCGAGATCCAGGCCCCGGCGGCGGGCGCGTACGGCCGCTCGCGCACCCTGTGGCTCCTGGACGCGGCGGCGGCCTCCCGTCTGCCGAGGTCGCTGTAGCCGCCGGCGTCTCCGTGACGGTCGCGGCACTGTAGCGGCGGGGGCTTCGGCCCCCGCCGCCGCTATTTCACCGACCCCGCCATCACGCCCTGAACGAAGTGCCGCTGGAAGGCGAAGAACACCACGACCGGGACGATCAGGGACAGGAACGCGCCCGGGGCGAGGACGTCGATGTTGCTGCCGAACTGGCGGATCTGCGACTGGAGTTCCACGGTCAGCGGCTGGGCGGAACTGTCCGCGAAGAGCAGGGCGACCAGCATGTCGTTCCACACCCACAGGAACTGGAAGATGGCGAGCGAGGCGAGCGCCGGGCGGCCCACCGGCAGCACCAGCCGGGTGAAGATGCGCCACTCGCTGCCGCCGTCCATCCGGGCCGCCTCCAGCATCTCCTTCGGGATGTCCGCGAAGTAGTTGCGGAGCAGGAAGACGGCGAAGGGCAGTCCGTAGGCCACGTGGAAGAGGACGACCCCGGGGATCGTGCCGAACAGGCCGAGCGCGCCGAAGAGCTTGGCGACGGGCAGCAGACCGATTTGCACCGGCACCACCAGCAGGGCCACCACCAGCAGGAACAGGGGCTCGCGCAGCGGGAAGTCCAGCCAGGCGAAGGCGTATCCGGCGAGGGCGGCGATGACGACGACCAGGGTGGTGGCCGGCACCGAGATCAGCACCGTGTTCCAGAAGGCCTGCGTCATGCCGGAGTTCTTCAGCAGCGCCGCGTAGTTGTCGAAGGACAGCCGGCCCGGGCTCGCCAGCGCCGTCCACCAGCCGCCCTTCGCGGTGTCCTGGGCCGAGCGCAGGGAGGACACGAACAGCCCGGCCAGCGGGGTCAGCCAGACCAGCCCGATGACCACCAGGAAGGCCTGCACCAGGCCGCTGCCCAGACCGCGCCTGATCGCGTTCATCGCCGACTCCTCATTCGTTGGCTCCTCATCGCTGGCTCTGTCGGAAACGGCGGACGTTGAAGACCATCGCGGGGATCACCAGGAGCAGGAGCAGCACGCCGAGGGCGCTGCCGAGGCCCTGGTCGTTGCCGCCGCCGAAGGAGACCAGCCACATCTGGGTGGCGAGGACGGTGGCGTCCTCCTGCACGGGGCCGGGCGCGATGATGTAGACGAGGTCGAAGACCTTCATCACGTTGATGACGAGGGTCACGAAGACCACGGTGAGCACGGGCGCGAGCAGCGGCACGGTGATCCGGCGGAAGATCTGCCATTCGTTCGCGCCGTCCATGCGGGCCGCCTCCAGTGCGTCGCGGGGCAGCGTGGAGAGGCCGGCGCCGATCAGGACCATCGCGAAGCCGGTCCAGATCCACAGGTAGGCGCCGATGATCGCCGGGGTGACGAGGGTCGGGCCGAGCCAGGAGACGCCCTGGTAGGGCGGGGCGAAGTTCGACTCGGGCAGTTCCACCGTGTAGGGGCCGCGCTCCAGCCCCGGGAAGCGGAAGGAGCCGTCGGCCGCGGTCGTGGTGCTCGCGACCGTCCTGCCGTCGCGCACCGCCTGGACCGTCATGCCGGGCAGGCCGCTCTCCTTCGGGTCGACCGCGCCCTGCTTCCCGCCGCCGCCGGGGGTGAAGTCCAGGTAGACGACTCCGCGCAGCTCGCCGGGCGCGGCCTCGCGGCCGGCCGCCGTGCGGGCGGGGGCGGCGTCCCGGGGCAGGTCCTTGGGCAGGACGCCGACCATCGGGAGCGTCACGGTGTCGCCCGTCGAGGCGGTCGTCCGGTAGGAGCCGTCCGGGCCCTGGGTGAGCAGTCCGGTGCGGCCGCGGGCGGTCGGGTAGGTCGACGTGCCCTGGAAGGCGTCGTGGACGGAGACGACGGCCGCGTTCAGCACGCCCTTGTCCGGGTCCTCGTCGTAGGCGAGCCGGAAGATGATGCCGGCGGCGAGGAAGGACACCGCCATCGGCATGAACAGCAGCAGTTTGAAGGCGGTCGCCCAGCGCACCTTCTCCACCAGGACGGCCAGGATCAGGCCGAGGCCGGTGAGCAGGGCCGGGGCGACGACGACCCAGATGGTGGTGTTGCGGATGGCCTTCAGGGTGGCCGGGTCGCGGAACATCTCGGTGTAGTTGGCGCCGCCGACGAACCGGGTGCCGGAGGCGTCGAAGAAGCTGCGGCCGACGGAGAACAGCACCGGGTAGACGACGAGGGCGCCGAGCAGGAGCAGCGCGGGGAGGACGAAGAGCGGGGCGATGAGCCGGCCGCGCCGCCGGCCGCGGCGCGCGGGCGCCGGGCCGGCGGCCCGCGGGCCCGCCTGCCGCTTCGTGGCAGTGATGGCGGTCATGGTGCTGCCGTTCAGTCCTGGTAGGCCTTGGCCGCCGCGGCTTCCAGCTTCGCCGCGGTGCCCTTCGGGTCGGACGGGTCGCGCAGGAAGTCCTGGAGCAGCTTCCACTCACCGGCCCCCTTGGTGCCGCCGAAGGCCGCCGGCGCCTGGTCGGACATGTCGAAGCGGACGGAGTCGCCGGCGCCGACGAGGGACTTGGCGGTGGCGCGGGTGACGTCGTCGCCGTACGCGGCCGGGTCGAGCTTCTTGTTCGGGGACAGGAAGCCGCCGGCCTTGGCCCAGACGGCCGCGGCCTCGGGGGTGGCGAGGTACTCCAGGAGCTTCATGCCGGCCTTGGCGTTCTTGGCGTCCTTCAGGACGACGGCCGCGTCACCGCCGCTGACCACCGGGGCGGTGCCGCCGTCGACCGCGGGGAAGGGGAAGAAGTCCGCGTCCTTGCCGACGGTACGGCCGTACTGGTCGTGGGCGACCCCGGCGACGAAGTCGCCCTCGTAGACCATGCCTGCCTCGGGCTTGGGCCCGAAGACCTTTTCCACGGAGCCGGGGAAGTCGGTGTTCAGGGCCCCCTTCCGGCCGCCGGCGATGAGCTGCTTGTCCTCGAACAGCTTGCCGAGGGTGCTGAGGGCCTTCACCACGGTCGGGTCGGTCCACTTGAGCTTGTGGGCGGCGAGGGCGTCGTACTTCTCGGGGCCGGCCTGGGACAGGTAGACGTTCTCGAACCAGTCGGTGAGGGTCCAGCCGTCCTGTCCGGCGACGGCGAAGGCGGCGAGGCCGGAGTCGGAGACGGTGTGCCCGGCCTTGAGCAGGTCGGCGTACGTCTTCGGGGGCTTGACGCCGGCCTGGGTCAGGGCGTCGGGGCTGTACCAGACCGTGGACTTGTGGGCGGCCTTGAAGTAGAGGCCGTAGAGGGTGCCGTCGACGCTGCCGTACTTCTGCCAGACGGGGGCGTAGTCGGCGCCGATGGTCTGCCGGGCGGTCGGCGAGAGGGGCTTCAGCCAGCCCTTCTTCGCGAACTGCTGCAACACGCCGACCTGCGGGACCATCACGACGTCGGGCGCGTTGCC
>NZ_BNBF01000021.1:163043-170421 GCF_014654935.1 Streptomyces capoamus
GCCCTCGATCTTGCTGCCGACGACGGTGGAGACGTTGTCGCCGGTCGACACGAACTGGGTCTTGGCGCCGGTCTTCTCGCTGAACGCGTCCAGCACCTTCTGGAAGTTCTTCTGCTCGCTGCCGGACCAGACACCGGCCACGGTGACGGTCTGGCCGCTCAGGGCCTTGTCGCCGCCGCCGGCGGAGACGTCGCCGCCGCCGCAGGCGGTGGCGCCCAGGGCGAGCGCGAGGGCGGTGCAGCCGGTGAGCAGGGTCGTACGTCGTCGCATCATCGTTGATGTCCCTTCGAGAGGCTGTGGATCACAGGTCGTTCAGCCACCAGGCCGCGGTGGCGCCGGGCAGGACGCCGGGCGGGCAGGGGCCGCTGGACAGCAGGGGGGTGCCGGGGACCGGCGCGGGCGTGGGGGCGGTACCGAAGTTGACGGCGCAGACCAGGCCGTCGCCGCGGACGAAGGCGAGGACGCCGGGCGGGGTGTCCAGCCAGTCCAGCGGGCCTTCGCCCAGTTGGGGCAGGGTCTTGCGCAGGTGCAGGCCCTCCCGGTACAGGTGCCAGAAGGAGCGGGTGTCGGCGAGGGCGCGGTCGGTGGCGTACTCGGCGAAGTACTCGGGCTGCGGCAGCCAGGGCTTGGCACCCTCGGTGCCGGAGGTGAAGCCGAACGGGGAGGCCTGCCCGGACCAGGGCAGCGGGACCCGGCAGCCGTCGCGGATCCGGGCGCGGCTGCCGGTGCGCCGGAAGATCGGGTCGGTGAGCACGTCGTCGGGCAGGTCGACGACCTCGGGCAGACCCAGTTCCTCGCCCTGGTAGATGTACGCGGCTCCGGGCAGCGCCAGCATCAGCAGGGCGGCGGCGCGGGCGCGGGTGGTGCCCAGTCCGCTGCCCTCGGGGGTGGGTTCGCCGTAGCGGGTGACGGTGCGGACCTGGTCGTGGTTGTTGAGCACCCAGGTGACCGTGGAGCCGGTGCCGGCGATGTCCTGCATGGCCTCGGAGATGACCTTGCGGAAGGCGTCGGCGTCCCAGGCGGCGCCGAGCAGGTCGAAGAAGAAGGCCTGGTGGAGTTCGTCGGGGCGGACGTACAGGGCGTGTTCGCGGGCGGTGGGGACGGAGACCTCGCCGACGAGCAGGCGCTCGCGGCCGTCTTGGGCGCCGTACTCCTCGCAGATCGCGCGCCAGCGGCGCCACACCTCGTGCACCTCGGGCTGGTTCCAGGCGAGCGGGTTGACCGAGTCGCGGGTGCGGGCGTCGGCCTCCGGGTCGTCGGAGTCGGGCAGGTCCGGGTGCTTGAACAGGCCGGCGGCGACGTCGATGCGGAAGCCGTCCACGCCCCGGTCGAGCCAGAACCGCAGGACGCGGTCGAACTCGTCGGCGATCTCGGGGTTGCGCCAGTTCCAGTCGGGCTGCTCGGGCGTGAACATGTGCAGGTACCACTGGCCGTCGGCGACGCGGGTCCAGGCCGGGCCGCCGAACATGGCGTGCCAGTTGTTGGGCGGCTCGCTGCCGCCGGGTCCGCGGCCGTCGGCGAAGTGGAAGCGGGCGCGGGCCGGGCTGCCGGGGGCGCTGTCGAGGGCCTCGCGGAACCAGGGGTGCTCGCTGGAGCAGTGGTTGGGGACGATGTCGAGCAGCACCTTGATGCCGAGCCGCCGGGCCGCCGCCATCAGCAGGTCGAACTCGCCGAGGTCGCCGAAGACCGGGTCGACGTCGCGGTAGTCGGCGACGTCGTAGCCGTGGTCGTGCTGCGGCGAGGGGTAGAACGGGCTGAGCCAGATCCCGTCGACGCCGAGCTTCTTCAGGTACGGCAGCCCGGCCCGGACGCCCGCGAGGTCGCCGATGCCGTCGCCGGTGCTGTCCAGGAAGCTGCGGACGTACACCTGGTAGATCACGGCGTCCCGCCACCAATGATGCCTGTTCAACCCTGTGGAACCTGTCTCTGAGTGGGGCTGTTATGCATGCATGTTAGGTAGCGGCCGAGCGCAGGTGTCAACGAAGTGAACAGAAGATACTGGTGAGTTGGGCTGGCAAACCCCGGCAAATCACCCCAATACGACGACAGTCGTGATGGTGGCGTTACTTAACAAGTAACTAGCGTCGGGCGATGGCGTCGAGTTCGTGCGCCAGCCGGCGCACGGCCTGCCCGGGCGTCTGGCGCCCGGTGAGCGCGTCCTGCACGACCGCCTGCACGGCGAGGCTCACCTGGTCGTAGCGCGGGCTCTTGGGGCGCGGCTTGGCGGTGAGCACGGCGGTGCGCAGGGTCGGCAGGTAGGGGAACCGCTCGACGAGCCCGGGGTCCTCGTAGAGGCCGGCGCGGACGGGCGGCAGCGCGCCCCGGGTGAGCACCTGGCGCTGTACCGGTGCGCTGGTGAGGTAGGCGATCAGGCGCGCGGCGGAGTCCGGGTGCCGGGCGTGGGAGTTGACCGCGAGGTTGGAGCCGCCGAGCACACTGGTGCCCGGGCCGTGGGGGCCGGGCAGCGGTACGGCGCCGATCCGGCCGGCCACCTTCGAGCCCCGTTCCGAGGCGACGGCGTAGGCGTAGGGCCAGTTGCGCAGGAAGAGCACCCTGCCCTCCTGGAAGGCCCGCTTGGACTCCTCCTCCTTGTACGTCAGCGCCCGCTTCGGGATCCAGCCCTCGCGCAGGCCGCGGGCGAGGAAGCCGATGCCCTCGCGGGCGGCGGCCGAGTCGACGGTGACCCGGGTGCCCTCGCCGCCGAGGATGGTGCCGCCCGCCGAGTACACCGCCTCGGCCGCGTTCACCGTGAGGCCCTCGTAGGGCAGGAACTGCCCCGCGTAACCGTCCAGCCCGTACTTCGGGGCGATGGTCCGCGCATCACGCTCCAGCTCGGCCCAGGTGTGCGGCGGGGACACGCCCTCCTTGGCGAGTATGTCCTTGCGATACAGCAGGAGTCCGGCATTCGTGACGTACGGGACCGCGTACAGGCGGCCCTCGTACGTAGCGGTGTCCACCACCGGCCGCAGGAAGCTGTCCAGCGGGAAGCGGTCGCGGGGCAGCGGGCGGATCCAGCCGGCCGCCGCGAACTCCGAGGTCCAGTCGACGTCGATGTTCAGCACGTCGAACCGGCCCCGGTCGCCGCCGCGCAGGTCCGTCGTCATCTGCGCGTGCGTCTCGTCGGCCGAGTCCGGCAGCTCGACCAGAGTGACCTTCTCGCCGGGATGCGTGCGGTTCCAGCCCTGGAGCAGCGGGCCGAGATAACCGGTGAGATCACCGGCCGTGGCCAGGGTGAGCGGGCCGCGCCCGCCGCCGGCGGCCTCGTCGGCACGGGCGCCGGACGCCACGTACCCGGCCAGGATCACCACGAGAACCAGAAGGCCCCTACCGGCGGCGCGTATCCACCGCATAGGTTCCTCCCTGTACACCGGCACCACGGGCACCCTTGCCCACCCTCGTCCGAGGACCGAGGCCATGTATACCCGTTAGGTATGCGCGATACTAGGGCCTGGAGCACATGGAGCAGACAGGAGGACAGCACGAGTGCGCCTGCCCCTCCTGGCACTCCTCGCGCGCGGCCCCGCCCACGGCTACGAGCTGAAGCAGGACCTTGAGCAACTGCTGGGCGCCGCGTACCCTCAGCCGAACGTCGGCCAGATCTACGTCACCCTCGGCCGTCTGGAGAAATCCGGGCTGATCGCGGGCGAGGACGTCGAGCAGTCGAGCCGGCCCAACAAGAAGGTCTACCACCTCACCGAGGCCGGGCGTGAGGCGCTGCACGTCTGGTTCGAGGAGACCGAGGACGAGCCGCGGGTGCGGGACGAGTTCTTCATGAAGCTCGCCCTGGCCCCGCAGACCGGTCTCGCCGACCAGATCGCCCTCATCAACCGGCAGCGGCGCCAGTACCTCAACACCATGCGCGACCTGTCGAAACTGGCCGCCGCCGAGAACCGGGACAACCGAATCGCCCAGCTGCTGATCGAGGGCGCGATGCTGCACCTGCAGGCCGACCTCGACTGGCTGGAGCGGTGCCAGGAGGAACTGGAATGAGCGAGCACCCCGCTGAGGTGCTGCGCGCCGAGGGTCTGGTGAAGACCCACCACGGCGAGGGCGCGCCCGCGCACGCCGTGCGCGGGGTGGACCTGAGCGTGGCCCGCGGCGAGTTCGTGGCGATCACCGGCCCGTCCGGAGCCGGCAAGTCCACGCTGCTGCACCTGCTCGGCGGGCTGCAGCGGCCGGACGCGGGCAGCGTCTGGCTGGACGGCCGGTGCACGGACTCCTTCAGCGAGGCCCGCTGGGCGGTGGAGCGCCGCAAGGCCATCGGGATCGTCTTCCAGTTCTTCAACCTGGTGTCGAACCTGTCCGTCGCCGACAACGTCGAACTGCCCGCGCTGCTGGCCGGCGTCCCGCCGAAGAAGGCCCGCGCCGAGCGGGAGGCGCTGCTGGCCGAGCTGGGCCTGGAGGGCAAGGAGCGCAGCATGCCGGGCGAGCTGTCCGGCGGCGAACAGCAGCGGGTCGCGCTCGCCCGGGCGCTGGTCAACCACCCGCCGCTGCTGCTCGCCGACGAACCGGCCGGCAGCCTGGACAGCAAGGGCACCCGCGAGGTGATGCGGCTGCTGTCCCGCTTCCACGCACGCGGCCAGAGCATCGTCCTGGTCACCCACGACGCCCGGCTGGCCAGCGCCGCGGACCGGGTGATCAGCTTCTTCGACGGCCGCATCGCCGACGACGCCACCCTGGACGCGACGCCGTCGCCCCGGCGGGGCGGTATCTCCGGCGTGCTGGAGCTGAGGGACTGACCGTGCCGGACCTGAGGGATGTGCGTGCCGCCTGGCGCTGGGCGCACTCCGACCTGCGGACACACCGCGGCGAGGCGCTGTTCCTGGTGCTGGCCACCGCCGGGATCGTGGCCTCCCTGCTGCTCGCCACCGCCCTGTTCGGCTACGCCACCAACCCCTGGCAGCGGACCTTCGCCGAAGCGCGCGGGGCCCATGTGTGGCTGCACACCGCGCCGTCCGCCGACGCCCGGAAACTGGCCCGGCTCGACGGCGTCACCTCCGTCGCCGGCCCCTACCGCAGCGAGCCCGCCACCGTCGCCGCGCGCGGCACCCGCGCCTCGGTGGAGCTGCGCGGCACCCCGCGCCCGCCCGCCGTCGGCCGGCCCCTGCTCACCGCCGGACGCTGGCTGGACCCGGGCGCGCCGGACGGAGTGGTGCTGGAGAGCAGCCTCGCCCGCGCCCTGCTGGCCGAGCCCGGCGACACCCTGACCCTGCCCGGCACGGCCCGCACCCTCACCGTCGAGGGCGTCGCGGACAGCGCCGAGCCCCCGTACCGTCCCGGGGAGCAGCCGGGCCTGGTGTGGGCGCTGCCGTCCGCGGTGCGCGCCCCGGCCGCCCAGGTCATCGGGCTGCGGCTGGACGATCCCGCCGACACCGACTACGCCGTCCAGCGCGCCGTCACCGTGCTGGGCGCCGGCGCGGTCGGCGAGGTCTCCACCTGGCAGCAGGCCCGCGCCGAGGCCCAGGACACGGGCCGGCTGCTCGGCCAGGTACTCGGACTGTTCGGCCTGGGCGCCCTGGCCGCCGCCGGATTCGCGGTGCACGGCGCGATCGCCACCCGCATCCGCGGACACCTGCGCGACCTGTCGGTGCTGAAGGCGATCGGCTTCACGCCCGGCCAGGTCGTACGGATCTTCCTGCTCCAGCACCTGGCGTACGCCCTGCTCGGCGCCGTGGCGGCGGCGGCCCTCACCGAGGGGCTGGGCAGCCGCCTCCCGGGACGGCTCGGGGACGCGGTCCGGGTGTGGCAGGGGCTGCCCGGGCACAGTCTGGCGCTGTGCGCGGTGCCGGCGGGCGCGGTGCTGTTCATCGGCCTGACCACCGGGCTCGCGGCCTGGCGTGCGGGCCGGGTGCCGCCGGTGCCGGTGCCGCGCCCGGCCGCGCCGAAGGGCGGGGGGCTGACCGGGCCGGCCCGGCGGGCGCTCGGCCTGCGGCTGCCGGCCGCGCTGGTCCTCGGCTGCCACCAGGCCTTCGCCGGGCGCGGCCGGTCCCTGGCCACCGTGGCCCGGCTGACCCTGCCGCTGGTGCTGATCGTGGTGGCGCTCAGCGCCTGGACCACGCTGGACCGCTTCCACGGCAGCCCCGAACGGGTGGGGCTGCCGACGACGCTCACGGTCCGCTCGGACGGCGCCCTGGACGCATCCGGTGTCCGGGCCGTGCTCGCGCGCGACGCCCGGGTCCGCGCCGCCTACCCCGGCGTCGAGCTGGCCGCGCTGGTCCCCGGCCAGACCGGCACCATCGCGCTGCGCGGTGTCGGCACCCGCGCCGAGCCCTACCCCTACGCCCTCGCCGAGGGCCGCGCCGCACGCGGACCGGACGAGGCCGTGGCCGGGCAGGGCCTGCTCGACCTGCTGCACGCCCGGGTCGGCGACTGGGTGCGGATGACGGTGGGCGACCGGCCGCAGATCCTGCACATCGTGGGCCGCACGCTGGAACCACGCAACGCCGGCCGGGTCGTGACCACCTCCCTGGACACCCTGCGCGAGAACGACCCCGCGCTGGCCCCCGCCTTCTACGAGCTGCGGCTGCGCCCCGGCGCCGACCCGCACGGGGTGGCCGCCGAGCTCGCCTCGGCCGGCCGAGGCCACCTGGACGTGCATCCCGTGACGAACCCCGCCGACGGGCTGTCCCCGCTGCGCGGTGTCGTCGCCGGACTGATCGCGGTGCTGGCCCTCATCGGGCTGGTGGAGCTGCTCACCGCGATCGGCGGCAGCGTCCGCGAGGGCGAGCGGGACGTGCTGGCGCTCCGGGCGATCGGCATGTCCCCCCGCCAGATCACCGCGATCACGGTGACCGCGACGAGCTGTACGGCCCTGACAGCGGTCGTCGCCGGTACCGCGCTGGGGCTGCCGCTGGCCCGCCGGCTGATCGACGCCCAGGGCGGCTCCAGCGGTATCGGCGCCGGAATCGCCCAGTCCCCCTCGCCGGGCCTGCTGCTCCTGCTGGGCACGTCCGCCGTCCTGGGCGCGGCGGGCCTGGCCACGCTGCCGGCGGCCCGCTCGGCCCGCCGCCGCCTCACGGACACATTGAGCGCGGTGGGCTGAGCGGGGGCCTGAAGCGGACCGGACCGGCCGGGCGCGGCGGCCGGTTCAGCTCCGGCCGCGCAGCCGGCGGTACGTGGCGACCAGCGCTGTGGTCGACGCGTCCAGACCAGGGACCTCGGCGCCCTCGGTGAGCGCGGGTTCGACGCGCTTGGCGAGGACCTTGCCCAGCTCCACGCCCCACTGGTCGAAGGAGTCGATGTTCCACACCGCGCCCTGCACGAACACCTTGTGCTCGTAGAGGGCGATCAGCTGGCCGAGCACGGACGGGGTCAGCTGCCGGGCGAGGATCGTGGTCGTCGGCCGGTTGCCCTGGAACGTCTTGTGCGCGACCAGCTC
>NZ_BNBF01000022.1:0-2080 GCF_014654935.1 Streptomyces capoamus
CCGACGGACCACCCGCACCGGACGGCCCCGACCCCGCGGCAACCGCCCCCTCCGACACACCATCGACAACAGACATGCTGTCCTCTCTTCGTTCTCAGTTCTTCACTGCGGCCAGGTCGTCGGGGCCGCACCGATTGCTTTCGAGTCCCGCCGCCATGTCCTGCCAGATCTGCCGGCAGCGGGCGGCCACGACGGCGACCGTCGTGATCTGGTGCGCCGGGACCGCGGAGGCGATCCGGGCGGCACTCCGTTGTGCCGCCAGGTGCAGGTCGAGAAGGCGCAGCAGGAGCCGTCCATCGGCGGAATGCCGTAGTGAGGGCTCACTGCACAGGCGTTTCACCAGCGTCGGGAAATCCGCCGGATCCGTTCCCTCCGCCGCCGTCACCGTGTCCCGGCGGGGCGACGGTGCCGTGTGCTCCCCCGTCCCGGAGGCCCGGGCGGCGGTTCCCGCGGACCTGCGCGGAACGGGCTCCTGCCCGTTCTCGATCCTGCGTTTGACGTCCCGCACCGTGCTGGGCGAGATGCCGGCCAGACGTCCGACCTCGCGCAGCGAGGAGTCCGGCTCGCTGCGCAGGATCTCTGCCGCGTGCCGGCGCCGCTCGTCCGCGTCGGTGGGACGCAGGCGTCCGTCGCGGCCGAGACGGTGTGTCGGACCGGTCGCCCGCTGCGCGCCCTTGCGCAGGTCGGCGACGGTTTTCGGGGACAGTCCGGCGACCTGTGCGAGGGCGCGGTCCGACCAGTGCGGGTGGGCCGCCAGGATCCGCCGGGCCGCCGCCGTACGGTCGGACTGCGTCAGTGGAAGACCGTGCCGGATGTTCTCGCGGACCGAGCGGACGAAGGCCTGCTCCAGTGGCTCGTCGCAGAACCGCACCGCTATCCGGGTGTCACCCCGCAGGCGTGCGGCGTGGTAGCGGTGGACGCCGTCCAGGATCGCCATGGTGGGGCGATGGACCAGAATCGGCGGGAAGTCGCCGGATTCGGCGAGCGCCCGCGTGTGCCGGTCGTCCGGTCCGTCCAGCCTGACCTTGACGACGTCCTTCAGCGCGGTCAGCGGAACCTGGTACTCGGGTTCGGGGTTTCCTTTCTGCGTCCTGACGCTTCTCGGTGTTCGTTCGTGGACCATACGGAGGGTCTCCTGTCGTTATCCATCCGGCTCAGTGGGACGACGACGACATCGCCAACTCGCTGAAGATGTCGGCGTGCAACCGGCGATCCGGGCCCAGTTGGACGCGTCAGACGGTGAGCGCCGCCGGGTCGTGGCCCAGGAACTCGTGCAGCCACTCGATGAAGTCGGGGCCGAGGTCGCTGCGGTCGGCGGCGATCCGGACGACGGCCCGCAGGTAGTCGGCGCGGTCCCCGGTGTCGTAGCGCCGCCCTGAGAAGACGACCCCGTGCACGGGGTGTCCGTCGTGGGCGAGCGTCCGGATGGCGTCGGTCAGCTGGATCTCGCCGCCGCGTCCGGGCGGAGTGCGCTGCAGGACGGGGAAGACGGCGGGGTCGAGGATGTAGCGGCCGATGACGGCCAGGTTGCTCGGGGCGGTACCGGGCGCCGGCTTCTCGACCAGATCGGTGACCCGCACGATGTCGCTCCCGTGTTCGCGCTCCACCGCCGCGCAGCCGTACAGGTGGCTGCGTTCCGGGGCGACTTCCATGAGTGCGATCACCGATCCGCCGTGCCGGCGCCGCACCTGCTGCATCTGGGCGAGGAGCGGGTCCCGGGGGTCGATGAGGTCGTCACCGAGGAGGACGGCGAAGGGCTCGTCACCCACGTGCGGGGCGGCGCACAGCACGGCGTGCCCCAGGCCGCGCGGGTCGCGCTGCCGGGTGTAGTGGATGTCGGCGAGTTCGGTGGGGGCGTGGACGGCGGCGAGCCGGTCGGTGTCGCCCTTCTTCTCAAGGGCCAGTTCGAGCTCGCAGTTGCGGTCGAAGTGGTCTTCCAGGGCACGCTTGTTGCGCCCGGTCACCATGAGGATGTCGCGCATCCCGACGCCGACGGCTTCCTCGACGACGTACTGGATGGCCGGCTTGTCCACCACCGGCAGCATCTCCTTGGGAGTGGCCTTGGTGGCGGGCAGGAAGC
>NZ_BNBF01000022.1:2127-2657 GCF_014654935.1 Streptomyces capoamus
GCGTGCCCAGCCCCGCGACAGGGATGACGGCTTTCGTTATCTCAGTCATGTTGGGAGTCCAAAGACGGGTGGATGCCGTGACGCACGGCCTGGAGAGTGGTCTGGGGCGACCCCGGCGAGGGTGTGGGACCGCCTCGCCGTCGGCCGTCAGTGTGCGCAGGGACGGCCTCGCCGCTGCGAGCCGGGCGCGGCGACGGGACGCTACTTAAGGGAGTCGGCGAAGAGTTCCGGCGGCGCCCGGCCCTGTCTCCCGCCCCGCGGGGCCGGTCGTTGCGGGGTGCTTTCGCGCCTTTCGAGGCCCTCAACTTGCCAAAGTCGTGGCGGGCCGGCCGCCGGCCGCAGAAACATAAAGAACGCTATTTATGCTGGAGGGGTCAGCGCCGCCGTGTGGGAGGGAATGTCAGATGACCGTGCTGTACGAGCCGGATCCGAGGGATCTGGCCGACCTCGGCGAGGCCCGTCAGCCCAACTCGTTCACCGACGCGGTCTTCGGCCGGCTGCCCCGGGCCGACCAGCGCAGGTGGGCCGAG
>NZ_BNBF01000022.1:2691-31508 GCF_014654935.1 Streptomyces capoamus
CTCTACGTCAAGGCCCTGCTCCAGACGCCGGGGAAGAAGTCGGTGCGCAGGCTCGCGGGCTCCGTCAGCGACTCACCCACGGCGTCGCAGTCGATGCACCAGTTCGTCAACGCCAGCCCCTGGGACTGGCAGATGGTCCGCCAGGACCTGCTGCGCTGGGTGGAGCGGACGACCGGCGCCGCGGCGTGGGCGCTGGCCCCGGCCTTCATCCCCAAGCGCGGCGAGCACTCTGTGGGTGTGCACCGGCGCTTCGACCCGTTCCTGGGCAAGGCCATCACCTGCCAGTTGGGCATCGGGCTGTTCCTCTGCGACGGCGAGGGCCCGCTCCCCGTCGACTGGAACCTCTACATCCCCGAGGCCTGGGTGACCGACCCCCGGCTGCGCGAGCGGGCGCGGCTGCCCGAGGGGGCCGGCGGGGCCATGTGGGCCCAGGCCGCCGAACTCGTGGGCCGCGCCACGTCGTGGACCACGGGTCCGCAGGCCCCCCTCACCGCGGACCTGTCGTGGATGCCGGACCGCGGCGCGTTCCTCGCCCACCTGTCGCGCACCGAGCAGCCCTTCGTCGTCGAGGTTCCCGAGACGCTGACCGTGCGCGCGGCAGCGGCCCCGCACCTGCCCTCCCCGCCCCTCGCCGTCCGCCGGCTCCTCGACACCCAGGGCGCCACCATGACCAGCGGCGAGCAGCACCACGGGCTCGACATCCTGTCCCTGCCGGTGCTGCTGCCCGGCGCGCCCGCGCGGCAGCCGAGGCTGCGGCTGCTGGCCCAGCGGCGGCCGGGCGGCCGGGGGACCCGGATCTGGCTGACGAACCTGGTCGACCGGCCGCTCCCTCAGCTGCTGCCCCTGATGCGCCAGCCCCGTCTGGCCACCGCGGTCGTGAACTCCCTGAGCGGCGACTTCGGCCTGCAGGACTTCGAGGGCCGCTCGTTCCCGGGCTGGCACCACCACACCACCCTGGTGTCGGCGGCCTTCACGCACTACCGGTTGCGGCGGGCGGGCGTCGCGGGGGCCGTCGGCTGACCCGGCGACCTGCCCGGCCCGGGGGCAGCCGGTACGGCCGGCTGCCCCCGGGCCGGCGTGTTCCCGGACGGGAACCGCGCGGCGCACCTTCGACTCCTGGGCCGGCGCGCCGGCCCCGGCCGACCACCGGACGTCCGTCCTGGCGGCCTCGGTGAAGGTCTTCGACGCCGTCGCCGGGTACGGCGTCCCGCGCATCCACTTCGGCGTCGGCACCGGCGCACTGCTGAAGCCGACCACCACGGGCCGGCGGCGCCCCCGTGCCTCAGGGGACGTCGGCGAGGCCCGCTCCCGGGCCGGCGGCGAGGCCGGTGAGGGCGGCCCGCCAGACCTCCGGGAAGTCCGACGGGGCCGGGCCGCGCTGCCCTCCGGTGACCCGGGCGTCGATCGCGACGCCCTCGACCAGGTGCTGCACGAGCTGGGTGGCCGTCCCGGGCCGCACCTCCTTGGTCAGGGCGCCGCTCTTCCACGCGCGCTCGACGAGCCCCCGGACCTCACCGCGCCAGACCGCCGGCCAGTCCGAGGCGACGTGGCCCTCCGTGATCAGACGCGCCGCGGACCGGGCCCGGACGCTGCTGTGGAGGGTCCCGGCCACGGCCAGGACGAGGGCGGACAGGTCGTGCAGCGGCCTGCCGGTGTGCGGGCACGCCGCGCGGATCCGCTGCAGTTCACCGACTCCCTCGTCCGCCACCGCGGCCGCCAGGGCGGCCTTGCTGCGGAAGTGGAAGGTCAGCGCCCCCATCGAGATGCCCGCGTCGCCGCAGACCGCCGCCAGGGAGGTGCCGTCGTAACCGTGCCGGTCGAAGTTGCGCGCCGCGGCCAGGACCAGGCTGGTACGCGTTCGGGTGGCTCGTTCCTGCTTCTTCATCATGGGCCTCGGCGATCGCGGACAACTCGGCTCATGCGTTGGGTCGGTCACGTACGTCCTCGGATGTCACCAGCGGCCGCAGGCTGTTCGTGCGGGCCCGCGCATCGGCTTCGACGGGCGGTTCGACGATAGGACGACGCCCGGACGACGGGAACGTGACGAGGGGAAAGCCGGAACGTTCTCGGCAAGTCCGGTCGGGACCACGCAGGCCGGGGCCAGGCCGGCCGGCATCGCCCCGGCCTGCGTGGCCCGGCCGGCTACTTCGCGGTCCAGCCCCCGTCGACGGGGACGGCCGCCCCGGTGGTGAAGGACGAGCGGTCCGAGCAGAGCCAGGCGGCCGTCTGCGCGACCTCCTCCGGTGCGGCCAGGCGCCGCTGGATGGCGCGTTCGGTGAAGGGCTTCAGCAGGGCCGGGGTGGCGGTCAGCACCTCCTGCATCAACTCGGTGCGGGTACTGCCGACGACGAGTGCGTTCACCCGGATCCCCTGCTCCGCGTACTCGTCGGCGGCCGCCTTGCTGAGCCCGATGACGGCGTGCTTGGCCGCGATGTACGGAGCCGACGCCCCGGTCGCCCGCACTCCCGCCACACTGGAGGTGTTGACGATGGCGCCGCCGCCGCGGCCGAGCATCACGGCTATCTGGGCGCGCATGGCGTTCCACACACCGCGTGCGTTGACGTCCATGATCCGGTCGTACTCGTCGTCCCCCATCAGGTGCATCGGGGTGCCGGTGGAGGTCCATCCCGCGTTGTTGAAGGCGGCGTGGAGGCCCCCGTAGGCGTCCACCGCAGCCTGGGCGACGGCCCGCATGTCGTCGGCGCGCGTGACGTCGGCCACGACGGCGGTCGCCCGCCCGCCCGCTGCCTCGACCTTGCCGACGACCTCCTGGAGCCTGTCCTTGCGTCGCGCGGCCAGCGTCAGACGCGCGCCCTCCCGGGCGAAGAGCTGGGCGGCCGCCGCACCGATCCCGCTGCTGGCGCCGGTGATGACGACGGACTTGCCGTGGAGCAGACCTCTGTCGGACATGACTCTCCTTGGACGTATCTCGATGGACGGGGTGCGCCACGGGACGACGTGTGCCGGGCGCCGGTGCCGGCCGGCCCGGGACCGGACTACGTGAAGTGGTGCAGGTGGGCGGCGGCCCACTGCGCGAAGGTGGTGGGCGGCCGGCCCGTCAGCCGTTCCACCGTCTCCGTGGTCGCGCTCTTGGCCCCCGCGGCCTGCCGTTCCGCGCCGGCGAGCAGCGCGTCCGCCGTCGCCGGCGGATAGCGGCGCAGGTAGGCGCGGCGCGCCGCGTCCCGGGACAGGGCCCGGCACGTCAGGGGCCGGCCCAGGAGGTCGGCCAGGATGCGGGTCTGGTCGTGGGCGGACAGTGCCTGGGGGCCGGTGAGCCGGTACGACCGTCCGTGGTGGGCCGCGTCCCCGAGGACCCGTGACGCCACCGCGGCGATGTCCTCCGGTGCGATGCAGGCGTTGCGGCTGTGCGGGTGCAGCGCCTCGGTGGTCGCGCCGGCGCGGATGCCCGGGGCCCAGGCCAGGGCGTGCGTCATGAAGGACCGCGGCTGGAGCATGGTCCAGGGGATGCCGCTGTTCCTGATGCGGTCCTCGTTCTCCCGCTGCCACGTGGTGACGAGGTCATCGGCCGCCGGGTCGTGGACGGCGGCCGCGGAGAGCTTGACGATGTGTCCGACCGAACTGTCCACGGCCGCGCGGAGGATGTTCCGGTCGTGCTGGGGGCGCGTGGGGTCGTTGGTGACGACGAGGACCGCGTCCGCGCCGCGGAACGCCTCGACGAGGCTCGCGGGCCGGTCGTAGTCGCAGACCACGTGGCGTACGTCCGGCCGCCGACCGCTCCCCGGGCCGTTCCCGCCGCCCGGGCCGTGCGGCGAGGGGTCCCGCGGGACGCTGCGGCCGGTGAGGGTGAGCCGGTGCCCGCTCGCCGCCAGCTGACGGGCCACCAGCGACGCGACCGTTCCGGTGGCCCCCGTCAGCACGATGTGCGCGGTCGCGCGCGCCGCCGCGGTCATGAGGCCGGGACCTGCTGCGGGTCGACGCTGATGTTGGCGTGCACGGCGGCGGGGGCGATGCTGGGCAGCAGCAGCGCCCACATGTCGCAGACGCGCTCCGTCAGGTCGGCCCGCCCGGTGGCGAGCTGCGAGTACACCTGCATCCCGGTACAGGCGGCGACGATGAACCGGGCCACGCGGTCGGTGTCGACCCCGTCCTCGAGTTCGCCCTCGGCCTGCGCCGTCTCCAGGAGGCCGCGCATGAGAGTGCGCCAGTCCTCGAAGGACGTCGCGTCGTTCATGCCGTGGCTGCCCTGCTCGACCGCGAGGCGCACGCCGGCCCGCAGGATCGGGTCGTGCTGCATGCGGTGCGCCCACACCAGCGTGATGTCGACCAGCCGCTGCAGGCCGGTGGAGTCCAGGTGCGGCTCGATCGTGGTGGCCTGAGCGTTCATCAGTGCCTCGGCCACGCCCTGCTTGGAGCCGAAGTGGAAGTACAGCGCCCCGAGGGTGAGGCCGGCGCGCTCCGCGATCCGGGTGACGGCCGCGCCCTCATAACCCGCCTCGTCGAAGATCTCGGCAGCTGCCAGCAGGAGGCGCTGGCGGGTCCGGGTGGCGCGTTCTGTGTTGGCGGTCGTCATGCGGCATCCATTCCTCGACAAAAATAGAGAACGTAATTTATGTTAGCGCGGTCACCGCGGCCAGCAGCCAGTCACTCAGGGGGAGACGGACATGTTGCACGCGCACGCCATCGGGTTCGACACGGCCCAGCTCAGCACCGCGGTACCGAGGGAGCTCGTCCACAAGCGGGCACACGCCGAGGTACTGCTCACCGGCTGGACCACTCACGCGGAGGGCCACCGGCACACGGTGCGCGCCCAGTGGCCCCGCTTCCACAGCTTCTACTGGCCCCGCGACCAGCGCTTCGACCCCATGCTGTTCGTCGAGACCGTCCGGCAGACGCTGCCGTTGCTGTCCCACACCGCCTACGGCGTCCCGTTCGGCAACCACCTGATCTGGGACGACTTCAGCTACCGGGTCGATCCGCGCGCCATGCGGGTCCCGGCCGCGCCGGCGGAGGTGGAACTCGACATCGTCTGCGAGGACGTGCGGATCAGGAACGACAGCCTGGTGTCGATGGTCATGCACGCCACCGCCTACCTGGACGGGCAGCGGATGGGGACGGCCACCGCCCGCTTCGCCAACCGCTCGCCCGCCCTCTACCGGCGGCTGCGGGGGCCGCGGTACGACCTCGCGGCCGTGCGGCGCACCGCCCTGCCGCTGCCGCCGGCGCTGCGGCCCGCGGCCGTGGGGCACTGCCTGCCCTGCAACGTCGTCCTGGCCGCCGGCGCACGGCCGGACCGTTGGCAGCTGCGCGCCGATCTGGACCACCCGGTGCTGTTCGACCACCCCGTGGACCACGCCCCCGGCATGCTCCTCCTCGAGGCCGTACGCCAGGCCGCGCACGCGTACCGGCCGGACGTGACCGGCATGGTCACCGGCATGTCGGTCACCTTCGACCGCTGGGTCGAACTGGACGAGCCCAGCTGGGTGTCCGTGACTCCGCTGGGCGGCGACGACCTGAGGATCACCGTCGAGCAGGGGCAGGCGGTGTGCCTGAGCGCGGAGGTGACCACCGCGCAGCCGGCCCTGCTGACCGGCGCCGAGCGCGTACCCGCGCTCACCTGACGGCGCCGCCCCGCGCGGCGGCCTCCACCCACGTGCCCGGTCCGCCCCTCCGCGGACCGGGCTCAAGGGGCACCCGGGGGGCGGGCGGACCATCCTGCGCCTCCGGCACCGCGCCGCCTGACCGCGCCGGGAGACCGTGACCGTCCGGGGGAGGGGGAGCGGGTGGGGGCAGCGGCCCGGGCGGACGGCTGAGCGGGACGACCGAACGCGTCCGCGCCCCGCACCCCGGGCCCCGCGCCTCACGTCCGCACCCCGCGCCTCGCGTCCGCACCCCGCGCCTCGCGTCCGCACCCCGCGTCTGGCGTCCCGCGCCTCGCACCCCGCCGGGCCCGGCGGACGGCCGAGCAGGGCGGCCGAACGCGTCCGCGCCTCGCGGTCCAGCACCCCGCGCCTCGCAACTTGGGCTCCGCGCCTCGCGTCCCGCGTCCCGCAACTCGGGCTCCGTACCTCGCAACTCGGGCTCCGTGCCTCGCGTCCCCGGCCCCGCACCGGGGTCCGGCGGACGGCTGAGTGGGACGGCCGAACGCGTCCGCGCCCCGCGCCTGCTCCCCGCACCCCGCGCCTCGCAACATAGGCTCCGCGCCTCGCGTCCCGCACCCGGGCCCCGCGCCTCGCACCCCCCACCCCCCACCCCGGGCACCGCACCCCACGTCAGTGTGCGGTGAGGACGCAGAACTCGTGGCCGTCCGGGTCCGTCAGGCAGGTCCACGGGACGTCGCCCTGACCGACGTCGAGGTCGGTGGCGCCGAGGTCCCTCAGCCGGGCCACCTCCGCCTCCTTGTCGTCCCCGGGGAAGGGGAGGAGGTCGAGGTGGAGCCGGTCCGGCACGGACTTCGCGCCGGGCGTGCGCAGGAACTCGAAGTACGGGCCGACACCGTTCGCCGAGCGCAGCGCCGCGTGCTCGTCGGTCACGTCGTGCACGGTCCAGCCCATCGCCTCACCCCAGAACCGGGCCATGGCCCGGGGGTCGGCGCTGTCGGCCACCACTGCGGCGACCGGCCCGGTGTCGCGGTAGACCGCCCGGGGCTCGAGCACACAGAACTCGTTGCCCTCGGGGTCGGCGAGCACCGTCCACGGCACGTCGCCCTGGCCCACGTCGGCGGGCGTCGCGCCGAGGGCCTCGAGCCGTGCCACCAGTTCCGCCTGGTGGGCCGCGGAGCGGGTGGCGAGATCGAGGTGCAGACGGTTCTTCTGCGGGGTCCTGGCCTCCGTGACGGGTACGACATCGATGCCGACGACCTCCGGGTGGGGCCAGAGGAGACCGCCGGCGGGCCCCACGTACGTGGTCACGCCGGGGCTGTAGACCTGCCAGTCGAGCGCCTCCGCCCAGAAACGGCCGACCGCGGCGGGATCGAGTGCCTTGATGATCACGTGAGCGGGTCGCAGCGCCATACGGGGGATGCTACTCACCGCTCCGCGAGGCCTGCCGGTGCCGGTTCAGAGGCTGATGCTGCCTGACCGGGGACACCGTCCGCGGCTCACTCCTCGAACAGCGCCTCCTGCTCGCCCTCCTGTTGCCGCCGCACCCGCCGGTTCCGCGCGCCCACCACCACGGCCGTCCCGGCCGCCACCGCGCCGAGGGCGGCCGGGACCATCCAGCCGCGGTCCAGGACGTGCCCCAGGGCGTGGTCGAGGGAGAGCCGGCCGGGGCCGGTGACGGCGAGTCCGGCCGCCGTCAGGCCGAGGCTCGCCGCGTGCTCGTAGCCGCCCTCCTGGGCGAAGAAGCCGCTCGGCAGGTGCACCGCCGAGGCCCCCGCCATCGCGCCGGCCGCCGCCGCGCCCGCCGCCGGGGTGGCGAGGCCCAGCGCCAGCAGCAGGCCGCCACCCGTCTCCGCCAGGCCCGCGGCCGTCGCGCTCGCCTTGCCGGGCGCGTAGCCGACGGACTCCATGAACTGGCCGGTGCCCTCGATGCCGTGTCCGCCGAACCAGCCGAACAGCTTCTGCGCGCCGTGCGCCGCCAGCACCCCGCCGGTACCCAGCCGGAGCAGCAGCAGGCCCAGATCGCGTCGGTCGAAACAGGTCACGGTGACTCCCCGGCAGACAGGTGGACAGGTCCCTCCCCGCGTCCCCACCCTCGCACCGCCGGCGCCACCCGGCTCCTCCTGGCTGCCGTTCGGGTGGCGCGGCCGGGGAGCCGTGTGAGCCCACTGCGTCATGGCCCCGGATTACGTCCGGAGACGGCGGTCCGAGCCGGTGCGAACCACGGGCTCAGGGTGCGCCCGTCGCCGGGGTTCGGGACGCGGCACCTGCGGGAGCGGTCTCAGCGGTGGTGATGATCTGCCGCAGGACGTCCCTGGCCGCATCGATCTCGGCCGATCGCTGATCGAGGGTGCGCAGCTGGGTGCGGAGCGAGTCCAGGATGCCGGGGCACGGCAGTACGGCGGACTCGGCGTCGGTGCAGGGAAGGACCTGGCGGATGATGCGGGTCGGCAGTCCCGCCGCGAGCAGGGCCCGGATCCGCAGGACCACGGCGGGGGCGGTCTCGTCGTAGGTGCGGTACCCGTTGGGCCGGCGTCCGGGCCGGAGCAGCCCCGCCCGTTCGTAATGGCGCAGGAGGCGTTCGCTGGTCCCGGTCCGTCTGGCCAGTTCTCCGATGAGCACCGTCCGCTTCCTCCCAGGCTTGACCTTTCCACGGTGTCAAGGAGCAACAGTGGGTCCGCCCAGCCGCATTCCGGCGGCCCGTTCTCCTTCGGAGGCACCTGGTGATCATCGATGCCCACAGCCATGTCCACGACCCGGTCGAAAGCCACCTTGCCGCCCTGGACGACGCGGGAGTGGACCGCGCGGTGCTCTTCGGTACCCGCCCGCATCCGGAACGGGCTGTCGATCTCGTGTCACTGCGTCGCGAGATGAGCATCCTCGACCACGCCCTGGCAGGCCGCGGGAACAGCGTCGAGGGCCACCGCACCGCCTGGGCGGAGCTGCACGAGACCCTGGCCGCGCACCCGGACCGTTTCATCGGGTTCGGCTCCGTGCCGCTGGACCTGTCCGAGGAGGACATCGCGGCCCTGATCGACCGCGAGGTGGTGGGGCGCGGACTGCGCGGCATCGGTGAACTCACGCCTCCCGCGGGGGAGGCCGCCCGGATCGAGCCCGTGCTCGCCGCGGCGCACGACCAGGGCGGGCTGCCTGTCGTCGTCCATGGTTCCGCGCCCACCACCGCGGAAGACCTGCACACCCTGTCCCGTCTCGCCGCGCGCTACCCGGCGGTTCCCCTGGTGGTCAGCCAGCTCGGCGGGACGAACTGGATGGCGGCCGTCGAACTGGTGCGGGACACGCCGAGCATGTATCTGGAACTGTCCACGGCCGCCATCGTCTTCGCGGTGCGGCTGGCGATCCGTGAGATCCCCGAGCGGACGTTGTTCGGCTCGGACGCCCCCTACGGTGATCCGGTGCTCGCCCGCACCACCATCGAACGGGTCACCGCTCCCGGCGAGGTACGGGACCGGGTGCTCGGGGGAAATCTGGGCCGGCTCCTGGGCATCCTCTGAACCGAAGGCCGCTCGGCCCGTGAGGGTCCGGCGGGCGAGGTGTGAGACTCGGGAAAGCGGGGTAGCCGGTATGACTTTCATGACGCGGCAAATTCCGTGCCGTATCGGCCTCCGCACGCGAATCCCCTGCTCGAAGCGGTGTACGGTCCCCGGGTGCGCGAATGTTCCCGGCTCAGCCGGCGGGCCGTCCTCGGGCTGACGGCCGCCGCCCTTCCCTTGTCCACGGCCACCGGGGCCGCCGCGGCGGCCACCGCCGTCGGCGGCGAGCGACTGGCCCGCACCGGTGTCCAGGTGCACGGTGCCTCCGGACTGCCCGCGAAGCTCACCGCCCGCTCCTGGCTGGTCGCCGACTGCGCGAGCGGGGAGGTGCTCGCGTCGTTCGACGCGCACCGGCGGCTCGCGCCCGCGTCCACGCTGAAGATGCTGTTCGCGGACACCGTCCTGAAGAAGTTCGACCGCGCCCTGCGCTACACGGTCACCGACGCGGACCTCGCCGACGTCCCGGCCGGCTCCAGTCTCGTCGGTATCAAGCCCGGACTCACCTACACCGTGGAGCAGTTGTGGCAGGGCGTGTTCCTGCGCTCCGGCAACGACGCCGTGCACGTGCTGTCCCACATGAACGGCGGCATCGCGAAGACGGTCGCCGAGATGCAGGCCAGGGCCGCGGACCTGCAGGCCCTGGACACCCATGTGGTCAGCCCGGACGGCTTCGACCACAAGGGGCAGCTCTCCTCGGCGTACGACCTGACGCTGTTCGCCCGGCACGGCCTGCGGGACGCCGACTTCCGCGGTTACTGCGGCACGCGGACCGCCGACTTCCCGGCGGGCGGCAAGAAGACGTTCCAGATCCAGAACACCGACCGCCTGCTGACCGGAGCATGGGGCCTGAAGACGTACGACGGCCTGATCGGTGTCAAGAACGGCTACACCAGCCACGCGGGCAACACCTTCACCGGCGCGGCCACCCGGGGCGGGCGCACCCTGCTGGTCACCGTGATGCACCCGGACTCCGGCGGCAACGCCGTCTACGAGCACACCGCCGCGCTGCTCGACTGGGGCTTCACCCACGGGCGTTCGGCGCAGCCCGTGGGCATGCTGGTCGAACCGCTCAGCGAGGGCGGGGCGAGCGCGAGCCCGGCACCCGGGCGCAAGACCGTGCAGGCGGCGGCCGGCGCCCCGAAACCGGCGTCCGGGGGCGGCTCGGCGTGGGAGGTCACGGGGGGTGCCGCCGGAGCGCTCGCGGTGCTGGGCCTGGGCGCCTGGGCCCTGCGCAGGCGGCGGACCCGGGCGGAGACCGCTGCGCGGGGCGACGAAACGGATGGCGTGCGGCCCTGAGACGTCGTGCGGCGGCCGTTCCACCGGCCGGCGTGTACCCGCGGTCCGCCGCGGGGTCCACCCCCAACTCCGGCTCGGTGGAACGGCCGCCGCCTCCCCCCTCGCGGTGGCTGGGAACTTCCGTGTGCCAACTGTGAAGCTCTCGTGGAGAAAAGTGGAGCACACGTCCGGTACCGGCCGCAATGGTGCGGATGTTCAAATTCCGTTTACGCGGGCGGAACGCTGCGGCTCAGCCCCGTCCGACGTACGGCATCGTCGTCGCCAGCACCGTCGCGAACTGCACGTTCGCCTCCAGCGGCAACTCCGCCATGTGCCGCACGGTGCGCGCCACGTCGGCCGCGTCCATCACCGGTTCCGGCACCACCTGCCCGTTCGCCTGCAGCGCGCCCGCCCGCATCCGGGCCGTCATGTCGGTGGCCGCGTTGCCGATGTCCAGCTGGCCGACCGCGATCCGGTACGGCCGCCCGTCCAGGGACAGCGCCTTGGTCAGACCGGTCAGCGCGTGCTTGGTCGCGGTGTAGGCGGCCGAGTGCGGGCGGGGCGTGTGCGCCGAGACCGAGCCGTTGTTGATGATCCGGCCGCCCTGGGGATCCTGCTCCTTCATCCGTCGGTAGGCGGCCTGCGCGCACAGGAACGCCCCGTTCAGGTTGACGTCCACCACGTGCCGCCAGTCGTCGTAGGACAGCTCCTCGACAGGGACCTCGCGGGGCCCGTTGGTCCCCGCGTTGTTGAACAGCAGGTCCACCCGGCCGAACCGGTCGACGGCCGCCGTGAACAGCGCGTCCACGTCCCGCGGCCGGGACACGTCGGCGGGCACGGCGAGGGAGGCCGCCCCCGGGACCAGCGCCGCGGTCTCGGCGAGCGGACCGGGGCGCCGGCCGGCCAGCGCCACCGACCAGCCGGCCCGCAGCAGTTCCACGGCGACGGCCCGTCCGATGCCGGAGCCGGCCCCGGTCACCACCGCGATCTTCGCATTCCTGTCGGTCATGGCACCGCAGCGTAAGCGGAACCTCCGTCATGCGGAATGTGCTGTCCGCGATGCGGTTACGCGGCCGGAGCGACCGCGTCCCCGGGGTACCGCACGCCGATCCGCTCCCGCACCGCGTCCAGCGTGCGCATCACCGCCAGCGTCCCCTCCAGCGGCACCAGCGGCGACTCCTTCTCACCGGCCCGCAGGGCGCGCATGACCTCCTCCGCCTCGTGCCGCAGGCTGGTGCGCGGCCCGTCGGCGGGGTCGGCGGCGAACTCCTCCGGGTCGCGGCCGTCGCGGTGCAGCACGAACCGGTCCGGGTGGAAGAACCCGGACGGCACGTCGATCCGGCCGCGCGTGCCCGTCACCGACGCGGTGGCCCCCGTACCGCCGACGATCGAGCAGTGCACCGCGGCCAGCGCCCCGCCGTCCCAGGACAGCAGCGCACCCGTCTGCAGGTCCACGCCCTCCGCCGAGAGCACCGCGCGCGCGGCGATCCCGTCCGGCTCGCCCAGCAGCAGCTGCGCGAACGACACCGGGTACACCCCCAGGTCCAGCAGCGCCCCGCCGCCCAGCGCCGGATCCCGCAGCCGGTGCGCCGCGGGGAAGGGGCCCGCCAGGCCGAAGTCGGCCTGCACGGTCCGCACCTCGCCGATCGCCCCGTCGTCCACCAGCGCCTTCAGCCGGCGCACCAGCGGATTGCAGTACATCCACATCGCCTCCATCAGGAAGCGGCCGTGCTCCCGCGCCAGCGCGACGAGTTCCTCCGCCTCGCGCAGGTTCAGCGTGAACGGCTTCTCGCACAGCACGCCGCGGCCCGCCTCCAGGCACAGCCCGGCCGCCGCCCGGTGCGCCGAGTGCGGAGTGGCGACGTACACGACATCGATGTCGGGGTCCGCGGCCAGCGACTCCCAGTCGCCGTACGCCCGCCGCGCCCCGAACCGCTCCGCGAACGCCTCCGCCGACTCCCGCCGGCGCGAGGCCACCGCCGCGATCTCCGCGCCCGGGAGACCGAACAGGTCCGCGGCGAAAGCCGCCGCGATCCCGCCGGTCGCCAGGATCCCCCACCGCACGCTCCGCTCCGCCATCGTCGCCCCGCCCTCGCTCAGGTGTACCTCGGCAGTGTGTACGAGCTGAGAGCATAGGTGCCGGTCGGGTCGGCGACACCGATGTCAGAGAAGCGGAAGCGAGCACCAGGAAGGGCACATGGCGGACCACGCGGCGGCACCGACACCGGAGCGGGACCACCCTTCCCCCTCCGCCCCGGCACCGGCCCGCGCCCCGCGCGGCACCGGCCCGCTCGTCACCTTCCTGCTGGGCGGCCTCACCGCGACGACCCCGCTCGCCATGGACATGTACCTCCCGTCCCTGCCACAGGTCACCCGCTCCCTGCACGCCCCCGCCGTCACCGTCCAGCTCACCCTCACCGCGTGCATGGCCGGACTGGCGCTCGGCCAGCTGGTCCTGGGCCCCATGAGCGACCGCTGGGGCCGGCGCCGCCCGCTGCTCACCGGACTCGCCGTCTACCTCGTCGCCACCGCCCTGTGCGCCGTCGCGCCCACCGTCGAGACGCTGATCGCCCTCCGGCTGGTGCAGGGCCTCGCCGGCGCCGCCGGCGTGGTCATCGCCCGGGCCGCCGTCCGCGACCTGTACGACGGGGTCGCCATGGCCCGCTTCTTCTCCACCCTGATGCTGATCTCCGGCGCCGCGCCCGTCGTCGCGCCGCTCGTCGGCGGGCAGATCCTGCGGGTGACGGACTGGCGGGGCGTCTTCGTCGTCCTCACGGCGGTCGGCGTGCTGCTCGCCGCCCTGGTCTGGGCCCGGCTCCCGGAGACCCTGCCGCCCGCCCGGCGGCACCGCGGGGGAGTGGGCGAGGCCCTGCGCGCCATGCGCGGCCTCCTCGCCGACCGGGCCTTCACCGGCTACACGCTCGCCGGCGGCTTCGCCTTCGCCGCGCTGTTCGCCTACGTCAGCGCCTCCCCGTTCGTGATCCAGGAGATCTACGGCGCCTCCCCGCAGACCTTCAGCCTGCTGTTCGGCCTCAACTCCGTCGGCCTGGTGGCCGCCGGCCAGCTCAACGGCAAGGTACTGGTCGGCCGGGTCGCGCTGGACAAGGTGCTCGCCGCCGGACTGACCGTGATCGTGCTCGCCGCGACCGCCCTGCTGCTGATGGCCACGGGCGCCCTCGGCGACACCGGCCTCGTGCCCGTCGCCGCCGCCCTGTTCGTCCTGATGTCGGCGATGGGCGTCACCCTGCCCAACGCCCAGTCCCTGGCCCTGCTGCGCACCCGGCACGCCGCCGGCTCCGCCTCCGCGCTGCTCGGCACCACCTCCTTCCTCGTCGGCGCGATCGCCTCCCCGCTCGTCGGCGTCGCCGGGGAGCACACCGCCGTCCCCATGGCCGTCGTCCAGCTGGCGGGGGCACTGGTCGCGGCGGCCTGCTTCGTGACACTGTGCCGTCCCTGGGCGGCACGGGAGACCACCCGTGCCGGGTCGGAGGGAGACGAGAACTGAGCGCGCCGAGACTGCGCACCGGCACCCCGGAACGGGCCGGGCTCGACCCCGTCGTGCTCGGGCGTCTGGCCGAGGAGGTGCACGCCCTCACCGCCGGCACCCGCCCCTGGGCGGCCGGAGCCGTCGTGCTGGCCGGCCGCGGGCCCGTCGTCGCCGTCGCCGAGGCTGCGGGCTGGGTCGTGCGCTACGCCTGCTACGACCCCGAGACCGGCACCGGTGTCGAACTGCCCCCCGCCGCGCGCGTCCCGGCCACCCTCGGCACCCCCTTCGACCTGGCCTCCCTCACCAAGCTCTTCACGTCCGTCGCCGCCGTGCAGCAGATCGAGCGCGGCACCCTCGGCATGGACGCCCGGGTCGGGGACTACCTGCCCGACTTCCACGCGGCCGCCGCGCACGGCATCACGGTGCGGCAGCTGCTCACCCACACCTCCGGACTGCGCCCCGAACTCCCCCTGTACGACTGCCCCGACGACGCCGGCCGCCTGGACCTGTTGCGCGCCGAGGCCCCGGCTGCGGAACCGGGCCGGTACCTGTACTCCGACCTCAACATGCTCCTGCTCCAGTCCGTCCTGGAGCGCATCACCGGCCGCACCCTCGACGTCCTCGTCCGGGACGGCATCACCCGGCCGCTCGGCATGACCGCCACCGCGTTCGGGCCCTGCCCCGGTGCCGCGGCCACCGAGGACCAGCGGCGGCCGTGGGCCAAGGCCGACCGGGGCATGCTGCGGGGTGTCGTCCACGACGAGAACGCCTGGGCGCTCGGCGGGGTGGCCGGCCACGCCGGCCTGTTCTCCACCGCGACCGACCTGGCCGTCTTCTGCCGCACCCTGCTCGCCGGCGGCTCCTACGGCCCCGCCCGCATCCTCGGCCCCGACTTCGTGGAGCTGCTGTTCACCCCGCCCGGGCTGGGCTTCGCCATGGACCAGCCGTGGTTCATGGGCGAGCTGGCGGGCCGCGGCGCGGCCGGCCACACCGGTTTCACCGGTACGTCCCTGGTCCTCGACCCCGCCACGGACACGTTCCTGGTGCTGCTGGCCAACACGGTCCACCCCCGGCGCCGCCACCCGGACAGCGTCCCCCGGGCGACCCTGGCGACCCTCCTGTCCCAGGCGGTGATCTGACCACCCCGGCACGTGCCGGCACCGGCGCCGCCCGCCATAGAATCACCGGGTGAACGACCCCCTGCGCACCGCGCTGGCCGAGCTGCTGGACGGTCTGCCCCCCACGGAGGTGACCGCCGCCGTGGACCGCCTGATCACCCACTACCGCGGCGACACCCCCACGCACGCCCCGATCCTGCGCGACCGCGCCGACGTCGCCGCGTACGCCGCCTACCGCATGCCGGCCACCTTCGCGGCCGTCCGCTCCGCGCTGGAGGCGTTCGCGGCGGCCGTCCCCGGCTGGACCCCCGGCAGCCACGTCGACATCGGCGGCGGCACCGGCGCGGCCACCTGGGCCGTGGCGGAGACCTGGCCGGGCGCGCGCGGTGTCACCGTGCTGGACTGGGCCGAGCCCGCCCTCACCCTCGGCCGGCAGCTGGCCGCCGCCCACCCGGACCTGACGGACGCCCGCTGGCAGCGCGCCCGGATCGGCGCGGACCTCACCCTGGACGACACCGACCTGGTCACGGTGTCCTACGTCCTGAACGAACTCTCCGAAACCGACCGCGCCGCCCTCGTCGACGCCGCCGCCCGCGCCGCGCGGACCGTGGTGCTCGTCGAGGCCGGCACCCCGGCCGGCTACCGGCGCGTCCTGGAGGCCCGCGACCGGTTGGTCGAGGCCGGCTTCCGCGTCGCCGCCCCCTGCCCGCACAGCGCCGCCTGCCCCATCGCGCCCGGCACCGACTGGTGCCACTTCTCCGCCCGGGTCGGCCGCTCCTCCCTGCACCGCCAGGTCAAGGGCGGCTCGCTGGCGTACGAGGACGAGAAGTTCAGCTACGTCGCCGCGACCCGGCTGCCCGCGGAGCCGGCCCCGGCCCGGGTGGTCCGCCGCCCCCAGATCCGCAAGGGCCAGGTACTGCTCGACCTGTGCGAGACCGAGGAGCGGCTGCGCCGCACGACGGTCACCAAGCGCCACGGCGACCTGTACAAGGCGGCCCGGGACGCCGACTGGGGTGACGCCTGGCCGCCGTACGACGCACCGTCGTAGCCCGCGGCCCCCGCTTGTTAGTTTCGTCCCCATGGTCGACAAGCCCGCCCCCGACGCCAGCCGCCGCAGCGAGAAGTCCCGCAGGGCGATCTACGCCGCCGCCCTCGCCCTGGTGGGCGAGGCCGGCTACCCGAAGACCACCGTCGAGGCCATCGCCGCCCGCGCCGGGGTCGGCAAGCAGACCATCTACCGCTGGTGGTCGTCCAAGGCGGACGTCCTGCTGGAGGCGTTCCTCGACCTCGCCGGGCAGGCGGCCCGGGCGGCGGGGCACCAGCCGGACGCCATCCCGGACACCGGTGACCTGGCCGCCGACCTCAAGGCGGTGCTGCGGGCCACCGTGGACGAGCTGCTCGACCCGCGCTTCGAGGCGCCGTCGCGGGCGCTGGCCGCCGAGGGGCTCGTCAACGAGGCGCTCGGCCGCGAGTTCGTGAGCAGGCTCCTCGAACCCCAGCTGCAGCTGTACGCGGCCCGGCTGCGCTCCGCGCAGGACGCCGGGCACGTACGGCGGGACGTCGATCCCCGCATCGCCCTGGAACTGTTCGTCTCGCCGCTCGCCCAGCGCTGGCTGCAACGGACCGCACCGATCTCCTACGCGTACACCGACACCCTCGTCGAGTACGCCCTGCACGGCATCGCGCCCCGCTGACCACCGCCCGCCCCCCCCGTCCCGCCGGCTTTCGGACCCCCGAAGCACACGAAGATGGGACGATAGGGCATGCTGTCCGCACAACAGCGAGGCGAGGGGATAGATGAGCGCGACGTTCGGCGGCCGGACCGGCCGGCAGGGCAAACTCTCCCAGTGGCTGCTCGGACGCCGCCCGAAGGAGGCCGCCGACGAAGGCGGCCGGGAGGTCCTGCTGCTCGCCGCCGCCGCGGCGGGACTGCCGCTGGCCCCCGCCGCGCACCCCTCCGACGGCTACCGCTGTTCCTGTGACCGCGTGGGCTGTCCCACTCCGGCCCGGCACCCGGTGTCCTTCGCCTGGCAGACGCAGTCCACCACCGACCGCTCCCAGATCGAGCGCTGGGCCCGGCACCAGCCGCAGGCGAACTTCATCACCGCCACCGGCATGGTCCACGACGTGCTGGACGTGCCCCTGGAGGCCGGCCGGGAGGCCTTGGAGCGGCTGCTCGGCTCCGGCGTCGAGGTCGGACCGGTCGCCGAGAGCGACGACGGGCGCATGCTGTTCTTCACCCTGACCCGGGGCACCCCCGAGGACGAGGACGAGTGGTGGCCGTGCGAGCTGGACTGCCACCCGGAGACCATGGACGAGCATCCCGGCCTGCGCTGGCACTGCCGGGGCTCCTACGTCCTGGTACCGCCGGCCCGGCTGCCCGGCGACCAGGGCCAGCGGGTGCGCTGGCTGCGCGGCCCGGAGTACGCGCTGCCCGATCCGCTCACCCTGCTGGAAGCGCTCACCGACGCCTGCGCCCGGCACGTGGGCGCGGAGCCCGGCCACCAGGGCGCGGCCTGGCCGCTGCACCACTGACCAACCGGCGGCCCGCTACTCGCCCTGCGCGCCCGTCAGCCCCTGCACGCGCCCCAGCATCCGCACCGGGCCGCTGCCGGCCGGGTCGAGCACGGCCTCGTTGGCGACCGACTCCAGCGTGAGGGACTGCTTCACCTCGCCCTTCACCAGGGCCTGCACGTCCTTGTTCGGAACCGGTGCGGTGCCGCCGGTGTAGGCGGTCCGCTTCTCGTAGTGGTGCGTGGTGAAGAACACCAGCGCCCCGCCGTCCGCCGTGCGCAGTGCCAGCGGCGCGTAGTCGCCGTGGGCGAGGGGTTGGTCGATGAACTGCCGGACCAGACCGGGCTTCCTGGCCGCCTTCCTGCGGTCCGCGCGCACCCCGCTGGTGTCGCGGCCGTCCGCGAAGGTCCGCCCGCCGCTCTTCAGGTAGGCGGCGTACGTCCTGCTCAGCTCGTCCGGCCGGACGGCCAGTCCTGCCGTGTCGGCCGGTACGGCCTCCGCCCAGCCGTCCGCGTCCTTCCTGAACTCCGGTACGGTGCCCGGCGCCATCAGCGTCAGGTAGCTCACCTGCCACCGCTCACCGAGGTCGTTGCGGGTGAACACCAGCACCCAGCGGAAGTTCCCGCCCTTGTTGCCCTGGCCGTCGGCGACGAACCAGCGCGGCCAGCCGGCCTTCTTCGGGATCGTGTACTTCACGTCCGTCAGCTTCAGCGGGGTGTGCGCCCGGTTCCCCGCCGGGTTGTTGACGTGCCCGGCCTGCAGCCGGGCGGCGTCGATGTCGGCGACGGCGCCGGTGACGTAGGGCGCGTCCAGGGAGCTGTCGTAGGCCTGGTCGGCCTTGTTGTACGCGCTCGTGAACGCGGTCAGCGCCTTCGCGGCCTCGGCGCGGGTGCTCGCGGGGAGCACGACACGCTCCCCGTGCACCACCATGCACCCGCTCGCGGTCAGCGACAAAGCGGTCAACGAGGCCGCTATGAGTGCGTTCCGGTCACGCCTGCGAAGCCGGCGACGGCTGCGTTCCCTGCTCATCGGGCTCCTTCACCTTCCCCTTCCCGGAGGCGAACCCTACCGGGGAGAGGAACAGCGCGAGCACCGGGACCAGGTACAGCGCCCACACCGAGACCTGGACGACCGTCGGGTCCGGCTGGAAGTTGAAGACGCCCTTGAGCAGGGTGCCGTACCAGCTGTCCGGCGGGACGGTGCCGCTGATGTCGAAGGCCAGGTGGGTGATGCCCGGGATCCAGTCGGCCTCCTGGAGGTCGTGGAAGCCGTACGCGAGCACGCCCGCCGCGACCACGACCAGCATGCCGCCGGTCCAGGTGAAGAACTTGGCCAGGTTGATCCTCAGGGCGCCCCGGTAGAACAGCCAGCCCAGCAGCACCGCCGTGGCGAGGCCGAGGGCGACCCCGACCAGCGGGCGCGGGGTGCCGTCGGAGGCCGCGTGCACCGACGCCCATACGAACAGCGCGGTCTCCAGGCCCTCCCGGCCGACGGCCAGGAACGCGGTGGCGACCAGCGCGCCCGTGCCGAGCGCGAGGGCCGCGTCCAGCTTGCCGTGCAGCTCCGACTTCAGGTGCCGGGCGGTGCGCCGCATCCAGAACACCATCCAGGTCACCAGGCCCACGGCGACGATCGACAGGGAGCCGCCGAGCGCCTCCTGCGCCTGGAAGGTCAGCTCCTGGGAGCCGAACTCCAGGGCGCAGCCGAAGCCCATCGCGATGGCGATCGCGATGCCGATGCCGATCCAGATCGGCCGCAGGGCGTCCTTGCGGCCCGTCTTGACCAGGTAGGCGATCAGGATGCAGACGACGAGCGACGCCTCCAGCCCCTCGCGCAGGCCGATCAGGTAGTTGGAGAACACGGGCTACGCCTCCTTCGAGAACAGCGTGCGGCCCCACCAGTCGCCGGAGTCCCGGACGCCGGGGGGAACCGCGAAGACCGCCGAACCCACGTGCTGGATGTACTCGTTGAGCGCGTCGTGCGCCGACAGCCTGCGCTGCAGCGGGATGAAGCCCTTGCGCACGTCCCGCTGGTAGGCGAGGAAGAACAGGCCGGCGTCCAGCCGGCCGAGCCCGTCGGTGCCGTCGGTGAAGGAGTAGCCCCGGCGCAGGATGGTGATCCCGTTGTTGGAGTCGGGGTGCGCGAGCCGGACGTGCGCGTCCGGCTTCATCGCCTTCAGGAACGGCTCGTCGTGCTCCTTGGCCTTGCCGACCGGGGCGCCCTCGCGCTTGTCCCGGCCGAACACGTCCTCCTGCTCCTGCAGGGAGGTGCGGTCCCAGGTCTCGATGTTCATCCGGATGCGCCGGGCGACCAGGTACGACCCGCCGGCCATCCAGTCCGGTCCGTCGTCCTCGCCGACCCAGACGAACTTCTTCAGCCGGTCGGTCTCGGTGCCCGCGATGTTGCGGGTGCCGTCCTTGAAGCCCATCAGGTTGCGCGGGGTCTGCGCGTCCGGGGTGGTCGAGGAGGTCTTGCCGAAGCCGAGCTGGGACCAGCGGATGGCGACCTTGCCGAAGCCGATGCGGGCGAGGTTGCGGATGGCGTGCACGGCGACCTGCGGGTCGTCGGAGCAGGCCTGGACGCACAGGTCGCCGCCGGTGCGGGCGCGGTCCAGGTTGTCGCCGGGGAACTGGGGCAGGTCGACCAGGGCCTCGGGCCGCCGGTCCCGCAGCCCGAACCTGTCGAACAGCGACGGGCCGAACCCGATGGTCAGGGTCAGCCGGGACGGCTTGAGCCCGAGCGCCTCGCCGGTGTCGTCCGGCGGGGCCTCGGCGAGCCCGCCGTAGGCGCCCTCGCCGACCGCCTTGCCCGCGGTCATCCGGCGGGCCGCGTCGGTCCAGTCCTTGAGCATCTGCACGAACGCGTCGCGGTCCTCGGTCTTCACGTCGAACGCGGCGAAGTGCAGCCGGTCCTGGACCGGGGTCGCGATGCCGGCCTGGTGGGCGCCGTGGAACTCCACCGCGCCGCCGGTCTCGGCGGCGGCCGGGTCCATGTCGTCGCCCGTCCGGGCCATCGCCACGGCGCCGCCCGCCGCGGCGGCCCCGAGCGCGAGCCCGGCACCGCCCCAGCCGATCAGCGCGCGCCGCGAAGGAGCGGCCTGAGTGCCCTGGGTCTCGGTCATCGCCCTGTCCCCCTTGCTTACTTCACGACCGCGGCGGCGAGCTTGGACAGCGGCTCGGCGAGCGCGTTCACCGCGTCCGACAGCTCCTTGCGCTGGTCCCCGGTGACCTTGTCGTAGGAGACGAAGTCGTAGGACGTCTTGTCGGTCCGGTACTTGTCCAGCAGCGCGTCCAGCGCCCCGAACTGCCCGTCCAATTCCTTGGCCAGCGCCGGGGCGTTCTTCGCGGCGACCGGCTTCAGCAGCTCGTAGGCCTTCCGGGCGCCCTCGACGTTGCCCTTGAAGTCGACCAGGTCGGTGTGGGCGTAGCGGTCCTCCTCGCCGGTGACCTTGCCGGTGGCGACCTCGTCGAGCAGTTCCTTGGCGCCGTTGGCCATGGAGGTCGGGGTGATCTCGGCCTTGCCGACCCGGCCCTGCCAGTCCTTGAGGTCCTTCAGCAGCTGGTCGGCGAGGGCCTTCTCCTCGGCGCCGATCTTCTTGTCGTGCCAGAGGGCCTTCTCCAGCCGGTGCCAGCCGGTCCACTTCTGGCCGGACTCCAGACCGTCCTCGCGGACGTCGACCTTCGGGTCGATGTCACCGAAGGACTCGGCGACCGGCTCGGTGCGCTCCCAGCCGAGGCGGGAGAGGCCGTAGGCCTTCTTCGCCGCCTCCAGGTCGCCGGCCTTGACCGCCTTCACGAAGGCCTCGGCCTTCGGCAGGGTCTCGTCGGCCTGGTCCTGGGCATACTGGCGGTACTCGGCGACCGCCTGGTCCAGCTTCGGGTCGCGGGCGGAGGCGCTGCCGCCACCGGTGACCGTGAGCTTCTGCCGGACGCCGTGGCTCTTCATGCCGGGCCGGCAGGCGATCTCGTACGAGCCGGGCTTCACCTCGGCGGTCAGCGTGTACTTGGTGCCGGGGCCGATGTTCTCCTTCTCGGAGACGATCCGGTCGTCCGGGAACAGGATCTCGACCTCGGTGGCCTTCGCGCCCTTGTTCTCGATCTTCAGCGTGACCTGGCCGGCCGGCACGGACTTGCTGGAGGTGTCGCACGTGGAGTCGGCGGCCGTGACCTGGATCGCGTTGCCGTCCTTGGCATCGCTCTTCGCGGTGCAGGCCGAGAGGGCGGTCAGAGCCGCCGCGGTGGCGGCGGCGGTGACGGTCAGTCGGACGGCGCGCATGCAGGCTCCAAGCGGATCTGGTCTGGTGAGGCTGCCCTAACTTACATGAGGCTAACCTCAGTCATATCCGTCAGGGTCGTGATTCACCTCTCACGGGACGGTCGCGGACACGGCTTGATCGCGCTGTCTCAAAAGAGACGGCAACGAACGGCAAAGGCGGCGCCAAGCGGTGCCCGGGGCGGCCGTCGGCACCGTGATGTTTCAATTCCCCGGTGACTGACTACGACGTACTCCGTGTCTTCTGCGGACCGAACGGCGGCTACGGCAACGAGCTGGGCGTCGTCCGCGACGGCTCGGTGCTGCCCGGACGGGACGCCCGGCAGCAGCTGGCGGCCGAACTCGGCTTCAGCGAGACCGTGTTCGTGGACGACCCCGAGCGCGGAGTGATCGACATCTATACCCCCACCCTGCGCCTGCCCTTCGCCGGCCACCCCTGCGTGGGCGCGGCCTGGCTGCTCGACGTGCCGGAGCTGGTCACGCCCGCCGGGGTCGTCGGCGTCCGGCTGGACGGCGAGTTCAGCTGGATCGAGGCCCGCGCCGAGTGGGCGCCGGCGCGCACCCTGCGCCAGTACGCGAGCGCCGCCGAGGTGGACGCGCTCCCGGTGCCGCCGAAGGGCGAGCGGAGCGAGAAGGGGGCCCCGGACGAAGGCGGGGAGTGGATCTACGCCTGGGCCTGGGAGGACGAGGCCGCCGGACGGGTCCGGGCCCGTGCCTTTCCGGGGCGCGACGACGGGATCGAGGAGGACGAGGCCACCGGTGCGGCCGCCCTGCTCCTCACCGACCGGCTGGGCCGCGCCCTCAACATCACCCAGGGCCTCGGCTCGCAGATCCTCACCGCTCCCCAGCCGCACGGGTGGATCGAGGTCGGCGGCCGGGTCCGCCTGGAGCGCTGACGCGCACCTGCCCGCGTCCGGGTGAGCGTCCGCGCTGCCGTTCGGGTGGATCCGCGTGTGCGCGGGAGGACGAGCGGGGACCTCTGGGCTGACCGCTCAGCCTCCCGAGAGGAGCACCATGCGCATTCGATCAGTCCTGGCCGCGACGGTCCTCGCCGCCGCCCTGACCGCCACCGGCGCCGCCACGGCCAGTGCCACCCAGCACGACAAGCGGGGCGGCAAGGACGAGGAAGCCGTCTGCAGCCCCTACTTCGGCGGACTTCAGTCGCTCGAGAACAAGATCTTCTGGGGTGGCGCCCACTGCAGCGACTACCTGCGCTGACCTGGCTCGGGTCCCCTTCCGGCGCGCGGCGGGGGACCCGGTCGTCCGGACGCGGTCGGCGGCCGGGACGGCGTCAGGGCAGGGTCAGGACGTCCGCGCCGGTGTCCGTCACCACCAGGGTGTGCTCGAACTGCGCGGTCCGCCTGCGGTCCTTCGTCACGACCGTCCAGCCGTCGTCCCACATGTCGTACTCGTGGGTGCCGAGCGTCAGCATCGGCTCGATCGTGAACGTCATACCCGGCTGCATCACCGTCGTGGCGTGCGGGCTGTCGTAGTGCGGGATGATCAGCCCGGAGTGGAACGACGTGCTGATGCCGTGCCCGGTGAAGTCCCGGACGACGCCGTAGCCGAAGCGCTTGGCGTACGACTCGATGACCCGGCCGATGACATTGATCTGCCGGCCCGGCTTCACGGCCCTGATCGCCCGGTCGAGCGCCTCCCGGGTGCGCTCCACCAGCAGCCGGGACTCCTCGTCGACCTCGCCGACCAGGTAGGTGGCGTTGTTGTCGCCGTGCACCCCGCCGATGTACGCCGTCACGTCCAGGTTGACGATGTCGCCGTCCCTGAGGACCGTCGAGTCCGGGATGCCGTGGCAGATGACCTCGTTGACCGATGTGCACAGTGACTTGGGGAAGCCGCGGTAGCCGAGCGTGGACGGGTACGCGCCGTGGTCGCACAGGTACTCGTGCGTGACCTTGTCCAGCTGGTCCGTGGTCACCCCGGGCGCGATGATCTTCGCGGCCTCCGCCATCGCCCGCGCGGCGATACGGCCGGCGGTACGCATCGCCTCGACGGTTTCGGGGGTCTGCACCTCCGGCCCGGTGTACGGCGCCGGCGCGGGCTTGCCGACGTACTCGGGGCGGCGGATGTTTCCGGGTACCGGACGGGTGGGGGACAGCTCCCCCGGTACGAGCAGCGACTGGCCAGACATGCCAGCGAGTCTAACCAGCGGACATGGGGGAACATGTCGGTGGCGAGAGGAGCTGTCGATGGCCCTGTTCAAGAAGCGCACCGCCGGCAAGCCGGGGGAGTGGTACTACTGCCTGGAGCACAAGAAGGTCGAGGAGGGCCCGGACTGCCCGGGCAAGGACCGGTTCGGGCCGTACGCCTCACCCGATGAGGCCCGGCACGCGATGGAGACCGCCGCCGAGCGCAACCTCCAGTGGGAGAACGACCCGCGCTGGCACGACGCGCCCGCAGGGCCGAGCACCGACGAGGACTGAGCACGCCGGCACGGCGGCGCGCCCCTCGCGCGTCCGCGCCGCGTGCTCGCCCGCCCGGGCGCCCTACCCCGGGCCCGGTAGCCCGTAGCCACTCAGCCCCCACAGGCACGGCGCAGGCGGCCCCGCCGCGCCCGCGCACGGGAGGCCGCCGGTCCGGGTGAGGCCCGTACGCCCGCCCGAACGCTCACCCGCCCGGACCCCGACCCGCCCGGACCCCGACCCGCCCGGGTCGGCCGCCCGGGTCGGCCGCCCGGACCCGGCCGGGCCGGCGGCCCGCCCGCACTCGCGGGCAACCGCTTCTGCGGCGGCCGGGACAAGCGGCGGACGGGTCACCAAGGGGCCGGCGGCGGGGCCGTCAGCGCCTCCGTCAGCCGTGACAGACGGTCCCGGAACCCCCGTCGCCGCCCCGGGGACCCCGCGTTCTCGCCGGCCGCCGCACTGACCAGGTGCTGGACGGTGTCCAGGTCCAGCTCCGCCCCCTCCGGCACGGCCAGCGTGTCGTGCGCCATCGCGGCCAGCTCGCCGCCGCCCGCGCCCAGCGCCAGCACCGTCACCCCGGCCAGCCGGGCGTCGTGCACCCGCTGCAGCAGCGGCGCGGGCTCCTCCGGCGCCACGACCAGCAGGGTCTCGCCGCGCCGGGCCGCCGCGATCCGGCCCGGCCCGACGGCCAGGTGGGGCGGGTCGCAGGGCCGCACATGATGCCGTACCAGCGTGGGGGCCAGCTCGGGGGTGCCCGACCACGCGGCCTCGTCCACCAGGTGCGCGGCCAGGTGCCAGGGCTCGTGGCGGGGGGTGCCCACCAGCAGCAGCCCGCCCCCGTGCGCCACCACCGATCCGCGCAGCACCCCGGCGAACCTCCGGGTGGCCCCCAGCCACTCCGTCCCGGCGAGCACTTCGCGCAGCAACGCGACCCGTACGGCGTCCATGCCACCGCATACTGCCGCAACCGGTCACTCGTGACGCGGAGTTCACCCCGAATTCGCCCGACCCGGGGATGGTGTCGGGATGACCGACGTGACCGTCCCCTTCCGCGCGGGCCACGAGGGGTACGCCAGTTTCCGCATCCCGGCCGTCGTCGCCACCCGGTCCGGCACGCTGCTCGCCTTCTGCGAGGGCCGCAGGGACTCCGCCGCCGACCACGGGCACATCGAGATCGTGCTGAAGCGGTCCACGGACGGCGGCCGCACCTGGGGGCCGCTGCAGACCGCCGCGCGCAACGGCACGGACCTCGCCGGCAACCCCGCCCCCGTCGTCCTGGACACCGGCAGGATCCTGCTCGTGCACGTCCGGGCCGCCGCCTCCGCCACCGAGGCCGCGATCCTGCGCGGCCAGGTCACGGACGCCGACGGGCGGCGCGTGTGGGTGCAGCACAGCGACGACGACGCGGTGACGTGGTCCCGGCCCAGGGAGATCACCGGGCAGGTGAAACGGCCCGGCTGGCGCTGGTACGCCACCACCCCCGGGCACGCCCTCCAGCTGACCTCCGGCCGCATCCTCGTCCCGGCCAACCACACCCTGCCGCCCACCGGCACCGACACCGGCGCCGAGCCCCGGTACAACGGCGGGCACTGCCTGCTCAGCGACGACCGCGGCGAGAACTGGTACCTCGGCTACCTCGACGAGAACACCGACGGCTACGTCAACGTCAACGAGACCACCGCCGCCGAACTCCCCGACGGCCGCGTCTACCTCAACACCCGCAACGATTCCCCGTCCCCCGGCAACCGCGCCGACGCCCACTCCGCCGACGGCGGCAAGACCCTCGTCAAGCCCTTCCGGCCGCAGGCCGGGCTCACCGCGCCGGTCTGCGAGGCCTCCGTCCTCCAGCTGCGCGACCCCGGCCTGCTGCTCTTCTCCGCCCCCGCGGACCCCGGCGGCGCCCGCGCCCTGATGACGATCCGTGCCTCCGCCGACGGCGGCACCACCTGGCGCCCGGTGTTCACCGTCGACGGGCTGCCCGCCGCCTACTCCGACCTCGTCCGCATCGACCCGCACACCGTCGGCCTGCTCCACGAGACCGGTGACTTCGGCGCCTACGAGACGATCACTTTCCGCCGGGTGCCCGTGCACCGGCTGACCTGAGCCGGTACGCGCCCGGCGGCGGACGTAGAGTCGGCCCATGACCTCTACCGACAGCGCACAGACCCCGGCCAAGGCCCCCGCCAAGGACCCCTGGGACCTGCCCGACGTCTCCGGGTACGTCGTCGGCGTGCTCGGCGGCACCGGACCGCAGGGCAAGGGCCTGGCCTACCGGCTGGCCCGGGCCGGCCAGAAGGTGATCATCGGCTCGCGTGCCGCCGAGCGCGCCCGGGCCGCCGCCGGGGAACTCGGCCACGGCATCGAGGGCGCCGACAACGCGGAGACCGCGCGCCGCAGCGACATCGTGATCGTCGCCGTCCCGTGGGAGGGCCACGGCGACACCCTGAGGTCCCTGCGCGGGGAACTGGCCGGCAAGCTCGTCGTGGACTGCGTCAACCCGCTGGGCTTCGACAAGAAGGGCGCCTACGCGCTCCGGCCGGAGGAGGGCAGCGCCGCCGAGCAGGCCGCCGCCCTGCTGCCCGACTCCCGGGTCGCCGCCGCCTTCCACCACCTGTCGGCCGTGCTGCTCCAGGACCCGGAGATCGAGCAGATCGACACCGACGTGATGGTCCTCGGCGAGGAGCGCGCCGACGTCGAGATCGTGCAGGCGCTGGCCGGACGCATCCCCGGCATGCGCGGCGTCTTCGCCGGCCGGCTGCGCAACGCCCACCAGGTGGAATCGCTGGTCGCGAACCTGATCTCGGTGAACCGCCGGTACAAGGCGCACGCCGGGCTCCGCGTCACGGACGTATGACCTCATGGGGGACACTGGTGCCGTAGCAGTGTCCCCCGACCGGATCCGGAGCCGACCCCCATGCCCCGCATCGCCCTCTGCACCCTGATCGTCTGCCTCCTCGCGGTGGCGGCGGCCGTCGTCTCCTTCGTCCAGGGCAGCTGGCTGGGGATCGTCTGGGTGCTGCTGGCGGGTCTGTCGTCCAACATGACCTGGTACTACGTCAAGCGCGGCCGGGCCGGTGCCGGGCGGGACGGGTCCGTCACGAGCTGACCGCCGAGCAGTAGTCGTTGCCGTCCTGCCAGAACCGGTACAGGTCCTGGCCGCAGTAGCGGGAGAAGTCGTCGACGTTCAGCGCCCGCATGATCGAGTCGATCACGTCGAAGAACGCGCCGTTCACCGACGGCACCCACAGCAGCGCGAAGACGAACAGCAGCCCGAACGGCGCGAACGGCTCCACCTGCCGCTTCACGTTGTACGACAGCCACGGCTCCAGCACGCCGTAGCCGTCCAGGCCCGGCACCGGCAGGAAGTTCAGCAGCGCCGCCGTCACCTGCAGCAGCGCCAGGAACGCCAGCGCGAACCGGAAGTCCGCGGGCACGCCGTCCAGCGCATGCAGCCAGAACGGGGCCGTGCACACCGCGGCGAACAGCACGTTCGTCAGCGGGCCCGCCGCCGAGATCAGGCTGTGCCGCCAGCGGCCCCGGATCCGGCTCCGCTCGATGAACACCGCACCGCCGGGCAGGCCGATCCCGCCCATGATCACGAACAGGACGGGGAGCACGATGCTCAGCAGCGCGTGCGTGTACTTCAGCGGGTTCAGCGTGAGGTAGCCCTTCGCGCCGACCGTGATGTCCCCGCTGTGCAGGGCGGTGCGCGCGTGCGCGTACTCGTGCAGGCACAGGGAGACGATCCAGGCCGCGGTCACGAACAGGAACACCGCGATGCCCGGCTGCGCGGCGAACCCGGTCCAGGTGGCCCAGCCCGTCACCGCCGTCACGGCCAGGATGCCGACGAACACGGGACTGATCTGCCGTTCGCCGCGGCGGGTGGTGGCGGTGGTCATGGGCGAGCTCCTGTGCGGGCCGGTTCCGGTCGGGGACTGCGACCGTACCGGCCGCGGACACGTGGGGAAAACGTCTCGCGACGGCCACCGGGTTCCTGGACCCTGGGGTGATGCCACGCATGAGGGTGTTCTACGACCACGCGGAGATGGAGTGCTGCGGCACGCCGTTCGCCGTCGGGGACCGGGTCTCCTGGCGGCTCGTCCCCACCACCCGCGAGGACGGCCACCACGGCGCCGCCGCCTGGGTGGCGAACCACGGCGGCCCCGAGCGGGCGACCACCGGCCGGGTGCTCGCCATCGACCTGGTGCACCAGGAGTTCCTCGCCCACCACGACCCGCGCGCCGTCGCACCGCCCGCCGCCGGCCCCGGCGAAGTGATCTTCGTCGCGGCCGGGCGCGCCCTGGAGCCGGTGCCCGGCGCCCCCGCCCTGGAGGCCGTCGAGGCCTGCCCGAAGTGGTTCGACGCCTTCGAGCAGGAGGAACAGCCGCCCCGGCGGGTTCCGTACCGGGTCCGCCGCGCCGTCGGCGTCCTCGTCACCCTGGACGTGCCCGGCGGCACGCCGACGCGGCCCGGTGACCCCCGCCGACGGCTCCGGGGACAATGAGCCCCGTGCGCTTCACGCTGCTCGGCCCCACGCAGGCGATCCGCCCCGACGGCACGGCCGTCCCGGTCGGCGGGGCACGGCTGCGTGCCCTGCTGAGCGTGCTCGCGCTCCGGGCCGG
>NZ_BNBF01000022.1:31550-38623 GCF_014654935.1 Streptomyces capoamus
CCGGACCGTGCCCGCGGGCGTCCTCGTGGACGAGGTGTGGGGCGCCGAACCGCCCGCCGACGCCGCCGGCGCCCTCCAGGCGCTCGTCGGCAGGCTGCGGCGGGCCCTCGGCGCCGACGCCGTCGCCTCCGTCGACGGCGGCTACCGGCTCACCGCCGCGCCCGACGACATCGACCTCGTCCGTTTCGACCGGCTGACCGGCGACGGTCTGCGCGCCCTCGCCGACGGCGACCCCGCCAAGGCCGCCGTCGTCCTCGACGACGCCCTCGCCCTGTGGCGCGGACCCGCCCTCGCCGACCTGCCCGACCGCACCGCCGAGGCGGCCCGCTGGGAGACCCGCCGGCTCGACGCGCTGCGCGCCCGGCACACCGCCGCGCTCGCCCTCGGCCAGGCCGAGCAGGCACTGCCCGAGCTGACGGCCCTGTGCGACGGCCACCCGCTGGACGAGCCGCTCCAGGTGCTGCGGCTGCGCGCCCTGCGCGACACCGGCCGCCCCGCCCAGGCGCTCGCCGCCTACGAGGACGTACGCCGCCTGCTCGCGGACCGGCTCGGCTCCGACCCCGGCCCCGAACTGCGCGCCCTGCACGCCGAGCTGCTGCGCGTGGAACCGGCCGGGCAGCCGCCCGCGGCCCGCCCGGGCAACCTGCCCGCCCGGCTGACGTCGTTCGTCGGCCGGGAGGCCGACATCCGGGCGATCGGCGCCGACCTGGCCGCGGCCCGCCTGGTCACCCTGCTCGGACCCGGCGGCGCCGGGAAGACCCGGCTGTCCCAGGAGGCCGCCGAGGCGGTACGGCACACCGCCCGGGACGGGGTGTGGCTCGTCGAGCTGGCCCCCGTGGACGACCCCGACGCCGTGCCGCAGGCCGTGCTCACCGCGATCGGGGCCCGCGAGACGGTGCTGCACGGCGCCGGTGTGGACGGCATGCGCGCGGTCGCCGAGCGGCACGACAACCCCGTGGAGCGGCTGGTGGAGCACTGCGCCCGGCGCCGCATGCTGATCGTCCTGGACAACTGCGAGCACGTCGTGGACGCCGCCGCCCGCCTCACCGAACGGCTGCTGGCCCGCTGCCCGGAACTGACCGTCCTGGCCACCAGCCGTGAACCCCTCGGGGTCCCGGGCGAGTTGCTGCGGCCGGTGGAGCCGCTGCCCGAACCGGTGGCGCTGCGACTGCTCGCCGAGCGGGGCGCGGCGGCCCGGCCCGGCTTCCGGACCGAGGACGACCCGGAGGCGTGCGCCGAGATCTGCCGCCGCCTGGACGGTCTGCCCCTTGCCATCGAGCTGGCGGCGGCCCGGCTGCGCATGCTGACACCCCGCCAGATAGCGGACCGGCTGGACGACCGCTTCCGGCTGCTCACCTCGGGCAGCCGCACCGTGCTGCCCCGCCAGCAGACCCTCCGGGCCGTCGTGGACTGGTCCTGGGACCTGCTGGACGCCGGCGAACGGGACGTCCTCGCCCGGCTTTCGGTGTTCGCCGGCGGCTGCGATCTGGCCGCCGCCGAGGCCGTGTGCGGGCCGGCCGCGCTGGACGCGCTCGGTTCCCTGGTCGACAAGTCCCTGGTGGTGGCCGCCCCCGCGGCCGACGGCGCGATGCGCTACCGGCTGCTGGAGACCGTCGCCGAGTACGCCGCCGAACGCCTCGCCGAGACCGGCGGCCGCCGGGGTGCCGAGCGGGCCCACCTCACGTACTACCGGGAACTCGCCCGCGCCACCGACCCGCTGCTGCGCGGCCCCGAGCAGCTCGCCGCCATCGACCGCTTCCAGCTGGAGTACGAGAACCTGCGCACCGCCTTCCGGCACGCCGTCGCCGAACGCGACGAACAGGAGGGACTGTGCCTGGTCCTCTCCCTGCTCTGGTTCTGGCAGATACGCGACCAGCGCATCGAGACCCGCACCTGGTGCCGGGAGGTCATGGCGCTCGGCCCGGACCCGTTCACCGAACCGGTGCGCCCCGCCGAACCGGTCTGGCGGCGCTGCACCGACACCCCGCCGCCGTACACCGGCGAAGTCCTCGCCGAGGCCCGGCGCGGGGTCCACCTGGCCCATCTGGCCTGCATGGACACCGAGATCGACGCCTGGCAGACCCCCGAGGCGCAGGCCAAGCTCCGCGTGGTCGCCCGGACCTACGACCCGGGCCTGCCGCAGATCTGCCGGCCGCCGGGCATCCTGTGGTTCTTCGCCGAGCTGCTGACCGGCGGCGCCACCCGGCTGCGCACCATCGCCGACGCCTGTGTGCAGACCTGCCGGGACACCCCCGGTTACGAGTGGGAGCTGGCCGGCGCCCTCCAGTTGCGCGCCAACCTCCTCGCCAACCGCGCCGACTGGGCCGGTGACGCCACCCGTGACGCCGACGAGGCCCTGGAGATCTACCGCCGCCTCGGCGACACCTGGGGCACCACCGAGGCCCTGTCCGCCCGCGGCGAGGCCCGGGAGCGCAAGGGCGACCACCACGGGGCGGCCGCCGACTACCGGGCCGCCATCGAACACGCCGAGGGCCTCGGCGCCCGCGCCCAGGTGGCCGTGCTCCGCGCCCGGCTCGGCGGCACCCTCCTGGAGGGGGGCGAGAGCGAACGCGGCGAGCGGATGCTGCGGGACGTCATCGCCAGCAAGGACAGCACCCTCAACGAGGCCATGCCTGCCGCCCGGCTCCTGCTGGCCGGCTGGCTCGGCCTGACCGGCCGCACCGCGGAGGCCCGCACCCACCTGCGGTTGCTGCGCGAGGAGGTGCGCATCGCGCGCTTCATCGTGTTCGACGCCGTGATCCTGTGCCAGGAGGCCTGGCTGGACGCCGTCGACGAGCGCCGTGCGGAGGCCCTGCGGCAGGCCCGGGAGGCGCTGGTCCTGGCCGCCGACCCGCTGTCGAGGGCCATCACCCCGCACCTGCACTCGGTGATCCTGGTCGCCGCCGCGATGGCCCTCGCCCGCGCCGACGGCCGGGCCGCGGACGCCGCCCGCTGCCTGGGCGCCGCCGCGGCACTGCTGCCGCCGGGCCACGTGCCCACCGGTGTGGAGCGGCGGGCCGGCGACCTGGCGGAGGCCCGGATCCGGGAGCGGCTCGACGCACGGTCGTACCGGGCCGCGTACGCCGAGGGCGGCGGCCTCTCCCTCGCGGAGGCCACCGCCCTGTGCTGACCGTCCGCGGATGTCAGCTCTTGGTGCGGAACTTGTGGATCGCGACCGGCGCCATGACCGCGGTCAGACCGACCGACCAGATGACCGTCACCCACAGGTCGTGCGCGACCGGGCCGCCCTCCATCAGGCCGCGCGCGGTGTCGGCCAGCGCGGAGAGCGGGTTGTAGTCGGTGAACGACTGCAGCCAGCCGGGCATCGACGCGGTCGGTGCGAAGATCGACGAACCGAACTGCAGCGGCATCAGCACCAGGAAGCCCATCGCCTGCACCGACTGGGCGTTCTTCATGATCACGCCGAGGGTCAGGAACACCCACATCAGCGCCGAGCCGAACAGCGCGGACAGCCCGACCGAGGCCAGCATTCCCGCCCAGTCCTTGATGTCGTAACCCACCAGAACGGCGACCACCATCAGCACCGCGGTCGCGAACAGCATTCGCATCAGCTCCACCGCGATCTTCGCGAAGAGCACCGAGCCGCGGCCGATCGGCAGGGACCGGAAGCGGTCCATGACACCGGAGTTGAAGTCCTGGTTGAAACCCGTGCCCACGCCCTGGGCCATGTTCATGCCCATCATGGCCATGAGCCCGGGGACGACGTACTGGACGTACTGCTCCTGGCCGCCGCCCAGCGACTGCCCGATGGAGCCGCCGAAGACGTACACGAACAGCAAGGTGAAGACGACCGGGAACAGGATGGCGTCGAACATCGACTCCGGGTCCTGCCGGATCCACAGCAGGTTGCGGCGGATCAGCGCGCCGGTGTGCCGCAGATGGGCCCGCAGCGGTATCGGGGTATCGGCCTTCGCGGCGGCGGGGGAGAGGGTGGCGGAACTCATACGGCGACCTCCTGGCGGTCGTCGGCGGGCACGGCGTCCTGCGGGGCACTGGCACGGTGGCCGGTGAGCGACAGGAACACCTCGTCCAGGCTGGGCAGTTCGGTGGTGATGGAGGAGACGGTGATGCCGCGCGCGGTGACCGCGCCGACCACCGCGGTCAGCTGCTCGTCGCTGAGGATCGGCACCAGCAGGGTGCCGGTCTCGGCGTCGACGGTGGTGGCCGCGAGCCCGGTGATGCCCAGCTCGTCCAGCATGCCGGCGAGCGGGCGCAGCTCCAGCGGGTCCACCGGCCGCACCCGGAGCGTGCGCCCGCCGACGCGGGCCTTCAGCTCCTCGATGCCGCCGTTCGCGATGACCTTGCCCCGGTCCACCACGGTCAGCTCGGAGGCGAGCTGCTCGGCCTCCTCCATGTACTGGGTGGTCAGCAGCACCGTGACGCCGTCGCCGACCATCGCCTTGACCTCGTCCCAGACCTCGTTGCGGGTGCGGGGGTCGAGGCCGGTGGTGGGCTCGTCCAGGAACAGCACGGCCGGGCGGCCGATCATGGAGGCGGCCAGGTCCAGCCGCCGCCGCATGCCGCCGGAGTACGTGCTCGCGGGCCGCCTGGCCGCCTCCGTCAGCGAGAACCGCTCCAGCAGCTCGTCGGCGCGGGCGCGGGCGTCCTTGCGGGACAGGTCCAGCAGGCGGCCGATCAGGTACAGGTTCTCCCAGCCCGGGAGCTTCTCGTCCACCGAGGCGTACTGGCCGGTCAGACCGATGACCCGGCGCAGCCGGCGGGGCTGGCGTACGACGTCGTAGCCGGCCACGACGGCCTGCCCGGCGTCGGGGGTGATCAGGGTGGACAGGATGCGTACGAGGGTGGTCTTGCCGGCGCCGTTCGGCCCGAGCACACCCATCACGGTGCCCTCGCGCACGTCCAGGTCGACGCCGTCCAGCGCCTTGGTCTCGCCGTAGTGCTTGACCAGTCCCCGTACGGTCACGGCGGAGCGGCCGCCGGCGGGGTTGTCGTCGATGCGTGTCATGGCGATGACAGTGCCAGCCCCCACCGACAAACGGCCTACAGCCGGCCGACACCCGCCGACATCCCGCCGACACGCGCTGTCGGTGCCCGGGCACGACACAGCCCGCCGACGGGGGACGATCGGCGGGCTGTGCCGTGGTGCCGCAGTGGCCCTAGTGGACGGAGTGCTCCTCCAGCGGGAAGGCCCCGCCGACGACGTCCTGCGCGAACTCCTTGACGGCGTTGCCCATGACCTCACGCAGGTCGGCGTACTTCTTGACGAACTTCGGCACCCGGCCCGGCGTCAGCCCCAGCATGTCGGTCCACACCAGCACCTGCGCGTCCGTCTCGGGACCCGCGCCGATGCCGACGGTCGGGATGTGCAGCACCCGGGTCACCTCGGCCGCCAGCTCGGCCGGAACCAGCTCCAGCACCACGGCGAACGCCCCGGCGTCCTGCACGGCCTTGGCGTCGCGCAGCAGCTGCTGCGCGGCCTCCTCCCCGCGCCCCTGGACGCGGTAGCCCATCGCGTTGACGGACTGCGGGGTCAGCCCGATGTGGGCCATGACCGGGATACCGGACTCCACCAGGAGCCGGATCTGCTCGTGCGAGCGCTCGCCGCCCTCCAGCTTGACCGCGCCGACCCCGGCCTCCTTCACCAGCCGGGTCGCCGAGCGCAGCGCCTGCACCGGACCCTCCTGGTAGGAGCCGAAGGGGAGGTCGCCGACGATCAGGGCGCGCCGGGTGCCGCGCACGACGGCGGCCGACAGCATGGTCATCTCGTCGAGGGTGACGGGCACGGTGGTCTCGTACCCGAGGTGGCAGTTGCCCGCCGAGTCGCCGACCAGGAGGACCGGGATCCCGGCCTCGTCGAAGACGGACGCGGTCATCGCGTCGTAGGCGGTGAGCATGGGCCACTTCTCGCCCCGCTCCTTGGCGAGGGCGATGTCGCGGACGGTGATGCGGCGGGTGCCCTTCCCCCCGTACAGCGCCTTGCTGCCGTCGGAGGGTGCGTTCTGAGCGTTCTGGGCAGCCGAAAGCTGCGTCATGGCAACGGCTCCTTCAGTCATCTCGAGGCGCCCTGACGGCGTCCCCGGATCGACTCCATGGTGGCACCTCGTGCCATGCACGGCCAGGGGTACCCCCCTGTGAGTCCGGCCGCGTAAGGCCTTGGTAAAGGAATTAGATACGAGACCGTTCCGTATCGAAATGATCGTAACCTCGGACACATGACAAGTCCCGTCCCTGCCTCCCGCATACCGGAAGCGGTGCACCGGCGCCGCTGGGCGATCCTCGGTGTGCTGATGCTGAGCCTGCTCATCGTGGTGCTCGACAACTCGATCCTGAACGTCGCCATCAAGACCATCGCCACCCCCGCGCCGACCGGCCTCGGCGCCACCCAGAGCGAGATCGAGTGGGCGATCAACGCCTACACCCTCGTCTTCGCCGGCCTGCTGTTCACCGCCGGGCTCGTCGGCGACCGGCTCGGCCGCAAGAAGGTGCTGCTCGGCGGCATCGCCGTGTTCGGTATCGGCTCCGCGCTCGCCGCCGAGTCCGGCTCGCCGGCCCAGCTGATCGCCTACCGCGCGCTGATGGCCCTCGGCGCCGCCTTCGTCATGCCCGCCACCCTCGCCGTCCTCATGAACGTCTTCGAGCGCGAGGAGCAGCCCAAGGCCATCGGCATCTGGGCCGGCGGCGTCGGCCTCGCCATCGCCATCGGCCCGATCACCGGCGGCGCGCTCCTGGACCACTTCTGGTGGGGCTCGGTCTTCTTCGTCAACGTGCCCATCGTGATCCTCGCCCTGGTCCTCATGGTCTGGCTGGTGCCCGACTCCCGCGACCCGCGCCCCGGCCGCCTCGACCCCGTCGGCGTGCTCCTGTCCGTCGTCGGCCTGGTGCTGCTGGTCTACGGCATCATCAAGGGCGGCGAGCTGGCCGACTTCACCGACGCCAAGGTGCTGGCCACCATCGTCGCCGGGCTCGCCGTGCTGGCCGGCTTCGTCGTCTTCGAGAAGCGCAGCGACCACCCCTCGCTGGACGTCACCTACTTCCGGAACAAGGTCTTCTCGGCCGCCATGAGCGCCATCGCGCTGGTCTTCTTCGCGCTG
>NZ_BNBF01000022.1:38656-39508 GCF_014654935.1 Streptomyces capoamus
ATGGGCGTCACGTTCTTCGGCGTCTTCTACACCCAGAGCGTGCGCGGGTACTCCCCGCTGGAGTCGGGTGTGCTGATGCTGCCGCTCGCCTGCGCCCAGCTGATCTTCGCGCCGCGCGCCCGGCTGGTCGTCGACCGGTTCGGCAACAAGGCCACCACCACGGCCGGCCTGGTGCTGATCGCGGTGACCCTGGCGGTCTTCGCCACCTTCGAGGCGGACACCCCCATCTGGCTGCTGGAGGTCGTCTTCTTCCTCATGGGCGTCGGCATGGCCCACATCATGACGCCGACCTCCGTCGTCATCATGCAGGCCCTGCCCCGCGAGAAGGCCGGCTCCGCCTCCGCGCTCAGCAACACCTTCCGCCAGGTCGGCGGCGCCCTCGGCATCGCCGTCCTCGGCTCGGTGCTCGCCGCCTCCTACCGCGACGGCATCGAGGGCAAGCTCGGCCAGCTGCCGCCGGGCCTGCGCGACACCGCCGCCGAGTCCGTCGAGGCCACCCTCGGCGTCGCCGAGAAGCTCGGCCCGCGGGGCCAGGCCCTGGTCGTCCCGGCCCACGACGCCTTCCTGCACGCCATGCACCTCACCGCCCTGTGCGGTACGGGCGTCGCGCTGATCGGTGCCGTGGTGACCGCCCTGTTCCTGCCGGGCAAGCCGCCGGCCGGTCAGCGCGACGACGCCGAACCGGAATTGGTCGCCGCCGCGGAATGACCTGACCCGCCCTGGCGGGCGGGGTGACGGGGGAAGGAGGGTGTGCTGCGGGACAATGCCCGTGGCGCAGTGAGAGGACGGAACGACGTGACCCTTGCCGACAGCCGGCCGCGGCCGGACGGACCCGCCCGGGGCCGGCCCCGC
>NZ_BNBF01000022.1:39547-44044 GCF_014654935.1 Streptomyces capoamus
AGCGAAGCCGTGGAACGCGCCATCCTGGAAGGCGTGATGAAGCTCCTGGAGGAGGGCGTGCCCCTCGCCGAGCTGTCCATCGAGCGGGTCGCGCGCACGGCCGGCGTCGGCAAGGCCACCATCTACCGGCGCTGGAGCGGCAAGGAGGAACTGTTCGTCGACGTCGTGCGCGCCGCCGAACCCCCCGAGCCCGAACTCCCCGGCACCTGCCTGCGCGACGACCTGGTGGCGCTGCTGGAGTCGCTGCGCCGACGCGGCCTGGTGAGCCGTTCCTCGGCGATCCTGCACAACGTGTACGCCCAGATGAAGTCGACCCCGAAACTCTGGGCGGCGTACCACGCCAGCGTCATAGCGCCCCGGCGCGCCGTGGCCCTGGAAGTGCTGCGCCGGGCGCAGGAACGGGGCGAGATCCGGGCGGACGTCGACCTGGACCTGGCCAACGACATGCTCGCCGGCCCCATGCTCGTCCGCTCCGTCATGCGCCCCGACGCCGACCTGCCCGAGGGGCTGGCGGAGCGGATCGTCGACACGGTCCTGGAGGGCCTACGCCCCGTCAGGTCGACAGCCTCGTAGCACTCGTGTGCGCGTTTCGTCACAGAACGCGCCGTCCGCGGGGGAACCGGAACTCCTGGCACCGGCTCGTTCGTCCTCGTCTTCCGTACGGCCGTCATGGGGCGGCGGGAACGAGCCGATCATCCCCTAGGGTCGTCAACAGCACGGGGGCGAACGGTGTGCACGGCAGGCAGTGAGGCAAACGGTATGGCGCAGCAGGCGTACATGACGGAGACGGCAGGCGACGGCCCGGGTCCCGAGCGGCCGGGATCCCGGTTTCGGCGCCTCCTGCACCGCCTGTTCTCCGGCTGGCGGAACGATCCGCGGATCTGGCGGCGCGGTCTCGTCCTCGCCGCGCTGGCCCTGCTGCTCGCCCTGGTGATGCTGGTGCACGCCCACATCCCCAACGCGGTGGGCAATCTCGGTTCACTGACCGAGACGTTTCTGCCCTGGCTGGGCCTGGCGGTCCCGGTGCTCCTGGTGCTCGCCCTGATCCGCAGGTCGGCGACCGCGCTGATCGTGCTGGTCCTGCCGGCGACCGTCTGGCTGAACCTCTTCGGCGGGCTGCTCACCGACAAGACGGGCACCGGCGGCGACCTGATGGTGGCCACCCACAACGTGAACGCCGACAACCCGGACCCGGCCGCGACCGCCACCGACGTGGCCGCCTCCGGCGCCGACGTCCTGGCCCTGGAGGAACTGCCCGCCTCCGCCGTGCCCGTCTACGAGAAGGCGCTCGCGCCGACGTACAAGTACCACGCGGTGGCCGGCACGGTCGGCCTGTGGAGCAAGTACCCGATGACCGGGGTGGAGGCGGTCGACATCAAGCTGGGCTGGACGCGGGCGATGCGGGCCACCGTGGCCACCCCCCGCGGCCCGGTCGCGTTCTACGTCGCCCACCTGCCCTCGGTGCGCGTGAAGCTGGAGGCCGGCTTCACCGCACGGCAACGGGACAAGAGCGCCGACGCGCTCGGCGAGGCGATCGCCGACGAGCCCCTGAAGCGGGTCGTGCTGCTCGGCGACCTCAACGGCACCATGAACGACCGCTCGCTCAACGCCGTCACCTCCCAGCTGCGCTCCACGCAGGGCGCGGCCGGCAGCGGCTTCGGCTTCAGCTGGCCGGCGTCGTTCCCGATGGCGCGCATCGACCAGATCATGGTCCGGGGCGCGGAGCCGGAGAGCAGCTGGACGCTGCCGCGCACCAACAGCGACCACCTGCCGGTGGCGGCCCGTGTGAAGCTCGACACAGCCTCCTGAGCCGCTGGAATTCCGGACCGGAGTGCGTTTGTTCCGTACGGGAACATACTGCGAGACTCGAACCCGTACGGCACTGCGCTCTGAAAGGTCCTTCATGCCCCTCGCCCTGCTCGCCCTCGCTGTGGGCGCCTTCGGCATCGGCACGACCGAGTTCGTGATGATGGGGCTGCTCCCCGAGGTCGCGGACGACCTGCACATCTCGATCCCCACCGCCGGGCACCTGGTCTCGGCGTACGCGCTGGGCGTCGTCATCGGCGCCCCGCTGCTGGCCGCGCTGACCTCCCGGCTGTCCCGCCGGACCGTGCTGATCTCCCTGATGGCACTGTTCGTGGCGGGCAACGCCCTGTCGGCGTTCGCCCCCGGCAACGGCTCCCTGCTGGCCGCCCGCTTCCTGAGCGGCCTGCCGCACGGCGCCTTCTTCGGCGTCGGCGCCGTCGTCGCCACCGCGATGGTCCCGCCCGAGCGCAAGGCGCGCTCGGTCTCCCTGATGTTCCTCGGCCTGACCGTCGCCAACATCGCCGGCGTCCCCGCCGCCACCCTCATGGGCCAGCACCTCGGCTGGCGCGCGACGTTCCTCGCGGTCAGCGCGATCGGCCTGGCCGCCATCGTCTCCCTCGCCCTCCTCGTCCCGCACGACCGCGAGCACGCCGCCGCATCGGCGGGCCTGCGCGGCGAACTGGCCGCCCTGCGGTCCCTGCCGGTCTGGCTGGCCCTCGGTACGACGGTGGCGGGCTTCGGCGCGCTCTTCGCCGCCTACAGCTACGTCACCCCGATGCTCACCGGCACCGCCGGCTACGCCGAGACCAGCGTGACCCTGCTGCTGGCCCTGTTCGGCGTCGGCGCCACCGCCGGCAATCTGCTGGGCGGCCGGCTGGCGGACCACTCGCTGCGCGGCACCCTGTTCGGCGGCCTGGTCTCGCTGGGCGTCGTCCTGCTGCTGTTCCCGCTGCTGATGCGGGCGGAGTGGAGCGCGGCCCTCGCCGTGACCCTGCTGGGCGCCGCCGCGTTCATCACCGGCTCCCCGCTCCAGCTGATGGTGATGGAGAAGGCCGCCGCGGCCCCCTCCCTCGCCTCCTCCGCCAACCAGGCGGCCTTCAACCTGGCCAACGCCGGCGGCGCCTGGATCGGCGGCCTCGCCCTGGCCGCCGGCTTCGGTACGACCTCCCCGGCCCTCGCGGGCGCCCTCTTGGCGGTGCTGGGCCTGGGCGTGGCGGCCGTGGCGCACACGGTGGACCGCCGGCGGGCGGCCCCGTCGGCGGGCCGGGTGGTGGCGGCGCACCTGCCGGAGGAATCGGGGGCGCTGCGGGGCTGAGGCCGCGACACGGAAGGCCAGGACGCCCATGGCAGTGAGGCGCCGCTGCCGCCCCGGCCCCCGCCGCTGTTCAGAGGCTGCGGGCGGTGATGTCACCGTGCGAGGTGGTGGCGCGGATGTCGAGTCCGACGCCGCCGTCGTTCCGCAGGGCGTTGCTGACGCGGCCGTGGCCGGTGTCCGCGTCCAGTGACGCGGAGACTCCGGGGGCCGCGGCGACCGAGATGTCGCCGGACCGGGTGCGCAGGACGACCGTGCCGCTCCCGGCCTCGGCGATGCGGATGTCGCCCCGTTCGGTGCTGATCTCCGCCGAGCCGCCCAGCCGCCCGATCTCGACGTCCCCGTCGACCGCGGTCAGCCGGACGCCCGCGGCTTCGTCGATCTTTATCCGCTGGTGGGCGCCGTCGAAGGCGAGGTCCCCGAGGCGGCCGACCCCGCGCAGTTCGGCGGCGGACGCCCTGCCCTCCACCCGGGAGCCGGCGGGCAGCTGGACGGTCACCTCGACGGCTCCCGAGGAGCCGAGGAGCTGGTTCCTCGCCGCCGGGGCCGCGATCCGCAGGACGCCGTCGTCGTACGAGACCTCGATCTGCTCCGCCGCCTTCACGTCACGGCTCTTGGCGGCGTCCGCGGGCAGGACCTCGACCGTGGTGTCGGCCCGGTCGGCGGCGATGAGCTGGATGCGTCCCGAGGGGATGTCGAGGACGGCGGAGACGGCGGCGGGAGTGGCGAACTCGTGCATCGTGGATTCCTTCGTTCGTTGTTTCCGATGCAGGAAACGCTACGTTGCCTTCATGAAGTTGGCAACAACTACGTTGCACCGTCGAGGTGTTCATGCAGCTCACCTGCATGAAGTCGTTGCAATGGGCCATACGATAACGCAACGACAGCCACCCCGTTCATTGCAATGAATTGCCGGTGAACGCTAAGCTGGGGGCGTTCGGAACCGAAGAAGGAGGCCGTGGTGCCGGGAGGCAGGCTCACCCAGCAGGAACGCCAGCAGATCGCGCTGGGACTGGCCGACGGCCTCGCCTACGCGGAGATCGCCCGGCGGCTCGACCGTCCGACCTCGACCGTCACCCGGGAGGTCATGCGCAACGGCGGCCCCACCGCCTACCGCGCCGACCTCGCCCACCGCGCCACCGAGCGGCGCGCCCACCGGCGCCGGCGGGCCGTACCCCGCGGGACCGAGGCACTCGCGCAGGGCTACGGACGCGATCCCGAGGCCGTGCGCGCGTACGAGGAGACGCTCACCACCGTCTTCATGCAGTCCGGCACGCCCCACATGATGGCGCGGGTGATGGCCTGCCTGACCATCAGCGACGCGGGCAGCCTCACCGCGGCCGAACTCGTCCGGCACCTCCAGGTCAGTCCGGCGTCCG
>NZ_BNBF01000022.1:44086-60836 GCF_014654935.1 Streptomyces capoamus
TCTCCAAGGCGATCGCCTTCCTCGAGAGCCAGGACCTGGTCCGCCGGGAGCGTGACGAGCGCCGCCGTGAGCGCTACGTCGTGGACGACGAGGTGATGTACCAGGCGATGACGGCCAGCGCCCGGTCCACCGCCCAGGTCGCCGAGACCGCGCGGCAGGGCGTCGGCGTCCTCGGCGCGGGCACCCCGGCCGGCACCCGGCTGGAGAACACCGCCCGCTTCCTGGACTTCGTCGCCGAGAGCCTCGCCCGCGCGGCGGAGCAGGCCCGCGCGATCCTCCGCACGAAGCCCGGGGCGCCCGCGGACGGTCCCGCCGCGCCCCGGTGACGCGGAAGGGGCGTGGGGTCACCAGGACCCCACGCCCCTCGGGCGATCCGGAGGATCAGTGCCGGCGGAACGACTGGACGTAGCCGTTCGCCGGGGAACCCACGCCCGTGACGTCGTCGTAGCCCTTCACCGCGGACAGCGAGCTGTCCTTGCCGAGGCTGCGGACCGAGGTCGCGAGGCCGCCGGAGGCGTCGAGGCCGTTGACGAAGTCGATACGGGCCACCGCCAGGCCGGAGCCCGTGGGGTTGTCCGTGACGTCGTGGTACACGCCCTGCTTGCCGTACTTGGCGTAGATGGCCGGGTTGGCGAAGCCGAGGGCCTTGCCGCCGCGCGCCTCCTGGGCCAGTGCCTGGACGGCCGCGATGACCGGGGCGGCCAGCGACGTGCCGCCGATGCGGTACTCGCTGTACTGCTCGGTGCCGTCCGGGAACGTCTGGGTCTGGCCGACGAGGAAGCCGGTGTTCGGGTCGGCGATGGCCGCGATGTCCGGGACGACGCGGTTGCCGTCGGCGCTGTTGGCCTTGGCGAGCGAGTCCGGGACGACGCCCTTCTGGTAGTACGGCTCGGCGACCGTCCTGCTGGTGCCGCCGCCCGCGCCCGAGGTGAACGTGCCGGGGAAGTTCGTCCAGCTCTTGCCGTCGGCCGACAGCGTGGCCTTCTCGGTGCCCCAGCCGGTCTCCCACTGGTACGTGTCGCCCTTGCCGACGGCCAGCGAGGTGCCGCCGACCGCGGTCACCCAGGCGGAGTTGGCCGGGGTGTCGACCTGCTTCGTCCCGGTGTTGGCGACCTCGTCGCCGTTGTCGCCGGAGGAGAAGTAGAAGCCGATGCCCTGGACCGCGCCCAGCTGGAAGACCTGGTCGTAGGCCGCCGCGAGGTCCGGCGTCTGGTTGGCCTCGGTGTCGCCCCAGGAGTTGGAGACGATGTCGGCCAGGTGGTTGTCGACGATCTTGCTGAGCGAGTCCAGCAGGTCGTCGTCGTAGCAGGAGGCCGCCCCGACGTAGGTGACGTCGGCGCTCGGAGCGACCGCGTGGACCGCCTCGACGTCGAGGGTCTCCTCGCCGTACCAGCCGGCCGCGCCGCACTCCTTGGTCTTGGTGTAGTTCTTCGGCAGCACCTGGTGCAGCTGGCCGGTCTTCCAGGCCGCGTCGCCGTGCTTGTTCGCGTAGCTGCCGGCGTCGTAGGCGATGGTCGGGGAGGCGTACGCGTCGGTGATGGCGATGCGGACGTTCTTCCCGGTGTAGGTGCCGGCGCCGTACGCGGCGCGCAGCTGCTTGCCGGTGTAGCCCTTGATCGCGTACGGGATCTTCTGGCCGTACGCGTCCGGGAGCGTGGTCGCGATGTTCGAGCCGAAGTACGAGGAGAACGGCCCGGAGTTCTTGAACACCGCGTCCGGCGGCGGCAGCTGGTCGTCGTGGCGCGCCTTGTGCGGGGCGTTGTCCAGGCCGGTGACGGTCAGGACGGCGCCCTTCAGGGCGGCGGGTACGGAGGCCGTGCGCGCCGGGGCGCGGTAGGTCTTCGAACCCTTGGCGAAGTTGTGCAGCTGGGTGCCGAACGCCTTCTCGGCGGCGGCCACGTCACCGGAGACGGCGACGTAGTGCGGGGTGACCGCGGTGACGGTCAGGCCGGCCGACTTCAGCCAGGACGTGACGGCGGCCACCTGGGCCTTGGTCGCCCCGAAGCGGGCCTGTGCCTTCTTGCCGCTCAGGTACTTGCCGTACAGCGGCGAGCCGGGGTCGGACACCGCCTTGGCGTAGGCGGCCAGACCGGCCCGGTCCTGCCCCGCGAGGTAGACGCGGGCCTTGACCTGGGCGCTGTCCGGGGTGGCGCCCTTGTCCGCCTTGGCCGTGGCCCAGAGCGGCTTGGTGCCCTTCAGAACGTCGCGAGCGGGGCTGCCCGCGGCGTGCGCCGCGGGTATGCCCAGCGCCAGTGCGCCGGCGATCATGGGCAGTGTCGCTGCCATGCTCACGCCGGCGCGCACGGTGGCGCGGTTGGATCTCATAGAACCCCCTGCGATGCGGTTCGCATGCATGTCGTGGTCGGAACGTCGCGTTTCCGCGCGCCGGCCCGCGGCGGTGTCGGCCGGCGAGTGGATCACACGATGGGGGCCACTCTTTCGATGAACCGTTCATGCCAGGGGAAGGGGAAAGTCAAGAGAAGCTCAAGTAACCGCCATCCACGGCGATTTGCCGCATTCATCCTTACAGCGGTGTTACGAACGGGCTTGTGCGCCCCGCTCCTTGAGCATTCCGGCCATCAGGTCGATCTCCGACTGCTGCGCGTCGACCATGCCCTGCGCGAGCCGCTTCTCCACGCCCACGGTGCACCTGGTGACGCAGCCCTCGGCCATGTGGATCCCGCCCTTGTGATGGGCCGTCATGAGCTGGAGGTACAGCACCTCGGCCGGCTTGCCGCTGAGCGACTGGAGCCTCTTCAGCTCGGTGTTCGTGGCCATGCCAGGCATCAGCGCGCCGTCCTTGCCGGAGGCCATGTCCCCCATGCCCATCCAGGTCATCGGCGGATCCGCCGACACCTTCGGCAGCCCCCACAGGTCCAGCCAGCCCAGCAGCATCCCGCGCTGGTTGGCCTGCGTCTGCGCGATGTCGTAGGCGAGCCGCCGCACCTCCTCGTTCTTCGTACGGTCCCGCACGATGTACGACATCTCCACGGCCTGCTGGTGATGGACGGCCATGTCCCGGGCGAAGCCGGCGTCGGCGGACTCCGCGCCCGGCGTCCTCGTATCCGATCCGCCGGTGTCCTCGGCCACGGAGTACGTGATCGCGCCGGCCGCGACCAGCACCGCCGCCGCGGCCCCCGCGACCCAGCCGATGTGTCCGCGCCTCACTTCATGACCCCGCCGGTGCACGAGGCACCCGGCTCGGGTGTCTGCTGCCCCTGCACGTAGGCGGCGAAGAACTTGTCCACTTCCGGATCCTTGGCGCTCTTGACCGCCACCTGGTGGCCCCAGGCCGACAGGATCAGCGGGGCGTCCTGGTTCGCGTACGGGCTCATCAGCGAGTACGGCGTCTTCTTCACCTTGGCCGCGAGCGCGTCCACGTCGGCCTTGTCCGCCTTGGCGGTGTACGTCACCCAGACCGCGCCGTGCTCCAGCGCGTGCACGGCGTTCTCGTCCGCCACCGGCTCGGTGTAGACGTCGCCGTTGCAGTTCAGCCAGACCGGGTTGTGGTTGCCGCCGACCGGCGGGTGCATGGGGTACGACACCTTGGTCGTCACGTGCGTCCGGGACAGCTTGCCCGACCAGGTCCGCACCCCGTCCTTGCCGGTCGTGAAGTGGCCGGAGTCCCCCGCGCCCTTGGCATCGCCGCTCGGCTTCCCGGCGTCCTTGCCGGAGTCGCGCTGCGTGTTCACGAGGACCACACCGCCGACGACGAGACCGGCGACGACCACCACGCTGGCGGTGATGGTGAGCACTCGGTTGCGGCGCTCGCGGACACGCTCCGCGCGCCGCATCTCCTCGATGCGCGCCTTGCGCGCCGCGGTGCTGCTGTTCTTGCCGGAACCCATGAGGCGTGTCCTTCTGGGGAAGGGGACGTGGACGGTGGGGCCCGCTGATCGTAATGCGCGGCGGCCGTGCTTCCGTAGGGAGGGCGGCGGAACCGGATAATTTGAAGCGAGTATGCGCATTACCTACGCTCACGGTATGCGGCTGCTGCGCTCCACCGACCTGGCCCTGCGCGTCCTGATGCGACTCGCCGTGGCCGACGCCACCCCCACGACCCGTCAGGTCGCCGCCGACATGGACGTCCCCTACACCCACGCGGCGAAGGTCGTCGCCGAGCTCCAGCGCCTGGGTCTGATCGACGCCCGGCGCGGACGGGGCGGGGGACTGACGCTGACCGGGCGGGGGCGTACGGCGTCGGTGGGCGCCGTCGTGCGGACCTTCGAGGGCGAGGGCGACGTGGTGGACTGCGAGGGGACGCAGGGCACGCCGGCCTGCCCCCTGCGCTCCGCCTGCCGCCTGCGGGGCGCGCTGCGAGGGGCCCAGGAGGCGTTCTTCGCCTCCCTGGACCCGGTCACGATCGCCGACATCGTGGTCGAGCCGACGGGACCCCTGCTGCTCGGGATCTCCCGGCGGCCGGAGGCGGTCTGAGCAGGGCCGCTCTGAGCGGAGCCGGTCCGAGCGGGGCCGGTCTCGGAACGTGGCGGAGTGCCACGGCGGGCCGCCACGCGTATGCGGCGCCGTCGTGGCACGTCCGCCCCTCACGGGACGCTGTCGCTCAGCCCTTGGCCAGCCACAGGTCGGGGCCGAAGACCTCGTAGTGGATGTCCGCCGGGGCGACGCCCTTCGCCGTCAGCTGGGCCCGGACGGCGCGCATGAAGGGCAGCGGGCCGCACAGGTACGCGCGCGTGCCGGGGCGTACGGCGATGTCCGCCAGGTCGACCAGGCCCGTCCGGGTGCCGGGCTCGGCGTCCCGCTCGTAGAAGAGGTGCACCGAGGCGTCGGGCAGCTTGCCGGCGTAGGCCGTGTGGTCGGCGCGCAGGGCGTGGTCGGCGGGGGAGCGGTCGCCGTGCACCACGGTGACCGGGGCGCGGTGACCGCCGGCCGCGAGGTCGGCCAGCATCGCGATCATCGGGGTGACGCCGATGCCCGCCGAGGCGAGCAGCAGGGGGGTGTCCGGCGCGCCGGACAGGACGAGGTCGCCGTACGGCTCGGACAGCTCCAGGACGGCGCCGGGCCGTACGTGCGCGTGGAGGTGGTTGGAGACCTCGCCGTCGGGCGAGGCCGCGCCGTGCACGCGCTTGACGCTGATCTGGCGCACCGTCTCGCCGGGCGCCCCGGACAGGCTGTACTGCCGGATCTGCCGGGCCCCGTCCGCCAGGGTGACGCCGACGGAGACGTACTGCCCGGCGCGGAAACCGGCCACCGGACCGCCGTCGGCCGGCCGTAGCCGGAGGGTGACGACGTCCGCCGTCTCCTCGACCCGCTCCACGACCTCCCAGGGGCGCAGGCCGGGGCCGCCGCTCTCCTCGTACAGCCGCTTCTCGACGGCGATCAGCGCGTTCGCCATCAGCCAGTACACCTCGTCCCAGGCGGCGGCCACCTCGGGCGTGACGGCCTCGCCCAGGACCTCGGCGATCGCGGCGAAGAGGTGCTCGTGGACGACGTCGTACTGCTCGGGGGCGACGCCGAGGGAGGCGTGCTTGTGGGCGATGCGGGCGAGCATCGCGTCCGGCCGCCGGTCCGGGTGGTCCAGCAGGTGCGTGGCGAAGGCGGCGATCGAGCCGGCGAGGGCCTGCCGCTGAGTGCCGGCCGCCTGGTTGCCGCGGTTGAACAGGTTGCGCAGCAGGTCGGGGTGGGCGTTGAAGAGGCGCGCGTAGAAGCGCTCGGTGATCTCGCCGATCGCCCCGCCGACGGCGGGCAGGGTGGCACGGACGGTCGCTGCGGACTGCTCGGTCAGCATCGGGACTCCTCGGAGAACTCGGCTCACCCGCACGCTATGAAAACTTGCATCGGCGATGCAAATTTAAGGGGCGTGGTGTGGGTCACGGAGGAAGCGGGATCGGCCATTACAGATGCCGGTCCGAGCAGGCAAGATGGGCGAGAGCGCAGTACAGCTGCCGTACGAGAGGCGTTCAGCGCGAGGACGCCCGGGCGATCAAGGTCCGCAACGCGCGTGAAACGGTGTTGTGGTGGGATGCTCAGGTGCCCGACCGCCTCCCGTGGTACCGGAGACAGGCGGCCTGACCAGCAAGGATGGGGAAGCGGAAGATGGACAAGCAGCAGGAGTTCGTGCTCCGGACCTTGGAGGAGCGCGACATCCGGTTCGTACGCCTGTGGTTCACGGACGTGCTGGGCTTCCTCAAGTCCGTCGCCGTGGCGCCCGCGGAGCTGGAACAGGCCTTCGATGAGGGCATCGGCTTCGACGGCTCGGCCATCGAGGGCTTCGCCCGGGTCTACGAGTCCGACATGATCGCCAAGCCCGACCCGTCCACCTTCCAGGTCCTGCCCTGGCGCGCGGAGACCCCCGGCACGGCCCGCATGTTCTGCGACATCCTCATGCCGGACGGCTCCCCCTCCTTCGCCGACCCGCGCTACGTCCTCAAGCGTGCCCTCGCCCGCACCTCCGACCTGGGCTTCACCTTCTACACCCACCCGGAGATCGAGTTCTTCCTGCTGAAGGACCGCCCGCTGGACGGCTCCCGGCCGACCCCCGCGGACAACTCCGGCTACTTCGACCACACGCCCACCAACGTCGGCATGGACTTCCGCCGCCAGGCGATCACCATGCTGGAGTCGATGGGCATCTCGGTGGAGTTCTCCCACCACGAGGGGGCCCCGGGCCAGCAGGAGATCGACCTGCGCTACGCCGACGCGCTCTCCACGGCCGACAACATCATGACGTTCCGCCTGGTGATGAAGCAGGTGGCGCTGGAGCAGGGCGTCCAGGCGACCTTCATGCCCAAGCCCTTCTCCGAGCACCCCGGCAGCGGCATGCACACCCACCTGTCCCTCTTCGAGGGCGACCGCAACGCGTTCTACGAGTCCGGCGCCGAGTACCAGCTCTCCAAGGTCGGCCGCTCCTTCATCGCCGGCCTGCTCCGGCACGCGGCGGAGATCTCCGCGGTCACCAACCAGTGGGTGAACTCCTACAAGCGCATCTGGGGCGGCTCCGAGCGCACGGCGGGCGCGGGCGGTGAGGCCCCCTCGTACATCTGCTGGGGCCACAACAACCGCAGCGCCCTGGTCCGCGTCCCGATGTACAAGCCCGGCAAGACGGGCTCCGCGCGCGTGGAGGTCCGCTCCATCGACTCCGGCGCCAACCCCTACCTGGCCTACGCCGTCCTCCTCGCCGCCGGCCTGAAGGGGATCGAGGAGGGCTACGAGCTCCCGCCGGGCGCCGAGGACGACGTCTGGGCCCTGTCCAACGCCGAACGCCGTGCTATGGGCATCGAGCCCCTGCCGCAGAACCTCGGCGAGGCCCTGGCCCTGATGGAGGGCAGCGACCTGGTCGCCGAGACCCTCGGCGAGCACGTCTTCGACTTCTTCCTGCGCAACAAGAAGTCAGAGTGGGAGGAGTACCGCTCCGAGGTCACGGCGTTCGAGCTGCGGAAGAATCTGCCGGTGCTGTAGGGGCAGGTCAGGGCGGGTTTCCTGCCGATTCGGCGGGTGGGGGCCGATGGCTGCGAGCCGTCGGTCCCGGTGTGTCTCTCGGGCCCCGGGCCCTCGCCGTCGGCGACGGCGGGCCGTCAGGGGCTGCCGGGGCCGGCCGTCGCCATGGCCTCGGCCGCCACCCGCCGCAGCGCACGCTGTGTGAGCCGGCTGTTTGTCCCGCCGGCCAGGCAGGCCACGGCGCGACCCACCCATTCCGGGTCGCCGAGGAGGTGCAGCTTCCCCTCGTCGCTGAGCTGCCGCAGCAGACTCTCCAGCCGGAGGGCGTCCACCGCCCGGTACGGGCGCGCGTGCTGGTCGAAGCGCAGCTGGTGGTCCTCGTACGGGTGGCGAAGCGTCATGTGCATCCAGCCACCGTCGCGCCCCGCAACCATTCCCGTGGGCGTGTACATGGCCCTGTCGTTGGTGTTCCAGGAGTGCTTGCCCCAGGTGAGCCGGATGCCGGACATGATCCTCGACCACGGGACCAACCGTCCCTCGGAGTCCGGCTCGCGCTGGTGGAGCCCGTCCGGGCGGAACTCCACCCAGTGGGCGTCCGGGCGTGTGGCGTCTCCGACGGCCCAATGCCCCCCGACCGGTTCCAACGGCCCCAACTGTGTCCCGTTCGCCTCCATGCGGGGCATTGAACCACGCGCTCTGCCGAGCTGTTGCGTCACCGGGTGCCGGCCGGGCCGGCGGTGGTCAGGGGGCTGCCGGTGCGCCGGGCGCCCCACCACGGCAGGAGCTGGGCCGCGCCGAAGGCCGCCTCCACGACGAAGAAGAGCCACAGCACACGCGTGACGCCGTGCGCCAGCGCATACGCCTGCCACGTGGCGAACAGCGTGCGCGCGACGCCGTCGAGCAGGCCGTGCAGCGGCAGCGGACCGGCGATCCGCAGGAGTGCCCAGACGACCACGACCGAACCCATCAGGTTGGCGTACAGGGTCTGCATCGGGTCGAGGGCGGGCAGGGCGCCCAGCCCCCACGCTTCCCCCAGTGACGACAGCGCGCCGTGCACCAGTGCGTAGGTCCACGGCGTGGCGAACCCCGCCGTGACGACGAGGTCGTACCAGGCACTCGCGCGTACGACGCGGAGGTAGGCGACACGGGAAGGGGCGGCGGGACGGTTCACGACGAGGCTCCTGTCGGTCTCTCGGCAGCGGGGCCTCACGCTAAACAGTGGAGTACTCTCCAAGGTCAAGTCCTCAGCCGGGCGGAGGGGCATGCGCATCGGAGAGCTGGCCGCACAGACGGGTACGACCAAGGACACCATCCGCTTCTACGAGAAGATCGGTCTCGTCGCGGGCCGGCGGCTGTCCAACGGCTACCGCGATTTCCCGCCGGAGACGGTGACCTGGCTGCACTACGTCCGCACCGCGCAGACGCTCGGCTTCTCGCTGGCCGAGATCTCCCGGCACGGCGAGGAGCTGCGCGACGCGCCGGACTCCGCCGAGGCGCTCTCCGCGCTGCTCGCGGAGAAGATCCAGGTCATCGACGTGCGCATGGCCGAGCTCGCCGCCCTGCGGGCCGACCTCGCCGAGCGCGTCGGCACCGGATGCCCGTTCCGGGCGGCGGCCCGGCCGGCCGGGAAGCGAGGGTCAGGGGACTGATCCGCCTCCGCTCGGCCAAAGTTCCGTGAGCGGAGGCGGACGGCGCATGCGGGTCGTCACCGGTGTCGGGGACGCTCCGCGCCGGTGCCGCGCAGTACCTCGATCTCGTAGTCCCCGGTGTCCTCGTCGATCGTCACGCCGTGGGTCTCGCTGCGGAAGCCCGGGAAGCGGCGGTCGAAGGTCTCCAGGGCGGTGAGGTAGCGCAGGAGGGGACCGTCGGGGGCGCCGGTGGACTCGCCCGGCATGAGGACCGGGATGCCGGGCGGGGTGACCGTGACCATCGCGGCCGCCACCCGGTGCGCCACGTCGGCGATGCGGACGCGTTCCGTGCCGCCCCGCACCAGCCGCTGGTAGCAGTGCTGCGGCGGGAAGACCGGCTCCGGGAGCCGCTGGAACGCGGTCTCCAGCAGCTCCACCAGGCGTGCCGAGCGCAGCTGCTCGTGCATCTGCCGGCACAGCTCGCGCAGGGTGAGACCGGCGTAGCGCTTCGGGTGCGCGGCGACGGCCTCGGGCAGCACCCGGTCCAGCGGGGTGTCGGAGTCGTACAGGGCCTTGAAGTCCATCAGGGCGTCCAGCAGCGTGCCCCACTTGCCCTTGGTGATGCCCATGGAGAACAGGATCAGCGTGGTGTAGCTGTCGGTCTTCTCGACCACGATGTTCCGGGTGGCCAGGTACGCGGTCAGCACGCGGGCCGGGATGCCCTCCTCGGCCATCTCGCCGGTGGCGGTGATGCCCGGGCAGGTCAGCGTGACCTTGACCGGATCCAGCATGCAGTGGCCCTCGGTCAGCCCGGGGAAGCCGTGCCAGGCGGCGTCCGGTTCCAGCAGCCAGCAGGACTGCTCCGTGCGCAGCAGTTCGGGCGGGGCGTCGGCGAAGGGCAGGCGTCGGCCCGTGGCCGGGTCGGTGACCTCCTCCGGCTGCCACACGCCGAAGAACCACGGCGGACGGTCGCCGGCGTTCGCCACCCGCCGTCCCAGCCGCACCATCTCCTGCCGGAAGCGGATCGCCTCCGTCACCGCCTCGTCCAGCAGCCACTCGCCCTGCGGCCCGTCCATCATGGCCGTCGCCACGTCCAGCGAGGCGATCATCGGATACAGCGGCGAGGTGGTGCCGTGCATCATCAGCGCCTCGTTGAAGCGGTCGTGCTCCACGGGTGCCCGGGGCGCCGGCCGTACGTGCACCATCGCCGACTGGGACAGCGCGGCCAGCAGCTTGTGCGTGGACTGGGTCGAGAAGACCGTCGGCCGGTCCGGGCCGGGGAAGCTGCCGGCGTCCACCGACATGCCGTAGCGGCCACGGTACAGCGGGTGGAACCGGGCGTAGGCGAACCACGCCTCGTCGAAGTGCACCCGGGGCGTGCTGGCCGCCAGCGCCTTCGCGGCCGGTACGGCGGCGTAACACAGGCCGTCGTAGGTCGAGTTGGTGAACACCGCGTACTGGGGATCCCGCGAGACGGCGCCCTCGGCGAGCGGGTGCGCGGCGATCCGGGCCGCGATCGAGTCCGCCGCCAGCTCGGCCGGCGGCAGCGGGCCGGCGAGACCGTAGCCGTTGCGGGTGGGCACCAGGTAGACGGGCCGGGCGCCGGAGACCACCAGGCCGTGCAGCACCGACTTGTGGCAGTTGCGGTCCACCAGGGCGAGTTCGTCACGGGTGACGCTGAAGTGGCCCACCAGCCGGTTGCAGGTGGAGTCGCCGTGCAGCACGAAATAGCTGAGGTCGGCGCCGAAGACGCGGGCCGCGTTGCGCTCGGCCTCGCCGATCGGGCCGGTGTGCTCGAACAGCGAGCCCAGCTCCTCCACCGAGATCGACAGGTCGGAGCGGAGCAGCCGTTCGCCGAAGTAGTCGTGGAAGGCGCGCCCCGCGGGCGACTTGAGGAAGGCGACGCCACCGGAGTGGGCGGGGGTGTGCCAGGAGTACTCGTGGGCGTCGTGGAAGCGCCGCAGGGCCCGGAAGAACGGCGGCAGCACGTCCTCCCGGTAGGCGCGGGCGGCGCTGGTGACCCGGCCGGCGATGAATCCGGGGGTGTCCTCCAGCGGCCACACGTACCCGACGACCGTCTCCGACACCCACAGCGGCAGTTCCCGCACGCCCTCCTCGGCCATGACCAGGAACACCGGCAGGTCCCGGTAGCGGCGCCCGATCCGGCGCAGCACCGACGCCCCGCCGGGGACCTCCCCGACGGAGCCGTCCGCCGTGGCCAGCGCGGCCCCGGGCCCATCCCCGGCGGTCCGCCCGCCGGGCAGGTCCCAGGCGACCAGTGCCGCGGCCAGGCCCGCCTCGGTCCGCAGCACGGCGTCAGCGTCCGCGGCGGTGACCGCCCAGCGCACGCCGAAGCCGTCGGCCTCCACCGCCTCCTTGATCTTCCGCAGCTGCTCGGCCCCGGCGCCCTCGGCGCGCGGATGCTCCGGTACCGCGACCAGGATTCTGCTGTCGCCCATCGCGTGCCCTCGTCTTCCCGGCGGCCACCCGGCCACCGCCGCGGAAAGTCTCCAGGCGGCAGGGTCGTGGCCCGGGCAGCCCACGGCGGCGGACCACCGTGATGACGGAAACCTCGGTTGCCGGGTTGACCGCCGGCGGGGCTAACCGAGGTACGCCGGCGACACGGCGGCCCGGCTGATCCGCCGGGGCCGGCCCGAGCCGTCCGCCGGGACCTGGTACAGGTCGGCGCCGTAGTCCCCGGGCAGCGCGTACACGAGCGTGCGGGCGTCCTTCCACACCGCCTGGTCGTCCACGCTGCGCGGTTCGGCGAGGGGGGTCTCCCGCAGGGTCCGCAGGTCCAGGACGTACAGCCGCCAGGGCGCGTCCTTCGGCAGTCCCGAGACCCGCTTCTTGTACGCGACCCGGGTGCCGTCGGGCGACAGGGACGGGCACTCCACGTTCGCGTGCAGCGTGGTGACCGTGCGGCGGCGCAGGTCGCCGCGGACCAGGTACGTCCGCCCGCCGGTCGCCAGCGTCGCGTAGAAGGTGCGGTCGTCCGCCGCGAACGTCACCCCCCAGAAGTTGACGTCCGCCGACCGGTACGTCCGCCCGTCCCGGACGATCCGGAACGCCTCCAGCGACGGGATCAGCTCCCCGCTGCGGGTGTCCACGATCGCCGCGCGCGTGGAGAAGTCGGTCCCGGCGTACGAGTCACCGCCCACGAACGCCGTCCAGGCGGCGAAGTGCCCGGTGGGGGAGACCCGGGCGCGTGAGGGGATGCCGGGCACGTCGTAGCGGTGCACGGTCCGCAGCCGGGCGTCCAGGATCAGCGCGCGGTAGGTGTCCGAGACGGGTCCGTGCACGGCCTGGAGGCACACGCCGGTGCCCGAAGCGGCGTGGAAGCGGAGGCACTTGAGGCCGGCGGCGGTGCGCGGCCCGTCCGGGTCGCCCGCCGGGACGGCCGTCAGCTCGTCCCGGTGCGGCCCCCAGGCCATGTTCCGGAACACCAGCCGGCCGGCGCCGCGCAGCGCCACCGGCCCGGAGGCGACGCGCGGCCCGCCCGCCTGCGGCCGGTCGCGGCGGTCCGCCCGCGCGGAGGCGTGCAGCACGGAGGCCAGGGCGACGGCGGCCAGTACGGCGACGGCCGAGACGAGGACGAGGACGCGGCTGCGTACGGTCACGCGGGCACCTCCCCCCTCGGGCGCAGGACGAGGCAGAACGCGGCGCACCCGGCCAGCGCCACCGCCGCCCCGGCCAGCGCCGCCCGGTCGCCCCACACCGTCCAGGCCGCGCCGAACAGCAGCGAGCAGGCGAACCGGGCCAGCGCCTGCCCGGTCTGTACGAGGGCGAGCCCGGAGGAGCGCAGCGCGTCGGGTACGCAGTCCGAGGCGGCGGCCATCAGCACCCCGTCGGTGGCCGCGTAGAAGCCGCCGTGCAGGGCCAGCACCAGGTACGGCAGGCCCGTGCCGTGCCAGGAGGTGAGCAGCAGCGCGTACGCGAGGAGCAGGGCGCCGTGGCCGGCGAGGAAGACCGTCCAGCGGCCCACCCGGTCCGCGAGCCGGCCGAGCACCACGGCCAGCAGCAGGAACGCGGCGGCCGTGCCCAGCGGCAGCAGCGCGAACCAGCGGTCGGGGACGCCGAGGCGGCGCTGGAGCAGCAGGTAGACGAAGGAGTCGCCGACCGTGGCCAGGCCCAGCAGCAGCGCGCAGCCGGTGATCCGGCGCAGGTCGCGGCGGCGCAGCAGGGCGAGCGCCGCCCGCAGGGTCGGCCGCTGCCGCGCCGGGACCGTGTCGTGCCGGCCGCCCGGCACGAACAGGACCAGCACCAGCACGCCCAGCACCGCGACGCAGAAGCTGACGGTGAACACCGCGTCGTACCCGTCCACGGTGGCCCGGAGGATCCAGAACGCCACCAGCGGCCCGAGCAGGGCCCCGGCGGTGTCCATCGCCCGGTGCACCCCGAAGGCCCGCCCGCGCGTCCCGGGCGTGCTGGACAGCGAGATCAGCGCGTCCCGCGGTGCCGTGCGCAGCCCCTTGCCCGTCCGGTCGGCGGCGAGCACGATGCCGATCGGCGTCAGGGAGTGCGCCAGCAGCAGCAACGGCTTGCACACGGCCGAGATGCCGTAGCCGAGCCCGGCGACCCACTTGTGCCGCCCGCCGCCCCGGTCGGCGAGGTGCCCGCCGGCCAGGCGCACGAGCGCCGAGAACCCGTTGTAGATGCCGTCCAGCAGTCCGAAGCCCAGGGGTGACAGGCCCAGTCCGGTCACCAGGTACAGCGGCAGCACCGCCGTCACCATCTCCGAGGAGACGTCGGTGACCAGGCTCACCGTCCCCAGCGCGAGCACGGTGGGGGCGAGGGCCGCACGGCGCCGCCCGGCGGGAGACCGGACGGCACCCTGAGCGGACGTACGGGCGCGGCTGTCCGCCAGGTACACGTCAGGACGCCCAGACGCCGGTGATGTCCTCGGCGGCGGCCGCGTTGCCCGCGTGCGTGGTCAGGCCCTGGCTGTCCTCCAGGGTGCGCAGCAGGTCGTAGTGGTTGTACGTGGTGGCGGAGCTGGACCCGGCGGCCACGGGCTGGCCGTAGAGCACGGTCGGGATCCGGTTGCCGCTCAGCCGGTTGTCCTCGTCGAAGGTGACGACGAGCAGGCTGTTGTGCGTCCTGGCCCAGGTCGCGTAGGCGCCCAGGTTGTTCTTCAGCCAGGTGTCGCCGGTGGACACCGAGCAGTCGTGCATGTCGCTGCACAGGTTCGGGACCACGAACGACAGCTGCGGCAGCGTCGAGTAGTCCGTCGGGAACTGGGCGAAGGTCTTGGCGCTCGACGTCGGCACGTTGCTGAAGCCGAACCAGGGGTTGTGCTTGCGGGCGTAGTTACCGCTGCTGCACGTCGTGGAACCCTGGCTCGGCAGCGTCTCGTTGTAGCTGGCCCAGGTGCGGCCGGCCGCGATCAGCTCGGAGGCGAGGTTGGGCGCCGACGAGAAGCCCGGGGTGTAGCAGCTGTCGTCGGTGACGCCCTGCGTCGAACCGGAGAACAGCGCGAAGTAGTTGGGCTGGCTGGGGTGCGTCTCGGCGTACGACTGGGTCAGGTTGGCGCCCTGCGTCCTCAGCGAGTTGATGTACGGCGCGCTGGAGGAGCCGATGACCTGGCTGTAGGCATGGTTCTCGAAGACCACGACGACCACGTGGTCCGGGCTGGGCACGGCGCTCGCGGCATGGGCGGACCCGCCGCCGAGTCCGGTCCACAGTCCGGCGGCGGCTGCGGCGAGGGCGGCGGCGGACGCCAGGGCGGTACGGGCACGGCGATACGCCGGACGGGCAGGACTGCCGGACACATCAACCTCCGGGGAACGGTGGGCGGCTGGCGGTGCGGACAGAGCATGCACACGCCAATATGCCCGCAGCCCACGCCGGCCAACCTCGCGGGTGAAGACCACGTGAACGCCGGGTACTTGGGCCCCCATGGCGAAGATCCTCATCGGCACCTGCGGCTGGACCGACCCGGAGCTGCTCAGGAGCGGCTGGTACCCGCCCGGCCACCGCGACACCGAGAAGCGCCTGCGGCACTACGCGACCCGCTTCCCGCTGGTCGAGGCCGACTCCCCGTACTACGCCCTCCCGAGCCCGCGCACCACCGCCCTCTGGGCCGACCGCACGCCCCCCGGCTTCCGCTTCGACGTCAAGGCGTTCTCCCTCCTCACCGGCCACCCCACCCGCCCCGCCGCCCTCCCCGCGGACCTGCGCGGCCACCCCCGGGACGAGGCCCTGCACACCGAGGTCTGGACCCGCTACGCCGAAGCGCTGGCCCCGCTCCACCGCTCCGGCCGCCTGGGCACCCTCCTCTTCCAGTATCCGCCCTCCCTCGCCCCCGGCGCGAAGGCCGAGACCTTCATCCGCACCGCCCGCGAACGCGCCCGCGACTGGCCGTTCGCCGTGGAGTTCCGCGATCCCGCCTGGTGGCAGCCCGGCCAGGCGCAGCGTACGACCGCCTTCCTGGCGGACCTGGACGCGACCGCCGTGGGCACGGACACCTACGAGGGCATGCAGTCGGTCCCCGTGACGACCCCCCGCCTGGCCATGCTCCGCTTCCACGGCCGCAGCCCCCACTGGGGCAGGGGCAGCAAGGAAGACCGCTTCCGGCACGCCTACACCGAGCGGGAGCTGACCGAATGGCTGCCCGGCATCCGGGCCTTGGCGGAAGCCGCGGACGAACTGCACGTCCTCTTCAACAACTGCTGCGCGGACGCGGCACCCACAGCGGCGCAGACCCTCCAGGACCTCCTCCGCCCGAGCCTCCCGCACCAGCGCGGCACCACCGACTCCGCCACGACCTGACGACAACGGCAAGCGAAGCCGCGGCCACGCACGACAGCACCGGCCGGGTCCGCCGCGAGCACGGCGCACGACAGCACCGGCCCGGGCCACGCGGGCATGGCGGGCGCCCACCGTCCCCTGCCCGGCCGGGCACCGCGACCCGGGGCCGGACCGGCAGCCGGGTCCGCCGCGGACACGGCGGGCGCCCCACCGCCCTCGCCCGGCGGGCCACCGCCCGCGCGGCGCCCCCCGGGGTTCGCCCCTGGGTCGCCCGCCGGTGGCGTCGCCGGCCGGCAAGCGGTTCCTGTCCGTGGGAGCCGACGGTGCAGGACAGCCGACGGGAACCCGGCCCACCGCACCCGCGGCCGCGCACGACAGCCGACGGGAGCCGGGCCCACCGCACCCGCGGCTGCACACGACAGCACCGGCTCGGGCCGCCGCGGGCACGGCCGGCGCCCACCGTCCCCTGCCCGGCCGGCCGGGCACCGCCACCCGGGGCCGGACCGGCAGCCGGGTCCGCCGCGGACACGGCGGGCGCCCCACCGCACACACCCGGGCCGGCGCCCCCCGGGGCCCGCCTCCGAGCCGCCCGCCGGAGTGCGCCGCGTGCGGCAGCGTCGGCTCGGGCCGCCGTGGGCATGGCGGGCGAGCACCGGTTCCGGCCCGGCCGGCCGTGCACCGGGACCCGGCGCCGGACGGGAAGCCGGGTCCGCCGCGGCCGCGCCGCGCGGCAGTGGCCGCCGCGGACACGGCGGGCGCCCCACCGCACACGCCCGGGCCGGCGCCCCCCGGGGCCCGCCTCCGAGCCGCCCGCCGGAGTGCGCCGCGTGCGGCAGCGTCGGCTCGGGGCGCCGTGGGCATGGCGGGCGAGCACCGGTCCCGGCCCGGACGGCCGCGCACCGGGACCCGGCGCCGGACGGGAAGCCGGGTCCGCCGCGGGCGCGCCGCGCGGCAGTGGCCGCCGCGGACACGGCGGG
>NZ_BNBF01000022.1:60896-64369 GCF_014654935.1 Streptomyces capoamus
CGCCGCACCGCACACACCCGGGCCGGCGCCCCCCGGGGCCCGCCCCGAGCCGCCCGCCGGAGTGCGCCGCGTGCGGCAGCGTCGGCTCGGGCCGCCGCGCCGGACGGGAAAACCGGTCAGCCGCGCACGTCCGGTGGGCGTGGCTGGTGTCCCACCGGTCCGCCGCGCGCGCCCGGGCGGCAACCGTCCGCGGAGCGGCCCGCACCGCCCGACCGGCGGCCCGCTCCTGAGCCGCCCTGCCAGGGGGCGCCGCCGCCCAGCAAGCGGTCGGTCCACCGCGGGCGAGCAGCCGCGCGCGGAGCCGTCCGCGTGCCCTCCGGTTAGGCTCTGGCCAGGACGGGTCCGAGTCGGGACGTACGCAAGGGGAGGTCACGGACATGACGCCGGGGCGCAGGAGCAGCACCTTCACCCGTCTGCTGCGGCACGGCTTCACCGACCCCTCCGCCGCCGAGCGCCTTCTCGACGGCCCCGAACTGGCGCCCGTGCGCGACGATCCCGTCCTCCTGGAGGCCCTCGGCGCCACCGCCGACCCCGACCTCGCGCTGGACGGCCTGGTCCGCCTCCTGGAGGCCCAGCCCGGCCCCACCGCCCACCGCGAACTGCTGGACACCCTCATCGCGGCCAAGCCGCTGCGCGACCGTCTCCTCGGGATCCTCGGCGCCTCCGCCGCCCTGGCCGACCACCTGGCCCGCCACCCCGGCGACTGGCACGCCCTGGTCACCTACGAGCCGCACGACCTCCACCCCGGCGTCGCGGAGTTCGAACGCGGCCTGGCCGGGGCCACCGACCCGGTCTCCCTGCGCGTCGCCTACCGCCGCTGCCTGCTGTCCATCGCCGCCCGCGACGTCTGCGGCACCACGGACGTCGCCGAGACCGCCGCGGAACTGGCCGACCTGGCCACCGCCACCCTGCGCGCCGCCCTGTCCCTGGCCGGACGTGCCGCCCCCGAGGACGCCGCAGCCTGCCGTCTCGCGGTGATCGCGATGGGCAAGTGCGGCGGCCACGAGCTGAACTACGTCTCCGACGTGGACGTGATCTTCGTGGCGGAACCGGTCGAGGGCGTCGAGGAGCACCAGGCCCTGCGGTCCGCCACGAGACTCGCCTCCCATCTCATGCGGATCTGCTCCGAGTCGACCGTCGAGGGCTCCATCTGGCCGGTGGACGCCAACCTCCGCCCCGAGGGCCGCAACGGCCCCCTGGTGCGCACCCTCAGCAGCCACCTCGCCTACTACCAACGCTGGGCGAAGACCTGGGAGTTCCAGGCCCTGCTCAAGGCCCGCCCGGTGGCCGGGGACGCCGCCCTGGGCGAGGCGTACGTCGACGCCCTCGAACCCCTGGTGTGGAAGGCGGCCGAGCGCGAGAACTTCGTGGCGGACGTCCAGAAGATGCGCCGCCGCGTGGTCGAGAACATCCCCGCCGCCGAGATCGACAGGGAACTCAAGCTGGGCCCCGGCGGCCTGCGCGACGTCGAGTTCGCCGTCCAGCTCCTGCAGCTGGTGCACGGCCGCACCGACCCGAGCCTGCGCAGCGGCACCACGCTGGACGCCCTCCAGGCGCTGGCCGCCGGCGGCTACGTCGGCCGCGAGGACGCCGCCCGCCTGGACGAGGCGTACCGCTTCCTGCGCTCCATGGAGCACCGGATCCAGCTGTACCGGCTGCGCCGCACCCACCTGGTTCCCGAGTCCGAGCCGGACCGGCGCCGCCTCGGCCGTTCCCTGGGCCTGCGCGCCGACCCGGCGGCCGAGCTGAACCGCGAGTGGAAGCGGCACACCGGCGTCGTACGCCGGCTGCACGAGAAGCTGTTCTACCGCCCGCTGCTCGACGCGGTCGCCCAGCTCGCCCCCGGCGAGGCCCGGCTGCGCCCGGAGGCGGCCCGCGCCCGGCTGGAGGCGCTGGGCTACGCCGACCCGGCCGCCGCGCTGCGCCACCTGGAGGCCCTGGCCTCCGGCGTGACCCGCAAGGCGGCGATCCAGCGCACCCTGCTCCCGGTCCTGCTCGGCTGGTTCGCCGACTCCGCCGACCCGGACGCCGGCCTGCTGAACTTCCGCAAGGTCTCCGACGCGCTCGGCAAGACCCCCTGGTACCTGCGGCTGCTGCGCGACGAGGGCGCGGCGGCCGAGAACCTGGCCCGTGTGCTGTCGGCGGGCCGCCTCGCCCCCGACCTGCTGATGCGCGCCCCCGAGGCGGTCGCCCTCCTCGGCGACGGCACCGGCACCGGCCCGACGGCCGTCGGCGGCGGCCTCTTCCCGCGCGACCGCGCCCAGCTGGAGCAGGAGATCCTGGCGGCCGTGGGCCGCGCCGGGAGCGCGGGGCAGGGCGTCACCGCGGCCCGTGGCGTCCGCCGCCGCGAGCTGTTCCGCACCGCCGCCGCCGACATCATCGGCTCCTACGGCACCGAGACCAGCCCCGCCGAGGCCGACCAGGGCGCCCTGGTGGACCGGGTCGGCGCGGCCGTCTCCGACCTGACCGCGGCCACCCTCGCCGGCACCCTGCGCGCGGTCGTCCGTGACGGCTGGGGCGACACCCTGCCCACCCGGTTCGCGATCATCGGGATGGGCCGCTTCGGCGGGCACGAGCTGGGCTACGGCTCCGACGCGGACGTGCTGTTCGTGCACGAACCGCAGGACGGTGTCGACGAGCACGAGGCGGCCGCGGCGGCGAACAGGGTCGTCGCCGAGATGCGCCGTCTGCTCCAGCTGCCCAGCGCCGACCCGCCGCTGCTCATCGACGCCGGCCTGCGCCCGGAGGGCAAGTCGGGCCCGCTGGTGCGCACCCTGAAGTCGTACGAGGCGTACTACCGCCGCTGGTCCCTGGTCTGGGAGTCACAGGCGCTGCTGCGCGCCGAGCCGGTCGCCGGCGACGCGGACCTGGCCCGGCGGTTCATGGAGCTGATCGACCCGCTGCGCTACCCGGCGAAGGGCCTCGGCGAGGACGCGGTCCGCGAGATCCGCCGGCTGAAGGCCCGCATGGAGTCCGAGCGGCTGCCCCGCGGCGCCGACCCCAAGCTGCACACCAAGCTCGGCCCCGGCGGCCTGTCCGACGTCGAGTGGACCGTGCAGCTGCTCCAGCTCCGGCACGGCCACCACGTGCCCGGCCTGCGCACCACCCGCACCCGGCGGGCGCTGGCCGCCGCCCGCGAGGCCGGACTGCTGACCGCGGAGGACACCGAGACCCTGGACGAGGCGTGGGTGCTGGCCACCCGGGTGCGCAACGCGGTGATGCTGGTCCGCGGCCGGGCCGGGGACACCTTCCCGACCGAGCCGCGCGAGCTGGCCGCCGTCGGCCGCTACCTGGGCCACGGGGCCGGGCACGCCGGGGACATGCTGGACGCCTACCGCCGTACCGCCCGCCGGGCGCGCACGGTGGTGGAGGAGCTGTTCTACGACGACAGGGCCTGAGCCGGCGCGGGCGGCCGGGCCGGCACCACCCGGGGCAGCGCGTGCGGCAGGCTGCCGTACCACGCGCGGGCCACC
>NZ_BNBF01000022.1:64405-67732 GCF_014654935.1 Streptomyces capoamus
GCGAAGCCGAAGGCCAGGCAGAGCATCCCGCCCACCGCGTCCAGCCAGAAGTGGTTGGCCGTGGCCACGATCACCAGCAGGGTGGCCGCCGGGTACAGCAGCCCCAGCACCCGCGCCCACGGCACCGAGGCCAGCGCGAAGACCGTCAGCCCGCACCACAGCGACCAGCCGATGTGCATCGACGGCATCGCCGCGTACTGGTTCGACATGTGCTTGAGGTCGCCGGAGGCCATCGAGCCCCAGGTGTGGTGCACCGTCACGGTGTCCACGAAGTGCCCGCCGCGCATCAGCCGGGGCGGCGCGAGCGGGAACAGGTAGTAGCCGACCAGGGCCACGCCGGTGGTCGCGAACAGCACCGTGCGGGTGGCCGCGTACCGGCCGGGGTGCCACCGGTACACCCACACCAGCACACCGATCGTCACGGCGAAGTGCAGGGTCGCGTAGTAGTAGTTCATCCCCACGATGAGCCAGGACACCGAGTTCACGGCGTGGTTGACGGACTGTTCGACGGAGATGCCGAGCGTGTGCTCGGCGCGCCAGATCCAGTCCGCGTTGCGCAGGGCCTCCGCGCGCTGCTCCGGCACCGCGTTGCGGATCAGCGAGTACAGCCAGTAACTCACCGCGATCAGAAGGATCTCGAACCACAGCCGGGGCCGCCGCGGACGGCGCAGGCGGCCGAGCGGACCGGGTCGGTCCGCGCCCGTGACGGTCCGCGGAACGGCCGGCTGCTCGCGCCCCTCCGGCCCTGTCACCGTGGAGTCACTCATAGGCACAGAGTCTGCCAGACGCGGCTCGCCCGCCCGCTCATCCCGAGGTCGGGTCCGCGGTGCTCCTCCTACGACGCACGGAGGACGTGCGGGGCCGAGGCGGTGGAACCGCGCACCACCAGTTCCGGCATGAACACGAACTCGCTGTGCGGTGCCGGGGTCCCGCCTATCTCCTCCAGCAGGGTGCGTACGGCGGCCTGGCCCATGGCCGGGACCGGCTTGCGGACCGTGGTCAGCGGCGGATCGGTGAAGGCGATCAGCGGCGAGTCGTCGAACCCGACCACGGACACGTCCCGGGGGACCTCCAGGCCCCGCTGCCGGGCCGCCCGTATCGCGCCGAGGGCCATCATGTCGCTGGCGCAGACCACGGCCGTGCAGTCCCGGTCGATGAGTGCCGACGCGGCCGCCTGGCCGCCCTCCAGCGTGTACAGCGAGTGCTGCACCAGCTCCGTCTCGACGGTCTGCGCGGGCAGGCCGAGCTGGTCGTGCACCGCCCGGACGAAGCCCTCGATCTTGCGCTGCACCGGCACGAACCGCTTCGGCCCGAGCGCCAGCCCGATCCGGGTGTGCCCCAGCGACGCCAGGTGGGTCACCGCGAGCGCCATCGCCGCCCGGTCGTCGGGGGAGATGAACGGCGCCTGGACCTTCGGCGAGAAGCCGTCCACCAGCACGAAGGGCACGCCCTGGGCGCGCAGCCGCTCGTAGCGCTGCATGTCGGCGGTGGTGTCCGCGTGCAGCCCGGAGACGTAGATGATGCCGGCGACCCCGCGGTCCACCAGCATCTCGGTCAGCTCGTCCTCCGTCGACCCGCCCGGGGTCTGCGTGGCGAGCACGGGAGTGTAGCCCTGGCGGGTCAGCGCCTGGCCGATGACCTGGGCCAGGGCCGGGAATATCGGGTTCTCCAGCTCCGGCGTGATCAGCCCCACCAGGCCCTCGCTGCGCTGCCGCAGCCGTACCGGGCGCTCGTAGCCGAGCACGTCCAGCGCGGCGAGCACGGACTGGCGGGTGGTGGCGGCGACGCCAGGCTTCCCGTTGAGGACCCGGCTGACGGTCGCTTCGCTCACCCCCGCCTGCGCAGCGATGTCGGCAAGCCGTGTGGTCACGCCACTGGACTGTACCCGTCGTATCTGACCTTGCACACCGGCCGGACGCCGGGCGCGGGCGGGCGCACGTCCTGCCGTGGGTTGCTGCGTCATCGCGCTCCCTCGGGATTGTCGGTGGCAAGAGCTTGCAAGTCTTGCACACGTGCCGCCCACACCGCTCAGCTCCGGCACGACCAGGTTGCGTCCCGGTCGCCGGGCGGTCACGGCGGGGTAACCATCGTGTCCCCTTGCACTTTTTTTCTGCAAGGTCTTTCGCAACGCTTACACGGCTGTTACGTTCCCACTCGCCCGGCGGCCTCCTCCACGCTCGACTTCGCTCGCGCGGGGGGACCCCCATCGGCGCAGTGGCAACACTCGGGCTTAACCCTCAAGGAGAACTCATGCGGCGTGGCATAGCGGCCTCCGCGCTGGTGGCGTCCCTCGCCCTCACGGCGACGGCGTGCGGCGGGAGCGACAGCGACAGCGGAAAGTCGGACGGCCCGGTCACCATCACCTGGTGGGACACCTCCAACGCCACCAATGAGGCGCCGACGTACAAGACCCTGGTGCAGCAGTTCGAGGCCGCCCACAAGAACATCAAGGTCAAGTACGTCAACGTGCCCTTCGACCAGGCGCAGAACAAGTTCGACACCGCGGCCGGCGCCACCGGTGCCCCGGACGTGCTGCGCTCGGAGGTCGGCTGGACCCCGGCCTTCGCCAAGAAGGGCTTCTTCCTGCCGCTGGACGGTACCGACGCCCTCGCCGAGCAGGGCAAGTTCCAGCCGAACCTGATCAAGCAGGCCCAGTACGAGGGCAAGACCTACGGCGTGCCGTTCGTCACCGACACCCTCGCGCTGGTCTACAACAAGGCCCTGTTCAAGAAGGCCGGCATCACCGAGGCCCCCAAGACCTGGGACGAGCTGAAGGCCGACGCCGCCAAGATCAAGGGCAAGGCCGGGGTCGACGGCTACTGGGGCTCCACCCAGGCCTACTACGCCCAGACCTTCCTCTACGGCGAGGGCACCGACACCGTCGACGTCGCCGCCAAGAAGATCACCGTGAACTCGGCCGCCGCGAAGAAGGCCTACGGCACCTGGCTGAGCCTGTTCTCCGGCAAGGGCCTGCACAAGGCCGACGCGACCGCCGACGCCTACGCCCACATCCAGGACGCGTTCGTCAACGGCAAGGTCGCCGCGATCATCCAGGGCCCGTGGGAGATCACGAACTTCTACAAGGGCAGCGCCTTCAAGGACAAGACGAACCTCGGCATCGCCACCGTCCCGGCCGGCTCCGCCGGCAAGGCGGGCGCCCCGACAGGCGGCCACAACCTCTCGGTCTACGCCGGCTCCGACAAGGCCCACCAGCAGGCGGCCCTGAAGTTCGTGCAGTTCATGACCTCGGCGCAGGCCCAGGAGACCATCGCGCTGAAGAACTCCACCCTGCCCACCCGGTCCGACGCCTACACCGGCAAGGTCAAG
>NZ_BNBF01000022.1:67765-78736 GCF_014654935.1 Streptomyces capoamus
ACCGACCCGGGCATCGCCGGCTACCAGGGCGTCCTGGCCGCCGCGCAGCCCCGCCCGGCGCTGCCCGAGTACAGCTCCCTGTGGGGTCCGCTCGACACCGAGCTGCCCAAGGTCGCCAGCGGCAAGGAGTCGCTGGACAAGGGCCTGGGCAACGCCGAGCTGGCCATCTCCAAGCTGGTCGACGGCTTCAGCAAGTGAGTCCCCGTGGCCGTCGGATCCTCCCCGTGGACACGGGGAGGGGAGGACCCGGCGGCCACCGCCCTGTGCCCGGCCCAACCCCGTGAACGTTTGAAGGTGTCGAACCATGACAGTCGCCATCGACCGCGCGACAGGCAAGCGCCGCGGTGACCGCGCGCCTCGTCCCGGGCTGGGGCAGCGCGTGCGCAACGGCTTGCAGAAGTACTGGTACGCCTACGCGATGATCGCCCCGGTGGTCGTCGTGCTCGGCGTCCTCGTGGGCTACCCGCTGGTCCGGGGCTTCTACCTCACCCTCACCGACGCCAACAGCCTCAACTCGGCGCGCACGATCGGCGTCAACCACATCGACGCCACCTACAAGTTCATCGGCCTGGACAACTACCAGGACATCCTGTTCGGCCCGACGGCGTACGACCGGTTCTGGTCGCACTTCCTGTGGACCGTGTTCTGGACCGTCGCCTGCGTCGCCCTGCACTACACCATCGGCCTCGGTCTCGCGCTCATGCTCGACCAGAAGCTGCGCGGCCGTACCGTCTACCGGCTGCTGCTCGTCCTGCCCTGGGCCGTGCCGACCTTCGTCACCGTCTTCTCCTGGCGGATCATGCTCGCCGACTCCGGCGCGCTCAACCAGCTCCTCGGCGCCCTCCACCTGCCCCAGCCGGAATGGCTGGAGGACACCTTCTGGCAGCGGTTCTCCGCGATCATGGTCAACACCTGGTGCGGTGTGCCGTTCATGATGCTGTCCCTGCTCGGCGGGCTGCAGTCCATCGACTCCTCCCTCTACGAGGCCGCGGAGATGGACGGCGCCACGGCCTGGCAGCGGTTCCGGCACGTCACCCTGCCCGGGCTGCGCTCGGTCAGCTCCACCGTCGTGCTGCTCGGCGTCATCTGGACCTTCAACCAGTTCGTCATCATCTTCCTGCTGTTCGGCAAGAACTCCGCCCCGGACGCCCAGATCCTCGTCACCTGGGCCTACGCCCTGGGCTTCGGCCAGCAGCCGCGCGACTTCGCCCAGTCCGCCGCGTACGGCGTACTGCTGCTGTCGATCCTGACCGTCTTCACCTCCTTCTACTTCCGCTGGCTGAAGCGCAATGACCAGCTCGCCGTCTGACGCCGCAGGAGCCGCCGCCATGAGCACCACGACACCCCCCGAGATCGAGCCGGGACGCCCGGTGACCCCGCAGGTTCCCGCCGCCCCGCGCCGCCGTCCGGTCCGCCGGCGCGGCGAGCGCGGCCCGCTCGGCGCCGCCCTGCTGCACGGCGGCCTCGTCGTGGCGAGCCTGATCGCCCTGGCCCCGGTGGCCTGGCTGTTCTACCTGTCGCTCGGCCCGGACAAGGAGGACTACCTGCACCCGGGCGGGATCGCGGGCAAGGCGACCTTCTCGAACTACAGCTTCGTGCTGGAGCACACCGGCTTCCTCGACTGGTTCAAGTCGACGATGATCGTGGCCCTCGGCACCACCCTCGTCGGGGTGCTCGTCGCCGCCACCACCGGCTACGCGGTCTCCCGCATGCGCTTCCCCGGCTACAAGCAGCTGATGTGGGTCCTGCTGCTCACCCAGGCCTTCCCGATCGCCGTCCTGATCGTGCCGATGTACGAGATCTTCAGCGAGCTCGGTCTCATCGACACCTACTGGGCGCTGATCCTCGTCAACTGCACCACCGCCGTGCCGTACAGCGCCTGGCTGCTCAAGGGGTACTTCGACACCATCCCCTTCGAGATCGACGAGGCCGGACGGGTGGACGGGCTGAGCCCCTTCGGCACCTTCTTCCGGCTGATCCTGCCGCTGGCCCGCCCGGGACTGGCCGTGGCCGCGTTCTACAACTTCATCACCGCCGTCGGCGAGGTCGCCTTCGCGACCACCTTCCTGCTGGACGACTCCAAGTACACCTTCGCCGTCGGCCTGCAGACCTTCGTCAGCGAGCACGACGCCCAGTGGAACTTCATGGCCGCCACCGCGGTGCTGATCGCGATACCCGTGACGGTGTTCTTCTACCTCGTGCAGAAGAACCTCGTCACCGGTCTCACCGCCGGCGGCACCAAGGGCTGAGGCCCACCCCGACCAGGCGGGCCGCCGTGTCCATCCGACCCCGCTGTCACCGCGGCCCGCCTCACCCACCTCCCACCATGCCCCTGTTACGTTTCAAGGACGCCATGAGCCAGCAGCACTCTGCCGCACCGGCCCGCCACTCCGCCGCCGTCACCGACCGCCGCGACTGGTGGCGGGACGCGGTCATCTACCAGGTCTACCCGCGCAGCTTCGCCGACAGCAACGGCGACGGCATGGGCGACCTGGAGGGCGTACGCTCCCGTCTGCCCTACCTGCGTGACCTCGGCGTCGACGCCGTGTGGCTCAGCCCCTTCTACGCCTCCCCGCAGGCCGACGCCGGCTACGACGTCGCCGACTACCGCGCCGTGGACCCGATGTTCGGCTCCCTGCTGGACGCCGACGCGCTGATCCGCGACGCCCACGCGCACGGCCTGCGCATCATCGTGGACCTGGTCCCCAACCACTCCTCCGACCAGCACGAGTGGTTCAAGCGCGCCCTCGCCGAGGGCCCCGGCTCCCCGCTGCGCGAGCGCTACCACTTCCGCCCCGGCAAGGGGAAGGACGGCGAACTCCCGCCCAACGACTGGGAGTCCATCTTCGGCGGCCCGGCCTGGACCCGGGTCACGGAGCCCGACGGCACGCCCGGCGAGTGGTACCTGCACCTCTTCGCCCCCGAGCAGCCCGACTTCAACTGGGACCACCCGGCCGTCGGCGACGAGTTCCGCTCCATCCTGCGCTTCTGGCTGGACATGGGCGTGGACGGCTTCCGCATCGACGTCGCCCACGGCCTGGTGAAGGCCGACGGCCTGCCCGACCTCGGGGCCCACGACCAGCTGAAGCTGCTGGGCAACGATGTCATGCCGTTCTTCGACCAGGACGGCGTGCACGCCGTCTACCGGCAGTGGCGCACGATCCTGGACGAGTACGCGGGGGAGCGCATCTTCGTCGCCGAGGCCTGGACCCCGACGGTGGAGCGCACCGCCAACTACGTCCGTCCCGACGAGCTGCACCAGGCCTTCAACTTCCAGTACCTGGGCACGGAGTGGGACGCGGCCGAGCTGCGCGGGGTGATCGACCGCACCCTGGATGCCATGCGTCCGGTGGGCGCCCCCGCCACCTGGGTGCTGTCCAACCACGACGTCACCCGGCACGCCACCCGCTTCGCCAACCCGCCCGGCCTGGGCACCCAGATCCGCACGGCGGGCGACCGCGAACTGGGCCTGCGCCGCGCCCGGGCGGCCACCCTGCTGATGCTGGCGCTGCCCGGCTCGGCCTACGTCTACCAGGGCGAGGAACTCGGCCTGCCGGACGTCGTGGACCTGCCCGACGAGGTGCGCCAGGACCCGGCGTACTTCCGGGGCGCCGGCCAGGACGGCTTCCGCGACGGCTGCCGGGTGCCGATCCCGTGGACCCGGGAGGGCTCGTCGTACGGCTTCGGCAGCGGCGGCAGCTGGCTCCCGCAGCCGGCGGGCTGGGCCGAGCTGAGCGTGGAGGCGCAGACGGGCGTGCCCGGCTCGACGCTGGAGCTGTACCGGACGGCGCTGCGGACCCGCCGCTCGCACCCGGACCTGGGCGCCGGTGAGGCGGTGGAGTGGCTGCGGGCACCGGAGGGCGTGCTGGCCTTCCGGCGCGGCGAGTTCGTGTGCGTCGCGAACACCACGGGCGAGTCGGTGACGACCCCGGCGTACGGCCGTGTGCTGCTCGCCAGCGGGGAGGTCGCCGAGACCGGCGGCGAGGCGAAGGTGCCCGCAGACACCACCGTGTGGTGGACGACGGCGGACTGACCCCTCGTCTGAAACTTCTTGCATCAACTTCACAACGGCCCGCTGCCTTTTCGGGCGGCGGGCCTTTAACATCTGCGTCACCGCAAGTTTGCTGAAATATTTCAGCAAGCGCCCTGAGCGGACCTTGCCTTCAACGTCGAAGGAACCCCACATGGCACGCAGAACGCTCCCCACGGCGGTCGCCCTCACGGCCGTCTCTCTGGTTGGCATGACCCCGACGGCCGCCGAGGCCTCCCCGCCCGGCACGAAGGACGTCACCGCGGTCCTCTTCGAATGGAAGTACGCCTCGGTGGCCAAGGAGTGCACCACCACCCTGGGCCCCGCCGGGTACGGCTACGTCCAGGTCTCCCCGCCCGCCGAGCACATACAGGGCGCGCAGTGGTGGACGTCGTACCAGCCGGTGTCGTACAAGATCGCCGGCCGTCTCGGCGACCGCACGGCGTTCCAGAACATGGTGAACACCTGCCACGCGGCCGGCGTGAAGGTCGTCGTCGACACGGTGGTCAACCACATGTCGGCGGGCAGCGGCACCGGCACCGGCGGCTCGTCGTACACGAAGTACACCTACCCGGGCCTGTACTCCTCCTCCGACTTCGACGACTGCACCTCCCAGGTGTCGAACTACTCCGACCGCTGGAACGTGCAGCACTGCGAACTCGTCGGCCTCGCCGACCTGGACACCGGCGAGGAGTACGTCCGCAAGACGATCGCCGGGTACATGAACGACCTGCTCGGCCTCGGGGTCGACGGCTTCCGCATCGACGCGGCCAAGCACATCCCCGCCGCCGACCTCGCCGACATCAAGAGCCGCCTCACCAACCCGTCCGCCTACTGGAAGCAGGAGGTCATCTACGGCGCGGGCGAGGCCGTGCAGCCCTCCGAGTACACCGGCAACGGCGACGTCCAGGAGTTCCGCTACGCCTACGACCTCAAGCGCGTCTTCACCAGCGAGAAGCTCGCCTACCTCACCAACTACGGCGAGGGCTGGGGCTACCTGAACAGCTCGGTCGCCGGTGTCTTCGTGGACAACCACGACACCGAGCGCAACGGCAGCACCCTGAACTACAAGAACGGCGCCGACTACACCCTGGCCAACGTCTTCATGCTGGCCTGGCCCTACGGCGCCCCCGACGTCAACTCCGGCTACGAGTGGTCGGACGCCGACGCCGGCCCGCCCAACGGCGGCCAGGTGAACGCCTGCTGGCAGGACGGCTGGAAGTGCCAGCACGCCTGGCCGGAGATCAAGTCCATGGTCGCCTTCCGCAACGCGACCCGCGGCCAGGCGGTCACCAACTGGTGGGACAACGGCAACAACGCGATCGCGTTCGGCCGGGGCACCAAGGGCTACGTGGCCATCAACCACGAGTCCTCGGCACTGACCCGCACCTACCAGACGTCCCTGCCCGCCGGGACGTACTGCAACGTCCAGAACAACACCCCGGTGACCGTGAACTCCAGCGGACAGTTCACCGCCACCCTCGGCTCGAACACGGCCCTGGCGCTCTACGCCGGCAAGTCGGGCTGCTGACCGGCCTCCCTGACGGTGCGTGGAACCTCTTTCGGGAGGTTTCACGCCCCTTGCTGCAAGTCCCCGCCGCGATCCCCGCGATCACCGCGATCCCCTAGGAGTCACGACCCGTGATACCGAGATGGCCGGCGCCGCGCACGCGCCGCACGCCGCATCGCAGAAGGAGGGCCGCCGCCCTCACCGGACTGGCGCTCGCCGCCGCCCTGGTCCAGGTGCCGGCGGCCCGGGCCGCCACCCCGCCCGCACCCCCCTCGGACGCGAAGCTCGCCGCCGTACCCGCCCGGCACGACGCCACCCGCGAGCAGTTCTACTTCGTCATGCCGGACCGGTTCGCCAACGGGGACACCTCCAACGACCGGGGCGGGCTCACCGGCTCCCGGCTCAGCACCGGCTACGACCCCACCGACAAGGGCTTCTACCAGGGCGGCGACCTCAAGGGCCTGACGAAGAAGCTGGACTACATCAAGGGGCTCGGCACCACCGCCATCTGGCTGGCGCCGATCTTCAAGAACCGCCCGGTGCAGGGCAGTGGCGCCAACGCCTCCGCCGGGTACCACGGCTACTGGATCACCGACTTCACCCACGTCGACCCGCACTTCGGGACCGACAAGGACCTGAAGACCCTGATCTCCCAGGCGCACGCCAAGGGCATGAAGGTCTTCTTCGACGTCATCACCAACCACACCGCCGACCTGGTGGACTACGAGGAGAAGTCCTACGACTACCTCTCCAAGGGCGCCTTCCCGTACCTGACCAAGGACGGGCGGCCCTTCGACGACGCCGACTACGCCGACGGGCGCCGGACGTTCCCGGCCGTCGACGCGGACTCCTTCCCGCGCACCCCGCGGGTCACGAGCCGGTCCAAGGTGCCGTCCTGGCTGAACGACCCGGCGATGTACCACAACCGGGGCGACTCCACCTACGCGGGCGAATCCGCCACCTACGGCGACTTCTCCGGCCTCGACGACCTGTGGACCGAGCGCCCCGAGGTCGTCCACGGCATGGAGAGGATCTACCAGCGCTGGGTGAAGGACTTCGCGATCGACGGGTTCCGCATCGACACCGTCAAGCACGTGAACATGGCGTTCTGGACCCAGTGGGCCACCGCGCTGGACCGGTACGCGGCCGCGCACGGACGGAAGAACTTCTTCATGTTCGGCGAGGTCTACTCCGCCGACACCTCCGTCACCTCCCCCTACGTCACCCAGGGCCGCCTCGACGCCACCCTCGACTTCCCCTTCCAGGACGCGGCCCGCTCCTACGCCTCGCAGGGCGGCAGCGCGCAGAAGCTCGCGAGCCTCTTCGGTGACGACTACCGGTACACCACCGACAAGGCCAACGCCTACGAGCAGGTCACCTTCCTCGGCAACCACGACATGGGCCGCATCGGGTACTTCCTGAAGCAGGACAACCCCAAGGCCACCGACGCCGAGATCCTGGCGAAGGACCGGCTCGCCAACGAGCTGATGTTCCTCAGCCGCGGCAACCCGGTCGTCTACTACGGCGACGAGCAGGGCTTCACCGGCTCCGGCGGCGACAAGGACGCCCGCCAGACCATGTTCGCCTCCAAGGTCGCCGACTACCTGGACGACGACGAGATCGGCACCGACCGCACCCACGCCAGCGACGCCTACGACCGCCGCGCCCCGCTCTACAAGGACATCGCCGCCCTCGCCGAGCTCCGGAAGAACAACCCGGCGCTCACCGACGGCGTCCAGACCGAGCGGTACGCGGCCGACGGCGCCGGCGTCTACGCCTTCACCCGGACGGACGCCCGCTCCGGCACCGAGTACGTCGTCGCCCTCAACAACGCCGACGCGGCGAAGACCGCCACGTTCGCGACCGGATCGGCGGACATGACGTACCGCGGGATCCACGGCACGCACGCCACGGTGCACTCCGGCGCCGACCGCAAGGTCACGGTCACCGTCCCGGCCGGCTCCGCCGTCGTCCTCAAGGCCGCCGGCCCCCTCGCCGAGCCCACCGCCAGGCCCTCCCTCACCCTGAAGGCCCCGGACGCCGGCGCCACCGGCACCGTCGAGCTCTCCGCCGACGTGGACGGGGGGCAGCTCGACCGGGTCGTCTTCGCCGCCCAGGTCGGCAACGGCCCCTGGCGCGTCCTCGGCTCCGCCGACCACGCCCCGTACAAGGTCACCCAGGCCATCGGCAGGGACGTGAAGGCCGGCACCGCCCTGCGCTACAAGGCCGTCGTCGTGGACTCCGCGGGACGCACCGCGAGCGCGACGGCGAGCAGCACCACCGGCACGGCGCCCGCCCCCGAGGTCCCCACCGCCTCCTCCCGCGACTACGCGGTCGTCCACTACAAGCGCGCCGACGGCGACTACGCCGACTGGGGCCTGTACGCCTGGGGCGACCTCGCCGACGGCGAGGCCACGAACTGGCCCGCCAGCCACCCCTTCACCGGCCGCGACGCCTACGGCGCCTTCGCCTGGGTCAAGCTCAAGCCCGGCGCCTCGAACGTCGGCTTCCTGGTCATCGACAAGGACGGCAACAAGGACGTCGCCGCCGACCGGAGCATCGACGTCACCAAGACCGGTGAGGTGTGGATCGAGCAGGGCAAGGCCGACGTCCTGACCAAGAAGCCCGACTATCCGGCGCAGGACGAGACCAAGGCGGTCCTGCACTACCACCGCGCCGACGGGAACTACGACGGCTGGGGCCTGCACGTCTGGACCGGCGCGGCGAACCCCACCGACTGGTCGAACCCGCTGAAGCCGGTGAAGACTGACGCCTATGGCGCGGTCTTCGAGGTGCCGCTCAGCGCGGGTGCCACCAGTCTCAGCTACATCGTCCACAAGGGCGACGACAAGGACCTGCCCACCGACCGGTCCCTCGACCTCAGGGCCGACGGCCATGAGGTGTGGCTGTTGAACGGCCAGGAGGAGCACCTGCTGCCGCAGCCCGCGGGCAGCGCGGCCGCGCTCGACCTGAGCACGGCGAAGGCGGTCTGGATCGACCGGGACACCGTCGCCTGGAACGGCGTCGACGGTGCCGCCTCCACCCAGCTCCTCTCCTCCCGCGACGGCTCGATCACCGTCAAGGACGGCGCGCTGACCAGCGACGACGAGCGCTGGCTGCGGCTGACCAGGACGACCCTGACCGATGCCCAGAAGGCCAGGTTCCCGCACCTGAAGGACTACACCGCCTGGTCCGTCGACCCGCGTGACCGGGACCGGGTGCGTGCCGCGCTCACCGGCCAGCTGGTCGCCAGCCAGCGCGCCGCGAACAGGGCCGTGCTGGCCGCGACCGGGGTGCAGACCGCGGGCGTGCTGGACGACCTGTACCCCGGGGGGACGAAGGCGAAGCTCGGGCCGACCTTCCACGACGGCAGGCCGACCCTGGCCGTGTGGGCGCCGACCGCGCAGAGTGTCCGCCTCGACCTCGACGGCACGTCCGTGGGGATGCACCGCGACGACACCACCGGTGTCTGGTCCGTCACCGGCCCGGCGTCCTGGAAGGGCAAGCCCTACCGGTACGTGGTGAAGGTGTGGGCGCCCAGCGTCCGCAAGCTGGTCACCAACAAGGTCACCGACCCCTACTCGGTCGCGCTGACCGCGAACTCGGCGCGCAGCCTCGTCGTCGACCTGAGCGACAAGAAGCTTGCCCCGAGCGGCTGGGCGGCGCTGCGCAAGCCCGAGGCGGTCCCGCTGAAGGACGCGCAGATCCAGGAACTGCACCTCCGGGACTTCTCGGTCGCCGACAAGACCGTCCCGGCCGAGGACCGGGGCACCTACCTGGCCTTCGCCGACAAGAACAGCGACGGCTCCAGGCACCTGCGGGCCCTGGCCAGGGCCGGCACGTCCTACGTGCACCTGCTGCCCGTCTTCGACATCGCCACGATCCCCGAGAGGAAGGCCGACCAGGCCACCCCCGACTGCGACCTGGCCTCCTTGCCGGCCGACTCCGACAAGCAGCAGGAGTGCGTGGCGAAGACCGCCGCCAAGGACGCCTACAACTGGGGTTACGACCCCTACCACTACACCGTCCCCGAGGGCTCCTACGCCACCGACCCGGACGGCACCGCCCGTACGGTGCAGTTCCGGCGGATGGTGCAGTCGCTGAACGGTGACGGTCTGCGGGTCGTCATGGACGTCGTCTACAACCACACGGCGGCCGACGGCCAGGCCGACACCTCCGTCCTGGACCGGATCGTGCCCGGCTACTACCAGCGGCTGCTGGCCGACGGCTCGGTGGCCACCAGCACCTGCTGCGCCAACACCGCGCCCGAGAACGCGATGATGGGCAAGCTGGTCGTGGATTCGATCGTCACCTGGGCCAAGGAGTACAAGGTCGACGGGTTCCGCTTCGACCTCATGGGCCACCACCCCAAGGCCAACATCCTGGCCGTCCGCAAGGCCCTGGACGCGCTGACCTTGAAGAAGGACGGCGTGGACGGCAAGAAAATCATCCTGTACGGGGAGGGCTGGAACTTCGGCGAGGTCGCGAACGACGCCCGGTTCGTCCAGGCCACGCAGGCCAACATGGCCGGCACCGGTATCGCCACCTTCTCCGACCGGGCCCGTGACGCGGTGCGCGGCGGCGGCCCCTTCGACGCCGACCCCGGTGTCCAGGGCTTCGCGTCCGGGCTCTACACCGACCCCAATTCCTCCACCGCCAACGGCACGAAGGAGGAGCAGAAGGCGCGCCTGCTGCACTACCAGGACCTGATCAAGGTCGGGCTGACCGGCAACCTGGCCGGGTACCGCTTCACCGACAGCGACGGCAAGGAGGTGACCGGCGCCGGGGTCGACTACAACGGCGCGCCCGCCGGGTACGCGCACGTGCCCGGTGACGCCCTCGCCTATGTGGACGCCCACGACAACGAGTCGCTGTTCGACGCGCTGACCTACAAGCTGCCGAAGGACACCTCCGCGTCCGACCGGGCCCGGATGCAGGTCCTCGCGATGGCCACCGCCGCGCTCTCCCAGGGCCCGGCACTCTCCCAGGCCGGCACCGATCTGCTGCGCTCCAAGTCCCTGGACCGCAACTCCTTCGACAGCGGGGACTGGTTCAACGCCATCCACTGGAACTGCGCCGACGGCAACGGCTTCGGCCGCGGACTGCCCCCGGCCGCCGACAACGCCTCCAAGTGGGACTACGCCCGGCCCCTGCTCGCCGGCGTCAAGGTCGGCTGCCCTCAGATCACCGGGGCCTCCGCCGCCTACCGCGACCTGCTCAGGATCGGCACGACGGAGAAGGTCTTCTCCCTCGGCACGGCAGCCCAGGTGCAGGACCTGTTGTCCTTCCCGCTGTCCGGGAAGGACGAGACGCCCGGGGTGATCACCATGAAGCTGGGCGGCCTCGTCGTCGTCTTCAACGCCACCCCCGAGCGGCAGGAGCAGCGCGTCCAGGCGCTCGCCGGGCAGCGCTACCGGCTGCACCCGGTGCA
>NZ_BNBF01000022.1:78782-83607 GCF_014654935.1 Streptomyces capoamus
GGCCTCCGGTGCCGACCCGGTGGTGAAGACCGCCGCCTACACGGCCGGCTCCGGCACGTTCACCGTCCCGGCGCGGACCGTCGCGGTGTTCACGCGGGCGGAGAAGTAGGGTCGGACCGACGCCGTAGAACAGGAGTGCGCATGCCGCAGATCACCGTCGACTACTCGGACATCGTGGAGGACGCCTTCGACCGCGAGGGCTTCGCCCGGGCGCTGCACGAGGCGACCGTGGAGATCGCGGCGGCCAAGCCGGAGGCCTGCAAGACGCAGTTCCGGCCGAGCGCGTACACGGTGTTCGGGTACGAGGATCCCGGGGCGCGCGGGCACGCCGTCGTGCACGTGACGATCGGGCTCCTCGCCGGACGCGGCGACGAGACGAAGGCGAAGCTGACGGAGGCGGTCGTGGAGCTGGTCCGCACGCACGTGGCGGACACGGCGTTCGCCGTGCACGCCTCCGCCGAGGTCCGCGACCTGGACCCGTCGTACCGGAAGGCCGACCGGTAGCTCAGGGCGCCAGGGACAGCAGCCGGCCGACGAGCTCCGCGAAGGGGCCGTCGGCCGGCTCGTCCTTCACCATCGTGCGCAGCAGCGCGGCCATGTCCGGGTCGTAGGCCGCGCTGACGGCGGCCAGCGCGGCGAAGTCGTGCACGAGCTGGCGCTCCAGTTCGGCACGCGGCACGCGCCGGCCGTCCAGCCAGATCAGCGCCGTGGACTCGGCGAGCGAGATCCAGGAACGGACCACCAGCTCCAGGCGCGCGGACGCCTCGCGCACGTCCAGGTGCGACAGGATCTGGTCGTACGCGGCCTGCCGCACCGAGTCGACGAGCGCGTTCGTGGTGGAGGAGCCCACGGCCGGGCCGCCGCGCATCAGGGCCGAGAAACCGGGGCCGTGGTCGTCCACGAAGTCGAAGTACCGGCCCATCACCCGCAGTAGCCGGGCGCCCAGCGGGCCCTCGTGGGGCTCGGCGAAACGACTCGCGAGATCCTCCGACGCCCGCTGCAACGCGGCCTCGTACAGGCTGAGTTTGCCGGGGAAGTAGTGGTAGACGAGCGGGCGCGAGATGCCCGCCGCCGTGGCGATCTCGTCGATGGAGACGTCGTCGGGCGAGCGTCGGCTGAACAGGTCGAGGGCGACACCGATCAGCTGCTGCCGCCGCTCCTCGACACCCATCCTGCGGCGAACCCCGGTACTCATGCGAACACTTTACCGATCGATTCCGGCCGCCGGCGTTCCCGTCTTCCGGCGACCTGTGACCGGTGTGGGCGTGGGCGTGGGTGTGGGCGTCGGCTAGTGCAGTCCGCTGATCGTCCGCCCGTCCGCCAGCGTTCCCGTCAGGTCAGCCCGGGCGCCCTGCGCGGCCTTCGCGGCCAGCAACGGGCCCCGCCCGGACGCGGTGACCCCGCCCGACGCCCCGATCGACGCCGTGTCCCTGCCGCCCGCCGCCAGCAGGTACCAGGAGCCCGCCGCCGACTTCCATAGCACCCCGGCCAGCACATGCGGATCACGTGGCCCGCAGGCCGGTACGTCCGTGCCCTTGGCGACGACCGTTCCGGCCACCCCGCCGGGCGTACGGAACAGTGCCAGCGCGGCCGTGCCGTTGCCGCGCCAGGTCTCGGCCCTGGTGCACACCCAGGTGCCGGACCCGCTGCCGTCGGGCAGCGGCTGCTCGGCGTACGCCCAGGCGTTGACGCTCCGGATGCCCGCCGAGCGCTCCGCCGCCAGGGAGCAGGCGAACGGCGCCCACGTCCGCAGCGCCTGGGCGCCGGTCACCTCACCGGCCGCGCCGGGCCGGCCGGCCGTGAGCCGGGCCGGGACCAGCTCGCCGAGGTCGGTGGCCAGGTGCGTGCCGGAGGCGTCGGTCAGCTGGAGCACGGTCCACGAGGCGCAGGCGCCGGACCTGAGGGCGGGGCTGGCCAGCGGCGCGGTGACACCGTCGGCACGGGTCAGCGGCACCGCCGCCGCGTCCGGCTTCGTCAGGTCACGCTGGGCCGCCCCCGTCACCCAGGGCGCGGTCAGGTAGCGGACGTTGCCGTCGGCGCGGCCCAGCACGAGCGCGCTCGCCCCGGCGCCCGTCGCGCCGTCGACCCGGGCGAAGTCCAGGGCCGCGCCCTGCGTGCCGTCCTTCGGCTCGGCGTACCGGGCGACGCGCAGACCGTCGTAGAGGATCACCACCCGGGCGGCGTCGACCGTGCCCGCGTACAGCAGCTGGGGCGGGCCGGCCGGACCGCCGGTCTGGGTGCCCGGGGTCGCCGAGACCCGGACGGTCTCACCGGGGCGGGCCCAGACCGCGAGGGCGCGGCGCAGCAGGGCCTGGTCACCGGTGAGCGGGCCGCGCGCGGGCCACACGGAGAAGTCGGTGCGGGCCGAGGTGCGCCAGGCGTCGGCGGGAATCCGGGTCAGCCGGCCGGGGTCGAGGGCGGCCTCGGCGGCCGGGTTGCCGGCGTAGGCGGGGGCTGCCGCACCGTCGGGGCCCCAGCCGCCGCCGGGCAGGGCGACCAGCACGCCGCACACCGCGAGCGCCGCGGCGGCGGCCAGGGCGGCCTTGGTGTGCTGGCGGCGGCGCACCAGGTCGGTGGGCCGGGCCTGCAGCGAGCACGGGTCGAACTCGGGGGAGGACAGCAGCCCCGGCTGGGCGGGCACGCTGTTCGCCGAGGCCAGCGCGCCGCCCGGGTCGGTCACGCCGACGGCTTCGAGGAGCTCGCGGACGTCCGGGTCGGGCAGCCTCTCCAGGCCGCGCAGGACATAGGCGGCACGGGCCGGTCCGGACAGGCCGGACAGCCGCTGTTCGAGAGCGAGTTCGTCGGCGCCGCCGGAACGCGGGAACAGCCGGAGGCCCCACACCTGGGGCAGCGACGGGGGCAGCTGGGCGAGCCGGGGCAGGCCCTTGCGGGGGCGGGCCGCCTCCAGGGCCGTCCGCAGCACCCGCTCGCGCAGGTAGGCGTACCCGGGGTCGCCCTCCCGGCCCGAGGCCTGGGCCGGGACGACGGACGGGAGCTTGCGGCTCCGGGGCAGCGCGCGCTGGGCGAGGGCGTGTGCGGTCAGCACGCGGCGGCCGCGGCCGAGACCCGGCGGCAGCACGAGGTAGGCGAGCCGGACCAGCCGGGGGTAGTGCTCGACGAGCGCGGCCTCGGCCTGCTCGACGCCGACCGGGCCGGTGCCGCCGGCGGAGGGGGGACGCTGCGATACATGCTGTGACTGCACGTCCGGGAGAACGAGCGAGCCGGTGGTTGGTCACCGCCGGACGAGTGGTTCACACACCCGGTTCGAGCAGGGCGCGCGCGTAGTTCGCCATCGACCGCTGGTAGCGCGGCAGATGGGGGGCGAGGGCACCGAGCACCAGGGACAGGCCCTCGCGGTCCCGGCCGAGGCTGGACAGACACAGGGCGAGACAGGCCCGCACCGCGTCGTCCAACTCGTCCGAGGGGGCGTCCAGTTCGGGCGTGAGCAGCTTGACGCCCTCCTCGGCCTGCCCGGTGTTGCGCAGCGAACTCGCCAGCTGGATCTTCGCCCGGCGGCCCCGGTAGCCGTCGAGTCCGCGGGCCAGCGCCTCCCGGTACAGCGGCACCGCCTGGTCGGAGTGCCCGGTGGAGTCCCAGGCGCAGGCCTGTTCGAAGGGGCCCAGGGGGCTGTCGTCCGGCAGTTCGGCCACGAGTGCGTCGATCCGCGCGCGGAACTCGTGCGCGCGCTCCTCCGGGTAGTCGTCGAAGGCGGCCCAGGCGGCGGTCACGCGGTCTTCCCAGTTCTCGTTCACCGCGCCACCTTCGCACACCCGTACGCGCCCGGTCACCGGATTTGAGCGCACCGCGCGCGGGAGCCGTATCCGAAGGAGCTGGGGCATGCTTCTCACACGAGGACCGGAGGAACAGATGAGGTTGACAGGACTGCTGCTCGGCGCCGCGGCCGTCGTGACGCTGGCGGGGTGCGGCTCGGGCGGGCACACCGAGTCGGTCCCGCCGACCGCGACCGGCAGCCTGGAGCGCCTGGCCGCCGAGGTGAAGTGCAAGCCGAACATGCAGACCGACGCCGACGAGATCCGCCAAGCCCTCTGCCGCAACGGCGACGGCAGGTTCATCCTCGCCACCTTCGCCACCGACCGCGGCCAGCGCGAGTGGATCAACGACGCGAAGGACTACGGCGGTCACTACCTGGTCGGCCGCAAGTGGGTCGCCGTCGGCGACGGCGGTGTGGTCGAGGCGCTGCGCGGCACGCTCGGCGGCGACCTGGAGGAGGGCGCCGACCACCACGCGCACAGCGGCTGACCGCGGTGCCCGGGCAGGACGAAGGCCGGTGACGGGAGGGGGGTCTCGTCACCGGCCTTCTGTCTGGCGTCCGTTACCGGATCACGCGCAGTTCTGACCGTTGTTGATGCAGTTGGCGATCTTGTTGGCCAGACCGTTCTTCGTGACGCTGATGAAGTCGTCGTGGTCCGTGGCCGCCTTGTGCAGCTGCTCCGGGAAGCCGTCCACGGCGTAGGCGTTCTTCACCTGGCCGTTCTGGATGGTCGGCGGGTTGATGTTGTAGACGAGCCGCATGGTCAGCTGCGGAATCGCCTGGAACCCGTTAGGGCAGACACCGCTCGCCGGGTCGGCGAACGCCACGTGGGTGCGGTGGTTGGCGCTGTCGATGTTCTTGCCGTCCCAGCAGCTCTGGAAGGCGAACGTGCGCACCACCTTGCTGCCCTGCGGGCAGATCGGGTACTGCTGCGTCAGCTGCACCTTGTTCTCGAAGCCGGTGCAGCTCCAGTGCGCGTTGGCGTTGGCCAGGCCGTTGGTGGTGGTCTTGGCGTCACCGGTGATGATGCGCAGGAACTGCGGCATCGCGACG
>NZ_BNBF01000022.1:83650-95420 GCF_014654935.1 Streptomyces capoamus
ACCTTGCCGGCCGGGCTGCCCACGTACTTGATCTGGGCCTGGGCCGGGACCAGGATGCGGCCGACGTTGCCCTCCTTGCCGCCGCCGTCCTTGTTCTGGTCGAAGTCCTGGGTGCCGTCCTGGATGCGGACCACCGGCCAGTAGTACGACGACAGGTCGCTGCGGTTCTGGCAGCTGGTTCCGGCCTGCAGGAACGTGTTGTTGCTGGAGAACGCGTTGACCTTCTGGTTGCCGACGTAGTCGTGCAGGTGGTGCGCGCCGTTGGCCACGCCGGGTGCCACGATGACGTTGTCGGTGTTGTGGTTCTTGTTCGCGTTCACACCGCAGCGCGTGGTGAACGTGCCGGTCGAGGCGTTGCCGGTTCTGCGGGGCTTGCCCTGGACGTTCGGCGCCACCTTGGTGATGTCGACGAAGTCCGCCGCGGCCGGGCCGTTGCCGGCCTGCCCGCCGACGTTGCCCTGCTGACCGTTCTGGCCCTGCTGCTGGCCGCCCTGCTGCTGGCCGCCTTGCTGCTGGCCGCCGTTCTGTTGCTGGCCGCCTTGCTGCTGACCGCCGTTCTGTTGCTGGCCGCCGGCGTTCGTCTGGTTGGCGGTCTGGGTCGTGCAGGCGGCGAGCTGCTTGAGCGCGTTGTCGAAGGAACCGCCGACCCGCTGGACGTCGATGCGGATCCGGTCGATCGTCGCGGCCCGCTTCTCCTTCAGGGGGCCGACGATCGCGTTCTGGACGAAGCTCGGGTCCTTCGCCTGGGCGTCCCGCGTGGAGGCGAGACGGTTGTAGGCCTCGGTGATCTGCTTGTCGAGGTTCGCCAGCTCCGTCGCCACGCCCTGCCGGGCCGCGTTCGGCACGTTCGTCAGCTTCTGGCCGACGTCGGGGCAGGAGAGGGTCGCGACCTGCGCCGTCGCGGCCTTGGTCTGGTTGCCTCCCCACGACTGGTTGTTCGACTCGTGCGCCGAGGCGTAGAAGTTCGCCCAGATCAGCCCGCCCCCACCGAGCGCTAGGGCCGCCGATGCGGCAATGGCCTTGGTGGCCAGCGGCGTACGGCGTTTTCGTGTGTTGCGTCCCATGGAACTCCTCTGACTTCCTTGCGGGGCAGCATCGAGGCGCCCGACAGGAGTGAAGCGGCGCCCTTCCATACGGACGCCACCCCAGAGGTGTTCACCGGTTTCACAAATTCCCCTCGGAAACAACAGAGTTGGCTGGTCACCGGTCACCGTCCAGATGCGCGAGCACCGCCAGCACGCGCCGGTTGTCGTCGTCCGACACCTCCAGGCCGAGCTTGGCGAAGATGTTGGAGGTGTGCTTGGCGACCGCCCGCTCCGTCACCACGAGCTGGGCCGCGATCCCCGCGTTGGACCGGCCCTGGGCCATCAGCTCCAGCACCTCCCGCTCGCGCGGGGTCAGCCGGGCGAGCGGCTGGTCGCCGGCCGACCGCCGGGACAGCAGCTGCTGGATCACCTGCGGATCCATCGCCGTACCGCCGGCCGCCACCCGCCGTACCGCGTCCACGAACTGCTCCGCGTCGAACACCCGGTCCTTCAGCAGGTAGCCGACCCCGCCCGTGCCGTCGGCGAGCAGCTCGCGCGCGTACAGCTGCTCCACGTGCTGGGACAGGACCAGCACCGGCAGCCCCGGCCGCGCCCGCCGGGCCGCGAGCGCGCACTGCAGACCCTCGTCGGTGTGCGTCGGCGGCAGACGGACGTCCACCACCGCCACGTCCGGGTCCGACTCCGCGAGCGCGCGGGTGAGTTCGGGGCCGGACTCGACGGCGGCGGCGATCTCGAAGCCGTAGGCCTCCAGCATCCGCACCAGCCCGTCGCGCAGCAGGAAGAGGTCTTCGGCTAGGACAACACGCACGGGATCTCCAGGGTCACCAGGGTGGGACCGCCGGCGGGACTGCTGACGGCCAGGACTCCGTCGAAGGTACCGAGCCGGCGCTCGATCCCGGCGAGCCCCGAACCGGCCCCGGCCGCCGCCCCGCCCCGGCCGTCGTCGCTGACGATGATCCGCAGCCGGCCGTCGGTGTGGTGCACGTCGACCCGGATCCGCTCGGCGCCGGAGTGCTTGACCGCGTTGGTGAGCACCTCGCTGACCGCGAAGTAGGCGGCCGACTCCACCGGCGCGTCCGCGCGGCCGGGCAGCTCCACGGTGACCTCCGTGGGAACGGGCAGCCGCAGCGCCAGCGCCCGTACGGCGTCGCCGAGCCCGCGCTCGGCGAGCACCGGCGGGTGGATGCCGCGCACCAGGTCGCGCAGCTCCGCCAGGGCCTCGGCGGAGTTCCGGCGGGCCTGCGCCAGCAGCCGCTTGGCCTGCGCCGGGTCCCGTTCGACCAGCATCTCGATGGTGCCGAGGTCCATGCCCATGGCGACCAGCCGGGCCTGCGCGCCGTCGTGCAGGTCCCGTTCGATGCGGCGCAGTTCGGCGGCCGAGGTGTCCACCGCGTCCCGCCGGGTCTCGGTCAGCACCCGGACCCGCTCGGCGAGTGCGGCGCGGGAGGCTCCGATCACGGTCCGGGTGAGCCGGAAGTGCGCGGCGAGCAGGCGCGGCGGGAAGCGCCAGGTGCCGGCGACGACCAGGGCACCGAGCGCCGCCGCGCACAGGGCCGTCGCCTGGCCGGTGACCGGCACGAAGGCGTACCAGTAGACGTCGCCCGGTTCCCGGACGGAGGCCCGCCACAGCCCGGCGCCCACCAGGAACCCCTGGAGCGGGAAGAACACCAGCACGGCCGGCGCCAGCGCGGTGACGAAGCCCGCGGTCATGTCCACCGGCAGCCAGAGCACGTCCCGCCGCACCTGCGGGTCCCGCAGCAGCGCCACGGTGCGCGTCCAGGGGTTGGCCGTCCTGGGCAGCGGCCGGTATGCCGCCGGGATCCGGATCCCGCACCAGTCGGCCGCGAGCCGCCGCCGGGCGTCCGCCAGCGCCCGTACGCCGGTGAGGACCGCCGGAGTGGTGACGATGCCGATGCCGAGCGGTACCAGGGCGACGGAGAGGAGGGTCAGCACCAGGAACGCCACACCGCACGGCAGCACGACGACGGCCAGCACCAGCCCCTGCACGGCGGCCAGCAGCGCCGCCTTGGCCCCGGAACGGAAGGCGGACCTGTCTTGGTCGGTGTTCATGCGGCCAGTCTTGCCGACGGCCGCGGCCGGGTCAGTCGTCCGAGGCCCCCTCCCGGGGGGTGGTGCCAGGTACACCCCCGGACCGGGCCAGCACCTTCGCCTCGACCTCCGGGTCCAGTCCCTTACGGGTGCGGTCCGGCCGCCGGGGCGCGTCGCCGCCGAGCCGCGTCAGCCAGCGCCAGGTGTCCGCGACGGTCTCGCCCACCGGCCGGCACACCAGTCCCGTCGCCAGCGCCCGCGACACGTCCGCGCAGTGCACGGAGTCGAACATCTCGCCGCCCGGCGGCACCCACACCGGCAGCTCGGTCCACGGCTCGATCCCGGCGTCCAGGATCGGCTCCGGATCGGTCCAGCACAGCTCGGCGTCCGCGCCGGTGACCCGCAGGCACGCCTCGAGCAGTTCGCCCATCGTGGTGTGACCGGGCGGACTCACCAGGTCGTACGGTCCGGACAGACCGCGCTCCAGCGCGCCGAGCAGCCACGTGGCGAGGTCGCGGGCGTCGACGTACTGCAACGGCAGGTCGCGCGGGCCGGGGGCGAGGACCGGGCCGCCGCGGGCGATCCGGTTCAGCCACCAGGGCAGCCGGCCCACGTTCTCGTACGGGCCGAGGATCAGGCCGGCCCGGACCAGCAGCGAGCCGGCCGCGCCGAAGGCCCCGGCGGCGGCCAGTTCGCCGCCGCGCTTGTCCGCCGCGTAGTCCGTCGCCCCGGCGTCGGCGGCGCCCTCGACCAGCGGGGTGTCCTCGGCGGCGGCGCGCGGCCAGGGCCACGCGTACACTGACCGGCTGGAGACGTACGCGTACCGGCCGGCCCGGCCGCGCAGCAGCCGGGCCGCCTCGTGCACGGCACGCGGGGCGGCCGACCAGGTGTCGACCACGGCGTCCCAGCGGGAGCCGTCCGCCGCGAGCGCGGCGAGACCGTGGGGGGTGGTGCGGTCGCCGTGCACCGACCGCACCCCGGCCGGGGGCCGGTGCCGTCCCCGGTGGAAGACGGTGACCTCCCACCCGCGCCCGAGCGCGGCCTCCACGACGGCGCGCCCCACGAACTCCGTACCGCCCAGCACCAGAAGTCTCATGCCGGGATCGTGCCCGGTCCGGACCCGCGGGGCACGGGCCTCTGCCGACGGCAGAACGGTCAGCGGCCGGTCGGCGGAGTGTACTTGTAGCCGACCCGGCGCACCGTCTGGATCGCCTGGCGGTGCTGGGCGCCCAGCTTGCGGCGCAGCCGGGCGATGTGCACGTCGACGGTGCGGCCGTCGCCGACGTGGCCGTAGCCCCACACCGTGGTGACCAGCTGGTCGCGGGTGTGCACCCGGTGCGGGTGCGCCACCAGGTGGGCCAGCAGCTCGAACTCCAGGTAGGTCAGGTCAAGTTCACGGCCGTCCACGTCGGCGGTGCGCTGCACGGGGTCGATCCGCACCAGCGGGTCGGTGCCGGCGGGGCCGGCCGCGGGCTCCGGCTGGTCCGGAACCGCGACCGGCAGAAACGGGGGCCGCTGGTCGGCCGGCACCAGCACCAGGTAACCGACCATCGGCGGCTGGCCCGGCAGGGCCGGCAGGGTGTGCTGCGGCGCGGGCAGCCAGGTGGCGCCGGGCGGCAGGAAGTCCGCTACGCCGACCACCTCGTCCCGGTCGACGGCGCGGAGCCGGTGCCGGGTGCCGTTCGGGGCGGGGGTGGGCAGGGTGGCGGTGGAGAGGGAACGAGAGGTCGCCATGAGAGGTCAGCTCTTTCGCGCGAGGAGTTCGTCGGGAGGAGCGGCGGCCGCGATTCGTGGTCGGGCGCGCCGGAGGACGTACGTCGTTCCGCGCTGGCCGAAGGCCGGGGGTGTACGGCTTTAGAGGGCCCGCGCGTTCATCGCGCGGCAACACACCCGGTCGAAGTCGTGGTGCTGACGGGAAGGCCAGAACGGCTCGAGGTCGTGGCGACCCGTCGCGGTGATCTGCTGGAAGCTGGCCATGGGCCCATTGAAGCAGAGGCGCGCGGCGGGCAGGAGCCTTCTCTCACTGCTTGGACGCTTCCTTGGCGTGAAATTGACGTGGCATTCTCCCGTTCCCCCGGAGTTCGGCCCTGGTCAGAGGCGTGTCGACGGCCGACCGTGTCCGGAATGCCGTCTCACTCCTCAAGACGACGGCCCGGCGCGACCGGGGGCCGGCGCGAACGGGGGCGCGACATGCGCGAAGGGCGCCCGCTGTGACAGCGGGCGCCCCTCGGTGCGATGTGCGGGCCGGTCAGACCTGGCCGGCCTTCTCCAGCGCGGAGCAGCAGGTGTCCACCAGCAGGCGGGTCACCACGTACGGGTCGACGTTGGCGTTCGGGCGGCGGTCCTCGATGTAGCCCTTGCCGTCCTTCTCGACCTGCCAGGGGATGCGGACCGACGCGCCGCGGTCGGAGACACCGTAGGAGAACTCGTCCCAGGGAGCGGTCTCGTGCAGACCCGTCAGGCGCTCGTCGATCCCGGCGCCGTAGTTCTTGACGTGGTCCAGCGGCTTGGAGCCCTCACCGAGCGACTCGCACGCGGTGATGATCGCGGCATAGCCCTCAGGCCCCTCGCGCATCGCCTTGGTGGAGAAGTTGGTGTGCGCGCCCGCGCCGTTCCAGTCGCCCTTGACCGGCTTCGGGTCCAGGGTCGCGGAGACGCCGAAGTCCTCGGCGGTGCGGTACAGCAGCCAGCGGGCCACCCACAGCTGGTCGGAGACCTCCAGCGGGGACAGCGGGCCGACCTGGAACTCCCACTGTCCGGGCATGACCTCGGCGTTGATGCCGGAGATGCCCAGCCCGGCCTTCAGGCAGTTGTCCAGGTGCGCCTCGACGACCTCGCGGCCGAAGATCTCGTCGGCGCCGACACCGCAGTAGTAGCCGCCCTGCGGGGCCGGGAAGCCGTTCTCGGGGAAACCCAGCGGGCGGGAGCCGTCGAAGAAGGTGTACTCCTGCTCGATGCCGAAGATCGGCTCCTGCGCGGCGAACCGCTCGGCGACCTCCGCGAGCGCGGCCCGGGTGTTGGACCGGTGCGGCGTCATGTCGATGTCGAGGACCTCGCACAGCACCAGGATGTCGTCGCCGCCGCGGATCGGGTCCGGGCAGGTGAAGACCGGCTTGAGCACGCGGTCCGAGGCGTGGCCCTCGGCCTGGTTGGTGGACGACCCGTCGAAGCCCCACACCGGCAGCGCGTCGAGACCGGCCGGGGCACCCGTGATGATCTTCGTCTTGGAACGCAGCTTGGCTGTCGGCGCAGTGCCGTCGATCCAGATGTACTCAGCCTTGAAGGTCACGGGGCCACATCCTTCGGGGTGGGTCGGGCGCACTCAAAAGTGCCGCGGCGCTGCGGCACCGGTGCGCCGCTCGATCTGCCGGGAGCCTGTCAACAGGCCGTTTCCCGTCCATTGCCCGCATGTGAACCCCGTGTTACCCGGGTTTTTCTGTGGCCGGGCTCACCCGGTGAGGCCCGCCCGCCGGTTCCCGGCCGGTGGCGTGGCCGCGTGCGCGGTGGCGCGCCGCGGGTCGTGTACGCGGCGCGCCACCTCGTGGGGGCGTCCGGACCGCCCGGCCGCGGGCCGGGCCGGCGACCGCCACCCCCGTGCGCTCGCCGGCCCGGCCGGGCACCGTGCGCGTCCGCCGGGGTGCGCCGCCTGTTCCTCCCTGGACCCGGACCGGTACGGTGCCGGGTCCAAGGCGGCGCACCCGCTCCGCGCCCCGTCAGTCCCCGGACCTCACCCCACCTTCTCGATCACGGCGCGGCGGATGAGGAACTTGCCCGGCTCCCGGACCTGTTCGAAGGCCGCGTTGTTGAGCAGGACACAACTGCCGGAGACGGACGTCACCTTCACCGTGGTGGACTTGTTGTTGTCCAGGTTGGTGACCTTCAGGGTGGTGCCCGCCGGGAACTGGTTGCTGGACGCGGCCGGGGCGCCGCCCTCGCCGGAGAGGGTGACCGTGGAGCCCTTGCACACCTGCTGGCCGGTGGCCGCGCCGGCGCCGCCGCCTCCCGCGCCGGCCGTCTGCGAGGGCTGCGCGGTCTGCTGGGCACCGCCCGCCTGCTGGTCGCCGCCGGCCTGCTGGCCCGCGCCCTGCTGGCCCGCGCCCTGCTGGGCACCGCCGCCCTGCGCCGCCTGGGAGCCCTGAGCCGACTCCCCAACGGTGCAGCCGGCCGCCTTCTGCTGGACCTCGATCTGCTTGATGACCGCCTCGCGGTTGGCGATCCGGGCCGCCGACTGCGCGTCCGGTTTCGCCTTCTGGTCCGCGATGAACTTGTCGTTGTTGCCGTGGGCCGTGGCCAGCCCCTGGCACACGGTGGAGTCCCCGGCGGACAGCGTCTTGGCCTGCTGCGGGCTCTGCGCGGCGTTCGACGTGGACGCCAGCGCGAAGGCCCCGCCGCCCGCCACCGCCGCGGCGCTGACGAACAGCGCGATCTTCTTCTTCGTACCGAGAGTTCTCCTGCGCGACATCCGCGCCTCCTGAAGAGGTAGGGGAGCGTACGCCGCTATGTACGAGATACCGAACGGGGCTACTCAGCGGTCACGTGACTCGCGGAAGTAACCTGCGTCACACCCCGACTGGGCCGCCGTCAGCTCCGCTTGCGGTCCAGCGCCTCCCGCACGGCCTCTTCGGTGCGCGCCACCAGCGCCGTTCCGTCGTCCGCGGTGATGATCGGGCGCTGGATGAGCCGGGGGTGCTCGGCCAGCGCGGTGATCCACCGGTCCCGCGCGCCCTCGTCCCGCGGCCAGTCCTTCAGCCCCAGCTCCTTGGCGTCCGCCTCCTGGGTGCGGGTGATGTCCCACGGCTCCAGGCCCAGCCGTTCCAGCACGGCCCTGATCTCGTCCTCGCCGGGCACGTCCTCCAGGTAGCGGCGGACGGTGTAGTCGGCCTGCTCGGCGTCGAGCAGGCTGAGCGCGCTCCGGCACTTGGAACAGGCCGGGTTGATCCAGATCTCCATGCGGGACACGGTACTCGCCCGCGGTTCTGTTCGATTTCACGGCACCTCGGCAGTCCCGCCGCCCCCACCCGTGACACCGGCTCAACTTCCCGGCCGACCTGCGTCTTTACCTTCTCTCGCGCACCCCCGATTGTCAGTGGCCGCCGGTAGACTGGATGCAGTGTTCGAGGCAGTCGCCGGGGCCCCCGGGGACTGCCTGACCGCGACAGGAGGATGCCTGTGCCCGCTGCCGCCCTGAAGCCCAAGCCGTTGCCGACCCAGTCCACCGCCCAGCGCGCCGTGCTGTTCGACTCGCCCTACGAGCCCTTGGCGAAGCGACCGCTGCCGGCCGGGCGGCCGCGCGAGTGGTACGTCGCGCACAACCGGCGCCTGAAGGCCATGCGCCTCGCCATAGCCCTGCTCGACTCCGGTGTCTTCCTGCCGGACCAGGCGCGGAACGAGACCATCCGCGACACGGCCGAGCGCATCGGTATGCGTCCGCCGTCGGACACCACGTGCCACATGGTGCGGGCGCTGATGCGGTACTCCCGCTGAGCCGACCGGTTCTCGCTGAGCGGCCCGGCATCTGCTGAGCCGCCCGGTTCTCGCCGAGCCGTGCGACTCCGCTGAGCCGTGCGGCTCCCGCGGAGCGGTGTGACTCCGCCGAGTCGCCCGGTTCCCGCTGGGTCGTGCGGCTCCGCTGAGCCGACCGGTTCTCGCTGGGTCGTGTGGCTCCTGCTGAGCGCCCCGACTCCGCCGAGCCGTGCGACTCCGCCGAGCCGTGCGACTCCGCCGAGCCGTCCGGCTCCCGCTCGTCGCCGGTGGACCGCGCCGCCGGGGCCCCGCGCTGCCGCGGGGCTCCGGCTGTCACGCCGTCAGCTCCCGTTCCAGCGGGGTGCGGAAACGCGGGGTGACACGGGTGGCGCCCAGCAGCGCCCGCAGCTGCCCGGCCTCCGCCTCGACCGAGGCCGCCGCCTCCCGGCGGACGCCCGCCTCGGGGATCCGCCACACGATCCCGCCGTCCGGGCGCTGCGCCCAGCCGCCCACCACCCGGCCGTTCCACCACACCGTCGGGCCCACGTTGCCACTGCGGTCGAAGAGCAGCGGACGCAGCACCGGGTCCAGGTACCAGTCACGGTGCTGCCAGCCCATGGCCGTCGGGTCGAGGGCGGGCAGCAGCGCCGCCCAGGGTTCCTCCGGGGCCGCCACCGGCTCCGTGTCGCCGTCGGCTACGTACCCCGTGCCCTCGTCCAGGGCGACCTCCTCGGCATCGATCGCCGCCAGCGCGCTGCGCACCTCGGTGACCCGCCACCCGGTCCACCACTTCAGGTCCGCCTCGGTCGCCGGTCCGCACGCCCGCAGCCAGCGGCGCAGCAGGGCGGCCTGGGCCCCGGCCACGTCCATCGCGGGGTGGGCCGGCGCCGGCGCCCAGCGGAACCGGCCGGACGTCCAGGAGCCGAGCGGCCGGCCCCGGACCACCTTGCCCTCCACGCCCAGCACCCGCAGCAGCCGGGACGACACCGTGTGGACGCCCTCGTAGCTCTTGCCGGCCGCGTGGACGAACTGCTCGCGCAGACGGGGTTCGTCCACCGCCAGCTCCGCCGCCGTCGCCTGGCCGCGCCGGGCCAGCGCGGCGAGCGTGGCCTCCTCCACGTCGGCCAGCCAGGCCGCGTCCGGGGCGCCGGCGACCGCCATGTCCCGCAGCAGGGCCGCCCGCTCACGGGCGGCCACCGCCAGACCCGTCGAGGCGTGCACGACGGCCGTCAGCCCGGACGGGAACACGAACACGGTGTGCCGCATGCCGTGCATGCGCACCAGCGTGCGGTCCTCGTACAGCGCCCGCTCCGTCTCCGCGACCGCCTTCGCGGGCTCGGCCAGCCGGGCGGCCACCGCCAGGTGCACGGTCGCCGGGTCGCTGCCGTGCAGGGCCACCAGGGAGGCCGCGACCTCCTCCGGGGTCGCGGCCCGTGCCGTACCCGCGAGGCGGTGCCGCAGGGCCAGCCGGGCCCGTCGTTCCGCCACGCCGATGTGCCGCCGTCCACGCGTCATGCCGGCCTCCCCGGGCTCACGGTCTCGTGCCGCCATGGTCGCCGATGCCACCGACAATCCGGTCCCCTACCGGAGCGGCCACCGCCCACCGGCGCCGCCGAAAACCGGGTGCGGCCGCCGCCGCGCCCTCCCTACTCTGAACAAACAGCGTCGAAACAGACACTTCCCGTCCCTCCCGCCCCTCCGGCTCACCTCACTCGGAGGTCCGTCATGCGTGGAATCCTCGCGACCGCGACCGTCGTCCTGGTGATCCTCGGCTTCGGGAACCACCTGTGGTGGCTCGCCGCCGTCGCCCTGCTCTACCTGTACGCGACACACGGACGCGGCTCGCCCGGTCCGGCCCCGCCCGCGGCCCCCGGCGCACCGCCCGACAGCTACCGGGCGTACCGGCAGCGCCGCGACCGGCAGGCCGAGTGGGAGCGCCGCTACCGCCGTGAGCGGCCCTCCGAGGCCCGCCGGCAGGACCGGGACGGGAGCCCGCGGTGACGCCGCGGGGCGCCGCCGGCCGTCACAGGCCGGGGGCGCCCCACAGCGGGAACCAGCGGCCCAGGTCCGGCTCGACGCGCAGGTCGCCGTCGAGGACCGCCTTCAGCTGGAGCTCCAGCGCGGTGTCCCGCCGCTCGGCGGCGCCGGGCAGCGGGGCGAACGGGTAGAACGTGCCGCGCTTGTAGAGGTAGACGAGCGCCAGGCTCCGGCCCGCCCCGTCGGTGAAAGAGGCCAGCGAACACAGCAGTTGCGGGCCGAAGCCGTTGACCTCCAGCGAGCTGTTCACCGCGTGCAGGTCGTTGACCAGCTCGGGCAGCCGGCCGGGGGAGCGCCGGGACACCAGCCAGGAGTAGCCGTAGCCGTCCCGGTGCAGCTCCACCGGCGGGCCGGTGCGGTCGGTGTCCGCGTCCAGCAGCGCCCGCAGCTCCCGGTGCAGCTGCTCGAAGGCGCCCCCCTCGACCGAGGCGAAGCACACCGCCCCGGCACCGGTCGGCGTGAAACCGGTCGCCGCCTCCAGCGTCACGGCCGCCGACGGCAGCGCGAACAGCTGGTCCAGATCGGGCGCGACCGGCTTCGAACGGCCCAGCAGGATGTCCAGCAGCCCCACGGTCAGCCCGCCTTCCCCGGGGCGGCGGCCTCGCCCAGCTCCGCCGAGATCCGGCCCAGTTGCTCCAGCCGCTGCTCGAGGCTCGGGTGCGTGGAGAAGAACCGCTCGACGCCGGGCTCCCGGCCGGTCGCCGGGGTGAAGTAGAACGCGTTGAACGCCTGGGCCGTCCGCAGGTCCTCGCTGGGGATCCGCGCGATCTCCCCGGAGACCTTGGTGAGCGCCGCCGCCAGCGCCGAGGGCCGGCCGGTCAGCAGCGCCGCCGCCCGGTCGGCGGCCAGCTCCCGGTACCGCGACAGCGCGCGGATCAGCAGGAAGCTGATCGCGTACACGGCCGCGGAGACGCCCAGCACGGCGGCGAACACCGCGGCGGTGTTCTGGTCGCGGCGGCCGCCGCCGAACACCTGGGAGTAGAACGCGAACCGGACGACCAGACCGGCGAGCACCCCCAGGAACGACGCGATGGTGATCACGGCGACGTCCTTGTGCCGCACGTGCGACAGCTCGTGCGCCAGTACGCCCTCCAGCTCCGCCGGCTCCAGCCGGCGCAGCAGCCCGGTCGTCACGCAGACCACCGCGTGACCGGCGCTGCGTCCCGTCGCGAACG
>NZ_BNBF01000022.1:95457-95683 GCF_014654935.1 Streptomyces capoamus
CGTTCGGCATGTCCAGCGCGGACACGGCTACCACCGGCTTGGGCAGGTCGGCGATCGCGCACAGCCGGTCGACCACGGCGTGCAGCTCGGGACACTCCTCCCGCTCGACGGGGCGCCCGCGCATCGCGAACATCGCGATCCGGTCGGAGAACCAGAACTGCGCCACGAACAGCGCCCCGATCAGCACGGCGACCAGCACCCAGGACCGCAGCAGCACGATCAGCGC
>NZ_BNBF01000022.1:95729-101614 GCF_014654935.1 Streptomyces capoamus
GGCGACGAACCCCACGTACAGCAGCCCGAGCAGGAACATGGTGAGACCCATGCGCACGGCCAGCCGCCGATCGCTCCGGAACCGGCTCCGCATCTCGCATCACCCCGCAGACGGACAGGCACTCGTCCCGCTGTCCAGTGTGCACCCGCCCACTGCCATGAGCCGGTCCCGAACGGCCCCAGGACCAGCAAAATGTCCCTGTCCGTCACCGCTGCGGTGCCATGGGTCAGCCCAGCAGCGCGCGGCCCCGGGCGAGCAGCCGGGCGACCTCCGGCTCCGACCGCGTGCGCGCCCCCCACCGCAGTGCGTCGCGCACCACCGATGCGGCCCGCGTCCGCAGCCGCTCGTCGGGATCGCCGAGCAGGGCCACGGCCGCCCGCAGGCGCACCACCCCGCCGTGCGCCCACAGCAGCCGCCACGCCGACACCCGCTCCCAGCGGGGGCGGGCCGGGTCGAGCCGCCGAACCAGCTCCTCGTCCGGCAGCCCGGCGGCCGACGGCAGCAGGGCGAGCGTGGCCTCGCGGACCACGCCCGGGGCCGGGTCGTCCAGCAGGCGCCGCACCCGCCGTACGTCCGTCACGTCCAGCGTCCGCAGCCCGGCCACGGCCCGGGCCCGCACCCCGGGTGCCGGGTGGTCCAGCAGCGGCCACAGCAGGGCGGCGTCCGCGCGCGTCCCGCACTCCGCGAGCCCTGTCACGGCACCGGGCGGCAGCGCCGGGTCGGCGGCCCGGGCGCAGCGCTCCCGGTACCAGGGCAGCGGATCGGTGCCGTGCTGCCGCAGGACGTAGCGGGCGCAGGCCCGCACCAGCGCCGACCGGTCCGCCAGGAAGTCCGCCGCCCGCTCCGGCCGGCCCAGCCGCCGCAGCGCGGTCACACCGGCCGACCGGGCCTGCGGGTTGCGGGCGCCGAGCAGGGCGTGCAGCACCGGTGCCGCGGTCGCGGGCGTCACGGCGGCGAGCGCCGCGTCCGAGCAGAGCGCCCGTACGACGGTGTCGTCGTCGTGGGCGGCGGCACGGGCCAGTCCGGCGGGGGAGAGGGAGCCCTCCTCGACGGCCAGGCGGTACGCGAACCGGCGTACCGCGCGGTCGTCGGACGCGAGCAGCGGGGCCGTCCGCTCGCGGGGTGCCCGCCGCAGGACGCCGTCGAGCAGGTCCCGGGCGAAGTCGCCGCGGTGGCGGTCGGCCAGGCGCAGGATCAGCGGGGCGAGCGGTACGGCGGTCCCGGCGTCCAGCGCCTCGGTGAGCCGGGCACGGGCCCGGGCCCGCACCGGCTCGGCCCAGTCGGCGCACCGCACGACCACCAGGGGGAGCAGCGCGGGGCGGCCGGTCACCCGGTCCAGGGCGCGGTGCCGGACCCTGCCGTCGCGGTGGCACAGGGCGAGGGCGAGCCGGGCGTCGTCCAGCGGATCGCCGGCGGCCAGGGCGGTGAGCAGGGCACGTTCGTCGGCCGACCGCCGCCGGCCGACACCGGTGGCCGGCGGCCGGTACCACTCCACCGCCCGCACGCCCTCGTCCAGCTCCAGCCAGGCCGCCGGGTCACCGGTGCCGAGCACGTCCGGCAGCGCCGTGCCCTCGGCGAGCCGGAGCGCCGCCGCGCCGCCGTCCCCCATGACGTCTCCCTCTCCCGTCGTCGGCCCTAGTACGGCGAGCGCAGCTGGGCGTAGCCGAGGAGGACGATGACCACGGCCACGCAGCCGAGGACCACGGCGGTCGAGACCCAGGACGAGCGGCGGGGGGCCGGGTCCGGGTCGGCGCGGAAGGGCGCGGGCTCCGGAGGGTTCTCCTTCCAGCGGGCGGCGAGCATGCGGGCCCGGGCGGAGGGCTCCTTGTGCTCGGCCGAGTTCGCCCACCTGTGATCGAACTCGCGCTCCCAGTCGTCCTGTTCCGGCATCCCCGTTCACCCTCTCTCGTCGGACACGGTCCGGAGGGATGATCCCCCGACAATAGGAAGTTCGGGAAGCGCAAAAGGTTGCCCGGGAACGGAACCCGGCCGGCCGGAACGGCGGAAACCGACCCGGTACTCGACGGGTGCCGTGTCCAGCGTGCGCCGGAACGCCCGGACGAGGGCGTCGGCCGCACCGAGTCCACACGCGGACGCGCCAGCTGTGGAATCAGTCAAGGCCGGTCGCCCACGCCGTCAGCACGAGGAAGTCCTCCTCGGTGAGGCCGCGTCGTGGGTCGACCCGGTGCAGCAGAGCGGGACCGTCGTGGTGGTTCTTCACCCAGGTGCGGTCCGCCTCGGTGATGTCATCGTCCACCCATGCGAACGCACGGCCTCTCGCCCACGCGACGATCCCAGGCGTCTTCCAGAAGACGCCGTCCCCGGGCTCGGGTCGCGGCGAGGACCAGGAGATGAAGGGCAGCTCGGGCAGACCCAGGACCGGGGCGATGAAGGCGTTGGCTTCTTCCTCCCACGTCGTCGCCCATGCGAGGTCGAAGGGAAGCGCGTCCAGCGCCGGGCCGTGGTGCGGGTTCAGCCACACCCGCAGCGGCTCGACGGGCTTGTTCGGCAACCCCCACTCGGTCAGCCGGCGCCGCTCGGCGGCCTCCCAGCGAGGGGTCAGCAGACGGTGCGTCTCATAGCCCTCGGGCCGACGGTGCGGCTTCGCGGCGTACGGGTTCAGCGGTCCGTCGACATCCATCAACAGCACCGGGCGCACCAGCACATCCCCCCTCGGTCCCGTGCCGCACGGTACCGACCGGCGACCGTGCCGCCCAGATATGGCAGGCCTCGTCAGCCTGGCAACGGTCTTCGCCCCGGAACCTGCCGACCAACTGCCCGCAGACCCGGAGCCGAAATGCCGTCGGCCGGCTCTCCCGGGGTGGGAGAGCCGGCCGACCCCGCCTTACCTGCAGGCTGCACCAGCGACCGGCCCCGCCGAGGCCAAGGGTCTAGCTCCAGCGCTGGTGCTTACCGCCATTGTCGGGCAGCGTATAGACAGATCCGGATGCATTGCTGTCCAGAATGCGCCCGGTCGACTTGTTCTTCAGCCGCCATCCGGTAGAGGTCTTCGTCTCGTACCACTTCTGATGGTCGTTGCCGTTGCAGGAAATGGCGTACACGGATCCCGTGGACTTGCTGTCCAGGCAGTGGGACCCCGTACTGAATCCGGTCCACTCCAGAGTGAACGAACCGTCGGAGTTCTTGGTCTCGTCCCATCCGCCGACGTTTCGTTCATCCGTGGACACCTTGGTCCCGGTGCCGGTGATGCCAGTTTCCACGCCAAGCCATCGGCCGGTCGCTACATTCCTCCACGTGACGTTTCTGTCCGCGGCGACGGCGCTACCCGAGGTCGCCACCAATACCGCCGAGGTCAGCGCGGTGGTGGACAGAACTACCGTCAAGCGCTTGAGGTGCATGAAATACCCCCTAAAATAAGGGATCCATATAGCATACGGCTAGCTGAATCCGACGCATAGCTGGTCAAGCCACGCACAAGAAACCTAACACGACCTGATCATGCCCTCAAGCGACTTACCGTATGACGTGAATTGATCCGTTATGCGTGAGTTGTCTCTGCGATTCATAAAAGACTCTCCGATCGCAGATCGTCATCCGGCAACCCGTATTCCGGTATTCGGCGCCCCCTGCATCCTCCGGTGCCAGCCGCTTCCGAAACGCCATCGAGCCTCTGGTAGAATCGAATAACGTCTATTTTCAGACTCGAAAAATGCGGGCATCAGGGCCCGAGCTGGAGGCCGGGAAGTGGAAGAAAGCCACCTCGACAAGGTGTTGACAATTCCTAACGCGTTGAGTGCCCTGCGCGTCGCCGGAGTTCCGGTGTTCCTGTGGCTCGTCCTTCAGCCCTACTTCGGCAATGCAAGCCTTGACGGTTGGGCGATCGCTCTTCTCGCGGTGAGTGGTGCCACCGATTACCTCGACGGAAAGCTGGCTCGTCGCTGGAATCAGGTGACCCGCCTCGGTCAAGTCCTGGATCCGGCGGCCGACCGGCTCTATACGCTCTCCACGCTGCTTGCGCTGCTGCTGCGGGACATCATTCCGTGGTGGTTCCTGGTACTGCTTCTCGCGCGTGACGCATTCATGGCTCTCAATATCGCGTCCTTGCGCAAGATCGGGTATGGGCCACTGAAGGTCAACTTCATGGGGAAAGCCGCCACCTTCAACTTGATGTACGCATTCCCGCTGCTTCTTCTGGCCGACGGTGGGGATTCATTGGCCGAGTTTGCGCGGGTAGTCGGATGGGCGCTGGCGATCTGGGGGGCTGGACTGTACTGGTGGTCCGCAGGGCTTTACACGGCTCAAGTACGCAGACTGAGGTCGACCGCGCCCGGCGCGGGCCGGACCCCTGGTGCGGTCGAGGACCCGGCACAGGACCTCGGCTCGCCGCCCCTGCGCGGCAGTCACGAATCGCGGGAGTCCTGAAGCCCCCATTACTCCCACTCCGGGCCGTGCTCAACCCCGAAAACGGCCGTCGGCCGTGCCCTTCCCGAGCAGGAAGGACACGGCCGACGGCCCACATACGGCCCAGGGAAGCGGAAACCCGCCCGACCTGGGGTGCTGTCACACGTCGAAGTAGAGCTCGAACTCGTGCGGGTGCGGGCGCAGCTGGAGCGGGGCGATCTCGTTCGTGCGCTTGTAATCGATCCACGTCTCGATCAGGTCGGGCGTGAAGACGTCGCCCTGGAGGAGGAACTCGTGGTCGGCCTCGAGGCGGTCGAGGACGGCGCCGAGGGAGGTGGGGACCTGGGCGACGTTCGCGTGCTCCTCGGGAGCCAGCTCGTACAGGTCCTTGTCGATCGGCTCGGCCGGCTCGATCTTGTTCTTGATGCCGTCCAGGCCCGCGAGGAGCAGCGCCGAGAAGGCGAGGTACGGGTTGCCGGAGGAGTCGGGCGCGCGGAACTCGACGCGCTTGGCCTTCGGGTTGGAGCCCGTGATCGGGATGCGCATCGCGGCGGAGCGGTTGCGCTGCGAGTACACCAGGTTGATCGGCGCTTCGAAGCCCGGCACCAGACGGTGGTAGGAGTTCACCGTCGGGTTGGTGAAGGCCAGCAGCGACGGGGCGTGCTTGAGGATGCCGCCGATGTAGTAGCGGGCGGTGTCCGACAGGCCCGCGTAGCCGGCCTCGTCGTAGAACAGCGGGTCGCCGTTGCTCCACAGCGACTGGTGCACGTGCATGCCCGAGCCGTTGTCACCGAAGATCGGCTTCGGCATGAAGGTCGCGGTCTTGCCGTTGCGCCAGGCGACGTTCTTCACGATGTACTTGAAGAGCTGCAGGTCGTCCGCGGCGGCGAGCAGGGTGTTGAACTTGTAGTTGATCTCCGCCTGGCCGGCGGTGCCGACCTCGTGGTGCTGGCGCTCGACCTTCAGGCCCTGCTTGTCCAGCTCGAGGGAGATCTCGGCACGCAGGTCGGCGAAGTGGTCGACCGGCGGGACCGGGAAGTAGCCGCCCTTGTAGCGGACCTTGTACCCGCGGTTGTTCTCCACCGCACCGGTGTTCCAGGCGCCCGCCTCGGAGTCGATGTGGTAGAAGGACTCGTTCGCACCCGTGGCGAAACGGACCGAGTCGAAGACGTAGAACTCGGCCTCGGGGCCGAAGTACGCGGTGTCGGCGATGCCCGTCGACGCCAGGTACGCCTCCGCCTTCTTCGCCACGTTGCGCGGGTCACGGGAGTACTGCTCGCCCGTGATCGGGTCGTGGATGAAGAAGTTGATGTTGAGGGTCTTGTCCCGGCGGAACGGGTCGATGCGCGCGGTGGACAGGTCGGGGCGCAGGGCCATGTCCGACTCGTGGATGGCCTGGAAACCACGGATCGACGACCCGTCGAAGGCCTGCTCGTCGTCGGGGTCGAACGCCTCCGCGGGCAACGTGAAGTGCTGCATGACACCCGGCAGGTCGCAGAAGCGGACGTCGACGAACTTGACGT
>NZ_BNBF01000022.1:101656-102315 GCF_014654935.1 Streptomyces capoamus
CCTCGTCCGCGATGTACTTCTTGGCCTCGTCGGCGTTCTGGAACATCCAGCTCCTCCTACTCCCGACCGTCCGCGCCGGGGTGGTAGATCGTTCGTGCGGCCAGTGCGGTGGCACACGCTGGCCTCGACACTAGGGACGGGTGATTTCTCGGGCGTGACCCGTTTGTTTCGCAGAAGTTAACCAGCCACCCCTCCACGGTAGCCCCCGCCCACCCCTGCGCGTAGTGCCCGAAACCGGGCGCAGTACCGTGGACGGGTGGACAACAGGCAGGCAATCGGATCGTGGCTCTCCGGGCCGCGCGCGGCCATGGAAGAGGCGGGCGCCGACTTCGGGTACCGCGGTGAGCAGCTCGGTCTCCCCGAGTCGGGACCGAACTCGATCGCACGGCCCGGCAGGCGGCTCGGCGCCCTCGCCGTGGACTGGGCGCTGTGCGTCCTGATCGCATACGGCCTGATCACGCACGGCTACAGCCCCGCCACGAGCAACTGGGCGCTCGGTGTCTTCTTCGTCCTGAGCGCCCTGACCGTCGGCACGGTCGGCTTCACCCCGGGCAAGCGCCTCTTCGGCATCCGGGTCGTGGCCCTGGCGACCGGCACGGTCAACCCCGGGCGCGCCCTGCTGCGCACGTTCCTGCTCTGCCTGGCGGTCCCCGCCCTGG
>NZ_BNBF01000022.1:102350-105661 GCF_014654935.1 Streptomyces capoamus
TCTGGGACCGCGACGGCCGCGGTCTGCACGACCGGCTGGCGAAGACGGTCGAGGTGCGCCTCTGAGGACGGTCGAGGTGCGCGTCTGACAACGGTCGCGGTGCGCGTCTGAGGACGGTCGAGGTGCGCGTCCGAACGCCCGGGCCCGGTCACCGACGACGACCGGGCCCGCCCTTCACCCAGCGCTCACCTCCGCGCTCACCCTCCCGGGCGCTCACTCTTCGCCCCCCTCGCGCCTTCCGTATTCAGCTCCCGCCATCCCCGCCCACCCCCGCTCACCCCCTGCGCAGCACCGCCGCCAGCACCGCCCGCAGTTCCGTCTCCGGATCCGCCACCGCGCCGGTCGCGCGCCAGGCGACGAACCCGTCCGGGCGTACCAGCACCGCCCCGTCGGCCGTGGTGCCGTGCGCCGCGGCCCAGTCGGTGCCGCCGCCGGGGCCCTCCCCGTCGTACGTCAGGTCGGCGTCCGCACCGGCGCCGATCCGGTACGCCTCCAGCCGTACGCCGTCCGTGCCGGCGATGCGCCGGGCGGCCGCGTGCCAGGCGGCGCCCGCCGCCGACCCGGCGTCGCAGAGCAGCACCATCGACCGCTCGTAGAGGTCGACCGTGGAGAGCCGGGCGCCCGCCCGGCGCAGCCACAGGTGCGGGGACCGGCTGCCCGGGTCCCCGGTCAGCCGCACCGCGTCGGGTACGACCGGATGGGCGGGGTCGGCGTCGAGGACGGCGCCCTCCAGGTAGCGGTAGCACAGGACCACCGGGAGGATGCCGCTGCGCGGGCCGCCGCCGACGCCGGGCGTCGGCGCGAAGCCGGGGTGGCTGTGCTCCACGGAGCGGGCGGAGGCGCGGGCGCTGGTGGCCAGGGCGACGGGCCGGCGCTCGGTGTCGTAGGTCTCCAGCAGGTCCGGCCCGGCCCAGCCGTCGAGGACGGCGGCCAGCTTCCAGGCCAGGTTGTGGGCGTCCTGGATGCCGGTGTTCGAGCCGAAGGCGCCGGTCGGGGACATCTCGTGGGCGGAGTCGCCGGCGAGCAGGACGCGGCCGGCCGTGTACCGCTCGGCGACGCGTTCCGCGGCGCGCCACGAGGCCTTGCCGGTGATCTCGACGTCGAGGTCGGGGACGCCGACGGCGAGCCGGATGTGCCGCTGGAGCCGCTCCTCGGTGAACTCCTCCAGGGTCTCGCCGTGCTCCGGGTGCCAGGGGGCGTGGAAGACCCAGTGCTCCTTGTTGTCGACGGGCAGCAGGGCGCCGTCGGCCTCGGGGTTCGTGAGGTAGCAGCAGATGAAGTGCCGGTCGCCGACCGACTCGGCGAGCAGCTTGGAGCGGAAGGTGACGCTGACGTTGGCGAACAGGTCGCCCGGCCCGCTCTGCCCGATGCCGAGCCGGTTGCGGACCGGGCTGCGCGGGCCGTCGCACGCGACGAGGTAGTCCGCCCGGACGGTGTACAGCGCGTCGCTGTCACGGTCCCGGACGAGCGCCGTCACTCCTTCGGAGTCCTGCTCGAAGCCCTCCAGCTCGTGGAAGTAGCGCAGGTCGCCGCCGAGGGCACGGGCCCCCTTCAGCAGCACCGGCTCCAGGTCGTTCTGGCTGCACAGGCACCACGTCGTGGGACTGAACTTCGCCAGTCCGCCGCCCGGGTCGATCTCTCTGAACAGCCACTCGCCGGCGTCACCGGCCAGCGTCGGTGTCTGGAGGATGCCGTGGTTGGCCGCGAGGAGCGAGGCTGCCGCCTTGATGTCCGGCTCGATGCCGGCCACCCGGAAGAGTTCCATCGTGCGCAGGTTGTTGCCGCGGCCACGCGGGTGGATCGAGGTCCCGGAGTGCCGCTCGACGAGCATGTGCGGTACGCCGAGACGGCCCAGGAACAGGGAGAGGGACAGGCCCACCAGAGAACCGCCCACGACGAGGACGGGCACCTGGTGATCGGCTTTCTGCTGCATCGAGTCTCCAGAGGCGAGGTCGGGGATGTGAGGCGCGTTGCTGTTTCTGTGCCCTCTGGGACGGCTTTCGCGTGCTCAATCACCCACGTGGTTCACGCGAGTCGCGCGCACCGCGGGAAGCGGCACAGGATCAAGAAGCGCTGACGTCGCGTCATCGGCGGCCGGCGTTCGCCTCTGCCCCCGTGAAGGAGATGCGCAGCATGACCACCCTGTCGGAAAAGATCTCGGACCAGTCGACGCGCGAGGTGTCGAAGAGGGTCTCCCAGTCCGTGTTCGACGGCTCCCGTCTCCGGGTCGTCCTGCTCGTGGACGTCCACGACGGCGCCCAGCAGCAGTTCCTGGAGGCCTACGAGCAACTGTGCAACCAGGTGGCGCAGGTGCCCGGCCACGTCAGCGACCAGCTGTGCCAGTCGATCGAGAACCCCTCCCAGTGGCTGATCACCAGCGAATGGGAGAGCGCCCCGCCGTTCCTCACCTGGGTGAACAGCGAGGAGCACGTGCGGATGGTGGAACCGCTGCACAGCTGCGTCCGGGACACCCGGTCGCTGCGGTTCCACATCGTCCGCGAGACCGGCGGCGAGCCGGCCGGGGCCGCGTCGCGGCGCCGGCTGCAGACCTCGCCGCGGATCGGTGACGGCGTGATCCGGCACGCGCTGACCTTCACGGTCAAGCCGGGCAGCGAGCGGGAGGTGAAGCGGATCCTCTCCGACTACGCCTCGCCCGAGGCGCGGGTCGACGAGACCACCCGGCTGTGCCGGACCTCGCTGTTCATGCACGGCAACCGGGTGGTGCGGGCCATCGAGGTGCGCGGCGACCTGCTCGCGGCGCTGCGCCATGTCGCCCGGCAGCCGGAGGTGCGGGCCGTCGAGGAGGCCATCAACCCCTATCTGGAGCAGGACCGGGACCTCGACGACCAGGAGTCCGCGCGGGTGTTCTTCACCCGGGCGGCGCTGCCCGCCGTGCACCACGTCACCGTGGACGAACTCACCGAGGGCGACCGGCAGGCGCTGTACTACCCGGCCCTGCCGGACCGCGGGATGCGGCTGGCGGAGCTGCTCGCCCAGCAGGACGAGGCGGCGGCGGAGGACCCGGACAGCCCGGTCCTGCGCAGCACGATCTTCCAGCGCGACGACGTCGTGGTCCGGCTGGTCGACGTACGCCCCGGCGCGGACGCCGGCGCCCTGCTGCCCGGGCCCGGACGGCAGGCCGCGCTCGCGGGCCTGCTGGACGGGGAGCCCGTCGGCATGGACCTCGTCACCGACCGCCGCTCGCCCGACGCCTGACCGGCAGGCCCAGCACACCAACGGAGGAACGCCGTGATCCAACACCTTCCGAAGATCGTGGACCTCAGCGAGGTCGAGCCCAACACCCGGCGCGG
>NZ_BNBF01000022.1:105710-107014 GCF_014654935.1 Streptomyces capoamus
CGGCGATCTGCGCGCCATGCTCACCCCGGCGACGGTCGGCTCCACCAGCGGTTTCATGGGCGTGGCCATCGTGCAGCCCGGCGACCGCATCGGTGAGCACTACCACCCCTACTCCGAGGAGTTCGTCTACGTCGTCTGCGGCGAGCTGGAGGTCGACCTGGACGGCGAGCCGCACCCGCTGCGGCCCGAGCAGGGGCTGATGATCCCCATCAACATGCGCCACCGCTTCCGCAACGTCGGCAACGTGGAGGCGCGGATCGTCTTCCACCTGGGCCCGCTGGCCCCCCGGCCGGCTCTCGGCCACGTCGACACCGAGGGGACGGACACCGTCGCCGCCGCGCCGGCCGACCGGGCGCAGGTCCGCTCATGAGCCGGCGCGTGGCGGTCACCGGCATAGGCGTCGTGGCACCGGGCGGGATCGGCGTACCGGCGTTCTGGGAGCTGCTCGCCGAAGGCCGTACCGCGACGCGGGGCATCACGTTCTTCGACCCGACCGGGCTGCGGTCCCGGATCGCCGCCGAGTGCGACTTCGATCCCGCCGCACACGGCCTGGACGCGGAGCAGGTCCAGGGGGCGGACCGGTACATACAGTTCGCGCTGGTGGCCGGCGAGGAGGCGGTCCGCGACTCCGGTCTCGACCTGGCCCGCGAGGACCCCTGGCGGGTGGGTGTCTCCCTCGGTACCGCCGTCGGCGGCACCACCCGGCTGGAGCACGACTACGTCCTGGTCAGCCATCGCGGGCAGCGCTGGGACGTCGACCACACCGAGGCGGAGCCCCAGCTGCACCGGGCGTTCTCGCCGAGCACCGTGGCCTCCGCGGTGGCGGAACGTTTCGGCGCCCAGGGACCGGTGCAGACCGTGTCCACCGGCTGCACCTCCGGCCTGGACGCCGTCGGGTACGCCTTCCACACCGTCCAGGAAGGCCGGGCCGACATATGCATCGCGGGCGCGTCGGACTCCCCGATCTCCCCGATCACCATGGCCTGCTTCGACGCGATCAAGGCCACGTCCCCGAACAACGACGACCCCGCGCACGCCTCCCGGCCCTTCGACAACAACCGTGACGGCTTCGTCATGGGCGAGGGCGGCGCGGTGCTCGTCCTGGAGGAACTGGAGCACGCCCGGGCCCGCGGTGCCCACGTGTACTGCGAGTTCGGCGGCTACGCCACCTTCGGCAACGCCTACCACATGACCGGCCTGACCAAGGAGGGCCTGGAGATGGCGCGGGCCATAGACACCGCGCTCGACCAGGCGCGGCTCGACCCCACGGCCATCGACTACGTCAACGCGCACGGCTCCGGCAC
>NZ_BNBF01000022.1:107058-112068 GCF_014654935.1 Streptomyces capoamus
CCGGCAGAACGACCGCCACGAGACGGCGGCCGTGAAGCGGGCGCTCGGCCACCACGCCTACGACACGCCGATGAGCTCCATCAAGTCCATGGTGGGGCACTCCCTCGGGGCGATCGGTGCCATCGAGCTGGTCGCCTGTGTGCTGGCCCTCGTCAAGCAGGTCGTACCGCCGACCGCGAACTACGAGATCCCCGACCCGGAGTGCGACCTGGACTACGTCCCGCGTGTCGCCCGCGAACGGAAGCTGACCAGCGTGCTGTCGGTGGGCAGCGGGTTCGGCGGCTTCCAGTCCGCGGTGATCCTGACCCGGCCGAGGGAGTGAGGACACGATGAGCGAACCGAAGGACCGGCACGCGGCCATCACCGGCATCGGTGTGGTCGCGCCCAACGGCACCACCACCGGCACCTTCTGGAAGTCCACCCAGGAGGGCCTGAGCGTCCTCGACCGGATCACCCGCGAGGGCTGCGAGCACCTCCCCCTCAAGGTGGCCGGTGAGGTCCGCGCCTTCGACCCGGCGGACACGATCGAGGAACGCTTCCTCGTCCAGACCGACCGGTTCACGCACTACGCCATGGCCGCGGCCGACTTCGCGCTGGACGACGCCCGGCTCGGGCCGGGCAGCGTGCCCGACGCGCCCTACTCCATCGGCGTGGTCACCGCGGCCGGCTCCGGCGGCGGCGAGTTCGGCCAGCGCGAACTGCAGCAGCTGTGGGGCAAGGGCAGCCGGTTCGTCGGGCCGTACCAGTCCATCGCCTGGTTCTACGCCGCGAGCACCGGCCAGGTGTCCATCCGCCGCGGCTTCAAGGGACCCTGCTCGGTCGTCGCCTCCGACGAGGCCGGCGGCCTGGACGCCCTCGCCCACGCGGCACGGGCGGTGCGGCGCGGCACCGACGTGATCGTGGCCGGCTCCACCGAGGCGCCCCTCGCGCCGTACTCGATGGTCTGCCAGCTCGGCTACGGCGAACTGAGCCGCGAGCCCGACCCGTCCCGGGCCTACCGCCCGTTCACGGAGGGGGCCTGCGGGTTCGTGCCGGCCGAGGGCGGCGCGATGCTCGTGGTGGAGGCCTCGGGCACCGCCCGCGCCCGCGGCGCCCGGATCCGGGCCGTCGTGGCGGGCCACGGCGCCACCTTCACCGGCGCCTCCCGCTGGGAGGAGTCCCGGCACGGCCTCGCGCAGGCCGTCCGGCAGGCCCTGCGGGAGGCCGACTGCGCCCCCGAGGAGGTCGACGTCGTCTTCGCCGACGCCCTCGGGGTGCCGGCGGCGGACCGCGCCGAGGCGCTGGCCATCGCCGACGTCCTCGGCGACCGGGCCGGCCGGGTACCGGTCACCGCCCCGAAGTCCGGGATCGGCCGGGGGTACTGCGCGGCCCCCGTACTGGACACCGCGGCGGCCGTGCTCGCCATGGAGCACGGCCTGATCCCGCCGACGCCGAACGTCTTCGACGTCAGCCACGATCTCGACCTCGTGACGGGCGGCGCCCGTGTCGCCGAACTGCGGACGGCGCTGGTCCTCAGCCGCGGACTCATGGGGTCGAACTCGGCGCTGGTGCTGCGACGCGGCACCGCGCAGTGAGGAAGCAAAGGAGGAGAACATGCCCCAGATCACCGTGGAAGAACTCGCCGCGCTGATGAAGAAGGCCGCCGGGGTCACCGTCAGCCCGGAGCAGCTCAAGGAACAGCCCGAGATGGGATTCGACGTCCTCGGCGTCGACTCGCTCGGCCTGCTCGGCATCGTCGGAGAGCTGGAGAACACGCACGGCACCCCGATGCCGGTCGACGCGGAGCGCTGCAAGACGCCGCAGCAGTTCCTCGACCTCGTCAACAGCACCCTGATGGCAGGAGCCTGACATGACAGGACACACCCAGAACGAGATCACCATCGCCGCCCCGCTCGACCTGGTCTGGGACATGACCAACGACCTGGAGCGCTGGCCGCAGCTGTTCAGCGAGTACGCGTCGGTGGAGGTCCTCAAGAAGGAGGGCGAGAAGACGACGTTCCGGCTCACCATGCACCCGGACGAGAACGGCACCGTCTGGAGCTGGGTCTCCGAGCGCGAGCCGGACCGTGCCTCCCGCACCGTCACGGCGCGCCGGGTGGAGACCGGGCCCTTCGCCCACATGAACATCCACTGGAAGTACGAGGAGGTCCCCGCCGGCACCCGGATGATCTGGACCCAGGACTTCGCGATGAAGCCGGACGCGCCGGTCGACGACGACTGGATGACCGACAACATCAACCGGAACTCCAAGATCCAGCTGGAGCTGATCCGGGAGAAGATCGAGAAGGCGGCCGCCGGTGAGCGGCCCGCCCCGGCCCTGGCCGACTGAGCCGGACGACAGGAGAGAGACGACCGTGCACCAGGCCCTGATCGTCGCCCGGATGGCCCCGGACTCCGCCCCCGGCATCGCGAAGGTGTTCGCGGAGTCCGACCGCGGAGAGCTGCCGCACCTCGTCGGTGTCGTCCGGCGCAGCCTCTTCCAGTTCGGCGACGTGTACATGCACCTGATCGAGTCCGACCGCGAGCCGGGACCGGCCATCGCCAAGATCTCCTCGCACCCCGAGTTCAGGGAGGTCAGCGAGCGGCTCTCGGCGTACGTCAGCGCGTACGACCCGGAGACCTGGCGGTCCCCCAAGGACGCCATGGCACAGCGCTTCTACGTCTGGGAGCGCGACGCCGGCGCCTGACCCTCCGGCCGGACCACCGGTGCCGGGCCCGCGTCCGACGCGGACCCGGCACCGGTGTGCTGGGGGGAGTCGCTCACGCGGGGACCATGCAGTCGAACGCGTGCAGGAACGGGTTGACCGGGCGGATCTCCCCGACGGCCAGGCCCGCCGCCTCCAGCCGGCCGACCATGCTGTCGGTGGTGTGCTTGGCCCCGCCGACGTTCAGCAGGAGCAGCAGGTCCATGGCGGTGCTGAAGCGCATCGAGGGGGTGTCGTCCACCAGGTTCTCGATGACGACGACGCGGGTGCCGGGGCCGCCCGCCTCGACGACGTTGCGCAGCAGCCGGGCCGTGCTCTCGTCGTCCCACTCCAGGATGTTCTTGATGATGTAGACGTCCGCCTCGACCGGGACCGCGTCCCGGACGTCGCCGGGCACGATCCGCACGCGGTCGGCGAGGTCGCCGCCCGCGCGCAGCCGCGGCAGGGCGTTCTCCACCACCCGGGGCAGGTCGAGCAGGCTGCCGTGCATCGCCGGGTACTTGTCCAGCAGGCTGGCCACCACATGGCCCTGGCCGCCGCCGATGTCCGCGACCGAGCGGCTGCCGGACAGGTCCAGCAGGGCCGCCACCTCCCGCGCCGACTGCTCGCTGGAGCGGGTCATCGCGCGGTTGAAGACGTCCGCGGACTCCGGGGCGTCCTCGTTGAGGTAGGCGAAGAACTCCTTGCCGTACAGGTCCTCCACGACGTTCCGGCCGCTGCGCACCGCGTCGTCCAGCCGCGGCCAGGCGTCCCAGGTCCACGGCTCGGTGCACCACAGGGCGATGGCCCGCAGGCTGTTCGGGTCGTCCTCGCGCAGCAGCCGGGACATCTCGGTGTGGGCGAACGTCCCGTCCGGCCGCTCGGCGAAGACGCCGTAGCAGGACAGGGCGCGCAGCAGCCGGCGCAGCGGCCCCGGCTCGGTGCGCAGCGCCGTCGCCAGGGTCTCCACGGTCATGGGGGCGTCACCGAGCGCGTCGGCGACACCCAGCCGGGCGGCGGCGCGGACCGCGGCGGCGCAGGCCGCCCCGAAAGCGAGCTCACGCAGCCGCATCGACGGGGGAGGGGAGGGGGGTGCCCCCGGCGCCGGGGGAGCCGAGGGCGCGCGGGATGGTGCGGTCATGTGCCGCCTTCCTTCCTTGCGTGGGTCGGGTACGGCCGTCCGGTCAGCACAGGCCCGCTGGCCTGGAGGCCTTGCAGGAGTTGCCGGAGAAGGCGTTGCCGCTCTTGACGGTCTCCTGGTTCACGAGGTCCGCCGGGGAGTTGTCCGCCAGGTGGTTGTCGGTGATCCGGTTCTTCTCGCTGGGGGCGCCCACGAAGCTCTTGAACAGGACGATGCCGCCCGACAGCGGGGACTTGCCCTGGTGCCCGGTGACCCGGTTGCGTGTCACCAGGGCCTGCTCGGTTCCGGTCAGCACGATGCCGGAGCCCTTCAGGTAGGGCAGCCGGGCGGTCTTCGGGCAGTACTTGTTGTTCTGCACGACCAGGTTGTCGCTGACGGTGAGGGCGCCGGCCCGCGGCTTGTTCTCGTCGCCGACGACGAACACGCCCGCGCAGTTGCCGGTGACGTAGTTGTGCGTGACGGCGAGGTTGCGCAGGCGGCGGACGGTGAGGCCGATCCGGTTGTCCTGCAGCCGGTTGTGGTCGACCACCGCGCCCTTGCTGTCCGCGGCGCCCTGCTCGGCCTTGACGTTGTTGGCGAGGAACAGGCCGGCGTCCCCGTTGCCCAGGGCGGTGTTGTTGCGGAACAGCCCGCGGGTGGAGTGCTCCTGGGCGATGCCCCACTGGCCGTTGCGCTCGGCGACGACACGCTTGACGGTCAGCCGGTCGGTGCCCATGGAGAACACACCGGACCTGGCGAACCCGGTCACCTTCAGGTCGGAGACGGTGACGCCCGTCAGGGGCTTGTTCTTGCCCCCGACCACGCAGATGCCGTTGCCGTCCGAGAGGCAGGTGACGGCGGCCTTCGTGCCGTGCGGGGCGGGCTTGGTCCGCTTCTTCGGGGGCTGGATGACGGTGCCGGGGCCCGCACCGCGCAGGGTGAGGCCCGCGGTCTTCACCGTGACGGTCTCACGGTAGGTGCCGGCGGACACGAACACCGTGTCGCCGGCCTTGGCGGAGTTGACCGCCTTCTGGATCGACTCACCCGCGTGCACCACGAGGACTCGGTGGGCGGCCGACGCCGGGGTGGCGCCGACGAACGCTCCGACGAGGGTCGTGGCACACGCCAGGTACGCAATGTGTCGTTTTGTCACATGCCGAGGCTAAGAGCGGACAAGCCGATTACCGGCCGGATGCTCCGTCCGGC
>NZ_BNBF01000022.1:112122-121486 GCF_014654935.1 Streptomyces capoamus
GGCGTGTCAGGCCCGGCGGCGCGCCGGGGGACGGGCGGCGGCGTGTCTGGACCGGCCGCGCGCCGGGGGACCGCGGCGGGGCGCTAGGGCCGGCGGCGTGGCGGAACCGGCGCGTGTCAGGACCGGCCTCGTGTCAGAACCGGCTGCGCGCCGGTACCGGCGGGATGCCGGGACCGGCGCGCCACAATCGCGCCGCGCGCCGGAATCGCGGCGCGCGCCAGGGCCTCAGCGGCCCCGCGGGCCGCCCTTCGGCAGCTTCATGCCCTTGGGCATCGGGCCCTTCGGCAGCGGCATGTTGCTCATCAGGTCGCCCAGGGCCCGCAGCCGGTCGTTGGTGGCCGTGACCTGGGGGCCGGTGAGCACGCGCGGGAGCTTCAGCATGGTGGTGCGCAGCTTCTTCAGCTCGACCTGGCCCTCGCCGCTGCCGACGATCAGGTCGTGCACCGGCACGTCCGCGACGATGCGGTTCATCTTCTTCTTCTCGGCGGCCAGCAGGGTCTTCACCCGGTTCGGGTTGCCCTCGGCGACGAGCACGATGCCGGCCTTGCCGACGGCCCGGTGCACCACGTCCTGGCTGCGGTTCATCGTCACCGCCGGAGTGGTCGTCCAGCCCCGGCCGATGTTGTCCAGCACGGCCGCGGCGGCGCCCGGCTGACCCTCCATCTGGCCGAACGCGGCCCGCTCGGCCCGGCGGCCGAACACGATCGCCGTCGCCAGCAGGGCGATCAGCAGACCGAAGATGCCCAGATAGACCGGGTGGCCGACCAGGAAGCCGATCGCGAGGAAGACACCGAGGGTGCCGATGCCGACGGCCGCGAGTACGAGGCCGATCGTCTTGTCGGCCTTGCGGGTCATCTTGTATGTGAGGGCGATCTGCTTCAGTCGCCCTGCGTTCGCGGCATCCGCCGCGGTTTCCTTCCTCGCCATGCCACGAAGTCTACGTGTCCCCGGGACCGCGGACGACGGCAGTGTCCGGCAGGCGGGATCAGGAGCGGCCGGCGGCGGCCTGGTCCAGGAACCGCTGGGCCTCGACCCGGTCCTTGGCGCGGCGGCGGTCCTCCAGGACGGAGGTCCAGGCGTTGCGCCGGGCGGTGCGCTGGCCGCCGCTCATGAGCAGGGACTCGACGGCGCGCAGGGCGTCGGTGAAGGTCGGGATGGCGGTGGCGCGTACGGGTGCGGCCTGCATGATCGAGGTCCCCCCTCAGAGCGGTGGAGGTACGGGGTGTGATACCAGAGTCACTGATTGGTGTTACCAGGGCGTGTCCGACCGGTCAAACGCCCATGAAGCCCTGACGGTGGGCGTGCGAACACGGACGCGGCCCCGGCGCCCGCCCTCATCTGCGAGGACGGCCGGGACCGCGTCGTCCCGGCCATTACTGGCCGGTAATAGCTTGTGCGGGAATTCACACGCTCGGCTCACACCGCTCGGCTCACACCGCCTGGCCGGCGACGAGCGCGCCCCGCTTCTCGATCGCCATCTGGTACAGGCGTCCGGCGCGGTACGACGACCGCACCAGCGGGCCGGACATCACACCGGCGAAGCCGATCTGCTCGGCCTCCTCCTTCAGCTCCACGAACTCCTGCGGCTTCACCCAGCGCTCGACCGGGTGGTGCCGCACGGAGGGGCGCAGGTACTGGGTGATGGTGATCAGCTCGCAGCCCGCCTCGTGCAGCTGCCTGAGCGCCTCGCTGACCTCCTCGCGGGTCTCGCCCATGCCGAGGATCAGGTTGGACTTGGTGACCAGGCCGACGTCGCGGGCCTCGGTGATGACCTTCAGGGAGCGCTCGTAGCGGAAGCCGGGGCGGATCCGCTTGAAGATCCGGGGGACCGTCTCGACGTTGTGCGCGAAGACCTCGGGCCGGGCGGAGAAGACCTCGGCCAGCTGCTCGGGGACGGCGTTGAAGTCGGGGGCGAGCAGCTCCACCTTCGTCCGGCCGCCCTCGCGGTCCGCGGTCTGCCGGTGGATCTGGCGCACGGTCTCGGCGTACAGCCAGGCGCCGCCGTCCTCCAGGTCGTCGCGGGCGACGCCGGTGATGGTGGCGTAGTTCAGGTCCATGGTGACCACGGACTCGCCCACGCGGCGGGGCTCGTCGCGGTCCAGCGCCTCGGGCTTGCCGGTGTCGATCTGGCAGAAGTCGCAGCGCCGGGTGCACTGGTCGCCGCCGATGAGGAAGGTCGCCTCGCGGTCCTCCCAGCACTCGTAGATGTTCGGGCAGCCGGCTTCCTGGCAGACCGTGTGCAGGCCCTCGCTCTTCACGAGCTTCTGCATCGCGGTGTACTCGGGGCCCATTTTCGCCCGGGTCTTGATCCACTCGGGCTTGCGCTCGATGGGGGTCTGGCTGTTGCGGACCTCCAGGCGCAGCATCTTGCGTCCGTCGGGTGCGACTGCGGACACGACCGGCTCCCTGTGACTTCGATTCTTCGGCGTACACCAGGGTACGCCCGTGCTCTGTGCGCCCTGCCGCCGAGGCCAACCCCGCAGTCGCAGGGCGCATTCCCCCGGTGGACGATCAGGCGGACGCCGTCTCGACCACCCGCGGCTTCAGGTCCGCGTTCTCCAGGACGTCCTTCAGGTGCTTCTCGACCACCGGCAGGACCTCCTCGATCGTGATGTCCCGGCCCAGCTCGTTGGCGAGCGAGGTGACCCCCGCGTCCCGGATGCCGCACGGGATGATCCGGTCGAACCAGGCGTTGTCCGGGTTCACGTTGAAGGAGAAGCCGTGCATCGTGACGCCCTTGGCGACCCGGATGCCGATCGCGGCGATCTTGCGGTCCTCGCGCCGCTGGCCCGCGTTGGAGGGGGCGTACTCGGGGCCGTTGAGCCGCGGGTCGAACTCCTCGTCGGTGAGCCGGGGGTCGAAGTCCAGGGAGAGTCCCCCGAGCGCCGGCCGCCGCTCGACGGGGTCGCCGAGCACCCAGACACCGCTGCGGCCCTCGACCCGGGTGGTCTCCAGGCCGAACTCGGCGCAGGAGCGGATGACCGCCTCCTCCAGCCGCCGTACGTGCGCGACCACGTCCACCGGGCGGGGGAGCTTCTGGATCGGGTAGCCCACCAGCTGGCCCGGGCCGTGCCAGGTGATCTTGCCGCCGCGGTCCACGTCGATGACCGGGGTGCCGTCCAGCGGGCGCTCGCTGTCCTCGGTGCGCCGGCCGGCCGTGTACACCGGGGGGTGCTCCAGGAGGAGGACGGTGTCCGGGACCTCGTCGGCGAACCGGGCCGCGTGCACCCGGCGCTGCTCGTCCCAGGCCTCCTGGTACTCGACGGCATCCGCGCCGAACCCCATGCGGACGAACCGCAACTCACTCACGGCAAGCGCCTCCCTCAGCGACCGGTGTGTCAGGCACGTGACGCGCCCTCGCCACTGTACGTCCGACCGGAGTACGTCAGCCCGGCGGGCGTTCCTCACACGATCGGATGAATGCCCCGCGAAGTATGCAACCGTCTGCTCACTCTCCGCTACATTCGCGCCGTTCGTGAGGCCATAAGGGCTGCTCAAAGGCAATCCGGGCACAGCAAAGGCCCGGAAGGCAGGAGACCGCACCGCAGATGACGGACCGACCCGCGCAGCGCACCCCCAACCGCCAGCTCGCCGCGCTCATCGCAGAAGCGGGGTTCTCCAACGCGGGTCTGGCCCGTCGCGTCGACCAGCTCGGCCTCGAGCACGGGCTGGACCTCAGATACGACAAGACCTCGGTCACCCGCTGGCTGCGCGGACAGCAGCCGCGCGGTACGACCCCCGCCCTCATCGCCGAGGTGTTCACACGCCGGCTGGGACGCCGGCTCACCGCCCAGGACCTGGGCCTGGACGCCTGCGCGCCGGTCTACGCCGGGCTGGAGTTCGCGGCCACCCCGGAGGAGGCCGTCGACATCGTCAGCGGGCTGTGGCGCAAGGACTCCGGCAGCCACGCCGAGCTGCGCAAGATCGCCTTCACTCCGGCAGGGCTCGTCGTGCCCAGCCGGGACTGGCTGATCGGCAAGGCCGACGACCGGGTGGCCCGCGAACCGGCACCCCGGGTGCCGTCGCAGGGCCGGCCCGGTGCGGCCAGGCCCCAGCCGCCGCTCGCGCCCCGGCCGCGCGGACAGGGCGAGCGCGCTCCCGGGCACCGGGTCGGCAGCGGCGACATCGCCGCGCTGCACTCGGTCGGCGAGCTGTTCCGCACGCTCGACGACCGGTTCGGCGGCGGCCACGCCCGGCAGGCCCTGGTGCGCTACCTGGAGCACGAGTGCGAGCCGATGCTCCGCGGCAGCTACGACGAGCAGACCGGCCGCCGCCTGTTCGCCGCCGCCGCGGACCTGACCCGGCTCGCGGGCTGGACCTCGTACGACATCGCCGCGCACGGGCTCGCCCAGCGGTACTTCGTGCAGGCCCTGCGGCTCGCGCAGGCCGCCGGCGACCGGGCCTACGGCTCCTACGTCCTGGTCACGATGAGCCGGCAGGCCGTCTACCTCGGCCACGGCCGCGAGGCGGTGCAGCTGGCCCGGGTCGCCCAGCAGGGCGTCGGCACGGGCGCGCCGCCGGTCGTCCAGGCGCTGCTGCACGCGTCGGAGGCACGGGCGCACGGGGTCCTCGGCGAGGTGCGGGCGTGCACCGCGGCGCTGGTGCGGGCCGAGCGCGCCCTGGAGGCGGCCCGGCCCGGCGACGAGGTGCCGTACTGGGCGGTGTTCTTCGACGAGGCGCAGCTCGCCGACGAGTTCGGGCACTGCCACCGGGACCTGCAGCAGTTCCGGGCCGCCGCGCAGCACGCCGAGCGGGCCCTGCAGCTGCGGGCGCCCGCCTACGCCCGCAGCCGCCTGTTCTGCCGGGTCGTCCTCGCCACCGCCCGGCTGGGCCTCGGTGAACTCGACCAGGCGTGCGCGATCGCCGCGGAGGCCGCCGGGCAGGCCGCGGAGATGCGGTCGGCCCGCGCCGTGGAGTACGTGAAGGAGTTCGAGCGGCGACTGGAGCCCTATCGGGACGCGGCACCGGTGCGGGTGTACCGGGAGAAGGTGGCGGCGTTGGGGTAGTGCCGGCGCGGGGGCGGGCGGCCGCCGGGTTCCGCGCCGTCGTGGTCGTCCGCGCGGTTCCCCGCGCCTACGCCGCCCTCGGCAGCGTGGGGGCCGGGTCCGCGCTGTGCAGCGAACCCGTCGCGCCCAGGTCCGCCAGGATCGCGGACGCGGCGCGGTGGGCCGAGTGCAGGGCGCCCTGCACCGTACTGGTGTCCCGGTGGTCGCCGCAGACGTAGAGGCCCGCCAGGAGGCGTACCGGGCGGCGCAGGTCGTGCGGGGGACGCATGGCGGGGACCGCCTCGGGGGTGTGGTGCACGGCCAGCGTCTCCCAGCGGCGCGTGGAGGTGCCGTAGAGGCGGGAGAGGTGGATGCGGACCGCCGTGTCCACTCCGTCCGGCGGGGGGCCCAGCACCGTCGACGAGATCAGCACGCGGCCGGCCGGCGCCCGGCTCGGGTCCACGGTGCTGAGCACGGCGGTGTGCGCCACCGGTCCGCCCCGGTCGGCGTCCAGCAGCAGCGAACCGCCCGTCGGGAAGGCCGCCGCCGGGTCGTCCGTGGTGTGGTGGACGACCGTCACCGGGTGGAAGTCCGGCACCCGCAGCCCCGGCAGCAGCGCGGCCGCGGCCCGCGCGTCGGTCGCCAGCAGCACCGCCCGGCAGCGGACCTCGCCGTGCTCGGCGGTGGTCACCGAGGTCGTGGACACCGAGGTGACCCGCACCCCGGTGTGCACGGTGCCCGCCGGCAGGGTCCGGGCCAGCAGCTCCGGCAGCGCCTCCGCCCCGCCCTCCGGCACGCACAGCCGCCCGCTCGCGAAGGCGTGCAGCGCCAGGTCGGCGCACCTGCTGGAGGTGGTCAGCCCCGGGTCGCACAGCAGCGCGGCGAGGAGCGGGCGCAGGAAGCCGTCGATGGTGCGGACCGGCACCCCGCGCTGGGCGAGCGCCTGTGCGGCCGGCAGCTCGGGGCGCGCCAGGACGCGGTCGACGGGGGTCGCCGCGATCCGGCCGAGCGCGGCGCCCAGCCGGGCCTGGTCCACCGCGCCGCCCACCGGCGCGCCGGGCGCGGCCGCCGTACCCCTGGGGGCGCCGGCGAGGGCGCGCACCACATGAAGCGCATCGCGCGCACCGCGTGTGCTGCGGGCACCGCGCGCGCCCCGTGCGCCCCCCGCGCTCCCGCCGGCCGCCGGCGCTCCCGCGCGCTGGGTGCGGCCGTCGCGGTGCAGCAGGACGCCCGGCGCGAAGCGGCGCAGGGCCAGGCCGTCCAGGCCCGGGGTCAGGCGGAGTTCGGGATAGGACGTGGACAGCAGCTGTCCGATGCGGTCGAGCCGGAAGCCGTCGACCTTCTCGGTCGACATGCGGCCCCCCACGCAGGGGGCGGCCTCCAGGACCGCGGTGGTGATTCCTGCACTGGTCAGCCGATGAGCCGCCGAGAGGCCGGCGATTCCGGCTCCCACGATGACGACGTCCACCTGGTACGCGGGCTCAAGCACGAGGCCCCTCCTGTGGTTGCGCGACCGGTGGAGACGTGATGCCCCCAACAGGCGCAAGGAATACCCGAGTTCGGGTCGAGGGTAGGGGCCTGATCGGTCAGGAACAGTCGCGCATCAACAGGGCACGGTCGCATAGAGGTCGCATGTGGTCACTTTCGTTCGCGGGTGTTGTCAGCCGGCTCACAGGGCCGCACGAATCGCTTCCTCGATGCCCGGAAACGCGAACCGGAACCCCGACTCCAGCAACCGCTTCGGCACCACCCGCTGGCTGCCCAGCACGTCCCCGGCCATCTCCCCGAGCGCCGCGCGCAGCACCGGAGCGGGCACCGCGAACACCGCGGGCCGGCGCAGCACCCGCCCCATCGCCGCCGTGATCTCAGCGTTCCTGAGCGGCTGCGGAGCGGTCAGGTTGACCGGTCCGGACAGGTCGTCGTGGTCGATCAGGTGCCGGAGCGCCGCGACCTCGTCGTGCAGCGCGATGTACGACCAGTACTGCCGTCCGTCGCCCAGCCGCCCCCCGAGCCCCGCCCGGAACAGCGGGAACAGCCGCCCCCAGGCCCCGCCGTCCCGGGCCACCACCAGCCCGGTCCGCGCGAGCACCGTCCGCACACCCGCCTCCCGCGCGGGCGCCGCCGCCCCCTCCCACTCCACGCACAGCCCGGCCAGGAAGCCGTCACCCGGCGGCGCGTCCTCGTCCACCACCCGGTCGCCCGTGTCGCCGTAGAAGCCGATCGCGCTGCCGTTCACGAACACCCGGGGCGGGCGCGGCAGCCCGGCCACCGCCTCGGCCAGCGCGGCCGTGCCCCGCACCCGGCTGTCCCGGAGCGACCGCTTGTACTCCGGAGTCCAGCGCCGGTCGCCCACCCCGGCCGCGGCCAGGTTGACCACGGCGTCGCATCCGGTCAGCCCGGCCGCGTCGACGTGCCCCCGCTCCGGGTCCCAGCGCACCTCGTCCGCCGCCCGGGGCGGCCGGCGCACCAGCCGGACCACCTCGTGCCCGTCCGCGGTCAGGGACCGCACCAGAGCGCTGCCGATGAGACCGGACGCGCCGGCCACCGCGATACGTGAACGTTCCATGGCCCCAGCATGACCGTTCGGCCGGTCGGAAAACCGGTGGGGCACCCGGACGGCCCGCCGTAGGGTGACCGTCATGCCCGCGCCGCACATACGCACCGCCCGGCCCGCCGACGAGGAGGACCTGGCCGTCCTCGACCGGGCCACCTGGTCCACCCTGCACGCGGTGGCCCCCCGCCCGCAGCCGCCCTACCCGCCGTTCTTCGACGAGCGGCACCGCCCCGAGGACTTCCTCGTCGCCGAGGCCGGCGGACGCCTGCTCGGCTACATCCGCCTCGTCCCGCCGACCCCGCTCCCCTCCAACGCGCACGTCCTGGCCGTCCAGGGGTTCGCCGTCGCCGAGGAGGCCCGCGGGCGGGGCGTCGGGCGCGCCCTGATCAGGGCAGCCGTCGCCGAGGCGCGCCGGCGCGGTGCCCGGCGCCTCACCCTGCGGGTGCTCGGGCACAACACCCCCGCCCGGGCGCTGTACGCGTCCGAGGGGTTCGCCGTCGAGGGCGTACTGCCGCAGGAGTTCCTCATCGACGGCCGCTACGTCGACGACGTGTGCATGGGCCGCGCCCTGTAGGCGGGGCGGCCCGGCGCGCGCCGGGCTAGGCTCTGTCGTTTGGATCAGGCCGGCTGAAACGTGCGGCGCCTTCCAACGCCCCGAGCGGGGTCTGGTGCGTGCAGCTGCAAGGCGGAGGAGGGCGACAACGCGGAGCGTTGGCAACTGACGACAACGCCGCAGATGCGCGTGCCAGACCCCGCGACGCCGGGTTGATCCAAACGACAGGGCCTAGGAGTCCACCAGATGGCCCGTGTCCACCCGCGCCGTCGCCGTGGCCGCGCGCCCGGCGTCGCCCGCCACCTCGTCCGCCGTCAGCGCGTACCCCGTCTCGGCGTCCGAGGTGGACCGGGCGAAGACCACCCCGAAGACCCTGCCGTCCGTGGTCAGCAGCGGGCCGCCGGAGTTGCCCGGCCGGACCGTGGAGCGCACCGAGTAGATCTCCCGGGTGACCGTGCGGTCGTTGTAGATGTTCTGGCCGGTCGCCCGCACCCGGTTCCCCACGGTCGCCGCCTGCAGGTCCAGCGCCCCGTCCTGCGGATAGCCCGCCACCACCGCCGCGTCCCCGCGCACGGCACCCGGGTCGAACCGCAGCACCGGCGCGCGCAGCCCCGGCACGTACAGCACCGCCACGTCCCGGTCCGGGTCGAACAGCACCACCCGCGCCCGGTACGACGGCCCCACCCCGCCCACCCGCACGCCCGGGTCGTCGATGCCGGCCACCACGTGCGCGTTGGTCATCACCCGCTGCGGCGCGTACACGAACCCGCTGCCCTCACGGCCCTCCACGCCCGCGGCGCCCTCGACCTTCACCGAACTCCGCTTGGCGGCGCTCGTCGCGGCCGGGGTGACGCTGTCCCCGGTCGGCCGGGCCACCCGGGCCGTCGACTCGTTCTCGAAGGGGTTGAAGACCTGCGGGAAGCCCGCCTCGGCCAGCGCGGACGTGGCCCGCGCGAACCACGCCGGCGTGGTCTGCGGCATCGCCTCCTGCACCGCGCCCAGCAGCGCCGAGTTCCGTATCGCCGTCGACAGGGGCTGCGCCGGTGCCGCGCTCAGCACGCTCGCCGCCACCCAGGCCACGATCAGCACCGCGACGGAGTTCGCCGCGGCACCCCCCAGCCCGTCCGCCACCCGCAGCGGACCCCGGTCCAGCTCCCCGCGCAGCCGCAGCGCCAGCCGGCCCGCCAGCTCGTGCCCCACCACCGCCGGCACCAGCACCGTCAGCACCGCGAGCACCGTCGCCGTCGACCCACCCCGCTCCACCTGGCCCGT
>NZ_BNBF01000022.1:121539-124497 GCF_014654935.1 Streptomyces capoamus
CACCCAGGGCAGCAGCCACACGCCGACGACCGCGCCGCCCACGAACCCGGCCAGCGAGACGCATCCGGCCACCAGCCCGCGCCGGTACCCGGACACCGCGTAGACGACGATCACCAGCACCAGCAGCAGGTCGAGCAGATCCACGGAGCCGCCTTTCTCTCGGACCCCTCAGTACGGACCGGACCGGTCCGCTGATCAGCGCACGCACCGCGGACGGCCACCGGGCGGCGCCGGCGGCGGCGCGTGTACCCCCAGCAACGACCCGGACCCGGACGATGGTTCCATCCAGTGGCACAACACACATCCCGGACACCGGGCCCGCGTCACTCCTTGAACCGCTCCCACAGGCGGGGGAACCGCTCGGCGAGCACCCGGTCGTCCTCCAGGTCCAGGGGCGTGCCCTGCGGCTCCGCGGGCGCCGGGGCGATGCCCAGGTCGGGCGCCACCGTACCGGTCAGCTGCTCGTACGCCTCGTCCGCCGCGTACCCCAGCTCCTCACCGTCGCCGTCGACCTCCTCGTCGAACTCGTCCAGCAGCTCGGCCAGCGCGTCCGGTTCGTGCAGCGCGCCCTCGAACACCTCCCGGCCCTGGCCGATCAGCCAGCACCGGAAGTAGTCGAACGCGTCGTCGCTGCACCCGCCCAGCAGCAGCCAGGCGGCGCCCCACAGGTCCCAGCGGCAGGCGCGGTTGTAGCGCGCCTCGAAATGACGGGCGAAGTCCAGGACCAGCTCGGGATCCAGCTGGAGCAGCCGGTCCACGAGCAGGTCGGCCTGCTCCTCCGGGTCGCCCCCGGCCGCCTCGCGGGTGGAGTCGATCAGCTCCCAGAACTCCGTCTCGTCCATCACGGTCACCAGCATCCAGCCTCGGCCGGTGGGCCGCACGCGGAGTGCCGCACCGCACACCGGACCGTCGGCCGGTGTCCCGGTGGGCGTGCGGCGCCGTACCGCGGACCGTCAGCCGGCGTCCCCGCGGGCGTACCGCGCCGCCAGGCGGGCCGCGTCCGCCGCGCACCGCTCGCGCAGGCTCGCCGGAGCCAGCACCTCCGCCTCCGGGCCGAGCGCGGTCAGCTGGCCGTGCGCGACCTCCTCCGACTCCACGGGCAGCGTCACCGTCACCCAGCCCTCGGCATCCGGCGCGCCCGCCCCGGCCAGCGCCTCGCGCGCGGCGAGCGGATCGACGGCGTGCGGCAGCCGGCGCACGCCGTCCGGGGAGAGCCGTACGACCACCTCCGCGCGCAGGATCGACCGGGCGAACCGCTCGGCGTGCTCGGCCCAGTGGGCGGGCAGGTCGAAACCGGGCGCCCGGGCGAACCGCTCGGCGAGCGCCCCGACGGCCTCGAACCGGTCGATCCGGTACGTCCGGAACGGACCGCCGCCGGCCACCCGCGCGCACAGGTACCAGACGCCCGCCTTCAGCACGAGCCCGTACGGCTCCAGCGTCCGCTCCACCTCGCCGTCCGCCCGCCGGTACCGGGCCGTGAGGCAGCGGTCGTCCCACACCGCCTGCGCGATCACGGGCAGCAGCACGGGCGTCTGCGGTTCCCGGAACCAGGCCGGGGCGTCCAGGTGGAAGCGCTGCGCGGCGGTGTCCGGGGCGTCCCGCAGCGAGGGCAGCAGCGCCGCCGACACCTTCAGCCGGGCCGCCGAGGCGGCGTCCTCCAGGCCCATCTCCCGCAGCGCCCCCGGCACCCCGCTCAGGAACAGCGCCTCGGCCTCGCCGCGGGCCAGCCCGGTCAGCCGCGTCCGGTACCCGCCGACCAGCCGGTACCCGCCGGCCCGCCCCCGGTCGGCGTACACCGGCACCCCCGCCTCCGACAGCGCCTGCGCGTCCCGCGTCACGGTCCGCTCCGACACCTCCAGCTCCCGCGCGAGCTCGGCGGCGGTCATGACGGGCCGGGACTGCAGCAGCAGGACCATCTTGATGAGACGAGCGGCGCGCATGCGCACATCATGCAGGAGGCCCCCGCCGAAGCGGGGGCCTCCTGCCGGGAAGCGGTGCCTACAGCCCGTACTTCTCCCGGGCCTCCTTGACGGCCGTGGCCTTCACCTCGCCGCGCCGGGCGAGCTGGGCCAGGGCCGCGACGACGATCGACTGGGCGTCGACGCCGAAGTGGCGGCGGGCGGCCTCACGGGTGTCCGACAGACCGAAGCCGTCGGCGCCCAGCGAGGACCAGTCCTGCTCCACCCACTGCGCGATCTGGTCCGGAACCTGGCGCATGTAGTCGGACACGGCCAGCACCGGGCCCTCGGCGCCCTGCAGCGCCTGGCGGACGTACGGCACCCGCTCCTCGCCGCGCAGCAGCGCCGCGTCGGCCTCCATCGCGTCCCGGCGCAGCTCCGACCAGGAGGTCGCGGACCACACATCGGCGGCCACGCCCCACTCCTCGGCGAGCAGCCGCTGCGCCTGCAGGGCCCAGTGGATCGCCGTGCCCGAGCCGAGCAGCTGGATCCGCGGGGCGTCGGCCGGCGCGGACACGCCCGCGGACTCCGCCGTGTTGAAGCGGTACAGGCCCTTGACGATGCCCTCGTCGATGCCGAGGCCCTGCGGCTTCGCCGGCTGCGGCAGCGGCTCGTTGTAGACCGTCAGGTAGTAGAAGACGTCCTGGTCCTCGCCCGGCTTGGCCTCGCCGTACATCCGGCGCAGACCCTCACGGACGATCACGGCGATCTCGTAGGCGAACGCCGGGTCGTAGGTCAGCGCGGCCGGGTTGGTCGCGGCGATCACCGGGGAGTGGCCGTCGGCGTGCTGCAGGCCCTCGCCCGTCAGCGTGGTGCGGCCGGCCGTCGCGCCGACGAGGAAGCCGCGGCCGAGCTGGTCGCCGAGCTGCCACATCTGGTCGGCGGTGCGCTGCCAGCCGAACATCGAGTAGAAGATGTAGAACGGGATCATCGCCTCGCCGTGCGTCGCGTACGACGTCGAAGCGGCGATGAAGTCGGCCATCGAACCGGCCTCGGTGAT
>NZ_BNBF01000022.1:124543-129901 GCF_014654935.1 Streptomyces capoamus
CCCCTCGTTGAGGATCTGGCCGTTCTTGGCCTCCTTGTAGTACATCAGCTGGTCGCGGTCGACCGGCTCGTACGTCTGGCCCTTGGGGGAGTAGATCCCGAGCGAGGGGAACAGCGACTCCATGCCGAAGGTGCGCGCCTCGTCCGGGACGATCGGCACCCAGCGCCTGCCCGTCTCCTTGTCGCGGACCAGGTCCTTGACCAGCCGGACGAAGGCCATGGTGGTGGCCACGTTCTGGGAGCCGGAGCCCTTGTCGAAGGAGGCGAAGGCCTTCTCGGCGGGGGCGGGCAGCGGGGCCAGCGCGTGCGTGCGGCGGGCCGGGGCCGGGCCGCCGAGGGCGGCACGGCGCTCCTGGAGGTAGCGGACCTCGGGGGAGTCCGCGCCCGGGTGGCCGTAGGGCACCACGCCGTCCACGAAGTCGCTGTCCTTGATCGGCAGCTCCAGCAGGTCGCGCATCGCCTTGAACTCGTCCACCGACAGCTTCTTCATCTGGTGGTTGGCGTTCTTCGACGCGAAGCCCTCGCCGAGGGTGTGGCCCTTGACCGTCTGGGCCAGGATCACGGTCGGCGCGCCCTTGTGCTCGACGGCCGCCTTGTACGCCGCGTAGACCTTGCGGGACTCGTGACCACCGCGGGAGAGGTGGAAACACTCCAGGATCTTGTCGTCGCCCAGCAGCTTCGCCATCTCGGCGAGCGCCGGGTCCTTCCCGAAGAAGTCCTCGCGGATGTAGGCGGCGTCCCGGGTCTGGTACGTCTGGATCTGCGCGTCCGGTACCTCGCGCAGGCGGCGGACCAGCGCGCCGGTGGTGTCGAGCTGGAACAGCTCGTCCCAGGCCGTGCCCCACAGCGTCTTGATCACGTTCCAGCCGGCGCCGCGGAACTGGGCCTCCAGCTCCTGCACGATCTTGAAGTTGGCGCGGACCGGGCCGTCGAGGCGCTGCAGGTTGCAGTTGATGACGAAGGTGAGGTTGTCCAGCTCCTCCCGCGCGGCGAGCGCGAGGGCCGCCGTCGACTCCGGCTCGTCCATCTCGCCGTCGCCGAGGAAGGCCCAGACGTGGGACGCCGATACGTCCTTGATGGCGCGGTTGGTGAGGTAGCGGTTGAAGCGCGCCTGGTAGATGGCGGAGAGCGGGCCGAGGCCCATCGACACCGTCGGGAACTCCCACAGCCAGGGCAGGCGGCGCGGGTGCGGGTACGACGGCAGGCCGTTGCCGCCCGCCTCCTGGCGGAAGTTGTCCAGGTGGTGCTCGTTCAGCCGGCCGTCGAGGAAGGCGCGGGCGTAGATGCCGGGGGAGGCGTGGCCCTGGATGTAGAGCTGGTCGCCCGAGCCGTCCCCCTCCTTGCCCTTGAAGAAGTGGTTGAAGCCGGTCTCGTAGAGCCAGGCCGCGGAGGCGAAGGTGGCGATGTGGCCGCCGACGCCGTACTTCGAGCCGCGGGTCACCATGGCGGCCGCGTTCCAGCGGTTCCAGGCGGTGATCCGGGCTTCCATCTCCGGGTCGCCGGGCACGGCCGGCTCGGCGGCGGTCGGGATGGTGTTGACGTAGTCCGTCTCGAGGAGCTTCGGCAGCGCGATGCCGCCCGCCTCGGCGCGCTCCAGCGTGCGGCGCATCAGGTACGCGGCGCGGTGCGGCCCGGCCTCCCTGGCGACTGCGTCCAGGGAGGCCCGCCACTCGGCGGTCTCCTCCGGGTCGCGGTCCGGGAGCTGGTCGAGCGCGCTCGGCTGGATGGCGTGGGGGTCGGTCATGTCGCCGCCTTCCTCAGTCGAAGGGGGTTCCCTCATCGGTAAGGGTTCGGGGGTGCCCTTGGTCTTTGGCAGGACAGGGCAGCGGACCTCGGTGGAAGTCCGTCGGCGACTGTAACTCGCTGATCGATGATCGATCAAAGGGTTGAGGGGGAAAAAGTCTTGATTCCGAGAAAGTAGGCACCCGGTGCCTTCGGAGATGGCACCGGGTGACGCGAAAACGCCTTGTTTTCGCAGGTGGGGCGGCGTGTGAGCGACCGTGCGCTCGACTGAACCGGGCCCGTCACGCCCGCGGAGCGCAGCCCAGCACGTGCGCCTTCACCAGCTCGGCGATGCGCGGATCGCGCCGCTTGAAGGCCTGCACCAGCTCCTCGTGCTCCTCCGCGTACGACTGCTGGACCGTGCCCAGCCAGCGGATCGACAGCGCCGTGAACACCTCGATGCCCAGCCCCTCCCAGGTGTGCAGCAGCACCGAGTTGCGCGCCGCGCGGACCAGTTCGCGGTGGAAGCCGACCGTGTGGCGCACCTGGCCGGTGCCGTCCGCCTGCCGGTCGGCCTCGTACAGGGCCAGCACGTGCGGCTCCAGCGCCGAGCAGTCCTCCGCGAGACGCTCCGCCGCCAGCTCCGCCGCGATCGCCTCCAGACCGGCCCGCACCGGGTAGCTCTCCTCCAGGTCGGCAGCGGTCAGGTTGCGCACCCGGACGCCCTTGTTGGGGGCCGACTCGATCAGACGCAGGGACTCCAGCTCGCGCAGGGCCTCGCGGACCGGGGTCTGGCTGACCTCCAGCTCGGTGGCGATCCGGCGCTCCACGATGCGCTCGCCCGGCTGCCAGCGCCCGCTGACGATCCCCTCCACGATGTGCTCGCGGATCTGCTCGCGCAGCGAGTGGACGACGGGCGCGGTCATGAGGGCTCCTTAGGGAGGGCTGACGTTTAGACAATAAGGCCGGTCCGCTCCGCGGGTAGGGCGTGTGGGGCGCTTTTGCGCAGGTGAGACAAGGCTTACACGCGCTGCGTGCGGACAAACGCGAACACCCCGCCCGGAGAGGCTCCGGACGGGGTGTTCGCGGGGGACGGAACTCAGAGGCCCAGCTCGACCTCGAACTCGCCCGCCTCCAGGATCGCCTTGACCGCCGTCAGGTAACGGGCCGCGTCGGCGCCGTCGACCAGACGGTGGTCGTAGGAGAGGGTCAGGTAGGTCATGTCGCGGACGCCGATGACCGTGCCCTCCTCGGTCTCGATGACGGCCGGACGCTTGACCGTGGCACCGATGCCGAGGATCGCGACCTGGCCCGGCGGCACGATGATCGTGTCGAACAGCGCGCCGCGCGAACCGGTGTTGGAGATGGTGAAGGTCGCGCCGGACAGCTCGTCCGGGGTGATCTTGTTGGCGCGGACCTTGCCCGCCAGCTCCGCGGTGGCCTTCGCGATGCCGGCGATGTTCAGGTCGCCCGCATGCTTGATGACCGGGGTCATCAGGCCCTTCTCGGAGTCCACCGCGATACCGATGTTCTCGGAGTCGAAGTAGGTGATCGTGCCCTCGGACTCGTTGATCCTGGCGTTGATGACCGGGTGGGCCTTCAGCGCCTGGGCCGCCGCCTTCACGAAGAACGGCATCGGGGAGAGCTTGACGCCCTCGCGGGCCGCGAACGCGTCCTTGGCCTGGGCGCGCAGACGCATCAGGCGGGTGACGTCGACCTCGACGACCGACGACAGCTGGGCCTGCTCGTGCAGTGCCTTGACCATGTTGTCGCCGATGACCTTGCGGATGCGGGGCATCTTCACGGTCTGGCCGCGCAGCGGGGAGGCCTCCAGCGCCGGGGCCTTCTTCGCGGCGGCCGGGGCAGCGGCGGCGGCCGGAGCCGGAGCGGCGGCCTTGGCCGCCTCGGCGGCGGCGATGACGTCCTGCTTGCGGATGCGGCCGCCGACGCCGGTGCCCTTGACGGTGGCCAGGTCGACGCCGTTCTCGGCGGCGAGCTTGCGCACCAGCGGGGTGACGTACGCGCCCTCGTCCGTCGCCTGGCTGGCGGTCGGGGAGGTCGGCGCGGTGGCCGGGGCGGCCGGAGCCGGGGCGGGCGCCGGAGCCGGAGCCGGAGCGGCGGCGGCGGGTGCCGGGGCCGGAGCGGCGGGGGCCGGAGCCGGGGCAGGCGCGGGGGCCGGAGCCGGGGCCGGAGCCGGGGCCGGGGCGGGCGCCGGGGCAGGGGCGGCCTCGGCGGGTGCCGGGGCGGCGGCGGCCGGAGCCGGAGCGGCGGCCGGGGCGGCACCCGGGGCGCCGATGACGGCGAGCTTGGCGCCGACCTCGGCGGTCTCGTCCTCGCCGACCGTGATCTCCAGCAGCACACCGGAGGTGGGCGCCGGGATCTCGGTGTCGACCTTGTCCGTGGAGACCTCGAGCAGCGGCTCGTCGGCCTCGACGGAGTCGCCGACCGACTTCAGCCAGCGGGTCACGGTGCCCTCGGTGACGGACTCGCCGAGCGCGGGCAGGACCACGTCCGTGCCCTCGGCGGAACCGCCGCCGGACGCCGCCTCGGCGGTCGGCGCGGGGGCGGGGGCGGCCTGCTCGGTGGACGGAGCGGCCGGGGCCTCGGCGGCGGGCGCCGGGGCCGGCTCGGCGGCCGGAGCGGCCTCGGCGGCGGGCGCCGGGGCCGGCTCGGCGGCCGGAGCGGCCTCGGCGGCGGGGGCCTCGGCGGCCGCGCCCGTGCCGTCGTCGATCAGGGCCAGCTCGGCGCCGACCTCGACCGTCTCGTCCTCGGCGACCTTGATGGAGGCCAGCACGCCGGAGGCCGGGGCCGGGATCTCGGTGTCGACCTTGTCGGTCGAGACCTCGAGCAGCGGCTCGTCGGCCTCGACGCGCTCACCCTCGGCCTTCAGCCAGCGGGTGACAGTGCCCTCGGTGACGCTCTCACCGAGCGCCGGAAGGGTTACGGAAACCGCCATGGTTTCGGTTGCTCCTAACGAATTGCGGAAGTCTGTGTCGTCGCGCCCGTGGACCGAAGGCTCAGTCGTGGGAGTGCAGCGGCTTGCCGGCCAGGGCCAGGTGGGCCTCGCCGAGCGCCTCGTTCTGCGTCGGGTGGGCGTGGATGAGCTGGGCGACCTCGGCCGGCAGCGCCTCCCAGTTGTAGATCAGCTGCGCCTCGCCGACCTGCTCACCCATGCGGTCGCCGACCATGTGGACGCCGACCACGGCACCGTCCTTGACCTGGACGAGCTTGATCTCGCCCGCGGTCTTCAGGATCTTGCTCTTCCCGTTGCCCGCCAGGTTGTACTTCAGAGCGACGACCTTGTCCGCACCGTAGATCTCCTTGGCCTTGGCCTCGGTGATACCGACGGAGGCGACCTCCGGGTGGCAGTACGTCACCCGCGGCACACCGTCGTAGTCGATCGGAACGACCTTCAGACCGGCCAGACGCTCCGCCACCAGGATGCCCTCGGCGAAGCCGACGTGCGCGAGCTGGAGCGTCGGGACGAGGTCACCGACGGCGGAGATGGTCGGAACGTTCGTACGCATGTACTCGTCGACGAGGACGTAGCCGCGGTCCATGGCGACCCCGGCCTCCTCGTAGCCCAGGCCCTGCGAGACCGGGCCGCGGCCGACGGCCACCAGCAGCACCTCGGCCT
>NZ_BNBF01000022.1:129938-134392 GCF_014654935.1 Streptomyces capoamus
CGAACTCCTTGCCGTCGGCGAGGGTGACCTTCACGCCGTCCTGGGTGTACTCGGCCTTCTGGAAGAAGGTGCCGAGGTTGAACTTGATGCCGCGCTTGCGGAACGCGCGCTCCAGCAGCTTCGAGGAGTTCTCGTCCTCGACCGGGACGAGGTGCTTCAGGCCCTCGATGACCGTGACGTCCGAGCCGAACGACTTCCACGCCGAGGCGAACTCGACGCCGATGACACCGCCGCCCAGGATGATCGCGGACTTCGGCACGCGGTCCAGGACGAGGGCGTGGTCGGAGGAGATGATCCGGTCGCCGTCGATCTCCAGGCCCGGCAGCGACTTCGGCACGGAGCCGGTCGCCAGCAGCACGTGACGGCCCTCGACGCGGCGGCCGTTGACGTCGACGGAGGTGGGGGAGGACAGCCGGCCCTCACCCTCGATGTACGTCACCTTCCGGGACGCGACGAGCCCCTGCAGACCCTTGTACAGGCCCGAGATCACGTCGTCCTTGTACTTGTGGACGGCGGGGACGTCGATGCCCTCGAAGGTGGCCTTCACACCGAACTGCTCGCTCTCGCGGGCCTGGTCGGCGATCTCGCCCGCGTGCAGCAGGGCCTTGGTGGGGATGCAACCCCGGTGCAGGCAGGTGCCGCCGACCTTGTCCTTCTCGATCAGGGCGACGTCCAGGCCCAGCTGCGCCCCGCGCAGGGCCGCGGCGTAACCACCGCTACCACCGCCGAGGATCACTAGGTCGAAAACGGTGCTGGCGTCGTTCGCCACGTCACGTCCTCCATGCATGTGCGCCTTGCGCCGATCGACTGTGACCGGCGGGCGGCTGGTGTCCGGCCGCTTGATGCTTCGGCCCTTCGGTGGGGGCCCTGTCCTGCCGTGCTCCATCTTTGCACTTGTCGGACGGGATCGAGACGCCGGGCCCGTGTGTGAGACGTCCCACGTTCAGCGGGAATCGGCGGCGCGCCGGGGCGGGGACGCGGGGAGCTGCGCGAACAGCCCCCGCGCCCCGCGGACGCCGCGGCGCGGGGCGGACCGGGCCGCCGGGCGGCTCAGCCCAGGTCACCCGCGGCGGTCAGCTCGGCCAGCCGGACCAGCGTGCGCACCGCGGTCCCCGTGCCGCCCTTCGGCGTGTAGCCGAACGGGCCGCCCTCGTTGAACGCGGGCCCGGCGATGTCCAGGTGTGCCCACGTGATGCCCTCGCCCACGAACTCGCGGAGGAAGAGACCGGCGACCAGCCCGCCGCCCATCCGCTCGCCCATGTTCGCGATGTCGGCCACGGGGGAGTCCATGCCCTTGCGCAGGTGCTCCGGCAGCGGCATCGGCCAGGCCGGCTCGCCGACCTCCTCGGCGGCCTCGTACACCGTGGTGCGGAACGCGTCGTCGTTGGCCATGACGCCGAACGTCCGGCTGCCCAGCGCCAGCATCATCGCGCCGGTCAGCGTGGCCACGTCCACGATCGCGTCCGGGGTCTCCTGCGAGGCCGCCCACAGCGCGTCGGCGAGCACCAGCCGGCCCTCGGCGTCGGTGTTGAGCACCTCGACCGTCTTGCCGCTGTACATGCGCAGCACGTCGCCCGGGCGCACCGCGGTGCCGGACGGCATGTTCTCGGCCAGCGCCAGCCAGCCGGTGACGTTCACCTCCAGGCCGAGGCGCGCGGCGGCGACGACGGCGGCGAACACGGCGGCGGCACCGCTCATGTCGCACTTCATCGTCTCGTTGTGCCCGGCCGGCTTCAGCGAGATGCCGCCCGAGTCGTAGGTGATGCCCTTGCCGACGAAGGCCAGGTGCTTGTCCGCCTTCGGGTGCCGGTACGACAGCTTCACCAGGCGCGGGGTGGCCGCCGAGCCGCCGCCGACGCCGAGGATGCCGCCGTAGCCGCCCTTGGCCAGGGCCTTGTCGTCGAGCACCTGCACCTTGATGCCGTGCTCCTTGGCCGCGGTCTGCGCGATGCCGGCGAAGGCGGCGGGCGTGAGGTCGTTCGGCGGCATGTTGATCAGGTCGCGGGCACGGTTGAGTTCCTCGCAGACCGCGACCGCGCGGGCGAGCGCGCCCTTGTGGGCGGCGTCGCGCGGCTTGCCGCCGAGCACCGCGGCCTCGGCCAGCGGTGCCTTGCCGTTCCCGGCCTTGCCGTTCTTGGCCTTGGCGTTCCCGGCGTCCTGTGCGCCGCCCTTGTAGGCGTCGAAGGAGTAGGCGCCCAGCAGGACGCCCTCGCCGATCGCGCCGATCGCGCCCGGGCCGTCCACGGGCAGCGCGAACGCGGCCTTCCGGGTCCCGGTGAGCGCGCGGGCGGCCACGCCGGCGGCCTTGCGCAGCGCCTCGGCGTCGTAGCCCGCGTCGGCGTCCGTCCCGTCGGGCCCGTCGGGTACCGCGCCGAGGCCCACCGCCACCACGAGCGGGGCCTTGAAACCGGCCGGCGCGGGCAGCTTCGTCAGCTCGCCCTCGGCACCCGAGGCGCCGAGCGTCTCCAGGATGCCGGCCAGCTTGCCGTCGTACGCCTTGTCCACGGCCTCGGCGCCCGGCGCGACGACGGGCCCCTGGGCGCCCTTGGCGACACCGATCACGATCGCGTCGGCCCGCAGGCCGGGCGCCGCGGCGGTGCTGAGAGTCAGAGCAGTCACGGTGGTGAATTCTCGCTTCCGATGTGAAGTTGCAGTGGCCGAAACGGGGTGGGTCGACCGGGCTACCGACCCTAGGTCCAGGCCCGGGACAGGCGGCGACCGGGGCCTTCCCCCTGCCGGCGAACACCCGGGACGAGACTACGCGCGTACGTGCGTCCGCTCATTCCCCCGGGCAGCCCGAAACGGGCGGCGCGACCCCGCACACGCCCTCAGGGACCGAGGGCCAGCACGACGAGGGAGACGGTCGCGGCCGTCTCGGCGACCGCCCCGAACACGTCCCCGGTGACCCCGCCGAACCTGCGGACGCACCGCCGCAGCACCAGCTCCGCCCCGCCGGCCCCCGCCGCCACCGCCGCGGCGACCCGCGGGCCCCCCGCCGCGCCCACCGCCACCGCCGCCGCCGCGATCCCCAGCGCAGCCGCCACCGGCACCACCCCGGCCACCGCCGCCCCGAGCCCCTCCGGGCGGGCGGCCGGCACCCCCGCGCGGGCGGCCAGGGTGAGGGCCAGCCGGGCCGTGACCGCCGAGGCCACGGCCGCCACGGCCCCCCGGGCCCAGGAGTCGCCGTAGAGCTGTGCCAGCACGGCGACCTGGGCCAGCAGTACCAGCACGAGGGTGAGCACCCCGAACGGCCCGATGTCCGACTGCTTCATGATGCGCAGCGCGTCCTCGGCGGGCCTGCCGCTGCCCAGCCCGTCGGCGGTGTCGGCGAGCCCGTCCAGGTGCAGGCCCCGGGTCAGCGCGGCCGGAACGGCGACCGAGGCGACGGCGGCGAGCAGCGGGCCCGCGCCGAGGAGGAGCAGCAGGACTCCGAGCCCGGCCGCGCAGCCCCCGACGACCAGCCCGGCCAGCGGGGCCGACAGCATGCCCCCGCGCGCGGCCGGCCGGTCCCAGCGGTGCACCCGGACGGGCAGCACGGTGAGGGTGCCGAAGGCGAACCGGAGACCGTCGACGGGAGAGGATTTCTGCACCGGCGCAGGGTACCGGGCGCCCGGAGAGCCCCCGGCCGGTGCCGGGGCTACAGTGCGCACATGGGGCACTGGTGGGTGCGCAACATCGTCGAACCGGGCAAGCTCCCGCTGCTTCTCGCCCTCACCGCCTTCGTGCTGACCTTCGTCGTCACCCGGGTCGTCACCCGTCTGATCCGGGCCGGCCGGGGCCCGTTCGGGAACGTGAGGGCGGGCGGGCTGCACATCCACCACGTCGTGCCCGGGGTCGTCCTCACCCTCGGCGGCGGCTTCGGCGCGGTCGCCAGCGACCGGCACGGCGCCGGCGGGGCCGTCAGCGCCGTGGTGTTCGGCATGGGCGCGGGCCTGGTCCTGGACGAGTTCGCGCTGATCCTGCACCTCGACGACGTCTACTGGACCGAGGACGGCCGCAAGAGCGTCGAGGTCGTCGTGCTCACCGCCGCCCTCGTCGGCCTGCTGCTCGCCGGCTTCTCCCCGTTCGGCGTCAACGACCTGTCGCAGGAGGAACTCCAGGACCGCGGCGGCGCCCTCGCCACCGTCTCCGGGAACTTCCTGTTCTCGCTCGTCGCCCTGGGCAAGGGCAAGGCCCGCACCGCCCTCTTCGGCGTGATCGTGCCGCTGGTCGCGCTGGTCGGCGCGGTCCGGCTCGCCCGCCCCGGCTCGCCGTGGGCCCGCCGCTTCTACGGCCGCCGCCCCCGGGCCCGCGCCACGGCCGCCCTGCGCGCCTACCGGCACGACCGCCGCTGGGCCCGGCCGAGCCGCGCCGTTCAGGACTGGATCGGCGGCAAGCCCGATCCGCGCCCCGCGCGCCTGCCCGACCACAGGTGACGGCGGGCGCGCGGCCGGTCCGTCCGCTGCCGCAGCGCC
>NZ_BNBF01000022.1:134432-158189 GCF_014654935.1 Streptomyces capoamus
GCCAGCAGGCACAGCAGCCCCACCGCCATCAGCGCGGCCAGGTGCTCCTTGCCCGCCAGGTTCTCCTTCACCAGCACCTCGACGACCATGGCCAGGGTCACCGCGCCCGCCGTCACGTAGGCGCCGTACCGCCAGGCCACGAACACCGCGAGCCCCACGACGGCCGCCGACGGCCCGGTGTCCACCACCTGCGCGTCGGTCCACGGCAGCCCGAACGGGGCGTGGCCGCCGAGGGTGATGCCCAGGCGCGCGTACAGGGTCCCGGCGAGGGTGGCGGCGTAGGCGATGGCCAGCGTCCGCCACCAGCCCAGGCACAGCTCGGCGACCCCGAACACCAGCAGGATCTGGACCAGCGCCCCCCACACCGGCAGGTCCAGCGCCGGGACGAACAGCGACAGGGGCGTGCGCAGCAGGGCCAGCCCCAGCGGGTCCTCGGCCCGTACCGCGCCCAGGCCCTGCACCGGCCCGTAGCCCCACGGCTGGTTCTGCGCGTACTGCAGTAACGCCGTCAGGCCCACCGCGGCGACCGTCATCGGGACCGCCGCCGGCCCCCGTCGGCGCAGGGACCCGTGCGCGGCGGCGCACAGCGGTCCCCACTCGGCACGCGCCCAGCGGGCCACGGCCCTCATGGCACGTCCCTCATCGAACGTTCCCCCGTCCAGCGTTCCGGCCATCGCGCGCTCCCCCGTCGAACGTGTCTCATCGGTGCGTGTCCAGGTGCCTGCGGTGCAGCCACTTCGGCAGTCCCGGTGCCTCCAGGAACCCCTCCGCGCGGGCCGAGGCGAGGCCGATGCGCAGCAGGTCCGCGCTCTTCTCGAAGAGCAGGAACCGCGGTTCCCAGATGGGCCGGTACTTCGCGTTGGCGCGGTACAGCGACTCGATCTGCCACCAGCGTGAGAAGAAGCTGAGCAGCGACCGCCACAGCCTCAGCACCGGGCCGGCACCGAGACGCGCGCCACGTTCGAAGACCGACCGGAACATCGCGAAGTTCAGTGAGACCTGCGTGATCCCCGTCTCCCCGGCCCGGCGCAGCAGCTCGATGACCATGAACTCCATCAGCCCGTTGTCGGAGTCCCGGTCCCGCCGCATGAGGTCCAGGGACAGCCCGTGCGGCCCCCACGGCACGAAGGACAGCAGCGCCCGCAGCCGGCCCTCGGCGTCCGTGCACTCCAGCATCACGCACCGGCCGTCCCCGGGGTCCCCGAGCCGGCCCAGCGCCATGCTGAAACCCCGCTCGGTGGCGCCGTCGCGCCAGTCGTCGGCCCGTGCGACGAGGTACGCCATCTCGGGGGCGGGGATGTCCCCGTGCCGCCGGATGCGCACCCGGTACCCGGCCCGCTGCACCCGGTTGTAGGCCTGCCGGACGGTGCGCATGGCCCGGCCCTCCAGGGTGAACTCGGCGACCTCCACGATCGCCTCGTCCCCGAGTTCGAGGGCGTCCAGGCCGTGCCGGGCGTAGACGGTCCCGGCCTCCTCGCCGGCTCCCATCACCGCCGGGATCCAGCCGTGCGCCCGCGCCTGGGCGAGCCACGGCGCGATCGCTCCCGGCCACGCCTCCGGGTCCCCGATCGGATCCCCGGACGCCAGGCTCACCCCGCCGACCACCCGGTAGGCGACGGCCGCCTTCCCCGTCGGCGACCACACCACGCTCTTCTCCCGGCGCAGCGCGAAGTAGCCGAGCGAGTCGCGGTCGCCGTGCCGCTCCAGCAGCTCGCGCAGCCGCTCCTCGTCGTCCTCGGTGAGCGGGTCCACGGCCCGCCGGGACCGGAAGGCGGCGTAGAGGACGGCGAGGACCAGGGCCGTACTGAGCACGTTGACGGCCACGTTGGCCCAGTTCGGCGGGTCGATGCCGGGGAAGCGGGACTCCTCGGCGGCCACGGACACCAGCCGCAGGGCGCCGTAGTGCCAGCGCTCCGGGAACGTCGAGCGGGCCGCGTCCGGCGCCTGGTTGGTGACCGTCACCAGCGCTCCGGCCAGCAGGCTGGCCAGCAGCCCGCCGCCGACGGCCACGGTGGCGGCGAGCCGCGGGTTGGACCGGTCGCCCTTGGCGTAGAACTCCCGCCGGCCGGTGAGCAGCGCGCCCACGAAGGCGGCCGTCAGCGCCAGGGAGATCCAGTTCTGGGCGTACCGCCGGATCTCCGGGAACGCCATGGCGAAGGCGAGGAGGGCGAGGAACAGGCCGCTCATCACCAGGTTGAGGATCCACGCGGCCCGTTTGCGGCGCCGCATGGTGATCGCCAGGAAGGCGGTGAACACCCCGGAGGCGAAGCCGGCCGTCAGCAGGTAGGGCGTGAAGAAGTCGTCCTGGTTGTGCCGGCGCACGTCCTGGCCGAGCGAGACCCACACCGCGCTGAGGAAGTTGATGAAGGCGACCGTCCGCAGGTACCAGACGGCGAACGCGGCGGCCCGCCGGGAAGCCCCGGTGGACCGCCGCACCCGCTCACCCGTCCCGGCCGCCTCGACTCGCTGCTCCACGGCAATTCGGGCATCTCCCATGGTGCAGGATCATATGGGGCGTGGATGTGGCGAACCGGTCTTTCCGCTCCGGCGCGGACGCCGTCCTTCCGCTACCCGCCGCCTCCTTCGCCGATCGCGCCATCCGGGCCGCACGGCCCTCTCATCCCGGTCACGCGTCTTCGCCGACCGACCCCCGTCGGCCATGCGTCGGCACCGGGGCGGTGCGCGGGCGGGGCCGCGCACGGGCGGGGCGTGGGCATGGGGGGCGTCCCCGGGGGGCGCCTGGGAGGGGTGGCGTCCGGGAGCCCCGGGGGGCGCCTGGAGGGGGTGGCGCCTAGAGGGCGTGGCGCCTGGAGGGGTGGCGTCCGGAGGGGGTGCCGTCCCGGAGGACGTCTGCAGGGGGCGTCGCATGCGCGGGGCGGCGCGTGGAGGGCGGTGCATGCACGGTGCGGCCCGGCCCGACGGTGCCGGCCCGACGGTGCCGGGCCGGTCGCGACCTCCGCCCAGGGGGCTTCCCCGGCCTTCGGCGCCTTTCCCGCTGTGCTACTGCGCCGCCGACGTCTCCCCGGCACCCGGGGTCTCCCCGGCGCCGAACGAGTCTGCGGCGCCCGGCGTCTCCGCGGCGCCCGGCGTCTGTCCGGCGCCCGGCGTCTCCAGCGCAGCCTCTGCGTCAGCGCCCGGCGCATCCAGCGCAACCTCGGTCGGCGTCTCGTCGGTGGCCGGCTTCTCCGGCAGTTCCGCGGCCAGCGCGGCCGCGGCGCGCACCAGGGGCAGTGCCAGGAGCGCGCCGACGCCCTCGCCGACCTTCACGTCCTGCTGCAGCAGCGGTTCGAGGGCCATCCGGTCCAGCGCCTTCGCCTGCCCCGGCTCCCCGCTGTCGTGCCCGGCCAGCCACCAGTCCGGCGCCCGGAACGCGACCCGCTGCGCGACCAGCGCGCACGCGGCGGCCACCACCCCGTCCAGGATCACCGGCAGCTTCCGTACCGCGCACTGCAGCAGGAACCCGGTCATCGCCGCCAGGTCCGCGCCGCCCACCGCCGCCAGCAGCTGCAGCTGGTCCCCGAGCACCGGCCGGGCCCGCCGCAGCGCGTCCCGGACGGCCGCGCACTTGCGCATCCACGCCAGGTCGTCGATGGCGACCCCGCCCCGCCCGGTCACCACGGACGCGTCGGTGCCGCACAGCGCGGCGATCAGCACCGCCGCCGGCGTCGTCCCGCCCACGCTGACATCGCCGAGCACCACGAGGTCGGTCCCCGAGTCGGCCTCCTCGTCGGCGACCGCGACCCCCGCCAGCAGGGCGGCCTCGGCCTCGTCCAGGGTGAGCGCGTCCTCGATGTCGATACGGCCGCTGCCCCGCCGCACCCGGTGCCGGGTCACGTCCTTCGGGAAGGCGTCCGGATCGCAGTCCAGCGCCATGTCCACGACCCGTACCGGCACCTCCAGCCGGCGCGCCAGCACGGACACCGGGCTGGCCCCCTCCAGTACCGCCCGCACCAGCTGCTCCGCACCGCCCGCGGGCCGCGCCGACACGTCCAGCGCGGCGACGCCGTGGTCGCCGGCGAACAGCACCACCCGCGGCCGTTCGACCGGCCGTACCGGTACGGCGCCCCGCGCGGCCGCCAGCCACTCGCCCAGCTCGTCCAGGCGGCCCAGCGCCCCCGGCGGCACGATCCGGCGCTCCCGCCGGGCCTCGGCGTCACGGCGCACGCCGCCGTCCGGGCGCTCGATCAGATCGGAGAAGTCGTCCAGATTAAGGCTGCTCATTCGCCGAACAGTACCGCCAGCGCGGGGAGGTACCCGCGCCACATCGGCGCCTCGCCACCGCGACGTCTTTGCACCGCGGATCGCGATCCCATACGTTCCGGTTTGTCGCGGAATGTCGCACAGGGAGCCGCCCATGCCGACCACGCCCCTCACCCCGCAGATCACCACCGCCGCCGACCCCTTCCAGGAGTCGCGCCGCGAGGACTGCCCCTGGTGCGGATCCCCCCGCCTGCGCACCCGGGTGCGCGCACCCGACCCGCTGCGGCACCGGCCGGGCACGTTCGCCCTCGACCGGTGCCGGGACTGCGGCCACGTCTTCCAGAACCCGCGGCTCACCGCGGAGGGCATCGCCTTCTTCCACCGGGACTTCTACGACAGGCACCTCGACGAGCTCACCGCCCGCGTCGTCTCCCCGCGCGCGGTCCGCCGCCGGCACCGCGCCGCCGCCTGGCGCCTGTCGGCGCTCCAGGAGCCGGAGAGCTGGCTCGACGTCGGCACCGGCCACGGCCGTTTCCCCGAGGCGGCCAAGGAGTTCTTCCCCTACACCAGTTTCGACGGTCTCGATCCGACGGCCCGGGTCGAACAGGCGCTGCGCGAGGGGCGGGTGGAGGAGGCGCACCGGGGCTACCTGGCCGGCCCGGGGACGGCGGCGCGGCTGCGCGCCCGCTACGACGTGGTCACCCTCTTCCACCACCTGCAGCACGCGCCCGACCCGCGCGCCGAACTGCGCGCCGCGCTCACCGTGCTGCGGCCCGGCGGCCACCTCGTCGTCGAGGTCCCGGACCCCCGCTGCCTGTTCGCCAGGCTGCTCGGCAAACGCTGGCTGCCCTACGGCCAGCCCCGCCACCTGCACCTGCCGCCCCTGGCCAACCTGCGCGCCGAACTGGAGAACCTGGGCTGCACGATCCTGGTCACCGACCGCGGGGACCCGCACCTGCCCCACGACCTCGCGGCGGCCGTCGCCCTCTGCCTGGCCCCCGCCCACCCGCTGCTCCAGCTCGTGGCGAGCCCCCTGCTGGACGTGGCCGCGGCACTGGACCACGTCCTGGCCCCCCTCGCGCGCCGCACCCGCCTCTCCAACGCGTACCGGATCGTGGCGCGCAAGCAGCTCACCCCCTGAGCACCAGCGCCTGCCCGGCGACGACCAGCAGCACCTGCTCGCACTCCGCCCCGAACGCCGCGTTCAGCCGCCCCAGTTCGTCCCGGTACCGCCGCCCGGAGGCCGTCGCCGGCACGATCCCCGAACCGACCTCGTTGGACACCGCCACCACGGTCCGCCGCGTGGTACGCACCGCGGACGCCAGCTCCCGCACCCGCTCCCGCAGCTCCTTCTCGCCGCCGCCCGCCCACTCCGCGTCGTCCCACGCCCCGACCCGGTCCATGACGTCGGTCAGCCACAGCGACAGACAGTCGACCAGCAGCGGCGGCCCGTCCTCGGCGAGCAGCGGCACCAGGTCGGTCGTCTCCGTCGTACGCCACGACCCCGGCCGCCGCTCCCGGTGCGCGGCCACCCGCGCCGCCCACTCGGTGTCCCCGCCGCGCGTGCCACCCGTCGCCACGTACAGCACGTCCGGGAAGGTCTCCAGTCGCCGCTCCGCCTCCACCGACTTGCCCGAGCGCGCCCCGCCCAGCACCAGGGTCCGCCGCGGCACGTCCGGCACGTCCTCGTAGACCCCGACCACCAGCGTCGTGCCGTCGGGCACCGCCCGCGCCCCGGCCGCCGCGAGCCGGCGCCGCAACTCCGCGCCGGGCGGCACGTCGTGGTCCAGGTGGACGGCCAGCACGTCCGTCGTGGGCCCCACCGAGCCGACCGCGCGGAGCCGGGCCAGCGCGTCGGGACGGCCGACGACGTCCGCGAGGAGCATGTCGTACGACTCCGCCGCCTTCCCCAGACCGGCCGGTGCCCCGCCCGGCGGCAGGTACAGCAGCCGCTGCCCGTCCGGTCCGGTCACCGCGTACCCGGTGCCGCCCGCGTCCATCGCCACCGCCCGCACCCGATGCCCCGTCAGCAGCGCCAACTCCCGCCCGTCCGGTACCCGTCCCGGCTGCGGCAGCCCGGCCGGCACCTCCACCGCGGGGCCGTCGTGCGGGTGCGACAACAGCACCTGCCGCACACCGCCCAGCGAATGCCCGGCGCGCGCCGCCGCGAAGGCCGCGCCCGGCGTCAGGTCGAGCAGCAGCGAGCCGTCGACCAGCACCGCGGTCGCGGCCCGTGCGTCCGGTCCGAGCGCGGTCGCGCAGGCGGCGCAGGAACAGTCGGGGCGGGGCAGTCCGGCGGGGGCGCCGGTACCGAGCAGAGTGATGTCCACGGATCGATTTTCACCTCTCTGAGCAGGTCTTGCGCTTCCGGCTAGGCTCTCGGCAGGTGTCGGATCAAAGGAGGCCCACATGACGGCATGGACGTGGCGGTTCGAGAAGGCCGACGGGACGGAGGTCCAGCCGGCCGTCCAGCCCGAGGAGTTCACCACCCAGGGCGACGCCGAGTCCTGGATCGGCGAGCACTGGAAGGCACTGCTGGAGGGCGGGGCCGACCAGGTGCGGCTGTTCGAGGAGAACACCGAGATCTACGGGCCGATGAGCCTGCAGGCGGCGGAGGCCTGAACCGGCCGGCCGGGCCGGCTGGGCGGGCAGACGGGGGCGGGGGCCGCGGGGCCGCCCTCCTCACTGCTCGCCCAGCGTCACCCCGACCGTCTTCTCGACGCCGTCGCGCACATACGTCACCGGCGTCCGCAGGCCCGGCCTGCCGGCCGCCAGCGCCTCGGCGAGGGAGGTGACGCTCGTGACGGGCCGGTCACCCATCCTGGTGATGATGTCCCCGGGCCGCAGGCCCGCCCGTTCGGCGGCGCCGCCGGCCCGGACGGTGACCACCGCCGCCCCGACCGGCTGGTAGCGGTCGTCCACGACGGTCCGCGCGGTGATGTCGAGGGCCGCCCGCCCCGAGTCGACGACCTTTCCCTCCTTCACGATCTGGCCGGCGATCGTGCGCACCATCGACGCCGGGATCGCGAACCCGATGCCGGGCGCCGCGCTGCCGCCGAGGCCGGGGTCGGCCGCCGCGAGCGTCGGGATGCCGATCACCTGCCCGGTGAGGTCGACCAGGGCGCCGCCGCTGTTGCCGGGGTTGATCGCGGCCGACGTCTGCACCATGTTCGCGATCGTCGCGCCCGTACCGCCCTCCGCGCTGCCCTCGCTGACGGTCCGTCCGGTCGCCGAGACGATGCCCTGGGTCACGCTGGACGACAGCCCCAGCGGCGACCCCATCGCCAGCACGATCTGGCCGACCTCCACCTTGTCGGAGTTCCCGAACACCGCCGGCTTCAGCCCGTCCGGCACCCGGTCCAGCCGGATCACGGCCAGGTCCTGCTCGGGGTAGGAGTAGACGAGGCTCGCGGTCAGCGGCTCCTCGTTGCTGGCCGTGGTCACCTGGAAGGTCTTCTCCGACCCCACCACGTGCGCGTTGGTGACGATGTGTCCGTCGCCGTCGTACACCACCCCGGAGCCCAGGTCGTGGCTCGCCTGGATCTGCACGACCGACGGCAGGACCTCCTTGATGACCCTCTGGTACTGGCTCTGCAGGTCGCCCGCGGCCATCGGGACGGCAGCCCGGGTGCCCGCCGGGGCCGTCGCCCCGCCGTCCCGGCCGGCCGGAACGGCGGGGGCGGTGCAGCCGGCGGCGAGCGCCGCGCAGCACGCGAGCGCCGCGGCGCGCACGGCCGTCCGCGGGCCACGCGCGCGGGAACGGTAAGCGTCCATGCCCCGAGTCTCACCTCGGGATGATCACCCGTCCCGCGCTGTTGCCCCGAACGGGCTCAGCCGCGTACCCCGCACAGATGCAGCAGCGCCGCCACCCCGCGGTAGGGGTCGGTGCGCCCGGCCCGCTCCTCCACCGCCAGCAGCGCCGGCAGGTCGTCGGGGAGCGCCGCGTCGTCCGCCACCGTGTCCGTGAAGACCCGGACGCCGTACCAGGCGTGCAGCGGGGCGGCGATGCCGGCGAGCGTGGCGGTCAGGGAGGCCAGGCGGTCGGCGCGGACGTCCCGGCCGAGGCGGTTGCGGTAGGCGGTGGTGTCGAAGGCGGCCAGGGCGCCGGCCCAGTCGCCGGTCAGGCCCGGGCGCATGGCGAGCGCGTCGCCGTTGCGCACCAGGAGGGAGAGCAGACCGCCGGGGGCCAGCATCCGGGCCAGGCCCGCCACCAGCGGATCGGGCTCCTCGACGTACATCAGTACGGCGTGGCACAGCACCACGTCGAAGCTGCCCGGCAGGAAGTGCACACCGGTGTCCCGCCCGTCGCCCTGCACCAGCCGGACCCGCTCCCGGATGCCCTCCGGCTCCCGCGCCACGGCCTCCCGGGCGGCCGCGATCATCGTCGCGTCCTGCTCGACCCCGGTCACCTGGTGGCCGAGCCGGGCCAGCCGCAGCGCCTGCGCGCCCCGGCCCATCCCCACGTCGAGCACCCGCAGCCGCCGCCCGACCGGGAACCGCCCGGCTATCTGCTCGTCCAGCTGCCGCGCCACCAGCTCCTGGCTCACGACATCCCGCAGGCCGCCCAGCCTGTTCGGCCGGGCCTCGGCCGCGCCCCCGGTGAAAGCGTCAGCGCTCAGGGCCGCGCTCCGCGCTTGACCTGGGGCTTGGGCAGCCGGAGCCGGCGCATCTGCAGGGAGCGCATCAGGGCGTAGGCGACCGCGCCGCGCGTGTTCTCCTCGGGGAAGCGCTCCTTGAGCCGCTTCTTCAGCCGGAAGCCGCTGAACGCCGCATCCAGCACGATCAGCACGATCACGACCAGCCACAGCAGCAGCGCGATGCTCTGGATCGCCGGCACCCGCACCACGCTCAGCACCAGGATGACCACGGCCAGCGGGAGGAAGAACTCCGCCACGTTGAACCGCGAGTCCGTCCAGTCCCGGGCGAACCGCCGGACCGGGCCCCTGTCGCGGGCGGGCAGGTACCGCTCGTCGCCGCCGGCCAGCGCCTGGCGCTGCCGCTCCAGCGCCCGCCGCCGCTCCTCGCGCTGGCGCTTGGCTGCCTCCTTGCGGTTGGTCGGCGTGTGGGCGACGCTGCGGCGCTGGGACTGGGCCTCACTGCGCTTGGGCGTGGGCCTGCCCTTGGGGGCCTGCGGGTCACGGGGCTGCTTGGAGTCGGTCACCACCGCCTTGTCGGCGGGGGCCTTCTCTTCCTTGGCACGGCTACGGAACACAAAACCCAAGGGTAAGGGCTTCACCGGCATGGACCCCAGTCCGGTGGGGAACGATCCGGCAACACCGGACGTCTTCAGGGTGGATCACCTACTCCTCACGCCGGAGCCGTGCGGACCGCAGTCGTCCTCGGGGATGAGCGCATCACCCCGCGAACAGTGCGGTAATGGAAGCGGGGCCCGTACTGTGGGTCCTGTCGCAGGATCGGTGAGCTGGAGTCCGTCAGAAGGGGGCGCGCGAAGCCCATGAGCGGTGTCATGAAGCGTATGGGGATGATCTTCCGCGCGAAGGCGAACAAGGCCCTTGACCGGGCCGAGGACCCGCGCGAGACCCTCGATTACTCCTACCAGAAGCAGCTGGAGCTGCTGCAGAAGGTGCGGCGCGGCGTGGCCGACGTGGCCACCAGCCGCAAGCGCCTGGAACTCCAGCTCAACCAGTTGCAGCAGCAGTCCGGCAAGCTGGAGGACCAGGGCCGCAAGGCGCTCGCGCTCGGCCGGGAGGACCTGGCCCGCGAGGCGCTGTCCCGCAAGGCCGCGCTCCAGCAGCAGGTCACGGACCTCGAGACGCAGCACGCGACCCTCCAGGGCGAGGAGGAGAAGCTCACCCTGGCGGCCCAGCGCCTCCAGGCCAAGGTGGACGCCTTCCGCACCAAGAAGGAGACCATCAAGGCCACCTACACCGCCGCCCAAGCCCAGACCCGCATCGGAGAGGCCTTCTCCGGCATCTCCGAGGAGATGGGCGACGTCGGCCTGGCCATCCAGCGCGCCGAGGACAAGACCGCCCAGCTCCAGGCCCGGGCCGGCGCCCTCGACGAACTGCTCGCCTCCGGCGCCCTCGACGACCCGTCCGGCATGCACAAGGACGACATCCAGGCCGAGCTGGACCGGCTCTCGGGTGGTACGGATGTAGAGCTGGAACTGCAGCGCATGAAGGCCGAGCTGGCCGGGGGCTCCCCGCAGCAGGCCATCGAGGGCGGCGCCGGTCAGGGGCAGTCCCAGCAGCAGCCGCAGGACACCCCGCGCTTCGACAAGCAGTAGCCGGCGCCGGGGCCCGAGCCGAGGGAGGCCGTCGTGATCGTACGGATCATGGGGGAGGGCCAGGTGAGGCTGGACGACACCCACCTCACCGAGCTGAACGAGCTGGACGACGAGCTGCTGGCCGAGATGGAGAGCGGCGACCAGGACGGCTTCCGCCGCACCCTCGGCGCCCTCCTGCACGCCGTCCGCCGGCTCGGCACCCCGCTGCCCGACGCCTCGCTGGAGCCGTCCGACCTGATCCTGCCGTCGGCCGACGCGACGCTGGACGAGGTCCGGCACCTGCTCGGCGACGACGGCCTGATCCCCGGCTGACCCAGGACCGGTGCCGGGCACGACCTGCGACTGATGTCCGGCTGACCCGGGGTCGGTCACGGTTATGACTCGGGGTCGGTGCCGGGTATGACCCGGGGTTGATGTCGGGCTGCTGCCCGCTGACCCGGGGTTGATCCTGGGTATGACCTGGGGCTGATGTCTGGCTGCTGCCCGGCTGGCCCGGGGCTGGTCTCGGGCATGACCTGAGGCTGATGTCTGGCTGATCCGGGGCGGGTGTCGGGCGTGACTGGGGGCTTGCTGCCCGGCTGGCCCGGGGTCGAACCCGGCCACGACCTGGGGCTGACGCTCGGCTGATCCAGGGCTGGTCTCGGTTATGACCTGCGGCTGATGTCTGGTTGCTGCCCGGCTGACCCGGGGTCGATCCCGGCCACGACCTAGGGCTGACGCTCGACTGATCCAGGACTGGTCTCGGGCATCACCTGTGGCTGATCCAGGGCTGATCCAGGGCTGATCCAGGGCTGATCCAGGGCTGACCCAGCGCATGACCTGGTGCTGATCCCGGGCATGCCCCAGCGCTGATGCCCGGCTGACCGGAAGCTGATCCCCGGTGTGACCCAGGGCTGATCCCGCACCCAGTGTTCCCCGGCGTGACCCGGTGCCGATCCCGGACCGGGTGTTCCCCGGCATGCCCAGGGCTGATCCCGGGCCGGGTGTCGGCAGGGGGACCGGAATTCTGTCCGGCCCTCGCGGTCCCGGGCCGGAACCGTACTGTTCCTCCGTGAGCACTCTCGAGCGCGCCCGGTGCAGCCTCAAGGCACACCCCCTCGCCCTGGACGCGGCCCTCGCGGCGGGCGTGCTGGCCTGCATGGTCGCCGGGACCTTCGCCGTGCCCCGGGGACAGGGCGTCACCTGGGAGCTGCGGGTCCCCGATGTCCTCAGCCTGCTGCTCATGCTGGCCGGTGCGGCGGCGCTCGTCTTCCGCCGCCGTGCCCCGCGCACGGTCCTGGCCGTCACCGGCACCGTGTCCCTCGTCGAGTTCGTCACCGGCGACCCGCGCGCCCCGGTCGCGATGTCCGCCGTCGTCGCCCTCTACACCCTGGCCGCGACCACCGACCGCCCCACCACCTGGCGCCTCGGCCTGCTCACCATGACCGTGCTGACGGCCGCCGCCATGCTCGCCGGCCCCCTGCCCTGGTACGCCCAGGACAATCTGGGCGTCCTCGCCTGGACCGGCATCGGCGCCACCGCGGGGGACGCCGTGCGCAGCCGTCGCGCGGTCGTCCAGGCCATCCGGGACCGCGCGGAACGCGCCGAACGCACCCGCGAGGAGGAGGCGCGCCGCCGGGTCGCCGAGGAGCGGCTGCGGATCGCCCGCGATCTGCACGACGTCGTCGCCCACCACATCGCCCTGGTCAATGTGCAGGCCGGCGTCGCCGCCCATGTCATGGACAAACGGCCCGACCAGGCCAAGGAGGCCCTCGCGCACGTCCGGGAGGCCAGCCGCAGCGCGCTGAACGAACTCCGCGCCACCGTCGGCCTGCTCCGCCAGTCCGGCGACCCGGCGGCCCCCACCGAACCGGCGCCCGGCCTCAGCCGCCTGGAGGAGCTGGCCGACACCTTCCGCAGCGCGGGCCTGCCGGTGGCCGTGGCCCGCGCCGACCAGGGCACCGAGCTGCCGGCCGCGGTGGATCTGGCCGCCTACCGGATCGTCCAGGAGGCGCTCACCAATGTGCGCAAGCACGCGGGCCCCGACGCGGAGGCCGAGGTGAGCGTCGTACGGGTCGGACCGAACGTGGAGGTCACCGTGCTGGACGACGGCTCGGGCACGGCCGGCGCACCGGAGACCGGCGGCGCCGGAGGCGCCGACGGCGGCGGGCACGGGCTGCTCGGCATGCGCGAGCGGGTCACCGCCCTCGGCGGCACCCTGACCACCGGGCCCCGGTACGGGGGCGGTTTCCGGGTCCATGCGATCCTGCCGGTCGAGACGACGACGGCCCAAGGGGAGCCCGTATGACCATCCGTGTCCTGCTCGCCGACGACCAGGCACTGCTGCGCAGCGCCTTCCGGGTGCTGGTCGACTCCGAGCCCGACATGGAAGTGGTGGGGGAGGCCTCGGACGGCGCGGAAGCGGCCCGTCTCGCCCGGGAGCACGGCCCCGACGTCGTCCTCATGGACATCCGGATGCCCGGCACCGACGGTCTCGCCGCGACCCGGCTGATCAGTGCCGATCCGTCGCTGGCGCAGGTCCGCGTGGTCATCCTGACCACGTTCGAGGTCGACGACTACGTCGTCCAGGCGCTGCGGGCCGGCGCCTCCGGCTTCCTCGGCAAGGGCAGCGAGCCCGAGGAACTGCTGACCGCCATCCGGGTCGCGGCCGGCGGTGAGGCGCTGCTGTCCCCGGCCGCCACCAAGGGCCTGATCGCCCGCTTCCTCGCCCGGGGCGACGACGACGGCCTCGACCCGGCCCGCTCCGAGCGGCTCGGCGCGCTCACCGGCAGGGAACGGGAAGTGCTCGTCCAGGTCGCCGGCGGTCACTCCAACGACGAGATCGCCGAGCGCCTGTCCGTCAGCCCGCTGACGGTGAAGACGCACGTCAACCGGGCGATGGCCAAGCTGGGCGCGCGGGACCGGGCGCAGCTGGTGGTGATCGCGTACGAGTCTGGGCTGGTCCGTCCGCGGATGGAGTGATCTCCGCCCGCGCGCTGCCGCTTCCGTCGCTCACCGAGGAGAGTCCCCGTCCCCGTCCCGGCCGCCCCGGACGAGCCGCGGAGCCCGCGGGGGTCCGACACCCGCACCGGCGTCCCCTCCCGCGCAGGGCTTTCCTATCCAGTGATCCGGAACTGCTCTTCGGGGGAGGGGAACGGGGCGGTGGCACTGCACGAAGGTGATCCGGGGTCGCTCGGCGGATACCGGATCGTCGACCGGCTGGGGGCCGGCGGGATGGGCGTCGTCTACCGGGCGAGGGCCGGATCGGGCCGCGAGGTCGCCGTCAAGGTGGTCCACGCCCAGTACGCGGAGGACCCCGTCTTCCGGACCCGTTTCCGCCAGGAGATCGCCGCCGTCCGCAGGGTGAGCGGCGCCTTCACCGCGCCGGTCGTGGACGCGGACCCGGAGGCGCCGCGGCCCTGGATGGCCACCCAGTACGTACCCGGGCGTCCGCTCTCCGCCCGCGTCCGGGACGACGGACCGCTGGCCGGCGCCGAACTGCGCCGGCTCGTCCTCGGCCTGGTGGAGGCCCTGCGGGACATCCACCGGGCCGGGGTGGTGCACCGCGACCTCAAGCCCGCCAACGTCCTGATGGCCGAGGACGGCCCGCGGGTCATCGATTTCGGCATCTCCCGGGCCGCGGAGAACCAGGCGCTGACCGAGACCGGGCACATGATGGGCACTCCGCCGTTCATGTCCCCCGAACAGCTCGCGGACGCCCGGTCGGTGGGTCCCGCCTCCGACGTCTTCTCGCTCGCCGCGCTGGTGGTCTTCGCGGCGACCGGACGCGGGCCTTTCGACGCGGACAGCCCCTATCTGACGGCGTACCGGGTGATGAGCGAGGAGCCCGACCTGACGGCGGTCGCCGAGCCGCTGCGCGCGGTCCTGTCCTGCTGCCTGGCCAAGCAGGCCGCCGCCCGGCCCGGACTCGCCGCCCTGGCCGCCGAGTTCGCCGCCGCCCTTCCCGAGCCGGCCCCCGCGGAACTGCCCACCGTCCTGCATCGCCGGACCGACCCGGAGCCGACCCGGCCACCGACCCCGGACCCGGCCGCCTCCGTCCCGCACCGGCCCCCGGCCGCGGACCCGGCCCCGGCCGTCACGGACCCGGACGCCGTGCCGCCCGGGACGGCGGACGGCGTCCCGGCACGCCGCAGGCGCCGTCTGCGGGTGCCGCTCGCCGCCGTCGGGCTGGCGAGCGTGCTGGCCGTCGCCCTCCTGGCCTATCCGGGCGGACCGTTCCGGGGCGGGGCGGAGCCCGGGGCCGGTTCGTCACCCCGGTCCACGGCCACCCGCTGGGGTGCCCTCCCGGACGGCTGGCGGCCCTGGCGGACGACGGTGTACGCGGTCGCCGCCCACGGCGTGAAGCGTTTCCCGGCACCGACGGACGGCCCCGGCCACCCCGGGCAGCCGTCCTGCGCGCTGAACGGGGGAGCGGTCTACTGCGGGGGCAACAGCATCCTGCCCATGCGCGTCGACGCGGTCACCGGCCGCACGGTCTGGCGGACCGGCACCCAGCCGCCGGGGACCGCTCGCAACCACTACGACAGCCGGGTCGTCGGGGTGCACGACGGCGTCGTACTCGTCCGCGAGAACGTCCTGAACGCGGCGGGCAACGACACCACGGCCACCGTCGCCGCGTTCGCCGCCGACGACGGACGGCGGCTGTGGTCCCGTCCGGCCGCCGACGCGAACGCGGCGGCGGTGCTCGTCGGCGGTCTCGTCCTCGTCCCGGACGGCCTGACCGTGACGGCCCGTTCCCCGCGCGACGGCTCCGCGCGCTGGTCGGTGCCGGTGCCGGCCGGACACCACTGCGACTTCCTCGGCGCGGGCGGCGGCGTGTACGCGGACTGCACCGGCTACCACACCCCGTCCGGCGCCCGCCGGCGGCTGATCGCCGTCGACCCCGCCGACGGCTCCGCGCGCCCGCTCGGGGTCGCGCCGCCGGTGACCGCGGACTACGCCGGAACCCTGGACGGACGGCTGGTCTACGCGGCCCGGCGGTCCGCCGACCCGAGCGCGCAGGACAACCCGTACACCCGGGTCGAGGTGATCGATCCGCGCACCGGGGCCCGCGGGACCCACGCGCTGGCCGGGGAGTACCGGGGGCGGGTGGCGATGGCGCACGGGGTGCTGTGTTTCGCCGACTCGGACGGGCGGACGACCGCCGTCTCGCCCCTGACCGGCCGGCAGGTCTGGCGCACCGCGACGACCCTGGAACAGCCGGTCGCGCCCGTCGCGGACGCGCGCAGCAGTGTGTTCCTGGCCAGTGCGAGCGGCCGGGTCGCGGCCCTCGACGCCCACACGGGACGCCGGCTGTGGGAGTCCTACCCGCGGGCCGGCACCGTGCTCAGCGGGGACTACAACTCGCCTAAGCTGCTGGTGAACGGCGGCGCGCTGGTGGTGACGACCCCCGACGGCACGCTGTTCACGCTGGACCCGGCCCGCCCGGGACGGAATCCGGCGCCGGCGTGACCTGGCACGCCGGCGCCGGATTCCGCCGGACGGGTACGGCTACGGGAGCGCCAGCATCCGCTCCAGCGCCAGCTTGGCGAACGCCTCCGTCTCCTTGTCGACCTCGATGCGGTTGACCAGGTTGCCCTCGGCCAGGGACTCCAGGGTCCAGACCAGGTGGGGCAGGTCGATGCGGTTCATGGTCGAGCAGAAGCAGACGGTCTTGTCGAGGAAGACGATCTCCTTGCCCTCGGGGGCGAAACGGTTCGCCAGCCGGCGGACCAGGTTCAGCTCGGTGCCGATGGCCCACTTGGATCCGGCCGGGGCGGCTTCGAGGGCCTTGATGATGTACTCGGTCGAGCCGACGTAGTCCGCCGCGGCCACCACCTCGTGCTTGCACTCGGGGTGGACCAGGACGTTCACCCCGGGGATGCGCTCGCGCACGTCGTTCACCGAGTCCAGGCTGAAGCGGCCGTGGACCGAGCAGTGGCCGCGCCACAGGATCATCTTCGCGGCGCGCAGCTCCTCGGCGGTCAGGCCGCCGTTCGGCTTGTGCGGGTTGTAGACCACGCAGTCGTCCAGGGACATGCCCATGTCGCGGACGGCGGTGTTGCGGCCCAGGTGCTGGTCCGGCAGGAAAAGGACCTTTGTCGCCGAGGGGTCCCCCTGCTCGAAGGCCCAGTCCAGGGCGCGCTTGGCGTTGGACGAGGTGCAGATCGTGCCGCCGTGCTTGCCGGTGAACGCCTTGATGTCGGCGGAGGAGTTCATGTACGACACCGGGACCACCTGCTCGGCGATGCCCGCCTCGGTCAGTACGTCCCAGCACTCGGCGACCTGCTCGGCCGTCGCCATGTCGGCCATGGAGCAGCCGGCCGCCAGGTCGGGCAGGACGACCTTCTGGTCGTCCGAGGTCAGGATGTCCGCCGACTCGGCCATGAAGTGCACACCGCAGAAGACGATGTACTCGGCCTCCGGGCGCGCCGCCGCGTCCCGGGCCAGCTTGAAGGAGTCGCCCGTGACGTCGGCGAACTGGATGACCTCGTCGCGCTGGTAGTGGTGGCCGAGCACGAAGACCTTGTCGCCGAGCTTCTCCTTGGCGGCGCGGGCACGCTCGACCAGGTCGGGGTCGGACGGCGACGGCAGGTCACCGGGACACTCGACGCCCCGCTCGCTCTTCGGGTCGGCCTCGCGGCCGAGCAGCAGCAGGGCGAGCGGAGTCGGCTGTACGTCGAGCTCCTGGGTCTGGGCGGTGGTCACGACACGCACCCTTTCTACTTTTCGTCTAACTGACGCTATCTATCATAACTGGTTCACGTCACTTTGACGATGGCGATAGCGTCGATGTGACGTGAATCCCGCCCGGGGTCCCCCTCCGGGCGCCTGTCCGTGTCTCCGGGCATGTGCGAGCATGAAGAGGCAAGGAAGAACGCGACCACGCGAATGCCCGGCCCGGAATGAATCCGCGGAAGCGCCGGTTGCACTCGTCGGCAAGCAGTCTCCGTACAACCCGGGAGAGATGTAGATGTCCGTATCGGACGAGACCACCACCGTCACCGACGGCATCATCCTGACCGACGCCGCCGCGGCCAAGGTCAAGGCCCTGCTCGACCAGGAAGGCCGCGACGACCTCGCGCTGCGCGTCGCCGTCCAGCCCGGCGGCTGCTCCGGCCTGCGCTACCAGCTCTTCTTCGACGAGCGCTCGCTCGACGGCGACGTGGAGAAGGACTTCGGCGGGGTCAAGGTCGTCACGGACCGGATGAGCGCTCCGTACCTGGGCGGCGCCACCATCGACTTCGTGGACACCATCGAGAAGCAGGGCTTCACGATCGACAACCCGAACGCGACCGGCTCCTGCGCCTGCGGCGACTCCTTCAGCTGAGCCGACGCCGCCCGGCTCCGGCCCGGCGAACCGCGAAAGGCGGCGGTCCCCCGCGGGGGACCGCCGCCTTTCGCGGTTCGCGTCCGGTGTCCCGGTGCGCCGGTGCCTCGCGGCCGGTCAGCGGGGCCGCGCCGACGCGTCCGGGCGCAGCGAGCCCGGTGCGGCCTTCGGGACCGGCTTGCCGTCCGTGCCGACCACCGTGCGACCGTCGAGCGGCGCGTCCAGCGTCACCGTCTTCACGTACTGCTTCGCGATCAGGATGCACACGCGCCCCGGCCAGGGCTTCTCGGTGACCGTCACCGTCACCCGGCCGCCGCTCTCCCGCGCGGACGTCCGGTAGTCGGCGCACACTCCGCCGTAGAAGCTCAGGTTCAGCGTCCGGCCGGCCGCCGTGTAGGCGGTCACCCGCACGCCCCGGCTCTTCCCGGGCGCCCCGGAGGCCGACGGCGCCGCGGAACCCGTGGGCGTCGTGGTGGCCGGCGCGCCGGGCGACGAGGACGCGGAGGCCGACGCCAGGTACGCGGGGTCCACGGCCGGGTACGTCACCGTGAACGTCTCGTCCGCCGCGGCTCCCCGCACCTGGAACAGCCAGGACGGCACCAGCGTCTGCCGGCCGCCGACGGACTGCGCGGCCAGCCCGAACACCGCCTTCTCGACCGTGACCGTGTTCGTGGCCGTGCCCGTGCCCGTACCGGTGTCCCCGCCCTTGTCCGCCGGCGGCCTCGGCGTCCCCGTGGCCGCCCCGCAGGGCTGCTCCAGCCGGTCCTTCAGCGGGACGGCACTGGCACATCCGCCGATCCCCATCCGGTGCCCGCCCCGCACCGGCTCGTGCCCGTTCATCAGGTCCAGCGTCCTGCGCGCGCCCAGCACGGGGTACGTGTCGCCCTTGACCGGCGCGGCGAGCAGCCCGTGGCCGCCGACCAGCTCGCCCTTGCGGTCCACGGTCAGACCGGTCGTCCAGCCGTACGTGGGCAGCCCGCCGACCACCGGATCGGCGTTCACCACCCGCCGGGCGCCCATGACCTGGCTCGCGTCGAGCTTCGCGCCGTCCAGCCCCGCCGCCCGCAGCACCGGCGCCGCCGCCTTCTCGGCCCGCGCCGCACTCACCGGGTCGCCGGCCGGAGCGCCGGGATCGTGCGCGCAGACGGTCACCTTCCGGCAGTTGTCGGTGCCGGGCGCGTCCCGGTCGAAGCTCCAGCCGCCGGGCGCGTCCCGGTTCACCGTCAGACGCGGGCCGGAACCGTCCCGGCCGCCGATCCGCCAGGTCCGGCCCTCGGCCACCGGCGTCCCGTCGACGCCGAGCGCCTTCGCCAGCCGGACGACGCGGGCGCGGCCGACCTCGCCCCGCGGCTCGTACACCGGCGCCGTCCGGGGGCCGTCCGGCAGGTCGCCGCGCACCACGTACCGGGAGCCGTACGGATCCGGCTCGCCGGGCGCGATGCCGCCGGTGCCGGTCCGCTCCCAGCCGTCCAGGGCGAGGGGCGGGGGAGTGCTCCCGGCGCCGCCGGGAGCGGCCGCACCGTCCGTACGCCCGTCGGTGCCGCCGCCGGCGGCGAGGTAGGCGCCACCGCCGCCGACCACCAGGACGGCCGCGGTGGCGACGGCGACGACGACGGCGGTGGGGCGCCGACCGCTCGTCACCGGTTCCGCCCCCTCGGGGGCTGGGGAGTTCTCAGGCCGCTCGGTGTCCACCGCATCGCTCCTCGCTGGTCGTGTCCCGCGTCCCCGGCCGCGGGGGACGGCGATGGGACGCGGGAGGGGAGCGTACGGTTCCCGGGCGGCGGGGCCCGCGGTCAGTCGCCGTAGTCGGACATGGCGTCCAGCAGCCGGGCCGAGCGCACCGGCACGTCCACCCCGTGGATGAGGGACGGCGGCACCGGCCGGGAGGCGGCGTGCGCCGGGGCCGTCCAGTGCGGAGCCATCCGGGCGCAGTCGCCGCGCAGCGCGGCGAGACCGCCGTCGGGGTCGGCGGGGGCGGTGGAGGGGACCTCGAAGTTCGGCATGACGGCACCGTAGGCACGATGGAGTGCGTGGAGAAAGGGCTACTATCGGGTAGTTTTGCCAGCTTCAGTGGCGGCGTGGGACCGGGTAGCGTGAACTGTCAATCCAGCCTCCCGCAGGAGAAAACGCCGTGCGCATCGCAGTCACCGGCTCCATCGCCACCGACCACCTCATGACCTTCCCCGGCCGCTTCGCCGACCAGTTCGTCGCGGACCAGCTGCACACGGTGTCGCTCTCCTTCCTGGTCGACAACCTGGACGTGCGCCGCGGCGGCGTCGGCGCGAACATCGCCTTCGGCATGGGCCAGCTCGGCACCGCCCCGATCCTGGTCGGTGCCGCCGGCTTCGACTTCGACGACTACCGGGCCTGGCTCGACCGCTACGGCGTGGACACCGAGTCGGTCCGCATCTCCGAGACCCTGCACACCGCCCGCTTCGTGTGCACCACGGACGCCGACCACAACCAGATCGGCTCCTTCTACACCGGCGCGATGAGCGAGGCCCGCCTGATCGAGCTGAAGACCGTGGCGGACCGCGTGGGCGGCCTGGACCTGGTCCTCATCGGCGCCGACGACCCCGAGGCGATGCTCCGCCACACCGAGGAGTGCCGTTCCCGCTCGATCCCCTTCGCCGCGGACTTCTCCCAGCAGATCGCCCGCATGGAGGGCGAGGAGATCCGGATCCTGCTGGACGGGGCGACGTACCTCTTCTCCAACGAGTACGAGAAGGGCCTCATCGAGTCCAAGACCGGCTGGAGCGACGCGGAGATCCTCGGCAAGGTCGGCCACCGGGTCACCACGCTCGGCTCGCGCGGCGTGCGCATCGAGCGGGCCGGCGAGGACCCGATCGAGGTCGGCTGCCCGGAGGAGGAGCGCAAGGCCGACCCCACCGGTGTCGGTGACGCCTTCCGCGCGGGCTTCCTGTCGGGGCTGGCCTGGGGCGTCTCCCTCCGGCGCGCCGCCCAGGTGGGCTGCATGCTGGCGACCCTCGTCATCGAGACCGTGGGCACGCAGGAGTACCAGCTGCGTCGCGGACACTTCATGGAGCGGTTCGTGAAGGCGTACGGCGAGGAGGCCGGCGAGGAGGTCCGGGCCCACCTGGGCTGAGGCCGGCGCGGCCGTCCGGGACGCTCAGCTCACCCGGCGCACCAGGTACGCCGATCCCCTCTCCGCCGGCTCCTCGCCCAGGTACTCCTGGCCCCGCATCTGGCACCAGGCCGGAATGTCCAGGCGGGCGGCCTCGTCGTCGGAGAGGACCCGGACGGTGCCGCCCACCGGGACCTCGCCGAACACCTTGGCCAGCTCGATGACGGGGATCGGGCAGCGCTTGCCGAGGGAGTCGACGAGAAGCTCCTCGGGGGCCGCCCGGGTGACCGGCACGGGCGCCCCCAGCTTCTCGCGCACCCCGGCGACCGCCCCGGGCAGCACCTCCAGGAACCGCTCCACGTCGGCCCGGGCCGTGCCGGGCGGCAGCGACACCCGTACGTTGCCCTCGCTCAGCACCCCCATCGCCTCCAGCACATGGCTGGGCGTCAGCGTGCTGCTCGTGCAGGAGGAGCCCGAGGAGACCGAGAAGCCGGCCCGGTCCAGCTCGTGCAGCAGGGCCTCGCCGTCGACGTAGAGGCAGGAGAAGGTGACGGTCCCGGGCAGCCGGCGCTCGGGGTCGCCGACCACCTCCACGTCCGCCACCAGCTCCGGCACCCGCGCCCGGATCCGCGCCGTCAGCTCCCGCAGCCGCACCGCCTCCTGGGCCGCCTCGGCCCGTACCGCGCGCAGCGAGGCCACGGCCGCGACGATCGCGGGGATGTTCTCGAACCCGGGCGACCGGCCCGACTCGCGCTCGTCCGCGGGCCCTTGCGGGGCGAACCGCACCCCCTTGCGGACCACGAGCAGCCCCACCCCCGACGGGCCGCCCCACTTGTGCGCGCTGGCCGTCAGCAGCGACCACCCGCCCTCGACCGGCCCCCAGCCCAGCGACTGCGCGGCGTCCACCAGCAGCGGCACCCCCGCCGCCCGGCACACCTCGGCCACCTCGGCCACCGGCTGCACGGTCCCCACCTCGTGGTTGGCCGACTGGAGGCAGGCCAGCGCGGTGTCGGGGCGGAGCGCGGCCGCGTACCCCGACGGGTCGACCGCGCCGGTCCGGCCGACCGCCACCCGGGTGACGGCTCCGCCCTCCGCCTCGCACGCCTCCGCCGAATGGAGTACGCAGGAGTGTTCGACCGCGGACACGATCAGGTGGCGTCCGATCCGCCGCCGGCCGGCCAGGGCCCCGGCCACGCCCGTGTGCACGGCCCGGGTCCCGGACGGCGTGAACGCCACCTCGTCCGCCCGGCATCCGACGGCCTCGGCGGCCGCCTCCCGCGCCGCGTCCAGCAGCAACCGGGCCTTGCGTCCCTCCCGGTGGAGACGGGCCGGATCGGCCCATCCGTCGTCCAGGGAGGCGGACAGGGCCTGACGGGCCACGGGATGGAGGGGAGCGCCGGAAGCGGCGTCAAAGTAGGCCATACGGCAACGTTAAGACCTCGTCGAAGGCGGTCGGTCCGGGGGTGCGAGGCACGGCGCGACCAGCCACAACGCACCCGCAGCCGCCAATTCAGCGAACCACCCCGCTCAGTAGGCACCCCTCCCCGCGAACCCTCGGAGAGGGTGGGCTAGGGTTTGGTCCGCATAAACATCCAAACCCCTGCCCGACGCAGGGCGGCGACCGACCAGCGAGAAGGCCGCAGCCGACCGCGCGGGCGAGACTCTCGGGAAGGCGCTACGTGAGTCCCAACGGCTCCGACCGCTCGCCGCGGCGCCCGATGCGGCGGAAGCTGCTGCAGGCACTGACCGCGGGCCTGGTCCTGGCGACCGCAACCGGTTGCACATACAAGGACTTCCCCCGCCTTGGCATGCCCACCCCGACCACGGAAGAGGCTCCGCGGATCCTCTCCCTGTGGCAGGGCTCCTGGGCTGCCGCGCTCGCCGTCGGCGTGCTGGTGTGGGGCCTGATCCTGTGGAGTGCCCTCTTCCACCGGCGCAGCCGCACCAAGGTCGAGGTTCCTCCGCAGACTCGGTACAACATGCCGATCGAGGCCCTGTACACGGTGGTCCCGATCATCATCATCTCGGTGCTCTTCTACTTCACGGCCCGGGACGAGTCGAAGCTGCTCAGCCTCACCGACAAGAAGCCGGACGTCACGGTCAACGTGGTCGGCTTCCAGTGGAGCTGGGGCTTCAACTACATCGAGAACGTCCCCGGTTCCACCGGCGATGCCAAGACCGACGGGAACCTGGACGCCATTCCGGCCCGGTTCAAGAAGGACTTCCCGGCGAACGCCGGCGGTGTCTACGACGTCGGCACCCCGGGCACGCGGAACCCGCAGACGAACAACCCCGGTCCGACCCTCTGGCTCCCCAAGGGCAAGACGGTCCGCTTCGTCCTCACCTCGCGTGACGTCATCCACTCCTTCTGGGTGGTGCCGTTCCTGATGAAGCAGGACGTCATCCCGGGCCACACCAACGCCTTCCAGGTGACCCCCAACAAGGAGGGCACCTTCCTGGGCAAGTGCGCGGAGCTCTGCGGCGTCGACCACTCCCGGATGCTGTTCAACGTGAAGGTCGTCTCCCCGGCGGCTTACCAGAAGCATCTCCAGGACCTCGCCAAGAAGGGGCAGACCGGTTACATTCCCGCCGGCATCGCGCAGACGAGCCACGAGAAGAACCGGGAGTCGAACGTACTGTGAGCATCCTCAACGAACCCCAGGGTGCCGCGGCAGCTGAGGACTCGTACGAGAACGAGCTGCCGGTCCGGCGCAAGCAGCCCGGCAATGTCGTGGTGAAGTGGCTGACGACCACCGACCACAAGACGATCGGCACGCTCTATCTGGTCACCTCGTTCGCGTTCTTCCTGATCGGCGGCGTGATGGCGCTGCTGATGCGCGCCGAGCTGGCCCGCCCGGGTCTGCAGTTCATGTCGAACGAGCAGTTCAACCAGGCGTTCACGATGCACGGCACGAT
>NZ_BNBF01000023.1:0-1057 GCF_014654935.1 Streptomyces capoamus
CGGCACCCGTCTCGCGCACGGCACCCGCTCCAGGTACGGCACCCGTCTCGCGCACGGCACCCGCTCCAGGTACGGCATCCGTCTCGCGCACCGCTTCCGTCCCGGCCACGGCATCCGCCTCGCGGACGGCCTCCGTCCTGCTGCCGGTCCCGGACGGGGCCGTCGCCGGCGGCACCCGGTCCGCGGTCCGGCCCTCCGCCAGCGCCGCGCGGGCTCTCGCCGCGCCCGCCGCCGCGTCCCCGGGCGGGCCCGACGGCTCCGGTACGGCGGCCGCCGTGTCCCAGGCCGCCCCGGACTCGGACGGGGACCACTGCCGGCCCTTCGCCCCGGCGTCCATCGCCTCGTTCGCCAAGCGGTCCGCGTGCTTGTTCCGCTCGCGCGGGATCCACTCGTACGACACCTGGTCCGGCGGGAAGACCTGCCTCGCCCGAGCGGCCAGGGGCTTCATGTCGGGGTGCTTGATCTTCCAGCGGCCCGACATCTGCTCGACGACCAGCTTGGAGTCCATGCGAACGTGCACCCGCGCGGCGGGGTCGAGGGCGTGGGCGGCGCGGAGGCCGGCCAGGAGGCCGCTGTACTCGGCGACGTTGTTCGTGGCGACGCCGAGGTACTCGGCCGCCGCCGTCAGGGTCTGCCCCGTCGCCGCGTCCCGCACCACGGCGCCGTAACCGGCGGGCCCGGGGTTGCCCCGCGACCCGCCGTCGGCCTCGACGATGAACTCCCGCACCCTCGCCGCCCCTCTGCCTTCCGGCCCCTACAGGCCCGACTCCGCCGTACGCACCAGGATGCGGCGGCAGTTCTCGCAGCGGATCACGGTGTCCGGGGCCGCCGCGCGGATCTCGTTCAGCTCGGTGATGGCGAGCTCCTGCCGGCAGCCCTGGCAGCTGCGGGCGTACAGCTTGGCCGCACCGATGCCGCCCTGCTGCGCGCGCAGCTTGTCGTACAGCTTGAGCAGGTCGGCCGGGACGGACGCGGCGACGACCTCGCGCTCCTTCGTCACCGAGGCCGCCTCGCCGTCGATCTGCTCGAACGCCGCGTCCCGGCGGCCGGTCGCGTC
>NZ_BNBF01000023.1:1100-5427 GCF_014654935.1 Streptomyces capoamus
GTCGATCTTCGACTGCACGGAGGCGACCCGCTCGGTCAGTTCGCCCACCCGCTCCTGCGCGGCCTCGCGGCGCTCCATGACCTCCAGGACCACGTCCTCCAGGTCGCCCTGCCGCTTGGCGAGGGAGGCGATCTCGTGCTGGAGGTTGGACAGGTCCTTGGGCGAGGTGACCGCGCCGGAGTCCAGGCGCTGCTGGTCGCGGGCGGCGCGCTGGCGCACCTGGTCGACGTCCTGCTCGGCCTTGGTCTGCTCGCGGGCGCAGTCGCCCTCCTCGGTCTGCGCGGCCACGAGCAGGTCGCGCAGCTGCGTGAGGTCCTTCCTCAGCGACTCGATCTCGGCGTGCTCGGGCAGGGACTTCCGCTTGTGCGCGAGCTGCTGCAGGCGGACGTCGAGGGCCTGGACGTCGAGGAGGCGGATCTGGTCGGCGGGCGCGGCGTTCAGTTGGGGGCTCCTGTTAGCTAGAGGGGGTGGTGGACGCCGCGTGGGCGGTCCAGGGGTCGGTGACCGTCCGGGAGACGTGCACGCGCAGGTCCCAGCCGTGGCGGTCGGAGATCTCGTCGAGCTGGCTCGCGGCCAGCTCGCACCAGGGCCACTCGGTGGCCCAGTGCGCCGCGTCGAGCAGCGCGAGGGGGCTGTGGGCCACCGCCTCGGAGGCCGGGTGGTGGCGCAGGTCGGCGGTGAGGAAGGCGTCGACGCCGGCCGCGCGGACCTGGTCGAAGAGGCTGTCGCCGGAGCCGCCGCTGACGGCGACCGTGCGGACGACGGCGTCGGGGTCGCCGGCCACCCGGATGCCCTGCGCGGTGGCCGGCAGCCGTTCGGCGGCGCGGGCGGCCAGTTCGCGGACGGTGAGGGGGTGGTCGAGTTCGCACACCCGGCCGAGGCCACGGCACCCGTGCGGGTCGGTGGGGTCCGGCACGAGGGGGCGTACGACGCGCAGGTCGAGGGCTCCGGCGAGGGCGTCGGAGACCCCCGGGTCGGCGGTGTCCGCGTTGGTGTGGGCGACGTGCAGCGCGATGTCGTGCTTGATGAGGGTGTGCACGACCCGGCCCTTGAAGTGCGTGGCCGCGACCGTGGTCGTCCCGCGCAGGTAGAGCGGGTGGTGGGTGACGAGCAGGTCGGCGCCGAGCTCGACGGCCTCGTCGACGATCTCCTGGACCGGGTCGACGGCGAACAGGACCCGGGTGACCTCCTGATCGGGGTCGCCCACCACCGTGCCGACCGCGTCCCAGGACTCGGCCCGCTCGGCGGGCCACAGGTTCTCCAGCGCGGCGATGACTTCAGACAGACGGGGCACGGCCCAAGGCTACCTGGCCGCCCGGCGCGGCCGTACCGCATGCGTCCGGTCTGCCCCCGCTCAGCACGGACGCCCCGGTTTCCTCAGGTGAATCGCTTCTGCGACACCCGTACGTGTAAAGCGCGGGACAGGCGGTCCCCCGCCTGTGCGTGCGAAAACTAGCTTCGTCGCCGGAGGTGACCGAACGATGACCGCCTGTGCCACCGAACCACCGTCCACACCACCGTCCACGGGCGGGGCCGACGCCGTACCGGGAGCGGGTTGCGCGATCACGGCGGACGGCGCGTACGCCGCCCGGCTCGTGCGGGACGGCGACTCCTGCTTCCCGGAGCGCTGGACCCTGGACGGCCCCGAGCCGTACGCGGTGCCGCTGCCCGGCAGCCGGCCGGAGCGGCCCGGCACCGAGGTGCAGCCGATGGGCGACGGACGGGTGCTGATCCACCGCCCGGCGGAGCACCGGCACGCCTTCGCGCTGCTGTACCCGACCGGACCCGGCACCGGCGAGATGCCGCTGGGCGCGGTGGAGTGCCCCGAGCCCGGCACCCGGCTCACCCTGCTGCCACCGGCGCCGGGGGGCGGACGGGCGTACGCCCTCGCCGGCGGCCCGCGCTCCGGCGTGGTGTGGCGGGTGGCGGGCGGGCCGGCCGGCCCCGAACGGCTCGCCGAGGTACCGGGGCGCTGCTCGGGCGGGGTCTGGCTGGACGGCACCGGGCGGCTGCTCGCGCTCGACCGGGAGCTGGGCGGGCGCACCAAGACGGTGGTGGTGGACCTGGAGCACGGGGAGGTGTCGCCGTTGCTGCAGATCACGGAGGGCAGCGACGACCGGCTGCTGCTCGCCGACCCGGACAGCGGCCTGCTGCTGATCTCCTCCGACGCGCCCTCCCCGGGGCAGGAACGATTGGGCTGGGGCGTGCTCGGCAGCACGCTGCCGGTGCGGTTCCCGGAGTGCCTGCGGGTGCCGGAGTGCGCGGTGACACCGTTCGCGATCCAGCCGGGGCAGGTGCTGGTGCCGGAGAACTGCGCGGTGGGCCTGCGGATCGACGGCGCGTTCGGCACCTGGGTGGGCACCTGGCGGCCTGCCGAGCGCCGGGTCCGGCACCTTCCGGCGCCCGAGGGCTGGCTGGCGGGGGCCGGGGTGTGGACGCGGGAGGGCGTGCTGCGCCTGCCGTACGCGACGCAGGCGACACCGTGCGGCGTGGCCGACCTGGCGGTCCCGCCCTGCACCGCCCCGGACGGCGGGGCCGGGGCGGCGCCCGGTGCGGGTGGCACGGGGGCCGGTGAGGGCGGGGCGGCGCACGGCGGGAAGGATGCGACACCCGGTGGGACCGGCGCGGCGCCCGGCTCGGTCGCGCCGGTGGCCCAACGGGAGCCCCCCGTAAGGCCGGTGGCGCGGCCCGTGCCCTTGCAGCAGGCCCCTCTGGGACGTCTTGTAACGAACTAGTGCCGGTTGGCGTGTGCGCCTGGATTCGGTGCGTGGTGTGCCGGTTACACTCGCTCGGCTGTACAAAAGATCATGGTTGACGGGGTGAATACGTCCGATGAGCGACACCAGCACGACTGAGCAGCTGTCCGCCGGCTCCGAGACCACCGGCCACGGCCGGCACCGCGGCCCGGTCGCGGCCCAGGAGAGCGATACGACTCCGCACGGCCGGCACCGCAAGCCGGTCCAGGAGAGGGTCGAGGTGGCTGCCTGACGGCAGTGGAGAAGAGGGGGTGTCCGCTAGGCGGGCGCCCCCTTCGCCTTGTTCCCCCGCCCGAGCCCCAGCACCTCCGCCGCCGCGAAGGTCTCCCCGGGCGGCCGGTCCGCGTAGTGCGGGGTGAGCAGCGCGTCGAGTTCGTCGTAGGTGAAGGTCTCCTGCTCGCTGTCGAACCGGGCCCGCACCCGCGGCCGTTCGATCACCGCCACCATGCCGCCGTGGACGACGAGCAGCTGGCCGTTGACGCCGGCGGCGGCCGGTGCGGCGAGGTAGCCGACGAGCGGGGCGACATGCTCGGGCGCGAGCGGGTCCAGGCCCTCCTCCGGTTGCCGCAGGCCCGCGAAGACGTCCTCGGTCATCCGGGTCCGGGCGCGCGGGCAGATGACGTTGGCGGTGACGCCGTACTTGGCGAGGGCCAGGGCGGTGGAGGTGGTCAGGCCGACGATCCCGCCCTTGGCCGCCGCGTAGTTGGGCTGGCCGGCGGATCCGGCCAGGAACGCCTCCGAGGAGGTGTTCACGATCCGCCCGTACACCGCTCCCCCGGCCGCCTTGGCCCGCTCCCGCCAGTGCGCTGCGGCGAAGCGGGTGGTGTTGAAGTGGCCTTTGAGATGGACACGGATCACCGCGTCCCACTCGTCCTCCGTCATGGAGAAGACCATGCGGTCGCGCAGGATGCCGGCGTTGTTGACGAGGATGTCCAGCTTGCCGAACCGGTCGATCGCCGACGCGACCAGCTCCCCGGCCTGTTGGAAGTCGGAGACGTCTCCGGTGTGCGGTACGGCGGTGCCGCCGGCCGCCCGGATCTCCGCCGCGACCTGCTCGGCGGGTCCCGCCGACGCGGCGCCGCTGCCGTCCCGGCCGGGCTGCCCGTAGTCGTTGACGACGACCGCCGCGCCGAGCCGGGCGAGTTCCAGGGCCTCGGCCCGGCCGAGCCCGCGCCCGGCGCCCGTGACGAGGGCGCACAGGCCCGCCAGTGGCAGTGACATGCGGCTCCCTCAGATCTCGATGCTGGTGCGCAGGGCGGTCCCGGTGCGCATCTGGTCCAGCGCCTCGTTGATGTCGGCGAACGGCACCCGGTGGGTGATCAGGCCCGCGAGGTCGATGCGGCCGGCCCGCCACAGGGCGATCGTGCGCGCGTAGGAGCGCAGCACGTCCCCGCCGCCGTACAGCGACGGCAGGATGCGCTTCTCGTCGAAGAACAGCTCGAACATGCTGAGCTGGAGGAAGTCGTCCATGGCTCCGGCGCCGACCACGACGAGGGTGCCGCCGCGCCGGGTGGCGTCGTAGGCGGCGCGCGCGGTGGCGGACCTGCCGACGACCTCGAAGACGTGGTCGA
>NZ_BNBF01000023.1:5466-6078 GCF_014654935.1 Streptomyces capoamus
ACCCCTCGCCGCCGGTGACCCGCTGTTTGGCGTCGGCCAGCTCCTCGGGCGGGACGGCCCTGGTGGCGCCGAACGCGAGGGCCGCCTCGCGCCGGGAGGCGACCGGGTCCACGGCGACGATCTCGGCGGCGCCCTTGAGCCGCGCCCCCTGCACGGCGCAGATGCCGACGCCGCCGCACCCGATGACGGCGACCGACGAACCGGCTTCCAGGTCGGCGGTGTTGAGGGCGGCACCCAGGCCGGTGGTCACCCCGCAGCCGATCAGCGCGGCGATGTCGAAGGGCACGTCGTCGGGGATCGGCACGGCGCAGCGGGCGTCGACCACGACCTCCTCGGCGAAGGTGCCGGTGCCCGCGAAGCCGAACACATCGCCGCCGGGGCGCCGGAAGTTGGGGGTGCCCGCGTTCATGAACCCGGCCAGGCAGAGCTGGGTCTGCCCGCGCCCGCAGGCGGGACAGGCACCGCAGGCCGGCAGCCAGCACAGCACGACCCGGTCCCCGGGTTCCAGGTGCCGTACGCCGTCGCCCACGTCGAGGATCTCGCCGGCACCCTCGTGGCCGGGCACGAAGGGGGCCGGCTGGGGCAGCACCCCGCTCATCGCGGACAGGTCCG
>NZ_BNBF01000023.1:6129-7981 GCF_014654935.1 Streptomyces capoamus
AGTGGCACAGCCCGGTGGCGCGCACCCGGACCCTGACCTTGCCGGGGCCGAAGCCCACCGCCTCGACGTCGTCGAGGACCTCCAGCTTGTCCCGGCCGATCTCGTGCAGTACGGCTGCGCGCATGGTGCGGCTCCCCTCACGGGTTTCTCAGGAGTGCTGAACGGTGGTGTCGGCGAGCACCGGAGCGTCCCCGCGTTCCACGGCACCCACCGTGACCCGCACCCGCCCCTCCTCGCGCCACATCCGGACGCGCAGGGTCTCCCCCGGGAAGACGACCCCGGCGAACCGGGCGGTGTAGCCGCGCACCCGGGTCACGTCACCGCCGAGCAGCGTGTCGACGACCGCCTTGAGGGTGATGCCGTAGGTGCACAGGCCGTGCAGGATCGGCTTGTCGAAGCCGGCGAGCTTGGCGAACTCGGGGTCGGCGTGCAGCGGGTTGTAGTCGCCGCAGAGGCGGTAGAGGAGGGCCTGGTCGGCGCGGACGGGCCGGTCGACGGTCCGGTACGGGTCGCCGGCGGGCGGGTCCAGGCGGGCGGAGGGCCCGCGGTCGCCGCCCCAGCCGCCCTCGTCGCGTACGAAGATCTGGGCGTCGTTCGTCCACAACGGACCGTCGGCGTCGGCGACCTCGGTGCGCATGACGAGGACGGCGGCCTTGCCCTTGTCGTACACGGCGGCGATCCGGCCCGTGGCGGTGGCGGTGCCGGCGACCGGGATCGGCCGGTGCAGGGTGAGGCTCTGGCCGCCGTGCAGGACCTTGGCCAGGTCGACGTCGACGCCCGGCATGGACAGTCCGCCGATCACCCCGGGCGAGCCGGCGCCCGCGACGGTGGCGAAGCTGGGCAGGACGTGCAGCCGGGTCTCCAGGGTGTAGCGCAGCTCGTCCGGGTCGGTGGCAGGGCTGTCCTTGTCCGGGTCGGCGCCCGCACCGATGCCGAGGTGGTAGAGCTGGACGTCCCTGGCGGTCCAGCCGATGCCGGCGGAGCGGGGTTCGGCGGCGAGGGCCTGGGCTGCGTCGATGGGCATGGGGCTCCTGACGGGTCTCAAGACCTCGGTGCGGACGTCCGCACCGTCGGCCGCACCGAGGTCGTCCACGTGCGGACCTAGAACGCGTTCCAGTCCGGCGCCCTCTGTATAGCCCAGCGCTGCGCAGTTGTGAAGCGTGCTGACACCGTGTCAGCCACCGAGGCGGCGGGCCGTGACATTCGTCCTGCCCGGGTCCGTACAGGTGTGCCTGCCGCCGGCGGGGCGGCTGTTCGTACGCTGTGCTGTCGTACCGCCGTCGGCGGGGACCATCTGACCGGGGGAAACATCGACATGACGTGGATGCGGAGACTTCGCTGCCACCAGGAGAACCTGCGGACCGGGCGGCATCGCTGGCGGACCGGGTGGCACCGGTGGCGGACCGAGCGGGCACGCCTCGTGGCCGCTCGCCGGGCCGCCCGCAAGCCCGGCGCGGATCTTGCCGTGGACCGTCCGGGCCCGCCGCCCACCGGCTTCACCCTGCTGCCCTGGCTGCTGATGGGCATGGGCTCCTTCTCCAACCTGCTCCAGGGCGAGGCCGGGAACCCGTGGATCGGCGGCCTGGGTCTGCTGGCCTTCAACTCCCTCTACATCTACGTCACTTTCCGCGCCTTCGACCGGGCCAAGCGGCGGTCGGCGTCCACCCGGACGGCACTGGGCCTGCTCGCCGCGCTCACCACCGGGCTGGCCCTCGGCTACGGCGGCAGCTGGCTGATGTTCTTCCCGCTGCTGGGCCTGGCCACCGGGGCCGTCCTGCGCGGGCCCTGGCTGGGCCGCGCAGGCATCCTGCTGGCGCTGTACGCCGGCGGCGTCACCGCCGTCCGTGACGAC
>NZ_BNBF01000023.1:8027-10972 GCF_014654935.1 Streptomyces capoamus
TGGGCGAACGCGACGACCATGGCCTACGGCACCTTCATCTCCGCCATGGTGACCGCGGCCATCCTCAGCCTCTCCGAAGCCGTACGGGAACTGCGGGCCGCCCGCGAGGAGCTGGCCCGGCGCGCGGTGGAGCAGGAGCGGCTGCGCTTCTCCCGCGATCTGCACGACCTGCTCGGGCACACGCTGTCGGTGGTCGTGGTGAAGTCCGAGGCGGCCCGCCGGCTGGCCCCGCGCGACCTGGCCGCGGCGCTGGCGCAGATCTCGGACATCGAGTCGGTGGGCCGGCAGGCGCTCACCGAGATCCGCGAGGCGGTGACCGGCTACCGCGAGGGTAGTCTGGCCACCGAGCTGGTCCGGGCCCGGTCGGCGCTGTCCGCGGCGAGTGTGCGGCCCGTGGTCCGCCAGTCGGGGGCACCGCTCGCCCCGCAGACCGAGGCACTGCTCGGCTGGGTGGTGCGCGAGGCGGTGACCAACGTCGTCCGGCACAGCCGCGCGAGCCGCTGCGACATCACCGTGGAGGCAGCCGCGGAGCGGGTCCGGCTGACGGTCACGGACGACGGTACGGGCACCGGCGCCGGCCCGGGCGGGGGTGCCGGCGGCAACGGACTGAAGGGGCTGACCGAGCGCCTCGCGGCGGCGGGCGGCTCCCTCACGGCCGGCCCGGCGCCACGCGGCGGCTTCACGGTCACCGCCGATCTCCCGGCCGGCGGTGACCAGCCGGTGCCCCCCGCGGCCACGGCGCCCGGAACGGACCGATCGCCCGGCTGAACCGATCGCCCAGCGAGCCGATCGCCCGGCCGAGCCGTTCGCCCAGCACGCTGCGGTCGAAGCGAGCGGCGGTTTCCGCTCCCGGGGGGTGGGCGGCTGTGCACCGCCCCCGTGGCCCGCCGCCCCGCCGCCCCGGCGTCCGCGCGCCGGGCCCGCACCGGGCCGCCGGCCCGGCCTCCCGGCGCCGGGTGCGAAGCCGGCGGGCCACCGCACGGCTCCCGTACGCACGGGCCGCCGTAATCTGACTCCATGAACGAGATGCCCCGGGGCCGCCGGCCCGGCACGTGCATCCGGGTACTGCTCGCCGAGGACCAGGGCATGATGCGTGGCGCTCTCGCCCTGCTGCTCGGCATGGAGGAGGACATCGAGGTCGTGGCCCAGCTGGGGGCGGGGGACGGCATCGTGGACGCCGTGCTCACGCACCGGCCGGACGTGGCCCTGCTGGACATCGAACTGCCCGGCAGGAACGGCCTGGACGCGGCGGCCGAACTGCGGGACGAGGCGCCCGACTGCCGGGTGCTGATCCTCACCACCTTCGGCCGGCCGGGCTATCTGCGCCGGGCCATGGAGGCCGGGGCGGCCGGTTTCCTCGTCAAGGACGGGCCGGTGGAGGAGCTGGCCGCGGCGATCCGGCGGGTGCTCACCGGGGAGACCGTGGTCGATCCGGCGCTGGCCGCCGCCGCGCTCAGCGCCGGGCCCAGTCCGCTGACGGCCCGCGAGTGCGAGGTGTTGCAGGCGTCGGTGGACGGGGCAACCGTCGCCGACATCGCGGGGCGGCTGCACCTGTCCGAGTCCACCGTCCGCAACTACCTCTCCTCCGCCATCGGCAAGACCGGTACCCGCAACCGGGCCGAGGCGGTGCGCGAGGCCCGGCAGCAGGGCTGGCTGTGAGCCGGGCCGCGCCGGCGGCGGGTCACTTCGTCACCCGGACGTCCTTGTAGGTCGTACCTTCCGGGGCGAGGCACACGAACCAGTTGCCTCCCGGATAGCCCGCCACCGGGCGGATCAGCGAGGTGCCGTCATGGGCGGCGGACTCGGAGCCGCTCGGCCGGGCCACGGTGGAACTGCCGTCCCTCCAGCGGCAGGTGACCTCCTGGGCGGTCTTCGCCACATTCCCGATCACCAGCCGTTCCGGAGCGGTGGCGCTGACCTTGTCCATGCTGACGGCGGCGGACTGGAGGTCGGTGCCGGAGAGGCGGTCGACCCTCTTGTGCGTGTCGAACATGACCACCAGGGACCGGCCGTCGCCGTAGGACCGCATCGAGAAGTACGACGTCTTGCCGACCAGGTCGGCGGCCTTGTCCACCGCCGGCGCGAGACCCACCCGCTTCATGGCGTCGAACTGCCCCCCGGCCTCCCGCAGGTCACGCGGCGGGCCCCACACCTCGACCCAGACCCGCCAGGCCTTGCCGTGCTCGGTCCCCCGCGCCAGCTCCGTCCGCTGCGGGGCGTACACATGTCTTTCCTCCGCGGTCGCCTGACGGGAGGCCATCGGCGTCTCCCGGGCGGCGCGCTCCCCGGGCAGCCCGCCGAAGGCCAGCGTCGCCCCCGTCGAGCCCGCCAGCACCAGGGCCGTGGTCGCCGCCACCGCCCAGCGCCGCGCCTTGCGGCGCCGGCCGCCGCGGATGACGGCCTGGACCGGGGCTATGCCGATCTCGACCTCGTCCGCCGCTTCCGCGAGCAGGAGCGCGATGTCCGCCTGTGTCATGTCGTGGTTCTCCCGGTCCGCGCTCATCACTTCCGCCCTCCGTGCGTCACCATGTCCGCCAGTCCCGGTATGGCGCGGAGTTTCGCGATCCCCTTGGCCGCGTTGCTCTTCACCGTGCCCACCGAGCAGCCCATCGCCTCCGCCGTCTGCGTCTCCGTCAGGTCCTCCCAGTACCGCAGGACGACCGCCTCCCGCTGTCGCGCGGGCAGTTGGGCGAGCGCCGCGAGCAGGGCGCTGCGGTCGTCGGCCTGGGCGATCCGGTCGCCGGTGTCCGCCACCTCCCGCGCCAGCCCCGAGTCGTCCTTCGGCGCCAGGAACTCCCTGAGCCTTCGGCGGTGTCTGCGCGCGTGCGCGTTGATCATCACGCGTCGTACGTACGCGTCCGGGTCGTCGGCGGCGCCGACGCGGCGCCAGGCCGTGTAGACCTGTTCGAGCGTCGACTGGACCAGGTCCTCGGCGGCGTGCTGCT
>NZ_BNBF01000023.1:11020-11660 GCF_014654935.1 Streptomyces capoamus
CCCCCGTGAGGAGAAATGCCGTGCGCATCAGCCGCGGCCAGCGGCCGACCACGAAGCTCTGGAACTCCTCGTTCCGAGTCTGCTTCCCGTCCCCCATGGGCACCTCCTAGATATTCAAAGGAGTCCATGGACCGCCCGGACCGTTGCCCCGGCGCGCGGATTCGGAGGGAAATCCCTTGGGCCCGGGGCCCCCGCCGGCCGCCGGCCCGTGCCGACCGGTCGGATTCCCATGAAACGGTCAAGGATTCGTTAGCGGCCCGAAGCAACGGAATAGTTGCCTGTGCATACGAGGTTTACCCAGCACTCATGACACGCGGGAGGCCTCACCCCATGCCAGACACGACGACCGACCAGCCCACCCGGAGAGCGGGCGGCGCCGTTGTCCCCGTGCTCGCCTTCGCGGGCATCGTGGTCGCGGTGATGCAGACGCTGCTCGTACCGGTCATCAAGGACCTGCCGCAGCTGCTGGACACCGCCCCCAGCAACGCCACGTGGGTGCTCACCTCGACCCTGCTGTCCGGCGCCGTCGCCACCCCGATCATGGGCCGGCTCGGCGACCTCTACGGCAAGCGCCGCATGCTGATCCTGAGCCTCGCCGTGATGGTGGCCGGCGCCCTGGTCAGCGCGGTCACCAGCCAGC
>NZ_BNBF01000023.1:11699-19307 GCF_014654935.1 Streptomyces capoamus
TGCTCGTCATGATCGCGGGCCGTACCCTCCAGGGCTTCGCGATGGGCGCGATACCGCTCGGCATCGGCCTGATGCGCGACATGCTGCCCCGCGAGAAGCTCAGCTCGGCCATGGCCCTGATGAGCTCCTCGATCGGCGTCGGCGGCGGTCTCGCGCTGCCCGCCGCGGCCCTGGTCGCCCAGCACACGGACTGGCACGCCCTGTTCTACGGCGCCGCCGGCCTCGGGGCGCTCGCCATCGTCCTCACCCTCCTCGCCGTACCGGAGTCCCCGATGCGCGCCGAGGGCTCCTTCGACCTGCCGGGCGCGCTGGGCCTGTCCGCCGGCCTGGTCCTGCTCCTGCTGCCCATCACCAAGGGCAGCGACTGGGGCTGGTCGTCGGGCACGACGCTCGGCCTGTTCGCCGGCGCCGTCGTGGTCCTGCTGCTGTGGGGCGTGTACGAACTGCGCGTCGAGGCACCGCTGGTGGACCTGCGCACCACCGCCCGCCGCGAGGTGCTGCTCACCAACCTGTCCTCGATCATGGTCGGCGTCAGCTTCTACGTCGTCTCCCTCGTCCTGCCCCAGCTGCTCCAGCTGCCCACCGCCACCGGTTACGGCCTCGGCCGGTCGATGGTGGTCGCCGGCCTGTGCGTGGCCCCGCTGGGCCTGACGATGATGTTCACGGCACCGGTCTACGCCCGGCTGTCCGCCCGCTACGGCCCCAAGGTCACCCTGATTACCGGCCTGCTGATCATCGCCATCGGCTACGGCGGCGGCCTCGGCCTGATGGACGCGGCCTGGCAGACCGTCGTCACCTCCGTGGTGCTCGGCGCGGGCATCGGCCTCGCCTACTCCTCGCTGCCCGCACTGATCGTCGGCGCGGTCCCCGCCTCGGAGACCGGTGCCGCCAACGGGCTGAACACCCTGATGCGGTCCATCGGCACCTCGGTGTCCAGCGCCGTCATCGGCATGGTGCTGGCCAACACCGCGAACGACGTGGGCGGCGTCGCGGTCCCGACCATGCACGGCTTCCGGATCTCCTTCCTGATCGCCACGGCCGCCGTCGCGGTGGGCCTGCTGCTCGCGCTGTGCCTGCCGAAGGCCGCCCGGCCGGCCCGGCACACGCAACTGCGGGCGAGCAGCGAGGAGGAGGCCAACCTGGAGCGTGCCGAGCAGGTGCTGCGCGGGTTCCGGGGGCGGGTCCTGGACGCCGGCGGCGCGCCCGTCGCCCGGGCCAAGGTCACCCTGATCGACCCCCGGGGACGGCAGGCCGGCGCGACCCTCTCCGAGGCGGACGGCAGCTATGTGCTGGCGGTGCCGGGCGAAGGGGCGTACGTGCTGGCGGCGAAGGCCTCCGGCCACGGGCCGCTGGCTTCCTCGGTGACGCATCCCGGGGCGGAGCGGTCCGTCGACCTGGACCTGTCACTGCCCGGGGAGACGGTGGGCGCCTGAGCGCCCGGGCGGAGGCGTCTCCTGCGGGAAGCCACCGAAGCGGTGGCCTCGCGCAGAGGCCCCCGCGCCCCTTCGGGCCGCTGCGCGCACCCCCGGTCATCCAGGTGACCGGGCGTGCGGCAGCATGGGCGTCGGACCGACGTACGACCGAAAGGCGCCCCATGCCCGCCGCTCCCCAGCCCGAGATCCTGGCCGCGTTCGAGGCGGCGAAGGGGTTCATGCCCGTCGACGAGGGGCTCGCCCTGTACGACGCGGCCGTCACCGCCGGCCGGCTCGGGCTGCCGCTGCTGGAGGTGGGGACCTACTGCGGGCGCTCCACCGTCCTGGTGGCCGACGCGGCCCGCGCGGCCGGGGTGACGGCGCTGACCGTCGACCACCACCGCGGCAGCGAGGAGCAGCAGCCCGGCTGGGAGTACCACGACCCGGAGACCGTCGACCCGGAGACCGGCCTCATGGACACCCTCCCGGCCTTCCGGCGCACGCTGTTCAAGGCGGGTCTGGAGGAGCACGTGATCGCCCTCGTCGGCCGCTCCCCGCAGGTCGCCGCCATCTGGAACTCTCCGCTCGGGTTCGTGTTCGTCGACGGCGGCCACACCGACGAGCACGCCGGCGCGGACTACGAGGGCTGGGCGCCGCACGTCGCCGAGGGCGGGCTGCTGGTCATCCACGACGTCTTCCCGGACCCGGAGGACGAGTTCACCGGCCAGGCGCCGTACCGGGTGTACCTGCGGGCCCTGGGATCCGGGGCGTTCACGGAGGTGTCGGCGACCGGCTCGCTGCGGGTCCTGCGGCGAACGGGAGCGGGAATCTGACGTCCCGCTCCGGGGCGCGGGCGTCGCCGGGCCGCGGGGTCGCGTGACTCGCGGACTGTCTGCGTACGCACTTCTTCAAGGCCTCTGACCTGGGGTTTCGACGTTCGCGTCAATGCCCGTCGGTGCCATCGGCGCCGGGTATGGTGGCAGACGTGTCGTACACAGGACCGGACTTCGATCCCCCGCGGCAGCGCCGGACCCGGCGTGCTCCGCTGACCGTGGCGTTCGCCGCGCTGGTGCCCGGTGCGCTGCTCGGCTGGCTGGTGTACGAGGCGGCGGGCGGCGGCGCGGGCCGTACGGCCTCCCCCGCGCCCGCCCCGCGCAGCGCCACGGTGTCCGGCATCACGCCGGCCGCCTCCCCGGGCGACGACGCCAAGGCGTCCGGCTCGCCCTCCGCCCGGCCGGGCGGCGCCGGCCCGCTCCGGGGGAAGGTCGTCGTCGTCGACCCGGGGCACAACCCGGGCAACTTCCACCACACGGCCGAGATCAACCGCCAGGTGGACATCGGGACCAACCGCAAGGAGTGCGACACCACCGGGACGTCCACCGACGACGGCTACACCGAGGCACGGTTCACGCTGGACGTGGCGCACCGGCTGCGGACCCTGCTGGAGGAGCAGGGCGCCACGGTGCGGCTCACGCGCGACGACGACAGCCCGGCGTGGGGTCCGTGCGTGGACGAGCGGGCCCGGATCGGCAACACCGCGCGCGCGGACGCGGCGATCTCGATCCACGCCGACGGCTCCGCCGAGGGCGACCGCGGCTTCCACGTCATCCTGCCGGGGTCCGTGCACGCCGGTGCCGCCGACACCCGTGCCATCGTCGGCCCGTCCCACGACCTCGGGGTGCGCGTCGCCGGCACCTTCCTGCGCGAGACGGGCGAGCCGCCCTCCAACTACGTCGGCGACGGTACCGGTTTCGTCACGCGCACGGACCTGGGTGGTCTCAATCTGTCAACGGTTCCCAAGGTGTTCATCGAGTGCGGCAACATGCGCGATAGCAAGGACGCGGCACTGCTGACCAGTGGCGCCTGGCGGCAGCGGGCGGCGCAAGGGATCTCTGAGGGAATCGTGAGTTTCCTGCGCGGGTCGTGACCGGCGGGCGGAACCGGCCGGACAGCCGGATCTTGCGGGCGATAGTGTCTACCCGACGATGAGACGACCGACGAAGGACCTGAAGTGAATATCCGCTCCCTCACTAGAGGCGACGGCGTGGTGATCGGAGCAGCGGTGGTGCTGTTCATCGCGTCGTTCCTCAACTTCTACACATTCTCCGGCTACGGCACCGAAGTCGGCCATAGCGCGTGGGAGAACCTGGGCACCGGCCTGGGCACCTACATGGGCGCGGTGATCGGTGCCGTTCTCATCGTCGTCAACCGCTGCCTGCCGCAGCCGCGCAAGGTGGCCGGGCTCGACCTCGCCACCGTCGGCACCGCGTTCGCGGTCCTGGCCGCCTGGACGCTGCTGTGGACGCTGATCGACCTCGACGGCGTGGACGCCGGCGCCGGTCTGGTCCTCGGGTTCATCGCCGCTCTGGTCCTGGGCGGCGCCGCCGTCGCCACCCCCCTGGTCCCGGCCCTCCAGGCCCCCCTCCTGCCGGCCCCCAAGCCGGCCGCCCCGCAGCCCTACGGCGCCCAGCCGCCCGGTGGTTACGGTTACCCGGGCGCCCAGCCGCAGCAGCCGTACGGCGCCCAGCCGCAGCCGGGTCAGCCCTACGGGCAGCCGCAGCCGCAGGCCGCGCAGACCGCCCCGGCGCCGCAGCCGGCCGCCGAGGACTTCTCGCCGTTCTGGTTCGCCGTGCCGGTGGCCCGCCCGCTGTTCGCGGAGGACGGCTCGCCGGCGCCGATCGCCGAGCTCGCGCCGGGCACCTGGTACCTGGCCGTCGAGCAGCGCGGTGCCGCGCTGGTCGCGCAGACCCAGGACGGCCGCCGCGGTGTGCTCCAGGACACCTCCGGCATCCAGCGCGGCTGACCCGGCCGCCGCAGCGCACCGGCCCCTCGCCCTTCCGGGCGGGGGGCCGTTGTCGTACAGTCGGCTTCCGATGCGGAACTGACGGTACGTCAGGAGGCGGGCGGATGCGGCTCGGTCTGGCGCTCGGGTACTGGGGACGCGGTCCGGACGCCGGTCATGTGCCGCTCGCCCGGGAGGCGGAGCGGCTCGGCTACGACTCGGTGTGGACGGCGGAGTCCTGGGGTTCGGACGCCTTCACCCCGCTGACCTGGATCGCCGCACGGACCTCGACGATCAGACTGGGTACGGCCGTCGCGCAGATGGCCGCCAGGTCGCCGGCCGCCACCGCGATGCACGCGCTCACCCTGGACCACCTGTCCGGCGGACGGGTGCTGCTCGGGCTCGGCCTGTCGGGACCGCAGGTGGTGGAGGGCTGGTACGGCCGCCCGTTCCCGGCGTCACCGCTGACCGCGACCCGCGAGTACGTGGACGTCGTACGGCAGGTGCTGCGCCGGGAGGCGCCCGTGGCGGTGGACGGGCGGTTCCACCCCCTCCCCTACCGGGGCCCGGACGGCACCGGGCTCGGCAGGCCGCTCAAGCCGGTCACCCATCCCCTGCGCCGCGACCTGCCCGTCCTCCTCGGCGCCGAGGGTCCGCGCAACGTCGCGCAGACGGCCCGCATCGCGGACGGCTGGCTGCCGCTGTACTGGGCGCCGAGCCGGCCCGAGGTGTACGGGGACGTGGTACGGGAGTTGCCCGAGGGGTTCCTGGTGGCTCCGATGGCCCGGGTGAAGGTGTGCGACGACGTCGCCGAGGGGCTGCTGCCGGTGAAAGCCATGCTCGGCTTCTACATCGGCGGGATGGGGCACGCGGCCCGCAACTTCCACGCGGACCTGATGGCGCGCATGGGCTACGAGGCCGAGGCCCGGCGGATCCAGGAGCTGTTCCTCGCGGGGCGCCGGGAGGAGGCCGTGCTGGCCGTGCCGGACGCCTTCGCCGACGAGATCTCCCTGATCGGTCCCCGCGAACGCATCGCCGAGCGGCTGGAGTTGTGGCGCGCGGGCCCGGTGACGGACCTGCTGGCCCTGTCCCCGGACCCGCACAGCCTGCGGGTGCTGGCGGAGCTGAACTCCTAGCCCTTGGTCAGCTGGGAGGTGGACGGCACCTGGTCCTTGACCGGGGCACCGGCACTCTTCCCGGCATCCTTGACGTTGCCGATGACGTCCTCGAACAGGCCCGCCGCGTTCCCGTCGCCGCCGCGGAGCTTGGACGGCAGGTTCTTCAGGCTCTCGATGCCCGCGGTGAGCGGGGCGAGCGCCTTGGACAGGGTCGGGTCGGCCTGGGCGTTCTTCTGGGCCGCCTTGAGCCGGTTGTAGGCGAAGGCGCCGGCCAGGGCGGCCTTGACCAGGGTCAGCTTGCGGCCCTTGGCGCCCTTCTTGAACTTGCCGGCCTTCCAGGGCTTGACGATCCACTGGTAGGTCGCGCCGGCGGCGAGACCGGCGTCCACCACGAAGCGGGTCTTGGCGAACTTGCGCTTCTCCGCGGACGTGGTCGGGCTGGGGGTGTCGGCGGCGGGCTCGGCCCGCACCTCACCGGTCTGCTGGGAACTGCTCTTCGTGTTGCCGGTGCTGCTCGCCTGCTCACTGCCGCAGGCCGTGGCACCGGCCACCAGGGCACAGGACAGGGTGAGCGCCACGATGAGGCGCCGTATCGGTACGGGCACGAGGTCCTCCGGACGTGTCCTCCCCGAGCGGTCTGCTTCCTCCGGCAGCCTCGCCCGAGCCCGCCGGATCCGCCACCCGGGGGACTCCGTCCGGGTGGCGTCAGGGGCCCGGGCCGGGTCCGTGCGGGTCCGGGCCGGGTTTCACCGGCCGTCGTCCGGCAATCAGGAGGGCATGTCCCCTCGATATCGCAACGGTGCGAATCAGGCCGGGACGGTCATCGCGATCGTCGCCGACATCATGGCGCTCATACTCGGCCTGTGGATCCTGATGTACCTGTTGGACGCGAACCGGGCCAACAGCCTGGTCCAGTTCGTCCATGACGCGGCCTCCTGGCTGGCCGGGTGGTCGCACGACCTGTTCACCTTCGACGAGGCGTGGGCGCGGGTGGTCGCCGGTTACGGTCTGGCCGCCGTGGTCTATCTGTTCGTGGGCCACGCCATCGCCAACCGCATGCACCGCCACTGACCGCTCAGCGGCAGCAGTCCGGGTCGAGCCCCGCCGGCAGGTGGTCGCCGCCGAACACCGCGCACGTGGCGTCGTGGCCGCCCAGTGCGGCCACGGCCAGCAGCAGGGAGCCGGCCGTCCAGGTGGTCAGCTCGCGGGGCCAGACGGCGCCGTCGTCGAAGACGTAGCCCGTCCAGTACAGGCCGCTGTGCGGGTCCCGCAGGTGCTGGATGGACTGGAGGATCTCCAGCGCGCGGTCGGACTCGCCCATGGCCCACAGGGCCAGGGCGAGTTCGGCGGACTCGCCGCCGGTCACCCACGGGTTGGGCACCACGCAGCGCACGCCGAGCCCGGGCACGACGAAGCGGTCCCAGTCCGCCTCGATGCGGGCCTTGGCCTCCGCTCCGGTGAGGGCGCCGCCGAGGACCGGGTAGTACCAGTCCATCGAGTAGCGGTCCTTGTCCAGGAAGCGCTCGGGGTGCCGGCGGATCGCGTGCCGCAGCGCCCCGGCCGCCAACTCCCAGTCCGGCTGGGGCTCTTCCCGTTCCTCGGCGATGGCCAGGGCGCAGCGCAGCGCGTGGTGGATCGAGGAGCTGCCGGTGAGCAGGGCGTCCGAGGCGGGGGTGCCGGCGTCGTCGCGGCGCCAGCCGATCTGTCCGCCGGCCTGCTGCAGCCGCAGCACCCACTCCACGGCCGCGTAGACGGCCGGCCACATCCGGTCCAGGAACGTGTCGTCGCCGGTGGACAGGTAGTGGTGCCAGACGCCGACGGCGATGTAGGCGACGAAGTTGGACTCGCGGGAGCGGTCGGTGACGTCGTCGTGGGCACCGTCGGCGTAGGCGGCGTACCAGGAGCCGTCCTCGTTCTGGTGCCGGGCGAGCCAGCTGTAGGCCCGCTCGGCGGCCTCGTGTTCGCCTGCCGCGTCCAGGGCCATGGCGGCCTCGGTGTGGTCCCACGGGTCGAGGTGGTGCCCGCGGAACCACGGGATCGCCCCGTCCTCCCGCTGCACGGCGAGGATGCCGCGGACGGTCTCGGCGGCCTGCTCGGCGGTGAGGACCCCGGGCAGGACGAGGTGTTCTGTCCGGGGGGTGGTCACTGGGCGGCCACCCCGTCCGTCTCGGCGAGCCGGGGCAGGTGCGGCTTGGTCGCGTAGACCACGAAGCTCTTGCCGATGAGCGGGTTGAGCGCCTGCTCCGCGAGCCGGGTGGCGAGCGGCTTCTTCATGATGTCCCAGACCAGCAGCTTG
>NZ_BNBF01000023.1:19351-38686 GCF_014654935.1 Streptomyces capoamus
TGGTACGCCCGCACCGGCAGCGCCTTGTCGTTGTCGACGCCGAAGGCGCACTTCAGCCACCAGTACGGCGAGTGCAGCGCGTGGGCGTGGTGGGTGCCGTACGGCTTCAGTCCCGCCTCGCGGACCTTCCCGACCAGCTCGTCCGCCCGGTAGATGCGGATGTGGCCGCCCTCGACCTCGTGGTAGGCGTCGGACAGGGCCCAGCAGACCTTCTCGGGGCCGTAACGGGGCACGGTGATCGCGATGCGCCCACCGGGCCTGAGCACGCGCACCATCTCCGCGAGCACGCCCTTGTCGTCGGGGATGTGCTCCATCACCTCGGAGATGATCACGACGTCGAAGGACTCGTCGGGGAAGGGCAGGGCGAGGGCGTCGCCCTCCATGGCGGTGGCGGTGGCGCCCTCGGGCGCCTCGCCGGCCTCCTTCATCGCCGCGAACCACTTGGCGACCTCGCGGATCTCCTCGGCGTTCTGGTCCAGGGCCACGACCTGGGCGCCGCGCCGGTAGCACTCGAAGGCGTGCCGGCCGGCCCCGCAGCCGAGGTCCAGGACACGGTCGCCGGGGGCGAGCGGGAACCGGGAGAAGTCGACGGTCAGCACGTGGCCCTGCTTTCGGAGGAGACGCCGGTGTCACTCGTGGAGGCCGCGGGGGCGGCGCTCGCGGGGGTCGCGGAGGCGGTGCCCGGTGGTGCCGCGGGGCGGTCGGCCGCGGCGCGGGCGATGGCCTCGCGGTAGTGGGCCACGGTGCCCTCGGCGGCGCGGGCCCAGGTGAAGTTGCGCAGCACCCGCTCGCGGCCCGCCCGGCCGAGCCGCAGCCGCAGCTCGGGGTCGCCCAGCAGCCGGACCAGGCCGGCGGCCAGCGCCCCCGCGTCGCCGGGCGGTACGGCCAGGCAGGTCTCCCCGTCCGGGCCGGCGACCTCGGGGATCGCGCCGCCGGTGGTGGCGAGCAGCGGGGTGCCGGTGGCCATGGCCTCGGCGGCGGGCAGCGAGAAGCCCTCGTACAGGGAGGGCACGCAGGCCACTTGCGCGGAGCGGATCAGGTCGACGAGTTCGGCGTCGGAGATGCCCTTGACGAAGTCGACGGCGCCTTCGAGGCCGTACCGCTCGATCGCCTGCGCGACCGGGCCCTCCTGCGGGCGCTTGCCGACGACGACGAGGTGCGCGGCCGGGTGCTCGGTGCGCACCTTGGCGAGCGCCTCGACGAGGAACACCAGCCCCTTGAGCGGCACGTCCGCGCTGGAGGTGGTGACGATCCGGCCCGGCACCTCGGGCACGGCCGGATGCGGCGCGAACAGGTCGGTGTCGGCGCCGATGTGGACGACGTGGACCCGGTCGTCGCGGACGCCGAGGTGGTCCACGATCTCCTGGCGGGAGCTGCCGGAGACGGTGAGGACCGAGGGCAGCCGGCGGGCGACGCGCTTCTGCATGCGGGTGAAGGCGTACCAGCGGCGGACCGCGTAGCGGCGCTGCCAGGTGGCGGCGGCGTCCAGCTCCAGCTGCCGGTCGACGGTGATGGGGTGGTGGATGGTGGTGACCAGGGGGGCGCCGATGTCGCCGAGGAGGCCGTAGCCGAGGGTCTGGTTGTCGTGGACGACGTCGAACCGGCCGCGCCGGGCGCGCAGGTGCCGGCGGGCGCGCAGCGAGAAGGTCAGCGGCTCGGGGAAGCCGCCGGTCCACATGGTCCCGACCTCCAGGGCGTCGATCCAGTCCCGGTACTCGTCCCGCTTCGGGGTGCGGAAGGGGTCGGGCTGGCGGTAGAGGTCGAGGCTGGGCAGCTCGGTGAGGGTCAGCCCGGGGTAGCCCTCGTCGAGGACGGGGTACGGCTGCGAGCCGATGACCTCGACGCGGTGGCCGAGCCGGGCCAGCTCGCGCGAGAGGTGCCGTACGTAGACACCCTGTCCGCCGCAGAACGGGTTCCCCTTGTAGGTGAGGAGCGCGATGTCGAGCGGTCGCTCGGCCTCAGCGGTCACTCCGGGCCCCCTTCTGCGTGCACTGTCCCGCGAGACTACGACGGGACGCTAATCTAGAACAAGTTTCAGACTTGATCATTCGAGAGGCTCTGAATCTACCGGCAGGTAGGGGTGCTGTGAGCAGTGGATCAGGTGATTCGTGCCACGGCGCGCGGCCCTGCCATCCTGTGTGATCACGAGCCTTGCGGACGCCCTCACCGACTGTCACGGAACGGGACCCATGCCTGCGGAAGCCAGCACCTCGCGCCCGGCCTCGTCACCGCTCACCGAGCGGCAGGAGGCCCGCCGGCGCAGGATCCTGCACGCCAGCGCGCAGCTGGCCAGCCGGGGCGGTTTCGACGCGGTGCAGATGCGCGAGGTCGCCGAGTCCTCCCAGGTGGCCCTCGGCACGCTGTACCGCTACTTCCCGTCCAAGGTGCACCTGCTGGTCGCCACCATGCAGGACCAGCTGGAGCACATGCACGGCACCCTGCGCAAGAAGCCCCCGACGGGGGACTCGGCCGCCGGCCGGGTCGCGGAGACCCTGATGCGGGCCTTCCGGGCCCTGCAGCGAGAGCCGCACCTGGCCGACGCGATGGTCCGCGCGCTCACCTTCGCCGACCGCAGCGTCTCGCCGGAGGTGGACCAGGTCTCCCGCCAGACCACCGCGATCATCCTGGACGCCATGGGCCTGGCGGATCCGACCCCGCAGCAGCTCTCCGCGGTTCGGGTCATCGAGCACACCTGGCACTCGGCCCTCATCACCTGGCTGTCGGGCCGCGCCTCCATCGCCCAGGTGAAGATAGACATCGAGACGGTGTGCCGCCTGATCGACCTGACGGACCCGGACCGCCGCGCCTGAGCGGCACGCGAGACCGGCACCGGCATGGAAGGCCGGCACCGGCATGGAAGACCTACGAGACGGGTTCCCTTCGCCGGCATGGTCCGGATCAGGTCCAGGGGTCGCCGTACGGCCCGACTGCTGCCTTCCGGCCTCTCAGCCCTACCGTCGCTGTCGGCCGGGGCGGATGCCTGCGCGTCTCGCCCGAGTCGGCTACTCCGGTCGGACTCCCTCACTCGCCTCGTAGGCTGATACCAGGATAGAACGTCCACCCCCTGACGGAACCCGGCAATTCCCACCATTTGGGAACACGCTCCGGCCGCTCACTCCTCCGGCGGGAACACCGCCTCCCCGCTGTCCCGCAGGGTGATCACGATGGCCTCCACCGGGCAGTGCTCGGCCGCCGCCAGGACCTGTTCGCCGGCGTCCGTGTCCGGGGCGGTCGGGTGGGACTGGCGGGCGTGGTCGAGGCGGAAGCCGCCCGGGGCGTGGTGGAGGCACTGGCCCGAGCCGATGCAGAGCGACCGGTCGACCTCGACGTGCCAGCGGTCACCCATGGACTACGCCCCCGCCGGCAGGTGGATCATCTTGTGCTCCAGGTAGGCGCCGTACCCCTCCGGGCCGAACTCCCGCCCCAGGCCCGAGTTCTTGTAGCCGCCGAACGGGCCGAGCATGTCGAGGCTGAAGGTGTTGACGGAGTAGGTACCGGTGCGGATCTGCCGGGCGATGTCGACGCCGCGTTCCGTGTCCGCCGTCCACACGCTGCCGGACAGGCCGTAGTCGGAGTCGTCGGCGATCCGCACGGCCTCGGCCTCGTCGCCGTACGGGAGCAGGCAGACGACCGGCCCGAAGATCTCCTCGCGGGCGATGCGCATGGAATTGCCGACGTCGCCGAAGAGGGTCGGTTCGACGTACCAGCCGCGCTCCAGGCCGTCCGGACGGCCGCCGCCGGTGAGGATCTTGGCGCCCTCCTCCTGGCCGATGCGGATGTAGTCCAGGCTGCGCTGCTGCTGGCGCCGGGCGACCAGCGGGCCGACCTGGGTGGCCGGGTCGAGCGGGTCCCCGACGACGAGGGCGCGGGCCGCCCGGGCGAAGGCGTCGGCGAACTCGTCGTAGCGGGTGCGCGGGACGAGGATGCGGGTCTGGGCGACGCAGGCCTGCCCGTTGTTCATCCAGGCCGCCGGGACGATCCCGGAGACGGCCGCCTCCAGGTCCGCGTCCGGCAGCACCAGCGCCGCCGACTTGCCGCCCAGTTCCAGGGTGACCCGGGTGAGGTTGCGGGCGGCGACCTCCATCACGCGCCTGCCGGCCGCGACGGAGCCGGTGAAGGAGACCTTGTCGACGCCGGGGTGGCCGACCAGGTACTCGCCGACCTCGCGGTCGGCGGGGAGGATGGACAGCACGCCCTCAGGGAGGCCGGCCTCGCGGGCGATCCCGCCGAGGAGGTAGGCGTCCAGCGGGGACTCCGGGGACGGTTTGAGGACGACCGGGCAGCCGGCCAGCAGCGCGGGCGCGAGCTTGGCGGCGGCGACGAACTGCGGGACGTTCCAGGGCACGACGGCGGCGACCACGCCCACGGGTTCCCGCCGGACCAGGATCGGGCCCAGCACGCCCTCCCTGCGCTCCTCGTGGGTGAACTCCCGGGCGACCCGGATCGCCGTGTCCCACACCATCATCGCGCCGAGCGCCTGGGCCAGGACGCTCCAGGAGTACGGGGAGCCGTTCTGCGAGGAGATCACCCGGGCGATCTCCTCGTGCCGGGCGGCGATGCCGTCCTTGATGCGGCCGACGACCTCGATCCGCTCCTCCAGCGTGGCGCGTGGCCAGGGCCCCTCGTCGAAGGCGCGGCGCGCGGCGGCCACGGCCCGGTCGACGTCCGCCCGGGAGGCGTGCGGCACCCGCCCGATGACCTCCTCGGTGTGCGGCGAGATCACCTCGATCACGTCCCGGCCCAGCGGGTCGGTCAACTCCCCGCCGATGAAAAGCTGTCCGTGTTCCACGAGTTCGGTCATGGCCGACTGCCTCCCGCCGCAGCGCACCGCTTCCGCCGCCGTTTCTGACGCCCTGTCAGAACTGATATCAGCTCCGGCCACAGGAGTCCACGCCGGTCCACCGGGGAGAGCGGTCTCTCGATTGAATCGGTCGACTCGGGCGACCTTTGGAACCAGTTCTAGTTAGAGTGGGTCCAGGCCGTGGGCGGCGCAGGGGCGGAGGTCCGATGGTGGTGGCGTTCGATCACGGCGGGGGTGTACGGGCCGTTCGCGTGCCGATCCCGGACAACCCCCTCGGGTACACGCTGGTCTACGTGGTGGACACCGACCGCGGGCCGGTGCTGGTCGACACCGGGTGGGACGATCCCGGGTCCTGGGACACCCTGGCGGCGGGGCTGGCGGCCTGCGGCACGGCGGTCGGGGAGGTGTACGGCGTGGTGGTCACCCACCACCACCCGGACCACCACGGCCTGTCCGCGCGGGTCCGGGAGGCCTCCGGTGCCTGGGTAACGCTGCACGCGGCCGACGCGGCGATCGTCCGCCGGACGCGCGAGACCCGGCCGGAGCAGTGGTGGTCGTACATGGCGGCCAAGCTCACGGCGGCCGGGGCGCCGGAGGAGCACGTGGCGCCGCTGCGGACGCCCCGCGCGGGGAACCTGCCCGGCCTGTCCCCGGCGCCGCCCGACCGGGAGATCGTCCACGGCGAACTGCTCGACCTGCCGGGCCGCCGGCTGCGCGCCATCTGGACCCCGGGGCACACGCCGGGCCATGTCTGCCTGCACCTGGAGGAGCAGCACCCGGGCGGGCTCCCGGGGGACGGGCGGCTGTTCAGCGGTGACCATCTGCTGCCCGGGATCAGCCCGCACATCGGCCTGTACGAGGACCCCGACGACGCGACGGTCACCGACCCCCTGGGGGACTACCTGGACTCACTGGAGCGGATCGGCCGGCTCACCCCGGCCGAGGTCCTCCCGGCCCACCAGCACCCCTTCACCGACGCCCCCGGCCGCGTCCGCGCCCTGCTCGACCATCACCAGGGCCGCCTGGCCGGCCTCCTGGCCCTCCTCGCCGAGCCCCTCACCCCCTGGCGGCTCGCCGAGCGCATGGAGTGGAACCGCCCCTGGGCCGACCTGCCCTACGGCTCGCGCACCATCGCGGTCTCCGAGGCGGAGTCCCACCTGCGCCGCCTGGTGAAGCTGGGCCGGGCGGAACCGGTGCCGGGCAGCGACCCGGTGGCGTACGCGGCGGTGTAGCCCGGCTGCGGCCGGGCGCAGGCGGGGGTCCGCCACGGTGGGGGCTGCGCGAAAACCCTTGGCGGACGCGGGACGGCCGCTGCTAGGTTCGCGGAGGCCGTGCGAGAGACCGAGGAGGTGGTACCCGTGAACGCTCGACCGACATGGGTGCTCCCCTCCGGAGTCACGGTCGGACGACGGAGAGGTCGTCCGGGAGCGCCGATCCCGCGCACTCCCGAAAGGCACGACCATGCCTCTGCAGTTCACTTCCGAGCCGCGCCTTGACGACGGCGTCCTCGAACGCCCCTTCGCCCTGGACGAGATCCCCGGCTTCCTGTGGACGCCCGCGTCCGCGTCCGCATCGCGGCCGGCGCCGCTGATCCTGCTCGGCCCCCCTCCCCTCGGGCTGGGCCGGGCGTACCCCCGACTGGCGGCCCGGGCCCGGAACGCCGCGGCACAGGGCTTCGCCACCGCCACCCTGGAACTCCCCGGGAGCGGCGACCGGCCCCGCCGGCCCGCCGCCGAGCAGGCCCGCGCCGGCCTGCGCCGGGCCCTGGAAGCCGGCGAGCCGGTGAGCGACGAGATCATCGACGCCCTCGTCCTGCCCCTGGTCGAGGAGGCGGTGCCGGAATGGCGGGCCGCCCTGGACGCCCTCCTCCCGCTGCCCGGGATCGGCGGCCCTGCCGGGTACTCGGGGGGAGTGATCTCCATCGGCATCCGGCTCGCGGCGGTCGAGCCGCGCATCGCGGCCGCCGCTCTCTTCGCCGGGAGTCTCGTCCCGCGCGCCCTGTTCGAGGAGGCCCGCCGGGTCACCGTCCCCCTGCACGTCCTGCTGCAGTGGGACGACGAGGGCAACGACCGGCAGGCGGCCCTGGACCTGTTCGACGCCTTCGGCTCCGAGGAGAAGTCCCTGCACGCCAACATGGGCGGGCACACCGGCGTCCCGCGGTTCGCCGACGACGCCGCCCTCGCGTTCTTCAGCCGCCATCTGCCGCGTTCTTCAGCCGGCGTCTGAGGTGAGGCCGGCCGTCACGCCGGCTCCCCGGTGACACCCGGCAGCAGCCGCTGCGGCGCGGCCGCCTGCCGGCGGAACCGCTCGACGGCCGCCGCGTGGAAGCGCAACGCGTGGGCGACGCACTCCAGTTCGCTGTCCGGTACGGAGACGGACCCGGGGTGACCGCCCTGCGGCGCGGGGTCGCGGCCCTCCGGCGCGCGCAGCGCGTCGGCCGCGACGAGGACGTCCACCGCGGCCGCGATGCCCCGGGCGACGGACTGCGGGTAGCCCACCGCGAGCGCCGCCTGCCGCGTCCGCTCCCGCCGGTGCGGGCTCAGGTGCGGGGCCAGCTTGAGCAGCCCGTCGTTGATGGCGGCCCGGCGCAGTTCCAGGCGGAGCGCGGCACCGCTGACCCGCCCGGTCGCGGGCGCCGCCGGCGCGGTGACGGTCAGCATGGTCTGCCAGAGCGGCTTCAGGCGCCGGTGGGTGCGCACCAGCCGCCGGTGCTCCGCCGCCCACGGCCCGGCCTGCCCGGCGAGGAAGCCGGCGGCCACCAGCACCGCCTCGGCGATGGCGAACGGCGGGGCGGCGTACGTGGACAGCCAGTCCCAGTCCCGGCCGCTCCACCGGGCGCCGACCGCGGCGAGCTTGGCCGCGTCGAAGAGGAGCCCGAGGGCGTAGGCCACCTGGAGGAAGATCACCGCCCGGCGCAGCCAGGTGTCCTCGACCTCCCGGTACCAGGCCCACAGCATGCCCGCCGCGACCAGCGCGGACGCCAGGTGCGCGACGAGGTAGAGCAGCACGAACTCGCGCATCCAGGGCGTGCCGGCGTAGTAGGTGTCGAGGTCGCGGGTGCGCTCCACCCGGTGGTCGCCGAGCAGGAACGTCGTCCACAGGCCGACGATGATGACGGTGTACGCCATCCACACCAGCCGGGTGCGCCGGCGGCGGGCGGCGGACGGCGGCTCCCGCCAGGTGATGATGAGCCACACGCAGGCGCCGCAGTACACGGTGAGCAGCGAGTACACCCACAGGCCGGCGAAGTTGGGGATGCCGGCGAGCACGTTGATGCGGTGCAGGTTGGCCGGCGGCAGCGAGGCGAAGACGAGCACGCCGATGCCGAGCAGCAGCGCGGTGGCGCGCAGGATCGGGTCCTGCCAGGCGCGCCGCAGCAGCGGCAGCTTGATCATGAAGGCCACGGCGAGCAGGGCGGCCGGGACGGCGTAGGCGGCGAAGGAGCCGGCGAGGTCCCAGCGCATCACGGGCCGCCGATGTTGCCCAGGGAGGACGACAGCCGGTCGGTGAGGGTGTCCTGGGTCATCCGGCCGGCCGCGCCCGGCCCGACGACCTTGGAGAACTTGGCCGCGAGGCGCAGTCCGCACTCCTCGGCCTCCCACTCGGCCTCGGCCGCCGCCGCGGCGGGCGACCGGGTCGCCAGGGCCGCGACCCGGTCCCAGGGGACGTCGTCCTCGGCGCGGGACAGCAGCCGGCGGGCGGCGGCGGGCAGTCCGGCCGGGTAGTGCACGTCCAGCGTGCCGTAGTGGATGTGGCCGATCTCGTGCCCGGCGATGACGAACTTGTGCGGGTCCGGGGCCCGTTCCTCGACCACGACGATGTAGTCCTCCTCCCGGGCGAGCGTGATCCCGGAGACGTCCAGGCCCGGCGGGAAGGCGACGAACTTCAGCCGGACCGGGCGGTCCAGCCGGGGGCTGAGCGTGGCGCACAGCGCGTGCAGGAAGGCCTCGGGGCCGGTCGGCGGGGTGAGGCCGCGGACGGTGTCGCGGACCAGCCGGTCGAGGAAGCGTCGTGGGGACCCGGGGTGCTTCGCGGAGGCCGACGACCGGGGGCGCCCGGCCGGTCTCGCGGCCCTGGCGGTCGGTCTAGGCACGCCCGGTGCCCTCCGCCCGCCCGGAGGTGCCCTCCGCCCGCTCGGAGGCGATGATCATCTCGGCCAGGTCGGCGAGGGTGGCGAGCTGCCGGGCGTTCATCTGCGGGGCCCGGGCGGCCAGTCGTATCAGCCCGCTCTCGCGCAGCCGCAGCAGCGGGTCCGCCTCGGCCTCCAGGGCCTGCACCACCGGTTGCAGCGCCTCGTGCAGCGCCTCCGGCTCGTCGGCCGTGAAGAAGCCGGCGGGCAGGCCGAAGAAGCGGCGCAGCCGGTCGGCGTGCTCCAGGCTCGGCATCCCGCTCTTGCGCCACTCGCTCAGCCACTGCCGGCTGGTCCCGGCGATACGGGCCAGTTCGTCCAGCGAGTACCGCTTGCCGTCCGGGCGGCGCCGGCTCTCGCGGATGAAGTCCAGCCGCTGGCGCACTCGTTGGGCCAGGCAGGCCTCGGGGGCCCGGCCTCCGGAGAGCAGTTCGACGACGACGCCCACGGGGATGCCGGTGCGGTAGGAGAGACCGGCCACGTCGAGGGCCTCCGGCAGGCGCCCGGGGCGGCCGGTCAACTCGCCGAGCCGGTCCAGGACATCGGCCAGCGAGGCGTAGGCGTCACTCACCGAGGTCCCCCCTGGGCGCGTCATCCGTTCGGTGGCTGGGCTGACGCGAGGCTACCCGTTCGCCCGTTCGGCGACCAGACGTGACAACGCTCCCTGCCGGATAGCGCAGCTATCGTTGACAGTTGAGGGCGCTGTGGGTGAGGATCGCTGCACGGAGAGCAAGATCCGACCCGCCCCGGGTGCCGCCGATGGGGGAGCGGCACCCGGGGTGTCCGTTGTCCGCCCTCTCCCCGAGGAAGGTCCAGGCACCATGGCGCAGCCCGTCGTGCTCCTCGGGGCCGGCCGCCCGGAGACGTGCGACGACTTCCCGCTGACCCGGATCGCCGCGCTCCACCCGGTCGTCCTGGTCGACCCGGACCCGCCCGCCTGGGCGCGCCCGCACCTGCGGGCCCATCTCGCGGTCGACCCGGCCCGGGAGGCGCAGGCGGCGGAGGCCGTGCTGGCCCACGCGGCCGGGCACCCGGTCGCCGGCGTCCTGACCTGGTCCGCCGCCCATTTGGCCACCGCCGCGCGGATCACCGGCCGGCTGGGCCTGCCGGGCCTGCCGTACGAAGCGGCCGCGGCCTGCGCCGACCCGGCGGCATTACAGGCCCTGCTGGAACGGCACCGGCTGCCGGCGGCCGGTACCGGCGAGCCGGAGGAGACGCCCGGTCCGCTGGTGTCGGCGGAGACGGTGGTGCTGGACGACGAGGTCCGCATCGTCGCCCTCACCCGGACGACCCCGGGGCCGCCGCCCGCCCGAGCGGCGCTGCGGCACTGCGTCCACGCCCACGACGGCCTTCTGCACAACCGCTTCCTGCGGAGTTGCGTCGAACGGACGGTCCGCGCCCTGGGCCTGGCCCACACGGTGGCCCACGTCGTCCTGCGGATGACGGCCCGCGGCCCCCGGGTCCTCGACGTCGCCCCGCACCTGCCCGGCGATCTGATCCCGCTGCTGGTGGAGCGCGCCACCGGCGTCGACCTGGCCGGTGCCGCGGTCTCCCTCGCCACCGGCCGGCATCCGGACCTGACCCCCACCCGCCAGCGGGTCGCGGCCGTGCAGTTCGCCTACCCGGCCACGACCGGCCGCCTCACCCAGCTCCACCTGGACCCCGCGGCCGAGCACGACCCGGCCGCCGACCGCATGCTCCTCACCCACCACCCCGGCGCCCCGGTCACGGCGGCCCCGCACGCGACCGCCGCCGACCGCCTGGCCCACTGGGTGGTCACGGCGGAGAACCCCGCCGACTGCGCGACCGCCCTGCGCCGCCTGGCCCGCCATCTGACGGCGACGGTCCTGCCGGCGACCGGCGTGTACGCCGCCTAGGGGGTCTGTTCCGGATCATGCCGGCGTCGCGGGGTACACCCCCTGGGCCTCCCGGCCCGTGACCCCGGTCACCACTCCGCTGTGCCCACGGCCACCCGTCGGCCCGCGCGGGGCGGCCGGTAAAGTGGCGGGGTCGTCATCACACCCGTACGGGGAGAAGCCGGTGCAATCCCGGCGCTGACCCTCCCTCAGTTCCCGGCCGCGCTCGTGCCGGGGGCACCCCCATCCGTGTACCGCCGCAGCCGGCGGTGAGCCGGACTGCCCCGGACGGGGACGGTGACCGGCTCGCGTGCGCCGGCGGCCCGCCGCGCACGGCACCGTCGAGGTCTACGGAGCCGAGCCGCCCGGGATGCCTCCCGTGCGCCGCCCGGCTCCCCACAGGAGAGGCAGTCGCCGACCATGAACGTCCGCCGCAGTGCCGCGGCCCTCGCCGCCGTAGGCGTGCTGGCCGCCGCCGCGCCCGCCACGGCCGCCGACCCGTCCCCGTCCGCGCCGTCCCCGAAGGCGGCGGTCCCGCACGGCCTGTACGGCAAGGGCGACCCGACCTACGACGGCGTGTGGCGGCAGTCGCTCACGCTGCTCGCCCAGCGCACGCTCGGCTACCGGCCCGCCGGTGCCGCCGTGGACTGGCTCACCGGCCAGCAGTGCGCGAACGGTTCCTTCACCGCGTTCCGCGCCGAGCCCGCCAAGCCCTGCGACGACAAGGCCAAGTCCGACACGAACAGCACGGCCGCCGCGGTGCAGGCCCTGGCCGCGACCGGCGGGCACGGCGGTGCCGTCGGCAAGGCCGTGGACTGGCTGAAGTCCGTGCAGAACAAGGACGGCGGCTGGGGCTACTACCCCGGCGGCCCCAGCGACACCAACTCCACCTCCGTCGTCGTCGGCGCGCTCGCCGCGTCCGGCACCGACCCGGCGAGCGTCCGGAAGTCCGGCAAGTCGCCGTACGACGCGCTGCCCGCCTGGTCCCTGCCCTGCGACCAGGACGGCGGCGGTGCCCTCGCCTTCCAGCCGGACGAGAAGGGCAAGCTGCTCGCCAACGCGGACGCGACGGCGGCCGGCGTGCTGGGCGCCCTCGGCAAGGGGTTCGCGGCCGAGGCCGGCAAGCCCCCGGCGCAGGACGCCTGCGCCGAGGCCGAGCACCCCACCCGGGAGCAGGTCGCCGACAACGCCGGCGCGTACCTGGCGACGGCGCTCGGCAGGAGCGGGCATCTCAGGTCGACCCTGCCCGGTGCCAAGGACCAGCCCGACTACGGCAACACCGCGGACGCCGTCGTCGCGCTCGCCGCCGACGGCCGGACCGAGCCGGCGAAGAAGGCGTACGCCTGGCTGGAGAAGAACGCCGGACCGTGGGCGGTGCGCAGCGGCCCGGCCGCGTACGCCCAGCTGATCCTCGCCGCCCACGCGGTCGGCGAGCAGCCGGGCGACTTCCACGGCACCAGCCTGGTCCGCTCGCTCAACGCGCTCGGCCCGGCGCCGTCCATGGACTCCGCCACCGGGCACTCGCAGGAGTCGGAGGAGTCCGGGGAGTCGGACACGGGTGTCTGGTGGATCGTCGGCGTCGGGCTCGTCGCCGGCATCGGCATCGGCTTCCTGCTGAGCGGCCGGAAGAAGCGCCGGCCGTGACCCCTGTCCGCCGTGCCGTGCCGGTGCTCGCCGCCGCCCTCGCCGGGCTGCTGCTGTTCGCCGCCGGGCCGGCCGGGGCCGCCGGCTACCGCTACTGGTCCTTCTGGGAGCGGGCCGGCGGGCACTGGACGTACGCCACCCAGGGCCCGGCGACCGTGCGTCCCGACGACGGCGCGGTGCAGGGCTTCCGGTTCGCGGTGAGCGCGGACTCGGCGGACGCGAGCCGGCCGCGCGGTGCGGCGGACTTCGGCACCGTCTGCGCCGGCACGCCCGCCGCTCCCGGAACGAAGCGTGTCGCCCTCGTCCTCGACTTCGGTACCCGCGCGGACGCCCCGTCCGGTGAGCGGCCGCCGGGTCGCCGTACGGCCTGCGCGCGGGTACCGCGGGACGCGACCAGCGCCGACGCGCTCGCCGCCGTGGCCAAGCCGCTGCGGTACGACACCAACGCCCTGCTGTGCGCGATCGCCGGCTACCCGAGGACGGGGTGCGGCGAGCAGGTCTCCGCCGGGGGCCGGTCGAGCGGAAGCGCCGGCGCGGGCGGATCCGGCGGCGGGCCGTCGCTGGGGCTGCCGGTCGGCGCGGGGGTGGTCGCCCTGCTGGCGGGAGCGGCGGTGTGGCGGGCACGGCGGCGGCGCGATGAGTCCGCGTGAGCGGAGGCGGACGGGCGGGTACGCCGTGGCCGGTCGCGCGGTTCCCCGCGCGACCGGGGGGCTGCGGCCGCCGCACTCCGACGGCTCGCCCCGCCGCGGGCCGGCGCGCGCACACCGGTCCGCCGGGGCGCCGGTGAGCGATGCCCCCGACGCCCGGCGCCGAGGGGCCACGCACCCGGGTGCCTGGTGGCTGTGGGCGATATCCCTGGGGACCGCCGCCACCCGGACGACCAACCCGCTCCTCCTCGGCCTGCTCATGGCCGCTTCCGGCTACGTCGTGGCCACGCACCGCTCCCCCACCCCCTGGGCCCGCTCCTACGGCGCCTTCGTCAGGCTGGCCCTCGCCGTCGTCCTCGTCCGCGTGCTGTTCGCGGTGGCGCTCGGCTCCCCCATTCCCGGCAGCCACATCCTGCTCACGCTCCCCGAAGTGCCGCTCCCGCACTGGGCGCAGGGCATCCGGCTGGGCGGCCGGGTCACCGCGGAAGCGGTCGTCTTCGCCGGCTACGACGGCCTGAAGCTCGCCACCCTGCTCATCTGCGTCGGCGCGGCGAACGCCCTGGCCGGCCCGACCCGCCTGCTGAAGTCCCTGCCCGGCGCGCTGTACGAGACGGGCGTGGCCGTGGTCGTCGCCCTCACCTTCGCACCGCACCTGGTCGCCGACGTGCGGCGGCTGCGTGCCGCCCGCCGGCTGCGCGGCCGGCCCGACCGGGGGGTGCGGGGGCTGCTCCAGGTCGGGCTGCCGGTGCTGGAGGGTGCGCTGGAACGGTCGGTCGCGCTCGCCGCCGCGATGGAGTCCCGCGGCTACGGCCGTACCGCCGAGGTCCCCGTCCGGGTCCGCCGCACGACGACCGCGCTCACCCTCGGCGGCCTGCTCGGCGTGTGCGCGGGAACGTACGGACTGCTGACGGCGGAGGGAGGGGCGTACGGGCTCCCCCTGCTGCTCGCCGGAGCCGCCGCCGCGCTCGCCGGGCTGCGGCTGGGCGGCCGGCGCTCGCCGCGGACGCGGTACCGCCCGGATCCCTGGGGACCGCGCGCCTGGCTGGTCGCGGGCTCGGGTGCCGCGGTGGCCGCGCTGCTCACGCTCGCGTCCGTCCGCGATCCGCAGGCGCTGCACCCCGGGGTCGTCCCCCTCGTCGCGCCCGGCCTGCCGCTCGGGCCCGCCGCGGCCGTCCTGCTCGCCCTGTTGCCCGCCCTCGTCCCCCGGGAGCATCCGTGATCCGCTTCGAGGATGTCAGCGTGACCTACGAGGGTGCCGCCGAACCCACCGTCCGCGGAGTGGACTTCGAGGTGCCGGAGGGTGAACTGGTGCTGCTCGCCGGTCCGTCCGGGGCCGGCAAGTCGACCGTGCTGGGCGCGGTCAGCGGGCTGGTCCCGCACTTCACCGGCGGCACCCTGCGCGGCCGGGTCACCGTGGCCGGCCGGGACACCCGCACCCACCGGCCCAGGCACCTGGCCGACGTGGTCGGCACGGTGGGCCAGGATCCGCTGGCGCACTTCGTGACGGACACCGTGGAGGACGAACTCGCCTACGGCATGGAGTCGTTGGGCCTGGCGCCGGCCGTGATGCGGCGCCGGGTCGAGGAGACCCTCGACCTGCTGGGCCTCGCCCCGCTGCGGGACCGCCCGATCGCCACGCTGTCCGGCGGTCAGCGGCAGCGTGTCGCGATCGGCTCCGTGCTCACCCCGCACCCGCGGGTACTGGTGCTGGACGAGCCGACCTCGGCGCTGGATCCGGCCGCCGCCGAGGAGGTGCTCGCCGTGCTGCAACGGCTGGTGCACGACCTGGGGACGACGGTCCTGATGGCCGAGCACCGGCTGGAGCGGGTGGTCCAGTACGCCGACCGCGTGGTCCTCCTCCCGGCTCCCGGCGCCGCCCCGGTGGTGGGCCCGCCGGCCGAGGTGATGGCCGTCTCCCCCGTCCACCCCCCGGTGGTCGCCCTGGGCCGCCTGGCCGGCTGGTCCCCCCTCCCCCTCACCGTCCGCGACGCCCGCCGCCGGGCCGCCCCCCTCCGTGCCCGCCTGGCCACCCGGGCCCCCTCAGCGTCCGCACCCCACCACACCGCTGCCACCGCACCCACCGCCACGGGCGGCACCGGGATCACCGCGGCAGCCGTGGCGCGGGCGGGCGTGGCCGATGCCCTTCCCGTGCCGGTGAGCGGTACCGCTCCCCTCCGGCAGCGGCAGGCTGTAACCCGGCGCTCGCTCTTCCGTCGCCGCCCCGCCCCCGCCCCGGAGCCCTCGCGCACGCACATCGCCGAGGTCCACGGCCTCTGCGTCCGCCGGGACCGCGTCCAGGCGCTCCGGCACGCGGACCTGACCGTGGCACCCGGTGAGACCATCGCCCTCATGGGCCGCAACGGCGCCGGCAAGTCCACCCTCCTCGGTTCGCTCGTCGGCCTCCTGGCCCCCGCCTCCGGACACGTCACCGTCGGCGGCGTCACCCCCCACCGCACCGCGCCGAAGGACCTCGTGCGCCACGTCGGCCTCGTCCCCCAGGACCCGCGGGACCTGCTGTACGCGGACACGGTCGCGGCGGAGTGCGCGGCGGCCGACCGGGACGCGGGCGCCGCGCCCGGCACCTGCCGGTCGCTGGTGTCCGCCCTGCTGCCGGAGATCACGGACGGCACCCATCCCCGGGACCTGTCGGAGGGCCAGTCGCTGGCGCTGGCGCTGGCCGTGGTCCTGACCGCCCGCCCGCCCCTGCTCCTGCTGGACGAGCCGACCCGCGGCCTGGACTACGCGGCCAAGGCCCGGCTGGTCGGCGTACTGCGCGCACTGGCGGCCGAGGGGCACGCGATCGTGCTCGCCACGCACGACGTGGAGCTGGCCGCCGAGCTGGCCCACCGGGTGGTGCTGCTCGCCGAGGGCGAGGTGATCGCGGACGGCCCGACGGCCGAGATCGTGGTGTCCTCCCCGTCCTTCGCCCCGCAGGTGACGAAGATCCTGGCCCCGCAGCGCTGGCTGACGGTGGCCGAGGTCCGGGAGGCCCTGGCATGAACCGCACCCCGCCGGCCGGGCGCGTCCGCGCCGTCCGTCTCGGCCCCCGCTCACTGGCCGCGCTCACGCTGACCAGCGCCGTGGGGGCGGCCGCACTGTTCTGGCCGTTCCTCAGCCCGCCCGCCTCGCATCTGAGCGCCCACGCGCAGGACGCGCCGTGGCTCTTCGCGGGGTTGCTGCTCCTGCTGGTGGCGGTCGTGGCGGGGACGATCTCGGAGTCCGATCTCGGGCCGAAGGCCGTGGCGATGCTGGGCGTGCTGGCCGCGACCGGGGCGGCGCTGCGGCCGATCGGCGCGGGTACGGCGGGGATCGAGCCGATGTTCTTCCTGATGGTGCTGAGCGGGCGGGTCCTGGGTCCCGGCTTCGGGTTCGCGCTGGGCTCGGTGACGATGTTCGCCTCCGCGCTGCTGACGGGCGGGGTCGGCCCGTGGCTGCCGTTCCAGATGCTGTCGATGGGCTGGTTCACCATGGGCGCGGGCCTGCTGCCGGGCCCGGTGCGGCTGCGCGGCCGTGCCGAGCTGCTGATGCTCGCCTCGTACGGCTTCCTGGCGGCCTTCGCCTACGGCACGGTGATGAACCTGTCCGGCTGGACCTTCCTGGACAGTGCCGCCTCGAACATCTCCTTCGTCGCCGGCGCCCCGGTCGCCGTCAACCTGGCCCACTTCGTCGCGTACTGCGTGGCCACCTCGCTCGGCTGGGACCTGGGCCGGGCGGTCTGCACGGTGGTGCTGACCCTGGCGCTCGGTCCGGCGGTGCTGCGCGCGCTGCGCCGGGCGACACGGCGGGCCGCTTTCGAGACGGCGGTCACATTCGACGGTCCCGGTGAGTGAGGGTCCGCCCGCGCACCGTGAGCGGGACGGTGAAGCACCCCACATGACGCACGTCACCTACGAACCGGGGCCGTAGACCCATTTGTCCGATACGCCCTTCGTTGCACCCCTTCTGACCTGCGGATTGCGACCCACGTCACAGAGAGGACGTTTCCGCGCCATCCGGCCACAACTAGTAAAAGGGGTCATTGCGGGCAGCTTTCCGGCCTGCTTCTCTGGACGACGTCGCCAGGCAGCACGAGCCCGACCGGGCCGCGGCTCCGACGCAGACGGCCACAGCGCGTGGTCCTTCCCTGCGGGCGATCCACAGTCCCCGACGCAAGAGGTTCTCCGTGTCCGTCTCCTTCATCCGCCGCATCGCTTCCCCGAAGAAGGCCCTCACCACCGCCGCCGTGGCCGCCGCCACCGCCGGCCTGGCTCTGACCGCGGCCCCCGCCCAGGCCGCCACCTCCTCCGCCTCCTCCACCCAGGCGATCGCGCACCGGATGATCCCGGACGCCGCGCAGTTCAACGCGTTCAGCAGGATCGTCGAGCACGAGAGCGGCTGGAACCCCTCCGCCACCAACAGCGCCTCCGGCGCCTACGGCCTGGTCCAGGCCCTGCCCGCGTCGAAGATGTCCTCCGCGGGCGCCGACTGGAAGACCAACCCGGCCACGCAGATCAAGTGGGGTCTGGACTACATGAACTCCCGCTACGGCAGCCCGGTCAAGGCCTGGAACTTCTGGCAGGCCAACGGCTGGTACTGAGCCGCCGCGCCCCGGCAGCACCTGCCCTGGCATCCGCACCCTCGCCTCCGCTCGGCGAGGGTGCGCGCGCATGTCCGGACCCGCGCCCCGGCCTCCGTTCCCTACCGTGTCCCCGTGGTGGAACCTCGCGGGAATGCGGAGGAACGATGACGACACCGGCGCCGGCCGTGGAGCGGGACCCCGAGGGGCGCGGACTGCGGCTGGTGGCCGTACTCCTGGTACTCACCGTCGTCAGCGGCCTGATCGACGCCGTCGGCTACCTCGGCCTGGGCCGGGTCTTCACGGCCAACATGACCGGCAACGTGGTGGTGCTCGGCTTCGCCGCGGCCGGCGCCCCCGGCTTCTCCGTCCCGTTCACGGCCACCTCCCTGGCCTGCTTCCTGCTCGGCGCGGTGGCGGGCGGCCGGACGGCGGCCCGCTTCGGCCGGGGCTCGCGCCGCCGCTGGGCTCGGCTGATCCTGGCGGCCGAGGCGGTGCTGGTCGGCGGATCGGCGGCGGTGGCCTTCGCCTGGCCGGGCACCACCGGCACCCGGTACGCCCTGATCGCCCTCACCGCCTTCGCGATGGGCCTGCGCAACGCCACGGTCCGCAAACTGGGCGTGCCCGACCTGACCACCACGGTCCTGACGATGACCCTCACCGCCCTCGCCTCCGAGTCCCGCCTCGGCGACGCCACGGGCCACCGCTCCCCACGCCGCTCGTCCTCGGTCCTCGCCATGGCCGGAGGCGCCTGCCTGGGCGCCTGGCTGGTCCTCCACCACGGCCTGGGCGTCCCGCTGCTGCTCGCGGCACTGGCGTCGGGGGTGATGGCGGTGCTGGCGGCGGGGCGGGAGTGAGGCCGCGCGCCGGCCGTGCCCGCACCCCTCAGCCGTGGCTGACCCGCAGCTCCTTCACGCCGTTGATCCAGGCCGAGCGCAACCGGCGCGGGGGATCGGTCAGGTGGAGGGCGGGCATCGCGTCGGCGACGGCGTTGAAGATCAGGTCGATCTCCAGGACCGCGAGGGACTTGCCGAGGCAGTAGTGGGGACCGCCTCCGCCGAAGCCCAGGTGCGGGTTGGGATCGCGGGTGATGTCAAAGCTGTCGGGGTCGGTGAAGACCTCGGGGTCGTGGTTGGCGGAGGCGTAGAAGAGGCCGACCCGGTCGCCCTTCCGGACGAGGGCTCCGCCCAGCTCCGTGTCCTGGGTCGCCGTCCGCTGGAACGCGTTGACCGGGGTCGCCCAGCGGACGATCTCCTCGGCCGTGGTCGCCGGGCGCTCGCGGCGGAAGAGGTCCCACTGGCCGGGGTGGGTCAGGAACGCGTGCATGCCGTGGGTGATGGCGTTGCGGGTCGTCTCGTTGCCGGCCACCGCCAGCATCAGCACGAAGAAGCCGAACTCGTCGGAGGTCAGGTTGCCCTCGTCCTCGGCGGCCACCAGGGTCGTCACGATGTCCCGGGCCGGGCAGCGCTTGCGCTCGGCGGCCATGTTCATGGCGTAGGCGATGATCTCGGTGGCCGACTCGCGGCCGATCTCCTCAGTGATCGCGTACTCGGGGTCGTCGTAGGCGATCATCTTGTTGGACCAGTCGAAGATCTTGGACCGGTCCTCCTGCGCCACCCCGATCAGCTCCGCGATCGCCTGGAGCGGCAGTTCGCACGCCACCTCGGTGACGAAGTCGAAGGGTCCCGAGCGGGCGCGGGCGC
>NZ_BNBF01000023.1:38736-38948 GCF_014654935.1 Streptomyces capoamus
CGGCGACGATCGCCTCCGCGCGGGCCCGCAGCCGTTCCTCCAGCGCCCGGATGGAGCGTGGCGTGAACCCGCGCTGCACTATCTGCCGGACCCGCGTATGTTCCGGTGGATCCATGTTGAGCAGGATCAGCCGCTGCGCGTCGATCGCGTCGCGTTCGATGTGCTCGTTGAAGCGGATGATCGCGGTGTTGAGGGAGGACGAGAACAGTTCC
>NZ_BNBF01000023.1:38992-41516 GCF_014654935.1 Streptomyces capoamus
GGGTGCGTCGAGACGTACCGGACGTCGGCGTGCCGGGTCACGGCCCAGTAGCCGGTGTCGGCGAAGCCCGCGACGCCCCGCGGCTGCGGGATCCAGCGGACCGGCTCGGTGCGGCGCAGCTCGGCGAACTCCGGGAGGGTCACACGGTGGTGCAGCAGGTCGGGGTCGGTGGGGTCGAACCCGTCGGGCAGCGCTGGACAGGGCATCGGCGGCTCCAGCCATCTGACGGTCCATCAGCGGGTGCCGCGAAGGTAGTAACGGGTTCTACAAGTAGCAAGGGGTACGGCACCCCCAATCGGGGCGGAACACTCCCACACCGCACCCTCGGCACCTGCAAGACCCTTGCGGTGGCGGACGACACGTCAGCAGACTGCTGAGCAGAACTAGAACGCGTACTAGTTCTGGAGGAGAGCCCTCTCGGAGAGGACCCGCACCCATGGCCGCCGAACCCGTGATCGTCGAAGCCGTCCGCACCCCGATCGGCAAGCGCGGCGGCGCGCTCGCCAACCTGCACCCCGCCTACCTCCTGGGCGAGACCTACCGTGAACTCCTCGGCCGCACCGGCATCCCCGCCGACGCCGTCGAGCAGATCGTCGGCGGCACGGTGACCCACGCCGGCGAGCAGTCCATGAACCCCGCGCGCACCGCCTGGCTCACCATGGGACTGCCGTACGAGACGGCGGCCACCACGGTCGACTGCCAGTGCGGGTCCTCCCAGCAGGCCGCGCACATGGTGGCCAACATGGTCGCGGCCGGCGTGATCGACGTCGGCATCAGCTGCGGCGTCGAGGCGATGTCCCGGGTCCCGCTGGGCTCGGGCTCCAAGCACGGCCCCGGCAAGCCGTTCCCCGACGAGTGGAACGTCGACCTGCCCAACCAGTTCGAAGCGGCCGAGCGCATCGCCCGCCACCGGGGCCTGACCCGCGAGCACGTCGACGCGCTGGGCCTGCTGTCACAGGAGCGGGCGGCCCACGCCTGGGCGGAGGAACGTTTCAAGCGGGAGACCTTCGCGGTCCAGGTGCCCACGACGGAGGAGGAGCAGTACGCCGGACAGGGCATGTGGCGCCTGGTGGACAGGGACGAGGGCCTGCGGGACACCACCCCGGAGGCGCTGGCGGGCCTCAAGCCCGTCATGCCGACGGCCGTCCACACCGCCGGCAACTCCTCCCAGATCTCCGACGGCGCCGCGGCGATCATGTGGGCGTCCAAGCGGATGGCCCGCGCCCTGAAGCTCAAGCCCCGGGCCCGCGTCGTCGCCCAGGCCCTCGTCGGCGCCGACCCGCACTACCACCTCGACGGCCCCATCGACGCCACGCGCGCGGTACTGGGCAAGGCGGGCATGTCCCTCAAGGACATCGACCTCGTGGAGATCAACGAAGCCTTCGCGTCCGTGGTCCTGAGCTGGACCCAGGTCTTCGAGCAGGACCTGGACAAGGTCAACGTCAACGGCGGTGCGATCGCCCTGGGCCACCCCGTCGGCGCGACGGGCGCCCGCCTCATCACCACGGCCCTGCACGAACTGGAGCGGACCGACAAGGAGTTCGCGCTCATCACGATGTGCGCGGGCGGCGCGCTGGCCACCGGGACGATCATTCAGCGGCTGTAGCCGACGCCCAGGTGACGAAGCGGGTGAAGGCGGCGGGGGCGACGGTGAGGATCGGCCCCGCCGGGGTCTTGGAGTCCCGGATGGCGAGGGTGGCGGCGGGGGTTTCGGCGACTTCTAGGCAATCGCCGCCCTGGTCACCGCTGTAGCTCGACTTACGCCACTTGCTCTCCATAGCGGTCCTCCGTCACCCGTCGGATCAACTCCGCCGAGTCCCTGATGGAGAGTGCGGCGGCCTGAAGATGATCGTAACGGAGCGAGCAGTCCTGGACCGTGTCCGGGTTCGCGGTCGGGTGCCCACTGCCGTACCCCTCGGTGTAGACGATGGTTGGGTCGCTGGAGAAGCGGTAGACGTTGAACGAGCCTTGTGATCCTGCGTGTGCCCCAGCCGCAAATGGCAGGATCTGAACGTTGGCCCGAGGCTCGGCTGCGAGCGACAACAAGCGGGCCAACTGTTCGCGCATGACATCGGGACCACCGATCTCCTGGTACAGCGCAGCCTCACTGAGGACCATCCAGAAGATCGGAGGCTTCGACCTCTCGAAGATCCGCTGACGGCCCATTCGCGCGGCGGTTCTATCGTCCAACTTGGACTCGTCCAGCACTCCGAGGACCGAGCGCGCGTAGGCCTCGGTCTGCACGAGACCGTGAACCATGCCCATCTGGAAAGTGCAGATCTCCACCGCCCGCGCCTCCAGCTCTGCCGTCTCCCTGAACCACGCCGGAAGTTGACTTCGAAGCACCAGCTCAACGAGCCGCGAGAGCAACCCACCCGTCCCCAGCGCCGCATCCACCCGCTCGCTGAACTCCAGCGTCGGCACCTTCCTGGCCGTCTCGATCTGGCCGATCAGGGACCCGGTGTAGTTGACGATCTCCCCCAGTTGCCGCTGCGTAAGAGCGGCAGCCTCCCTGCACCGGCGC
>NZ_BNBF01000023.1:41562-49328 GCF_014654935.1 Streptomyces capoamus
AGTTCGAAGCCGTAGTAGTCGAGCGGCGAGGCGCCGGGGTCGAGGGTGTTGATGTTCACCACGGCAAGTCCCCTCCAGGACGCGTTGCGTTCAGACGGTAGCCCAGCGTAGTGACGCGAGGTCAGCCTCGTCCTGTGAACCTGAACTTTCCCCACACCCCCCAGTACCGCATGCAGCTCACCGTGGGCGAGCACTCGGTACGCCACGTCCGCCGCATCGTCCGCTCCCTGCTGGACGAGTGGCAGCTGCAGGAGCTGACGTTCGCCGTCGAGCTGGGCGTGAGCGAGCTGGTGACGAACGTCGTACGGCATGTGCCCGACCGGCGCTGCACGCTGGTGGTGGCCCGGCAGACGGCGGGCGTCCGGGCGGAGGTGACCGACGGTTTCGCCGGGCGGCCCCGGCTGGAGCCGGACGCGGACGGGGAAGCGGAGGGCGGCCGGGGTCTGGCGCTGCTCGACGCCGTGGTGGACAAGTGGGGGGTGTCCCCGGGGGCCGGCGGCGGGAAGACGGTCTGGTTCGAGTGCGCATTTCAGGACATCGGCCGCACCGGTTCCACGTCCGGGACGCGAGAAGGATCACATTGATCAGGTGGCATGGCCGTGCCCGAGTGGGCAGACGTACCTGCGTATCCCCGCTTTGGATGCACTGTGCACCTAAGCGCATACGGCACGTAAGGGGCAGAACTCCCCCTATGGTCGTTTTTCGGCCCGTCGCACGTCACCGCCGCCGTCCGGGTCCGTACCTGTCCCCGTCGAAAGGTAGGCGAGCCCCGTTTTGGCGACCGCCGCAGCCGCTCTCCCGCACCAGAAGACCCGCCGGGCCTCCCAGTCCCGCGACGTCACCGTCACCGACCCCGCGCTCGTCAAGCGCGCCGTGAAGGCGGCCGCGCTCGGCAACGCCATGGAATGGTTCGACTTCGGCGTCTACAGCTACATCGCGGTCACCCTGGGCAAGGTCTTCTTCCCCTCCGGCAACCCGACCGCGCAGTTGCTGTCCACGTTCGGCGCCTTCGCGGCGGCCTTCCTGGTCCGCCCGATCGGCGGCCTCGTCTTCGGTCCGCTGGGCGACCGCGTGGGCCGGCAGAAGGTTCTCGCCGTCACCATGATCATGATGGCGGCGGGCACATTCGCCATCGGCCTGATCCCGTCGTACGCCACCATCGGCGTCGGCGCGCCGCTGCTGCTGCTCGCCGCCCGGCTGGTGCAGGGCTTCTCCACCGGTGGTGAGTACGCGGGGGCGACGACGTTCATCGCCGAGTACGCGCCCGACAAGAAGCGCGGCTTCCTCGGCAGCTGGCTGGAGTTCGGCACCCTCGCCGGCTACGTCGGCGGCGCCGGACTGGTCACGCTGATGACGGCCCTGCTGTCGTCCGACGACCTGATGGCCTGGGGCTGGCGCATCCCGTTCCTGATCGCGGGCCCGATGGGCATCATCGGCCTGTACCTGCGGATGCGGCTGGAGGAGACCCCCGCGTTCGCGGCGGAGGTCGAGAAGGCCGAGGCCACCCGGCCGAAGGTGCCGCTGCGCGAGATGATCACCGGCCAGTGGAAGCCCCTGCTGCTGTGCATGGCCCTGGTGCTGGTCTACAACGTCACCGACTACATGCTGCTGTCGTACATGCCGAGCTACTTCACCAGTGAGCTGAAGTACGACGAGACGCACGGGCTGATGGTCGTGCTCGCGGTGATGGTCCTGATGATGGTCGTCCAGCCGTTCGCCGGCGCGCTGACCGACCGGATCGGGCGGCGACCGGTGATCGCGGCGGGCTGCGCCGGCTTCCTGTTCCTGTCCGTCCCGGCCCTGCTGCTGATACGCCAGGGCAGCCTGCTGGCCGTCGGCCTGGGCATGGGCGCGCTGGGCATGCTCCTGGTGTGCTTCACGGCGGCGATGCCGGCCGCGCTGCCCGCGCTCTTCCCGACCCGGGTGCGCTACGGCTCCCTGTCCGTCGGGTTCAACGTGTCCGTGTCGCTGTTCGGCGGGACGACTCCGCTGGTCGTCACCGCGCTGATCGGGGCGACGGGGAACATGATGATGCCCGCGTACTACATGATGGCCGCGGCCGTCGTGGGCGGTGTCGCCGTGTGGCGGATGTCCGAGTCGGCCGGACGCCCGCTGCCGGGTTCCGCACCGTCGGTGGAGAGCCGGTAGGCGCGGTCCGGCCTGGCCCGCCGACGCTCCCGGGGCCGTGTGCCCCGGGAGCCTTGGTGCCGTCGACCCCGGGGCGGCGCCCCGGCCTGCCGATAGTCCTGCCGCGGACGGCGCTCTGCTGAGATCATCGGAGCAGGACACTCGGGAAAGGCAGCAGACGCTATGAGCGGGTCGCAGGTCTGGGACGACGTCGACGACTACTTCATCAGCCACCTCTCACCGGACGACGAGCCGCTGCGCGCGGCCCTGCGCGACAGCGACGCCGCCGGGCTGCCGGCCATCGCCGTCACGGCCGCGCAGGGCAAGTTCCTGCAGCTGCTCGCCCAGGTGCAGGGCGCCCGGCACATCCTGGAGATCGGCACGCTCGGCGGGTACAGCACGATCTGGCTGGCCCGCGCCCTGCCCGAGGACGGCAGGCTGATCTCGCTGGAGTACAGCGCCAAGCACGCCGAGGTGGCCGTGCGGAACATCGCCCGCGCGGGCCTGGAGCGGATCGCGGAGGTGCGGGTGGGGCCGGCCCTGGAGTCGCTGCCCAAGCTCGCCGACGAGAACCCGGCCCCCTTCGACCTGGTCTTCATCGACGCCGACAAGGTCAACAACCCGCACTACGTGGAGTGGGCGCTCCGGCTCAGCCGGGCGGGCAGCCTGATCGTCCTGGACAACGTGGTGCGCGGCGGCCGGGTGGCCGACCCGGACGACAGCGGACCGGACGTCGTCGGCACCCGCGCCGCGATCGAACTGATCGCCGAGCACCCCCGGTTGACCGGTACGGCGATCCAGACCGTCGGCAGCAAGGGCTACGACGGGTTCGCGCTCGCCCGGGTGCTGGGCTGACGGCGCGGACGCGCGGCGGGCCGGCTCAGAGGTCGTGGTAGAAGCCGATGTTGACGCTGCGCGGCGCGGTGCGGTCCTGGACGACGATCTCGCCGGATCCGCCGTGCGGCAGCGTCACGGTCGCGCCGTAGCCGACGGGCTGTACGTGGGGCCCGACGGCGAGCCTGACCTCGGACGCCGGGTCGGCCTGCGATCCGCGCAGCCAGGTCAGCTGCCAGGTGCCGCCCGGGTCGCAGCGGAACTCCAGGTGGACGCGGGAGACGAACAGCCAGTCCTCGGGGGTGGCCAGCCGGCACAGCGCCCCGTCGCGGCCGACCCGCAGGACGGCGCCGGGCTCGCTCGGCGCCTCGGCCATCGTCATGCCGGCGGTGGCGCCCGCGTCGGCCCCGGAGACGGCGGCCATGGTGAGTTCGAGCACGAGCGTTCCCCCTGAAACGTCCTGATGCGGTGCCGGGTTGCGGCGGGCGGGCGCGGTGCGTACCGCCGCCGAATGATAAAACGCCCGGCGGGGCCGCGTCCGGCACAATGGGTTCATGACCGAGCGAAAGCCACCGGGGGTGCCGTTCGACTCCTGGGTGGACAAGCAGATCCGGGACGCGCAGGGGCGCGGGGAGTTCGACCGGCTGCCGGGCGCGGGTGCGCCGCTGCCCTCGGAGGTCGACTCCACGTACGACGAACTGTGGTGGATCAAGCGGAAGTTGGTGCGGGAGGGGCTGGCCGTGCTGCCGCCCGCGCTCGCGCTGCGCAAGGAGGCGGAGGACGCGCTGGAGGCGGCGTACGCGGCGCCCTCGGAGCGGATCGCCCGGAAGATCATCGAGGACGTCAACGTCCGGATCAAGGACATGATGTTCAAGCCGCCGCCGGGGCCGCCGCTGGGGAAGAAGCCGTACGACGTGGAGGAGGTCGTACGCGAATGGCGGCAGCGCAGGGCTGCCGCCAGGGGTGAGGGGGTGTGACCGGCTCAGCCGTGCAGCAGCCGCCCGGCCAGTTCCCGGTAGTCGCGCAGGGCGAGCCGTAGCTGCTCGGTGTCGGTCTCCGTCGCGGGGCCGTGCTCCTCGCCGCCCTGCCAGGACGTCCGCAGGGTGCGGCGGCGGTGCGTGACGGCCTCGGTGAACCGCGTGGTGATCTCCTCCAGGGCCCGGTCGGCCTCTTCGACGGCCACCCTGGGGTCGTCCACGAACCCGACGGCCACCTCACGCAGCCGGCGCTCCCACCGGTCCGTCTCCTCGTGCGGCAGCAGCGGCGCGTCGGCGCCGGACGGCGTACCCGAGGCAGCCGGTGCGGCCGGTGCGGCCGGTGCCGCCGGCCAGGAGTTGGTTCCCCGCCCGTCGGTGGTACCGGCCTCGCGCTCGCCGACCGCGCCGACCGCGGGTGCGCCGAGCCCGTCGTCCGGCATGCGCCCCTCCTCGCCCACGGCAGGCGTACCGCCGTGACCGGCAGCCGCGCCCGGCCGACCGGTACCGGCCGCTGCGGGCCCCGGCTCCTGCGTTGCGAGCCGCAGCTTCTCGGAGCCGTGCTCCGCGCCCGGAACCGGTTCGCTCACGCCCTCGCCCTTCCTCTCGTCCTTCGTCATCCGGCCGCCCGGGGCCGGTTCGCCGGGGAGGTGTTCCTCCGGGCGGGGTGGTCTCGGGGTGCGGTGGGCCGGGGACGCGTCGCCGGGGGCCCACTCGTCCCGGTCCGGTGACTCCTGCTCCCGCGACTCCTGCTCCGGCGTCCACTCGTCCCCGGCGGGACGCTTGAACCGCTCGGTGCGGTGCCGGTCGTCGCCGGGGCCGCTCGTCCTGTCCGTCATGGCGTTCAGCTCTCCTTCGGTCGGCTCCGGTGCAGGGCCCACGGCGTGTGGGAGCGGGCGTGGGAGTGGGTCGCGGCGGCCGGCGCCGTGCGCTCCGCGCCGGCGGGGGCCCGGTGCCGGCCGGGCTCGGTGCTGGTCAGCTCGTCGAAGAGGGCGCGCGCACCGAGCAGCGCCGAGCGCAGTTCCTCGGTCTGGGCGCCGGACTCGCCGGTACCGGCGCCCAGGCGGGCGGCCCGGTGCACCTGCCGGTAGCCGTCGACGTGCCGGGGGTGGTGCACGGACAGCGCGGCGAGCTGCTCCTCGTACCGCTCGCCGTCCGGGTAGCCGCGTACCGCGGCGAGTTCCGCGAGCAGCCGGTCGGCCTCGGCCACCGCCTCGCGGGGCGATTCGACGAAGTGTTCCTGCACGGCGGTCCAGCGGTCCGCGTACCGCTGCCGCTCGGTGCCGTCCAGCGGCTGCTCCCGCAGGTCGCCGTGGCGTTCGACGCGCTCGGTCAGCTCTCGTTCGGCGGCCTTGGTGTCCCCGTCGTGCAGGGCCACGGCCCGCTCGTACTCGGGCCCGAAGCGCCGCTTCAAGCTGGTCCCGCCGTGCCCGCCGCGGGTGCGCGCGACCAGAATGGCCGCGCCGACGACCACGACCGCTGCGATCACGATCAACAAGATGATCAGGCCTGTGGACATGGCTGCCTTCCGCTCGGACCGGCCCCGCTGGCCGGTTCTTCCTTCGGGTGACCCGGAAGCAGGCCCACAAACGGTTCGCGGGGCGCAGGGCGGCTCCGGACAATGGCGGACATGACATGGACGATCGCTCCGGAGCCGTACGACTCCCCGGCCGCCGCCGCGCTGTGGCGGGCGTACTACACGGAGGTCAGCGACCGCTGGTACCTGCTGCACGAGGGGCGCCGCACCGACCCGGCCGAACTGGAGCGGGAGATCGCCGCCCACCCGGGGGACGATCTGGCGCCGCCGGGCGGGCAGTTGCTCCTCGGGCGGTACGCCGGCGCGCCGGCCGGTTCGGCGGGCGTACGGCTGCTGGACGCGGACACCGCCGAGCTGACCCGGGTGTTCGTGCTGCCGGAGCGGCGCGGCCGGGGCGGGGCCCCCCTGCTCGTGGCCGCCGCCGAAGAGGCCGCGCTTGCTCTCGGCGCCCGGCGGATCGTGCTGGACACCCGTGGTGACCTGGTCGAGGCCCGCGCCCTTTACGCCCGGCTCGGCTACACCGAGACCGGCCCGCACAACACCGACCCGTACGCCGAACACTGGTTCCGCAAGGAGCTGATGCCGGCGCGGGCCGTCAACTGACCTTCGTCACCGTGCCGTTGTGCGGGCGCTCGCTCTCGGCGCCGCAGAGTTCGCCGGTGAGGTCGCGGACCAGCCGGGTCAGGTCGGTCTCCCGGCCGGGCTGCCACCAGTCGCCGAGCAGTTCGGCCAGGGACTCCTCACGGGCCTCGGCGAGCCGCTCCGCGACCTCGCGTCCGGTACCGGTCAGCACCAGGTCCAGACCCCGGCGTTCGGCGAGCCGGCGTTCCTCGACCTGGCGGACGGCGGCCATCACCGCCTGGAGCGGGACCGGGCTGCGCTCGGCCAGTACCGCCGGTTCGACGGAGCCGTAGCGGCGCATGCGCAGCAGCATCCAGCCGGCGGCGGGCAGCAAGTCGTACCCGGCGCGTTCGGTGATCTCCCGGTAGACCTGGCGGCGGCCCTCGCGGGTGCCGAGCACGGACAGGGCGCGGCACACCTCGTCGTGGGAGGAGCGCTCGACGGGGTTGGGCGGGAGGGTCTCGGAGACGTCGGGTGCGGTGACCGAGCCGCGCAGCCGGTCCTCCTTGAGGAACCACGCCAGCAGGAAGCCGAGGCCGGCGACGGGGGCGGCGTAGAGGAAGACGTCGGTGATGGCGGACGCGTAGGCGTGCAGGGCGGCCGGGCGCAGCGCCGGCGGCAGGGCGGCGATGCCCCGCGGGTCCGCCTTCAGCGTGTCGGGGCTGGCGCCGGCCGGCAGTCGTACGCCCCGGAAGGCGTCGGCGAGTTGGTCGCCCAGGCGGCTCGCGAAGACCGTGCCGAAGACGGCCACGCCGAAGGAGGCGCCGATGGAGCGGAAGAAGGTGACGCCGGAGGTGGCGACGCCCAGGTCCTCGTAGGAGACGGCGTTCTGCACGATCAGCACCAGGACCTGCATGACCAGGCCCAGGCCGAGACCAAAGACGAAGAAGTAGACGCTCATCTCGGCGGTCGGGCTGTGCTCGTCGAGGCGGTGCAGCAGGAGCAGGCCGAGCGCGGTGACGGCGGTGCCCGCCACCGGGAAGACCTTCCAGCGGCCGGTGCGGCTGACGATCTGCCCGGAGACCGTGGAGGACAGCAGCAGGCCAGCCACCATGGGCAGCATGTGCACCCCGGACAGCGTCGGGGAGATGCCGTGCACGACCTGGAGGAAGGTCGGCAGGTACGTCATCGCGCCGAACATGGCGAAGCCGACGATGAAGCTGATGACGGCGGCGAGGGCGAAGGTGCGGATGCCGAAGAGCTTCAGCGGCAGCACGGGTTCGGCGGCGCGCCGCTCGACGGCGACGAACGCGACGGCCAGCAGGACGCCCAGCACGGCGAGCCCGATGATCTGCGCCGAGTCCCAGGCCCAGGTCGTACCGCCGAGCGAGGCGACGAGCACCAGGCAGGTGGCGACGGCGGCGATCAGGAACGTGCCCCCGTAGTCGATGGCGTGGTGGGCGGTGCGGCGCGGGATGCGCAGGGCGGCGGCGATCACGGCGAGCGCGACCACGCCGACGGGCAGATTGACGTAGAACACCCAGCGCCAGCTGAGCTGCTCGGTGAACAGCCCGCCGAGCAGCGGTCCGAGCACGCTGGTCGCCCCGAACACTGCGCCGAACAGGCCCTGGTAGCGGCCGCGTTCGCGGGGCGGTACGAGGTCGCCGACGATCGCCATGGACAGCACCATCAGCCCGCCGCCGCCCAGGCCCTGCAGCGCCCGGAAGGCGATC
>NZ_BNBF01000023.1:49365-54681 GCF_014654935.1 Streptomyces capoamus
AGCTGCGGCATGTCCTGCGCCATGCCGCACAGGGCCGAGCCGATGAGGAAGATGACGATGGCCGTCTGGAACAGCCGTTTGCGCCCGTACTGGTCGCCGAGCTTGCCCCACAGGGGGGTCGCGGCGGTCGAGGCCAGCAGGTAGGCGGTGACGACCCAGGACAGGTGCTCCAGGCCGCCGAGGTCGCTCACGATCGTCGGCAGCGCCGTCGACACGATGGTCTGGTCGAGGGCGGCGAGCAGCAGTCCGAGCAGCAGGGCGCCGATCGGGACCAGTACGCTGCCCGGCACGTGTTCGCCGCTGCTCACGTCCTTCGCCGTGCCGTGCGTGTCCAGGGCCATGGAGACCTCCCGGGGCTCGGGGTGCACCTCTTCCATCGTGGTGGGTGTCACCGCTTACGGCCTGTTGAGTCCTGCGGAGGCGGAGGGAATCCGCATAGTCTCTGAAGTTCCCGAGGGGAGGGGAACCAGGCGTGACGGGAGAGCAGGGCACCAGGTGCCCGGAGTGCGGGGCTCCGCGGGGGGCGGACAACACGCCGTCGTGCGACTGCACCGAGCGGGCCGCCGAGGCCCTGCGCGAGGCGCGGTCGGCCGAGGCGGCAGCGGCGGAGGACTTCGATCCGCTGCGCATACGGCCGTACGTCGAGGTCCCGGACGCGGCACCGCCCGTGCCCGCGGCGACCACGGGCGGTCAGCGCGTGCACGTCTCCCCGCCGGACACCCCCACCCGGCCGCTTCCCGCCCTCTCCCCCGACCCCGTTCCGCCCGGGCGCCGCTCCCGCCGCACCCTGCTGCTGGCCGCCGGGGGCGCGGGCGCGGCGATCGTCGCGGCCACCGCGTTCGCCCTGCTGTCGTACCACGCACCGGCCCACGACCGGGCCGCCGGCGAGGTCAGGGAACGCATCCCGACGGCCCCGGCACAGCCGCGCACACCGGCACGGACCCCGCCGCCCCCACCGGCCCCGCCGCCCCCGGCACACATCCCTTCACCGACCCCCACACCGAGTCCCTCCTCGGCTGCCCCGTCGCCGTCCCCCACGCCCTCGCACACCGCGTCACCGGCCCCCTCCACCCCGACGGCGTCCCCCACCCCGGACACCACGCCCGCCGTGGCACCGGTCCTCCGCCTCGGCGACACCGGCCCCCAGGTCACCGAACTACAGCAGCGCCTGCGCCGGCTCAACCTCTACGGCGACCGGGTCGACGGCACCTTCACCCGCCCCGTGGAGGACGCGGTACGCAACTACCAACTGGCCCGGGGCATCACGGGCGACCTACTGGGCGAGTACGGACCGGCCACCCGGAAGAGTCTGGAGGCGGAGACGCGGGGACCGTAGGGCGCCGGGGGCGGGGGACGGGCCGGGGGGCGGGGGGTATGCCGGGGGGCACGCAAGGGGGCGCGGGCCACGCAGGGAGCACGGCATGCCAGGGGCAGGGGCCACGGAGGGGGTACGGGTTACAGAGGCGCGGCACGCCAGCGGGCGCGGCCCGCCCAAGCGGCGCGGGCCGACCGTGGGGCCGAGGGCCGACCAATAGGCGCGGCACACCCAAGGCGCGCGGGCTGGCCAATGGGTGCGGGCTGCCCAAGGGGCGCGGACCAGCCCAGGGGTGCGGGCCGGCCAGGGGACGCGACACACCCATGGCGCGCGGGCCAGCCAAGACGTGCGGCACGCCAGGGGGACGGGCCACGCAGGGGCACGGGCCACGCAAGGGGGCACGGGCCACGCAGGGGGGCACGGGCCACGCAGGGGCGCGGGTTACAGGGGCGCGGCACGACCAGAGGGCGCGGCATGCCAGCGAGTGCGGGCCACGCAAGGGACGCAGGCCGGCCAGGGGACGCGGCACGCCCCAGGGATGCGGGCCACCCAAGGCGCGCGGCACGCCAGCGGGCGCGGCCCGCCCAAGCGGCGCGGGCCGACCGTAGGGCCGGGGGCTGACCAACAGGCGCGGCCCGCCCAAGGCGCGCGGGCTGACCAACGGGTGCGGGCTGGCCAAGGCGCGCGGGCTGGCCAAGGGGCGCTGGTCGGCGTACCGGCGCGGCGCCGCGTCGTGGGAGCGTGGGTGACCCGTGGTCGGCCTGTTCGAGCGGCCGGGACGTCTCAGCCCAGGCGGAGCCGGACCGTGCCGTCCGGCAGGGGCTCGACCGCCACCTTCGTGAGGTCCCGCACCGCCACGTCCGGCTCGTGGCGGACCGCTCGCGGGCCCACCCCCACCACGGTCATCCCGGCGGCGCGCCCGGCGGCGATGCCTGCCCCGGAGTCCTCGAAGACGACGCAGTCCGCGGGGTCGACGCCCAGTTCGGCTGCGCCCTTGAGGAAGCCCTCGGGGTCCGGCTTGCTCGCGCCGACCGATTCGGCGGTGATCCGCACGGCCGGCAGCGGCAGCCCGGCGGCGTGCATGCGGGCGGTGGACAGGGCGACGTCGGCGGAGGTCACGAGCGCGTGCGGGACGCCGGCCAGCGCGGCGAGGAACGCGTCGGCGCCGGGAATCCGGACGACGCCGTCGGTGTCGGCGGTCTCCTCGGCGAGCATGCGCGCGTTGTCGGCGAGGTTCTGCTCCACGGGCCGGCCGGGCAGCAGGACGGCCATGGAGGCGTGGCCCTGGCGCCCGTGCACGACGCCCATCACCTCGTCGCCGTCCAGTCCGTGCCGCTCGGCCCAGCGCCGCCAGATGCGCTCGACGACGGCGTCCGAGTTGACGAGGGTGCCGTCCATGTCGAGCAGGAGGGCGCGGGCGGTGAGGACGGCGGGCGTGGCGGTGGCCGGCATCGGCAGCTCCAAGGGGCGGACTGGCCCTGTTGCGGGAGGGACAAGGCGGCCCCGCCCGCCGGTCAGGGAAAACGGGCGGGAGCCACTTTGTTTCTCCACGGTACAAAACATGCCGCGCTCCCGCCACCACCCCGCCGGGTCTTCACCTGACGTTCAGCTCGGCCCCCGGCTCAGCCGGCCACCGCCTCCCACAGGCTCCACACGCCGAGTCCCAGCATCAGCAGCGCCGCGATCTGCGTGATCAGCCGCAGCGGCACCCGCCTTATCAGGGCCTTTCCGCCGACGATGCCGAGCCCGGCGACGGCCCACAGGCCCAGCACCGCGCCGAGGCCGACGGAGAGCGGGTCGTCGTAGCGGGCGGCCAGGTTGGCGGTCATGATCTGGGTGAGGTCACCGAACTCGGCGACCAGGATGAGCATGAAGCCCGTACCGGCGACCTTCCAGAAGGACTGGTCGGCGGGCTTCTTGATCTCCTCGTCGCCCTCGTCCTTCTTCAGCAGCAGCATCGCGGCACCGCCGAGGAAGAGGACGCCGGTGACGGCGTGCACGATCTGCTGCGGGAGCAGGGTGAGCACGCTGCCGGCCGCGACGGCGAGCACGACGTGCAGCAGGAAGGCGGCGGCGACGCCCGCGAAGACGTACGAGGCGCGGTAGCGGGTGCCGAGGACGAGGCCGGCGAGTGCGGTCTTGTCCGGCAGTTCGGCGAGGAAGACGACGCCGAAGACGAGCGCCGTCACGGTGATGCTGATCAAGGTTCCTCAATCGGTCGGGGGCTGCCCCACCGAGAGTGCGGTACGTCACGCGATGACACCTCGGCACGGCAGCACACTGGGCGCCCGCGCCGAGGGGGCACGGGTGTGCACTGCTTGCCGAAGGTCTCGCTGGCGGGCCCCGCCGACACGCGGTCCGCCTCCGGGCGCCGGCTCAGGCTCGCTGAGCAGTATGTCGACGGTCCGGCGAAGAGCTACTCCCCTTCTGCGCTCCCCATCGTACGGGATGTGAAAGTTCCGTCGTCAACCTTGTCGTGACATGCGCACGTCACTAACTTCTTACCGAGCGCTCACCCCCCGGCCACACAGCACCGCGAGCATTCCCTCGCCCGTGCTCCAACGCCCCGACCCCACAAGGGAGTTCACGCATGTCCAGGTTCTACGCGCGTCGACGGACGAGCATACTCGCGGCCCTCACCGGCCTGATCGCCTCCGTCGCCCTGTTCAACTCCCCGAGCGCCTCCGCCGCCCTGCCCACACCGGTCAGCGCCGCCACCGCCCGCGGCTACCTCGCCCAGCTCACCGTGGCCACCGAGAACCGCACCGGCTACAGCCGGGACCTCTTCCCGCACTGGATCACCATCAGCGGCGCCTGCAACACCCGCGAGACGGTCCTCAAGCGGGACGGCACGAACGTCGTCACCGACTCCTCCTGCGCCGCGACCAGCGGCAGCTGGTACTCCCCGTACGACGGCGCCACCTGGACCGCCGCGTCCGACCTCGACATCGACCACCTCGTGCCGCTGGCCGAGGCCTGGGACTCCGGGGCGAGCAAGTGGACCACCGCGCAGCGGCAGGCGTTCGCCAACGACCTCACCCGGCCGCAGCTGATCGCCGTGACCGACAACGTCAACCAGGCCAAGGGCGACCAGGACCCGGCGACGTGGGTGCCGTCGCGTACGGCGTACCTGTGCACGTACGTGCGGGCGTGGGTGCAGGTGAAGTACTACTACAACCTGTCGGTCGACTCCGCCGAGAAGAGCGCGCTGACGAACTACCTGGCGAGCTGCTGAGGCACCGCACACCCGTGAGCGGGGCGGCCGACCGCGCCCCGCGGCACTTCCCCGGACCGCCCCCGCCCCCGGCTCCGCCGGGCGATCGCAGGCGCGCGTCAGGAGGCCGGGCGGCGGCGGACCAGGAAGCCCGCTGCCGCTCCCGCGCCGAACAGGGCGGCCAGGGAGACGCCCGTGGACAGCCAGGTGGCGCCGAGCCACTGGGCGCCGTAGTAGCCGAGGGCGACGCTGTAGCCGGCCCAGGACAGGCCGGCCAGGGCCGACCAGGGCAGGAAGTCGCGGGCGCGGCGGTGGGCGGCGCCGGCGCACAGGGAGACGATCGAGCGGCCGGCGGGGGCGAAGCGGGCGAGGACGACCAGCGCGCCGCCGCCCCGGGCGAGGGCCTCGCCGAGGCGTTCCTGCGCGGTGGTCAGGCGCCGGGAGCGGGCTATGGCCCGGTCCAGTCGCTCGCCGCCGCGCCACGCCAGCCGGTAGGCGACCAGGTCGCCGAGGACGGAGGCGGTCGCCGCGCACAGGATGAGCGCCAGGATGTCCGGCACCTCGTGCGGGACCTGGCCAGCCGCCGCGGCACCGGAGCCCGCCGCCGCGGCCGTGGCGGCCGTGATGACGAGGACACCGCTCGGCAGCACCGGCAGGAACACGTCGAGCAGCACCGACAGGGCCACCACGGCATAGACCCACGGACCGGCCGCCAGCGACCCCACGCTTTCGAACACCACGACTCCTGTCACTCCCCCGTAGACAGCCATACAGCGTACGCCGGGGG
>NZ_BNBF01000023.1:54731-62440 GCF_014654935.1 Streptomyces capoamus
TGTGACAGAGGGTGCGCGGGGGGTTGGCGGGGCGGTCACCGAGGAGTCGCACGGCGGCGCCCCGCACACCCGGGAGGCGGGATCAGGCCGCCAGCGGGCTGCGCTCCGCCACGGGCTCGTCGTCCGCCGCGGCGCGCCGGCCGAGGAGCCGGTCCAGGCCGAAGGCGCCCGAGCCGGTGAAGACCAGCAGGAAGAAGCCCCAGCAGAACAGCACGGACAGCTCGCCGCCGTTCTGGATGGGCCACAGGGCCACCTGCTGGTGGACGTCGAAGTAGGCGTACGCCATCGAACCGGAGGCGACCAGCGCGGCCCCGCGGGTGCCGAGTCCGAGCAGCACCAGGCCGCCGGCGACGAGCTGGATGACGGCCGCGTACCAGCCGGGCCAGGTGCCGGCCGCGATCGTGCCGCCGTTGGTGCCGACGGCGCCGCCGAGGACGCCGAACAGGGAGGCGGCGCCGTGCACGGCGAAGAGCAGGCCGAGGACGATGCGGAAGAGCCCGATGGCATAGGGCTGAGCGGAGTTGAGACGTGCGGACATGAGGGGGTTTCTCCTGTTCGGTGTCGGACGGACCGGCCGGGGACGGAGCAGGCCGGCCGTGGGGACGGCGGTACCGAAGGGAGACCCAGGTTAGGGGTGCCTAATCAATGCTTGCAAGTTCAACATTTAGCCATATTGATGCGCTCACGTCACACATGACGCCAACTCCTTGACACAGCAAGGGTTGTGACGATGGATCAGCCGGCATCAGCCCGCTGTCCCGCCTCCCGCACCGGCCGTCCCCGCACCTCCAGCCCCCCGAGCAGCTCCGCCGTGGCCTCCGCCACCGCGGCCACCGCCCGCTCGAAGACCTCACGGTTGTGGGCGGCGGGGGCACGGAAGCCCGAAACCTTGCGGACGTACTGCAACGCGGCCGCGTGGATGTCCTCGTCCGTCGCCTCGTCGGGCAGCACGGGAGGGCGCAGCGTCTTGATGCTCCGGCACATGCGCCCAGTCTCGCGCAGCCCGCCGCGGCCTGCCATGATCACCGCGAGGCGGCCACCGACAGCCGGGGCCGACCACCGAAGGGAACAACTCCATGACCCACCCGCTCACCGTGGCCGTCCTCGGCCCCGGCGGCACCGGCGGACTGCTCGCCGCCCTGCTGTCCCGCTCCGGCCACCGCGTGATCTGCCTGGCCGGCGAGACCACGGCCGGCACACTGCGCCGCACCGGCATCACGGTCCGCAGCCGGCAGTTCGGCGACTTCACGGTCACCGTCGACACGGACACCGAGCTGCGCGAACCGGTCGACGCCTGCCTGGTCACCGTGAAGCACACCACGCTCGACGCCGCCCTCACCCGCGTCCCGCCCGCCGCCCTGGGCGACGCGCTGCTCGTCCCCCTCCTGAACGGAATCGAACACCCCGCGACCCTGCGCGCCCGCTACCGCCCCGACCGGGTCGCCCCGGCCGTGATCCGCGTGGAGTCCACCCGGACCGCCCCCGGCGTGATCGAACACGGCAGCCCGTTCACCGAGATCGACCTGGCCGGGGACGCCGTACCCCGCGACCGCCTCGACGTACTGGCCGGTCACCTCACGGCCTGCGGCACGACCGCCCGCGTGGCCGAAAACGAGACCTCGGCCCTCTGGGCCAAGATGTCCTTCCTCGCCCCGTTCGCCCTCCTCACCACCCGCTACGGCCTCCCGCTCGGCGCGGCCCGCACCCGGCACCGGGACGAACTGCAGGCACTGGTCGCCGAGACCGCCGCCGTCAGCCGCGCCTGCGGCGCCCCCGCGGACCCGGCCCAGGCCCTGGCCCGGTACGACGCCTTTCCGTCCACCGCCAAGTCCTCCATGCAGCGCGACGCCGAGGCGGGCCGCCCGCTCGAACTCGACGCCATCGGAGGAGCGTTGCTGCGCGCGGCCGGGCGGCACGGGGTGGCGGTGCCGGTGACGGAGCGGCTGGTGCGGGAGCTGCGGGCGGCTGGCCACTGAGGCCCGATCACTCGTTCGGCTGAACACTCCCCCAGAAGCCCGTCCGCCCCTCGCCACCTAAAATCGAACAGGCGTAGCATTACCGCGTGGCTACGACCTACGAATTCCCCAGTGACCTCCTCGCCGGTCAGGAGGAGCTGCACCAGGTCCGGGCCGAGCTGTCGGCCCTGCTCAAGCGGCTGCCCTGGTCGGTCGAGCCGATGGACGGATTCAGTGACGACACCGGCTGGCGCAAGGTGGAGCGGCCCGCGTCCCCGGGCTGGACGGAGGACGAACAGGCCGAGGTGGAGAAGCTGCGGCGCCGCGAGCACGAACTCGCGGTCTTCGTCAGCACCCACCGCTTCTGGGCCGAGCTGGCGGCGACGGACCGCGTGGACGCCCGCACCCGCCTGAAGCACGCCCACCAAGAGACGGAACAGACGGAGAAGGAGTAAGGAGTAAGGAAACGGAAGAGGCCCCCCGGAGACATCTCCGAGGGGCCGACCCGGTGGGCGCGGACGGTTTCGAACCGCCGACATCCTGCTTGTAAGGCAGGCGCTCTACCCCTGAGCTACGCACCCGGGAACAGGCCGTCAGCGTACCTCACCGGTGTCCGCGGGCGGAAAGTCGTGCCGGGTGGCGTGAACTGACCGGGCCGTGTGTTCGTCTTCAACGGGTGGGAGAATGGCAGCAGCCAGCGCGGACCAGGGCACGGGAGAGGGATGTGACGGCGACACCGGGCACGCCAGCGACTCAGCCGTACCCGTCGTCGTCCGCCGCGCGGGAACGGCGTGCGGGTGGACCGCTGCGGGATGTCCTGGTGCTCATGGGGCTGCCGGTGCTGGCCGCCCTCGCGTTGCCCGCCGCGTTCGCCGGCGGGGGCACCCGGCGCTGGTTCGGCGGCCGGGCGGAGAGCCAGCGGGCCGACGCGCAGGCCGCCAAGGACGCGGCGGCCACGGCGTTCTACGAACTCGACACCGCGCAGCGGGACCTGCGGATCTCCGTGGAGACCATCGCGGCGGTGGACGACTCCCCCGCCGCCCGGCGTGCCGTCTCCGACTTCGAGGCGCTGGGCCGGCGGATCGACGAGGTCAGCCGGCGCTACATCCAGGCCGTCGACGCGCATGACCTCGACCGGGACGATCTGGAGGCCGGCGCCGCCGCCCGGGCGAGGGCGGAGCTGACCGCGGCCAAGGACGAGTTGGTGGGGGTCCGGCAGGAGCTGGACCGGTTCGGCGGCTCGCTGGGGCCGCTGCTGGACAAGGCGGAGACGCAGCTGGTCCGGCTGGCGCCCGCCGTGGAGCGGGCCCGGCAGTCGCTGCTGGCGGCGAGCAACGCCCTGGACGCCGTACGGGAGAAGGGGCTGCGGGCCGACGAGCCGGCCGCGCGGCTGGCGGCCCTGGCGCCGGAGCTGACCAAGCTGAACCAGGGCGCCGGGCGGCACGGGGTGCAGGCGACGCTGGAGCGCGCCGAGCGGGTGCAGCGGGAGGCCGGGGCGATCAGGGCCGAGGCCGAGCGGCTGCCGGAGCGGGCGGCCGAGATCGACCACCGGCTGGTCAGTCTGCGGACCCGGGCCGAGGCGCTGACCACGCGGGCCGGGCAGGTGGAGCCGGTGCTGAGCGAGCTGCGCCGCCGGTTCGCCGCCGCCTGCTGGCAGGACTTGCAGCAGATGCCCGGGGAGGCCGCGGAGCAGGTGCGGCAGGCCCGGCTGAAGCTCGGCGAGGCGCAGGCGGCGCGGGAGGCTCAGCGGTGGGCGGACGCGGCGTCGCTGCTGTCGACGGCGCGGGCGCTGCTGAACGCGACGGACGAGGCGGTGTCGGCCGCCGGTGACCGGCTGGGCAGGCTGAACGCGGTGCAGAAGGATCCGCAGGCGGAGATCGAGCGGACCCGGTTCGCGATCCGGGACGCCCAGCGGCTGGCCATGACGGGCCGTACGACTCCCGATCCGCGGCACGCGCGGCCGTTGGACGAGGCGGTGGCCCGGCTGGAGCGGGCGATCGGCACGCTGGAGGGGCGGCACCCGGACTACTGGCATTTCCTGACGGAGACGGACGGGGTGCGGCGGGTTGTGGCGCGGGTGGTGACGCAGATCCGCGAGGAGCGCGGCGCGGGTCACTGACACGCGTGGCGCGGGACGCTGACGCGCGTGGTGTGGGGCTGTGGGGGCGGGCGCGCGTGTTGCCGGGTGGTGCGGGGCAGCGGATATTAAGAGGACGGATGGCCTCCGCTAGCGCCCGAGGGAGGCGGACATGGCCACACAAGCAGTGCGTTCGGGGAACGACCAGCCGCGGATGCGGCTGGACGACCACCTGCCCGTCGACCACCGGCTCAACCTGGTCTACCGGATCGGTGCGGGCCTGATCGGCGCGTTCCTGGTCGTCTTCGGCATCCTGGGCCTGGTCAACCACATCGGCTTCTTCAGCATCGGCGGTGACACGGTCGCCGGGCTGAACAGCAACGGCGCGCTGAGTGTGCTGTCGATCTGCATCGGCGCGGTGCTGCTGGCCGGCATGGTGATCGGCGGGAATCTGGCGTCGACCCTGAACATGGTGCTGGGCGTGCTGTTCCTGCTGAACGGCTTCCTGTTCCTGGGCCTGCTGGACACGAGCAGCAACTTCCTGGCCTTCAAGATCCAGAACGTGTTCTTCAGCTTCATCGTGGGTCTGCTGCTGATGACGTTCGGCATGTACGGCCGGGTCGGCCATGCCCTGCCGCACGACAACCCGTACTGGCGGGCCCGCCACCCCGAGCCCTCCCCGCAGGAGCAGCGCGCGCGGCTGCAGGAGCCGGTGCGGCAGGAACAGCGGGAGGTGCCGGAGCGGCGGGGGCCGCGTCAGCCGGGACCGGGTCAGGTCCTGTAGGCGTAGAACGCCGCGTTCGGGTACGAGGCGACGAGGCTGGCCACCGACCTGTTGTAGGTGTTGGTGGAGTGGTAGCTCACGTACGGCAGGCCCCGGCGGTCCCGGTAGGTGACGATCATCGAGTGGTCCTTGGACCCGTCGCGGTTGAAGTCCATCTGCAGCACGTCGCCGAGGTCCAGCTGGTAGACGTTGGCGAGGCTGGTGGCCCGCTTGGAGGACAGGGCGAACCAGGAGAACTCGTTGACGCCGACGAACGAGTCCGACTGGATGTCGGAGTTGCCGAACCACTTGTGGAAGTCGTTCGTGTAGCCGGGTACGTGCTTCCAGCCGCCCGCCTTCAGGGCCTGGCTGACGAAGTTGGTGCAGTCGCCGCCGGCGCCCTGCCCGTTGAAGTCGGGGTAGGCGGGGTTGTAGTTGTTCCAGTACTTCTGGGCGTAGGCGACCATGGCCTTGTAGTCGTAGCCGGTCGCGGAGAAGTTCTTCGCGTTGGCCGGTGCGGGCCAGGTGGTGGCCGAGCGGGCCGCCGAGGGCGGGCCGTCGTCCTCGCCGGTGGCCTTCACCGAGGTGACGGCGGGCTTGGCGACCTGGTTCACCGCGAGGTAGCCGTCGTCGGTGTCCCGGATGCCGGTGAGCTGCCAGGTGCCGTGGCGGTCGGCCTGGAAGGTCAGCTCGTGGTGGGCCTGGAAGCCGGTGGACTTCGGGCCCTTGGCGGGCGCCTTGTCGTAGGCCAGCGTCGTCGTCTCGGTGACGGCGACCTTGGCGCGGCGGCCGTTCACCTGGGTGGCGTCGAGCGTGACCTTGGTGCTGCCCGCGTGGTACGTCTCGCCCAGTCGGGCGAGCTTGCTGCGGCGGTCGCGCAGCGTGTCCAGGGCGGTCTTCTCCTGGCGGGTCTGGCCGCCGGACAGGCGCACGGATCCGGAGAAGCCGGACGCGTGCCGGGTGTCGGCCTTGCCGGTGCCGTCCACGAGGGCCTGGGTGCGGTCGGTGAAGACCGCGTCGGCCAGCCGCTGGAAGGTCGCCTTGGTGGCCGCGTCCACCGTCGGGTCGTCGGTGACGGCCGCGCCCGCGCTCCAGTTGGGCACGAGGGCCACGCCCGCGACCACCGAGGCGGCCGCGGCGGTCACTATGGCCGTGCGACGCCGGCCACGGCTCAGTCTTCTAGATTTCAATGATGTTCCCCTCTACGCCGGTACACCTACCGGGCGAGGGGCATCTTGCCACGGCTGGTGCGACGGATGTGAAGGGGGTTGCACAAGTGGAACGTCCGGCGCGTACTTGTCACTTGACGACGGCGGACCAATCGGGCGACTGGGCGGGGTCGAGGCTGCGCAGGGCGGCCAGGGTCTGCGGCTTCTGCGCGTCGAGCCAGTCCGCCAGCTCCCTGAAGGAGACGCACTTGACGCCCTTCTTGGTGCAGACGTTCTTGACCACCTGGTCGATGGATTTCATGTAGATGCCGCCGTTCCAGTCCTCGAAGTGGTTGCCGACGAACAGCGGGGCCCGGCTGCCGTAGTAGACGCGGTTGAAGCCGGCCATGTAGGAGTCGACGGTCTGCTGCTGCCACTGCGAAAACTTGGCCGGGTCGCCGTGGGTCTCGCCGTCGGACTGGTTGTAGAGAAAGTTGAAGTCCATGGACAGGCCCTGGTACTTGCCGCTCTCGTACGGGAGCATCTGGAGCGGGAAGTCCCATATGCCCTCCTTCTTCGAGGGCCATATCTGGAAGTCGCCCGGGGAGCTGGCGTCGTAGCGCCAGCCGTAGTCCTTGATGGCCTTCAGCAGGTTCGGCTGGCCCTCCAGGCAGGGTGCCCGGCCGCCGGCGACCTCCTTCTTGAAGTCGAAGGGCAGCGGCGGGAGGTCGGTGAAGCCGGTGTTCGTCTTCCAGCGCTCCACGAAGGAGTAGAACTGGTCGATCTCGCTCTTCCACTCCTTCACGCTCCAGTCGCCACCGCCCTTGGCCCCGCAGAAGTGGCCGTTGAAGTGGGTGCCGATCTCGTTGCCGTCCTGGTACGCCTTGCCCAGTTGCTCCACGGTGGTGCGGATGTGGTCGTCGGTGGCGTAGTCGATGGCGGCGTCGCCCGGGGAGTGCATGGGGCCGTGGTACAGCGCTTTCTTGCCCTTGGGCAGCAGGTAGATGCCGGTGAGGAAGAAGGTCATGTGGGCGTTGTACTGCTGGGCCAGCTCCCGGTAGTGCGAGAAGAGGTGGTCGCTGCCCTCCAGTGCGCCGTCCCAGGAGAAGACGACGAACTGGGGCGGCTTCTCGCCGGGCTTGAGCGGCACCGGCTTCAACTGTCCCTTCTGCGGGCCGGTGTAGGAGGTCGAGCCGTCACCGAGGACCTTGGTCCTGCCGTCCCATCGCGGCGTCGGGCTGGCCTTCGGCGCGGTCCTGGGCTTCTTGCCCGCGACGGCGGCCGGGGTGCCGTCGCTGTCCGTGCCGGACAGCGCCAGGAACCCGGCCACCAGCGAGGCCACGACGAGGAGTGCGGCCAGCGTCAGGATCTGCGGCCGGGTGGCACGGGGTGTGCTGCGGCGGGCGGCTCGACGGCGGCCTGAGGACGACATCTTGCGGGGCATGCGCGGCTCATTCTGCGGAAGGGGAGGGTGCACGGGCCCGGCTCAGCCGAGGCCCGTCGCTGCCGACCAGAGGGCATACGGGACGCTGTGGGCGGAGGTGCCGGCCAGGCCTTCGAGCGGCAGGGGTTCCAGGGACTTGGCCAGGTCGATCCGGTAGACGACGATCGCGGTGGACACGGTGTCGGCGGTGCCGACGTACCAGGCGGCGGTGTCCTTCTCGGTGGTGCCGGCCTTCCCCGACACCCCCGTCCGGCCGGCCGCCTCGGGGTGGGCGGTGCGGAAGGCGTCGGTGAGCGCCTCGGTGACCTGCTCGGCCGTCTTC
>NZ_BNBF01000023.1:62463-71592 GCF_014654935.1 Streptomyces capoamus
TCGCCGATGGCACGCTTGGGGCGCGGGGTGGCGAGCGGGACCGGGGAACCGTTGCGGGTGATGCGGCGCACCGAGTACGGCTCGGTGTGGGTGCCGCCGGCGGCGAAGGTGGCGTAGCCGCTGGCCATCCGGATCGCGCTGGGCGTGGAGTTGCCCAGGGACAGGGCGGGCACCTGGGGGCCGAAGCTGGAGGGCAGCAGTCCGGAGGCCTCGGCGGTCTGGCGGACCCTGTCCAGGCCGGTGTCCATGCCGAGCTGCATGAAGGGCGTGTTCACCGATTTGGCGAGCGCCTCGCGCAGGGAGATGTGCCCGTAGGACCTGCCGCCGTCGTTGTGCGCGGAGACCTTCTTGCCGCTGCGGTCCCAGTACGGCCCCTCGGGGGTGGTGACGGGCACGCCGTCGTCGCCGTCGTAGACGCTGTCGGGGGTGACGGGGGTGGCGGGTCCGCCGCGGGTCTTGCGCACGCCGTGTTCGAGTCCGGCGGCGTAGACGAACGGGGTGAAGGCGGTGCCGGCGGGGACGGTGGTGGCGTTGGACTCGTTGTAGCCCTGTTTGCGGTGGTCGGGGCCGCCGTAGACGGCGAGGACGCGGCCGTCCGGGGCGACCGAGGCGGCGCCGTAGTGGCCGTTCCTCGCGGTCGCCGGGTCGTTCTTCGCGGCCTGCTTGCGGGTCTTGGTGACGGCGTCGGTGAGCGCCTTCTCCCGCTTGTGGTCGAAGGTGGTGTAGATCTGGTAGCCGCCGAGGTCGAACTGTTGGTCGGTGAGGTGTCCGGCCTTCTTGGCGTACTGGGAGGCGAGTTCCACCAGGTAGTCGCTCTGCGCGCCGGTGTTGTACAGCGGGTTGCTCTTCAGCGGCTCGGGGAACTTGGTGTACTTCGCCCGTTCCTGCGGTGACAGTTTGCCGATCTTGACCATGCGGTCGAGGATCCAGGACCAGCGTTCGGCGGCCCGCGCGTGGTTGGCCTTGCCGAGCGTGGGGTCGTACAGTCCGGCGCCCTTGAGCAGTCCGGCGAGCATGGCCGCCTCGGAGGCGTTGAGCTTGCCGACGTCCTTGCCGTAATAGGCCTGGGCGGCGCGCTGGATGCCGTAGCTGCCGCGGCCGAACCAGCTGGTGTTGAGATAGCCCTCGAGGATCTGGTCCTTGCTCATCTTGTTGTCGAGCTTGAGGGCGATCATCGCCTCGGTGAATTTGCGGCTTACGGTCTGGTTCTGGGTCAGGTAAACGTTTTTCACGTACTGCTGGGTAATGGTCGACCCGCCCTCGGTGTCCCCTTGGCCCAGCGTGCGGAACACCGCGCGGGTGATGCCCTTGGCGGATATGCCCGGGTCCGAGTAGAAGCTCTCGTTCTCGGCCGCGAGCACCGCCCAGCGGACGTCCTCGGGTATGTCCTTCAGGGGCATCGCCTGCCGCTGCACCCAGCCGGTCCGGGCCATGGGCGTGCCGTCGGACCAGAAGTAGACGTTGTCCTGCTGGGTGGCGTACGAGTTGAGGTTGTCCGGTATGTCCGTCATGGCGTACGCGGTGACGAGGAACGCGCTCAGCAGGCCGAACGAGGTCAGGGTGGCGCCGAGCCACTGGCGCCAGGAGGGTATCCAGCGGCGCCAGCCGGTGCGTCCGGGGCGCGGGTAGACCGGCTTGAGGCGGCGTGCGTACGGGGCCGCGCGGCGCGCGTACGGGGCCAGCGGGGTCAGCAGACGGCCGGCCGCGTTCGCGGTCCGCTCCCGCCCGGTGGAGCGCGCGCTGCGCCGGCGCTCGGCCCGGCCGCCGCCCGGAGCGGCCGGCTCCGGTGGTGGCGGGACGCGCAGCTGCACGGTCTCGTCCGCCCTGAGGGCGTCGACTCTCAGATGCAGGGTCTCGTCGGCGCCCGACGGCTTCTCGCGACGGCCTCCCCCCATGGGGCCGCCCTCCCCCTGCGACGCATTGGTCACGCCTGCGTCTCCCTCCGCACTCGGTCTTGCTCGCGCGGGTGAGCTGAGCATCCTCGCAACGGCGTTCACAAATTATCAGTAACGTTTTCGAATGACCTGCACATATGCCGGATGGAAAGCAACACTCATGAAACATTGAGACGTCGCCGTCCGGGCCTTGACGGCTAACCTGGGGGCATGCCTCGCTACGAGTACCGCTGCCGGACCTGCGGCGACACCTTCGAAGTCAGCCGCCCCATGGCCCAGTCCGCCGCCCCCGCGAGCTGTCCCGCGGGCCACGACGACACGGTGAAGCTGCTGTCGACCGTGGCGGTGGGCGTGTCGAACACCACGTCCGCCGCCGCGCCCGCGCCGAGGGCCGGTGCGGGCGGAGGGGGCGGCTGCTGTGGCGGAGGGTGCTGCGGGTAGCCGCCCACCGGGGTGCCACGTGATGCCGTCTCGCGGGTGCGGCGCCGTCGTGCTCCTTCGCGCAGTTCCCCGCGCCCCTTAAGTCGGCTGCCGTACCGCTCTCAGGAACTCCCGCAGGATCCGCTCGCCCGCCAGGACGCCCCGTTCCGGCAGGGCGGTGACGTCCGGGGCCGTCCAGCCCGTGTCGGCCAGTTCGCCGTGGGCCGGGCGCCAGCCGCGGTCGGCGGCGAGCAGCAGGTCGGCGTCGAGCAGCGAGTCGCCGGCGGCCAGCGTCAGCTCCGCGCCGGTGCGCCGGGCGACCTCGCGGACGGCCGCGCTCTTGGTGAGCGGCTTCGGCACGGCGTAGATCTTGCGGCCCTGCAAGGACACCGTCCAGCCGCGGTCCTCCGCCCACACCGCCAGCTCCTTCACCCAGTCCTCGGGCAGCAGCTCGCGCTCCACCACCAGGTAGGCGAACAGGTCCTCGGCGATGCGGTGCTTGCGCAGCCAGACCGGGTCGGCGGACCGCAGCAGGTGCTCGCCGACCTCCGCCAGCGACGCGCACTCCGCGGCGAGCCGCGCCTGCACGCGCGCGTGCCAGCCGGTGTCGGTGACCCCGTCGACCAGCAGATGCCCGCCGTTGGCGCAGATCGCGTACGCCGGCGGCGGACCCGGCAGGTTGATGCGCTGGTACTGCTTGCGGGTCCGGGTCGTCGTCGGCACGAACACGGCCGCGTCCCCGAGGTCGGTCAGCAGCCCGGCCGCGGTCTCCGTCAGGTAGGAGAGCGGCTTGGCCTCGTGCACCTCCACGCACAGCAGCCGGGGCGCCCGGGCGTCGGGCATGGTCAGCGCGAGGGCCGCCGAGGAGTAGATCAGCGTACGGTCGAGGTCGCTCGCCACCAGCACCGGCATCAGACGTTCACCGCCCGGCCGTCGGCGCCCGTGGCACCCCGCGTGTACCGGGGGTGGATCAGGCCGACGCAGGTGTACGGCAGATCGCCGACCTCCTCGACCGGCACCCCGCGCTGCTCGGCGAGCAGCCGTACGTGGTCCAGGTCGGCGCCCGCCCCGGCCCGCGCCAGGATCTTCCACGGCACCCGGCGCAGCAGCACCCGGGTGGTCTCGCCGACGCCCGGCTTGACCAGGTTGACGTCGTGGATGCCGTACTCCTCGCTGATCCGTTCCACGGCCCGCCAGCCCGCCCAGGTCGGGGTGCGGTCGGCGGCCGTCAGTTCCTTCGCCGCGCCGTCGACGGCGTCGCGGACCTCCGGGAAACGGGCGGCGACGGCGTCGAGGAAGGCCACGGAGACGTCCGCGCCGGCGAGTTCCCGGTAGAACTTGGCGCCGTGGAAGTCGTGCGGGCCGACCAGGTCGGCGCGCAGGACCGTGCGCGAGATCAGGCCGGAGACGGTGGAGTTGAGGCAGGCGGAGGGGATGAGGAAGTCCTCGCGGGTGCCGTAGGTGCGCACGCAGGAGCCGGGGTCGGCGAGGACGGCGATCTCCGGGTCGAACCCGGTGACGCCCTCGGCGGCCTCGAACCGCGCGACGGCCTCGGCGAGCTCGCGGGTGATCGCGCCCTTGCCGGTCCAGCCGTCGACGAAGACGACGTCCCGGGGGTCGTGCCGGCCGGCGAGCCAGCGCAGCGCGTTGGCGTCGATGCCCCGGCCGCGCACGATCGACACCGCGTAGTGCGGGAGCTCCAGGCCGTGCCGGAACTGCGCCCAGCGGCGCATCAGGATGCCGACCGGGGTGCCCGCGCGGGCCAGGGAGACCAGCACCGGGCGGGGCGACCGCTCGGTGAGGACGGTCTCGGTGACGACACCGACGGCGTGCGCGAGCCGGGCGGCCGACGCGTCGAGCGCCGCGTGGAACAGCTCCTGGTACCGCGCGCTGGGCTGGTACTCCACCGGCAGCGACTCGGCGTAGTGCGCGCCGCCGTGCTGGACGGCCTCCTCCCGCTCCTCCGTCGGCGCCTCCAGGGGCACGTCGGACAGGTCCTGGAGCAGCCAGCCGACCTCCTCCGGGGCGTACGAGGAGAAAGCGGGGCCGCGGAGGGGCTCGGGCAGCATGACCGGCCTTTCGGGAGCATGCGGGACGTACGACGGTACGACCGCGAGCAGGACGTGCGGGACGTGCGCGGTGAGGCGGGCGAGCAGACCGCCGGGCGCGTGCAGGGCGGGGGTGTCGGCGACGGAGTCGACCACGGCGACGACGGCGTCGAAGCCGGCGCCGGCCACGTTGTACGCATAGCGCTCGCCGGGGCCGTCGGCCGGGTCGTCGTGGGCGGGGAAGACCAGGCGGGTGCGGATCGCGTACCCGGGGTCGTCCACCGCGAGGACCGGCGAGCGGGTGGTGGTGGAGAACCGCACCTCGGTGGCCGTGCCCTGCTCCAGCTCGCGGGCGAGCCGCAGCGGGGTGTACATCAGCTCCTCGGAGCCGAGGACGAGGACCCGGCGGGCGCCGGCGGGCAGGGCGTCGCGGATGCGGGCGGCCATGGCGGGCAGGGCCGCTTCGAGCCGGGCGCGGTGGGCGGGGGTGAAGCCGTGCCGGCCGCCGTCGGGCAGCCCCGGGGGCCAGTGCAGGTCGACCCTGGTGACGGGCCCGGGCCGGGTCGCCTCGCTGGGCCCGCTCCCGGCGGACTCGTGCCGGGCCACCAGTTCCTGCCCCTTCTCCAGCACGCCCTCCGGCAGCCGCACGGTCCCAGACGCGGCGGCGACGAGGTCCACCCGTGCCCCGATGTCCCGCGCGAACCGCTCCAGCCGCGCGCAGTCCTCGGCCGACCGCATGTCGACCAGGGCCACCACCACGTAGCGCCGGCGCGGATACCGCCGGTGCAGGTCACGAATGGTGTTGAGGACCGTGTTGCCGGTCGAGAACTCGTCGTCCACCAGCACCAGCGGTCCGTCCCCGGCCAGCAGCCCCGGATCCTCCGGCAGCAGCAGGTGCGACGTGGCGTGGCTGTGGGACTCCTCGAAGCCGCCCGCCGGGGTGACGCCGGGGACGGGCCGCCGCGTGGAGTGCAGATACGGTGCCGCGCCGAGCCCGTCGGCGACGGCGTGCCCGAGCCCCGTCGCGGTCTCCGCGTACCCGAGGACGACGGCGGACCCCGTCTCGGCCTCACCGAGCAGCTCGGCGACCCGGCGGCCCAGCCGGAGCCCGTGGTCGTGGACCACGGCCGGCGACTGCGGGACGTGCTTGCCGAGGACGTTGGAGACCAGCAGGTGGGCCCGCTTGGGATTGCGCCGCAGGGCGAGTCCGAGCAGCGCCGGCAGCGCGTCGTCGCCCTCGAGCCCGACCCCGAGCCGCTCGGCGACCCAGCTGCCGGACCAGACCCCGTCGTTCACTGCGTTGTTCATGCGTTCCTTGGAGAGGTGACGAAAGGTTCAGCCGGGTATGCCGGCGGCGAGCAGGTCCACGAAGCCGACGTCCTCGTTGGCGACGCCGAACACCTCGGCGCGCAGGAGGGTCCGCTCCGCCCAGGCGCGGTGCGGTTTCACCTCGTTCATCTTGTTCGTGTACGCCGACCGGAGTACACCCCCGCCGCCGCGTTCCGGCCGCAGGATGTCCTGGGCGTCGCTGAACTCCTCGTGGCTGACCACGGACAGCGCGTGCACGGGCAGGACGTGGGAGGGGTGGATGCAGGTCTTGCCGAGCAGGCCGTTGGCCTGGTCGAGGGAGATCTCCCGGAGCAGCCCGTCCATGGCGTGTTCGATCAGCTTCTCGCGCAGCTCGACGGCCCGTACCTGCAGGAAGGGGCTCTGGCGCAGCTGCGGCTTGAACATGCGCTCCGGCACGCGGAAGTACTCCCAGACCGGGCCGGTGACGGTGAACCCGCTGCCGTCGGCACGGCCGAGCATGTTCACCACGTCGGCGATCACGGAGGCGACGATCTGGACGTCGTACGCCGTCATGTCGGGGGCGCGGCGCAGGCCGTAGGAGGAGCAGAAGTCGGTCACGCCGAGGCGGAGGGCCAGCACCCGGTCGCGGTACTTGTCGACCGCGCGGAAGATGCCCTCCAGGGTCTCCACCCGGGACTCCCGGTAGAGCAGCTCGGGGGACTCCAGGACGGGCATGGCGAAAAGCCGGCGGCCGCAGGCCTTCTCCGCGCCGGTGAGGGCCTCCAGGAAGGGGATGCCGCGTTCCTCGGTGAACTTGGGCAGCACGAATCCGGTCAGCAGGCGCACGGTCGGGCCGAGGCGGCGGACCAGGTCCGGTATCTGCTCCGGGGTGCGGACCCGGATGAACAGCAGGGGCGGTTCCGCCCCGGGGCGGGCGGCGAGAGCGGCGAACTGCCGGACGAGGTTCTCCTCGCCGGCCCGACGTCCGCGTCGTCGATCGAGTCCTCCAGGCACAGCACCATCGAGACCACCCCGCCCGCCGCCTGCTTGACGATGTCGTCGGCCAGCCGCGGCCGGGTGGCCGGGCTGTACAGCGTGGCGCCCAGGGCCGCGGAGAGCAGCCGGGGAGGGGAGCCGGCGGTGAAGGCGCACGGCTCCTGATGGAAGAGGCGCTGCCGTACCTCGGGGGCGATGTGCCCGAAATGACGCATAGGACTCCCTCGGCGCGCGAGCCGATCCTCTGGATTCGGTAAAGGGTGGCCGGTAATAGTACGTAGGGATCCCTGTCCGGAGTTCCCCACGTGCGTGAATTTCCGGTAACCCACCCGTGGCGCCGCCAACCCCCCGCATTGTCGTGAGCAGGACCGAGCAGGCAGGATGACCGCATGACGCACGCGATGCTGAAGGGGTCGAACGTCCCGCTGGAGGCCGCCACGGTGCGTGCCGTGCTGCGCTGGACGCCCGGGCAGGGCGTCCCGGACGTGGACGTGTCGGCACTGCTGCTGGGCTCCGGCGGCCGGGTGCGCTCCGACGAGGACTTCGTCTTCTACAACCAGCCCCGGCACCCCTCCGGGGCGGTGTGGCGGCTGGGCAAGAAGCGGGTCGCCGAGGGGCTGGCCGACACGATCCAGACGGACCTGTCCGGCGTGGAGCCGGGGGTGGGCCGGATCCTGCTGGTCGCCTCCGCCGACGGCGTCGCCTTCGACCGGGTGCCGGCGCTGTGCATCCTGCTGTACGACGCGGCGGTCGCCGACGGGGAACCGCTGACCCGGTTCGAGATCAAGCCGGAGACCGGCGCGGAGACGGCGCTGATCTGCGGTGAGCTGTACCGGCGCGGGGAGGGCTGGAAGTTCCGGGCGCTGGGCGAGGGGTACTCCAACGGGCTGAAGGGGCTCGCCACCGACTTCGGCATCTCGGTGGACGAGTCGGAGGGCGCGGAGCCGGAGTCCGAGCCGACGTCGTCCCAGCCGCTGCCCCCGGAGCTGCCGGCCTCCGCGGAGCCGCCGACGGCTTCCGTGCCGGCGCAGCCGCCCGCCTACGGCTACCCCCAGCCGATGCAGGCGCCGGCGGCCGCGTCGGGGGACGCGTACTTCCGGCTGCCGCCGCAGGGGCCGCAGTTCGTCGGGCGGTAGGCCGCCCGCGCCCTACCGGTCCGCCTTGGTCTTGTAGCCCCTGCCCCACTGCAGGCCCCAGCCGTAGAGACGGTCGAGTTCGCCCTGGAAGCCGTAGACGAACTTGACCTCGCGGCGGACGATCAGTTCGCCCTTGACGTTCTCGATCATGACGACGGCGCAGGAGCGGGCCTGCGGGTGGCGTTCGTCGAGGCTTATCTCGATGCGGGGGCCGTTGCTCGGGTAGAGGGTGACGACGGCGTGGGTACGGTCGAAGGCGGGGGTCTGGTCGTAGATGTAGACGAAGACCAGCAGCCGCTTGAGGGCGTCGCGGTGGTCGAGGTTGACGTACATCGTCTCGCCGGACGCCGAGCCGAACCGGTCGTCGCCGCTGAGTTTGATGTACGGCGGCGCGTTGACGTCGCCCAGGTAGCCGCCGAGGGGCTGTACGACCCCCTTGGTGCCGTCGGTCAGCTCGTACAGGCAGCCGAGGTCGAGGTCGACGTTGACCATGCTCTGGCCGTGCCCGAGGACCTCCGGCGGCTTCAGGGCCCTGAAGGGGTGCCGGAACAGGCTGGTGCGCTGGGTCCCGTCGAAGTCGGACGTCCGCATCCGCCAGGAGAGGTTCACGCGCAGGTGGCCGGTGGCCGCTTCCTGCTTGGTGAGCGACACCGCCTGGTGCCGCCTGGTCAGTTCGATCGCGTTGGTCGAGTTGCCCGAGTCGAAGTCGGCGGCGCGCCCGCCCAGCAGCCCGTCGAAGAATCCCATTCCCGCCCCCAGGTGACCGTTGTGACGCCGGCGGGGCGGCCGGCCGTGTCGGCCGCCCCGCTCAGAGCGTTCCTCACCGTCCGGGCCGTCACACCCCGGACGAGACCTCGGCCTTCTCGTCGGTGCCCTCGCCGCCCGCCGCGGCCAGGGCGCGGTTGCGGCGGACGGAGGAGAAGAAGGACCAGGCGATCAGGACGACACCGACGAGACCGGTGACGACCTCGTTGATCTCGTGCTGGATGGTGACCATGAGGATCACGGCGAGGGCGCCGATGGCGTAGTGGGCGCCGTGCTCCAGGTAGACGTAGTCGTCCAGGGTGCCCTGGCGGACCAGGTAGACCGTGAGCGACCGGACGTACATCGCGCCGATACCGAGGCCGAGGGCCATCAGCACGATGTCGTTGGTGATGGCGAAGGCGCCGATGACGCCGTCGAAGGAGAAGGAGGCGTCCAGGACCTCCAGGTAGAGGAACATGAAGAACGCGGCCTGGCCGGCCAGGACGATCGCGGGCTTCTGCTTGCCGCTGCGGGCGGCCTGTTCCTCCTCCTCGTGCTCGCGCTCCTCCTCTTCCTCCAGCTTGTCCTCGAAGTAGCCGG
>NZ_BNBF01000023.1:71641-75432 GCF_014654935.1 Streptomyces capoamus
AGAGGCCGCCGACGATCATGTAGGTGATCAGGCCGGCGATCCCGGCGATCAGTACCGTCTGCGCCTTGTCCACGTGGGCGCCGCCGTGCTGGTGGGCGTGGGTGGCGAAGGTGAAGGACGTGATCAGCAGGACGATCAGGGCGATGCAGACCGACAGCATGTCGACCTTGCCGAGCTTGGCCAGGGGCCGCTCGATCCAGCGCAGCCACTGGATGTCCCGGTCCTCGAAGATGAAGTCGAGGAAGATCATCAGCAGGAACATGCCGCCGAAGGCGGCGATCGCCGGGTGGGCGTCGGTGACCAGCTGCTGGTAGCGGTCCTTGTTGTTGAGCGCGAGGTCGACCGCCTCGATCGGCCCCATCTTGGCGCTGATCGCGACGATGACGACGGGGAAGACCAGCCGCATGCCGAAGACGGCGATGAGCACGCCGACCGTGAGGAAGATCTTCTGCCAGAAGGCGTTCATCTTCTTCAGGATCCCGGCGTTGACGACCGCGTTGTCGAAGGACAGCGAGATCTCCAGGACGGCCAGGATCGCCACGATCCCGAAGGCGGTCCACCCCCCGTAGAACACCGCCGCGACCAGACCGAGCGCGGTGACCGCGAACGACCAGCCGAAGGTTTTCAGAAGCACTGGCTACCCCATCGTGTGGTGGGGGCACCTCCCAGACGAAGTCTGGGGGAGGGTCTCCCCCGAGTCGTACCGAGTTTTACGAAACGTTGACTCCGAAGTCTAGAGCGATGCCCCGGAGGCCGGACGCGTACCCCTGACCGACCGCACGGAACTTCCACTCGCCCTGGTACCGGTACAGCTCGCCGAAGATCATCGCGGTCTCGGTGGAGGCGTCCTCGCTCAGGTCGTAGCGCGCCAGTTCCTGGCCGTCGGCCTGGTTGACCACGCGGATGAAGGCGTTGGAGACCTGGCCGAAGGTCTGGCCGCGCTCGTCGGCCATATGGATGGAGACCGGGAAGATGATCTTTTCGCACTGCGGGGGGACCTTGGCCAGGTCGACCAGGACCGACTCGTCGTCGCCCTCGCCCTCACCGGTGAGGTTGTCACCGGTGTGCTCCACGGAGCCGTCGGGGCTCGTGAGCTGGTTGTAGAACACGAACCACTCGTCGCCCAGCACCCGGTTCCCGGCGCCGCACAGCAGGGCGCTGGCGTCCAGGTCGAAGGGGGCCCCGGTGGTGGACCGGGCGTCCCAGCCGAGCCCGATCAGGACGTTGGTGAGGTTCGGTGCGGCCTTGGAGAGGGAGACATTGCCCCCCTTGGCGAGTGTGACGCCCATGATGCTGGTCCTCCCCTGGTGGTGCCTGCCTGGTTGTCCTGCGCGTCCGGCGCCGCCCGTAAACGGTGCGGCGCCGGATGGTGCAGGTGTCGTTACTCCGCCGGGATCAGACGTTGACGCCGAAGTCCTGCGCGATGCCCCGCAGGCCGGAGGCGTAGCCCTGGCCGATGGCCCGGAACTTCCACTCCGCGCCGTGCCGGTACAGCTCGCCGAAGACCATGGCCGTCTCGGTGGAGGCGTCCTCGCTCAGGTCGTAGCGAGCGATCTCCTGCCCGCCGGCCTGGTTCACGACGCGGATGAAGGCGTTGCGGACCTGGCCGAAGGACTGCTGGCGGTTCTCGGCGTCGTAGATCGACACCGGGAAGACGATCTTCTCGATGTCGGCCGGGACACCGGCCAAGTCGATCTTGATCTGCTCGTCGTCACCCTCGCCCTCACCGGTGATGTTGTCACCGGTGTGCTCGACCGAGCCGTCGGGGCTCTTGAGATTGTTGAAGAAGACGAAGTGCTGGTCGCTCGCGACCTTGCCGGAGTTGTTCAGCAGCAGCGCGCTCGCGTCGAGGTCGAAGTCCGTGCCGGTCGTCGTGCGCACGTCCCACCCCAGGCCGACGATGACGGCGGTCAGGCCCGGGGCCTCCTTCGTCAGCGATACGTTGCCGCCCTTGCTGAGGCTGACTCCCACGGGTCCTCCATGTGGTGTCCAGGGGCGGGAAGCCCCGTCGTGCTTCGGATATGGGATCAACGTGCCGATCCTAGTGACGGGTTCCCGCGCCCCGCAGACCCTGCACCCTGAGAATCGCAGGTGTCGCCCGCGGTCGGCTCAGAGAGTGTCGAGCGCCTGCACGTACTCGTTCAGGTCGCGGGCGTCCGGCAGGCCGTTGACCACGGTCCACCGCACGACGCCCTCCTTGTCGATGATGAAGGTGCCCCGGACGGCACAGCCCTTGTCCTCGTCGAAGACGCCGTACGCGCGCGAGACGTTGCCGTGCGGCCAGAAGTCGCTCAGCAGGGGGTATTCGAAGCCCTCCTGCTCGGCGAAGACGCGCAGGGTGTGGATGGAGTCGTTGGAGACGGCGAGCAGCTGGGTGTCGCGGTCGGCGAAGCGCGGCAGGTTGTCGCGCAGCTCGCACAGCTCGCCGGTGCACACGCCGGTGAAGGCGAAGGGGTAGAAGAGCAGGACCACGTTCTTCTCACCGCGGAAGTCGGAGAGCTTCACGGTCCGGCCGTGGTTGTCCTTCAGCTCGAAGCCGGGCGCCTTGTCGCCGACCTGGATCGCCATCGTCGTGCATCCCTTCGGTGGGCTGTTCGGGTGGGAGCGTGCGGACGCTCGGGTCCACCCTACGCAGCGGGCACCGGTGTCTCACGGACGGGCCGAGCGTGCTCGGCCCGTCCGGTGGACGAGGACGGTCACCTCTTGGACTTGGCCGCCTTGGGCGTCGCCAGCCGGCTGCCGCTCCAGTCCTTGCCGACGCTGACGCTCTTCGAAGCGGTCAGGCCGGCCGTGGTGGCGGCGTCCTGGATGTCGCTCGGCTCCACGTACCCCGAACGGCCGGTCTTCGGCGTCAGGAGCAGGATCGCGCCGCCTTCTTCGATGTACGTGGTGGCATCCACCAGCGCATCCGTCAGGTCGCCGTCGTCGTCACGGAACCACAGCACAACGGCGTCGGCCACGTCGTCGTAGTCCTCGTCCATGAGGTCGCCTGCGATGGTTTCCTCGATGGCCTCGCGGAGCTCCTGATCGACGTCGTCGTCGTAGCCGATCTCCTGGACCACCTGCCCGGGCTGGAACCCCAGCCTGGCGGCAGGGTTCGTCCGCTCCTCCGCGTGGTCCGCGGTCGCGCTCACGGGTTGCCTCCTGATCAAGTTCGGTAAGTATCTCAGCCACGCGCGTGCGCGAAGCATTGGCCGTAGTCCACACGGGCGGGGCGGATCGCGCAAGTACCCGGCCGTCTGGACCGTCGAAACGGTGACGATCCCGGCCGTGTCGCCGCAACTTCTGGCACCGTATCCCGTTTCCGCGGAACCCACATCACACCGGTGTGCCCGGATCATCCCGTTCGGAATCATCCAGTGTTACGTCGCTCGAACAACTTTGCAAAGCACGTCACACCCCGGGCGTATCGTTGCGTTTTGACCGATGCGGACGACAGTGCGGATGACGTACGCCTTCCCGAGGTACACGATGGGGAACGGTGTAGGCAGGCAGAAACTGGCCCTCTGACAGGTAAGGAACAGCGTGGCTCCCGGATCCGATCGCAACCCGATCATCATTGGCGGCCTTCCGAGTCAGGTTCCTGACTTCGATCCCGAGGAAACCCAGGAGTGGCTCGACTCCCTGGACGCCGCCGTCGACGAGCGCGGGCGGGAGCGGGCCCGCTACCTCATGCTGCGTCTCATCGAGCGGGCCCGCGAGAAGCGCGTCGCCGTGCCGGAGATGCGCAGCACGGACTACGTCAACACGATCCCCACCAAGAGCGAGCCGTTCTTCCCGGGCAACGAGGA
>NZ_BNBF01000023.1:75475-87953 GCF_014654935.1 Streptomyces capoamus
GATCGAGCGCAGGATCCTGAACGCGACCCGCTGGAACGCGGCCGTGATGGTCTCGCGGGCCCAGCGCCCGGGCATCGGCGTCGGCGGCCACATCGCCACCTTCGCCTCCTCCGCCTCGCTCTACGACGTCGGCTTCAACCACTTCTTCCGCGGCAAGGACGAGGGCGACGGCGGCGACCAGGTCTTCTTCCAGGGCCACGCCTCCCCCGGCATCTACGCGCGCGCGTACCTGCTCGACCGGCTCACCGAGCGGCAGCTGGACGGCTTCCGCCAGGAGAAGTCGAAGTACCCGGACGGTCTGTCCAGCTACCCGCACCCGCGCTCGATGCCGGACTTCTGGGAGTTCCCGACGGTCTCCATGGGGCTCGGCCCGCTGGGCGCGATCTACCAGGCGCGGATGAACCGCTACATGGAGGCGCGCGGGATCGCGGACACCTCGAAGTCGCACGTGTGGGCGTTCCTCGGCGACGGGGAGATGGACGAGCCGGAGTCGCTCGGCCAGCTGACCATCGCGGCCCGGGAGGGCCTGGACAACCTGACCTTCGTGGTCAACTGCAACCTGCAGCGCCTCGACGGCCCGGTGCGCGGCAACGGCAAGATCATCCAGGAGCTGGAGTCGGTCTTCCGGGGCGCCGGCTGGAACGTGATCAAGCTGATCTGGGACCGCACCTGGGACCCGCTGCTCGCCCAGGACCGGGACGGCATCCTGGTCAACAAGATGAACATCACGCCGGACGGGCAGTTCCAGACGTACGCCACCGAGACCGGCGCCTACATCCGCGAGCACTTCTTCGGCGACGACCACCGGCTGCGCGCGATGGTCGAGAACATGACCGACGACCAGATCCTGCACCTGGGCCGCGGCGGCCACGACCACCGCAAGATCTACGCGGCCTTCAAGGCGGCCAAGGAGCACAGGGGCCAGCCGACGGTCATCCTGGCCAAGACGGTCAAGGGCTGGACGCTGGGCCCGAACTTCGAGGGCCGCAACGCCACGCACCAGATGAAGAAGCTGACGGTCGACGACCTCAAGCGCTTCCGGGACCGCCTGCACCTGCCGATCTCCGACAAGGAGCTGGAGTCCGGCGCGCCGCCGTACTACCACCCGGGCCGGGACTCGGAGGAGATCCAGTACATGCACGACCGCCGCAACGGCCTCGGCGGTTACGTGCCCACGCGCGTGGTGCGCTCCGAGCCGCTCGCCCTGCCGGACGACAAGGCGTACGCGACCGTGAAGAAGGGCACGGGCCAGCAGTCCATCGCGACGACCATGGCCTTTGTGCGCCTCCTGAAGGACCTCATGCGGGACAAGGAGATCGGCAAGCGGTTCGTGCTGATCGCGCCGGACGAGTACCGCACCTTCGGCATGGACTCCTTCTTCCCGAGTGCGAAGATCTACAACCCGCTCGGCCAGCAGTACGAGTCGGTGGACCGTGAGCTGCTGCTCGCCTACAAGGAGTCTCCGACCGGCCAGATGCTGCACGACGGCATCTCCGAGGCGGGCTGCACGGCCTCGCTGATCGCCGCCGGCTCGGCGTACGCCACGCACGGCGAGCCGCTGATCCCGGTCTACGTCTTCTACTCCATGTTCGGTTTCCAGCGCACCGGCGACCAGTTCTGGCAGATGGCCGACCAGCTGGCGCGCGGTTTCGTCCTGGGTGCGACCGCGGGACGTACGACCCTGACCGGTGAAGGGCTCCAGCACGCGGACGGCCACTCCCAGCTGCTGGCCTCCACCAACCCGGCGTGCGTGGCCTACGACCCGGCGTACGCCTACGAGATCGCGCACATCGTGCAGGACGGTCTGCGCCGGATGTACGGCAGCTCGCCCGAGCACCCGCACGGCGAGGACGTCTTCTACTACCTGACCGTCTACAACGAGCCCATCCAGCACCCGGCCGAGCCGGCCGGCGTGGACGTCGAGGGCATCGTCAAGGGCGTCCACAAGCTGAGCGAGGGCACGGGCGGCTCGGTCCCGGCGCAGATCATGGCGTCGGGCGTGGCGGTCCCGTGGGCCCTGGAGGCGCAGCGGATCCTCGCCGAGGAGTGGAACGTCAGGGCGGACGTGTGGTCCGCGACCTCCTGGAACGAGCTGCGCCGCGAGGCCGTGGAGTGCGAGGAGCACAACCTGCTGCATCCGGAGGAGGAGCAGCGGGTGCCGTACGTGACGCGGAAGCTGAGCGGCGCCGAGGGTCCGTTCGTGGCCGTGTCCGACTGGATGCGATCGGTACCGGACCAGATCGCGCGCTGGGTGCCCGGCACGTACCAGTCGCTCGGCGCCGACGGCTTCGGCTTCGCCGACACCCGGGGCGCCGCGCGCCGCTTCTTCCACATCGACGCGCAGTCGATCGTCGTCGCCGTGCTCACCGAACTGGCCCGCGACGGCAAGGTCGACCGCTCCGCGCTGAAGCAGGCCATCGACCGGTACCGGCTGCTGGACGTGTCGGCGGCGGATCCGGGGGTGGCGGGCGGCGACGCGTAGCCGTTGCACTTGGCTTCGGCCACTAGAGGTCGTGGGGAGCTGCGGGTCTGTGGGGGCTGATCGCGCAGTTCCCCGCGCCCCTTGCGGGGCGCTGTCCTTAAGGTTTCTTTACCATTGCGCCCATGGAGCAGAGCTCGGCGCAGGTGCGGTGGGAGCGGTGTGCGCAGCGGCCGTTGTTGGGGCTCGCGGTGGCGTTCGCCGTCGCGTACGCCGTACCGATCGTGGACGACTCCGCCGGTCACTCCCTGACGGCCCTGTGCACCGGGGTGGAGTGGGTGGTGTGGGGGGCGTTCGCCGTCGACTACCTGGTGCGGCTGGCCCTCGCCCCGCACCGGAAGGACTTCGTGCGGCGGCACTGGCCCGACCTGTGCGCGGTGGTGCTGCCGCTGCTGCAGCCGCTGCGGCTGCTGCGGCTGGTGTCCACGCTGATGCTGGTGGGCCGGCGGGCGCGGATGGCGCCGCAGATCCGGCTGACCACGTACGTCGTCGGGTCCGTGATCGGCCTGCTGATGTTCGGGTCGCTGGCGGTGCTGTCCGTCGAGCGCCGGTCACCGCACGGGAACATCAGGACGCTGGGTGACGCGGTGTGGTGGTCGTTCACGACGATGACGACCGTGGGGTACGGGGACCACGCGCCGACCACCGGGCTGGGGCGGGTGATCGCCGTCGGGCTGATGCTGTCCGGCATCGCGCTGCTCGGTGTGGTCACCGCGAACATCGCCGCGTGGTTCATCTCGCGCTTCGAGAAGGACGATGTGGAGGAGCGCCGCCAGACGGAGGCGATCAGCTCCCTCACCGCGGAGGTACGGCTGCTCCGGGCGGAGGTGGCCCGCCTGGCCGAGCGCGCCGAGGGGCGGGGAGCCGCGCGGTCGGCGACCGCGCGGGCTCACCCTCCGCTCGACGGCGAGGATCTGCCGGCTACAGCGGACCGTGGCCCCAGGCCGCCGCGCCCGCCAGGGCGATGAGCGCCAGCAGCGTGTCGATCGCGCCCAGGATCAGGGCCACCAGGGCGGGGACGTTGCCGTCGTTCGACCACTTGCGGCCCATGGCCTGCCAGCCGCAGAACATCGCCACCGGGCCGAGCACGATGCCCAGCGCGAAGAAGCCCGCCACCGCGCAGATCGTGCCGATGATGCCGAGCGTCGCACGGTCCGGCCCTGTCCGTTGCCACGTCCGGCCACGTGACCGGGGGTACCCGCGCGTTCCGTGCCCGAAGCCTGCCATCATCAACTCCCTGACGTATGCGGACAGTTCGGCTTCGGATTGCGGGTACCCCGGTTGCGCCGGGACAGACCTGCGCGCGCCGCCCCCCTCCGGCAGCGCGCGCCGCGGCCCGTCCGTCCCCCCATGCCCTGCGGAGGACTTGACCCACTGTGACCTGCGGCGCGGGCCGGGGGCGAGGGATCTTTAGCGGAGTCACCCTGATAGGGGAAACCGCTCAGATGTGGCCCACGCCCGCGCCCGCCTCCGCGTTCGCGCCCCGCTTGGTGAGCAGCGCGACGAGGACGGCGACCGCCGCCACCCCGGCCGCGACCAGGGAGGCGAGGCTCATGCCGGAGATGAAGGTGTCGTGGGCGACCGCGGTGATCTTCGCGGCGACCGGTTCCGGCACGCCCTTCGCCACCGGGGCCACGCCGACCTGTACCGCCTCGGACGCCTTGTCCAGCTGCTCGGGGGTCAGCTTCGGCAGCCCCGCGCCGGCCCACTTGCCCGGCAGTTCGCTGTCGACCTCGGAAGCCATCACGGCACCGAGCACCGCCGTACCGAGGCTGCTGCCGATCTGCATCGCCGCCTGCTGGAGACCGCCCGCCACACCGGACAGCTCCAGGGGGGCGTTGCCGACGATGACCTCGGTGGCGCCGACCATGACCGGGGCGAGACCGAGGCCCAGCAGGGCGAACCAGAGGGACATCACGCCGCTGCCGGTGTCGCTCTCCAGCGTCGACATGCCGTACAGCGCGACCGCGGTCACCGCCATGCCGAAGGCCAGCGGGACGCGCGGGCCGAGCTTGGTGATCGCGGTGCCGGCGAGCGGCGAGCCGACGATCATCATGCCGGTGAGCGGCAGCAGGTGGGCGCCGGCGTCGACGGGGCTCATCCCATGGACGTTCTGCAGGTAGAACGTCACGAAGAACAGGCCGCCCATGAAGGCGATGGCCATCAGGACCATCAGCACGACACCGGCCGACAGCGCCACCGAGCGGAACAGACCCAGCGGGACCAGCGGTTCGGCGACCTTCGTCTCCCAGAAGGCGAACACGGCGAAGAGCACCGCGGAGCCGGCGATGAACAGCCAGGTCGTGCCGTCGCCCCAGCCCCAGGTCGGGGCCTTGATGAGCGCCCACACCAGGCAGAACATCGCACCGGACAGCAGGGCGATGCCGGGCAGGTCGAAGGAGCGCGGGGCGTTCTCGGCGCGGTGGTCGAGCAGGATCAGCGTGCCGAGGAGGAGGGCGACGACACCGACCGGCACGTTGATGAAGAACACCGACTGCCAGTTGACGTGCTCGACGAGGACACCGCCGAGGATCGGGCCGCCCGCGGTGGACGCCCCGATCACCATGCCCCACACGCCGATCGCCATGTTCAGCTTCTCGGCCGGGAAGGTGGCCCGCAGCACGCCGAGCGCGGCCGGCATCAGCAGCGCGCCGAACAGGCCCTGGAAGACCCGGAAGACGATGACCGTGGTGATGCTGCCGGACAGCCCGATGGCGCCGGACGCGGCGGCGAAGCCGGTGACGCCGATGAGGAAGGTCTGCCGGTGGCCGAAGCGGTCGCCGAGCTTGCCCGCGGTGATCAGGGTGACCGCGAGGGCGAGGAAGTAGGCGTTCGAGACCCACTGCACATCGGCGAAGGACGCGTTCAGGTCGTCCCGGATGGCCGGGTTGGCGATGGCCACGATGGTGCCGTCGAGGGCCACCATCATGACCCCTACGGCGACGGTGACGAGGGTGAGCCACGGGTGGCCGCGCAGGCCGGCGGTCGGCCGCGGTCCCGACGGGGGCGCGTCGACGGTGGTCTGACTAGTCATAAACTCAGGTTAATGACAGTGACTGACAGTTGACAAACCAATTCAGTCGCCGGTTACTGACAGAAATCGGACCCCCCGGGCCCCCGGGGCCGGGCGGGACGCACGCAGGGAGAGAGAGGCCATGGAGACGCTGCGGGAGCGCAAGAAGCGGCGTACACGGGAAGCGCTGCTGCGGGCCGCTCTCGAACTGTTCACCAGCCGGGGGTACGAGCGGACCACCGTCGACGAGATCGCCGAGGCGGTCGACGTCTCGCAGCGCACCTTCTTCCGCTACTTCGCCGGCAAGGAGGACGTGGCCTTCACCGTCCAGGAGATGACGGAGGCGGCCTTCGTCGCGGCCGTGCGCGCGCGCCCGCCGCACGAGGCGCCGATGGAGGCCCTGCGGCAGGCGTTCCTGGAGGGCTGGGAGGCGATCCGCGAGACCGTCGAGTCGGTCGTGCCGGTCGAGCTGTACCTGCGCATGTACCGGACGATCGAGTCCACGCCCGCGCTGCTCGCCGCCCATCTGCGCCGCTCCGCGGCCACAGAGGAGACCCTCGCGCGCCTGCTGGCCGAGCGGGAGGGCGTCGATGTGGACACCGACCCGCGGCCCCGGCTGGCGGTGGCCGTGTTCGGCGGGGTGATCCGGGTCAGCGAGCGGCAGTGGAGCACGAGCGAGGACCACGGCCCGGAGTCCGTCCGCACGCTCACCGCCTCCTACCTCGATCAGCTGGGCTCGGCACTCACGGGACACTGGCGCGCCGCCTGAGATCGCCGGCGCACCGCCGGGGAGATCACCGGCGGTGTGTTCGGTGACCGTCGAAACGTGATCCCTGTCACTCGGTTACCGCGAGACCGGCCCGTTCTCCTAGTGTGTCCTCCCAGTGACTTCTTTCGACACCTCCCCGCAATGGAACGTCTCGCGCGCACTGCTGGCGCTGGCCGTCGTGTTCGTGATGCTCGCGACCACCGGCTGGACCGCCCTGCGCAGCCACCGGGAGTCGACAGCGCTGCAGGCCTCGCTCACCCAGTGGGAGCACGGCAGCATCCGCGGCCACCACCTGCCCGACCCCGCGGCCGGGCCGGCCCGCCTCGCCCGCTTCTTCGGCAAGCTCACCCCGCACGAGCGCGACCGTCTCGCCCGCCGCTATCCGCTCGCGGTCGGCAACATGAACGGCGCCCCCGTCGCCCTGCGCTACCGCGCCAACCGCAAGGCGCTGGCCCAGGCCCGCGCCGTCGAGCACAAGCGCGTGCACGACAGCCGGCTCAGCTCGGCGGGCCAGCAGGACGCGGCCCGCCGGATGGAGCGCTACACGTCCCTGCTCGACCCCGGCCGGCACATCCTGGCCTTCGACCCCGAGGGCTCGGGCCGGGTCGCCGAGGTGTTCGGCGACCTCGACACGGCCGAGCGGGTGTCGGTCGTCGTCCCCGGGGTCGACACCGATCTGCTCACCTTCCAGCGGACGTACCGCAGGTACAGCGCCCCGGTCGGCATGGCCAAGGCCCTGTACGCGGCCGAGCGCGCGGCCGACCCGGCGACCCGCACCGCGGTGATCGCCTGGGCCGACTACACCTCACCCGACGGGCTCGGGGTGGACGCGGCCACCGGCCTGCGCGCCGAGGAGGGGGCCGTACGGCTGAACGCGCTGCTGCGCGCCCTGCCCGGCCGGGCCCCGGTGTCGATGTTCTGCCACAGCTACGGCTCGGTGGTCTGCGGGGTGGCCGCGCACGGCATGCCCCGCCGGGTCGCCGACATAGCCGTGGCCGCGAGTCCCGGCATGCGCGTCACCAGGGCCGCCCGCCTGGGCACCACGGCCCGGGTGTGGGCGATGCGGGACGCCAGCGACTGGGTGCAGGACGTGCCGTACCTGGAGCTGGGCGGCCTCGGCCACGGTGCCGACCCGGTGTCCTCGGCGTTCGGCGCGCGGGTGCTGTCGGCCCGCGACGCCCAGGGGCACAGCGGGTACTTCGAGCCCGGCACGGACAGCCTGCGCAACCTCGCCGACATCGGCGTGGGCGCGTACGACGCGGTGAGGTGCGCACGGGAGGACGACGCGTGCCGGTCCGGTCTGTCCGGCGCGACGACGGCCGGACGCGCGTAGAAACAGCAGGAAGTGCGGTCTGCGCAGGTGGCGACGGAGGAGCACGTGCCGCATACGATGAGCCGCATGGGTGACGTACTGGCGGGGTGTCATGCCGTCTGGGAGTTCGAGTCCGACTCCGTGCTCATCCGCTACGAACGGGGGATCCGGACACCGAAGCTGTTCCAGGCGCTCGGCGAGCGCCGGATCCCGTTGTCGGCGGTCCAGGGCGTGACGCTCGCCCCCGGCAGGCGGGGCACGGTCGTCCTGCGGCTGGAGCCGCGCCCCGGCGCCGATCCGCTGATGGAGGCGGCCGACGGCCAGCTCAAGGAGGGCTCCGACCCCTACCGGCTGGTGCTGCCGGCCGAGCGGGAGACCCTCGCCGAGTACTACGCCGACGAGCTGAAGGGGCTGCTGACCGAGTCCGGGCCCGCCGAGCGGCACCTGGTGGCGGTGCCCGAGGCGCCCCTGCAGTTCAAGGCGTACGACGGCAAGGCGTCCTTCGACGGGACGGCCGTGCAGTTCCGCTGGTCGTGGACCGGGGCCTCCTCGGCCAAGTGGAAGGCCGGCGACCAGAGCTTTCCGGTGGCCGGGCTGAGCGGGGTGGAGTGGCGGTCGCCGGAGATCTTCGAGGGGCACCTGCGGCTGGTGCCCCGCGACCCGGGTGCGGCGCGGACCGCGCAGCCGGACCAGGATCCCGCCTCGGTGGTCTTCGGCCTGGGGTACGGCCCGGTGCACGAGTCGCTGCCGTTCGCCGCCGCGGTGCTGGCGGCGGTGCGCACGCGCGGGCCGGTGCCGGTGGCACCGGCCGCGCCCCGGCGGGACCCCGCGGACATCGCCGAGCGGATCCGGCACCTCGGGGAACTGCACCAGGCGGGCCTGGTCACCGACGAGGAGTTCTCCTCGAAGAAGGCCGAGCTGCTGGCCGAGCTGTAGCTACTGCTCGCGCGCGTAGAAGCTGATCTTCCGGTCCAGGACGCCGAGGGTGTCGTGGAGTTCCGCGATCCGGGACAGGACGTCCCTCCGGGTCGACTCCAGCAGCTCCCGGCGCTCCGCGAAGGTGTGGTCGCCCTCCCGGACCAGTTCCGCGTACCGGACCATGTCGGCCACCGGCATGCCGGTCAGCCGGAGTTTGGTCACGAAGTCGAGCCAGTCCAGGTCGCGGTTGCTGTAGCGGCGCTGGCCGGTGTGCGAGCGGTCGACGTGCGGCATCAGCCCGATCCGCTCGTACCAGCGCAGCGTGTGCGCGGTCAGCCCGGTGAACGCGACGACTTCGCTGATCGTGTACCGGTCCTGGCCGTCGGGGCGGGGATGGCGCCGGGGTGGGGCGGAGCAGATGTCGGCGGGGCTGGCGTGCCCGGTGGCCGCTGGCGTGGTCTGCATCACCGTCATGACCCCACGCTAGGGCCTTGGAGTGCACTCCAAGCAAGCCGGTCCGGTGAGAACCGGTCCTGGGCTCCCCGCGAGGCCGGACCCCGTCGGTGCGGCTGCCGCCGTGCGCCGCATAGGCTCGGGCGCATGTCGTTGCAGAGCCTGGCGCTGATCGAGAACTGGCCCGTCCCCACCGCCGCGGCGGGTGTCGTGCGAGCCGACGGGACCGTCCTCGGGACGCACGGCCCCGTCGGGCACCGCTTCCCCCTCGCCTCCGTCACCAAGCCGCTGGCGGCCTACGCGGCGCTCGTCGCGTACGAGGAGGGCGCGATCGAGCTGGACGAGCCGGCCGGTCCGCCCGGGTCGACGGTCCGGCACCTGCTCGCGCACACCTCGGGACTGGCCTTCGACGAGCACCGGGTGACGGCTCCGCCCGGGGAGCGGCGGCTGTACTCGAACGCCGGGTTCGAGCAGCTCGGTGACCACCTCGCCAAGGCGACGGACATCCCGTTCGCGGAGTACCTGCGGCAGGCGGTGCTGGAGCCGTTGGGCATGACGTCGACGTCGCTGGAGGGATCGCCGGCGAAGGACGGGGTGTCGACGGTGACGGACCTGCTGCGGTTCGCGGCCGAGGCGCAGGCGCCGCGGCTGCTGGACGCGCGCACGGTCGCGGCGGCGATGACGGTGCAGTACCCGGGGACGAAGGGGGTGCTGCCGGGGTACGGGCACCAGAACCCGAACGACTGGGGACTGGGCTTCGAGATCCGCGACGGGAAGTCCCCGCACTGGACGGGGAGTTCCTCGTCCCCTCGCACCTTCGGGCATTTCGGGCAGTCGGGTACGTTCCTGTGGGTCGATCCCGATGCCGGGGTGGCGGCCGTCGCCCTGACGGACCGGGCGTTCGGACCGTGGGCGGCCGAGGTGTGGCCGGCCTTCACGGACGCGGTGCTCGCGGAACTGCGCGGCTAAGCCGTCATCTCCCACAGCAGCAGTTCGGCCGGTTCCGCCGCCACCGCCTCCAGGCCCTCCGCCCCGGTGATCCTCGCCGCGTCCCCGGGGCGCAGCACCTCCCCCGCCAGCCGGACCTCGCCCCGCACCACGTGCACGTACACGAGGGCCGCATCCGGCACCGCCGTCCGCCCACCCCGGTCCAGGCGCCGCACCCGGAGCGTCGCGCCCGCCGCCGGCACGGCATGGGGCGTGACGTCGGCGATGCCCGGGACGAGGGTGTACGAGGGGTCGCCGCCGCTGTCGCGTGGCATCAGCCACATCTGGACGAAGGTCAGCGGCACGTCCCCGTCGTTGCGCTCCTCGTGCCGTACGCCCGCCGCCGCGCTCAGGTGCTGGACGTCCCCGGGGCGCACCCGGGTCTCGTGGCCGGCGGAGTCGCGGTGGGTCAGCTCACCCTCGACCACCCACGTGACGATCTCGGTGTGGCTGTGCGGGTGTTCGCCGAAGCCGGCGCCGGGGGCGAGACGCTCCTCGTTGCAGGCGATCAGCGCGCCGAAGCGGAGATTGTCCGGGTCGTAGTGCGGGCCGAAGGAGAAGGCGTGCCGGGTCTCGATCCCGGCCTGCGGATCCCCTCCGCGGTAGCGCTCGCCGGCGCGCCGAACATCCATCACGGGACCACCGTAGACCTCACCCCTGACCCGGCGGCGCATGGGTCCGCCCCGATAAGGCAGTCTTGTCCCCGTGCCCGAACCCGAATCCCACAACGGTGACCCCGCAGCCCACGACGTCCACACGCACGCCGCGACGCTGAAGCGGCTGGAGAAGTCCTCGGGGCGTCTCGCCGCGCAGGCGATCGCGCGCATGGACGAGTCCCTGCCGTGGTACCGGGCCATGCCCCCGGAGAACCGTTCCTGGATCGGCCTCGTCGCCCAGGCCGGCATCGCGGCCTTCACCGAATGGTTCCGGCGCCCGGACGCGCCCCAGGCGATCTCCACGGACGTCTTCGGGACCGCGCCGCGCGAGCTGACCCGGGCCATCACGCTGCGGCAGACCGTGGAGATGGTGCGGACCACGATCGAGGTCATGGAGTCCGCCATCGACGAGGTGGCCGCCCCCGGTGACGAGCGCGTGCTGCGCGAGGCGCTGCTGGTGTACGCCCGGGAGATCGCCTTCGCCACCGCCCAGGTGTACGCCCAGGCCGCCGAGGCACGCGGTGCCTGGGACGCGCGCCTGGAGTCGCTGGTGGTGAACGCCGTGCTGAGCGGCGAGGCGGACGAGGGCGCGGTCAGCCGGGCCGCCGCGCTGGGGTGGAACTCCCCGGAGCACGTGTGCGTGGTGCTGGGCACCGCGCCCGACGGGGACAGCGAGCTGACGGTCGAGGCCATCCGGCGGGCCGCGCGCCACGCCAAGCTGCAGGTGCTCACGGGGGTGCTCGGGGACCGGCTGGTCGTCATCGCCGGCGGCAGCGCCAATCCGCTCGCCGTGGCCAAGTCGCTGATCGGGCCGTTCGCCGCCGGGCCGGTGGTCGCGGGTCCGGTCGTGTCCGATCTGCTGGCCGCCACCCGGTCCGCGCAGGCCGCCGCCGCCGGGCTGAAGGCCTGCTCCGCCTGGCAGGACGCGCCGCGGCCGGTACTGGCCGACGATCTGCTGCCGGAGCGGGCGATCGCGGGTGATCCGAGCGCCCGCGAACAGTTGGTGGAGGAGATCTACAGACCGCTGGAGGAGGCCGGTTCCGCACTGCTGGAAACCCTGAGTGTGTACCTGGAGCAGGCGAGCAGCCTGGAAGGCGCGGCGAGGATGCTCTTCGTTCACCCGAACACCGTGCGCTACCGGCTCCGACGTGTGACTGATGTCACCGGATGGTCGCCGTCGGATGTACGATCCGCGTTCACACTACGGATCGCGCTCATCCTGGGGCGTCTCGCCGATGGTGATCCCCAGGCATAGGGTTTTGTCGGAGGCCCACAAAACGCCTCCGCGTTCTTCGTCCCTGTCCTCACGGGCGGCCGTGCCCGTCCCCAAGAGAGAGTGTGAGAGTGCTCGTACTCGTCGCTCCCGGCCAGGGCGCCCAGACGCCCGGCTTCCTGACCCCCTGGCTCGAACTGCCCGGTGCCGCTGACCGCGTCGCCGCCTGGTCGGACGCCATCGGACTGGATCTCGTCCACTACGGCACCCAGGCCGACGCCGACGCCATCCGTGACACCGCGGTGGCCCAGCCGCTGCTGGTGGCCGCCGGCCTGCTGTCCGCCGCGGCACTCGGTGACATGTCCGAGATCGCCCCCGGCGCGGTCGCGGGCCACAGTGTGGGTGAGATCACCGCCGCCGCCTTCGCGGGCGTGCTGGACGACACGGCCGCCCTCGGGCTCGTCCGCAAGCGGGGCCTGGCGATGGCCGACGCCGCCGCGGTCACCGAGACCGGCATGGCGGCGCTGCTCGGCGGCGACCCGGAGACCTCCGTCGCGCATCTGGAGAAGCTGGGCCTGTCCCCGGCGAACATCAACGGCGCGGGCCAGATCGTCGCCGCCGGCACGCTGGAGCAGCTGGCCGCGCTGGCCGAGGACAAGCCCGAGGGCGTCCGCAAGG
>NZ_BNBF01000023.1:87996-93722 GCF_014654935.1 Streptomyces capoamus
TCGTCCCGCTCAAGGTGGCCGGCGCCTTCCACACCCGCCACATGGCGCCCGCGGTGGACGTCCTGGCCGACGCCGCGGCGAAGCTGTCGCCGGCCGACCCGAAGGTGCCGTACGTCTCCAACAAGGACGGCCGGACCGTCGCGTCCGGCACCGAGGTGCTGGAGCGGCTGGTCGGGCAGGTCGCCAACCCCGTGCGCTGGGACCTGTGCATGGAGACGTTCCGGGAGCTGGGCGCCACCGCGCTCGTCGAGGTGTGCCCGGGCGGCACGCTGACCGGCCTGGCCAAGCGCGCGCTGCCCGGTGTGAAGACGCTGGCGCTGAAGACCCCCGACGACCTCGACGCCGCCCGCGCGCTCCTCGCTGAGCACACCGGCGCCGGCGCCTAAGGAGCCGTACATGGCGAAGATCAAGCCCAGCAAGGGCGCCCCGTACGCGCGCATCCTCGGCGTCGGCGGCTACCGGCCGGCCCGGGTGGTGCCCAACGAGGTGATCCTGGAGCGGATCGACTCCTCCGACGAGTGGATCCGCTCCCGCTCCGGCATCGAGACCCGGCACTGGGCCGGTCCCGAGGAGACCGTGGCCGCGATGGCGATCGAGGCCTCCGGGAAGGCGATCGCGGACGCCGGCATCGACGCCGGGCAGATCGGCGCGGTGGTCGTGTCGACCGTCTCGCACTTCAGCCAGACCCCGGCGGTCGCCACCGAGATCGCGGACAAGCTGGGCACGGGCAAGGCCGCCGCCTTCGACATCTCGGCCGGCTGCGCGGGCTTCGGTTACGGCCTCACCCTCGCCAAGGGCATGGTGGTGGAAGGTTCCGCCGAGCACGTGCTGGTGATCGGCGTGGAGCGGCTGAGCGACCTGACCGACCTGGAGGACCGGGCGACCGCGTTCCTGTTCGGTGACGGCGCCGGCGCGGTCGTGGTGGGCCCCTCGGACGAGCCGGCGATCGGCCCGACGGTGTGGGGCTCCGAGGGCGACAAGTCCGCGACCATCAAGCAGACCGTGCCCTGGGACCGGTTCGCCCTCGGTGACGTGTCCCAGCTGCCCCTGGACAGCCAGGGCAACATCAAGTTCCCTGCGATCACGCAGGAGGGCCAGGCGGTCTTCCGCTGGGCCGTGTTCGAGATGGCGAAGGTCGCCCAGCAGGCGCTGGACGCGGCCGGGATCACCGCGGACGACCTGGACGTCTTCATCCCGCACCAGGCCAATGTGCGGATCATCGACTCGATGGTGAAGACACTGAAACTGCCGGAGCACGTCACGGTCGCCCGTGACATCCGCACCACCGGCAACACCTCGGCCGCCTCGATCCCGCTCGCGATGGAGCGGCTCCTGGCGACCGGGGAGGCCAAGAGCGGCGACACCGCGCTCGTCATCGGATTCGGGGCGGGTCTCGTCTACGCCGCCACGGTCGTTACCCTCCCCTAGGCACTCCGTGCCGGATCATCCGATCCGGTGGGGGGACAACTGCCACAAACCGTCTGGAATAGCTAAGAAGGAGCGCCTGACATGGCCGCCACTCAGGAAGAGATCGTCGCCGGTCTCGCCGAAATCGTGAACGAGATCGCCGGCATCCCGGTTGAGGACGTCCAGCTGGACAAGTCCTTCACCGACGACCTGGACGTCGACTCGCTGTCCATGGTCGAGGTCGTCGTCGCCGCCGAGGAGCGCTTCGACGTGAAGATCCCGGACGAGGACGTCAAGAACCTCAAGACCGTCGGCGACGCGACCGACTACATCCTCAAGCACCAGGCCTGAGCCATCCCCTAGGCCGCAGGCTGCAAGGCCCCGCCACCCGGCGGTGGCGCCGTAAATCCCCGCTGGCGCGGGGGTAGTCCTCCCGTATCCGTTGGAGAAAGAATTCCCGTGAGCCCGACCAATCGCACCGTGGTCGTCACCGGTATCGGCGCAACCACACCGCTGGGTGGCGACGCAGCCTCGACCTGGGAGGCCCTGCTCGCCGGCACGTCCGGTGTCAGCCTCCTCAAGCACGAGTGGGCGGCACAGCTGCCGGTCAAGATCGCCGCGCAGATCGCCGTCGAGCCGGGCGAGATCATCCCCCGCCCGCAGGCCCGCAAGCTGGACCGGTCCGCGCAGTTCGCGCTGATCGCCGCTCAGGAGGCCTGGAAGGACGCCGGTTTCACCGCCAGGGCCGGTGAGGACGCGTCCGTGAACCCCGATCGTCTCGGTGCGGTCATCGCCTCCGGCATCGGCGGCGTGACGACCCTGCTCGACCAGTACGACGTCCTGCGGGAGAAGGGCGTACGCCGTGTCTCCCCGCACACCGTGCCGATGCTGATGCCCAACTCCCCGGCGGCCAACGTCGGCATCGAGCTGGGTGCCCGCGCCGGTGTGCACACCCCCGTCTCGGCCTGCGCCTCCGGCGCGGAGGCCATCGGGTACGCGATCGAGATGATCCGCACCGGGCGTGCGGACGTGGTCGTGGCCGGTGGCACCGAGGCCGCCATCCACCCGCTGCCGATCGCCGCGTTCGGCAACATGATGGCGATGTCCAAGAACAACGACGACCCGCAGGGCGCCTCGCGTCCCTACGACGCCGGCCGGGACGGTTTCGTGCTCGGCGAGGGCGCCGGTGTCATCGTCCTGGAGTCCGAGGAGCACGCGAAGGCCCGGGGCGCCCGGATCTACGTCGAGGCGGTCGGACAGGGCGTCTCCGCCGACGCCCACCACATCACCCAGCCGGAGCCGTCCGGCAACGGCATCGCGCACGCGCTGCAGAACCTGCTGGACAGCACCGACCTGAAGCCGGCCGAGGTCGTGCACGTGAACGCGCACGCCACGTCCACCCCGCAGGGTGACGTGGCCGAGATCAAGGCGCTGCGCAAGGTGTTCGGCGACGACGTCGACCACATGGCGGTCTCCGCGACCAAGTCGATGACCGGTCACCTGCTGGGCGGTGCCGGCGGTATCGAGAGCGTCGCGTCGATCCTCGCCCTGGTCAACCGCACGGCCCCGCCGACGATCAACGTGGAGAACCTCGACCCCGAGGTCAACGCGGACGTCGTCGTCGGTGCGGCGCGGGCCCTGCCCGAGGGCCGTATCGCCGCGCTGAACGACTCGTTCGGCTTCGGCGGGCACAACGTGGTGCTGGCGTTCCGGACGATCTGAGTCCCGCCACGCCGAATGGCCCGGTCCCCCCTGGGGGGCCGGGCCATCGTCGTCGGCGGGGGCTTCTCGTCGCCGGGTGCGGGTCCGCGGTGGCCGCCCGCGCAGTTCCCCGCGCCCCTTCGGGGCGCTCTACACCACCTGGTGCAGCCAGCGCACCGGTGCGCCCTCGCCCGCGTACCTGAAGGGTTCCAGCTCGTCGTCCCAGGGCTTGCCCAGGAGCTTGGCGATCTCCGCCTCCAGGTCGGTCTCCCCCTGCCGGGACCGCGTCAGCGCGGCGCGCAGGCGGTCCTCGGGGATCAGGATGTCGCCGTGGATGCCGGTGACGGCGTGGAAGATGCCGAGGTCGGGGGTGCAGCTGTAGCGCTCGCCCTCGGCGGTGGAGCAGGGCTCGGCGGTGACCTCGAAGCGCAGCAGGTGCCAGCCGCGCAGCGCGGAGGCCAGTTTGGAGGCGGTGCCGGCCTCGCCCTGCCAGGAGAACTCCGAGCGCCAGGTGCCGGGGGCCGCGGGCTGCCGGATCCAGTCGAGATTGACGCGCGTGCCGAGCACCCCGGCGACGGCCCACTCGACGTGCGGGCACAGCGCGCGCGGCGCGGAGTGCACGTACAGAACTCCACGTGTCGTCACCGGAACCTCCGGGCAGAGCGGGACATCTTGCGGACTGGCTGGGCGGCAGTGGCGCGACGGCCGCGTTGATGGCGAGGCTACCCTGCGGCGGGGCAAGGAGTGTGACGTACCGTCGGTCCAGGTGCGAGGAAACCGCCGCCATTCACCCAGGGGGACGCTTGTACGGGGGTGTGCCGTTCCCGGAGGCGGGGCCGGGAACCCCCGCACGTTGTCATGGGAGAGGAGAGCCGACCGTCGAGCGAGGGGAACAGCAGGGATGCGGAAGCGAACCCACCGTGTGCGGACCGGTCTCGCCGTCGTGGCGGCCGTGCTGCTGGGCGCCGCCGGCTGTGCCGGCGGGGACGGACACGCGCCGGCCCCGAAGGGCACCGGGGCGCACGCGGTCCGGCCTCCGGCGTGGGACCGCAGTCCCGCTTCCATCGCCGCGGTGGGCGACTCCATCACGCGCGGCTTCGACGCGTGCACAGTGCTGTCGGACTGCCCGGAGGTGTCGTGGGCGACGGGCAGCGACGCCAGGGTGGACAGCCTGGCCGTGCGGCTGCTGGGGGTGGCCGGGGCGGCGCGGCACAGCTGGAACTACGCGGTGACCGGCGCCCGGATGGCCGACCTGCCCGAGCAGATGGAGCGGGCGGCCGCCCGCGGCCCGCAGCTGGTGACGGTGATGGTGGGCGCGAACGACGCCTGCCGGTCCTCGGCGTCGGCGATGACCTCGGTGGCGGACTTCCGCGCGGACTTCGAGGAGGCGCTGGGCACCCTGCGCTCGTCGCTGCCGAAGACGCAGGTGTACGTGGCGAGCGTGCCGAACCTGAAGCGGCTGTGGTCCGAGGGCCGGACGAACATGCTGGGCAAGCAGGTGTGGAAGCTCGGCATCTGCCCCTCGATGCTCGCGGACGCGGACGACCTGACCCGGGCGGCGGCGGTACGCCGGGACAGTGTGCAGCAGCGGGTGGTGGCGTACAACAAGGTGTTGCGGGAGGTCTGCGCCCGGGACCACCGCTGCCGCTTCGACGACGACGCGGTGTACGACTACCGGTTCGGCACCGACCAGCTCAGCCAGTGGGACTGGTTCCACCCGAGCACGGACGGCCAGGCGCGGCTGGCGGAGATCGCGTACCGCAGGATCACCACGGAACGACCGTGACCTAGTGTTCCCCACATGAACGAACCTTTCGGCACACTTCCCGACGGGACTCCGGTGCAGCGGTGGACGCTGGAGCGCGGCGGGGTGCGGGTGCGGGTGCTGTCGTACGGCGGGATCGTGCAGTCGGTCGAGGTCCCGGACGGGGCCGGGCGGACGGCGGACGTGGTGCTGGGCTTCCCGGACCTCGACGGCTACCTGGCGCATCCGGAGCCGTACCTGGGCGCCGTGATCGGCCGGTACGCGAACCGGATCGCGGGTGGCCGGTTCCCGCTGGACGGCCGGACGTACGCGCTGGCCCGCAACAACGGGCCGAACGCGCTGCACGGCGGCGAGCGCGGTTTCGACAAGCGGGTGTGGGAGGTGGCGCCCGTCGCGCACGGGCTGCGCCTGAGCCGGGTGAGCCCGCACGGCGAGGAGGGCTTCCCGGGGCGGCTGGCGGTGACGGTGACCTACACGCTCGGGGAGTCCGGTGCGCTGCGCATCGCGTACGAGGCCGTCACCGACGCGCCGACCGTGGTGAACCTGACGAACCACACGTACTGGAACCTGAGCGGTTCCGGCCACGCCGGCGGCCACGAGCTGCGGCTGGCCGCGTCCCGGTACACGCCGGTGGACGCGGACCTGATCCCCGCCGGGGAGCCGGCCGACGTGACCGGGTCCCGCTTCGACTTCCGCACGGCCCGGCGGACCGGCTCCGGCTACGACCACAACTTCGTGCTCGACAAGGGGGTCACCGGGACGGCCGAGGAGGTGGCCGCGCTGTACGATCCCGCGTCCGGGCGGACCCTGACGGTGGCGACGACCGAACCGGGCCTCCAGCTGTACACCGCCG
>NZ_BNBF01000023.1:93773-99942 GCF_014654935.1 Streptomyces capoamus
ACCACCTGTCCGGTCCGTTCTCCCCCGGCGCCGGGATCGCCCTGGAGACGCAGCACTTCCCGGACTCCCCCAACCGGCCCGGCTTCCCGAGCACGGTGCTGCGTCCCGGGGAGGTGTTCCGGTCGGAGACGGTGTACGCCCTCTCGGCGGCCTAGCCGCCGGCGGCCCCGGACAGCGCGGGGGCCTCCGCACCGGCGCCCTTGAAGCCGCTGAACGCACAAAACGAGCCCCGGCCCAGGGGTCAGGTCCCGGGCCGGGGCTGCTCGTGCGGGAGGCTTGTCCCGGATCAGACGTTAATCGGCGCGATGAGCCTCCGGTCCGCGATCGAGCGTCCCGCGGCGATCTCGTACGAACCCTTCACATGCGCCCACGTCTTCCCCGTCTCGTCCCAGACCTCGAAGGCGCGGCGCGGCAGCTCCACGGTGACCTCGGCGCTCTCCCCCGGGCCGGCCTCGACGGACGCGAAGCCCGCCAGCCGGCGCGCCGGGCGCTCGGGGCCGGGCCCGGCCGGGGAGACGTAGATCTGGACGACCTCCCGGCCGGCCCGCTCGCCGGTGTTGCGCACGCGGACGCGCACGGCGGTGCCGTCGACGTCCAGCGACTCGTAGGCCCACTCGGTGTAGCCGAGGCCGTGGCCGAAGGGGTAGGAGGGGGTGCGGCCGGCCCGCTCCCAGGCCCGGTAGCCGATGAACAGGCCTTCGCTGTAGTGCAGTTCGCCGTCGGTGGGGACGACCTGGGTGACCGGGGCGTCGGCGAGGGCGCCCCAGGTGGTGGGGAGCCGGCCGCCGGGCTCGTGGGCGCCGGTGAGGACGTCGGCGAGGGCGGCGCCGCCCTCCTGGCCGGGGAACCAGGTCAGCAGGACGGCGGCGACCCGGTCGCGCCAGGGCAGTTCCACCGGGGAGCCGGCGTTGACGACCACGACGGTGTTCGGGTTGGCGGCGGCGACCGCGCGGACCAGGTCGTCCTGGCGGCCGGGCAGGTTCAGGTCCCGGCGGTCGAAGCCCTCGGACTCCACCCGGTCGGTGGTGGCGACCATGACGACGGCCGTGTCGGCGCGGCGGGCGGCCTCGGCGGCCTCGGCGATCAGCTCGTCGGGGTCGCGCCGCGGTCCGCAGTGGGCGAGCGTGAAGCCGACCACCTTCATCGGGAGGTCCTCGGGGAGCCGGACGACGTGGGTGAGGGAGACGTCGACCGGTTCGCCGGCGGTCAGCTCCACCTCGGCACGGGGGACGGGGGCGGCGAGGAACGCCTCGAAGGGGTCGCCCTCGCCGGGACGCTGCACGTCGTCGTAGTACGTCGTCCCGGCGACGGTGAGGGTGAAGGGGCCCTTGCCCTTGATCCCGAAGGTGTGGGGGCCGGACTCGCGGGGGACGAAGGTGCCGGTCAGCTCGACGGTGTGCAGGGTGTCGTGGGTGACGCCGTCGGGCAGGTCGGAGCCCATCCACTGGATGAGGCCGCTGGGGGCCGAGCGGGTGCCGGTGACCTCGCCGGCGGCGTCCCGGCAGACGGCCCGCAGGGTGAAGCCCTCGTCGGCGACGGCGAGTTCGGTGTCCGGGTGGGCGCCGACGGCGTAGTCGAGGGTGCCCTCGGGGAGGGCGGCGGCGAGGCCGTCGAGCGGGGAGACGATCCGGGCCGGGAAGACGGTGGCCGAGCCGCCGCCGAGCACGCGGGCGTCGCGGGCGGCGGCGCCGATCAGGGCCACGGTGCCGTGCGGCCGCAACGGCAGGGCGCGGCCCTCGTTGCGGAGCAGGACGAAGGAGCGGCGGGCGATCTCGCGGGCCAGGGCCTCGCCGTCGACCGGCGCGGGCGGCTGCGCCACCTCCGGCGCGGCGCCGGCCAGGATCCCGACACGGGCGGCGAGCCGCAGGACCCGGCGGACGGCCGCGTCGACGACGGCCTCGGCGACCTCGCCGTCCCGTACGGCCCGGGCGAGGGCCGGGCCGTAGACGGTCCGGGGTCCGGGCATGGCGACGTCCAGACCGCCGATGGCGGCGCCGACGGTGTCCCGGGCGGCCGTCCAGTCGGAGACGTTGCAGCCGTCGAAGCCCCATTCGCCGCGCAGGACCTCGTTGACGAGGTGGTGGTGCTCGGTCATCGTCGTGCCGTTGACGGTGTTGTAGGCGGTCATGACGCCCCAGGGCCGGGCGTCCGCGACGATGGCCTCGAAGGGGGCCAGGTACAGCTCCCGCAGGGCGCGTTCGGGGACCAGGTTGTTCACCGTGAGGCGGTCGGTCTCGGCGTCGTTGGCGACGAAGTGCTTGACGGTGGTGCCGACTCCGCCGGACTGGACGCCGCGGACGTAGCCGGTGCCGATGACGCCGGTGAGGTACGGGTCCTCGCTGTAGCACTCGAAGTGACGGCCGCCGAGCGGGGAGCGGTGCAGGTTGACCGTGGGGGCGAGCAGGACGTGGACGCCCTTGCGGCGGGCCTCCTGGGCGAGCAGGACACCGGCGCGGCGGGCGAGTTCGGGGTCCCAGCCGGCGGCGAGCGCGGTCGGGGAGGGCAGGGCGACGGAGGGGTCGTCGGCGGTCCAGCGCACGCCCCGGACACCGATCGGGCCGTCCGACATCACCAGGGACTCCAGTCCGATCTCGGGCAGCGCGGGCAGGCTCCACATGTCCTGGCCGGCCAGCAGGCGTGCCTTGGTGTCGAGGTCGAGCGCGCCGAGGGCGGCCTCCACGACCGCCTCACGGGCCTTCTCGGCCGTGGTCTCCCCGGCCGGGGTCGGCTGGGCTCCCGCCATGACGGTTCCTCCTCGTCGAGTCCGTTCAGGTGGGTCCATCGTGCACGGATCGCCTGTGGGACGGTAGGTTTCGTCACCTCGCCGTTATATCCGGGCGGAAGGATGCCGTACGGTGACGTCATGAACGCGAGGGTCAGGAGCGGGGAGCGGCGCGCCGAGATCGTCGGGGCCGCGCTCGAGGTGATCGCCGAGCGGGGGTACCGGGGGGCGAGCCTGGCCGCGGTGGCCGAGCGCGTCGGGCTGACCCAGCAGGGGCTGCTGCACCACTTCCCCACCAAGGACGCCCTGCTGGTGGCCGTGCTCCAGGAGCGGGACCGGTGGGACGCGCTGCCGGACTCGCAGTGGCGGGTGGACCTGCTGGCCTCGCTGGTCGAGTACAACGCGATGCGGCCGGCCATCGTGCAGACCTTCTCCGCGCTGCTCGGCGAGAGCGTGACCGAGGGGCATCCGGCGCGGCAGTACTTCACCGAGCGCTACGCCCGCGTCCGCGCGACCATGGCCGCGGTCCTGCGCGCCGAGTACGGTGACCGGCTGCCGAACGGGCTCACCCCCGAGCGGACCGCGCCGCTGCTGGTGGCGGTGATGGACGGCCTCCAGTACCAGTGGCTCCTGGACCCGGAGTCGGTGGACATGCCGGGCGCCTTCCGCGACTTCCTGCGGCTGCTGGGCGAGCCGGCACAGTAGGGGCGGACGGGGCGCCATGGCGGGCGGCCCCCGGGACGCCTACGGTGGAGCGGCCCGTGCCCGCCCGCGAGGGAAGGACCCGACCCCCTTGACCCGCATACGCGTTCACCCAGGCGTCCTCGTTCTGGCCCTGTCGGCCGGACTGGCCGTGCCCCCCGCCACCGCCGTGGCCGACCCGGCCCCCGCCCCCTCCCCCACCGTGGAGGAGCTGCGGCTCGACCAGCCGGTCCCGCGGGAGATCCTGCAGCGGTCCGGATTCGCCGACGCGGCCCCGGAGTTCACCCGCGCGCTGGAGCGCGCGCACGACTACGCGCAGGCCCGGCGCATCGTCGTACGGCAGGGATCCGCGCTGTGGCGGCGGGCCGTGGACCGGGCGCAGGGGCGGGGGCCGGCGGCCGGCGACCTGAGCCGGGACGACGACCGGCCGCTGTACTGGGCGCGGCTGGGAATGACCCGGCACGTGCGGACGTGGAAGCCCCGGTTCGGCCTCACCGACGGGCAACGGGACGCGCTGCTGGACCGGTTGGAGCGCACCTCGCGGGGGCAGACCGACATCCGCTATCCGGCCCACGGGCGCCTGCGCCGCGTGCTGCTCACCGGTTTCGACCCCTTCACGCTCGACCGGGACATCCGCATCTCCAATCCCTCCGGGGCGACGGCGCTCGCGCTCGACGGCACGGTGGTGGAGACGGCACGGGGACCGGCCCGGATCGAGACCGCCGTGTTCCCGGTGCGCTGGCGGGACTTCGCGCAGGGCACGGTGGAGCGGACGCTGCGCCCGTACCTGCCGGAGGTGGACCTGTTCACGACGGTGAGCCAGGGCCGGCCCGGCCGGTTCGACATCGAGCGCACCAACGGGGCCTGGCGCGGCGGCTTCCCGGACAACGAGGGCGTCTCCCGGACGGAGACCGTTCCGGTCGCCGACCCGGCGACCCAGCCGCAGTGGACGAGCACGACCCTGCCGTACGCGGCCGTGGTGGCCGCGCGGACGGGCCGCTTCCCGGTCTACGACCACACGGAGGTGACCGAGATCCCGGCGGGCGGCGACGGTCCGGTCGTGCGGCCGGACGGGCCGACCCCCGGCTCCACCGCGCGCGCCGGGTCCGGCGGCGACTACCTGTCCAACGAGATCGCCTACCGGGCCACCCTGCTGCGGGACCGGCTCGGGCTGCACGGCACCCTGCCCGGCGGGCATGTGCACACCCCGGTGCTCCGCTTCGGCGCCGGGAACACCGGGGAGGTGACGGACCCCGAGTTCGTGCGCGACCGGCTGGACATCATCGGCCAGGTGCGGGCCGTCGTGGCGGTGGCCGCCGGCGCCCCGGCGGACCCGCCCGTCAGGGGCTGACGTTCTCCTGCGCCGCCTCGGTCGCGTCGGCGCCCTCCTCGCCCAGCAGGTCCCGGGCGAGGAGCGTGGCGCCCGCGACCGCGCCCGGCATCAGGAACACCGCGACGAACGGGACCAGGAAGGCCAGGCCCAGGGGCGTGCCGAAGCCCCACACGAGGGTCTTGCGGGAGCGGAGCAGGCTGAGCCGGGCGCGCAGGTCGACGCCCCGGCGCTGCAGCGCGACCGCGGCGAGTTCCTCGGTGAGGAAGAACCCGGTGACGAAGAAGCCGATCACGGGGACGACGGTCTGCCCGACGACCGGCAGGAACCCGAGGGCGAAGAGCAGGACGCCCCACAGACCGGCCCGGACCAGGATGCGCAGGCTGTCCCGGGCCGAGATCCACAGCTCGCGCCAGAGCGGGAGGCCGGACCGGGGGGCGGTGCCGTCGGGCGAGACGTCGGCGTCGACCCGCTCGGAGAGGCTCTCGTAGAAGGGCTGGCCGACGAGCAGGGTGACGGCGGTGAACGTCAGCACGGCCAGGAGCAGGCCGAGGGCGAACAGGACGGCCGTCAGGAAGCCGCGGAACAGGCCCTGCCAGGGGCTGGCCCAGTCGTCCGCGAACGGGGTCGCCCAGCCGACCGCGTCCGCGCCCCACAGGGCGAGCGCGGCCAGCGCGGCGGTGTACAGCACCAGCGTGATCAGGCCGGGCAGCAGTCCGAAGCCGTAGCTCCGTCCGCGCCGGGCCACCCATCGCTGGCCCTTCAGCAGATAACCGAAACCCACCCCGAGATCGCGCATGGTGAGGACTCTACTGGCTCGGTCCGGCCGGCCCCGGAGGGGTGCTCAGACGTCCAGCATGCGGCGGAGCAGGTCGCGCAGCGAGCCGCGCTCCTCGTCGGTGAGGGCGGCGAGCGGTTCGCGCGCGAAGTGCAGGCCCTCGCGCAGTTCCCGGGCCGTGCGGCGGCCCTCCTCGGTGGCGGCGGCCACCTTCACCCGGCGGTCGGCCGGGTCGGGGCGGCGCTCCACGAGGCCGCGGGACTCCAGGCGGTCCACGATCCCCGTGACGTTGGACGGCTCGCACTTCAGCTTCTGCGCCAGCTTGCGCATGGGCAGCGGCTCCAGCGAGAGCAGGCTGAGCAGCCGGGCCTGCGGGCCGGTGAGCGTGTGCTCGCCCGCCGCCTTCTCGTAGTCCGCGTAGAAGCGGGCCACGACGTCACCGATCAGCTCCACGACCTCCAGCGTGAGGGCGTCGGGGTGATGACTCTTCGATGGGGTGGACATGGGGCCCAGGATACCCGGTTACTTGACATCATGAAATATTCAGGTGCAGGGTTGTTTCAGGTTCTGAAGTAAAAGGAAAGGCTCAGTCATGATCAACCGCGAGTGGCACCTGCTCAGCCGTCCCGTCGGCTGG
>NZ_BNBF01000023.1:99989-104127 GCF_014654935.1 Streptomyces capoamus
CCGAAGCCCGAGGACTTCGCCCTGGTCGAGGCGCCGGTCCCGAGCCCGCGGGAGGGCCAGGTGCTGGTACGGAACACGTACCTCTCCGTCGACCCGTACATGCGCGGCCGGATGAGCGAGGCGAAGTCGTACGTCGCCCCCTTCGAGCTGGGCAAGGTCATGCAGGGCGGCGCGGTCGGCGAGGTGGTCGAGTCCCGCGCCGAGGGCCTCGCGGTCGGCGACCACGTGCTGCACTTCCTCGGCTGGCGCGAGTACGCGGCCGTGGACGCCCAGCACGCCGTCAAGGTCGACCCCCAGGCCGCGCCCCTGTCGACGTACCTGGGCGTCCTCGGCATGACCGGGCTGACCGCCTACGCCGGCCTGCTGCGCACCGCCTCCTTCAAGGAGGGCGACGCCGTGTTCGTCTCGGGCGCCGCCGGGGCCGTGGGCAGCCAGGTGGGCCAGATCGCCAAGCTCAAGGGCGCCTCCCGGGTCATCGGCTCGGCCGGCTCCGACGAGAAGGTGAAGCTGCTGGTGGACGAGTACGGCTTCGACGCCGCGTTCAACTACAAGAACGGCCCGGTCGCCGAGCAGCTGCGCCAGGCCGCGCCCGACGGCATCGACGTCTACTTCGACAACGTCGGCGGGGACCACCTGGAGGCCGCCATCGGCTCCCTGAACGAGGGCGGCCGGATCGCCGTCTGCGGCATGATCTCGGTCTACAACAACACCGAGCCCGCCCCCGGCCCGAGGAACCTGGCCCGCCTCATCCAGACCCGGGGCCGCATCGAGGGCTTCCTGGTCGGCGACCACTACGACCTGCAGCCGCAGTTCGTCCAGGAGGTCGGCCCCTGGGTCGCCTCGGGCGCGCTGAAGTACCGGGAGACCGTGGTCGAGGGCATCGAGAACAACCTGGAGGCGTTCCTCGGGGTCCTGCGTGGCGACAACGTAGGCAAGATGGTCGTCAAGCTCTGACCTTCCCGATGTTTTCGGCATGCGGTAACTTCTTTCCGAAATCCGCCGTCGATCGTGGGCGCGAGTCGTGGCGGACCGAGGAGGAGACAACCGCATGCCCATCACGCAGTCCGACGTCCTCTACACCGCCGTCGCCACCGCCGAGAACGGCCGCGACGGCCGGGTCGCCACGGACGACGGCCGGCTCGACGTCGTCGTCAACCCGCCGAAGGAGATGGGCGGCAGCGGGTCCGGGACCAACCCGGAGCAGCTGTTCGCCGCCGGCTACAGCGCCTGCTTCCAGGGCGCGCTGGGCGTGGTCGCCCGGCAGGAGGGCGCCGACGTCTCCGGCTCGACCGTCACCGCCAAGGTCGGGATCGGGAAGAACGACGACGGGTTCGGGATCATCGTGGAGATCTCGGCGCGCATCCCGGACGTCGACGCGGCGACCGCACGGGATCTGGTCGAGAAGGCCCACCAGGTCTGCCCCTACTCGAAGGCGACTCGGGGCGGGATCACCGTGACGCTGGCCTGACCTCCGTCGTTTCCACACCGGCAGCCGCATCCTTGGACGTGGGATGCGGCTGCTTCCCGACAGGGCCAGCGCCCCCTTCAGGGTGCGGCCAGAGCCGCCTGCTGCACCGAGGCGGCGAGCCTGTTGTTCTCCGGCGCCGCTCCGCCCGGGAACGCGAACCTGCGCCTCGTGTAGGCGTAGGCGATGCCGCTGTGCGGGTCCGCGAAGGCCTGGGCCCCGCCCGCCCCGCAGTGGCCGAGGGTGGCGGCGCCCAGGAAGGGGTGCCAGGTGTCGGCGGTCGCCTCGAAGCCGAGGCCGAAGGACCGGTGGGCGCGGGCCACCAGGTCGTGGCCCGTGGAGTGGATCTGGCCGAACTCCGCCAGCGTGTCCTCCTTCAGCAGCGGGGTCCTGCCGTCCACCTCGCTGATCATCGCCGCGTACATGCCCGCCAGGCCGCGTGCCGAGCCGACCCCGCCCACCGAGGCGGGGCCCCGGGCCCGGATCAGCCGCTCGTTCACCAGGGCCGCCAGGTCCGTGGGGTGCGCACCGTGCCGGTTGAGGGCGATCGACGTGAGGGTGTGCGGGCCGGTCGGTACGGCGTCGAGCTGGGCCTGCTGCGCGGGGGTCGGCAGCATCGGCTGGACCGTGCGGAAGCGCGGCTCGTGCACAGCCGGCAGGCCCAGGTGGAGGTCGAGGCCGTGCGGGGCGCGGACCCGCTCCTCGTAGGCCTCCTGCAGCGTACGGCCCGTCGCCCGGCGGACGACCTCGCCGGTGAGCGCGCCGATGACCAGCGCGTGACGGCCGAAGGCCGTGCCCGGCCGCCAGAAGGGCCGCTGGTCGGCCAGGCGCTCGGCGATCATCCGGTCGTCGGCCAGCTCGGCGAGGGTGAACCCGGTGTCGGTGCCGACCAGCCCCGCGCGGTGCGCGAGCAGGTCCCGCAGGGTCAGCGCGCCCTTGCCCTCGGCGGCGAACTCCGGCCAGTAGTAGGTGACCTTGCGGTCCAGCTCCAGCGTGCCGTCCTGCACGAGCAGCGCCGCGACCAGGTGGGCCGCGCCCTGCGTCGCCGAGTACAGGGCGTACAGCGAGTCGCCCGCCGCGCCGGGGCCCGCCCACAGGTCCACGACCCGGCGGCCGTGCACGTAGGCGCACAACTGGCCCTCGTAGTCCTGCGGTTCACCGGCGACGAGGGCCGCGAACTCCTCCCGTACCGGCTCGAAGCCGTCGGCGACCGTGCCCTGGACGGTGCTCTCCTGCGTCATCCGCTCTCCTTGACCGATCCGCTGCTCGCTGCTCCCCGTCGGCGCAACGCCCGCCGTCGATCTCCCGGGCGTTCCCGGGATCGGTACGGCGGGACGTGCCCGTTCGACTCAACCCCCGTGCGGGCCGGTGGGTGTCAGGGATGCCCCGGACGGCGGAGGGGACGGGACGGTGCGGGGTGCGCCGGAGCGTGCCGCGGGTGCGCTCAGGTGCACCACCACAGGAAGCGGTCGCAGGTCTTGGTGGGCGAGGGCTCCGGGCTGGGGGCGGCGCTCGTCGGGGCCGCGGTGGGGGTGGCGGCGGGCGCGCTGGCGGCCGGGGCGGCGGAGGTGGTCGCGGCCGTACCGGAGCCCGCGGTGGCCGACTGCCGGGCCTCGCCGGTGTCCTCGGCGGAGGGGGAGGCGGATTCCTTGTCCTTCGGGGACTTCGAGGGGGACGCGGAGGCCGAGGCGTCCGGGGAGGCGGAGTCGCGCGTGCCCGGTGAGGCGCCGGAGGCGGTGTCGGCCGGGCCGGCGGTGCGGTCCGGTGCGGTGGAGGCGGCGCCGCCGTCGGCCGTGGTGTCCCCGGCGGGCGCCGGGGTGTCCCGGGAGAACGGCGAGAAGGGCGCGTCCGTGCCGAGTTCGGCGAGGCTCAGTCCGCCGGCCGCGAGCACGAAGCCGGCCGCGATCAGCACGGTGCGGCGACGGCGGCGACGGTGCACGGCGGCCTTGCGGTCCCGCCGGTTCGCCCCGGCCCGGGCGGCGCGCCGGCCACCGGGGACGGCCTCCCCGGCGGCCTCGAAGCCGGCGTCCTCACCCGTGTCCTCGTCCGGCTCCCGGCCCGCGTCCTCGTGCGCGTACTCGCCCGTGCCCTCGTTCGTGTACTCGCCCGTGCCCTCGTTCGTGTACTCGGCGGTGTCCTGGTCCGAGCGGTCGTCCGGGTACCCGCCCGTCTGCCGGCCCGGGGAGGCGTCCGCGTTCTCCTGCCAGCGGTCCGGCCGTTCGGGGGCCGCGGATGCGCCGAACGGGTCGTAGGGGGCGTCGTACGGGGTGCCGTACGCCGTCGGCGGCTGCGCGTACCCGTGCGCGAAGGCGTGCGAGTGCGCGGCCGTGGTGACGGCGAGGCGGCCGGCCGGCGTACCGCACCCGGGGCAGGCCAGGGCGCCGTTGAGGTGCCGTTGGCACGGGGGGCAGTAGTCCATGACGCGGGAAGACTAGAGTCCGCACGGGCCCCGTTCCAGGCGGGACTGTGAAGGTTTCGTGCGAGGTCGAAAGAGTTCTCGAAAGCCGTGCCGAAACCGTTACCTGTTCGACCCATTGACACCCCTGCCGGACCGTCCTTACTGTCACGCCAGCATTTCGAACGTGTGACGAAATCTCGAACAGCTGAGGGGCAACTGCCGTGCGCATCACCGGAATCAGCACGCACGTGGTCGGCACGCCGTGGCGCAACCTG
>NZ_BNBF01000023.1:104169-108283 GCF_014654935.1 Streptomyces capoamus
ACCTACGTCCAGGTGCACACCGACGAGGGCATCACGGGAGTCGGCGAGACCCGGATGCTCGGGCACACCGACGCGCTGATCGGCTATCTGCGGGAGGCGGAGGCCAACCACATTCTCGGCTCCGACCCGTTCGCCGTCGAGGACCTGGTGCGCCGCATGAAGTACGGCGACTACGGCCGTGCCGGCGAGATCGTCATGTCCGGCATCGCGGTCGTGGAGATGGCGTGCTGGGACATCAAGGGCAAGGCCCTGGGCGTGCCGGTGTGGCAGCTGCTCGGCGGGAAGGTGACCGACAAGGTCAAGGCGTACGCCAACGGGTGGTACACGACCGAGCGAACGCCGGAGGCGTACCACAAGGCCGCACAGGGGGTCATGGAGCGCGGGTACAAGGCGCTGAAGATCGATCCGTTCGGCACGGGGCACTTCGAACTGGACCACGAGCAGACCCTGTACGCGGTCTCGCTCATCGAGGCCGTGCGGGACGCCATCGGCCCGGAGGCCGAGCTGATGCTGGAGATGCACGGCCGCTTCTCCCCCGCCACCGCCGTCCGGCTGGCCAAGGAGATGGCGCCCTTCAAGCCGGCCTGGCTGGAGGAGCCGGTGCCGCCGGAGAACCTCAGGGCGCTGGAGAAGGTCGCCGCCAAGGTGGACGTCCCGGTCGCCACCGGTGAGCGGATCCACGACCGGATCGAGTTCCGCGAGCTGTTCGACAGCCAGTCGGTGGACATCATCCAGCCGGACGTCGGCCACATCGGCGGCATCTGGGAGACCCGGAAGCTGGCCGCCACCGCCGAGACCCACTACATGCTGGTGGCCCCGCACAACGTGGGCGGTTCCGTGCTCACCGCCGCCTCCCTCCAGGTCGGCTTCACCTCGCCGAACTTCAAGATCCTGGAGCACTTCAACGACTTCGCCGACGCGGAGATCAAGAAGGTGGTCAAGGGCGCGCCGCAGGTGGTGGACGGCTACTTCCACCTCTCCGACGCGCCCGGGCTCGGTGTCGAGCTGGACGTGGACGCGGCGGCCGAGTTCCCGCAGCAGCAGGCCCGGTTCGACCTGTGGGCCGAGGGCTGGGAGCAGCGCAAGCCGAAGGCCACCAAGTGAGCTCCCAGGTCCTCGTCGAGGCGCCGGGCGTGCACCGGGTCGAGGCCCACACACCGCGCGAGCCGGGTCCCGGCGAGGCGCTGGTCGCGGTGCACGCGGCCGGCATCTGCGGCAGCGACCGCGAGGTGTACCAGGGCAACCGGCCCGAGGGGTACGTGCGGTATCCGCTCACGCCCGGGCACGAGTGGTCCGGGACCGTGCGCGCGGTGGGGGCCGGGGTGCCCGGCTCGCTCGTGGGGCGCAAGGTGGTCGGCGAGGGCTTCCGCAACTGCCAGGTCTGCGACCGCTGTCACGCGGGCGAGACCACGCTGTGCACGGCCGGGTACGAGGAGACCGGGTTCACGCAGCCCGGCGCCATGGCGGCCACGCTGACCCTGCCCGCCCGGCTGCTGCACGTCCTGCCGGACACGGCCGACCTGACCGCCGCCGCACTGCTGGAGCCGGCCGCCTGCGTCGCGGCCGCCGCGCTGAAGGCGAACGCCCGGCCGGGCGAGCGGGTCGCGGTGGTCGGCACGGGCACCCTGGGCATGTTCGCGGTGCAGTTCCTGAGGGCGGTCTCGCCGGCGGAGCTGCTCGTGGTGGGCACCCGCCGCGACCGCGAGGCGCTGTCGCGGCGGTTCGGGGCGAGCGACTTCCGGCTGAAGAGCGCCGAGGATCCAGCGCTGCCCGACGACCTCGACGTGGTGATCGAGACCGCCGGTTCGGCGTCCGCCGCGCGCACCGCCGCCGCGCTGCTGCGGCGCGGCGGCCGGCTGGTCCTCACCGGGATCCCGGCGGCGGGCGCGGACGGGCTCGACCCGACCGACCTGGTCGTACGGCAGCTGGAGGTGCACACCGTCTTCGGGGCGCCGCCGGACGCCTGGGCGCACGCCGTGCGGGTGTTCGGTGCCGGTCTGCTCGACCCGCTGCCGCTGGTCACGCACGAGTTGCCGCTGACCGAGTTCCCGCGGGCCATCGAGCTGGTGGGGGCCGGTGATCCGAAGGTGGGCAAGGTGCTGCTCCGCCCCTGACCGTACGCCGGTCAGGGCGTGACCTGACGGCGCCCTGACCGGCGTACACCCAGCGCTTTTCCGTACCGAGAGCCGCGAACCTCGTCCGACATACCGAACACGAAGGACAGCTTGTGACCGACGCTTCCGCTCCGGCAGCCCGCAGGCCCGGCGAGCAGGTGCTCGCCGCACTCGGCCTGGCCGCGCCCGCCCTCGATCCCGCCGACGCCTCCGCCCACACCTTCCCGGGCGGCGGCCGCTGGCGCACCGAGATCCCCTCGTGCGAGGGTCCCGAAGCGCTGGCGGTCGTCCTCAAGGAGGCCTCGCGCCTCGACGTGCCGATCCACCGGATCAGCCAGGGCAGCGGCGTGTGGATGCTCACGGACGCCGAGATCACCGAGATGGTCGAGGCCACCGGCGAACGCGACATCGAGCTGTGCCTGTTCACCGGCCCGCGCGGCACCTGGGACATCGGCGGCTCGGTGCGGTCCGACTCGCGGGGGGCCGGACTGCGCGCCCGGGGCCACGACGCGGTCGCCGGCTGCGTCGAGGACGCCGTCCGGGCCACCGAACTGGGCGTCACGTGCCTGCTGGTCGCCGACGAGGGCGTGCTGTGGACCCTGCACCGGGCCCGCGAGACCGGCATCATCCCGGCCGGCACCACGCTGAAGGTCTCGGCGCTGATCGGCCCCGTCAACCCGGCCTCGTACGCCGTCTACGAGCGGCTCGGCGCCGACTCCGTCAACGTGCCCAGCGATCTGACGCTGGACCACCTCACCGAGATCCGCCGGGTGTCCGGCGCCCCGATGGACATGTACATCGAGGCACCCGACGACCTCGGCGGCTACGTCCGGATGTACGAGGTCGCCGAGCTGATCCGGCGCGGCGCACCGCTCTACCTGAAGTTCGGCCTGTCCAAGGCGCCCGGCATCTACCCGTGGGGCACCCACCTCAGAGACGTCACCCTGGACACCGCCCGGGAGCGGGTGCGGCGCGGCCGGCTCGCCCTGGACCTGCTCGCCCGGCACGGCGCGGACGGCGACATGGCGCCGCTCGGCTCCCGGTCCCCCGGCACCCTCAACCGCTTCCCCCTCGAAGCGACCGCTCCCCGCACCTGAACTCCCCGCACCCGAGCCTCCTCTCCACGACGAGACCGACAAGGACTGATCCCCATGCGCAACCGCAGAGCCGCACTCGCCGCGATAGCCGGAGCCGCCTCGCTCGCCCTCACCCTGACCGCCTGCGGCCAGAACAGCGAGGGCGGCAGCAAGCAGAAGCCGGGCGACGTCAAGGGCGCCACCATCGGCATCGCCATGCCGACCAAGTCCTCCGAGCGCTGGATCTCCGACGGCAAGAACGTCGTCAAGGACCTGGAGGCCAAGGGCTACAAGACCAAGCTGGTCTACGGCGAGGACGACCCGGAGACCCAGGTCTCGCAGATCGAGAACCTGATCACGCAGGGTGTGAAGGGCTTGATCATCGCGGCGATCGACAACAAGTCCCTGGACCACGTCCTCCAGGAGGCCGCGGACGCGCACATCCCGGTCATCTCCTACGACCGGCTGATCCTCGGCACCAAGAACGTCGACTACTACGCCTCGTTCGACAACGAGAAGGTCGGCAAGCTCCAGGGCCAGTACATCGTCGACAAGCTCGGCCTGGCCAAGGGCAAGAAGGGCCCGTTCAACATCGAGCTGTTCGCGGGCTCCAACGACGACAACAACACCAAGTACTTCTTCGGCGGCGCCATGAGCGTCCTCCAGCCGTACATCGACAAGAAGCAGCTGGTCGTCAAGTCCGGCCAGACGCAGCTGAACCAGGTCGTCACCCTGCGCTGGGACGGCACCACCGCGCAGAAGCGCATGGAGGACATCCTCACCTCCGCCTACAAGAGCGGCCGGGTCGACGCGGTCCTGTCGCCGTACGACGGCATCTCCATCGGCATCCTGTCCGCGCTGAAGTCGGACGGCTACGGCTCGGGCAGCAAGGCACTGCCGGTCATCACCGGCCAGGACGCCGAG
>NZ_BNBF01000023.1:108327-114031 GCF_014654935.1 Streptomyces capoamus
CTGGCCTCGGTGAAGTCGATCATCGCCGGTCAGCAGACGCAGACCGTCTACAAGGACCTCCGCAAGCTCGCCGAGGTCGCCGCCACGATGATGGACGACTCCCTCAAGGGCAAGAAGCCCGAGGTCAACGACACCAAGACGTACGACAACGGCACCAAGGTCGTGCCCGCCTACCTGCTCCAGCCGGTGAGCGTCGACAAGTCCAACTACAAGCAGGTGCTGGTCGACGGCGGTTACTACACCGAGGGCGACCTCAAGTAACCCGCCCGTCCCCTAAGGATTGGAAGGCACGACCATGGCGGGACCCGTCCTGGAAATGCGCTCGATCGTCAAGACCTTTCCCGGTGTCAAAGCGCTGTCGGACGTCACGCTCACCGTCCGGCAGGGCGAGGTCCACGCCATCTGCGGGGAGAACGGCGCCGGCAAGTCCACCCTGATGAAGGTGCTCTCCGGCGTCCACCCGTACGGCAGTTACGAGGGGGACGTCCTCTTCGAGTCAGAGACCTGCCGGTTCAAGGACATCCGGGCGAGCGAGCAGCACGGCATCGTCATCATCCACCAGGAACTGGCGCTGGTACCCCACCTGTCCATCGCCGAGAACCTCTTCCTCGGCAACGAGCACGCCGCGCGCGGACTCATCAACTGGCGCGAGACCCTGCGCCACGCCACCGAGCTGCTGCGCCGGGTCGGTCTGGCCGAGCACCCGGAGACCCGGGTCGCCGACATCGGCGTGGGCAAGCAGCAGCTGGTGGAGATCGCCAAGGCGCTGTCCAAGCAGGTGAAGCTGCTGATCCTGGACGAGCCGACGGCCGCCCTGAACGACGAGGACAGCGACAAGCTCCTCGATCTGATCCTGGAGCTGAAGAACCAGGGCATCACCTCGATCATCATCTCCCACAAGCTCAACGAGATCCGCAAGGTCGCCGACTCGGTGACGATCATCCGGGACGGCCGGTCCATCGAGACCCTCGACGTGAAGGCCCCGGAGACGACCGAGGAGCGGATCATCGCCGGCATGGTCGGCCGCGACCTGGACCACCGCTTCCCCGAGCGCAGCCCGCACCAGCCGGAGGAGGGCGCCGCACCCGCGCTGGAGATCCGCGGCTGGACCGTGTTCCACCCGATCGACCAGCAGCGCAAGGTCGTCGACGACGTGTCGCTGACCGTGCGCCGCGGCGAGATCGTGGGCATCGCGGGCCTGATGGGCGCGGGCCGCACCGAACTGGCGATGAGCGTGTTCGGGCGGACGTACGGCCGGTACGCGGGCGGCACGGTCCTGAAGGACGGCACGGAGATCCGGACGAAGACGGTCGCGGAGGCCATCGGGCACGGCATCGCGTACGTCACCGAGGACCGCAAGCACTACGGCCTGAACCTCATCGACAGCATCAACCGGAACATCTCGCTGACCGCGCTCGGCAAGGTCGCCAAGCGGGGCGTGGTGGACGAGCACGAGGAACGGCAGGTCGCCGAGGGCTTCAGGAAGTCCATGAACATCAAGGCGCCCACGGTGTTCGAGCCGGTGGGCAAGCTCTCCGGCGGCAACCAGCAGAAGGTCGTCCTCAGCAAGTGGATCTTCGCCGGTCCGGACGTGCTGATCCTCGACGAACCGACCCGCGGCATCGACGTGGGCGCCAAGTACGAGATCTACACGGTCATCGACCAGCTCGCCGCCCAGGGCAAGGCGGTCGTCTTCATCTCCTCCGAGCTGCCCGAGCTGCTCGGCATGTGCGACCGCATCTACACGATGGCCGCCGGGCGGCTGACCGGCGAGGTGCCGCGGGCCGAGGCCACGCAGGAAGTGCTGATGCGCCATATGACGAAGGACAAAGAGGTAACGCGATGAGCACGGATGTGACCGCCAAGAGCCCGGCCCCCGCGCCGCCGGGCGGGAGCGGACCGGCCGCCGGCACGGGGCTGCTCGGCCTGGTGCTGGCCGGACTGCGCCGCAACATGCGCCAGTACGGCATGCTGATCGCGCTCGGCCTGATCGTGGTCCTGTTCGCGATCTGGACCGACGGGGACCTGCTGCTGCCGCGCAACGTCTCCAACCTGGTGCTGCAGAACAGCTACATCCTGATCCTCGCGATCGGCATGATGCTGGTCATCATCGCCGGGCACATCGACCTGTCGGTCGGCTCGCTCACGGCGTTCGTCGGCGCCTTCGCGGCCGTGCTCACCGTGCAGCACGGGGTGGCCTGGCCCGTCGCGATGGTGCTGTGCCTGGTGGTCGGCGCGGTCGCCGGCTCGGTCCAGGGCTATCTGATCGCCTACCTCGGCATACCGTCGTTCATCGTCACCCTCGCCGGGATGCTCCTGTTCCGCGGCCTCACCGAGATCCTGCTCAAGGGGCAGACCCTCGGCCCGTTCCCGGACGGCCTGCAGAAGCTCGGCAACGGCTTCCTGCCCGAGGCCGGCCCGCACACCAACTACCACAACCTCACCCTGCTGCTCGGGCTCGTCCTCATCGCGGCCGTGGTGTGGCAGGAGTTCCGGGACCGCCGCCGCCAGCAGGAGTTCTCCCTGGACGTCCTGCCGGTCCGGCTGTTCCTGCTGAAGCTGACCGCCCTGGTCGCCGCGGTCCTCGTGCTCACCCTGCTGCTCGCCAGCTACAAGGGCGCCCCGATCGTGCTGATCATCCTCGGCGCGCTGGTCGTCGGCTACGGCTACATCATGCGCAATGCGGTCTTCGGGCGGCACATCTACGCGATCGGCGGCAACCTGCCGGCGGCCAAGCTCTCCGGCGTGAAGGACAAGAAGGTCACCTTCTACGTCTTCCTGAACATGGGCGTGCTCGCGGCCCTGGCCGGCATGGTGGTCGCCGCCCGGCTGAACGCGGCCTCGCCGAAGGCGGGCGTCAACTTCGAACTGGAGGCCATCGCCTCCTCGTTCATCGGCGGCGCCTCCATGAGCGGCGGTGTCGGCACCGTCCTCGGCGCCATCATCGGCGGTCTCGTCCTCGGCGTGCTGAACAACGGCATGAACCTCCTCAGCGTCGGCACCGACTGGCAGCAGGTCATCAAGGGCCTCGCCCTGCTGGTGGCGGTCGGGTTCGACGTGTGGAACAAGCGCAAGTCCGGTTCGTAAGCGCCCAGACAACACGGAGCCGCACCATGGAACTGAACAGACGCACGGTCATCGCGGGAGCAGCGGCGGCGGGCCTGGCCGCCACCACCCTCGGCACGGGCAGCGCCGAGGCGGCCACCGGCCGGGGAGGCCGGGGGCCGGTGAAGGAACTCTTCGGCACGCTCGCCGACGGCACCAAGGTGTACCGCTGGTCGCTGGCGAACGGCGGTACCCGGCTGAAGGTGCTCTCCTACGGCGGCATCGTCCAGACCCTGGAGGTCCCCGACCGGCACGGCCGCCACGCCAACGTCGTGGCCGGGTTCGACAACCTCGCCGACTACGTGGCGAAGAGCCCTTACTTCGGCGCCCTGATCGGCCGGTACGGCAACCGCATCGGCAAGGGCCAGTTCACGCTCGACGGGAAGCCGTACCAGCTCTCCGTGAACGACGGCGTCAACCACCTGCACGGGGGCGCCAAGGGCTTCGACAAGCACGTGTGGCACGTCGAGCCGTTCACCAAGGGCGCCGACGTCGGACTGCACCTGCACTACACCAGTGTCGACGGCGAGATGGGCTACCCGGGCACGCTGCGGACGAAGGTGACGTACACCCTCACCCGGCACGGCGACTGGCGCATCGACTACGCGGCCACCACCGACAAGGCCACCATCGTCAACCTCACCAGCCACGTGTACTGGAACCTGGCCGGCGAGGGCAGCGGCACCATCGAGGACCACGAGCTGTCCATCGCCGCGTCCCGGTACACCCCCACCGACTCGGGTCTGATCCCCACCGGTGAGCTGGCCGGGGTCGCGGGCACCCCGTTCGACTTCCGGCACGCCAAGCCGATCGGCCGGGACATCCGGGCGGGCCACGAGCAGCAGGTGCAGGCCAAGGGCTACGACCACAACTGGGTCCTGGACAAGGGGATCACGGCCGGGCCCGAGCACATCGCGACCCTGCGCGACCCGCGCTCCGGCCGCACCCTGAAGATCGCCAGCGACCAGCCGGGGCTGCAGTTCTACTCCGGCAACTTCCTCGACGGCACGCTCACCGGCACCGGCGGCCGCACCTACCGGCAGGGCGACGCCCTGTGCCTGGAGACGCAGCACTTCCCGGACTCGCCGAACCACGCGAACTTCCCGTCGACGGTGCTGCGACCGGGGCAGACGTACCGGACGACGACGGTGCACACGTTCGGGCAGTGAACCGGCTCACACCCCGGGTGAGTTGAACACCACTGCGGTCTCCTCCGTATCGAAGGGTGGCCCGTGCTCCCCCGCACGGGCCACCTGGACGGAGGTTCCCTTGGCCGGCAACGTCACCTCGTTGTTCCGCGGCACCGCTGCGCACAGCCCCTCCATGGCGGCGCTGACGCGGGAGGGCGGCGACGGGACCGGCCCGGTGGACTTCTGCATTCCGTGCAATCCGTACTTCCCGACGCCCGCCATGTTCGAGGAGATGGCGGGCCGGCTGCGCGAGATCGTCACGTACTACCCCAGCAGCGCCGACACCATCACCGGTGAGCTGTGCTCGCTGCTCCAGCTGCCGCCGCAGTGCGTGGCGATGGGCAACGGCTCCACGGAGCTGATCACCTGGATCGACCACCTCCTGGTCCGCGAGTCCCTGGCCGTCCCGGTGCCGACCTTCGGCCGCTGGACCGACCAGCCCATGGAGACGGGCAAGCGGGTCGACATGTTCCCGCTCCAGGAGGCCAACGGCTTCGCCCTGGACCTCGCCCAGTACGCCGAGTTCATCCGCGCCCGCGGCACCCGGGTCGCCGTGGTCTGCAACCCGAACAACCCCGACGGCGGCTATCTGCGCCGGCAGCAGCTGGTGCAGTTCATGGACGCCATGGCGGACCTGGACCTCGTCGTGGTCGACGAGTCGTTCCTGGAGTTCGCCGACGCGGAGGCCGAGCCCAGCGTCGTCCAGGAGGCCATGCTCCGCCCCAACGTGATCGTGCTGCGCAGCCTCGGCAAGAACTTCGGCCTGCACGGCGTCCGCTTCGGCTATCTCGTCGCCAACCCGGCGCTCGCCGGCAAGGTCCGCTCGATGCTGCCCAAGTGGAACCTGAACTCCTTCGCCGAGCACGTGGTGTTCATGCTGAAGGAACACGGGGCCGAGTACGCCCGGAGCCTGCAGCAGGTCCGCCGCGACCGGCTGGAGATGGCCAGCCACCTCTCCGCGCTCCCCGGCCTCACCGTCTACCCCTCGCAGGGCAACTTCCTGTTCGTGCGCCTGCCCGTGGGCGCCGAGGGCACGGTGGTACGGGACCGGATGCTCACCGAGCACCGGATCCTGGTCCGCGAGTGCGGCAACAAGATCGGATCCTCCAGCCGCTTCCTGCGGCTCGTGGTGCGCCCCCAGGTCGACGTGCGTCGCCTGGTGTCCGGCCTGGAACAGGTGCTCTACGGGTCCAGGAGGGGAGCCGCCGTACCCGAGCTGGGCACCGGGACCAGCTACAGCTCGGGTACGGCGGCGGTCGACCGGCTGGTCAGCGAGACCAACGGGGCCGGGGTGCGGCTCACCGCGTCCGGCCCCGCACCGGCCGCCGGCACCGGCATGCCGCTCCCCGCCGCCGTCACACCGGCCGGCGGCGGGATGCCGATGCCGGCGGCAGCCCAGCCGGCCCCCC
>NZ_BNBF01000023.1:114085-114957 GCF_014654935.1 Streptomyces capoamus
AGCCCACGTTCACCCCCGCCCCGGCACCAGCACCCACGCCACCCCCGCAGCCGGCCTTCACCCCCGCCCCGGCCCCGCAGCCGGCCTTCACCCCTGTCCCGGCCCCGCAGCCGGCGTTCACCCCCGTCCCGCCACCGGCACCCGCCCCGGCGCCGGTGCCGGCCCCCACACCGATACCGGCCGCCGCCGTCGCGCCGACCCCGCCCGGGGTTCCGGCGCGGGGCGGATGACGGCACCGGCGCCCGCCGCGGGACTGACCCCGGCTCCCGCGACGGGCTGGCCCAACGCCCAGAGCTGGCCGAACGCGGCAGGAACGGGCCAGGCAGCGGGCTGAGCCGGTCTCCTACGACGTGCGTTCCTGGAAGAGGCAGAGCGGCGTCACAGAACCAGCAGCAGAGCGGTCAGTGCCGCGCAGCCGGCGCACACCGTGAGGGTGATACCCACGCAGCGGCGGCGCAGTTCCCGGTACCGCTGTTCGTACTCCGCGCGCAGCGAGACACACCGGGCCGCCACCCGTTCGAGGTCGCCCCTGGCCCGCTGCAGGCTGTCGGCGACGTACCGCTGCTCGATCTCCTCGCGCTGTGCCGTCGTCAGCCAGTCCAGGGGCCCGGTGAACTCCCGGCTCCGCCGCTCCGCCTCCGCGACCCGGGCCTGCCACAGCAGATAGCCCTCCACCTCGTTGCCGAGGTCCCCGCCGGCGCCTGCCCCCTGCTTGGGCAGACCGCTCACCCGCGGCCCCGTTCGTCCGCGGCCGGCAGGGCATGGGCCGCCTGTTCCCGCATCGCGATGTCCGGGTGGTGCAGGTCGAACGCCGGGGACTCGCTGCGGATCCGCGGCAGGGTCACGAAGTTGTGCCGCGGCGGCGGGCAGGA
>NZ_BNBF01000024.1:0-5181 GCF_014654935.1 Streptomyces capoamus
CGACGCGGGAGTGGAGCGCAGCGGAACGGGAGCGCCCTTGACGCACCTCGCGGAAGCCCGACACTGGCCGGGAAGCGGGCGGCCCAGCGGTCACTACGAAGCACCGGGTCCGGTCATTCCCTCCCCCTCAGCTCCCCCTTCAGTATCTTTCCGCCGGCGTTGCGCGGGAGGGAGCGTACGAACTCCACCGATCTCGGCACCTTGTAGTTGGCCATCTCGCGGCGGGACCAGGCGATCAGGTCGTCCGCGGTCAGGTGGGAGCCGGGGCGGCGGACGACGTAGGCCTTGGCGACCTCGCCCAGGCGGGGGTCGGGGACGCCGATCACCGCGGTGTCGGTCACGTCGGGGTGGGTGAGCAGGAGCTGCTCTATCTCCGCCGGGTAGGCGTTGAAGCCGCCGGCGATGAACATGTCCTTCAGGCGGTCCGTGATGCGCAGGTTGCCCGCCTCGTCGAGCACGCCCACGTCGCCCGTGTGCAGCCAGCCGTCCGCGGTGATCGCCTCCGCGGTGGCCTCCGGGTCGTCGTGGTAGCCCCGCATGACGTTGAAGCCCCGGACCAGCACCTCGCCGGGGGTGCCGGGAGGGGCGGCCACTTTCACCTCCGTGCCGGGGATCGCGCGGCCCGACGTGGCGGCGATCAGGGCCGGGTCGTCGCCGCGGCGGCACATCGTGACGATCCCGGTGGCCTCCGAGAGGCCGTACGCGGTGAGGACCGTGCCGACGCCGAGTTCCTCGCGCAGGCGTTCCACCAGCCGCAGCGGGACCACCGCGGCGCCCGTCACCACCAGGCGCAGGGTCGACAGGTCGTGGGCGTGGCGGGCGGGGTGGTCGAGGAGTTGCTGGTGCAGGGTGGGCGGGCCGGGGAGGACCGAGATCCGTTCCGCCGCGATGTTGGCCAGGGCCGTGTCCACGTTGAACACCGGCTGCGGGATCATCGTCGCCCCGCGCGTCAGGCAGGCGAGCACGCCGGCCTTGTAGCCGAAGGTGTGGAAGAAGGGGTTGATGATCAGGTAGCGGTCGGATCCGTGCAGGCCGGCCAGGTCCGCCCAGGTGTCGTAGGCGCGCAGGGTCTGGCCATGGGTGGTCGTCACGCCCTTCGGGCGGCCCGTCGTACCCGAAGTGAAGACGATGTCGGAGGGGGCCGAGCCGGTCAGCCCGTCGGCGCGGGCCCGTACCTTCCGTCCCGGTACGCCGTCGCCGGCCGCCAGGAAGTCCTGCCAGGTCTCGAAGTCGGGCGGTGCGTCGTCCGAGAGGACCACCACCCGCTCCAGGGCCGGCAGGGCGGGGAGCGGGCGCCCTCCGGCCGGTTTCCCGGCGCCGGCCGCTCGCCGTAGGGAGGCCACGTACGACGTCCCCAGGAAGGTGCCCGTCACGAACAGCAGGCGCGTCCCGCTGCGGCGCAGTACGTCCGCCGCCTCGGTGCCCTTGAAGCGGGTGTTCAGCGGTACGAGGACCGCGCCGGCCGACACCGCGCCGAGGGCCGCGACGATCCAGTCCAGGGAGTTCGGCGCCCAGACGGCCACCCGGTCGCCCGTGTCGACCCCGCGGGCCAGGCAGGCCGCGGCCGCCCGCTCGATCCGGGCGCCCAGTTCGGCGTAGGTGATCCGGGTGCGGCCGTCGACCACGGCTTCGGTGTCCGGGTGGCGCCCGGCCGCCCACCGCACCAGTTCCGGGATGGTTCCCCATGACGCCGTCACGGTCCGGCCTCCCCCCGCGCACGACTTGCTGACTGTCCGTCAGATTAGTGTTAATCTGACGTGCTGTCAGGAGAGGGGGCGCACATGGCAGGGGCAGGACTCAAGGACGCCACCGCCGTCGTCGGGATCGGGCAGACCGCGTTCGCCCGGCGACTGGCCGAGGACGAGAGGACGCTCGCCTGCCGGGCCGTGCTCGCCGCGCTGGACGACGCGGGCATCGCGCCCGGCGAGGTGGACGCGCTCGCCTCCTACACCATGGAGGAGACCGACGAGGTGGAGCTGGCCAAGGCCGTCGGGTTCGGCGACCTGACCTTCTTCAGCAAGGTGGGGTACGGGGGCGGCGGCTCCTGCGCGACCGTCGCGCACCTCGCCGCCGCCATCGCCTCCGGGCAGGCCACGGTGGGGGTCGCGTGGCGGTCGAGGAAGCGGGGCAGCGGGAAACGGCCGTGGACCGACACGGCCGCGCAGCTGCCGACCCCGGGCCAGTGGACCCGGCCCTTCGGCCTGCTGCGGCCCGCCGACGAGATCGCCATGCTGGCCCGGCGGTACATGCACGAGTACGGCGTGACGCGGGACCACCTGTTCAACGTCGCGCTGGCCTGCCGGAACCGGGCCAACCAGAATCCGGCCGCCGTGATGTACGAACGGCCGCTGACCCGCGAGATGTACATGACCTCCCGCTGGATCAGTGAGCCGCTGTGCCTGTACGACAACTGTCTGGAGACGGACGGCGCCCTCGCCTGCGTGGTGGTGGGCAGGGAGCGCGCCCGGGACTGCCGGCAGCGTCCCGTGTACGTCCACGCCGCCGCGCAGGGCCTGCCCGCCCAGCACCACGGCATGGTCAACTACTGGAACGACGACCCGCTCACCGGTCCCGCCTGGACCGCCGCCCGGCACCTGTGGAAGCACGCCGACCTCACGCCGGAGGACGTCGACGTGGCGCAGATCTACGACGCCTTCACCGCCCTCGTACCGCTCTCGCTGGAGGGGTACGGCTTCTGCGCGCGCGGCGAGGGGGGCGCGTTCACCGAACAGGGGGCCCTGGAGATCGGCGGGCGGCTGCCCCTCAACACCGGCGGGGGCGGACTCAGCGAGGCCTACGTGCACGGTTTCAACCTCGTCAACGAGGGCGTCAGGCAGCTGCGCGGGACCAGCACCGCACAGGTCCCGGGCGCCGCGGCCTGCCTGGTCACGGCCGGTGAAGGCGTCCCCACCTCCGCTCTCCTCCTCAGGAGCTGACCGCCATGCTGAGTCCCGTCCCCGACACCGACGGCGCGCCCTTCTGGGCGTACGCGGCCCGCGGCGAGCTGCGCGTCCAGGCGTGCGGCGACTGCGGTGAACTCCGTTTCCCGCCCCGCCCCTGCTGTCCGCACTGCCAGTCCTTCGCGGCGCGGTGGCGGGCGGTGTCGGGGCGCGGGCGGGTGTGGTCGTACGTCGTGCCGCACCCGCCGCTGCTGCCCGACTACGCGGCCCAGGCGCCGTACAACGTGGTCGTCGTGGAGCTGGAGGAGGCCCCGCGGATACGGCTCGTGGGGAACGTGGTCACCCACGCCGGGGCGCCGCTGGGCTCCTTCGATCCGGCGCAGCTGCGGATCGGCGCCCGGGTGCGGGTGGTCTTCTCCGGCGGGCTGCCGCAGTGGGTGCCGGCGTGAACACCGTCCGCCTCGACGTCGGCGAGGACACCGGCGTCGCCGTCGTCACCCTGGACCGGCCCGGCCGGCTCAACGCCGTCGACCTCGCCATGGCGCGGGAACTGTCGGACGTCTGGCGGGGGTTGCGGTTCGACGACTCCGTGCGGGCCGTCGTGCTCACCGGGAGCGGGGAGCGGGCGTTCTGCACGGGCATCGACCGGGACGCCGTCGTACCGCAGCCCTCTTCGCCGTACATGCAGGACGATCCGCTGCTGGGCGTCGGGCCGAAGGCGAACGGGCTGTGGAAGCCGGTGATCGCCGCGGTGGAGGGGATGGCCTGCGGGGGCGCCTTCTATCTGCTCGGGGAGTGCGAGTTCGTCGTCGCGGGGGCCGGCGCCACCTTCTTCGACCCGCACACCACCTACGGCATGGTCAGCGCCTACGAGTCGATGCTCATGGCGCAGCGCATGCCGTACGGCGAGGTCGCGCGGATGGTGCTCATGGGCGGCGCCGAGCGGCTGTCGGCCCGGCGGGCGCACGAGGTCGGACTCGTCTCGGAACTCACCGAGGACGGCCGGGCGTCGGCGGCGGCCGTCGACCGCGCCGCCGTCATCGCCGGGTACCCGGCGGAGGCCGTGCAGGGGAGCGTGCGGGCGTTGTGGGCGGCCCGGGAGGCCGGGCTCGCGCAGGCGTTCGCGCAGGCGCCGCACCTGATCGCGCTGGGGAACCTGCCGGGGGCGCGGCAGGCGGAGCTGTTCGCCGCCCGCCGCCCGGGGTTCCGGACGCGGTGAGGTCCGCCGGGGTCACCAGTGGCCGGGGTCACCAGTGGTAGGAGGCCACCTCGTCGAGGTCGCAGTGGTCGACCCGCGGGGCGCTCTCCTCGGCGTTGTCCACCGGTATCCGGACGGTCCTCGTGCCGTGCGCGGGCACGGTGACCTTCTTGATGGTGCCGTTGACCGTCATGCCGTCCGCGTCCTCGAAGACGAGGTGGACGTCGAATCCGCTCTCGCCGGCGTTCGGGTTGGTGACCTCGACGGTGGCGTAGGGCTTCTTCGCCGTCGCGCAGCTCACCAGCCGTGCCCTGCCGTCCTCGTGGCCCGAGGGGGAGGAAGAGGAGGAAGGGGAGGAGGGGGAGGATCCGGTCGAGGTGCCGCCGTCGCCGTCGCCGTCGCCGTAGTGATCGTCGTCGTCGTAGTCGTGGTGCGTGCCGGAGCCGTAGCCGCCGCCCGACGACGTGGACGTGGAGGTGTCGTGGTCCTGGCTGGAACTGCTGCACCCCCCGCCGCCGTGGCCGCCGCTGTGGCCGTGGCCGTGGCCGCGGCTCCTGAACCCGGTCAGGGCCAGGACGACCAGGAGGGATACCGCCGTGAGCCTGAGCATGTGTCCCCGTCGATGCATGCCGAGCACTCTAGGCGAGCCCTGTCACGGGCATGTCACCGTATGGCGCTCGTGGCGTGCCCGGCGTAGCGTCTGCCCTGGAAGCGGTGGAAAACCGCTCCCCCGCGACGACGGCCGCCGTCCCACCCTTCCGTGCAACCGGTACGACGGCCGTCTCCCGCTCACGCGGTCCGCGCGGTCCCCGTGCCCTTCTCCGCGTCCAGCGCGTACACGCACCGGTCCTTGCTGCACGCGTACACCACGCCGTCCTTGACCACCGGGGACCCGGTGATCTCGCCGCCGGTGGCGAGCTTCCAGCGCAGCCGGCCGTCGTCGGCCTTCAGGGTGTAGAGCAGGTGGTCGGTGGAGCCGAAGTGGATGCGGCCCTCGGCCACCGCGGGCGCGCCCACCACGTCGCCGCCCGCCTGGAAGCGCCACTTGGGCGTGCCGGTGACCGCGTCCAGGGTGTACAGGCC
>NZ_BNBF01000024.1:5221-12319 GCF_014654935.1 Streptomyces capoamus
CTTGCCGCTGCCGACGTGCACGTGCCCGGCGGCCACCAGGACCGGTTCGACGGAGGCGCGGGCCTCGGTGGCGATGCGCCAGCGGTCGCGGCCGTCGGCGGCGTCGAGGGCGTAGACCGTGCCGAGGTAGTCGGCGAGGTAGACACCGCCGCCGGTGACGGCCGGGCCCGGGGCGAAGGCGGGCGGGCTCAGGAAGACCGCCGGGGCCTCGAAGTGCCAGCGGACCCGGCCGCTGACCGCCTCGACGGCGAGTACGCGGGTGCCGGCGGAGACGTAGACGTGCCCGTCGGGCGCCGGGGTGAGCCGCACCGGGACACCGCCGCAGGCGGCCGCGTCGCCGACGGGGTACGACCAGCGCTCCTCGCCGGTGCGGGCCTCCAGGGCGCGCAGCCGGGCGTCCTGCCAGACGTAGACGGTGCCGTCGTGCACCGCCGGGCCGGCCTCCGGGGACTCGAAGTCGGTCTGGCAGCCGGTGATCTCCCACAGCTTCTGCCCGCCCACGGCCTCCCAGGCCTGGACGCCGCCGCCGCGGGTGCCGGTGACGACCGTGCCGCGGTCGGCCTGGAGGGAGTACACCCAGGCGTCCGTGGACAGCCGCCACAGGTCGGTGCCCTCGCGGGCGTCCAGGGCGAACAGGGTGGGGCCGTCGGATGCGTGGATCCGGCCGTCCGCGACCGCCATGGACCAGGCGACGTCCCGGGTCTTGAAGCGGCGGCGGCCCGTGCCCACGTCCAGGGCGTGCACCTCGAAGGAGGTGACGTAGACCAGGTCGCCGTCGACGGACGGGGTCCCCCACAGGTCGTTCGACATGCGGAAGCGCCAGGGCCGCCAGCCGCTCGCCGTCTCCGGGGGTGCCGGCGGCACGGGCGGTACGGCGGGGTCGGCGCCGGCCACGCCGGTGCGGGGCCGGGACCAGCCGGCGACCAGGCCGGCCTCGGGCGGGGGTGCCTTGACGGCGGCGGCGCGGGCGTCGGCGACCCGGGGGCCGGGGCCGATGGGCACCGGGGCGCCGGCCAGCCGGACCGGGCCGGTGTCGGGGGCGCCGGCCGTGACGGGTACGGGCGCGGGGGCCGGGGGGTCGTACGGCGGCGGCGGGGGCACGGCGGCCTGCCGGCCGCCGCTGCGCGGCCCGCCGGCCGCGGCCGGTGCGGGCTTGACGGCGGGGCGCCCGCCGCGGCGGGACTCGATGAGGGCGACCGCCTTCTCGGGCAGCCAGGCGGAGGCGGTGCCGCTGTCGTCGGAGCCGGAGCCGAACAGGTGCGGGGCGAGCTGGGCCTGGAGGTCGGCCGGGGTGGGGCGGGCGGTGGCCTCCATCTGCATGCAGACCTCGATGAGCGGGCGCAGCTCGTCGGGCAGGCCGGTGAGGTCCGGGCCCTCCCGCAGCAGCATGAAGACGGTCTCGACCGGGTTGGCGCCGTGGAAGGGCGGGTGGCCGGTGGCGGCGAAGACCAGCATGGAGCCGAGGGAGAAGACGTCACTGGCGCCGGTGACGCTGCGGGAGTCCTTGGCCTGCTCGGGCGACATGTAGGCGGGCGTGCCGACGGCGACGTTGGTCATGGTCAGGCGGGTGTTCGAGACACCGGAGGCGATGCCGAAGTCGATCACCCGGGGGCCGTCCTCGACCACGAGCACGTTGGAGGGCTTGAGGTCGCGGTGGACCAGCCCGGCGCCGTGGATGGACTGCAGGGCCTCCGCGACACCCGCCGCGAGCCAGCGCACGGCCTGGGCCGGGAGCGGCCCGCACTCGTTCACTATCTCTTCCAGCGAGGGCGCGGGGACGTAGGCGGTGGCCAGCCACGGCACGGCGGCGCGCGGGTCGGCGTCGACCACGGCCGCGGTGTAGAAGCCGGAGACCGCGCGGGCCGCCTCCACCTCGCGCGTGAACCGCACCCGGAAGAGCTGGTCCTCGGCCAGCTCGGTGCGCACCGTCTTGATCGCCACGCGCCGGCCGGACGCCGAGCGCGCGAGATAGACCAGCCCCATGCCGCCGGCCCCCAGCCGGCCCAGCACCTCGAACGGCCCGATCCGCCGCGGATCGTGCTGCGTCAGCTGATCCACCACTTGCCTGCCACCTCCCCGTACGAGCCGCGCCACTCTCCATAGGTACGCGACCGAAGTGCAGCGTCTCACCACCGCACCGCCATGGCGGCACGCACCCCGATTCTTCCTGGCCGGGCGGCTGGTTGCGAACCCTGGGACAATCTGGGTGTCTCGTGCCGTACTGGACCAAAGCGGACCCGTCAGCGTTGCAGCAGTGCGAACGACGCCCCTTGATTGTCGGTGACGACGGCCACTCGTCCGTACGACGTCTCGAAGGGTGGCGCCTGGACGCGCCCGCCGAGCCGCTGCACCGCCCCCAGCGCGTCCGCCAGGTCCGCGACCCGGAAGTGGACGAGGAAGTGCGGGGGCATCTCGGCCGGGAAGACGTCGGTGACGTCCGCGCGGCCGAAGTCGGGCTCGGCGCCGGTGCCGAAGAGGGCGTCGTGGAAGAGACCGCCGTAGAACGCGTTGGCGGCGGCGGTGTCCCGGGTGTACAGCTCGACCCAGACGAAGGTGCCCGGCTCGTGCCGCCGGGCGAAGCCGGGGAAGGTGCCGGGCTGCCACAGGCCGAAGACCGCGCCCTCGGGGTCGGCGGCCAGGGCGGCGGCGCCGAGTTCGCCGACCGGGTACGGCGCCATGACCACCTGCCCGCCGGCCGCCGTGATCCGCCGGCCGAGCGCCCCGGCGTCGGAGGCGGCGAAGGACACCGTCCAGACGGTGGGCATGCGGCCGTCGGTCTTGGGCGCCAGCGAGGCGACGGGGTCGCCCGCCAGCCGGGCCCACACGGAGGAGCCGTACGCCGGCTCGAAGGTCCACCCGAAGAGCTCACCGTAGAACCGCTTGCCCGCCTCGACGTCGGGCAGCTGGGCGTCCACCCAGCAGGGCACGCCCTCCCTGTATGTCTCTTCGTTCGCGGATGCCCTGTTTTCGGCCATGCCGTCAAAGTAACCGCACGGCGCGCACCCCGCAGACCAGGCACACCATCCCCCGAAGCCCCGCGCACCCCATTTGCAGTCGGCCGAATCGCGCTCCCATCACCCCTCGGTAAGCTGACGACATGACAGGACAAGTGCGTACCGTCGACGGCCGCGTGGCCGGCCGGCGTGGGCAGGCGACCCGGCAGAAGCTGCTCGACTGCCTCAGCGAGATGCTCAGCTCCTCCCCCTACCGGGACGTCAAGGTCATCGATGTCGCCCGGAAGGCGGGCACTTCGCCCGCGACCTTCTACCAGTACTTCCCCGACGTCGAGGGCGCCGTCCTGGAGATCGCCGAGCAGATGGCGGCCGAGGGCGCCGGGTTGACCGAACTGCTGGAGGGGCGCAGCTGGGCCGGCAAGTCCGGCTGGGCCACCGCGCAGGAACTCGTGGACGGGTTCCTGGAGTTCTGGCGCAAGAACGATGCGATCCTGCGGGTGGTGGACCTCGGCGCGGCCGAGGGTGACAAACGCTTCTACAAGATCCGCATGAAGATCCTGAACTCGGTGAACAACTCCCTCGCGGACGCCATCGCGGAACTGCAGTCCAAGGGCCGGGTGGACAAGGACGTGAACCCGGCGGCGGTGGCCGGTTCGCTGGTCGCGATGCTCGCGGCGGTGGCGGCCCACCAGAAGGGCTTCACCTCCTGGGGCGTGAAGCAGGCGGAACTCAAGCCGAACCTGGCACTGCTGGTGCACCTGGGCGTGACCGGGAAGAAGCCGAGCAAGTAGCGCCTTGCGCCTTGCGTCCAAGTCCTGTCTGGCGGGCGGCGGTTCACCGAGGTGAGCTGCCGCCCGCCGTGCTACGCGGGCAGCGGTCGGTCCCGCACCACGTGCTTCATCACCAGTGTCGACGTCAGCCGCTGCACCCCCGGCAGGGTCGCCAGCCGCTCGTCGTAGAGCCGCTGGAAGGCGGCCAGGTCGGCGGTGGCCACCCGGAGCAGGTAGTCCGGCTCGCCGAACAGCCGCTGGGCGTCCAGCACATGCTCCAGCTCGCCGACCGCCCGCTCGAACTCCGCGACCGTGTCCCGGTCCTCCTGGCGCATGGACACGAAGACCAGCGCCTCGAAGTTCAGGCCGAGCGCGGCCGGGTCCACCACCGCGCGGTAGCCCTGGACGGCACCGGAGCGCTCCAGCTCGCGCAGCCGCCGGTGGCAGGGCGAGACGCTCAGCCGCACCCGGGCGGCCAGCTCGGTCACGGTCAGCCGCCCGTCCTGTTGCAGCTCGGCAAGGATTTTCCGGTCCACGTCGTCCATGAAGTAGATATTTGCTCAGAATGCGCGATCATGGGCAAACTTCGGGAACACTTTCGGGCCATTCGCGCCTAATGTCCCCGTCATGAACTCGGGACTGCTCCTCTCCTTCCTCGCCGTGGACCTGCTGCTGGTGTGCGTACCGGGCGCCGACTGGGCGTACGTCATCGCGACCGCCCTGCGCGGCGGCTCGGCGGCGCGGGCGGTGGCGGGCCTGGTGTGCGGCTACGCCCTGCACACGGTCCTGGCGGCGGCGGGCCTGGCGGTGCTGGTGGCGGGCTCGCCCTGGCTGCTGACGGCCCTGACGGTGGCGGGCGCCGGCTATCTGCTGTGGCTGGGCTGGGGCGTCCTGCGCCGCCCGGCCGTCCCGGCGGCGGACAGCGCGGCGGCGCCCGGCGGCCGGCCCTTCCTGCGCGGCGCCACGATCAGCGGCCTGAACCCCAAGGGTCTGCTGCTCTACCTGTCGGTGCTGCCGCAGTTCCTCACCCTCACCGGCGCCCACCTCCCCGTGCCCGCCCAGATGGCGGTCCTCGGCCTGCTGCACATGGCGTGCTGCGCGGCCGTCTACCTGACCGTCGGCGCCCTCGCCCGCGTCCTGCTCACGGCCCGCCCGGCGGCGGCCCGCGCGGTGACCCGCACCTCGGGCGCGGCCATGCTCGGCATCGGCGCGCTGCTGCTGGCGGAACGGCTGGCGACGCTCTGAGCCGGGCGAGCTCCAACGGCCGCCCGGATACGAGGGCGTTGACGCAGGCGGCTCCGTAGACTCGCGGTCATGGCATGCCGCATCAGTGAGCTGGTCCTCGACTGCGCCGACCCCGACCGGCTCGCCGCGTTCTGGAGCGAAGTCCTCGGTTACGTCGAACTCGAACGGGAGGCGGACGGAAGCATCGCGATCGGGCCGCCCGGCGCCGGTTTCGGCGGCCCGCAGCCCGTCCTCGTCCTCAGCCCCGGCAGCGATCCGCGGCCCGGGAAGCTCCCCCTGCACCTCGACGTCAACGCCACCGACCGGGACCAGGACGCCGAGCTGGAGCGGCTGCTCGCGCTCGGCGCCAGGCCCGCCGACGTCGGCCAGACCGGCGCCGAGAGCTGGCACGTCCTGGCCGACCCGGAGGGCAACGTCTTCTGCCTCCTGCGCAGCCGGCTGCAGCCGCTGTGAGCCGGGTGCCCTAGAGCCGGGGACCGCGGGGCGCGCGGGTCAGCCGGAAGACCCGGATCTCCCGTTCCACCCGCTCCTGGTACACGGCGTACGGCGGCCAGAACGCCAGCAGTTCCCGCCAGACGGCGGCTCGTTCGCCGCCGGTGAGGAGGCGGGCCGTGACGGGGATGTCCTCGCCCCGCCGGCTGATGGAGGCGTGCGGGTGGGCGAGGAGGTTGTGGGTCCAGGCGGGATGGCCGGGGCGTCCGAAGTTGGAGCCGACCAGGATCCAGCCGCCGCCGTCCGGCTCCGGCATGCAGGCCAGCGGGGTCCGGCGGGGCCGGCCGCTGCGGGCTCCGGTGGAGGTGAGGACCACGCCGGGCAGCAGCCGGGCGCTCGGCAGCACCCGGCCCCGGGTGAGCCGGTGCACGGCCCGGTCGAGGGCGGGGACCACGTGCGGGGCGACCCCGGCGAACGCCCGGGTGGCGGAGACCCTCTGCACGCACCGCAGCACCGCGGCGGCGCCCTTCGCACGTACCGCTCCGGCCGCGCCCATCAGACGGCCACCTCCCCGCCCGTGAACAGCCCGGCCGTCTCGGCGGCCCGGTCGCGCAGCCGGTGCACCGGGCCGAACAGCAGCTCGTCGCCGGCCGCCCGCTTGAAGTACAGGTGGGCGTCGTGCTCCCAGGTGAAGCCGATCCCGCCGTGCAGCTGGATGCCCTCGGCGGCGGCGCACCGCAGTGCCTCCAGCGCCTGCGCGAGTGCCAGGGCACCGGCCCCTTCGCCGCGTCCGGCCGCCCAGGCGGCGTAGTACGCGGCCGACCGGGCCGCCTGTACGGCCACGTGGACGTCGGCCAGCCGGTGCTTCACGGCCTGGAAGGAGCCGATGGGCCGGCCGAACTGGATCCGCTGTCCGGCGTACTCCACGGTCCGCTCCAGGACCCGGCCGGCCGCTCCCACGGCCTCGGCGGCGAGTACGGCGGCGGCCGCGTCCCCGGTACCGGCGAGGGCGGGCAGCACGTCCGCGTCCGGCGGGCCCAGCACCTCGGCGCGCACGTCCCGCAGGTGCACGCGCCCCTGGGGCCGGGTGGCGTCCAGCGCGGACTGCCGGGCCCGTACCAGCCCCGGTTCGTCCCCGGCCACGAGGAACAGCAGGGTCCGGGACCGGGCGAACCCCCCGGTGTGCGCGGCGACCAGCAGCAGCCCCGCGCTGTGCCCGTCCAGTACCTGTGCGACCTCGCCGTACAGCCGCCAGCCGTCCTCCGCGCGGCGGGCCTGGACCCCGCCGGCCCGGCCGCCGCCCGCGCTGAACCCGGCGTTCGCGCCGGTCAGGCCGAGGGCGGTGGTGAGCGCGGGCCCGGGGACGGCGAGGGCGGCGGTGAGCGTGCCGGCGGCGATGCGCGGCAGCAGCCCGGTGCGCTGGGCCTCGGTGCCGAGGGCGAGGACCAGCGGGGCGGTGAGCACGGAGGTGGCGAGCAGCGGGGAGGGGGCCAGGGCGCGTCCGGTCTCCTCGCAGGCGAGGGCCAGCTCGGTGACGGTGCAGCCGGCGCCGCCGTACCGCTCGGGGAGGGCGAGGCCGGGCAGGCCGAGCCGGCCGGCGAGGGCCGGCCACAGCCGGGGGTCGTGCCCGTCGGGGGTGTCGGCGGCGGCCCGCAGTTCCGCCGGGCCGCAGCGGGTGCGCAGCACCTCGCGCAGGG
>NZ_BNBF01000024.1:12371-16749 GCF_014654935.1 Streptomyces capoamus
TCCGGCGGATCTGGTCCTGCTCGGCGGTGAGGCGCGTGTCCATGCCCTTCCTCCTTTTCTGACGGAGCGTCATATTAGGGAGGCCGGACCGAGATGCCCAGAGGGAGGAGCCCGCTGATGAAGCGCGGGACCAGGAGGACCGCCGTGGTCGGGGTGGCGCTGTCCGACTGCGGGCGGGTGGCCGACGCGACGGCGTACACCCTGCACGCCCAGGCCGCCCGCAGGGCGCTCGCCGACGCCGGGCTGGACCGCGCGGTGGTCGACGGCTTCGCCTCGGCGGGCCTCGGCACGCTGGCCCCGGCCGAGGTCGCCGATCACCTGGGCCTGCGCCCCACCTGGGTGGACTCCACCTCGGTCGGGGGCGCGACCTGGGAGGTCATGGCGGCGCACGCGGCGGACGCGATCGCGGCGGGCCACGCGAACGCCGTGCTGCTGGTGTACGGCTCCACGGCCCGGGCGGACATCAGGGCGGGCCGCCGTACCGGCACCCTGTCCTTCGGGGCCCGCGGCCCCCTGCAGTTCGAGGCGCCGTACGGCCACACGCTGATCGCCAAGTACGCGATGGCGGCCCGCCGGCACATGATCGAGTACGGCACGACGACCGAGCAGCTGGCGCAGGTGGCGGTCCAGGCCCGGGCGAACGCGGCCCTGAACCCGGAGGCGATGTTCCGCGACCCGGTCACCGTCGACGACGTGCTGTCCGGGCCACTGATCGCGGACCCCTTCACTAGGCTGCACTGCTGTCTGCGCTCGGACGGCGGCGCGGCCGTCCTGCTGGCGGCCGAGGAGTACGCACGGGACTGCCGTACGGCCCCGGTCTGGATCCTCGGCACCGGCGAACACGTCTCGCACGCGGCGATGTCGCAGTGGCCGGACTTCACCCGCTCCCCGGCGGCGGTGAGCGGCCCGCTGGCCTTCGCCCGGGCGGGGGTGCGCCCGGCGGACGTCGACTTCGCGGAGATCTACGACGCCTTCACCTACATGACCCTGGTGACCCTGGAGGACCTGGGCTTCTGCGCCAAGGGCGAGGGCGGGGCCTTCGTGGGGAGGGACCGGCTGCTGGTGCGGGGCGGGGAACTGCCGGTGAACACGGACGGGGGCGGACTGTCGGCGCAGCACCCGGGGATGCGCGGACTGTTCCTGCTCGTGGAGGCGGTCCGGCAGCTGCGCGGGGAGGCCGGGGAGCGCCAGGTGCGGCGCCGCGACGGCGGGCTGCCCCGGCTGGGGGTGGCCTCGGGGACCGGGGGGTGGTTCTGTTCCTCGGGGACGGTGGTGCTGGGGAAGGACTGAGCCGGGGCCCAGCGGTGATACTCGCCCCATGGAACAGCACGATCTTCACGAACTGCTCCGCCCGCTGCGGGTCTGGGACCCCGAGGTGACCCGGCTGCCGCCCTTCGACCCCGACACGGCCCCTCCCGCCCCGCTGGCCCTGTTCACGAGCTGGTTCGCGGAGGCGGTGGCCGCGGGGCAGCCGGAGCCGCACACGATGTCGCTGGCGACCTCGGACGAGGAGGGCAGGCCGGACGCGCGGATCGTGATGCTGCACGGCGCCGACCCGGACGGCTGGTCCTTCGCCACGCACGCCACGAGCCGCAAGGGCCGCGCGCTGAGCGCCCGGCCGTACGCGGCGCTCGTCTTCTACTGGCCGGTGCTGGGCCGCCAGGTGCGGGTCCGGGGGCCGGTGACCGCGGCGCCGGCCGAGGAGAGCCAGGCCGACCTGCACGCGCGGTCCACCGGTGCGCTGGCCGCCGCGCTGACCGGCCGGCAGAGCGAGGAGCTGTCCTCGGCGGCGGAGCTGCGGGAGGCCTCGGAGGCGGCCTGGGAGCGGGCCCGGGCCCATCCCGAGGAGCCGTCGCCGACCTGGACGCTGTACCGGCTGCGCCCGGAGACCGTGGAGTTCTTCCAGGGGGACCCGCAGCGGCGGCACGTGCGGCTGGAGTACCGCAGCACCGGGTTCGGCTGGAGCAGGACGCTCCTGTGGCCGTAGCGGGGGATCCCGCCCGCGCGGGTTCCCCCGCTCCGGTCACACTTCTCCGGTGCCGTCCGTCAGGGCAGTGACAGCGTGGCACGAGCCGAGGAGACGGCGATGGAGAAGCGTTCGAGCACGGCCGGGGTCCCGACGGCCCCCCGGATGTCCGAGGACCCCGCACAGCTGGTGCCCGAGCTGGCCGAGGTGTCGGCGGCCCTGTTCCGGGCGACCGGCAACGGTTCGGTGCCGCGCTCCACGATCGGCCTGGTCCAGCTGCGGGCCGGGCAGATCGTGGGCAGCACCTACCTGACCGTCCTGCACACGGGGTTCCTGCGCAAGGCCGGGGAGCCGGAGGAGCGGATCACGTCGGTGGCGTCCTGGTGGGACTCGCCGTACTTCACGGCCGCCGAGCGGGCCGCGCTGGCCCTGGTGGAGGCCGTGCTCCAGCCGTCCCCGGGGGGCGAGCGGGTCTCCGACGAGCTGTACGCGCGGGCGGCCGCGCACTACGGGGGCAAGGCGCTGGCCACGCTGATGTTCGTGATCGGCCAGGTCGGCTTCTTCATCCCGGTCGCGCTCGTCGCCAAGCCGGTACCGGGCCGGTCGTTCAGCGAGCCGTGGAACTGAGGGCGCCCGGGCCGGGCTCGCCGCCGCCCGGGGCCGGCCGGAACACCGGGACGCCGTCCCGGAAGGCCGGCTCCAGCGGCATGCCGGCCCGGACGGCGTCCGCCGGGCAGTCCACCAGTTCCGTCATCATCCTGGGGCCCTCGGCCAGGTCGACCACCGCGGCCACGTAGGGGACGCGGCCGGTGAACGGGGGGAGGTCGTTGTGGTGGACCGTGGACCACGTGTAGAGCACGGCCCGGCCGCTCGCCTCCTCCCACGACACCTCCTCGCTCCAGCAGTGCGGGCAGAACTCCCGCGGGTAGTGGTGGGCCCGGCCGCAGGACGCGCAGCGGCGGATCAGCAGCCGGCCGCGGGCCGCCGCCTCCCAGTAGGGGCGGGTGAGGGCGTCGGCCTCGGGGACGTCGTGGCGCGGGCCGTCGTGGGGCGGGCCGTCGTGGGGCGGGCCGTCGTGGCGCGGGCCGTCCATCAGAACCACCCCAGTGCCGCGTCCAGCGACCACGCCTGCCAGGACATGCCGAAGAAGCAGGTCAGGGAGATCAGGGCCATCATCGAGTTCTGGCCCTGCTCCGCCCAGTCGTGGATCATGAGGACGAAGTAGACCGCGTTCAGGAGCAGGCCGCCGACCAGCGCGACCGGGGTCAGGAAACCGGCCGTCAGACCGAGGCCCAGGGCGAGTTCGGCGTAGGCGACCACGTACGCCATCAGTCTCGGGCGGGGTGCGACCACCGTGTCGAAGCCCGCCCGGACCGGGGTCCACCGGTGTTTCGCGGCCACGTCCGCCGCCCACGCGATGCCGCTGCCCCGCTCGAACCAGGCCTTCTTGTCCTTGTGCCGCCAGCTCTCCAGCCACCACAGGCCCAGACCGATCCGCAGCACCGCCAGCCATCGCGCGCCGTCGAGCCCTATCGAGTCCATACACCTGACGGTACGTCAGATATGGCCGGCTGCCCACCCGTCCGTCCGCACCGGAGAACGGCCGGCGGTGCGGGCCGCCGCACCAGGAAGCGACAGCCCGTGATCAATCCGCAACCAATTCCGGTCTTGACCGAGACCCATCAACCGGTGGTGTGATTACGCTCCCGCTCATGGCCGTCTCCCGCCCCTCGCCCGTCCGCCGCCCGCCGGTCCCCGCCGACCGCCCGGTCTACGTCATCGGCGCCGGCCCGGGCGGCCTCGCCGTCGCCCAGGCGCTGCGGGCCCGGGGCGTCCGGGCCGTGGTCCTGGAGAAGTCCGACCGGGTCGGCGCCTCCTGGCGGCGGCACTACGACCGGCTGCACCTGCACACCACCCGACGGCTGTCCGCACTGCCCGGCCTGCGCATACCCCGCAGGTTCGGCCGCTGGGTGTCCCGGGACGACCTGGTGCGCTACCTGGAGAAGTACGCCGAACACCACGCGCTGGAGATCGTCACCGGAGTGGAGGTGCACCGCGTCGAGCGCACCGGGGACGGCACCGGCTGGCTGCTGCACGCCTCCGGCGGCCGGGAGCTGACCGGCAGCGCGGTGGTGGTCGCCACCGGCTTCAACCACACCCCCCGGCTGCCCGACTGGCCGGGCCGGGACGGATACGGCGGCGAGCTGCTGCACGCCGGCGACTACCGCGACGCCACGCCCTACCGGGACCGTGACGTGCTCGTCGTCGGGATCGGCAACACGGGCGCGGAGATCGCCGTGGACCTGGCGGAGGGCGGGGCCGCCCGGGTGCGGCTGGCGGTGCGCACCCCGCCGCACATCCTGCGCCGGTCCACCCTCGGCTGGGCCGCCCAGTACACGGGCGTGCTGGTCC
>NZ_BNBF01000024.1:16801-21420 GCF_014654935.1 Streptomyces capoamus
GGCGGCTGCCGGTGCGGCTCGTGGACCGGCTCGCCGGGCCGGTGGGGCGGCTCAGCACCCCGGACCTGTCCGCGCACGGGCTGCCGCGCCCGGACACCGGTCTGTACACCCGGGTGCGGCAGGGCGCGATCCCGGTCCAGGACGTCGGCCTGATCGACGCCGTGCGCCGGGGGAAGGTGGAGATCGTGGCCGCCGTGGAGGGTTTCGAGGACGGCAAGGCGGTCCTCGCCGACGGCAGCCGGATCGCGCCCGACGCGGTGATCGCGGCGACCGGGTACGCGCGGGCGCTGGAGGGGCTGGTCGGGCACCTCGGGGTGCTGGACGAGCGCGGCCGGCCGGTGGTGCACGGCGGCCGCACGCCCGCGCAGGCGCCGGGCCTGTACTTCACCGGGTTCACCAATCCCATCAGCGGGATGCTGCGGGAGCTGGCGATCGACGCGGGGAAGATCGCCCGAGCCGTCGCCAAGGCCCTTCCCACCCATCGGTAACTTTGCCGTTCCGGACCGTTCCTGACATTCGGTCGGTTCAGTAATCTGACAGAGCGTCAGTTACAGCTGCCGTCATGGCTGTCTCACAGGAGGCGGGCGGAACGATGCTCGGATCGACCCACGGCACCCTCACCACCGACTCCCGCCGGGCCCGGGTCATCGCCTGCGGCGAGCAGCGGCCCGGCCCCGCCGTCCACGACCGGGCGGCGGACCTCGACGTCAGCGGGCGCCCGCTGCACGCGGACGTACCGGACCTGACCCGCTTCTTCCGGCCGCGTTCCCTCGCCGTGGTCGGCGCCAGTGACACCGAGGGCCGGCCGAACACCGGGATCACCCGACAGCTGCTGGACTGGGCCGGACGGGTCGGGGCACGGGTGCATCCGGTGCACCCGCGCCGGCCCTCCGTCTTCGGCCTGCCCTGCGCGTCCCGCGTCGCCGACCTGCCCGAAGAGGTCGACCTGGCCGTCCTGCTGGTGGCCGACCCGCTACCGCTGATCGGGGAACTCGCCGAGGCGAAGGTGCGGTTCGCGGTCGCCTTCGCCTCGGGCTTCGCGGAGACCGGGGAGGCGGGCGCCGAGGCACAGGAGCGGCTGGCCGAGGCCGTACGGCGCTCGGGGCTGCGGCTGCTCGGCCCGAACACCAACCTCAACGCCTTCGAACGGTTCCGGGAGGACCTGGACGGGCCGGCCATCGCGCTGATCACCCAGTCCGGGCACCAGGGCCGGCCGGTCTTCGCCCTGCAGGAACTGGGTGTCCGGCTCTCGCACTGGGCACCCACCGGGAACGAGGCCGACCTGGAGACCGCCGACTTCCTGTCCTACTTCGCCGAGCAGCCCGAGGTCGGCGCGATCGCCTGCTACGTGGAGGGGCTCAAGGACGGGCGCGCCTTCCTGCTGGCCGCCGACCGGGCCGCCCGGCGCGGGGTCCCGGTGGTCGCCGTCAAGGTGGGCCGCACCGAGACCGGCGCCCGGACGGCCGCCTCGCACACCGGCAAGCTCACCGGCGCGGACGACGTGGTGGACGCGGCCATGCGGCAGTACGGCGTGATCCGCGTCGACGCCCTGGACGAACTCCAGGACACCGCGGCCCTGCTGGCGCGGGCGAGGGCGCCCCTGGCGGACGGGGTGGCGGTCTACTCCATCTCCGGCGGCACCGGCGCGCACGTCGCCGACCTGGCCGTCGCGGCGGGGCTGCGGCTGCCGACGCTGTCGCCGCAGAAGCAGGCCGAGCTGCACCGGTGGATACCGCCGTACCTGAACGTGGCCAACCCGGTGGACAACGGCGGCCATCCGGTCGGCGACCGGCGCGGTCGCGCGATCATCGACGCGCTCCTCGCCGATCCCGCGGTCGGCGTGCTGATCTGCCCGGTGACCGGGCCCTTCCCGCCGCTGAGCGACAGGCTGGTGGCGGACCTGGTGGACGCCGCCGAGGAGACGGACAAGCTGGTGTGCGTGGTGTGGGGCTCGCCGGTGGGCACGGAGAGGGCGTACCGGGAGGTGCTGCTCGGCTCCTCGCGCGTGGCCACCTTCCGCACGGTGGGCAACTGCCTCACCGCGGTTCGCGCCTGGCTGGACCACCACGCCTTCGTGAGCGGGTACCGCTCCCCCTTCGACGAGGCCCCGCGCACCCCGTCCCCCTCCTTCCGCAAGGCCGAGGCGCTGCTGCAGCCCGGCCGGCAGCTGAGCGAGCACGCGGCCAAGCAGCTGCTGCGGGCGTACGGCATCCGGGTGCCGCGCGAGCAGCTGGTGACCAGCGCGGCGGCGGCCGTACGGGCGGCCGGGCAGGTGGGCTACCCGATCGTGATGAAGGCCTCCGGCGCGCAGATCGCCCACAAGACCGAACTGGGCCTGGTGAAGATCGGCCTGACCTCGGCGAGCCAGGTCCGCGACGCGTACCGCGAACTGACCGACATCGCCCGCTACGAGGGTGTCGGTCTGGACGGGATCCTGGTGTGCCAGATGGTCGGGCAGGGCGTGGAGATGATGGCCGGTGTCACCCACGACGACCTGTTCGGGCCGACGGTGACGGTCGGGCTCGGCGGGATCCTGGTGGAGGTGCTGCACGACGCGGCGGTCCGCGTCCCGCCGTTCGGCGAGGACCAGGCCCGCGCCATGCTCGGCGAACTCCGCGGCCGGGCCCTGCTGTCGGGCGTCCGCGGCCGTCCCCCGGCCGACACGGACGCGCTGGTGGAGGTGATCCTGCGGGTGCAGCGGATGGCGCTGGAACTCGGCGGGGCGATCGCGGAGCTGGACATCAACCCGCTGGTGGTGCTGGACCGGGGGCAGGGCGCGGTGGCGCTGGACGCGCTGGTGGTGTGCCGGTGAGCGAGGCCGTGCGCCAGGAGGTCCGCGATCAGGTCGCGTACCTCACCCTGGACCGGCCGGAGGCCCTGAACGCCCTCACCCCGGCCATGCGCGACCGCCTCGTCGACCTGCTGGCGCAGGCCTCCGCCTCCCCGGACGTGCGGGCGGTGGTCCTCACGGGCACCGGCCGGGGCTTCTGCGCGGGCGCGGACCTGCGGGGCGGGGCCGGCTCCGGCGAGCGGCTCCCGGGTGATGTGGCGCGGGTGCTGCGGCTGGGCGCGCAGCGGCTGATCTGTGCCGTGCTGGACTGCGAGAAGCCGGTCCTGGCGGCGGTGAACGGCACGGCGGCCGGGCTCGGCGCGCATCTGGCCTTCGCCTGCGACCTGGTGCTGGCCGCCGAGTCGGCCCGCTTCATCGAGGTGTTCGTCCGCCGCGGGCTGGTCCCCGACGCGGCCGGCGCCTATCTCCTGCCCCGGCTGATCGGCCCGCAGCGGGCGAAGGAGCTGATGTTCTTCGGCGACGCGGTGCCGGCACCGCAGGCGTACCGCCTGGGTCTGGTCAACCGGGTCGTGCCCGACGAGGACCTGCCGGGGACGGTCCGTGCGTGGGCGGCCCGCCTCGCGGCCGGCCCGACCAGGGCCCTGGCCCTGGCCAAGCAGCTGGTGAACGCCTCCCTGGACACCGACCGTGCCGCCGCCCTCACGGCGGAGTCCTGGGCCCAGGAGATCAACATGACGACGGCGGACGCCGGGGAGGGTCTGCGGGCGTTCGCGGAACGCCGGGACGCGCGGTTCCGGGGCCGTTGACACCCGCGGGGCTTCCCATCTGATGCGCCGTCAGTTTCAATGGCTCCGTGATGGGACACGCAGGGGCGGCGGCCGCCGCCGTCCGGTATCTGGGGGCCAGGCCCGTCGAGGCCTTGCCGCGGCCGGAGTTGCGGTGCGTCCGGGAGGACGAGCCGGCGCCGGTGGGGCAGGGGGAGTTCCGGCGGGTGCTGGGCAGCTTCGCCAGCGGGGTCACCGTGATCACCGCGCCCGGCGCCGGGGGCACGGACGGGCCCGCCGGGTTCGCCTGCCAGTCCTTCTCCTCCCTCTCCCTCGCACCGCCCCTGGTGTGCTTCCTGGTGGGCCGCACCTCCACGACCTGGCCGCGCATCGCCCGGGCCGGTGTCTTCTGCGTCAACGTGCTCGACGCCGGCCAGGAGGAGCTGTGCCGGGCCTTCGCGGTGAGCGGCGCGGACAAGTTCGCCGGGGTGGCGTACGACCCCGCGCCCGTCACCGGGTCACCGCGGCTCGCCGGTGCCGCCGCCTGGATCGACTGCGCGGTCCACGCCGTGCACACCGGGGGCGACCACCTCATCGTCGTGGGGCGGGTGGCCGCCCTCGGCGCGGACGCCACGGCGGAGCCGCTGCTCTTCCACCGGGGCCGGTTCGCACGACTGCGCGACCGCTGAAACCGCCGGCCGACGCCTCGCGGGGGGGCGTTCAGGACCCGGTGAGGGCGCGGCCGGCCGGGGTGCCGCGCCGCATGACCAGCGCCATCAGGGCCGCCGCCGCGCACAGCGCGCCGGAGGCGTACCAGACGACGTCGTAGGAGCCGAAGACGTCCCGGGCCACTGAGCCGAGGTAGGCGACGAGGGCCGCGCCGATCTGGTGGGAGGCGAGCACCCAGCCGAAGACGATGGCACTGTCCTCGCCGAACCGCTCGCGGCACAGGGCCAGCGTGGGTGGCACAGTGGCCACCCAGTCCAGGCCGTAGAAGACGACGAAGAAGACCATCGACGGACGGACGGCGGGGCCCAGCAGCATCGGCAGGAAGAACAGGGACA
>NZ_BNBF01000024.1:21459-28534 GCF_014654935.1 Streptomyces capoamus
GTCCGCGCAGGGCGTAGTAGACCGCGAGCAGGCGGCGCGGGTCCCAGCGGTCGGTGAACCAGCCGGAGGCGATCGTGCCGGCGACGTCGAAGACGCCGGCCACCGCCAGCAGCGAGGCCGCCGTCGTCACGGGCATCCCGTGGTCGTGCTCCGCGGGCACGAAGTGCGTCTGGACCAGGCCGTTGGTGGTCGCGCCGCAGATCGCGAAGGTGCCGGTGAGCAGCCAGAAGGCGGGCGTGCGCACGGAGGAGGACAGCACCGCGAGGCTGCGGCGGGCGGCGCCGGCGACGGGCGCCGGCCTGGGGACGAACCCCTGCGCCCCGTACGGCACCGTGCCCACGTCGGCCGGGTGGTCGCGCAGCAGCAGCCAGACGAGGGGGACCACGGCGAACGCGGCCAGGGCGACCGTGACCGAGGCGGGCCGCCAGCCGTGGCGCTCGACGGTCCAGGACAGCAGCGGCAGGAAGACCAGCTGGCCGGAGGCGGAGGCCGCGGTGAGGATGCCGGTGACCAGGCCGCGCCGCTCGGCGAACCAGCGGTGGGTGACCGTCGCGGCCAGGGCCGGCGCCATGGAACCGGTGCCGAGTCCCACCAGCAGGCCCCAGCACAGCAGGAGTTGCCAGGCGGACGTCATCCACACGGTCAGGCCCGAGCCGAGCGCGATCACGGTGAGCGCGGTGGCGACCACGCGCCGGATGCCGAACCGGTCCATCAGCGCGGCGGCGAACGGCGCGGTGACGCCGTACAGCGCGAGGTTGACGGAGACGGCGGCGCCGATCGTGCCGCGCGACCAGCCGAACTCCCGGTGCAGCGGTTCGCCGAGCAGGCCCGGCAGGGAGCGGAAGGCCGCCGCACCCGTGATGGTGACGAACGTGACGGCGACGACGGACCAGGCGCGGTGCACGCGGTGGCGCCGGGCGGGCGGGGCCGGGACGGGGACGGCGACGGGCGTTGTCTGAGTCACGTCCTACAGCCTTCGGCAGGGGCGCCTGGCCGACGAGTGGCCCGGGGGACAGTGTTCGCTACGATCGGGCCATGACGACCCCAGGGGAATCCCGGCCGCACCGGGTCGCCGTCCTGGCGCTGGACGGCCTGCTGCCCTTCGAACTGGGCATCCCGCACCGGATCTTCGGCCGCCCCACGGACGAACGGGGCCGGCCCCTGTACGAGGTCGTGACCTGCTCGGTACGGCCGCCCGGACCGGTCGAGACGGACGCCGACTTCGCCGTGCACGTCGCGCACGGCCCCGAGACGCTGGCCACCGCCGACACGGTGATCGTCCCGGCCGCGTACGAACGCGGGCCGCTCTACGACGAGGGCCGGCTCACCGACGACCTGGCCGCCGCCTTCGCCCGCATCCGCCCCGGCACCCGGCTCGCCTCCATCTGCACCGGCAGCTACGTCCTCGCCGCCGCCGGCCGCCTGGACGGCCGCCCGGCGACCACGCACTGGGCGGACGCCGAGCGCTTCCAGCGGATGTTCCCCCGGATCAGGGTGGACCCGGACGTGCTGTTCATCGACGACGGTGACGTGCTGACCTCGGCCGGCGTGGCCGCCGGGATCGACCTGTGCCTGCACATGGTCCGCCGCGACTTCGGCACGGCCGTCGCCAACGACGTGGCCCGCCGCACGGTCGTACCGCCCCACCGCGACGGCGGCCAGGCCCAGTACATCGCGCGCCCGGTGCCCGACCCCCAGCTGGCCACGACGACCGCCGCCCGGACCTGGGCGCTGGGCCGGCTGCACGAGCCCATCCAGCTGCGCGACCTGGCCGGCCGGGAGGCCATGTCGGTGCGCACCTTCACCCGCCGCTTCCGCGAGGAGGTCGGTGTCAGTCCCGGCCAGTGGCTCACCCAGCAGCGCGTGGAGCGCGCCCGGCACCTGCTGGAGAGCACCGACCTGTCGATGGACCAGGTGGCCCGGGACGCGGGCTTCGGCACGGCCCAGTCGATGCGCCAGCACCTGCAGGCGACGCTCGGCGTCACGCCCACCGCCTACCGGCGCACCTTCCGCAGCGCGCCTCCTACGGCAGGGACCGGGTGAGCCACACCAGTTCGCCGGCGTCGTCGGTCGTGACGTGGTCGCGCCGGAAGCCGAGCTTGTCGAGGACGCGGAACGAGGGCGTGTTCCAGGGGCGCACCGTCGACCAGAGCCGTTTGCGCCCCGTCCCGGCCGCCGCGTCCAGCACGGCGGACGCGGCCTCGGTGGCGTAGCCCTGCCCGTGCACCCGCCGGAACAGCTCGTAGGCGATCTCCGGCTCGTCCAGGGAGGCCCGGCCGACCGTGAGCCCGCAGTATCCGATGAAGTCGTCCGTGCCGCGGCGGACGACGGGCAGCAGGGCGATCCCGGTCCGTTCCGACGCGGCCCGCTGGGCCTCGATCATCCGCCGGTTGTCCTCGACGGAGGGCGTGCCGCCACCGCGTTCGGCGACGAGCGCGCGGTGGGCGGCGATGTCGGGCTCGGTCCATGGGCGCAACGTCAGCCGGGCGGTGTCGAGTCGGAGCGGCATCGGCGGATGGGGCATGGGCCGAGCCTACGCGGACGGCCGGTCAGAACGTCAGTACCGCACGCGCCACCCGCCCCGCCTCCGCGTCCGCCCTGGCCTTCTCGAAGTCCTCCACCGGGTGGACGGCGGTCACCAGCTCGTCCAGCAGCAGGCGCCCCCGGCGGTACAGCTCGGCGTACAGGGCGATGTCCCGCTGGGGCCGCGCGGAGCCGTAGCGGCAGCCGAGGATCGACTTGTCCAGGTAGAGGGCGGAGACCGGGAAGGACGCCTCGGCCGTGGCCGGGGGCACGCCGAGCAGGACCGCCTGGCCGCGCCGGTCGAGCAGGTCCACGGCCCGGCGGATCAGCTCCACCCGGCCCACGCACTCGAAGACGTGGTCGGCGCCCGTCGGCAGCAGCTCCCGTACCCCGTCCGCCGACGTCAGGAAGTCGGTGGCGCCGAACCGCCGGGCGGCCTCCTCCTTGGCCGGGTTGGCGTCCACGGCCACGATGCGCAGGGCGCCCGCGAGCCGCGCGCCCTGGAGGACGTTCAGCCCGATCCCGCCCGTGCCGAGGACGACCACACTGTCCCCGCGGTCCACCCGCGCCCGGTTCAGCACCGCGCCGACCCCGGTGAGCACCGCGCACCCGATCAGCGCGGCGGACGTCAGCGGGATGTCCTCGGGGACCCGCACCGCCTGCACGGCCTTGACGACCGTGCGTTCGGCGAAGGCCGAGTTCGCTGCGAACTGGTACACCGGCTCCGCGCCCCGGGTGAAGGGCCGCGCCGGGCGCCCGATCGCCCGCCGGCACATGGTCGGCCGCCCCCGGTCGCACTCGGCGCAGGTCCCGCAGCTGGCGAGCGTGGACAGGGCGACGTGGTCGCCGGGCGCGACATGGGTGACGCCCGGGCCCACGGCCGCCACGACCCCGGCGCCCTCATGGCCGAGCACCACCGGCACGGGGAACGGGATGGTGCCGTCCACCACCGACAGGTCGCTGTGGCACAGCCCGGCCGCCGCGACCGCGACCAGCACCTCGCCCGGCCCGGGCTCCCGTACCACCAGGTCGTCGACGACCTCTACCCGTCTGCCGTCGAACACCACACCCCGCATCACACGGCCCCCTTCGGTTCGGCCGGCAGGCCGAGCACGCGCTCGGCGATGATCGTCCGCTGGATCTGGTCCGAGCCTCCGTAGAGGGTGTCCGCCCGGGAGAACAGGAAGAGGTGCTGGGCCGGGTCCAGCGGGTACGGCGCTCCGGGCGACCAGTCCGCGGGCCCCACGGCCGCCGTCGCGCCCCGGACCGCGACCGCCAGTTCGCCCAGCCGCTGGTGCCAGGCGGCCCACAGCAGCTTGGCCACACTGGGCGCGCCGGGGCCGGCCGGGCCGCCGAGGGTGCGCAGGGCGTTCCACCGCATGACCCGCAGCTCGGCCCACTGCCGCACCAGCCGGGCGCGCAGCACCGGGTCCCGCACGGCGCCGCTTTCCACGGCGGTGCGCAGGACGTCGGCCAGTTCCCGGGCGAAGCCGATCTGCTGGGCCAGTGTCGACACCCCGCGTTCGAGGCCCAGCAGGCTCATGGCCACCTGCCAGCCCGCGCCCTCCCCGCCGACGACGTGCTCCACGCGCGCGCGTGCCCCGTCGAAGCGGACCTCGTTGAAGTCGCTGGTGCCGGTCAGCTGCCGGATGGGCCGGACCTCGATCCGGCCGGGCTGGTCCATCGGCACGAGCAGGAAGCTCAGCCCGTGGTGGCGCCGTGTCCCCGGGTCGGTCCGGGCCAGCAGGAAGCACCAGTCGGCCTCCTGGGCGAGCGAGGTCCAGATCTTCTGTCCGCTGATCCGGTACCACGCGCCCTCCCGCGCCGCCGCCGTGCGCACCCCGGCGAGGTCGGAACCGGCACCGGGTTCGCTGTACCCCTGGCACCACAGTTCCTCGCCGGCGGCGACCGGCGGCAGGAACCGGCTCTTCTGCTCCTCGCTGCCGTGGGCGATGAGGGTGGGCGCGAGCAGGTTCTCCCCGATGTGCCCGGAGCGCGGGGGCGCCCCCGACCGGGCGTACTCCTCGGCCCAGGCGACCTGCTGGGTGAGGGTGGCGGTGCGGTTGCCGTACCCGGACGCGGGCCACCCGAGTCCGATCCATCCGGCAGCACCGAGCGTCCGCTCCCAGGCGCGCCTGTCCAGGCAGGGACCGGCGCGCTCATCCAGCCACGCGCGGGCCTCGGCACGGAAGTCCTCGTCCTCGGCAGTGGATCCGAAGTCCACGTCGTTCTCCTCTCGGTGCCGGCCCGGGCCGCCTGCGCGGAGGGCGGGGAGCCGCGGAGGCGGCCGCGCGCGACCCGCCGCGGCCGGTTCTCCGACTCCCCCGGGTCATCGGGCGTTCGGCCGGTCCGGTCCCCGCGCCGCCTCTTCCATCGCCGCCAGTTCGGAGAGCAGCGGCAGGGGGTCCACCCCGACCGACCCCGGCAGGAACTGCGCGATCCGCTCCGGCGTCCATCCGTCGAAGGCGTACGCGGCCCGCAGTTCCCTCGGCTGCGCCCAGACCGCGATCTTCGGTCCGGCGATCGTGTACACCTGTCCGGTGACGCCCTGCGCGGCGGCCTGTTCGGACAGCAGGTACAGCACCAGCGCGGCCACGTCCTCGGGCTCGCCGATCTCCGCCAGTTCCATCGGCACGTTCGCCGACATCCGGGTGCGGGCCACCGGTGCGACCGCGTTCGCGGTCACCCCGTACTTGTGCAGCCCCAGGGCCGCGCTGCGGACCAGCGAGATGATCCCGCCCTTGGCCGCGCTGTAGTTGGCCTGTGCGACGGATCCCTGGTGGCTGCCGCTGGTGAAGCCGATGAGGGTGCCGGACCGTTGCCGGCGCATGACGGCCGAGGCGGCCCGGAACACGGTGAACGTGCCCTTCAGGTGGGTGGCGACGACCGGGTCCCACTCCTCCTCGGTCATGTTGAACAGCATGCGTTCGCGCAGGATGCCCGCCACGCACACGACCCCGTCGATCCGGCCGTGGCGGCGCACCGCCGTGTCCACGACCCGCTGGCCGCCCGCCATCGTGGAGATGTCGTCGGCGACCGCGACGGCCTCGCCGCCCGCGGCCTCGATCTCCTTGACGACGGCCGCGGCGACGCCGTCGGCGGGTGAGGCCCCGTCCACCGCCACGCCGTAGTCGTTGACCACGACCTTCGCGCCCTCGGCCGCCGCCGCCAGGGCCACCGCCCGTCCGATGCCCCGCCCGGCACCCGTGACGGCGATGACCTTGTCTGCCAGGAAGTTCCCCATGCCCGGCCCCTTCCCGCACTTTCTGACGGTTCGTTAGATTGACGGTCCGTTAGATTTTATGGCCCGCCGTACGCGCGGGCACAAGCCCCGGGGAGGCACCGGATGGCACTGGCGGAGGAGTTCCGCGCGATCGCGGGCCGCGTGAACAACTGGGGACGCTGGGGCGCCGAGGACGAGATCGGCACCCTCAACCTGGTCACCGACGAGGTGGTGCGCGCGGCCGCCGCCGAGGTGCGGACCGGCCGCCGCGTCCCGCTCGCGCTCCCCCTGCGGCAGGACGGCGTGCAGACGGGGCTGATCCCGGGCCGGGTCAACCCGCTGCACACGATGGTGCAGCTCAACCAGGAGCTGTTCGGACCGGGCTCGGTGGCGTGCAGTGACGACGTGGTCGTCATGGGGCTGCAGGCCGGCACCCACTGGGACGCGCTGACCCATGTCTCGCACTCCGGGCAGCTCTACAACGGCCGCCCGGCGCACACGGTCACCGCTCACGGCGGCGCGGAGTTCAGCGGCATCGACAAGGTGCGCCACCTGGTCTCGCGCGGGGTGCTGCTGGACGTGGCACGCGCGCGCGGGGTGGACCGGCTGGCGGGCGGTCACGCGGTGACGCCGGAGGACCTGCGGGCGGCGGAGGAGTTCGCCGGCACGAGGGTGCGCGCCGGCGACATCGTGCTCGTACGGACCGGGCAGGTGCAGGCCTACCTGGCCGGGGACAGGCACGGGTACGGCTATCCGTCGCCGGGGCTGTCGGTGCGCTGTCCGGAGTGGTTCCACGCCCGCGATGTGGCGGCGGTGGCGAACGACACGCTCACGTTCGAGGTGTTCCCGCCCGAGATCGAGGACCTGTGGCTGCCCGTGCACGCGCTGCACCTGGTGGAGATGGGGATGCTGCAGGGCCAGAACTGGAATCTCGAAGAGTTGTCCACAGCCTGTGGAGAAACGGGACGCTACACGTTCCTGCTGTCGGCGACGCCCGAGCCGTTCGTGGGCGCGACGGGCACCCCGGTGGCACCGGTGGCGGTCCTGTGAACGGCGTCCACGGCGGCCGTGGCGACGAGCCGGTCGCGGCCGGCGGCGCGCCTCCCCCCACCGTCCCGGACACGCGCGCGCCGCCACCCGCTGCGACCCACCCTCGACGAGGATTACCGATCCCCCGGGCGGCCCTCGCCGTCCCCTCGCGGCGAATCGTCGCCCCCAAGCCTGATCAGCCGCCCAGAGGACGTCAACGCCGATACGGCGATGTGTGGGGACACCATGCTCGCGGGCCCCGCGCACGGGCGCACCAACCGGCGCACGACCGCGCCCGGC
>NZ_BNBF01000024.1:28579-30199 GCF_014654935.1 Streptomyces capoamus
GACTACACCGCTTCGAAGGCGAGGTCCTCGTACGCGGACAGTCCGCCCCCGTACGCCGTCGACGCGCTCTTCCGGGGCGGTGAACAGCGGTCCAGCTCGCACCAGATGCTCTTGCCGGCACCCTCGGGGCTCCAGCCCCAGCGGTCGGCCAGGCAGTCCACGAGGGCCAGGCCCCGCCCGCCGGTGGCGTCATCGCCGGCACACCGGGGCACGGGGGCGCGCGAGCTGCCGTCGGCGACCTCGACCCGGACCGTGGCCGACGCGCACTCCTCGGCGACCGGGGCCGGCAGACACAGCCGCAGCACGGCCGGCCGGCCGGTGTGCACCACGGCGTTGGTCACCAGCTCGGAGACGAGCAGGATCAGGGTCTCGGCCAGCGGCTCGTCGGCCGTTATCCCCGAGCCGGCGAGCCGCGAGCGGGCCCACCTCCTGGCCCGTCCCACCTCCTCGGGGTCGGGCCGGATCTCCAGCTGCACTTGAAGCACCTGCACCGCTCACACCATCCGAACCGGCGGATACATGACCCCACGTCGACCGCGCGCCACGGCGTCAGCCGCGGCGGCGATCGCGACGAGGGCCACGATCGTAGCCATTTTCTGCATGGCCAGAACAACGGCCAGAGCAGGGGTCACGGACTGTGACTCCCTTGCGAGACAGCATGGTTGACGTACAGTCACCCCAACAAGCGCTTCGGGCATATTCCCGCGCGAAGGAGTACGCGTGAGGCATACTGTGCGACGCTCGTGCCGGGGAGTCGAACAAGCGGCGGTCACGACCTCGACCGCCCCGCGAGCAGCGGCGGGCACCGCGCGGCCCGGCGCCGTCCCAGGGGGACCGCCGGCCCGGCTCGTACGCGCAGCCACTCGCATCCCACACAAGGTACCCGAGCCCCCGCCCGACTCCGAGCCGTGACGAGTCTCGAGCAGGACACAACCCGATATCAACGCTCTGTGATTCCGGTACGCCACGATCCGCGACATCGTGGGCCAAGGCTTTTGGGGCATCCCGGCCCGGCACGCCGTCGGCGCTTCAGTCCGGCAGTCCGGCGGCGAGCAGTTCCGCGCCCTGTGCGCCGCCCCCGGCCCGTCGCGCCCGCACCCACGCCCGCTTCAGGTGCAGGTGCACGTCCGCCTCCCAGGTGAAGCCCATGCCGCCGTGCACCTGGAGGCAGTCGCGCGCCCCCTGCACGGCGGCCTCGTCGGCGAGCAGCCGGGCGGCGGCGATGTCGGCGGGGTCGGCCGTGACGGCGGCGGCGTAGACGGCGACCCGGGCGACCTCGACGCGCACCAGCAGGTCGGCGCAGAGATGCTGGACGGCCTGGAAGGCGCCGATCGGCCGCCCGAACTGCTCACGCGCCCGGGCGTGTTCCACGGCCAGCTCGCACACCCGTCCAGCCGTGCCCAGCTGTTCGGCAGCAGTGAGGAGCACGGCGACAGGGTCCGGCGGATCGGAGACGGTGCCTGGCGGGCCGGTGACGGGGTCCTGCGGGCCGCTGACGGCGCCTGGCAGGCCGCAGAAGGGATCCGGCGGGCCGGCGACGGGGTCCGGCGGACCGGCAACGGCGCCTGGCGGGCCGGAGACAGGGGCCGGCGGACCGGTGGCGGTGCCTGGCGGACCGGA
>NZ_BNBF01000024.1:30244-36420 GCF_014654935.1 Streptomyces capoamus
GACGGGATACGGCGAGCCAGAGACGGTGTCCGGCGGACCGGAGACAGGATCCTGCGGACCGGCAACAGCGCCTTGCGGGCCGGAGACAGGATCCGCCGAGCCAGAGACGGTGCCCGGCAGGCCGGAGACAGGACCCGGCGGACCGGCGACGGCGCCCGGCCGGCCGGAGACAGGATCCGGCGAACCGGCGACGGCGCCCGGCGGGCCGGAGACAGGATCCGGCGAACCGGCGACGGCGCCCGGCCGGCCGGAGACAGGATCCGGCGAACCGGCGACGGCGCCCGGCCGGCCGGAGACAGGATCCGGCGGACCGGCAACGGCGCCCAGCGGACCGGCGACGGTGCCCGGCCGGCCGGAGGAGGGATCCGGCCGGCCGGCGGTGTGGGCCGGTCGGCCGGTGGGGGGTAGCCGGTGCAGGGGGGTGAGGGGGTCCACCGAGCGGAGCGGTACGGCACCGGAGGTGTCCCCGCGGACCACGTCGGCCGCGTCCAGCCACTCCGCCAGCTCCCCGTCGACGGCGGCCACGACCGTCTCCCCGTGCGCCGCGCCGGGCACGCTCCCGGCCGCGAGGTGCGTGGCCACCAGCGGCCCGGGCAGCAGCGCCCGGCCCGCCTCCTCGAAGACCAGCACCGCCTCGGGCAGCCCCAGCCCGACCCCGCCGTCCGTCTCGGGCAGCCGCAGGGCGAAGAACCCGGCCTCGCCGAGGGTCCGCCACAGGGCCCGGTCGAGCCGGCCCGGCGCGTCGACGGCAGCGCGCAGCGCCTCCCGCCCGAAGCACCGCCCCAGCAGCTCGCGCGTACCCGCCCGCAGGGCCTGCTGGTCGTCGGTCAGCCGGAAGCGCACGGTCACCTCCCCCGGGGCAGGCCGAGGATCCGTTCGGCCACGATGGTGCGCTGGATCTGCGAGGTGCCGGCGGCGATCGTGTAGGAGAGCGAGGACAGCCGGTCGCGCACCCAGGGCCGGTCCAGGTCGAGACAGTCCGGGCCGAGGACCTCGGCGGCGGTGTCGTACAGCTCCTGCCGGGCGTGCGAGTAGCGGAGCTTGAACACCGAGCCGGCGACGCCGGGCCCCCCGCCGCTCGCCTCCGCCGCGCTCACGTTCCACTGCACCAGCCGCCACAGCCCCCGGAACTCGGCGTCGAGGCGGCCCAGTCGCCGGCGCAGCCCGGGGTCGTCCCAGCGTCCGTCGCCGCGTGCCGCGCGGGCCAGTGCGGCGAGGACGCGGCGGCAGGCGACGACCTCGCCGACGAAGGCGGTGCCGCGCTCGAAGGAGAGGGTGACCAGGGTGACGCGCCAGCCGTCGTTCTCCTCCCCCACCCGGTTGGCGACCGGCACCCGCACCTCGTCCAGGAACACCTCGGCGAACTCCGCCGACCCGGCGAGCGTGCGCAGCGGCCGTACGGTGACGCCCTCGGCGTCCATCGGCAGGGCGAGCCAGGTGATGCCCCGGTGCCGGGGCGCGGCGGGATCGGTGCGGACCAGCAGCTCGCACCAGTCGGCGACTTCGGCGTGCGAGGTCCAGATCTTGGAGCCGGTCACCACGTAGGCGTCGCCGTCCCTCCGCGCGCGGGTGCGCAGTGAGGCGAGGTCGGACCCGGCCTCCGGTTCGCTGAACCCCTGGCACCACACGTGTTCGCCGCGCAGGATCGGCGGCAGCCAGCGCGCCCGCTGCTCGGCGGTGCCCTCGGCGGCGATCGTCGGCCCGGCGTGCAGCAGTCCGACGAAGTTGGCGCCGACGTAGGGCGCGCCCGCCCTCTCGGTCTCCTCCAGGAAGATCAGCCGGAGGGTCGGGGAGGCGTCCCAGTGCACGCGGGCGTACCCGGCGTCGTACAGCATCCGCTGCCAGCCGAGGTCGTAGGCGCGGCGGCCGGGCCAGTCGTCGGGCGGGGGCGCGGCCGGCAGGGCGGGCAGTACCGTGCCGAGCCACTCGCGCAGCCGGGCCCGGAACTCCTCCTCCTCGGGCGTGCAGGACAGGTCCACTAGCGGTCCAGGTCCAGGCCGAGCATGCGGATGGCGTTGCCCCGCATCAGCTTGTACACGGTCTCGTCGTCGAGGTCCTTCACATGGTCGAGGGCGACCTCTTCGGTGTGCGGGAAGGTGGAGTCGACGTGCGGGTAGTCGGTCTCGAAGGTGGCGTTGTCGCGGCCGACCGCGTCGAGCGAGGCGACGCCGTGCTTGTCGCGGAAGAAGCAGCAGTAGACCTGCCGGTAGTAGTACGTCGACGGCGGTTCGGGGACCAGGTCCCGGACCCCGCCCCAGGCGCGGTGCTCCTCCCACACGTCGTCGGCGCGTTCCAGGGCGTACGGGATCCAGCCCATCTGGCCTTCCGAGTACGCCAGGGTGAGCCGCGGGAAGCGCACCAGGACCCCGCTGAAGAGGTAGTCCATCAGCGAGGCCATGGCGTTGTTGAAGCTCAGGGAGGCCTGGACGGCGGGCGGCGCGTCGGGGGAGGCGGCGGGCATCTGGGAGCTGCTGCCGATGTGCATGTTGACGACCGTGCCGGTCTCCTGGCAGACGGCGAAGAACGGGTCCCAGTAGCCGGAGTGGATGGACGGCAGCCCGAGGTGGGTGGGGATCTCCGAGAAGGTGACGGCCCGCACCCCGCGGGCGGCGTTGCGCCGGATCTCGGCGACGGCCAGTTCCACGTCCCACAGCGGGATCAGGCACAGCGGGATCAGCCGTCCGCCGCTGTCGCCGCACCACTCCTCCACCATCCAGTCGTTGTAGGCGCGCACGCAGGCGAGGGCGACCTCCTTGTCGTGGGCCTCGGCGAAGGTCTGCCCGCAGAAGCGCGGGAAGGTGGGGAAGCAGAGCGAGGCCTCGACGTGGTTGAGGTCCATGTCCTTCAGGCGCTCGGCGGGGTCCCAGCAGCCCGGGCGCATCTGTTCCCTGGTGATGCCCTCCAGGGTCATCTCGTCCCGGTCGAAGCCGACGGCGGCGATGTTCCTCTTGTACGGGAACTTCAGGTCCTCGTAGATCCACCAGTCGGTGGGCTGGCCCTGCGGGTCCATGGTGATCCGGTACTTCCCGCCGACGTAGGCCAGCTCCCCGATCCCGGCGGTCAGCGGCCGGGGCCCCCGGTCCCGGTAGGCGGCGGGCAGCCACCTCTCGAAGAGGTGGGCGGGCTCGATCACGTGGTCGTCGACGCTGATGATGCGGGGCAGTTCGGTCGCCATGGTCCCCTCCGCCGGACGGTACTTATCTGATGGTCCGTCAGATAGCATGGCAGCTGACGCGTCGTCAGCCAAGCAGGGGGCAGCCGTGACCGACACCCCGCACCTCCTCGGTTCCGCCCGCACGCTGTGGGAGCTGGCCGACCGGCGCGCCGCCCTCACCCCCAGTCGTCCGGTGCTGCTCCAGGGCGACCGGGTGCTCACCTTCGGCGAGCTGCGCGCCCGCGCCGAACGGGTCGCGGCGGGCCTGTACGGCATGGGCGTACGCCCCGGCACGGTGGTCGCCTGGCAGCTGCCCACCCGCGTCGAGACCGTTCTGCTGTCCTTCGCGCTGGCCCGCCTGGGCGCCGTGCAGTCCCCGCTGATCCCCTACTACCGGGACCGGGAGGTCGCCTTCGCGCTGCGCGGGTCGAAGGCGGAGTTCTTCGCCGTACCGGGCGTCTGGCGCGGCCACGACCACACCGCGATGGCGCACCGCCTGGGCGCCCGGGGCGTCTTCGAGGCGTACGCCACCCTGCCCGACGGCGACCCGGCCGTGCTGCCCCCGCCGCCCGCGGAGGGCACCGCGGTCCGCTGGATCTACTGGACCTCGGGCACCACCTCCGACCCCAAGGGCGTGCTGCACACGGACCGTTCCCTGATCGCGGGCGGCTCCTGCCTCGCCCACGCCCTGCGCCTGTCGGCGGCCGACGTCGGCTCCATGGCCTTCCCCTACGCCCACATAGCCGGCCCCGACTACACCGTGATGCTGCTGCTGTACGGCTTCCCGGCGGTGCTGTTCGAGCACTTCGCGCTGCCGGAGGCGCTGGCGGAGTACCGGCGGCACGGGGTGACGGTGGCCGGCGGCTCCACCGCCTTCTACTCGCTGTTCCTGGCCGAGCAGCGCAAGCGGCCGGGCGAGAAGGTGATCCCCTCCCTGCGGCTCCTCGCGGGCGGCGGCGCCCCCAAGCCGCCCGGGCTGTACCACGCCGTGGTCCGCGAGATGGGCGTCCAGCTCACCCACGGCTACGGCATGACGGAGGTCCCGATGATCACCATGGGCGACCCCGGGGACACCCCCGAGAACCTGGCGGCCACCGAGGGACGGCCCCCGGAGGGCATGGAGATCCGGATCGTCGACGGCGAGGTACGGCTGCGCGGGGAGGCCGTCTGCCGGGGCTACCTGGACCCGGCGCAGACGGCCGAGGCCTTCGACGCCGACGGGTTCCTGCGCACCGGCGACCTGGGCCGCCTCACCCCGTCGGGGCACCTGGTGCTCACCGGCCGCCTCAAGGACGTGATCATCCGCAAGGGCGAGAACATCTCCGCCCAGGAGATCGAGGACCTGCTCGCCGCGCACCCGGCGGTCGCCGACGCGGCGGTCGTCGGCCTGCCGGACGCCGAGCGCGGCGAACTGGTCTGCGCCGTGGTCGAACAGCCGCCGGGGGCACCCGTGTTGACCCTGGACGAGGTCGTGACGTACCTGCGCGCCCAGGGCCTGTCCGTCCACAAACTGCCGGAGCGGCTGGAGGTGCTGCCCGCGCTGCCCCGGAACGACACCCTGCGCAAGGTGCTGAAGTACCGGCTCCGGGAGCGCTTCTCCCCACCGTGTCCCGGTACGGGGCAGGACTGACGCCGCGCACCCGGCTCCGTGGGCTACTCGGCGACGGTGAAGTAGCGGGCGAACGCCGGTACGAGGTCGGCCTCGGTGACGTGGCCGTCGGTGTCGGCGTCGAGCTCGGCCGCAACGGCCTGTGCAGTGTCGGCGGGTACGTGGAGGACGCGCAGGAGGCGGGCGGTGTCGGCGACCGCGACGCGGCCGTCGGTGCCGGTGTCGGCCACGGCGAGGGCCGCGTGCAGGAAGGGGCGGGCGATCTCGGCGAACCGGCCGGGGTTGTCGCGCAGCCGCTTGACGGCGCCGGTGACGAACTCCTCACGGGTGATGCGCTGGTCGCCGTCCCGGTCGGCGATGCCGGCCATGCCCTGCCAGAACGCCTCGGCGCCGGCGTAGAGCGCCTGCCCCTTGTCGGAGCGGGCGGGCACGGCGAACTCGGCGAGCAGGGCCTTGGCCGCGGCGTTGAAGTCCCCGCGGTCGATGTAGCCGTTGCCGTCCTGGTCGAAGGTGGCGAACCGGGCGGCGATCCTGCGCTCGTACTCGGTGCTGGACATGGCTGTCGGGCCGCCTTCCGTTGACGTGGCGAGTGGTCCGGATCGGAGCGTACGTCGCGGGCGGTGGTGAGGTGCCGGCGAAGCGGCGATCGTGCCGGAACCGGGGGAATTCCGGGACGGTCCCGTGGCGGTGGGCCGGGGTCCATGCTCAGGCCGACAGGGGGTCCGCGTCCTCGCCGAGGGCGGACTCCACGTCGGGGCGGACGTCGAAGAGGCGGCGGACGCCGAGCGCGCCGAGGACGCGGTTGACGTGCGAGCCGTCCTCGGCGCCCCGGTCCGGCAGGATCAGCCGCAGCCGGCCCTGGCAGGAGCGGATCAGCCGGCGGGCGGCGATGAGGACACCGACCCCGCTGGAGTCGCAGAAGAACACCTCGGAGAGGTCCACGACGAGGCTGTGGTGGCCCTCCGCGACGGCGTCGTGCACCCGTTGGCGCAGCACCGGGGAGGTCATCAGGTCGAGTTCCCCGGACACCTGGAGCACGGCCCACTCGCCCCGTTCGACGCCGGTCACGTTGAATGCCACAGCACTGCCCCTCCGCTCGCCGGATCCCCGGAACCGCCCGGAAACGGAAGCAGTTCCTACGTTTCTTTCCGCGCAGCTGCCCAGCGGCCGTTCCCTGAAACTCGATACGGCAAACGGCAGGTGATCAACAAGGGGCTCGTTTCGGTCACTATCGATCCTGTTCGATCAAGGGGGAGCGCGCCGGGCGTGAAGGTTGTGTGAAGGGGGCACTATCACCTGCGAGCCTTCCGGGGGCGCACATTGACACAAAGGGGCGTGCACTGTCGGACGTGCCGACTACATTCGAGGGGACAGGACCGACAGGCTGGACGGGCCGGACAGGGTGAGGGGAGG
>NZ_BNBF01000024.1:36459-45829 GCF_014654935.1 Streptomyces capoamus
GGACCGCATGGCCGGGAAGGACGCACCGCCCCGCTGGGACCGCAAGATGCAGCAGCGGCTGGCCCGCGGTGAGGCGGCCGCCCTCGGCGAGCTGTACGACCGCTTCGCCTCCCTGGTGCACAGCCTCGGTCACCGCGTCCTCGGTGACGAGCAGGCCGCCGACGCCGTCACCCGCGAGGTCTTCGCGCACGTCTGGGAACACCCCGAGACCTACGACCCCAAACAGGGCACGCTGCGCTCCTGGGTCGCCGCCGTCACCCACCGGGTCGCCGTGCAGCGGCTGCGGGACCGGGAGGAACGGGAGCAGCCGCGGCACGAGGAGCGGGAGAGCACGGTCCGCCGCGCCTCCGTCGCCGCCCGCGCCGACTACATCGCCCACTCCATGCCGGCCCCACTGCGCGCCGCCCTGGACCTGGCCTACTTCCAGCGCCGTGACTACCGCCAGACCGCGGCCGACCTCGGCGTCACCGAGGACGAGGCACGCCGGCGGCTGCGCCTGGGCCTCCAGCTGCTGTCCACCGCCCACGACACCGGCACACCGCCGGGATACCGGGGTGCGGTGTGAACGGGGCGGACCGGTTCGACGCACACGACGAACCCCACGAACACGGAGCACAGGGCCGACCCGGCGGGCGCGACGGGCGCGACGGGCGCGACGGCCGTGGGGCCGGCGGGGGCGGTGGCTCCGGGGACGTCCCGCGCGCGGCCGGCGGACCCGGCCCGGCACCGGCCCCGCGCATACCCACGCCCCGCACCTCCGTGGAGGACAGTGGACTCCCGCTGCCCGACCTCGCCGACCTGGGGGACCCCGCACCCGTGCCGCTCGACCTGTCGCACGACGTCCTGAAGTCGCTGCTCGGCGCCTGGGCGCTGGCCGCCTGCTCCGCGGCGGAGACGGCGGCCGTCGAACACCACCTGGGCGGCTGCGGCAGCTGCGCCGACGAGGCCCGCCGGCTGCGCGAGGCGGTCGGCCTGCTGCACCAGCCGGAGACCCTGGACCTGGACCCGGCATTGCGCACCCGCGTCCTGGAGAACTGCCTGAGCCGCCGGCCGCCGCGCATCCCGGTGCCCGAATGGGCGGCGCCCTACGACGCGGAGACCGCGCGGCTGGACGCGCTGCTCCAGGACTTCGGCGACGCGGAATGGCACGCGCCGGTGCGGCTGCGCTGGTTCGAGGCGGACACGCCGACGAGCCGTCGTACGACCGTCGCCGGGGTGATCGCGCACCTGCTGTCGGTGGACGGGATCGTCGCGACCGCGCTCGGCCTGGAGGATCCCCTGACCGGTGTCGCCGGCGCGGCGGAACGGGGCGCCGGCGGACCGGCCGGGCGGACGGAGGCGTACTGGCGGGCCTCGCACTTCCCGCCGACGCGCTCGGTGCGGGGGCCGTGGCGGGAGCAGAGCCACAGCCTGGTGCGCACGGTGTCCTTCACCGGCGGCCACGCGGGCGGCCTGGAGGTGTCCTACGGCGACTTCGCGCTGCCGCTGCACGACGCCATGCTGGACCGCGCCTTCGAGTGCTGGGTGCACGCCGAGGACATCGCGGAGGCGGTGGACTACCCGTACGAGCCGCCGGCGCCGCGCCACCTGAACCGGATGATCGACCTCGCGGTCCGGGTGCTGCCGACGGTGCTGGCCGAGCGCCGCCGCGCGGGCCTGTCCGCGCCGGGCCGCCGCACCCCGCACCTGGTCCCGGCCGGCGCGCCCGGCCGCAGCCTGCGCCTGGAGATCGAGGGCTCGGGCGGGGGCGAGTGGCTGATCCCGCTGGACTCACCGGCGGCCCAGGGCTCCGCGGACCTGGAGGTGGCCCATGTCGCCCTCGACGGCGCGGAGTTCTGCCGGCTCGCGGCGGGCCACGTGCCGCCGGCGGAAGCGGCGGCCGGCCAGGTCGGCGACCGGGAGGCGATCAGGGACGTCCTGCTCGCGGTGGCCTCGCTCAGTCGGATGTGAGCGCGGGCCGGGCCGCCCGACCCCCTAGTCGAACACCACCGTGCGGCGCCCGTTCAGCAGGATCCTGCGCTCCGCGTGCCACTTCACCGCCCGCGCCAGCGCCTGGCACTCCACATCGCGCCCGACGGCCACCAGCTGGTCCGGCGTCACGCCGTGCCCGACCCGCTCGACCTCCTGCTCGATGATCGGACCCTCGTCGAGGTCCGCGGTGACGTAGTGCGCGGTCGCGCCGATCAGCTTCACACCGCGCGCATGCGCCTGGTGGTAGGGCTTCGCGCCCTTGAAGCTCGGCAGGAAGGAGTGGTGGATGTTGATGATCCGGCCGCTCAGCTGCTTGCACAGGTCGTCGGAGAGGACCTGCATGTAGCGGGCGAGGACGACGAGTTCGACCTTCTCCTCGCGGACGATGTCCAGCAGCCTGGCCTCGGACTCCGCCTTGGTGTCCTTCGTCACCGGGATGTGGTGGAAGGGGATGTTGTAGGAGCCCACCAGCTCCTCGAAGTCGGTGTGGTTCGAGACCACGGCCACGATCTCGACCGGCAGCGCGCCGATCCGCGCCCGGAACAGCAGGTCGTTCAGGCAGTGCCCGAACTTGCTGACCATGAGCAGGATGCGCATCTTCTGGTCGGCGCGGTGGATCTGCCAGTCCATGTGGAAGGAGTCACCGATCGCGGCGAAGCTCGCCCGCAGCTTGTCCACCGTGACCGGCGCCTCGGCCGAGAAGTGGACCCGCATGAAGAACAGTCCCGTGTCATGGTCGCCGAACTGCTGGCTGTCCTCGATGTTGCAGCCGGTCATGAACAGGTAGCTGGACACGGCGTGCACGATGCCCTTTTTGTCCGGGCAGGACAGCGTGAGGACGTACTGGTCGGCCGGCGCGGCGACGGAAGGGGCGGACTGATCGGTCATGCGCTACAGGGTCCCACACCGGCCCGCCGGGACGGGCGGCCGTCCGCTACGCGGACCTGGTGAGGATCCGCAGCACCTCCAGGGTCTTCGGCGGCGCGTCCGGGTCCTCCTCGTCGCTCACCGACATGCGCACGTGCGCGTCCCTGGCCGCGCGCACCGCGTCCGGCCAGCCCGGGTGCTCCATGTACACGGCGACCGGCGCGTCCGGGCCGACCTGGTGCATGATCCGCAGCACCCGCAGCACGGCGGTGTCGACCAGCGCCGCCTCCTGCGAGTCCCGGAATATGGTGCCGACGTACTTCTCGGCCGACCAGTTGTCCAGCCAGGTGTCCTCCACCAGCCGGTACACGGCGTCCGTGACGTCGCCGTAGCCGTCCGTGCCGGCCAGCCAGACGTCCCGCTGGAACACGGGATCGGAAAGCATGTGCAGCGCCGAGCGCACATGGCTGCGCCACCGCCACCACGGCATGTCGTTCAAGGGCATGCCGCCCATGGTGGAGGAGCGACGGCCGCGACGGGAAGTGTTCTCCGAACCTTGCACGGTCATCGATCGTACGTTCCGTGGGCCGCGGGCCCCACACACCCCTGTAATTCACCCGCACGTCACCTTCCGTCGACCGACGGTCACTCCCGGGTTAGTACTGTGAGGGAATCGTGCGGATGCATGACCGGCAGGCGACGCACGCGCAGTAGCTCCCTCCCCGCCCTTCCCCGCCCCGTCAGGGCCACCGCCCTCGCCGTGGGCGCGGTGGCCCTCTGTGCGTCCCTCACCGCCGCGTGCGGGGTCGTCCCCGGTGCCACGGGGGGCTCCGGGGACGACCCGGTCAAGGTGATGACCTGGGCCCCGCAGGACACCGACGCCACCAACAAGCCGGGCATGCCCGCGATGGCCCGCGCCTACGCGAAGTGGGTCAACGCCCACGGCGGCATCGACGGCCGCAGGCTGGAGGTGCTGACCTGCAACGACCACAACGACGGGGTGGGCGCCGCCAAGTGCGCCCGGCGCGCGGCGGCCGAGAACGTGGTCGCGGTCGTCGGCTCCTACAGCCAGTTCGGCGACTCCTACCTCGCCCCGCTGGAAGGCGCCGGCATCCCCTACATCGGCGGCTACGGCGTCACGAACGACGAGTTCACCGGCGCCATGTCCTACCCGGTCAACGGCGGCCAGCCCGCCCTGCTGGCCGGTCTCGGCAAGGCCCTCGCCGCCGAGTGCGGACGCGTCGCGCTGGTCCGCCCCGACAGCATCGCCGGCGACGAGCTGCCCACGATGCTCGACTCGGGACTGAGGGCGGGCGGGCACCGGGACGCCGGCGACCAGCTCGCCGCGGAGGACGCCACCGAGTACGGCGGCCAGGCCGAGCGGGCGCTGCGGTACGCCACCGGGGACCCGGCCCGCAAGGGCTGTGTGGTGCCCGCGCTCGGGGACCGCACGGACACCTTCATGGACTCCTTCCGGCGGGCCCGCGCGGACTTCCCGGACGTGCGCACGGCGACCGTGCTCGGCAGCGTCGACCAGACCGTGATCGACGCCACGGGCGGGGCGACGGGACCGTACGAGGGCGCGTACATCACCGGCTGGTACCCGGTGGCCTCCGACCCGCGCTGGGACGCGATGAAGAAGGTGATCAACGAGGAGGCCTTCGGCGACAACCGCATCGACCCCGCGGACGCCGGCGTGCAGACCACCTGGATCGCCTACACCGTCCTCAAGGCCGTCCTGGAGAAGATCGGCGACCGCGAGGTGAGCGCCGACACCGTGCGCCACACCCTCGACGACGGCCTGCGGGTCTCCACCGGCGGGCTGACCCCGGTCCTGCACTGGCCCTACGAGGGCAGGCTGGCCGCCGTCGGCTTCCCGCGGCTGGTCAACGCCGACGTCACGCTCCAGGTGGTGCGCGGCGGCAGGCTGGTCGCGGCCCGCGCGGACACCGGCGGCACCCACGGGGCCGCCGACCTGACCTCCACCTTGGAGCATGCGGACGTGCCGTGACGCACCCCGGCGGCCGGGCCCGTCACGGCACCGGCCGGCCGGCCGGTCACAGCTGGGTGGGCTGGCGCTGGGTCAGTCCGTATTTCTGCGCGATCGTGTTCCACAGCGCCGCCGCCTTCGCCTTCTGCGCGCTGGCGGTGCCGCTCTCCCGGTTCCCGGCCTGGGTCTCCCCGGTGGTGCGGGCGTGCCCCTTGTGGCAGACCCTGCGGTTCTTGGCCTGGTCGGCCCAGGCCGCGTAGTGGTTGTCGGCGGCCGCGGACGCCTGCCAGGCCTTGGTGAGCGCGTCCGTCAGGCCGGCGTTGCCCGGCAGCTTGTCCACGGACAGCTTGCCGAGCCGGGTGACCAGCTCGCCCCGCTGTCCGGCCGCGTCCCGCAGGTTGCCGGCGGCCTGGTCCAGGTTGTCGCACCGCTTGACGTCGGCGACGGCCTGGATCACCGAGGACCGGCTGCTGCCGCTGTCCGCGAGCAGCCGGTCCAGCGCGACCGCCTGCTGCCGGGCCGGGTCGGCGGCGGGCGAGCCGGAGGGCTCGGTGGCGGCCGGGGACGAGGCGGCCACCGTCTGGTCGGCACCGCCCTTGTGCTTGTCGCTCCCGCCGCTCAGCAGCGCGCCGGCGCCGACGCCGAGCACGACGATGCCCACGCCGACCGCCGCGAACAGCGGCACCCGCGACCGGCCGCCGCGCCGGCCGCCGCCGTCGTCGTCGTCCGGCCCCGCGTCGTACGACGGCTGTGCCGGGCGGTACGGCGCCTGCGCCGGGCCGGGATAGGCATCCGGCTGCTGGACGCGCGGGAGCTGCTGGGTGGACCCGGCCGGGCCGTCGCCCCCCGGGCCGCCGCGGAAGAGGTTGTCGAACTCGGCGGGCGGCTGCCGGTCCGCGCCCTGGGCCGGGACCTGCGGCTGGGTCTGGGTCTGGGCGGCGTAGGGCGGGATGTACTGCGTGGCCTCCGCGTCGGACGGCGCGGGGGCGGTCTGCCGGGGTGTCCGGCCGAGGTAGCGCGTCTCCTCGCCGCCCGACTCCGGGGGCAGCGCGCCGGCCGCGACGGGCGGTATGTACTGGGTGGCCGCCTCGCCGGCGCCGGCCGGGACCGGCGGCAGGAACTGGGTCGCGCCCTCGGCCGGAGCGGCCTGTACGGGCGGTATGTACTGGGTGGCCGCCTCGCCGGGGCCCGCCGGGACCGGCGGGAGGAACTGGGTCGCGCCGTCCGCGGCCGGGGGCAGCGGGGCCCCCGCACCCGGGTGGGCGGGCGGCAGCGGCGCGCCGGGCGCGGGCTGCGCCCCCGGGTACGGCTGCTGGTGCGGCGGTTGCTGCTGGTAGGGGTCGGGCGCGCCGAAGCCCGGCTGCTGGGCGGCGCCGTAGCCGCCGTAGGAGCCGTCCTGGCCGCCGTAGGCCGGTGCCTGGCCGCCGTACGCCGGGGCCGGTGCGCCCTCCGGGGGCAGCGGGCCCGGAGCGGCGGCGGGCGGGGGCTGCGCCTGGCCGCCCCACTGGGGGGCCTGGGCCCAGCCCTGGTCCTGGGCCTGCTGCTGGGCCTGGTGCTGGCCCTGGTGGTGGCTCTGATCCTGGCCCTGGTGGTGGCCTTGGTGCTGCCCCTCGTCCTGCCGGGGCGTCTGCTGCCCGGGGCCCCAGGAACCGCCCCAGGCCTGCCCGCCGGCCGGGCCGGCGGGTGTCGCGGTCATGCCCGGCAGCAGGGGCTCGCCTCCGTCGGAAGGCAGCACGATGCCTTCGCGCGCGGGCCGCGCCGAGGGCTCCTCGCCCTGTCCACTCTGCGTCACCGGGACTCCTACTAATGGGGGACCTTGTGAATCGTCGGCTCACGCTACCGGGTCCCCCGAGCCGCGTGCCACGCAGCTCGGAACGCGGCCTCCTTCCCTGTGACAGCGGTAACAGAACCGTTCCGCACCGCGCAGTTGACGGCACCCGGTGCACCCGGGTGCCGTTTCCCTCCTGTTCACGCCCCCGCGGGGCAGGTGTTCACGCGGCCTGCTGGAGATCGAGGCGGGCACCGAACTCCCGGACCACGGCCTCCTCCCGGAAGGGCTCCAGACGCTGCTGGAGGTCCTCCAGGTACTCGGCGCCCCGGTTGGAGCGGAGCGTCTCCAGCAGCTCCACCGCCCTCATGCCGGTGGTGCAGGCCTGCTCGACCTCCCGCTGCTGCACCTGGGCCGTGGCGAGCAGCACGTAGCCGATGGCGCGCCGGCGGGCCCGTGACGCGGGGTGGCCGGCCAGCGCCTGCTCGGCGTACCGCGCCGCCTGCTCGGCCTCCCCGAGGTCGCGGTGGCAGTGCGCCAGTTCGTCGGCCAGGTAGGCCTCGTCGAAGTGCCTGATCCACACGGGGTCGTCCCCGGCGGCGCCGTCCGCCCGTTCCATCGCGTCGACCGCCCGCCCGGCGGCCGCGTGCGCGGCGCGCACATCGCCGAGCAGGGCGTGCCCGCGCGCCTCGGCGGCGTGGAACATCGCCTCCGCGCGGGGGGTGACATGCCCGCGCGCCCCCTCCTGCGCCGCCCGCGCCAACTGGGAGATCTCCCGCGGGTTGCCGAGCTGCGCGGCGAGGTGGCTCATGGAGGCGGCGAGGACATAGCCGCCGTAGCCGCGGTCCCCGGCGGCCTGCGCGAGCCGCAGCGACTGGATGTAGTACCGCTGGGCGAGGCCCGGCTGGCCGGTGTCGACGGCCATGTACCCGGCCAGCTCGGTCAGCCGGGCGACGACGGCGAACAGTTCGCGGCCGACCGCCTCCCGGTACGACCCGGCCAGCAGCCCGGAGACCACGCTGTTGAGGTAGTGCACGACGACCGGGCGCACATGCCCGCTGCCGTACTGGTGGTCGAGATCCACCAGCGCCTGCGTCATGGACCGCACGGCGGCCACGTCGGACGGGCCCACCCGGGGGCCCGCCTGCCGCGCGACCTGGGCGTCCGGTGCCGAGATCAGCCAGTCGCGGCTGGGCTCGACCAGCGCGGAGGCGGCGACGGAGGACCCGGACAGGAAGTCCCGGCGCCCCACGTCGCTGCGCCACAGCTCGCAGACCTGCTCGATGGCCCCCAGCACGGTCGGCGAGAACTGCAGACCCACGCCCGAGGCGAGGTTCTTGCCGTTGGCCATGCCGATCTCGTCGATCGTGACCGTGCGGCCGAGCTTGCGCCCGAGCGCCTCGGCGATGACCGCCGGGGCCCGGCCCCGGGGCTGCTGGCCACGGAGCCAGCGGGCCACGGACGTCTTGTCGTAGCGCAGGTCGAGACCGTGCTCGGCGCCGCACATGTTGACCCGCCGGGCCAGCCCGGCGTTCGAGCACCCCGCTTCCTGGATGAGTGCCTGCAGCCGTTCGTTCGGCTGCCTCGCCACGAGAGGCCTTGCGGCCATGTGCTTACCCCCTGCGTTGCGATCCCCTGGAGCGTGGAATTCCGGTCGGAAGGATCCGGCCGAGACGATCCGTTCGGGACGATCACTGCCCCGCTGACATACCGTCAATGCACGACATGTGCGGTTTGCCGGGGTAACACCGGATGCCACCCCACCCCTGACTACCCGTCTCACGCCCCGTCTCCTCCCACGCGCCCCCTGACATGCCCCCATGCGCCCCGACTGCCGAATCGATGCTCCTCCCCCGCGCGCGGTGCAGCCGTAACCCCGGGTGGGTGCGGGAGTTGAGTGGAGCGTGGAAGAGACGATCGCGGGCGCCCAGAACAGTCAGATGACCGGTCACATTCCGCAGCAGCGCGGGGAAACGCTGCTGGAGACGGCCGTACGGTACGCCGAGGAACGGCACTGGGACGTGTTCCCCGGCACCTGGCTGGAAGCAGTCGACGGGACGCAGCGCTGCTCGTGCGGCGACGCCTCCTGCCCTGCGCCGGGTGCGCACCCCGCGCGCCCCGACTGGGCGACCCAGGCGACCGGCAGCGCGACCGTCGCGCGCCGGATGTGGCAGAAGCAGCCGACGGCGTCGATCCTGCTGCCGACCGGGCGGACCTTCGACGCGCTGTCCGTCCCGGAGAGCGCGGGGTTCCTGGCGCTCGCCCGGATGGAGCGGATGCAGCTGACGCTCGGCCCGGTCACCCTGACCCCGGACCGGCGGATGCACTTCTTCGTCCTGCCCGGCGCCTCCGCGAAGGTGCCGGATCTGGTGCGCACCATCGGCTGGTCACTGTCGTCACTGGACCTGGTGACCCAGGGCGAGGGCGCGTACGTGGCCGCGCCGCCCACGCGGTTCGGGTCGCGGGGGGCCGTGCAGTGGGCCCGCCGGCCCACACCGGCGAACCGGTGGCTGCCCGACGCGGAGGAGCTGATCTCACCGCTGGCCTACGCGTGCGGGAGGGATCGGTAGCCGTCGCCCACTCGTCCGCCGGGCCGTTGTCCGTCGGCGCAGCCACCGGCGAAGAGACCCGGCGGACGAGTGGGCACTCAGTCCCCGAGCAACCCGTCGAGGAACGGCGACACCGCACCCCGCCAAGCCCCCGGCAGGTCGTAGTGCGCGAGGTGCCCCGCGTCCGGCACCTCCGCGTACTCCCCGCGCGGCAGCACCCGCACC
>NZ_BNBF01000024.1:45870-48012 GCF_014654935.1 Streptomyces capoamus
ATCTCCTGGGCCTCCGCCCGGCCCAGCTCGCCGTCCACGCCCCGCACCACCAGCGTCGGGCACCGCACCTGCGCCAGTTCCTCCCAGTGGGCGTCGTAGACCCATGTCTCGCGGGACCTGAGCATGTGCTGCGGCTCGAAGACCGGCCGCCAGCCGTCCTCGCGCTCGTGCATCACCTCGGCGTAGAAATCGCCGCGCGCCGGGCTCGGCCGCTCCACCCAGGGGTCGTCCTCGCCGAACCACTTGCGGACGTCGGCGAGGCTGGCGAAGGGGACGGGCCAGGACCGGAACCAGTCGGCCCACTCACGCTGCGAGGCCGCGCCCAGCGCGGAGGCCCGCATGTCGCAGATGACCAGGCCGCGGACCAGCTCCGGGCGCTTGGCGGCGAGCTGCCAGGCGGTCAGCGCCCCCATGGCGTGGCCGACGAGGACGACGGGCGCGAGACCGAGCTGTTCCACGGCGGCCTCGGCGTCCTCGACGTAGGCCTCGCGGGTGTAGGCGGCTTCGGGGGGTTTCTCGCTCCGGCCGTGGCCGCGCTGGTCGAGCGCCACGGCGCGATGCCGGCCGGCGAGCCAGCGGGCGGTGGACGCCCAGTGGGAGGCACGGCCCATCAGGCCGTGCAGTAACAGCACACCCGGAGCGCCGGACTCCGCACCGGGCGGCTCCGCCTCCGGTTTCGGAGGGTCGGCGAACTCCCAGGCGGCCAGGCGCAGCCCGCCCGCTCCCGTCACATCGATACGCCGTGCCATCGGCCTGGCACCCCCCAGTGCTCCGCCTGCCTGGTCCTGCCTGCCTGGTCCTGCCTGCCTGGTCCTGCCTGCCTGGTCCTGCCTGTCTGATCCTGCCTGTCTGATCCTGCCTCGTCGTCCAGTCGCTTCAGGCTATCGAATACCCATTCGAAAATGCTGTCTCCGCAAGCAACACCCCTCCTTCGAGTGACACGTCCCGAGGAATGATCGCCGCCACCGAGGGGATCTTTCTGGCAGAGGCGGACCGCTCGGGGAAAAGCCGGTCCGAGGGGGATGACCCTGAGAGCTCGGGGCTCCGGGTCAGCACGGGGGAGGAAGGGCCCCGGCGCCGCTCAGCGCCGGGGCCCTCCCCTCGTCTCAGCGCTTGGCGACGAACACATGGGAGGCGATGTCCGCCTCCAGCTCGGCCGCCTCGCCACCGCTGCCCACCAGCACACCACCGGGCGACTCCGTCACGCTCACCACGGAACCGGGCTGCACACCCGCCCGCCGCAGCGTGTACATCAGCTGCGCGTCCGTCTGGATCGGCTCACCGATACGACGGACCACCACCGTCTTGCCGTCCGAACCCGGGTCCAGATCCGCCAGCGACACCATGCTCTCGTCCAGGAACGGGTCCGCCCCGTCCTTCTCGCCCAGCTCCTCCAGCCCCGGGATCGGATTGCCGTACGGCGACTCGGTCGGGTGCCGCAGCAGCTCCAGCACACGACGCTCCACGGCCTCGCTCATCACGTGCTCCCAGCGGCACGCCTCCGCGTGGACCTGCTCCCACTCCAGCCCGATCACGTCCACCAGCAGACACTCGGCCAGGCGGTGCTTGCGCATCACCCGCGTCGCCAGCCGACGGCCCTCGTCGGTCAGCTCCAGATGCCGGTCACTGGCCACCGAGACCAGACCGTCGCGCTCCATGCGCGCCACCGTCTGACTCACCGTCGGCCCGCTCTGGTCCAGCCGCTCCGCGATACGGGCGCGCATGGGCACGACGCCTTCCTCTTCCAGCTCGAGGATGGTGCGGAGATACATCTCCGTGGTGTCGATCAGTCCGGACATACGTGCCCCTCGATTACCTCAGCCGGCCACCGGCCGCGTGCGCTGGCCCTGGCACCAATTCTGCCGGATCCCACTGACAAGCGGGCGGCAGCGCGGAAACGGGCCGCCCCGCTCCGGCCGTATTGACACCACGATGGTCCAGACCGCACGGTGATCCGCGACACAGACGCTGCGAAGGGGCACCGCATGAGCGACGGCACACCCGCCGACCTGTTCTTCGACGCCGCCATCGGCCTGCTGCAACGGGTCCGCGACGAGGAGGCCGCAGCGATCACCGCGGCCGGCACCCTGCTCGCCGACACCGTCGCCGCCGGCGGCCGCCTGTTCGCCTTCGGCGCCGGAC
>NZ_BNBF01000024.1:48049-63355 GCF_014654935.1 Streptomyces capoamus
ACTCCTCGCTGGCCGCCCAGGACGTCGTCTACCGCGCGGGCGGCCTGGCCCTGATGAACCTGCTCGCCGTCCCCGGCGTCGTCGGCGTCGACGTCACCCCGGCCACCCTCGGCTCCGCCCTCGAACGCGTCGACGGCCTCGCGAGCGCCGTCCTGGACACCTCCCCGCTCCGCGCCGGAGACACCCTCGTGATCATCTCGCTCTCCGGCCGCAACGCCCTGCCCGTGGAGATGGCCCGCACCGCCCGCACCCGCGGGGTGAAGGTCGTCGGCGTGACCTCGGTGGCGTACGCCGCGCAGACGACGTCCCGGCACAACTCCGGCACCTTCCTCAAGGACCACTGCGACATCGTCCTCGACTCCAAGATCGCCGTCGGCGACGCCGAACTCACCCTCGACACCATCCCGGCCCCGTTCGCCCCCGCATCCACGGTCGTCACCACCGCCCTGATGCAGGCCGTCCTGGCCACCACCGCCGCCGCCCTCGCCGACCGCGGCATCGAACCCCCACTGCTGCGCTCCGGCAACGTCGACGGCGGCCACGAGTGGAACAGCCGGGTGATGACGGAGTACGGCGACCGGATCTTCTACCGCCACTGACAGCCCGCCGGCACCGGCCGCTACCGGTCCCGCACCGCCTCCGCCAGGTCCAGCGCCGTCGCGACCCGGACGGCCACGTCCTCGGCATAGGCCGCGTCCGAGCGCTCGAAGCGGCTGCGGCCGGCACCGCGCAGGAAGGTCACCACGCCCAGCGTCCGCCCCCGGCTGCGCAGCACCGCGCACAGCGCGTGCACCGCGTCCTGCGGCCACTGCCGCTCCACCGCCCACTCCCGCGCCCGCTCGGCCGCGCCCGGCCCCGCGTCCGCGCGCACCGTCCCCGCCCGCTCCACGCACCGCAGCGCCGGATGCCCCTCCGGGTAGAGCACCGGCAGCCCGGCCGCGCCCGACAACAGGCTCGGCCCCGGGGACCCGGCCGGCGTGGCGGCGACCCGCACCAGCCGGAGCGGGTCCCGGCCGCCCTCGCCCTCCGCCCGCGGACCGCCCGCCACCCGGTCCACCAGGGCGTGATCGGCGAAACCGGCGAGGGCGAAGTCCAGGTGCACGGTGGCCGCCTCCGCCGGGTCCTCGCACTCGGCCGCCGCCCGGGCCGCGCGGTGCAGCTGGTTCGTCCGGAACCGCAGCAGGGCCGCCTCCTGCTCCCCCTGCTTGGCCTCGGTGACGTCCGCGAAGAGCCAGCCCACCCCGAGCGGCACCGGCTCCTCCGCGAGCGGCGAGGCCAACCGCACGAACCCGCTGCGCCAGCAGCGCCGCCGCTCGCCCTCCGGCCCGCGGACGGTCACCCACATCTCGGCGGGCGCGGGCGGCGCGCCCTCGGAGAGGACGTGGGTCAGCGCGGCCTCCAGCTCCTCCACCCCCTGGCCCAGCAGCTCGCCCAGCGGACGCCCCAGCGCGGACGCACGGCCCACGCCCAGCGCCCGGGCCGCGTGCGCGTTGACGACGGCGGGCCGCAGATCGGCGTCGACCAGGACGACACCCCAGGACGCGTTCTCGAACAGGGCCTCGCTCAGCGCGATCGACCGCTCCAGGTCGATCTGCGCGTGCACCTCGCTGAACGCGCAGTACACCCCGGCGGGCTTGCCCTCGGGCCCGCGTACGGCGGCCGACTGGGTCCGTACGAGCACCCGCCCGCCGTCCTTGGTGACCAGCGCGAACTCGTGCACCTGCCGGCCCGGTGCGTGCATCGCCGACATCAGCCGGGCCTGCACCTCCTCGGCGTCGGCACTGCGCACCGCCCAGCCGGCGAACCCGTGCCGCCCGACGGCCTCGCCGGCCGTCCACCCGAGGATCCGCTCCGCCTCCCGGTTCCAGTGGGTGACGACCCCGTCGGCGTCGAAGGCGCACAGCGCCGCGTCCATGCCGTCCAGCAGCGCGGCGAGCAGCTCGGACCCGCCGGGCTCACCGGGCTCGTCCGGCCCCAGCTCGTCCGTGGTCCCACTCCACCGCGAAGCACTCACCTGGACCCCCTGGAAGCCACGTCCGCGCACGCACGGCGCTCGGTTCGCTCACTGACTTCATTCAACTGGAACGTGACCCACCCCACATACTGTTCCCGCAAGAAAATCAGTTGAGCCCTCCCCCTCCGGCTTCTTAGGGTGTCGGTACACGAGAAGGGAGGTGGTTCGGCAGATGTATGGATACCGGACGCGTGAGGTGGCTGCGGGCTAGCGGCCCGTCCCCACACCCATGTGCGGTGCCGGACCAGCGCGCGACAGATGCGTGCAGCCGGCCCAACCCCAAGCAGTCACCCGACCCGCGGGCTGCCGGTACGTCCGGCCGGCTCCTCCTTGGAGGAACCCAGCCCGCGGGTCGTCTGCGTTCTCAGGGGCTGAGGCGTTCGACCTGCCAGGTGCCGTCGGGGCGGGCGGTGTAGCGCAGGCGGTCGTGGAGGCGGTTCTCGCGGCCCTGCCAGAACTCCACGGTCTCGGGGGTGACGCGGAAGCCGCCCCAGTGCGGGGGTACGGGGACCTGCTCGTCCTCGGGGTAGCGGGCGGCGAGTTCGGCGTAGGCCGTGTCGAGTTCGGTGCGGGAGGCGATGACCGCGGACTGGGCGCTGGCCCAGGCGCCCAGCTGGGAGCCGTGCGGTCGGGTGCGGAAGTAGGCGGCGGTCTCGTCGCGACCGGTGCGCCGGGCGGTGCCGGTGACGATGACCTGGCGGGCCAGCGGGTGCCACGGGAAGAGCAGCGACACGTGCGGGTTCTCCGCGAGGTCGCGGCCCTTGCGGGAGTCGTAGTTGGTGAAGAAGACGAAGCCGTCGGTGTCGTACTGCTTCATCAGTACCGTGCGGGAGCTGGGGCGGCCGGTCGCGTCCGCCGTGGAGACGACCATCGCGTTGGGTTCGTAGAGCGTGCCGTGCAGGGCGGCCCGGGCGGCATCCTCGAACCAGCGGGCGAACTGGTCCATGGGATGGGTGGCGAGGTCCTCCGCGGCGAGGCCGTCGGCCCGGTACTGCTTGCGCATGGCGGCGGGATCGAGGACGGGATCCAGGAGCGGGTCGCGGTCGGTCACGCGGTCATCTTGCCGTATCGAACGGGTATGGCACTGGGTGTCGCATGGTCTCCCCAACGATGGCACCGGGAGTTATCGTGCTGGTCCCTTTGCGGTTGGGTTGACCACGGGTGACCACCGGCAGATCGGGGCATCACCGGGGTGACCGCCGCCCACACATCACGAGGAGCCGCCTGATGTCCGATTTCGTACCCGGGCTCGAAGGAGTCGTCGCGTTCGAGACGGAGATCGCCGAACCGGACAAGGAGGGCGGCGCCCTGCGCTACCGGGGCGTCGACATCGAGGACCTGGTCGGCCACGTCTCGTTCGGGAACGTGTGGGGACTGCTGGTCGACGGTGCCTTCAATCCCGGGCTGCCGCCGGCCGAGCCGTTCCCGATCCCCGTGCACTCCGGTGACATCCGCGTGGACGTGCAGTCGGCGCTCGCCATGCTGGCGCCGGTCTGGGGGCTGCGTCCACTGCTGGACATCGACGAGCGGCAGGCCCGTGAGGACCTGGCGCGCGCCGCCGTGATGGCCCTGTCGTACGTCGCCCAGTCCGCGCGCGGGCAGGGGCTGCCGATGGTGCCGCAGCGGGAGATCGACAAGGCGCACTCGGTGGTGGAGCGGTTCATGATCCGGTGGCGGGGCGAGCCGGATCCCAAGCACGTGGCGGCGGTGGACGCCTACTGGACGTCCGCCGCCGAGCACGGCATGAACGCCTCCACGTTCACCGCGCGGGTCATCGCCTCCACGGGTGCGGACGTCGCGGCGGCGCTGTCCGGTGCGGTGGGCGCGATGTCCGGGCCGCTGCACGGCGGGGCGCCGTCGCGGGTGCTGGGGATGATCGAGGAGATCGAGCGCACGGGGGACGCGGAGGGGTACGTCAGGCAGGCCCTGGACCGCGGTGAGCGGCTGATGGGCTTCGGGCACCGGGTGTACCGGGCGGAGGATCCGCGGGCGCGGGTGCTGCGGCGTACGGCGCGGGAGCTGGGTGCTCCGCGGTTCGAGGTGGCCGAGGCGCTGGAGAAGGCCGCGCTGGAGGAGCTGCACAACCGGCGGCCGGACCGGGTGCTGGCCACGAACGTGGAGTTCTGGGCGGCGATCGTGCTGGACTTCGCCGAGGTGCCGGCGCACATGTTCACGTCGATGTTCACGTGTGCGCGGACCGCCGGGTGGTCGGCGCACATCCTGGAGCAGAAGCGGACGGGGCGGCTGGTGCGGCCGTCGGCCCGGTACGTGGGGCCGGGTCCGCGGCGGCCCGAGGACATCGAGGGGTACGGGCGGGCGGCCCACTGAGCGGGCCGGCGTCGGGGCGCGGGACGGACCCGCGCCCCTGGGCACGGCCGCTCACGCCGGTGTCAGCAGGTTCCCGTGGTGTCGCCGTGCCACCAGCGGGTGGGCCCGGAGCTTGCCCTTGAGTTCGTTGTAGCCGTACTCGGCGTACAGGGGGTTCGTCGGGTCGTCGGTGATGCCGGGGGCGGTCGCCCGTACGGGAAGGGCAGCGGGGCGATCTTCGCGTCCAGGCGGGGGTTGTAGAAGAACGGGACGGAGAAGCGTTCGGTGGCGCCGGGCGGGCTGACGACGCGGTGGTTGGTGGCGAGCAGGTAGCCGTTGGTCGCCACTTCCAGGAGTTCGCCGAGGTTGACGACGAACGCGCCTTCCAGGGGCGGTACGTCGTGGAAGCGGCCGTCCTCGCGCTGCACCTGGAGGCCGCCGACCGTGTCCTGCAGCAGCAGGGTGAGGAAGCCGTAGTCCTTGTGGGCGCCGACGCCCTGGCCGGTGCCGTCGTCGGCGCTGCCGGGGTAGCGGACGAGTTTGAGGTGCGGGTGGGCATGCGGGCCGAAGACCGGGTCGTAGAAGCCGGCGGGGGCGCCGATGGCGGTCAGCAGTTCGCGCAGGAGGCGGTGGGCGACCTCGCTGAGCCGGTCGATCCAGGTGAGGGCGGCCGTGCGGAGTTCGGGGAGGGCGGCGGGCCACTGGTTGGGGCCCTGCAGCCACCAGTAGGGGGGCTCGCCGGGGCCGGGGACGCGGGCGGGGCGTTCGGCGCCGATGTCGAGCTGGTCGCGCCAGTCGCGGGCGCCGCCGGTGCGTTCGTCGCCGGTGCGGGTGTAGCCGCGGAAGTGCGGGGAGCCGACGTTGTCGAGGGCGAGCCGGTCGGCCTCGGGGAGGGCGAAGAAGGCGCGCATGGCGGTGAGCAGCGCGTCGGTCTCGGCCCGGGTGACGCCGTGTCCGACGAGCTGGAAGAAGCCGACGTCGTGGGCGGCGCTGTGCAGCTGGGCGTGGAGCAGGGAGCGGGCCTGGGGGCCGCGGTCGGCGGCCGACAGGTCGATGATCGGGAGCTGGTCGTACGACGTCGCTGTGTGCGTGGTCATGGTGCGTCCGCGGGTGTGTACGGGGCACGGGTGGCCGCCGGGGGTGGGGCGGGCCCCCGGGTGCCGGAAAAGGAAGGAAGAAGGGTGCTGCGGGGGGCTGGTCAGGCGGAGAAGTGACGACAGCCCATGCTCGTGACGCGCACGTAGTCCACGTGGCGGCGGCGGACGAGCATCGGAAGCATGGGGCAAGGGTAACGCGCTCCCGCGGTTGCCCCCTCAGCCCAGGCCGGCGTCCAGCAGGGCCGCCCATTGGGCGACGACGCGTTCGCGGCGGGCGCTGTCGTCGGTGAGGAGGTTGGCGAGGCCGAGGCCGCGGGCCATGTCGAGGAGGCCCTGGACGGTTTCGCGGACGCCGGGGCGGGATTCGTCGGCGCCCAGGAGTTCGACGGCGATGCGGTGGGTCTCGCGGCCGACGCGGGTCTCCAGCTCGGTCACGCGGGGGCGCAGCTGGTCCTCGTCGCCGGCGGCGACCCACAGGTGCAGGGCTGCGCGGAAGAGGGGGCCGGTGTAGAGGTCGACCAGGGCCGCGACGACGGCGCGGCGGTCGGCGGGGCCGTCCGGGAAGAGGGCGCGCAGGGCGAGGGAGCGTTCCTCGGAGACGTATTCGACGGCGGCGGTGAAGAGGTCTTCCCGGGTGGGGAAGTGGTGCTGGGCGGCGCCCCGGGAGACGCCGGCGCGTTCGGCGACGGCGGCGACCGTGGAGCCCGCCCAGCCGTGCTCGGCGAGGCAGGCCACGGCGGCCTCCAGGAGCCGCTGCCGGGTGGCCCGGCTGCGGTCCTGTTTGGGAACGCGCTCGCGTTCGGTCGTCCTCACACCGCCCATGCCGCATCACGTCTTTCCAGGAAGGCCGTCATCCCCTCCCGGGCCTGGGGGGAGGCGAAGAGCCGGGCCGAGAGCGCGGTCAGCTCGGCCGCGTCCCGGTCGAATGTCTCCAGCACCCTAGCCGTGAGCAGCCGTTTGGTCTCGGCCAGGGCCTGGGGGGCGGAGCGGCGCAGGCCGTGGAGGACGGGGGCGAGGGCGGTGTCGACGTCGTCCGCGGCCGTCGTCAGCAGGCCCAGGGTGACGGCCTCGGCAGGGCCGAAGCGTTCGCCGGTGAGGTAGTAGCGGGCGAGGGCGCGGGGGTCGGTGCGCGGGATCACCGGCAGGGAGATCACGGCGGGGGCGACGCCGATGCGTACCTCGGTGAAGGCGAAGGTGGCGTCGGTGGAGGCGGCGGCGATGTCGCAGGCGGCGAGCAGGCCGAGGCCGCCGGCGCGGACGTGGCCGGTGACCCGGGCGACGACGGGTCTGGGCAGTTCCACGATCTGCCGGAGCAGGGTCACCAGGGCGTCGGGGTCGGGCGGGTCGCGCAGGTCGGCGCCGGCGCAGAAGGTCGTACCGGTGTGGGTGAGGACCACGGCCCGTACGTCCGGGTCCTCGGCGCAGTCGGTGAGGGCGGCGGCGAGTGCGGTGACGAGTGCCGCGGACAGGGCGTTGCGGGTGCCGGTGGCGTCGAGGCTGAGGGTTTCGACGCCGCGCACGCGCGTGCGGCCGATCAGTGGTGCCGGGTCGGTCATGGGTGCTCCCTGAGCTGCCGGCGCAGGATCTTGCCGGAGGCGGCGCGCGGGACGGTGTGGATGAAGGTGATCCGGCGGACGCGTTTGTAGGGGGCGACGCGTTCGGCGACGTACCGCAGGACGTCGTGCTCGGTGAGGTCGCCGGCGGTGGGGTGGCGGACGACGAAGGCGTGCGGGATCTCGTTGCCGTCGTCGTCGTGGGCGCCGGTGACGGCCGCGTCGGCGATGCCGGGGTGGGTGAGCAGGAGGGCCTCCAGTTCGGCGGGGGCCACCTGGAAGCCCTTGTACTTGATGAGTTCCTTCACGCGGTCGACGACGAACAGCCAGCCGTCGTCGTCGACGTGTCCCACGTCCCCGGTGTGCAGCCAGCCGTCGGGGTCGATGAGGGCGGCGGTGGCGTCGGGGCGGCCGAGGTAGCCCTTCATCACCTGGGGGCCGCGGACGAGGATCTCGCCGGGTGCGCCGGTGCCGAGGTCTTCGTGGGGGTCGTCCAGGGAGATGATCCGCATCTCGGTGCCGGCGATGAGCCGGCCGACGGTGCCGGCGGGGGCGTCGTGGAGGCGGTCCAGGGGGACGACGTGGGTGCCGGGGGACAGTTCGGTCATGCCGTAGGCCTGGCCGATCGGGGGCAGGCCGAGGCGTTCGGCGCAGGCGCGGGCGAGCCGGGCGTCCAGCGGGGCGGCGGCGCTGATGACGTACCGCAGGGAGGAGAGGTCGTAGCGGCTGACCGCCGGGTGTTTGGCGAGGGCGAGGACGATGGGCGGGGCGACGTAGAGCCCGGTGATGCGGTACCGCTCGATCGTGGCGAGGAAGGTCTCCAGGTCGAAGCGCGGCAGGACGACGACGGTGGCGCCGTGGCGCAGGGGTGCGTTCATCACGGCGGTGAGGCCGTAGATGTGGAAGAAGGGCAGGACGGCGAGGACGCGGTCGTCGGGTCCTGCGGGGACGGCGGGTTCCAGTTGGGCGAGGTTGGTGGCGATCTGCCGGTGGGTGAGCATGACGCCCTTGGGGGTGCCGGTGGTGCCGGAGGAGTACGGCAGTGCGGCGATGTCCTCGGCCGGGTCGATGGCGGGGTCGGGTTCGGGGGCGGTGGTGGCGAGGAGGTCGGTCAGTGAGCGGTGGCCGGGTGCGCTGTCGCAGACCAGGATCTCCCGGACGCCGCCCGCGGTCTCGGCGGCCCGGCGGGCGGTGGCCAGCAGCGGGGAGACGGTGACGATCCAGCGCGCCCCGCTGTCCTTCAGCTGCCGGGCGAACTCCTCGGCGGTGGCGAGCGGGTGGGCGGTGGTGACGGCGGCGCCCGCGCGGGTGGCGGCGTAGAAGGCGGTCGGGAAGGCGATCGTGTTGGGGCTGTGCAGGGCGAGGACGTCGCCCTTGCGGACGCCGGTGTCGGCGAGGGCGGCGGCCAGGCGCCGGTGGAACCGGTCCAGCTGTTCGTACGTGAGGGTGGTGCCGTCCGTGCCGTCGATGAGGGCGGGCCGGTCGCCGAACGCGGCGGCGTGGCCCAGGACGGCCTCGTGGATGGGGAGTTCCACGGGCGGGACGTCTGCGTACTCGCTGCGGAACACGGTTCCTCCTCGCGGGGGCCGGCTCAGTAGGACTTGGGCAGGCCCAGGGTCTGGTGGGAGACGTAGTTGAGGATCATTTCCCGGCTCACCGGGGCGATACGGGCCACGCGCGCGGCCGTGATCAGCGAGGCGAGTCCGAATTCCCGGGTGAGTCCGTTGCCGCCGAGGGTGTGCACGGCCTGGTCGACGGCTTTCACGCAGGCCTCGGCGGCCGCGTACTTGGCCATGTTGGCGGCCTCGCCCGCGCCGGTGTCGTCGCCGGCGTCGTAGAGGTGGGCGGCCTTCTGGGTCATCAGCCGGGCCAGTTCCAGGTCGATGTGGGCCTGGGCGAGGGGGTGGGCGATGGCCTGGTGGGCGCCGATGGGGGCCTTCCACACCGTGCGGTCGCGGGCGTACTCGACGGCCTTGGACAGGGCGTACCGGCCCATGCCGATCGCGAACGCGGCGGTCATGATCCGCTCGGGGTTGAGCCCCGCGAACAGCTGGAGGAGTCCCGCGTCCGCTCCCCCACTGCCGGAAGCGTGGGAGGGGCCCCCACCCACCAGTGCGTCGGCGGGCAGCCGTACGTCGTCCAGGACCAGTTCGAACTGTTTCTCCGCCGCGCTCAGTTCCATGTCGATGGGCTGCTTCCGGAAGCCTTCGGCGTCCGTCGGCACGATGAACAGGCAGGGTTTGAGGCTGCCGGTGCGGGCGTCCGCGGTGCGGCCGACGATCAGGACGGCGTCGGCGATGTCGACCCCGGAGACGAACACCTTGCGGCCGGTGAGCAGCCAGTCGGCGCCGTCCCGGCGGGCGGTGGTGGTGATGCGGTGGCTGTTGGAGCCGGCGTCGGGTTCGGTGATGCCGAAGGCCATGAGGCGGGTGCCGTCGGCGATCCCGGGCAGCCAGGCGCGTTTCTGGTCCTCGGTGCCGAAACGGGAGATGACGGTGGCGCAGATGGCCGGGGAGACGACCAGCATGAGCAGGGGGGAGCCCGCGGCGCCCAGTTCTTCGAGGACGATGGCGAGGTCCGCTATGCCTCCGCCGCCGCCCCCGTACTCCTCGGGGATGCTGACGCCGAGGTAGCCGAGTTTTCCCGCCTCCGACCAGAGTTCGGCGGGGGGCCTGCCCTCGGCGACGGTGCGGGTGAGGTAGGCGCGGCCGTAGCGCCTGCCGAGGGCGGCCACCGCGGAGCGGAGGGCCTGGTGCTCTTCGGATTCGATGACGGCGGTCATGGGGCTCCTAGGAAGAGGTTTCCTGCACTACTGCCAGCAGCGCGCCGGGCTCGACCTGCCGGCCCGGTTCGGCGTGCAGGGCGGTGAGCGTTCCTGTCGTCGGTGCCGAGATCACGTGCTGCATCTTCATCGCCTCCAACCAGATGAGGCCCTGACCGGCCCGGACCGTTGCCCCCTCGGTCAGCCCGTCGGCGAGGCGCACGACCGTGCCGGGCATCGGCGCGAGCAGGGAGCCCGGGGCGAGCTGGGCGGCGGGGTCGGGGAAGCGGGGCAGGGCGGTGAGGCGGGTGGCGCCCACGTGGACCTGGTCGCCGTACCGGGCCACCTCGAACCTGCGCCGGACGCCGTCGGTTTCGAGGACGACGAGCCGCGCGTCGGCGTGGACGACCCGGACCCCCTCCGCCGCGAGGCCGTCCCGGGTGTGCCGGTAGCGGACCTCGTGCTCCTCCCCCGCCATCTCGTACCGCTTCACGTGCGGCTGGGAGGGGACGTTGCGCCAGCCGCCGAAGCGGGAGCGGCCGTGGGCGTCGGCGAGGGCGGCGGCGAGCGGCGCGTGCGGGTCGGTGGCGGGTTCGGTGAGGTCGCCGAGGTGGCGGTCGTAGAAGCCGGTGTCCATGCGGGCGGCCGTGAACTCCGGGTGCCTGAGCGAGCGCACCAGCAGGTCCCGGTTGGTGACCGGGCCGTGGACCGCGGCGGACTCCAGGGCGCCGGCGAGCCGGCGGATCGCCTCCGCGCGCGTGGGGGCGTGCGCGACGACCTTGGCGAGCATCGGGGCGTGCGCGACGACCTTGGCGAGCATCGGGTCGTAGTGGACGCCGATGGTGTCGCCGTCGGTGTAGCCGGTGTCCAGGCGGACGCCGGCCGGTACGGCGAGGTGGTGCAGGGTGCCGGTCTGGGGGGCCCAGTCGCGGGCGGGGTCCTCGGCGTAGAGGCGGGCTTCGACGGCGTGGCCCCGCGCGCGCGGGGGCTCCGTCCCGAGGGCGTGGCCCTCGGCGACGCGGATCTGTTCGGCGACCAGGTCGAGGCCGAACACGGCCTCGGTGACGGGGTGTTCCACCTGGAGGCGGGTGTTCATCTCCAGGAAGTGGGCGCGGCCGTCGGCGACGAGGAACTCGACGGTGCCCGCGCCGGTGTAGGAGACGGCGCGGGCGGCGCGCACGGCCAGCGTGCGCAGTTCGTCGGTGAGCGCCGGGGTGAGTCCGGGGGCCGGCGCCTCCTCGATCACCTTCTGGTGGCGGCGCTGCAGGGAGCAGTCGCGGGTGCCGAGCGGCCAGACCGTGCCGTGGGTGTCGGCGAGGATCTGCACCTCCACGTGGCGGCCGTGCTCCAGGTACGGCTCGACGAACACCTCCCCGTCGCCGAAGGCGCTCGCGGCCTCGGCGCGCGCTCCCTCCAGCGCGGCCGGCAGGTCCGCCAGGCGGCGCACGATCCGCATGCCGCGCCCGCCGCCGCCCGCCGCGGCCTTCACCAGCACGGGCAGGTCGGCCTCGGTCACCTCGTGCAGCGGTTCGATGCCCAGCAGCCGCTTGGCGCGGGTCTTGGACGCCATGGCCTCGATGGCCTCGGGGGGCGGGCCGATCCAGACCAGGCCGGCGTCGCGGACGGCGCGGGCGAAGCCGGCGTTCTCGGAGAGGAAGCCGTAACCGGGGTGGACGGCGTCGGCGCCGGCGGCGAGGGCCGCCTTCACGATGAGGTCGCCGCGCAGGTAGGTCTCGGCGGGTGCCGCGCCCGGCAGCCGTACCGCCGTGTCGGCCAGGCGCGCGTGGAGCGCGTCGTCGTCGGCGTCGGAGTGCACGGCGACCGTACGGATGCCGAGTTCGGCGCAGGTGCGGAAGACGCGGCAGGCGATCTCGCCCCGGTTGGCGACGAGCACGCTGGAGATCATGGGGTCCCTCACATCCGGAAGACGCCGAAGCCGCCGCGCGCGCCCTCGTAGGGCGCGCTGTGCACGGCGGAGAGGCACAGGCCGAGGACGGTGCGGGTGTCGCGCGGGTCGATGACGCCGTCGTCGTACAGCCGCCCGGACAGGAACAGGGGCAGCGACTCCGACTCGATCTGCTGCTCCACCATGGCGCGCAGGGCCGCGTCCGCGTCCTCGTCGTAGGGCTGCCCCTTCGCCGCCGCCGACTGCCGGGCGACGATGGAGAGCACGCCGGCGAGCTGCTGCGGGCCCATGACGGCGGACTTGGCGCTGGGCCAGGCGAACAGGAAGCGGGGGTCGTAGGCCCGGCCGCACATGCCGTAGTGCCCGGCGCCGTAGGACGCGCCCATGAGGACCGACAGGTGCGGGACCCTGCTGTTGCTGACCGCGTTGATCATCATGGCGCCGTGCTTGATGATCCCGCCCTGCTCGTACTCCTTGCCGACCATGTAGCCGGTGGTGTTGTGCAGGAAGAGCAGCGGGATGTCGCGCTGGTTGGCGAGCTGGATGAACTGGGCGGCCTTCTGCGACTCCGCGCTGAACAGGACGCCCTGGGCGTTGGCCAGGATGCCGACGGGGTAGCCGTGCAGGGCGGCCCAGCCGGTCACCAGGCTCGTGCCGTACAGCGGTTTGAACTCGTCGAAGTCCGAGCCGTCCACGATCCGGGCGATGACCTCGCGCGGGTCGAAGGGGGTCTTCAGGTCGTCCGGTACGACGCCGAGCAGTTCCTCGGGGTCGTGGGCGGGCGGCTGGGCCGGGCCGGGGTCGGGGTGGGCCTTGCGGTGGTTGAGGCGCGCGACGACCCGGCGGGCCTGGCGCAGCGCGTCGGGTTCGTCCGCGGCGAGGTGGTCGGCGAGGCCGGAGACCCGCGCGTGCATCTCGGCGCCGCCGAGGGACTCGTCGTCGCTCTCCTCGCCGGTGGCCATCTTGACCAGCGGCGGGCCGCCGAGGAACACCTTCGCCCGCTCCTTGACCATGATCACGTGGTCGGACATGCCGGGGACGTAGGCGCCGCCGGCGGTGGAGTTGCCGAAGACGACGGCGATCGTCGGGATGCCGGCGGCGGAGAGCCGGGTCAGGTCGCGGAAGATCGCCCCGCCCGGGATGAAGATCTCCTTCTGGGAGGGCAGGTCGGCGCCGCCCGACTCCACCAGGCTGATGCAGGGCAGCCGGTTGGCGAGCGCGATGTCGTTGGCGCGCAGGGCCTTCTTCAGGCTCCAGGGGTTGCTGGCGCCGCCGCGTACGGTCGGGTCGTTGGCGGTGATCAGGCATTCCACGCCCTCGACCACACCGATCCCGGTGACGAGCGAGGCGCCCACGGGGTGGTCGCTGCCCCAGGCGGCCAGCGGGGACAGCTCCAGGAAGGGGGTGTCGGGGTCCAGCAGCAGTTCGATGCGTTCGCGGGCGAGGAGTTTGCCGCGCGCCCGGTGGCGTCGGACGTACTTCTCGCCGCCGCCCGCGAGGGCCTTGGCGTGCTCGGCCTCCAGCTCGGCGAGTTTGGCGAGCATGGCCGCGCGGTGGGCCCGGTGGTCGGGGCCGGTGGGGTCGAGAGCGGTCTGCAGAACCGTCACAGCAGGGTCTCCGGGATGTCCAGGTGGCGGGAGCGCAGCCATTCGCCGAGGGCCTTGGCCTGCGGGTCGAAGCGGGCCTGCGCGGCGACGCCGGCACCGAGGATGCCCTCCACGGTGAAGTTGAGGGCGCGCAGGTTCGGCAGCGGGTGGCGGGTGACGGGCAGGGCGCGGGTCTCGGGCAGCAGCTGCCGGAACCGCTCGGTGGTCAGCGTGTGCGCGAGCCACCGCCAGGCCTCGTCCGTCCGCGCCCACACCCCGACGTTGGCGTTGCCGCCCTTGTCCCCGCTGCGCGCCCCGGCGACCAGTCCGAGGGGCGCCCGCCGGACCGGGCCGGGCGGCAGGGGTTCCGGGAGGGGCGGGGGCGGTACGGCGTCCAGGGGCCGTGTCTCCTGGGGCGCCGGCACCGGGATACGGCTGCCGTCGTGGAGGACCGCCACATGGTTCACGGCCCCATGGGGCACGTACACATCCTCGAACACCCCATAGGGCGCGCCCTTTCCCGGTGGGGACAGCACATGGAAGCCCGGGTAGCTGGCGAGCGCCAGTTCCACGGCGGCCCCGCTCAGCGCGCGCCCCACGGCCTGCTGGTCCGGGTCACGGACGACGAGCCGCAGCAGCGCGCTGGCCGTCTCCTCGGTGTCCGCGTCGGCCCGGTCGGTGCGCACCAGGTCCCAGCGGACCTCCTGCGGGGGCGACTTGGCGAGGGCGGCGTCGAGCTGTTCCCGCACCAGGGCCGCCTTGGCCTCGATGTCGAGTCCGGTGAGGACGAAGACGACCTCGTTGCGGAAGCCGCCGATCCGGTTGAGCCCCACCTTGAGCGCGGGCGGTGGCGCCTCCCCGCGCACCCCCTCGATCCACACCCGGTCCGGCCCGTCCCGGCGCAGCGTCACGGTGTCCAGCCGGGCGGTGACGTCGGGTCCGGCGTACCGGGCGCCGCCGGTCTCGTACAGCAGCTGGGCGGTGACCGTGCCCGGGTCCACGAAGCCGCCGGTGCCCGGGTGCTTGGTGATCACACTGCTGCCGTCGGCGTGGATCTCGGCGAGCGGGAAGCCGGGACGGCGGACGTCCCCCTCGCCGAAGAACGCGTAGTTCCCGCCGGTCGCCTGGGTCCCGCACTCCAGCACGTGCCCGGCCACGACGGCACCGGCGAGCCGGTCCCACTCCGTGGGCGCCCAGCCGAAGTGCGCCGCGGCGGGCCCGGTGACCAGGGCCGCGTCGGTCACCCGGCCGGTGATCACCACGTCGGCGCCGGCCCGCAGGCACGCGGCGATGCCGAACCCGCCGAGGTAGGCGTGGGCGGCGAGGGTGCCGGGGTGGGCGGCGGCCAGGTCGTCGCCCTCGACGTGCGCCACCCGCACCGGGACGCCGAGCCGGCCGGCCAGTCGCCGTACGCGGTCGGCGAGTCCGGCCGGGTTCAGCCCGCCCGCGTTGGTGACGATCCGCACCCCGCGCTCCCGGGCGAGGCCCAGGCAGTCCTCCAACTGGCGCAGGAAGGTGCGGGCATACCCGGCGGACGGGTCCTTGAGCCGGTCGCGGCCGAGGATGAGCATGGTGAGTTCGGCGAGGTAGTCACCGGTGAGGACGTCCACCTCGCCGCCGGTGAGCATCTCGCGCAGGGCGTCGGCGCGGTCGCCGTAGAAGCCGGAGAAGTTGCCGACGCGCAGCGGCCTCACCGGCCGTCCCCCTTCGGCGGGCGGCCGGTGCCGGGCGGGCCCGCGAAGGCCTGGGCGATGCCGAGCCAGCGGTCGGCGTCCGGGCCCGTGGCCGTCAGGGCGAGGTCGTCGCGGTGGGCGCGCCGGGTGACCAGGAGGCAGAAGTCGAGGGCGGGACCGGTGACCCGCTGCGGGGCGTCCTCGGGGCCGTAGGCCCACACCTCGCCGGACGGGGCGGTGAGTGCCACCCGGAACTCCTCGGCGGGCGGGGTGAGTCCGTGCACCCCGAAGGCGAAGTCACGGGTGCGCACCCCGAGCCGGGCCACATGCCTCAGCCGGTCGGTGGGTGGGCGCACCACACCCAGGGCGTCGGCGACGTCCAGCGCGTGGGCCCAGGTCTCCATGAGGC
>NZ_BNBF01000024.1:63393-70071 GCF_014654935.1 Streptomyces capoamus
GGGCCGTGGCCATGGAGGCGGCGGACATGGGCGGGCCGTACCAGGGGAAGCGGGCGCCGGTCGGTGCGCCGCGCAGGGCCCCGTCCAGTGCGGTGCGCCCGGCGCGCCAGGCCGCCAGCAGCTCGGCCGGCGGGAGCGCGGCGCCCTTCTCCGCCCCCTCGTCCACGAACGAGTCGGGGGCGGCGAGCGCCTTCTCCACCAGCGCCCGGAAGGCGCCGGCGTCGGTGACGGAGAGCAGGGCCGAGTGGTCGGTCCAGGCGAGGTGCGCGATCTGGTGGGCGACGGTCCAGCCGGGCGCCGGGGTGGGCAGGGCCCACTGCTCCGGGGTCAACTCGGCCACGAGCAGGTCGAGTTCTCCGCTCTCGGCACGCAGGTCGTCGATGACGGGCGTCGGGTCGGCCATGGGGGGAGCATGGCAGCGGGCCCAGAAACAATCAAGCGTGCTTGCATGAATTTCTGGACCGCCGGACCGTCACACCGCTTCCACGGGCGGGTACACCGGCCGCCACCGGGCCGCCCGCACCGCCGCCTCCACGTCGTCCAGGCCGGCCCGGGCGACCCCCTCGTCCACCGCCGCGCGGGCCACGGCCACGGCGACCGCCTCCGAGGTGGCGCGCAGGTCGCGGATCGGCGGGAGGACCGGCGCGTCGGCGCGCGCGACCTCCGTGTCACCGGTGCGGCGGGCCACCGCGTCGGCCGCCGCGCGCAGCATGCGGTCGGTGATCCGGCGGGCGCGGGCGACGATCGCGCCGAGACCGAGCCCGGGGAAGACCAGCGCGTTGTTGGCCTGCCCGATCTCGTACGTCGTCCCGTCCCGCTCGACCGGCGCGAACGGGCTGCCGGTGGCCACCAGCGCCTTGCCGCCGGTCCAGTCGAGCAGGTCGGCGGGCGTGGCCTCGGCGAGGTCGGTGGGGTTGGACATCGGCAGGATGATCGGCCGCTCGGTGTGCTCGGCCATGGCCCGGACAAGGCCCTCCGTGAAGGCGCCGCCCTGCCCGGAGGTGCCGATCAGGATGGTCGGGCGGACCCGGCGGACCACCTCGTCCAGCGGGATGCCGGGCAGGCTCTCGTCGCGGCGCCAGCCGTCCGCCTCGCCGGCCGGGCGGGCGTACGGCTGCTGCCCGTCACGGAGCTTGTCGCCCTGGTCGTCGGTGAGCAGGCCGTAGCGGTCGACGCACCAGAAGCGGGCCAGTGCCTCGTCCTCGGACAGTCCCTCGGCGATCAGTGCGTCGCGCAGCTGGTCGGCCACGCCGATCCCGGCGGTGCCCGCGCCGAAGACGACGATCCGGTGCTCGGGCAGGGGCGTACCGGTGGCGCGGACGCCGGACAGGACGGCGGCGAGGTTGACGGCGCCGGTGCCCTGGATGTCGTCGTTGAAGGTGCACACCCGGTCGCGGTAGCGGTCCAGGACGCGGCGGGCGTTGGCGTTGCCGAAGTCCTCCCAGTGCAGCAGGGCGTTCGGGAAGAGCCGGGTGGCGGCGGTGACGTAGGCGTCGATGAAGGCGTCGTAGGTGCCGCGGTCGACGCGCGGGTGCCGGTTGCCAAGGTAGAGGGGGTTGTCGAGGAGTTCCGCGCGGTTGGTGCCGACGTCGAGCATGACCGGCAGGGTGCGGCGCGGGTCGATGCCGGCGGCGGCCGTGTAGACGGCCAGCTTGCCGACCGCGATGTCGATACCGCCCACTCCCCAGTCGCCGATGCCGAGGATGCCCTCGCCGTCCGTGGCCACGATCAGGTCGACGTCGCCGGCGTCCAGACCGCTCGCGCGCAGTGAGCGTTCGATGTCGTCGGGGGCGTCCACGGAGAGATAGACGCCGCGCGGGCGGCGGTACTCGGTGCTGTAGCGCCGGATCGCCGTGCCCACGGTCGGGGTGTACACGATGGGCAGCATCTCTTCGAGGTGGTCGCCGACCAGCCGGTAGAACAGCGCCTCGTTGCGGTCGTGCAGGGCGGTCAGGTACACGCTCCTGGCCAGGTCGCCCGGCTGCTCCCGGAACTGGCCGTAGGCGCGTTCGGCCTGCTCGTCCTGCGTGAGCACCCGGGGCGGGATCAGCCCGACGAGGTCGAGGGCCCGCCGCTCCTCCTCGGTGAACGCCGTACCCCGGTTGATCCGGGGGTCGGCGAGCACGGCCCGCCCACGGGCGGTGATCTTCAACGGCTCGGGGCCGGTGTCGCGGGCATCGGTCATGGGGTCGGTCATGGGATCCGCCTTTCCGTCGACAGGACGGGTTTCCAGGCGGGGCGGCGTTGCACCGAAGGAGGCCGGGCGGGGCTGTACCGAAGAGGGCCGGGGCGGAGCCGAAGAGGGCCGGGCGGGGGGTGCCCGAGGCGGTGCCGGTCAGGGGCTGACCGGGGCCTGGGGGGTCTTGTTCCGGCCCATCTGGGTGCGGACCGCGCCGATGCTCGCCGCGATGACCAGGGCGATGGCGGCGGCCTCGGTCGCGGACAGGGACTGGCCGAGGACCAGGAAGCCGGCCGTGGCCGCGATGGCGGGTTCCAGGCTCATGAGGACGGCGAAGGTGGAGGCCGGCAGGCGGCGCAGCGCCAGGAGTTCGAGGGTGTAGGGCAGCACCGAGGAGAGCAGGGCCACCGCCGAGCCGAGGGCGACGGTCGTGGGGTCCAGCAGCCGGCTGCCCGCGTCGGCGATGCCGATGGGGAGGAACAGAAGGGCGGCGACGGCCATGGCCAGCGCCAGGCCGTCGGCCTGCGGGAAGCGGCGGCCCGTACGGGCGCTGAAGACTATGTAGGCCGCCCACATGGCGCCGGCCCCCAGGGCGAAGGCCACACCTGTGGAGTCCAGATTGCCGAAGCCCCCGCCGCCGAGCAGAAACACGCCCGCGAGGGCCAGGCAGGCCCAGAGCACGTTGATCGCGCGACGGGAGGCCAGGACCGAGAGGGTCAGCGGGCCCAGCACCTCCAGGGTGACCGCCGCGCCCAGCGGGATGCGGGCCACCGCCTCGTAGAACAGGCCGTTCATCGCGCCCATGGCGACACCGAAGACGATCACCGTGCCCCAGTCGGTGCGCGAGTGGCCGCGCAGCCGGGGCCGGCAGAACACCAGCAGGACGATCGCGGCCGCGAGCAGGCGCAGGGCCACCACGCCCGGCGCACCGGCCCGGGGCATCAGGGTGACCGCCAGCGCGCCGCCGAACTGCACCGAGACGCCGCCGGCCAGCACCAGTCCGACCGGTCCGAGCGAGCCGCGGGAGCCGGTGCCGCCCGGGCCGCCGGCGGGGGCGGGGACGGTGGGGCACGGCGATGTGGTGCTGGGTGCGGCGGTCACGGGCTGTCCTGGTGGCTTGATCGAGTGCGTGCATCGCGATGGACTACCAGGTCCAGGGTAATGGACTTCGACAGGTGCGTGAACCCTTTAAGGAACTGTCCCGGATGCTGGGATCAACGGCCCGGCCAGGCCTCCCCGCCACCGAACGGGAGACGGCCGTCGGGCTGCGCCGGAGCCACGTGCCCGCCGTTCCCGTAGGCGGCGCCGTGCGCCGGTGGCCGGTCCTCCTCCCACAGCGGCATGCGCAGCTCGCCGGTGTCCAGCACGGCGTTGTTCTGCGAGCGGTGCAGCCGGGCGTAGGCCCCGGCCCGGGCGAGGAGTTCACCGTGGCGGCCGGTCTCCACGACGCGGCCCCGGTCCACGACGACGATGCGGTCGGCGTCGGGGGCGAGGTTCAGGTCGTGCGTGATCATGATCGTCGTACGGCCGGCCATCAGGCGGCGCAACGGCCCGACGACGCGTCGGGCGGCCATGGCGTCCAGGCCCGCCGTCGGCTCGTCCAGGACCAGCACGGGCGCGTCGCGCAGGAGGGCGCGGGCGATGGCCAGGCGCTGGAGCTGGCCGCCGGAGAGCCGGGCCGAGTGCGGGTCGACCCGGGTGTCGTAGCCGTCGGGGAGCCTGCTGATGAAGTCGTGGGCGTCGGCCGCCCTCGCCGCCTCCTCGATCGCTCGCTCGCTGGCACCGGGCCGGCCGCAGGCGATGTTGGCGCGCACGGTGTCGTGCAGCACCAGGGTTTCCTGCGGGAGCAGGGCGACGTACTCGCGCAGCCGGGCCAGCGGCAGGTCCCGCAGGGGTACGCCGTCCAGGAGGACGGCGCCGCGGTCCGGGTCGTAGAAGCGCAGCAGCAGCTTGGCGACCGTGGACTTGCCCGCGCCGCTCGGGCCCGTGATGATCACCAGCTCGCCGGGGCGGACGGCGAAGGACAGGCCGGTGAGGGCGGGCCGGTCCGCGCCCGGGTAGTGGAAGGAGACGTCCCGGACCTCCACCGTGCCGTCCGGCCGGCCCGGCTCCACGCCGTGCCGGGGGTCGGTCACCGACGGCCGCGCGTCGAGGACCTCGATGAGCCGCTCGGCGCCCGCCGTGGCCGCGGTGACCGTGAGGCCGAGCTGGGCGAGGCCGCGGACGGGCGGGTAGAGGTAGCCGAGGAACGCGGCGAATGCGAGGAGCCGGCCGAGGGTCATCCGGCCGGTGGAGATCTCCCAGGCGCCGATGCCGATCACGGCCAGCACGCAGACCGTCTCGATGACCTGCACGAGCTGCTCGTAGGCCTCGTTCAGGCGGGTGGAGCGGACGGAGGCGCGGAACCAGGCGTTCGCCTCCTCGCGCAGCCGGCGGCGCTCGGCGTCCCGGCGGTCGTAGGCCTGGGTGAGCACGATGTTGCCGAGGGACTCCTCCACCACGGAGGTGATCGCGCCGTCGGCGACCCGGCCCGCACGGGACACGTCCTTGATGGAGCCGGAGAAACGGCGGGCGGCCAGCCAGAACAGGGGGGCGAGGACGAAGGTGGCCGCAGCCAGGTCCCAGCGCAGCCAGAACGCGGCGGCGGCGTAGAAGAGGGCGGAGAAGGCCGCCGAGGCCGCGCCGGCCAGCCCGGACACCACCATCGTCTCGATCGCCTCGACGTCACTGGTCAGCCGGGAGAGCAGGTCGCCCTGGCGGTGGCGCTGGAAGAAGTGCGGGGGCAGTTGCTGGACGTGGTCGAAGACGTGCTCGCGCAGCCGCATCACGAACCGCTCGGTGGTCCACGCGGCCAGCGAGTTGCCCGCGTACGCGACGAGCGCGCCGATCACCGCGACACCCAGCCACTGTCCGGCGGGGCTCCAGAACGCGGCCGGCGATCCCTTCTGCAGGGCGTCGTCGGTGAGTTCGCCGAAGAGCAGGACGGCCTCGGTCTCGGCGAGCGCGGCGAGCACCGTGCACAGCCAGACGGCCAGCAGCCATTTCCTGAGCCCCTTGGTCAGCGGCCAGAAACGGCGGAATGCCGCCCGGGCGGGAATGGTGGGTGTTTCGTCCGCGAATTCTGCACCCTCGACAGCCATCAGGAATCCTTTCCGAATCACCTGCCCATGGAAAGCGGAAAAGGGGCCGACGGTGCACCGTCGGCCCCTTTCGACTAGCGTCGGGTCACTTGTCGTGGCCGGGCAGCGGCTTGGGCAGCGGCTTCGGGCCGTGCTTCCTGGGCTTCGGCTTCGGCGGCGGCGGGAGCTGCTTCGTCTTGGGCTTGGGGGGCAGCGGGGCAAGCTTCTTGAAGCTCATTTCCGTCTCCTCGTGTCGCTCTGTTCGTGTGGTGTCGAATTCCGCGTCCGGAACCCGACACCGAAGAAGCTACACGCCGATCGACAGCTGGAACGGCGAATTCGGCAAGGGGACGCTGTGAATACCTTTGGGGTTCCTGAGAGAGCCGCCCGAACCTGAGATTTCGCTGCCGAAGCTGAGAATTCGCTTATGCGGACGCGTCCAGTGCCCGCGCCAGCACCTCGGCCAGGTGGCGGCCCCGGACCCCGGCGAGCTGGTCCAGCTGGGTGCGGCAGGAGAAGCCGTCCGCCAGGATCACCGTGCCGGCGGGTGCCTGGCGGACGGCGGGCAGGAGCTGTTCCTCGGCGCAGGCCCGGGAGACCTCGAAGTGGCCCTTCTCGAAGCCGAAGTTCCCCGCCAGACCGCAGCAGCCCCCGCTCAGCTCGCCGGTGAGGCCCGCGGCGGCGCGCAGCCGGCGGTCCGGGCCGTCGCCGAGCACCGCGTGCTGGTGGCAGTGGGTCTGCCCGGCCACCGGGCGGTCGACGACGGGCGGGGTCCAGTGCGGGGCGTGCCGCTCCAGCGTTTCGGCGAAGGTGAGCACCGCGGCGGCCAGTCGGGCGGCTCGCGGGTCGTCGGGCAGGAGTTCGGGGAGGTCGCCGCGGAGGGCCGCGGCGCAGCTCGGTTCGAGGACGACGACCGGGACCTGGGCGCGCAGCACCGGTTCCATCAGGTCCAGGGTGCGACGCAGGACCGTACGGGCGCGGTCGAGCCGGCCGGTGGAGAGGTAGGTGAGCCCGCAGCAAACCCGGGCCCGGCGGGCCGTGAGCAGCGCGGTCGCCGCCCTGGTGGTGCCGTCGGCGATCGCCCCGCGGCCCGGCAGCCGCGTGGGCGGGAGGGCCACCCGCAGCCCGGCCGCCTCCAGCACGCGGACGGCGGCCCGGCCGACGGAGGGCGTCAGGTGCTCGGTGAAGGTGTCCGGCCAGAGGACGACCAGGTCGCCGGCGCCCCGGGCGGACGGGTCCTCCTGTGCTGCGACCCCTGCCGTCTTCACGGTCTCCGCCGTCTCCACGGCCTCCGCCGTCTCCACGGCCTCCGCCGTCTCCACGGCCTCCGCCGTCTCCCTCGCCCCGGCGGTCTCCCTCGCCCCGGCCATCTCCGCGGCC
>NZ_BNBF01000024.1:70108-70505 GCF_014654935.1 Streptomyces capoamus
TCCGCGGCCGGCCGGCCCCCCGTTCCCCCGGAGGGCTTCCGTCCGCGCCACCACGAGGTGAAGGTCCGTGTCGCCAGGCGCGGAATCTGCCGTTCCGGTGTGATGCCGCCCAGGCGCTTGGCGAGAGCAGCCAGCGGTCCCACCGCGGCCAGGGCGTTGACCAGCGCGGCCGTTCGGGTGCGGGCGGTCCAGTGCAGCCACTCGGGGAGCAGGCCCATGCTGTGGTGGGCGGCGGGGCGGCGGCGGCCGGCGTAGTAGTGGTGGAGGAACTCCGCCTTGTAGGTGGCCATGTCGACGCCCACCGGGCAGTCCGAGCGGCAGCCCTTGCAGGACAGGCAGAGGTCGAGGGCGTCCCGGACCTCCGTGGACCGCCAGCCGTCGGTGATCACCTCGCCCG
>NZ_BNBF01000024.1:70551-76403 GCF_014654935.1 Streptomyces capoamus
CGAGCATCTCGTGCAGCAACCGGGCCCGGCCACGGGTGGAGTGCTGCTCGTCGCCGGTCACGCGGAAGGAGGGGCACATCACGGCGGGGCCGGCCGCCGTGGCCGTACGGCACTTGGCGACGCCGACGCAGCGGCGGACGGCCGCGGCGAAGTCGCCGCCGTCGGCCGGGTAGCCGAAGGCCACGTCGACCGGGCGGCCGGGCAGGACGGAGAAGCGGAGGTTCTCGTCCAGCCGTGCCGGACGGACCAGCATGCCCGGGTTGAGCAGGTCGTCCGGGTCCCAGACGGCCTTGGCCCGTTCGAACAGCGCCACCGTCTGCGCGCCGTACATCCGCGGCAGCAGTTCCGCGCGGGCCTGGCCGTCGCCGTGCTCCCCGGACAGGGAGCCGCCGTGCGCCACGACCAGGTCGGCCAGTTCCTCGGAGAAGCGGCGGAAGCGGCCGACGCCGGCCTCGGTGAGCAGGTCGAAGTCGATGCGGACGTGGATGCAGCCGTCGCCGAAGTGGCCGTAGGGCGCGCCGCGCAGGCCGTGGGCCGAGAGCAGGGCGCGGAAGTCGCGCAGGTAGGCGCCGAGCCGGGCGGGCGGCACCGCGCAGTCCTCCCAGCCGGGCCAGGCCTCGGTGCCGTCCGGCATCCGGGTGGCCGTGCCGGCCGCGTCCTCGCGGATGCGCCACAGGGCCCGCTGGGCCGCCGGTTCGGTGACGACCAGCGCGGCCACGGCGTCGGCGGCGCGCACGGTCTCCTCCGCCCGCGCGCGGGCCTCGGCCGCCGTCTCCCCGCCGGTCTCCACGAACAGCCAGGCGCCTCCGTCGGGCAGCCCGGACCCGGGCGGCACCAGATCGGCGGCCATGCCCTCCACCGTGAGCGGGCGCAGCGGCAGCAGGCCGGCGGCCGCCTCGGCGGCGGCGCTCTCGTCGGCGTACGCCAGCACGGCCAGGGCCCGCGCACGGGGCGCCTCGACCAGCCGGACCACGGCCTGGGTGAGGATGCCGAGGGTGCCCTCGGAACCGCAGAACGAGCGGGCGACGTCGGCGCCCTTCTCGGGCAGCAGCGCGTCCAGCGCGTACCCCGAGATGCGGCGGGGCAGGGCGGGGAAGCCGGTGCGCAGCCGGGACAGCTCGCCCTCGGCCAGCTCGCGCAGCCCGTCCGGGGCGCCCGCCCAGCCCGGACCGAGCCGCAACCGCTGTCCGCGGGCGGTGAGGACCGACAGCTCGCGGACGCTGTCCGCGGTGGTGCCCCAGGCGACCGAGTGGGAGCCGCAGGAGTTGTTGGCGATCATGCCGCCGAGCGTGCACCTGCTGTGGGTCGAGGGGTCGGGGCCGAGGCGGAGGCCGTGCGGGGCGGCGGCCTCCTGGAGGCGGTCGAGGACGAGCCCCGGCTGGACGACGGCCGTCCTGCTGTCCGGGTCCAGCTCCAGCAGGCCGGTCATGTGCCGGGCGAAGTCCAGCACCACGCCGGTGCCGGTCGCCTGTCCGGCGATCGATGTCCCGCCGCCGCGCGCCACCACCGGCACTCCGCGCGCACGGCACACCCCGAGCACGGCGGCCACGTCGTCGGCGTCCCGGGGGGCCACGACGCCCAGCGGGACGCGCCGGTAGTTGGAGGCGTCCATGGTGACCAGCGCCCGGGCGGTGGCGTCGAACCCGACGTCCCCGCGCACGGCCGCGCGCAGCTCCGCTTCGAGATCCCGGTGATCCGTCATGCGTCCAGGATGCATCCGATCACCGACAGTCACCGAGGGTTGTCCACAACCCCGCCCCTATCGTCGTACGACCTCACAAGTTCACGCACCGGTGATCTCGTCTCATCGAACGGACACGCCTCCACCGCGCTCTGCGCCAGCGGTTAACCTCGTGCCGTGGCCGACATCCAGATTCCCGCTGACATCAAGCCCGCCGACGGACGTTTCGGCGCTGGCCCCTCCAAGGTGCGGACCGAGGCGCTGGACGCCCTCGCCGCCACCGGTACGTCCCTGCTGGGCACCTCCCACCGGCAGGCGCCGGTGAAGAACCTGGTCGGCAAGGTCCGCGAGGGGATCTCCGAGCTGTTCTCCCTCCCGGAGGGCTACGAGGTCGTCCTCGGCAACGGCGGCTCCACCGCCTTCTGGGACATCGCCACGCACGGCCTGGTCGAGAACAAGTCGCAGCACCTGAACTTCGGCGAGTTCTCCTCCAAGTTCGCCAAGGCCGCGCGGCTCGCGCCCTGGCTGGCCGAGCCCACCGTCATCGCCTCCGACCCCGGCACCCACCCCGAGCCGCAGGCCGAGGCCGGTGTCGACGTCTACGCCTTCACCCACAACGAGACCTCCACCGGTGTCGCCATGCCGATCAGGCGCGTGGCCGGTGCCGACGAGGGCGCGCTCGTCCTCGTGGACGCCACCTCCGGCGCGGGCGGCCTCCCGGTCGACATCGCCGAGACCGACGTCTACTACTTCGCCCCGCAGAAGTCCTTCGCCTCCGACGGCGGCCTGTGGATCGGCGTGTTCTCCCCGGCCGCGATCGAGCGCGCCGAGCGGATCCACGCCTCCGGCCGGCACGTCCCGGAGTTCTTCTCGCTGCCGACGGCGATCGACAACTCCCGCAAGAACCAGACGTACAACACCCCGGCTCTGGCCACCCTGTTCCTGCTCAACGAGCAGCTGGAATGGCTCAACGGCCAGGGCGGCCTGGCCTGGTCCACGGCCCGTACGAAGGACTCCTCCAGCCGGCTGTACAGCTGGGCGGAGGAGGCCAAGTACGCCACCCCGTTCGTCTCCGACCCGGCCAAGCGCTCGCAGGTCATCGGCACGATCGACTTCTCCGACGAGATCGACGCCGCCGCCGTCGCGAAGGTGCTGCGCGCCAACGGCGTCGTGGACACCGAGCCGTACCGCAAGCTGGGCCGCAACCAGCTGCGCGTCGCGATGTTCCCGGCGATCGACCCGGCGGACGTCGAGGCGCTGACGAAGTGCGTGGACTACGTGATCGAGAAGCTCTGACGGATCGCGTACGACGCACGAGGGGCGCCCGGTGCACGGACACCGGGCGCCCCTCGTGCGTCGGCGGGTCAGAAGCGCGGGACCAGCGACGGCCTCGCGCCCCGGCCGGCCGGCGGGGTGCAGGTGACGTCCCGGGCCGGGAGCCTGCCGGTGCCCAGGTAGGCGTTGACGGCACGGTCGGCGCAGGCGCGCGGGTCCCCGGAGTAGACGCCGTGACCCTCGCCGCCCTTGACGTACACCATGCGGGAGCCCTTCAGGGCGCGGTGCATGCCGAGGCCGCTGGCCAGCGGCGTCTGGGAGTCCCACTGGTTCTGGACGGTCATCAGGCGGACCTTGTTGCCGACCTTGGTGGCGGGCTCGGCCGGCGCGTTCCAGAACGCGCAGGGCGTGATGTTGGAGGCGAAGTCGCCGTACAGCGGGTACTTGGCCTTGTCCCGGATCGCGTCCCGCCGGTACTGCTCCGGGTCGTGCGGCCAGGCCGCGGTGTCACCGCAGACCACCGTCCAGAAGACGGCGTTCCCGTTGTCGGCCGGCGGCTGCGCGGCCCGGGAGCCGGCGGCCGCGGCCCAGCGCGGTGCCTGCCGGATGCCGGACGGCAGGAGGCCGTGGCGGGAGGAACCGTGGCCGGCCGCGGCCTTCTTGAGTTCGGCCACCGCCTCGGCCGCGTACTTGGGGGAGAAGAACACGGGGCGCAGGCCGGACCGGATGTCGTCACCGGTGTACTTCTCGCCGCCGTCGTCGATGGGGGTGCGGTCGGCCCGGGCGACCAGGTCCCAGAACGTCTTGCGCACCTGGGCCGGGGTGGTGCCGAGCTTGTAGGTGCGGTGGTGCTGCGCGGTCCACTTCGTCCAGCGGGTGAACGCCGGCTCGGTGCCCGACGCCCATACCTGGATCATGCCGCGCCAGATCCGGGCCGGGTCGACGGAGCTGTCCAGCACGAAGCGGTCGGTGCGCTGCGGGAACATCTGCGCGTAGACGGCACCGAGGTACGTGCCGTAGGAGTACCCGAGGTAGGAGAGCTTCTTCTCGCCCAGGACGGCACGGATGACGTCCATGTCACGGGCGGTGTTGCGGGTGGTGATGTACGGGAGCTTGTCGCCGCTGCGGGTGCGGCACTTGTCGGCGACGGTCCGGGCCCACTTGACGTCCCGGTCGAACGTCTCGGGCTTGTAGGGGTGTGCGAAGTTCTGCTCCGCGTCCGTGAGGCCGCAGGTGACCGGGGTGCTGCGGCCGACGCCGCGCGGGTCGAAGCCGATGAGGTCGTACTGCTCGCGGACCTTCTTCGGCAGCGCGTCCTTCATGTCGGCGGGCATGCCCAGGCCCTCGCCGCCCGGGCCGCCCGGGTTGAAGAGCAGCACGCCGTGCCGCTTGCCGGGGACGCTGGTCTTCAGCCGGGAGATGGCCAGCTTGATCGTCTTGCCGCCGGGGCGGGCGTAGTCGAGCGGGACCTTGATGGTGGCGCACTGGAACGCGGCGGGCTGCGACGCATCACATCTGTGCCACGCGGGCTTCTGGCCGGCGAATCTCCCCAGGGGTTCCGCCGCGGAGGCCTGCGCCGGGGCGAGGGCGGGGACGAGGGTCGCCGTGACCCCCACGGCGAGCAGGGGCGCCAAGCGTCCTATCCGCACGATGGACGTTCCTTTCCGTCAACTTATGGGACGGAAAGACGATTACGTGTTCCCGGGGGCGCACGAATCCCTCTGCGGGACGGACTTGCTCCACCTCACGGTGGACAGGGAAAGAGACTTGCGGAGGAGAACCCGGACGGCCCTTTTTCCCTCCGCCCCCCTCCGGTTCAGCCGCGCCGCAGCCGGCGCAGCCCGAACAGGAGGACCACACCGGCCACGACGACCACGGCGCCCACCTTCAGACCGGTGCCGCCCCCGTCCGCCGGGGCGTGCGAACCGCCCCCGCCCGACGGCGACTTGGCGGCGGGCCGGTCCGGGGCGTCCACCGCCTGTACGGCACTGTTCGCGCCCTCGCTGCCGAACATCAGCTTGCTGCCGTCGGCGGAGTACGACACGGACTCGCCCTGCCCCTGCAACGGGACGTCCAGCCGCCCCGCGCGCTCGATGCGGCCGCCGTTCCAGTCGTAGGAGATGCCGCCGAAGTAGCCGCGCACGGCGAGGTGCCGGCCGTCCGGGGAGAAGGCGGCGTCGGTGGCCCACAGGTCGACGGCCGCGACGGGCCGGAAGACGTTCGCGCCCGAGGTGGAGAGGGTGGCCGGGCCCTCGTACAGGTGCCCGCCGTCCTCCTTCTTGTCGATGATGTAGACGCGCCCGGTCTTCGGGTGGACGAGCAGCGACTCGGCGTCGCGCGGCCCGTCGGAGTACTTCACGACGTACTGCGTGGCCGTGACGGTCTGGTCGGTCAGCTTCTTCGGCTCGGGCAGCCGGTAGATCCACACGTACGGCCACTTGCCGCCGAGATTGTCGCCGATGTCACCGACGTAGATCTCGTCGTGCGGGCCGATGGAGATGGCCTCCACGTCCCGCGGGGAGCCGATGCCCCGCAGGGTGACCCGGGCGACGGTCCTGCCCGTGGCGCTGTCCACGGCGTAGATGTACGGCCCGTCGTCGCTGTCGTTGTGCGTCCAGTAGACGCCGGGGTGCTGCCGGGAGGCGGCGAGCCCGCTGGACTCGGTGATCCGCGGGTCCTTGAGGGTGAACCCGTTGTCCCCGGCCCCCTCGGCGGTTCCGGCGGCGGAGGCGGGCAGCACGCAGGCGCCGGTGAGCAGCACCCCGGCGAGAACGGCGAACGGTCGACGCATGCCCCAAGCCTGCCATTCCCGCCGGGGGTTCCGGCGGCAGGGGCACCGGGCCGGGCGGACGTGGTCCGCCTCCGTCGGCGGGGGCGATGCGGGAGGCGTGGGGGT
>NZ_BNBF01000024.1:76442-77426 GCF_014654935.1 Streptomyces capoamus
CGGACAGGTGTACGTGGCGGGAACAAGCCGACCGGAATCCGGCGTCTCCCGGTCAGGGTGCCCGTCGTTGTACCGCGCGGCTGCGTCTGCCCGTGGGTCAGCCGGGGAGGAGCGCCACGATGACCGGCCTCGAAGACAGGATCGAGATGACCGAGGAGAGCGAGGAGAGCGAGGAGAGCGAGGAGAGCGAAGAGCTGACTCTGGACGCCCTGTTCGAGTCGCTCGAGCGGACCACCCCCGAGGGATACAAGGTCGAGATCGTCGAGGGCGCCGTCTTCATGACGCCGCAGCGGGACACCCACTGGGAGATCATCGCCGCCCTCTTCGAGCAGTTGCGCACCAAGTACCCGCGCAAGCGCGTCAAGTCGGACGTGCGCATCGACTACCCGGGCCACCTCAACGGGTTCTGCTCCGACGTCACTCTCGTGGCCGAGGGGGCCGAAAGGACGCCCGGGGGACTCTGGCGCTGCGGCGACGTCGAGTTCGTCGCGGAGGTCATCTCGAAGGGCACGGCACACAACGACTACGGCCCCAAACGGACCGCCTACGCTGCCGCCGAGGTCCCCGTCTACCTCATCGCCGACCCCTACCAGCGGCGGTGCCACATCTGCACCGACCCCAAGGACGGTGACTACGCCGTGAGCACGCGGGTGGACTTCGGCACCGACATCGACCTGACCGGCACCGTGGTCGACCTCGTCCTCACGACGGGCGACTTCCCCCACGACTAGCTCCGCCCACCCCCGAAAGCCCTTGCATAGAGCGCACTCCAAGCCGTTGGCTGGTGGACCATGGAGTACACGCAGCTCGGACGCACGGGACTCAAGGTCAGCCGACTCGTCCTCGGGACGATGAACTTCGGACCGCAGACCGACGAAGCCGACAGCCACGCCATCATGGACGCGGCACTGGACGCGGGCATCAACTTCTTCGACACCGCCAACGTCTACGGCTGGGGCGAGAACAAGGGCCGGACCGAGTCCA
>NZ_BNBF01000024.1:77461-84813 GCF_014654935.1 Streptomyces capoamus
TCATCGGCAACTGGTTCGCCCAGGGCGGCGGACGGCGCGAGAAGACCGTCATCGCCACCAAGGTGTACGGCAACATGGACACGGACGGCGCGACCGTCTGGCCCAACCACGACAAACTCTCCGCGCTGAACATCCGGCGCGCGGTCGACGCCAGCCTGAAGCGGCTGCGGACCGACTACATCGACCTCTACCAGTTCCACCACATCGACCGGGACACCCCGTTCGAGGAGATCTGGCAGGCGATCGACGTCCTCGTCGGGCAGGGCAAGATCCTCTACGCCGGCTCCAGCAACTTCCCCGGCTACAAGATCGCCCAGGCCAACGAGACCGCCGCCCGCCGGGGCGGCACCATCGGCCTGGTCAGCGAGCAGTGCCTGTACAACCTCGCCGAGCGCCGCGCCGAGATGGAGGTCATCCCGGCCGCGCGGGACTACGGCCTCGGTGTCATCCCGTGGTCGCCGCTGCACGGCGGGCTGCTGGGCGGGGTCATCAAGAAGGAGGTCCAGGGCGGTCGCCGCGCCTCCGGCCGGGCCGCCGACACCCTCAAGGACCCGGCTGCCCGCGCGCAGATCCAGGCCTACGAGGACCTGCTGGACAAGCACGGCCTGGAACCCGGCGAGGTCGCCCTGGCCTGGCTGCTCACCCGGCCCGGCGTGACCGGCCCGATCGTCGGCCCGCGCACCGCGGCACAGCTGGAGTCCGCCCTGCGGGCCGTCGAGCTGGAGCTGGGCGAGGAGCTGCTGCAGAGCCTGGACGAGATCTTCCCGGGCCCCGGTCCGGCCCCGGAGGCCTTCGCCTGGTGAGCGCCCCGCGGACGGGGCGGGGCCGCACGGGGCACGCGGCCCCGCCCCGCCGGGCGGGCAGGCGCACGGCCGCTATCTGACGGCCGAGGCCAGGGCCACGACGACGAACAGGAGAACGAGCGCACCGGCCATGATCCGGTTCCGGGTTTTCGGGTCCACGTATGCGAGACTAACCGGCCCCGTCCAGAGCCCAGCGCTCGACCACCTCGTACCGGGGCTGCTCCCCCGGCACCCCGGACGTCGGCAGCCGGCTGCGCACCAGCGCCATGTCGGCCACGGTCCAGCTCCGCCCGGCGAACTCGGCGAGCAGTCGCGTGTACGGCCGGACATCGACCGCGTCCCGGCTGCGGGCCAGCGTCAGGTGGGCCTTGTACCGCCGGTGCTCCCCCGTCTCCAGCCCAGCCTTGCGCGCGGCCGCCTCCGCCCGGTCGGCCAGCAGCCGCAGCGCCTCCAGGTCGCCCCGGGCGCCCGCCCACAGCGCGCGGCCCCGCCCGAACTGGCCGCCGCCGGCGACGGCGAGGGGGAAGGGCGCCGAGCGGTGGGCGGCGCGGGCCAGGCGGTCCGAGAGGGCGGGTACGACGCCGTCGGGGACCTCGCCGTAGAAGGCGAGGGTGAAGTGCCAGCCGGGGCGGTCGGTCCAGCGCAGCCGGCCGGCGTCCGGCAGCGTCCGCAGCCGGGACACCTCGGCGGCGAGTTCGTCGACGACGTCCTCTGGGGGCAGTACGGCGGCGAAGAGTCTCATGGCCTCACGATCGCAGACCCCGGGCGGCATGATGACGCCATGACGATCACCATTCGAGAAGGCCGCCCGGAGGACCTGCACGCGATACTCGGCATGCTCGACAGCAGTGTGGAGTGGCTGGTCTCACAGGGGCGCACCGAGCAGTGGGGCACCAAGCCGCTGTCGCAGCACGAGAAGACGGTGCGGGCGGTCGCCGGGGCCATGGACGAGGGCGCCACCTACATCGCCGAGGTGGACGGCGTGCCGGCCGCCAGCCTCACCCTCACCGACGGGCCCGGCTCCTACCTGTCCCACCTGCCCCCGCCCGGCGAGCCCGAGCGGTACATCCACTGGCTGGCCTCCGACCGCCGCTTCAAGGGGCGGGGCGCGGGCAGCGCCCTGCTCGCGCACGCCGCCGAGACGACCCGGCGGGCCGGCATCGGGCTGCTGCGCGTGGACTGCTACGCGGGCGGCGACCGCAAGCTCGTCGCCTACTACGAGGCCAACGGCTTCACCCCGACGCACACCTACACCCACGGCCCGGAGGCCTGGCCGGGCCAGGTACTGGCCCGACGGCTCGACTAGGACCTCCGCACGCAGCGGGCGCGCCGGCCAAGCACGGGCTCACACCGGACCGGGCAGACGAGCGCGGGCTCACACCGGACCAGCCAGGCAAGCGCCGGTTCGCACCGGGCCGGACGAACAAACGCAGGCTCACACCGGACCGGACAGACAAGCGCGGGCTCGCACCGGACCAGACGGGCAAGCGCCGGCCTGGCCGGACCGGACAGGCAAACGCAGGCTCACACCGGACCAGGCAGGCAAGCGCGGGCCTGGTCCGGACGACGGATCCCCCCGGCCGGGGCGCCCACGCCGGGCGCCCGGGCCGGGGAGCCGGGCCGGGGGGGCCAGGCCGGGGGGCCAGGCCGGGGAGCCGGGCCGGGGGGGCCAGGCCGGGGGGCCGGGCCGGGCAGACAAGCGCGGGCTCGCACCGGGCCGGGCGAACAAACGCGGGCTCGCACCGGACCAGACGGGCAAGCGCCGGCCTGGCCGGACCGGACAGGCAAGCGCAGGCTCACACCGGACCCGAGACGCAAGCGCAGGCTCACACCGGACCCCAGACGCAAGCGCAGGCTCACACCGGACCAGGCAGGCAAGCGCGGTCCTGGTCCGGACAACGGGTCCCCCCCCGGCCGGGGCGCCCACGCCGGGCGCCCGGGCCGGGGAGCCGGGCCGGGGGGCCAGGCCGGGGAGCCAGGCCGGGGGGACCAGGCCGGGGCGGGGCGGAGGCGGGGCGCCCGCGCCGGGGCGCAGGGCCGGGGCGCCCGGGCGGGGGCGCAGGGCCGGGGCGCAGGGTCGGGGGCAGTACTTCCGCTGAGCCGCCGGGGGCCTACGCGGCGGTCGTCAGCCGTTCCCGGTCCCGCGGTACGAAGCGGACCCGCGGGTGGCCGTGGTGCCAGCCCACCGACAGGCGCAGGCCGCCGATCCGGGCCAGGACCAGGCCGATCGCGGCGGCCGCCGCGGCCGAGATCACCCCGCCGGCCGCGAAGCCGATCCGGGCGCCGTAGGTGTCGGTGATCCAGCCGACCACCGGCGCGCCCAGCGGCGTACCGCCCATGAAGACCATCATGAACAGGGCCATCACCCGGCCGCGCATGGCCGGGTCGGTGGCCATCTGCACGGCCGTGTTCGCGGTGACGTTCACCGTCAGGCCGAACATGCCGATCGGCACCATGAGCAGTGCGAACAGCCAGTACGACGGTGCCGCGGCGGCCACGGTCTCCAGCGTGCCGAAGGCCAGCGCGGCGGCGATCAGCAGGCGCAGCCGGGCCGTGCCGCGCCGGGCGGCCAGCAGGGCGCCGACCAGGGAGCCGACGGCCATCAGGGTGTTGAAGAGGCTGTAGGCGCCGGCTCCGGCGTGGAAGACGTCGTCGGCGTAGGCGGACAGCCACACCGGGAAGTTGAAGCCGAAGGTGCCGATGAAGCCGACCAGGACGATCGGCCAGATCAGCTCCGGCCGCCCGGCGACGTAGCGCAGCCCTTCCCGCAGCTGGCCCTTGCCGCGTGGCGCGCGCTCGACGACGTGCAGCTCGCGGGCGCGCATCAGCAGCAGGCCGGTGATCGGCGCGGCGAAGGACAGGCCGTTGGCGAGGAACGCCCAGCCGGTGCCCACCCCGGTGATCATGAGGCCGGCGACGGCGGGGCCGACCAGCCGGGCGGACTGGAAGTTCGCCGAGTTCAGGCTGACCGCGTTCTGCAGCTGCGCGGGGCCGACCATCTCGGAGACGAAGGACTGCCGGGCCGGGTTGTCGACCACCGTGGCGAGGCCGACGGCGAACGCGGCGACGTAGACGTGCCAGACCCGGACCTCGCCGGAGAGGGTCAGGGCGGCGAGCGCGAGACCGGTGACGGCCATCGCGGACTGGGTGACCAGCAGCGTGGGCCGCTTGGGCAGGCGGTCCACGAGGACGCCGCCGTACAGGCCGAACAGCAGCATCGGCAGGAACTGCAGGGCCGTCGTGATGCCGACGGCCGCGGAGGAGCCCGTGAGGCTGAGGACGAGCCAGTCCTGGGCGATGCGCTGCATCCAGGTGCCGGTGTTGGAGACGACCTGGCCGAGGAAGAAGAGGCGGTAGTTCCGGATCCTCAGCGAGCTGAACATCGAGGACGTGCGCGGGACAGCGGGGGTGGTAGGGGTCGGTGCGGGGGCGGAAGGTGTTCCGGATCCCGTACTCAAAGGGGTTCGCCTCCTTCGGTGGTGCTTACAGGTGTGCGAGCTTCTCCAGTACGGGGGCGGCGGCGCGCAGGGCGGCCCACTCGTCCTCGTCGAGGCCCTCGACCAGGCCGGCCAGGAAGGCGTTCCGCTTGCGGCGGCTCTCCTCCAGCATGGTCTCGGCCTGCTCGGTCTGGGTGACGACCTTCTGGCGCCGGTCATCGGGGTGCGGCTCCAGCCGGACCAGGCCCTTGGCCTCGAGCAGCGCGACGATGCGGGTCATCGACGGCGGCTGGACGTGCTCCTTGCGGGCGAGTTCGCCCGGGGTGGCGCTGCCGCAGCGGGCGAGGGTGCCGAGCACCGACATCTCGGTGGGGCTGAGCGACTCGTCGACCCGCTGGTGCTTGAGGCGACGGGACAGCCGCATCACGGCGGAACGGAGGGCGTTCACGGCGGCAGCGTCGTCGCCATGGGAAAGGTCCGGCATGTTCTTTAGCGTAACTCATTACTCTCGCTAAAGACCAGTCGTGCGCGCCCGCGTACCCCGTGAGCCCCGCCACTCACGCCCGAGATCACCCGTACGAGTGAGCCCGGTCCGGAAAGTGACGCGCCGGGCGCCCGGCTGCGGCGACCCTCGTACCCATGGGGACCACTGTGCTCAGCCTGCGGATAGACGGGGAGCTGCTCGAACGGCTCCGGCACCACGCGGCGAAAAGGGGAATGAGCGTCCAGGACTATGTCGTCCGGACGCTCATTCGGGATGACTTCGACGAGCGGTTCCAGACCGCCGTCGAGGAGACGGAGAGGTTCTACGGGGTCACCTGACGGCTCCCGCGCGGGCTCAGGTCAGGCCCAGGGCCGGCATCAGGTAGTAGAAGGCGAAGACCGCAGAGACGACGTACATCGGCACCGGGATCTCCCGGCCCCGGCCGGCGGCCAGGCGCAGCAGGGTGAAGGTGATGAAGCCCATGCCGATGCCGTTCGTGATCGAGTAGGTGAACGGCATCATCAGCATCGTCACGAAGGCCGGGACGGCGATGGTGTAGTCGGCCCAGTCGATCTCCTTGATGGAGTTCGACAGGATCAGGAAGCCCACCGCGACCAGCGCCGGGGTGGCCGCCTGGGACGGGACCATCGTGGCGACCGGGGTGAGGAACAGCGCGACGGCGAAGAGGCCGCCGGTGACGACGTTCGCCAGGCCGGTCCGGGCGCCCTCGCCGACGCCGGCCGTGGACTCCACGAAGGCGGTGGTGGCCGAGGAGGAGCCGGCACCGCCGGCCGCGACGGCGAGGCCGTCCACGAAGAGGACCTTGTTGATGCCCGGCATGTAGCCCTGGGCGTCGGTCAGCTTGGCCTCGTCGCTGATGCCCATGATCGTGCCCATCGCGTCGAAGAAGCACGACAGCAGGACCGTGAAGACGAACAGGATGCCGGTCAGCACGCCGACCTTGGAGAAGCCGCCGAACAGGCTGACCTGGCCGACCAGGCCGAAGTCGGGGCTGGCGACCGGGTTGCCCGGCCACTTCGGCACCGTCAGGCCCCAGGAGGGGATGGTGGCGACCGCGTCGATGATCATGGCGAGGACGGTCATGCCGACGATGGAGATCAGGATCGCGCCCGGGACCTTGCGGACGATCAGCGCGAAGGTGAGCAGCGCGCCGAGGATGAAGACCAGCACCGGCCAGCCGGTGAGGTGGCCGCCGGTGCCCAGCTGGACCGGGACGGTGGTCTGGGCGGCGTCCGGCATCCGGGTGACGAAGCCGGAGTCGACCAGGCCGATCAGCATGATGAACAGGCCGATGCCGATGGCGATCGCCTTGCGCAGGCCGAACGGCACGGCGTTCATCACGCGCTCGCGCAGGCCGGTGGCGACCAGCAGCATGACCACGAAACCGGCGAGGACGACCATGCCCATGGCGTCCGGCCAGGACATGCGCGGTGCGAGCTGGAGGGCGACGACGGAGTTCACCCCGAGGCCGGCGGCGAGCGCGATCGGCACGTTGCCGATGACGCCCATCAGCAGCGTGCTGAAGGCGGCCGTCAGCGCGGTGGCCGTCACCAGCTGCCCGTTGTCGAGGTGGTGCCCGTACATGTCCTTCGCGCTGCCGAGGATGATCGGGTTCAGCACGATGATGTACGCCATCGCGAAGAAGGTGGCCAGACCGCCGCGGACCTCGCGGGCGACGCTGCTGCCGCGCTCGGAGATCTTGAAGAAGCGGTCGAGGGCGCCGTGTGCCGGCGCGCCCCCCGGCTTTTCGGGGGTGGGGACCTTGGCCTGGGCCGAGGTGGACATGGAGGACCTCATTCCCAGCGAGGTTCCCCCGAGCCCCGTTGGAGTTTTCTACGATCAGAAGCGGTCAAAGACAAACGGTTTCAGTATGAAGGTATGAGTCGGAGATCGCTATCTCCGCGCGTAGACAGCGGTGGCGCATAAGCTGTGCCCATGGCTAAGTGGACCCCCAAGCACGAGGCGCCGGAGCCCCTGGAGGGGCCCGTGGTCGCCACGATCACCGGCGGCACCCTCGTGTGGTTCGTCCTCTTCCTGGTCCAGCTCCCCTTCTACGGCTGGTTCGAGGACCACGGGCACCTGTGGTGGCTGTGGACGTGCCTGGCCGGGGGCGGGCTGGGGCTGATCGGCGTCTGGTACGTGCGCCGGCGGGACGCGGCGATCAAGCGGTCGGCGGCCGAGCCGGGAACCTGACACCCGGCCCGGCGCGTTCGTGCGGCGGGCGGACACGGACCCACGTACCGTCGAATGCATGAGCCATATAGACGCGGGCGCCGAACTCGACCCCGTCCACCCCGTGGCCCTGCCGGCGAGCCGGCCGGCGGGGCTGACCGGGGCGGAAGTGGCGGAGCGGCGCTCGCGTGGCCAGGTCAACGACGTCCCCGTGCGCAGCAGCCGGTCGCTGGGGCAGATCGTCCGGGCCAACGTCTTCACCCGGTTCAACGCGGTCATCGGCGTGCTGTGGCTGGTCATGCTGTTCGTCGCGCCGATCCAGGACAGTTTCTTCGGCTTCGTGATCCTCGCCAACACCGGCATCGGCATCCTCCAGGAGTGGCGGGCCAAGCAGACCCTGGACGCGCTCGCGGTGGTCGGGGAGGCCCGGCCGAC
>NZ_BNBF01000024.1:84850-96153 GCF_014654935.1 Streptomyces capoamus
GGTGCGCCGGGACGGGGCGGCGGTCGAGGTGGCCACCAGTGAGATCGTGCTGGACGACCTGATCGAGATCGGCCCCGGGGACAAGATCGTCGTCGACGGGGTGTGCGCGGAGGCGGACGGGCTGGAGATCGACGAGTCGCTGCTCACCGGCGAGGCCGACCCCGTCGTCAAACGCCCCGGCGACGCGGTGATGTCCGGCAGCTTCGTGGTCGCGGGCGGCGGCGCGTTCACGGCCACCAAGGTCGGCCGCGAGGCCTACGCCGCCCGGCTCGCCGAGGAGGCCTCGCGCTTCACCCTCGTCCACTCCGAGCTGCGCACCGGCATCTCCACGATCCTCAAGTACGTCACCTGGATGATGGTCCCGGCGGCCGTCGGGCTCGTCGTCACCCAGCTCGTCGTCAAGAACGACGACCTGAAGGACGCCCTGGCCCGCACGGTCGGCGGGATCGTGCCGATGGTCCCCGAGGGGCTGGTGCTGCTGACCTCCGTCGCCTTCGCGATCGGCGTCATCCGGCTCGGCCGCAAACAGTGCCTGGTGCAGGAGCTGCCCGCCATCGAGGGCCTGGCCCGCGTCGACACCGTCTGCCTGGACAAGACCGGCACGCTCACCGAGGGCGGCATGGACGTCAGCGAGCTGCGCCCGCTGGACGGGGCCGACGAGCCGTATCTGCGCAAGGTGCTCGGCGCGCTCGGCGAGTCCGACCCGCGCCCCAACGCCTCCCTCCAGGCGATCATCGACGCCTATCCGGACAGCGAGGAGTGGCGCTGCGTCGAGTCGCTCCCCTTCTCCTCCGCGCGCAGGTACAGCGGGGCCGCGTTCAGCGAGGGCGACGGGGAGACCAGCACCTGGCTGCTGGGCGCCCCCGACGTCCTGCTCGCCGCCGGCGACCCGGCCCTGGCCGAGACCGAGCAGCTCAACGAGCGGGGGCTGCGCGTGCTGCTGCTGGCCCGGGCGCACCGCGACCTGGACGACGCCGAGCCGGCCAGGGGCGCCCGTCCTGCCGCCCTGGTCGTCCTGGAGCAGCGGCTGCGGTCCGACGCGGCCGAGACCCTGCGCTACTTCGCCGAGCAGGACGTGCGCGCCAAGGTCGTCTCCGGGGACAACGCGGTGTCGGTCGGCGCGGTCGCCGGGAAGCTGGGCCTGGACGGTACGGCGGTGGACGCGCGGCGGCTGCCCGCCGACGGGCCGGAGCTGGCGCGGGCCCTGGAGACGGGCACCGTCTTCGGGCGGGTCACCCCGCAGCAGAAACGGGACATTGTCGGCGCGCTCCGGTCGCGCGGGCACACGGTCGCGATGACCGGGGACGGCGTGAACGACGTCCTCGCCCTGAAGGACGCGGACATCGGGGTCGCGATGGGCTCCGGTTCGGAGGCCACCCGGGCGGTGGCGCAGATCGTGCTGCTGGACAACAGCTTCGCGGCCCTGCCCTCGGTGGTGGCGGAGGGCCGCCGGGTGATCGGCAACATCACGCGCGTGGCGACGCTGTTCCTGGTGAAGACGGTGTACTCGGTGCTGCTGGCGGTGCTGGTGGTGTGCTGGCAGGTCGAGTACCCCTTCCTGCCCCGGCACCTGACCATGCTCTCCACGCTCACCATCGGCGTCCCGGCCTTCTTCCTGGCCCTGGCACCGAACACCGAGCGGGCCAGACCGCACTTCGTCCGCCGGGTGATGCGGTACGCGGTCCCGGGCGGGGTGCTGGCGGGCCTCGCGACCTTCGTCACGTACCTGCTCGCCCGCCACCACTACAGCGGGCCGAGCGCGCTGGAGGCGGAGACGAGCGCGGCCACCCTGACCCTGTTCCTGATCTCCATGTGGGTGCTGGCGGTCATCGCCCGCCCCTACACCTGGTGGCGGGTGGTGCTGGTGGCCGCGATGGCCGTCGCCTTTCTGCTCGTCCTCGCCGTCCCCGCCCTGCAGCACTTCTTCGCCCTGCGGCTGGTCGGGATCGCGCTGCCGTGGACGGCGGTCGGCGTGGCGGCGGTCGCGGCGGCCGCCCTGGAGTACCTGTGGAGGTGGGTCGGCCGCCGCTTCCCGGACTGAGTCCGGCGGGGTGCTACTGCACGTCGACGTAGTCACCCGTGGCGCTGACGGCCGGGGTGGTCGTGCCGCCCGCGTAGCTGAAGCGCCAGTAGCCGTCGTAGTTCGCGGTGGTGGTGGTCTTCAGGTTGCCGGACGAGTCGCTGTTCACCGTCTTGACCGTGGTGTAGGTGCTCGTACCCGCCTTGCGGAACTCGAGCTTGACCGGCTGGCTCGTGTAGCCGTGGTACGCGTGGTCCTCCCAGTTGGCGCGGGAGAGCTTGCCGGTCACCGTGAGGGTCTTGCCCTTGCCGACCGGCTCGGGGCCGGCGTCGACGGTGAGCTTGGAATAGCGCTGCACCAGGGTGCTGCCGAGGCCGCTCTGGTCCTTGTAGCCGACCTTGCTCATGTCGGCGGGGTTGTCCTGGTTCTGGCCGTTGAAGGCGACGGCTTCGGCGGCCACGCCCCAGGAGCCGGCCCAGGCGTTCTTCAGGTCCCCGTCGGCCGGGTAGATGTCGACGGTGCCCTTGCAGGTGGCCGTCGTCGCCGAGGTGGCGGTGCAGGTGGCCGGGTTGTCGCCGTACAGTGCGGCGGTCGGGTCGTCGTACGAGCCCTTGTAGAGGAAGGCGTCGCTGTAGAAGTCCTGCGCGGTGATGTCCACGTCGGCACCGTGCGTCAGCGTGTACGAGTAGCCGGCGCTCACCTTGTTCGAGGTGCCGACCTTGATCGCCTTGGTGATCGTGACGGTGGAGAAGCTGACGTTCAGCGTGTACGGCGTGCCCGGGTCACCGGTGGCGTGTGCGGCCGGGACGGCGAGGGCGGAGAGGGCCAGGGCGCCGGAGACGGCGGCCACGGTGGCACGTATGCGCATGTGCGTTTCCCTGGAGGGAGAAGTGATCGTGGAGTCGGTCGACTCACGTGATCACAGATCCGCGAAGCACAGGGAGGGTTGTACCGCAAGAGCGTGTCCCGGCCTGATTTTGGCCGGTGATTACCTGTGCATGGCACAAGTGAGAGGAAACATTCCGGCCCCGGGAGCGGTACGCGCTCCCGGGGCCGGACCGGTGTGCCGCCTACGGCACAGCCGCTTGCTTCACAGTCGCTTACTTCACGACCGCTTACTTCACGTCGACGAAGTCACCGGCGGCGCTGACCGCCGGGGTGGTCGTGGTGCCCGCGAAGGAGAAGCGGTAGTAACCGTCGGCCGTGGCCTTGACGGTCGTCTTCAGGGCGCCCGTGGAGTCCGACTTGACGGTCTTCAGCGTGGTGTAGGTGCTGGAGCCCTTCTTGCGGAACTGCAGCTTCACGGACTGGCCGGTGTAGCCGTGGTACTTGTGGTCCTCCCAGTTGGCGCGGGAGAGCTTGCCCGTGACGGTGAGGGTCTTGCCCTTCTTCACCGGCTCCGGGGCGGCGTTGACCGTCAGCGTCGAGTTGCGCTGGACCAGGGTGGTGCCGAGGCCGTCGACCTGGACGATCTCCTTCTCGGAGTCCATGTCGATCGCGATGCCCGCGCCGTGCCAGGTACCGGCCTGCGTGTTGCGCAGCCTCATGTCCCGATCGGTCTCGCGCGGGTTGAGCACGATCGTGCCCTTGCAGTCGGCGGTGGTGGCCGAGGTCACCACGCAGATGCCGGGCTCGTCACCGCCGGCGGCGTTGTCCGGGGTGGTGGACGAGCCGTGGTAGATGAGCGGGACACTGAAGAAATTGTCCGAGTCGATCTTGACGTCGGCGCCGTGGGTCAGGGTGTAACGGACCCGCACGGAGACCTTGTTGGTGGTCCCGACCTTGATCGCCTTGGCGATCTTGAAGTTCGAGAAGGTGACGTCCAGGTCGCCCTCCGCCGGGGCGGCGGCGACGCCGGCCCGGCCGGACGCGGCGTGCTGCACGAGGACCTTGGCGAGGTCCGTGCGGTGGGCGGAGCTGCCGTCGGCGGCCTGCGCGGCCGGCACGACGAGGGCGGAGAGGGCCAGGGCGCCGGAAACGGCGGCCACAGTGGCACGAAGTCGCATGGGGTGTCCTTGGAGGATGTGGAGGTGCTGCGGCTTACTTCACGTCGACGAAGTCACCGGCGGAGCTGACCGCGGAGGTGGTCGACGTGCCCGCGAAGGAGAAGCGGTAGGAGCCGTCGGCGGTGGCCTTGACCGTGGTCTTCAGGCGGCCCTTGGAGTCCGTCTTGACGGTCTTCAGCGTGGTGTAGCCGCTGGCGCCCTGCTTGCGGAACTGCAGCTTCACGGGCTGGCCGGTGTAACCGGCGTACGTGCCGCCGTTCCAGTTGGCGCGGGTCAGGCCGCCCGTGACGGTGAGGGTCTTGCCCTTCGCCACCGGCTCGGGGGAGGCGTCGGCCGTCAGCTTGGCCAGCCGCTGCGCCTGGAAGGTCTTGGCGTTCTCCTTCTTGGTGTAGTCGGTGTCCTTGCCCTGGGCGATCGCCCAGACCTTCCAGCCGCCCGCCACCTCGTTGATGAGGTTCTTCCGGGCCGTCAGCGTGTACGTCGCCTTGCAGTTCGCCTTGGTGGCGCTGACCTTGGTGCACACGGAGCGCTTGTCGGAGGTGTTGGCGACGGCACCGCTGTCGGAGTGCTCGATGTCCTTGCCGTGGTACAGGATCGCCTGGGCCCAGGAGATGCCGGAGTCGTCGGTGGCGGTGAAGGAGACCGTGATGGTCTTGCTGCCCGTCGCGCCGACCACGACGGGCTTGCCGCCGTTGACGACGACGTTCGAGATCTTCGTGTCGCCCCGGTGGTCGTCCGCCGCCTGCGCGGCCGGGACGGCCAGAACGGACAGCGCCAGGGCGCCGAGGACGGCCGTACCAGCGGCTCGCATACGCATGGGTGGGTGTCTCCCCGTGATCATGAAGCTGATGTCGCATGATCAGATCAACGGCACCCATCGGAGGTTGTACGGGATCCCCGGTTTTTCCCCGGCTGTGCCGGAGGTCACGTCACCCTCAGTCGAACCAGCGGTCCCGGGCCAGCTCCTCCGTCCGCGACGGGTCCTCCAGCAGCGCGGCCACCTCGAACCGGCGCGGCCACTGCCCCGCCGCCCACGCCAGCCCGGCGGCGACCCCCTCCAGGGTGGCCGCGTGCACCACCCCGTCGTCGGTGAGCCGCCAGTCGATCTCCACGCCGTCCACGACCAGTTCCTCGTGCTCGGCGTACGTCCGGGGCGTGCGCGGCCCGAGCAGTACCCGCACCGCGTCCGGCACGTCGTGCTCGGTCCCCTCGGAGTGCACCTCGCCGGTGACGGACTCGCTCAGCCGCCGCACCTGGAACAACTCGGCCAGCTCGGCGGCGCGCGCGGGCCGGACCGGCAGCAGCGGCACACCGGAGGTGAACGGCAGCAGGTCCGGCGAGTCGACCACGACCGCGGCACCGGCGTCCACGACCGCCACCCGCCCGTCGACCACGGCCCGCAGCTCGTCCGGCAGGGTCACCTGCTCGGGGTCCAGCTCCGCGAGCGCGCTGTAGAGCCCGTGCAGCTGGGCGGGCGTGACCGGGCGGTCCGGGTCGGCGAGCCGGTCCAGCAGCTCGGCGGCCCCGCCGGGCTCGTCCAGCAGCGCGCCGACCGAGGTGCGCACGCCCAGCGCCCGCAGTACCTGCTCGTCCTCGAACCCGGTGGCGTCGGCCTCCTCGTACAGGCCGTGCAGCAGCGGGTCGCCGCCGGCGGCGAGCAGTCCGGCCGGGCGCCGCCCGTCGAGCACCGGGTGCCCGCGCAGCCACCACGCGGTGTACGGCCGTACGGTCTCGTGGGTGCCGTCGGGGAGCAGGATGCGCACGGGCTGGGTGAGGGCGTCCCGCAGCGGCGGCCGGGCCAGCAGGGCCAGCGCCTCGGGCCAGTGGTCGTCGTCCACCAGGTCCAGGTCGCGCACGGCGACGAGTTCGGTGGCGACCGGCGGCACCGGGCTGTCCGGGAAGCGGTCGAGGATGTCCTCGCACCACACGTCGACGGCGTCCAGCAGGCCGGCGTCGTCGGGCTCGGCGTAGTCGCCGTCCCGGGGCTCCAGTTCGTCCGGGTCGAGGACGACGTCGGTGGCGCGGACCAGCGCGAAGTCGGCGAGCACCCCGCACGCGGCGAGCGGCTGCTCGCCCCACTTCTCGGCCAGCTCGGCGTCCACGGCCGCGAGTTCACCCTCCCGGATGACCTGGGCGAAGGGGCTGCCGGGGAACACCAGCTCACCGGCCGGGGCGAGTTCCCCGTCCTCGTCGGGCAGGGCGAGCGCGCCCAGCCAGGGCTCCTCCCCCGGCTCCAGGCCGGCGTCCCGCACCAGCCCGAGGACCGTGTCGGCCAGTTCCTCGGCGTCCGGCGCGTCCTCCTCCCAGGCGAGGCCGCCGTCGTCCTCCAGGGAGGCGGCCACGGCGGCCCGCACCTGCGGGGTGGTCAGCACCGCGCGCGGGGTGGCGGGCAGCGCGCCGAGCTTCTCCAGCAGCGGGTGCGCGGCGTCCTCGTGGGCCACCTTCAGCCCGAGCCGGCCCAGGACGTCCGCATCGATGCGGGCGGTGTCCGGGGCGGGCAGCAGCACCTGCCGGGGCCCGATGGTGGTCCGCCCGTCGGCCAGGGGCACCGGCAGCCCGGACAGCCGCTCGGGGTCGACCCCGGCGAGGCTGTCGTACAGCCGCCACCACCACTGCGGGTCCTTCTCCAGTCCGGCGAGCCGGTCGACGGCGTCGGCCAGGGGCAGCCGGGCGACCCCGAGGGTGCGCAGCTCCACGCGCCGCTCCAGACCGGCCGGGAGCAGGGTGGGCAGCACCTCGGCGAGCACCCGTACGGTGCCGGCCCCGGCGCCCTCCACGACCTCGGCGTCCCGGGGCCGCAGCGCCTGGGGCAGCTCGTCAGCGTTCTCGTCGCTCTTGACGCTCTTGACGCTCTTGTCGCTCTTGTCGTCCTTGCCCTCGGCGGCCGGGGGCAGGAAGGCGGTGCGCGGCAACCGCTCCAGCACGGCCTGGCGCAGCGCCCCGTCCAGCTCCGCCTTGCCCAGCGGTCCGGGCACGAGGTCGATGACGCCCTCGCCGACCGGCCGCCAGGCGGCGAGCAGTTCGGCGTAGGCGTCGGCCGCGCGCTGCACCAGGAAGTCGGTGAGCGGGCCGGGGGCCGCGTGCCGGCGGGTGGTGTCCAGCGGGAACGAGGCGATGAGCAGCGCGGGCACGCCGAGCGGTTCGTCGCTCGGGGTGGGGGCGTGCAGCACCGGGGTGGTGCGGGGGCGGGCCGGGGCGCCGTAGGCGTCGACGGGGACCGCCCAGGTCACCGACCAGTGCGGGCGCAGCCGTTCCTCGACGGGCCGGTCGGCGAGGAGGTCGGGGGTGAGCGGCCCGTGGGCGGACGCGGTACGCCAGTGGGTGATGCCGTCGCGGGAGTCCTCCACCACCGTGAAGGCGCCGTCGGTGCGCCGGGTGAGCGTGCGGGGGGCCTCGCCGCCGGTTTCCACGACGACCTCGGCCAGCCCGGGCAGGGCCAGGAGCAGGGCGTCGTCGACGGCGGCGAGCAGCCGCTCGGCGAGGTCGGCGGCGGCCGCGTCGCGCAGGGGCAGGATGACCGCGGTGTCGTACGGCTCCGGGGCGGTGCCCTCGGCGGCGAACGGCAGCCGGAGCAGGGGCACGTGACCGTCCCGGCGCCGCACCTCGTCGCCGAGCCCGGGACTGTGCCGGGCCACGTCGGAGGCCAGCTCCCGGGCCTCGGCCAGCGACCAGCGCACGCCCCCGTGCCGCCCCACGATCGCGGGTTCGTCGGTGACGGCGAGGACGGCGGCGAAGCCGACGCCGAACCGGCCGACGGCGCTGTGGGCCGTCTCCGCGTCCCGTTTGGCGGAGGCCCGCAGGGTGGACAGGGACTCGACACCGGCCGCGTCGAGCGGGGCGCCGGTGTTGGCGGCCACCAGGACGCCGTCGCGGAGGGTGAGCCGCAGGCGGCCGGGCACGCCCGCGCGGGCGGCGGCGTCGGCGGCGTTCTGGGCCAGTTCCACGACGAGCCGGTCCCGGTACCCGCCGAGCACCAGGTCCTCCTCGGCGTTGGCGTCCTCCCGGAAGCGGGCGGGGCTCGTCGCCCAGGCGTCGAGCACCCCGCGACGCAGACGGGCGGTGCCGAAGGGGTCGGCGCCCTCGGCCGCCGGCCGCACGTACTTGCTCACGTTGACTCTCCTCTACGACGTGAGACCGAAGGTACAGCGCCCGGACGGGGGGCAATCAACGCGGCCGGGGAGGGTAGGCGGTAGTGACCATCCGTTGGCACGAAGGTGCCGTCGCACGAAAGTGGTGCCCTCACATGCCCGAGACACAGGACGTGGTCGAGCTGATCCTCCAGGACCACCGGCGTATGGAGGACCTGTTCCGGCTGATGCGCAGCGTGGAGGAGGACCGGACCGCCGCCCTGGAGGAGTTCGCCGATCTGCTGGTCGCGCACGCCCAGGCCGAGGAGGCCAAGGTCTATCCCGCACTGAAGCGGTACAAGAACATCGACGACGAAGAGGTCGAGCACGGCGAGCACGAGCACGACGAGGGCAACGAGGCCCTCCTGGACCTCCTCCAGGTCGAGGAGGTCGGCTCCGAGGAGTGGGACGAGAAGCTGGAGGCGCTGGTGGAGGCCGTCACCCACCACGCCGACGAGGAGGAGCGCACGATCCTCAACGGTGCCCGCGAGAACGTGGGCGCGGAGCGGCGCGCCGAGCTGGGTGCGGCGTTCTGGGAGGAGCGGGAGCGTCAGCTGAAGTCCGGCTGCGGTTCCCTCGAGAACGTGCGCCGCATCGTGAAGTCGTCCTGACCCGCGCCCCGGGCCGGGACCTCACGGTCCCGGCCCGGGGTCCGGCCGCACGGCGCGGCCCGGGTCGGCCCACAGCAGGGCCGCGAAGGCCGTGAGCGGCCTCCTCAGCCGCGGCCGGCCGGCACCGCGGGGTCCGGGTGGGTGCCGGGCCCGCCGCCCGGTCCGGCCAGCGGGGTCGGCGACAGGGCCGTGGGTTCCTCACCCGGTTCGAGCAGGGTGTCCGCCGCGCCGACGATCAGCGGGTCGGGCGTGCCGACCGCCGCCGGGTCCTTGGCCGGGTAGTCGAAACGGTCCAGCAGACTGCGCATCGCCTCCAGCCGGCCCCGCCGCTTGTCGTTGTTCTTCACGACCGTCCAGGGCGCGTGCGCGGTGTCGGTCGCCCGGAACATGTCGACCTTGGCCGCCGTGTAGTCGTCCCAGCGGTCCAGGGAGTCCAGGTCGGTCGGGGACAGCTTCCAGCGGCGCACCGGGTCGACCTGCCGTATCGCGAACCGGGTGCGCTGCTCGGCCCGGGACACCGAGAACCAGAACTTCACGAGCAGGACGCCGTCGTCGGTGAGCAGCTGCTCGAACAGCGGCGCCTGCCGCAGGAACAGCGCGTACTCGGCCTCCGTGCAGAAGCCCATGACCCGCTCGACGCCGGCCCGGTTGTACCAGGACCGGTCGAAGAAGACCATCTCGCCGCGGCCCGGCAGGTGCTGCACGTACCGCTGGAAGTACCACTGCCCCGCCTCCCGCTCGGTCGGCTTGTCCAGCGCGACCACCCGGGCCCCGCGCGGGTTCAGCCGCTCGGTGAACCGCTTGATGGTGCCGCCCTTGCCGGCCGCGTCCCGCCCCTCGCACACGACGACGATCCGCTGCCCGGTGTCCCTCACCCAGCGCTGCAGCTTGAGCAGTTCGATCTGCAGGACCCGCTTGGTCCGCTCGTACTCGCGCCGGCCCATCCGGTGGTCGTACGGGTGGTTCTCCCGCCAGGTGTCGACCGGCCGGCCGCCGGCGTCCAGCAGCACCGGCCGCTCCGGCTGCCGGTCGTCCACCTCGAACCCCCGCAGCAGGTCGTCCTCGCGCACCGTGCCGCGGGTCCCGTCCGTCTCCGTCGCCTGCTCGTGCTCGGCCACGCCACCGCCTCTCCGTCACCGCCCCGGTCTCCTGACACGTGCCCACCCAGCCGGGTCCCAGACGCCTGTACCGTCGCTGGGGTCGTTCCGTGCCGTGCGTGCGAGACAGGAAGGCGATCACATGCCCGAACTGCGCCTGGGACCGCTGCTGCGGTACACCGACGGATCCTGCGCGACCGTGTGGGTCGAGACCGAGCGGCCCTGCACGGCCGAGGTCCGCTGCTCCGACGGCGCGGCCGGCACGGCCCCCACCTTCCAGGTGGCCGGGCACCACTACGCGCTCGTCACGGTCACCGGCCTGCGACCGGGCACCTCCCCGTCCTACGAGGTGTTCCTCGACGGCACCCGGGTGTGGCCGCTGCCCGACTCCCGCTTCCCGCCCTCCGTGATCCGCACCCCCGGCGCCGGCGACGCCGTCCGCGTCACCTTCGGCTCGTGCCGCTGGGCGGCGCCCCCGGCGGACGGCAAGGACCCGGTCGGCCCCGACGCCCTCGACACGCTGGCCACCCGCCTCGCGGCCGACCCCGGCGCCGAGCGCCCCGACGTCCTGCTGCTCCTGGGCGACCAGGTCTACGCCGACGAGACCTCCGAGGACACCCGGCGCTGGCTGGCCGCCCGCCGCGACCTCGACCGGCCGCCGGGCGGGCAGGTCACCGACTACGAGGAGTACTGCCACCTCTACTACGAGTCCTGGCTCGACCCGGAGGTGCGCTGGCTGCTGTCCACCGTGCCCAGCTTCATGATCTTCGACGACCACGACATCGTCGACGACTGGAACACCTCCGCCTCCTGGCTCGCCGACATGCGCACCACCGACTGGTGGCAGGAGCGGCTGCTGAGCGGCCTGATGTCGTACTGGGTCCACCAGCACCTGGGCAACCTCTCCCCCGCCGAACTCGCCGACGACCCCACCTGGGCCGCCGTCCGCGCCACCCCGGACGGCACGAAGGCGCTGCGCGCCCTGGCCGAACAGGCCGACGCCGACTCCGCCTCGGTCCGCTTCAGCTACCGGCGCGACTTCGGCCGGGTCCGGGTCGTCATGGTCGACTCCCGGGCCGCACGGGTCCTGGAGGAGGGCCGCCGCTCCATGCTGGACGCGGGCGAGGCCGCCTGGCTGCGCGAGCAGGTCCTCCCCGGCGGGGGGACGGACGAGGGCTCCTACGACCACCTCCTGATCGGCACCTCCCTGCCCTGGCTGCTGCCGCACCTGGTGCACGACACCGAGAGCTGGGACGCGGCCCTGTGCGCCGGCGAACGCGGCGACCGCTGGGCTCGCTTCGGCGAGTGGCTGCGGCGCGGGGCCGACCTGGAGCACTGGGCGGCCTTCCCCCGCTCCTTCGCCGACCTCGCCGGCCTCATCGCCGACGTCGCGGCGGCGCCGGGCGCCCCGGCGAGCGTGTGCGTGCTCTCCGGGGACGTCC
>NZ_BNBF01000024.1:96207-97523 GCF_014654935.1 Streptomyces capoamus
ACCACGGCTACGTCGCCGAGGCCACCTGGCGCGCCGGCGACCTCGGGCTCCCCGTCGTCCAGCTCACCTGCTCACCCGTGCACAACTCCGTGCCGGCGGCCATGCGGATCGGTTTCCGCGTCGGCTGGAGCGCACCGGCCCGCGCCCTGGGCCGCCTGCTCGCCCGGCACGGGCGCTGCGCGCGGCTGCCGGTGCGGTGGCGCAAGCGGGGCGGGCCGTGGTTCGGCAACCAGCTGATGACGCTCACGCTGCGCGGCCGCTCGGCCCACCTGCGCCTGGAGGCCACCGACAAGGAGTCACGCCTCCGCACGCTCCACGAGGCGAGCCTCACCGACTAGCGCCGGGCGGCGTACGCCACGAACTCCGTCCAGGTGCCGGGGGCGACGGTGAGAAGAGGGCCGTCGTCCTGCTTGGAGTCCCGGATGTGGATGGTGTCGGGGGTTGTCGCCACCTCGACGCAGGAGTCGCCGTCGGGGCCATCGCTGTAGCTGCTCTTGAACCAGCGGATCATCTCTCTCCCAGCAGGTGCTCGATGAGGGCCAGCGACTCCTCAGGGCGAAGAGCCTGCGCCCGGATGGTGCCATACCGCAGCTCAAGGACCCGTAGGTCCCGGAGGTTGGAGACCGCGCGGCCGTTGTATGCACCATCGGAACGGCCGACAGCCGTGCCGTCCTCGAACTTGAGCAACTCGATCCTTCCGCTCATGCCGGGGTGCGGCGGGCTGTCCAACGGCATCACCTGGAGCGTGACGTTGTTCAACCGCCCGATCTCCAGCAGGCGTTCGAACTGCTGTTGCCGCACCATTGTGCCCCCAACCTTGCGGCGCAGAGTCGCCTCTTCCAGGACGAAGCTCAGAGAGGGAGCGGGCGTTCGCTCGAAGATCGACTGTCGAGCCATACGGGCAGCCACCCGGCGCTCCAGATCCTTGGGCGCGTAGGCGGGTTGCCAGGACTGCAGCAAGGCCCGTGCGTGCTCCGGTGTCTGCAACAGGCCATGGATGCTGCTGCAGACGTACACCCCCAACTCGACCGCCTTGGACTCCACCTCCGCCAGCGCCCGGACCTTCCGCGGATAGCGGACCTTCTCCACGTCCTCCTTCATCGCGGAGAGCAACCCGCCCGCGTCCAGGAGCTTGTCCGCCTTGTCGAGATACTCCGGTCTCGGGATCCGCTTGCCGGACTCGATCTTGTAGACCATGTCCTCGCTGTACCCGACCGTCCGCGCGAACTCCGCCGCCCGCATGCCCAACGCCTCCCGGCGCAGCCTCAGCTGGCGGCCCACCGTGGCGATGACGGCGACGCCCCACTCGTCATCCG
>NZ_BNBF01000024.1:97565-103698 GCF_014654935.1 Streptomyces capoamus
GTTCGACCTCCCACCCCGGCTCCTCTTCCTCACTCACACCGCACCCCCTGGTCGACAGGTCACGACAGCACAGGACGAGCGACGGACAGTGACCCTACGCAACCCGTCCGTCACTGTTCACAGGTAGCAGTCGCCGCCACTCTGAGTGATGTGAACCAGGAAATCTCCACCCACATCTCCACCCCCGTCCCCCACCTCACTGTCCGCCTCTCTCCCACCCCACGGGGCGCCCGGCTGGCCCGCCTGCTCGCGCGGGAGCAACTCCGCACCTGGGGACTCCCCCTGGAACCCGCGGAGCTGATCGTGGCGGAGCTGGCGGCGAACGCGGCCACGCACGGCCGGGTGGCCGGGCGGGACTTCCGGCTGACGATGTACGCCGTCGGGGACACGCTCCGTATCGAGGTGACCGACACGCGTGGTGACCGCGTCCCGGAGGCGCGGCGGCCCGCGCCGGACGCCGACGGCGGGCGGGGGCTGCTGCTCGTGGACGCGCTGGCGGAGCGCTGGGGCACGGCGCCGGGGCCCGCACCGCGCAAGACGGTGTGGGCCGAGGTCCGCGTGCGGGCTCAGGAGTGGCCGAGCTCCGCGGTCTCGTCGTCGCCGGCCTCCGGGACCGAGCCGGAGTCGCGGGCCGGGCGGAGCGGGAAGGGGTCGACCCGGGTCTCGTCGATGACCGGCGAGGCGGGCTGCGGGGGCTTGGGCATGACCGCCGCCTCCGAGTGGCCGCCGCAGCCGTAGGCCAGCGAGACGACCCGGCCGTCGGCCGGCGAGAACTCGTTGGCGCAGACGCCGAAGGCCTGGCCGAGGGAGCCGCCGATGGGGGCGAGGAAGCCGCAGCTCACGCAGGAGGCGGGGGCCGCCTGGGCCATCGGGGCCTTCGGCCCGAAGGCCTCCTCCCAGCGGTCGGCGGCGGCGCGCAGGCCGTAGCGGGACAGGACGCGCGCGCGGCGCAGGCCCAGTTCCTCGGCCACGGACGCGATGGTGCCGCGCGTGGGGACGGTCGGCTGGACGGCGGGGGCGCCCGGGGTGACGTCGGCGTCCTCGGCCTCGGCCAGTTCGCGCATCTCCTCGGAGAGCGGCGAGTTCGGCGGCGGCTCCTCCTCGCCCGTGTAGCCGGGTTCGAGGCGCAGGTCGTCCTGGTCGGTGGGGAGCAGGTCGCCGGGGCCGAGGTCGCCGGGGCGCAGGCGCTCGCTCCACGGCACCCACTCGGGGGCGAGCAGGGCGTCGGGACCGGGCAGCAGGACGACCTCGTCCAGGGTGACGATCTTGGCGCGAGAGGCGCGGGCCACCGTCACCGCCCAGCGCCAGCCCCGGTAACCCAGTTCCTTGCACGCGAAGAAGTGCGTGACCACCCGGTCACCCTCGGACACCACGCCGGCGTGCTCGCCGACCACGCCGGGCGCGGCGGCCTCCTCGGCGGCGGCGCGGGCGAGGTCGACGGCCTCGGCGCACAGACGGTCGGGGGTGCGGCTTCGCGTGGTCGCTGCGCTCACAGGTATCGCTTCTCTCCTACGCCGTCTCGTCGAGTGCGGCTGCCTCCGGCGGTTTCGCCGACGGAGCGGACCTGGGGACCGCATCGACGTCTGCATCCGCGCGCCTGGGCGCACCTCTGCCATCCATTCTGCGTTATGGCTGAGATAGGCACGCTACACCGGACAGGATTCGTGGATTTTCCCACCCGCCCCCGTCTGGGCCGACCGGGGCCGTACGCCGCCACGCGGGCCGTGTCCGCACTATCCGGTGCCATCTCGGGGCACTATGAACGTCGTGGCAGCCGCGGACAGGGCGAGTGGTCGGGGCGGCGGTGCGGGCCGGGTGGGCGGTGCCGTCCGCGCGGTCGGCCGTGCCCTGCACCTGCCGGTCAGGGGCGCGGCGCGGGGCATCCGCAGGGTGACGCACGCGCACGGCGCGGGCGAGTCGGGCCTGGGCAAACTGATCGAGCTGCACGCGGTGAACGGCGCCGGGGACGTCATGGTGACGGTGGCGCTGGCGTCCACGGTGTTCTTCTCGGTGCCGACGGACGAGGCGCGCGGGCGGGTCGCCCTGTACCTCGCCATCACCATGGCCCCGTTCACGGTCCTCGCCCCCGTCATCGGCCCCCTGCTGGACCGGCTGCCGCACGGGCGGCGGGCCGCGATGGCGGGGGCGATGCTGGCGCGGGCGCTGCTCGCGCTGGTGATCTCGGGGGCGGTGGCGGGCGGCGGCCTGGAGCTGTACCCGGCCGCGCTGGGGGTGCTGGTGGCGTCGAAGGCGTACGGCGTGGTGCGCAGCGCCGTCGTACCGCGGCTGCTGCCGCCGGGGTTCTCGCTGGTGAAGGCCAATTCCCGGGTCACGCTCGCCGGACTGCTGGCCACCGGTGCCGCCGCGCCGGTCGGGGCGGGCCTGCACGCCCTCGGCGATCCGTGGCCGCTGTACGGGGCGTTCGTGATCTTCGCTGCCGGGACGTTTCTGTCGTTCTCCCTGCCGCCCGCCGTGGACTCGGCGAAGGGCGAGGACGTCGCGCTGCTCGCGGCCGACGAGCAGCACCTGCGCGGGCCGTGCCGGGAGCGGGTGAAGCGGCCGGGGCTGCGGACGGTCGGGCCGGCCGTCACGCACGCACTGGGCGCCAACGCCGCCCTGCGCTGCCTGTCCGGCTTCCTGATCTTCTTCCTCGCCTTCCTGCTGCGCGAGCACCCACTGACCGGGGAGAGCGCGGCGGTGTCGCTGGGGATAGTGGGGGTCGCGGCGGGCGCGGGCAACGCCCTGGGCACGGCGGTGGGGGCGTGGCTGCGGTCCCGCGCCCCGGAGATCATCATCGTGACCGTCGTCATGGCCGTACTGGGGGCCGCGATGGTCGCCGCCGTGTTCTTCGGGGCGTTCCTGGTGGCCTGTCTGGCCGCGGTCGCCGGTTTCGCGCAGGCCCTGGCCAAGCTGGCGCTGGACGCCCTCATCCAGCGGGACGTGCCGGAGCTGGTGCGCACCTCGGCGTTCGCCCGCTCGGAGACGCTGCTGCAGATGGCGTGGGTGTTCGGCGGCGCGGTCGGCATCGTGATGCCGCTCGACGGCACGGTCGGGCTGCTCGTCGGCGCCGCGTTCGTGGCCGTCGGCTGGCTGGGCACGCTGCGGGGGCTGCTGGCCTCCGCGCGGCAGGGCGGGCGGGCGCGGGCGGAGCCGGCACAGGACCCGGTGTGACGTCGGCCGGCGTAACGAACCGGGCACGCCGCACCCCACGTGGGCGGACGGCTCCGGGGGCCCGATAGCCTTCGGCCATGACCACGCTGCAATCCGTTGTGCGACGCCGCCGCGCCGTCGCCGTTGCCGGCGCCGTTTCCGCCGGACTGCTCGTCCTGTCGGCCTGCGACAAGCCGACGCCCGTCGCGACGATCACCGTCGGCCGGGACTCGGTCAACTCCGAGGCCCTCTGCTACAACGACGGCAAGGCGCTGGACGCCGAGTCGCTCAGGAAGTGCTCCAAGAAGGCCGACGACGCCGAGTCCATCAAGGTCGGCCAGGACCAGACCGTCCGCATCGGCGTCGACCCGAAGATCGCGGACGCGGGCTGGATCCTCCTGGTCAACGGCCGCCCGGCCAGCGACCTCAGCAAAGAGACCTACCGCACCCTGCCCAGCAGCGTGTTCTTCGCCGCCCAGTACGGCACGCAGGGCGAGACCAACACGCTCGCGGTGCAGATGGGCGACGACAGGTCGAGGAAGGGCCTGTGGATCTTCAAGCTGAAGAAGGCCTGAGCACGACCTCCTTTCCGGTCCTCGTCGCCACCGCGGTCCCCGTCGAGCGGGACGCGGTGGCACGGGCGCTGCCCGGGGCCGCCGAGGAGATACGGCTGCCGGGCGGGTCCGTGCGCCGTACGGCCGCGGGCCTGGACCTGCTCGCCGCCGGTGTCGGCCCGGCGCTCGCCGCCGCCACCACCGCCGGCGCCCTCACCGCCGCCGCGCTGGCCGGCCGCCCCTACCGCCTGGTCGTCTCGGCCGGGATCGGCGGCGGCTTCCTGCCCGGGGCGCCCGTCGGCTCGCTCGTCGTCGCCGACGCGATCACCGCGGCCGACCTGGGCGCCGAGACCGCCGACGGCTTCCTCCCGGTCACCGAACTCGGCTTCGGGACCATCACCCACCGCCCGCCGGAATCACTCGTACGAGTCGTGTCCGAGGCCACCGGTGCCCGTACCGGCACGATCCTGACCGGCTCCACGGTCACCGGCACCGCCGACCGCGCCGCCGTCCTGCGCGACCGCCACCCCGGCGCGCTCGCCGAGGGCATGGAGGGCTTCGGGGTGGCGGAGGCGGCCGCCGCGCACGGCGTGCCCGTGCTGGAGATCCGCGCGGTGTCCAACCCGGTGGGTCCCCGGGACCGTGCCGCCTGGCGCATCGCCGACGCCCTCGCCGCCCTCACCGAGGCCTTCGGGAAGCTCGCGCCCGCATTGGAGAGTTGAAACCCATGACCAGTGAGCAGCGGCAGACCCTGCGGATCGCCTACTCCCCCTGCCCGAACGACACCTTCGTCTTCGACGCCCTCGCGCACGGCCGCGTGCCCGGCGCCCCCGCGCTCGACGTGACCTTCGCCGACATCGACATCACCAACGGCATGGCCGAGCGCGGCGAGTCGGACGTGCTGAAGGTGTCGTACGCCGTCCTGCCCTACGTCCTCGACGAGTACGCGCTGCTGCCGTGCGGCGGTGCGCTGGGCCGGGGCTGCGGGCCGCTGGTGCTCACCCGGGAGCCCGAAGATGGGGGCACCTCCCACGCTTTCGGCAGTGGGGGACTGACGGGCCGTACGGTCGCGGTGCCCAGCGAGAAGTCGACCGCCTACCTGCTGTTCCGCCTGTGGGCCGCGGACACCCTGCCGGGCGGGGTCGGCGAGATCGTGGTCATGCCGTTCCACGAGATCATGCCGGCCGTGCGGGACGGCAAGGTGGACGCGGGCCTGGTCATCCACGAGGCCCGGTTCACCTACGGCAACTACGGGCTGTACAAGCTCGCCGACATGGGCGAGCACTGGGAGCGGACCACCGGGCTGCCGATCCCGCTGGGCGCGATCATCGCCAAGCGGTCGCTGGGCGCCGAGACGCTGGGCCGGCTCGCCGCGGACGTCCGGGCCTCCGTACGGGCCGCCTGGGACGACCCCGAGGCCTCCCGGCCGTACGTCATGGCGCACGCCCAGGAGATGGACCCGGCCGTCGCCGACCAGCACATCGGGCTCTACGTCAACGAGTTCACCGCCGACCTCGGCGAGTCCGGTTACGCCGCCGTGCGCGGACTGCTCACCCGTGCGGCGGCCGAGGGGCTCGTTCCGCCCCTCGGCCCGGATGCGCTGTCGTTTCCCTGACGGTTCTAGACGTCCAGCTGGTCGGCGACCGCGCGGAGCAGGCCCGCGATCTTCTTGCCGGACGCCTTCTCCGGATAACGGCCCTTCTCCAGCATCGGCGTGATGTTCTCGAGAAGGGTCGTCAAATCCTGCACGATCGAGGCCAGCTCGTCCGGCTTCTTGCGCTGGGCCGCGGCGACCGACGGTGTCGGGTCGAGCACGGTCACCGAAAGGGCCTGGTCACCGCGCTGACCGGCGACGACGCCGAACTCCACGCGCTGTCCCGGCTTGAGCGCATCGACTCCGGCGGGGAGAACCGAGGAATGGACGAAGACGTCACCGCCGTCGTCGCGGGAGAGAAAGCCGAAGCCCTTCTCGCTGTTGAACCACTTGACCTTGCCGGTAGGCACGTCTGTCCTCGTCCTCGTACTCGTCGGGAAAACTACTTCGGAAACGGCTCTTGATAGCACTGGGGCGGGTCGACCATGACCCGCCGCCACCAAGCGCTACAAGGCTAATGGTCTCGGGGCGGGTGACAAGACGTCCCCGGGTTGTTCTCTCGCGCAGGGAACTACCCTGGTCGGGTGCGTGACAAAACCCGAACGAATTCCGCCGCACCCGGTGACCGGCTGATCCGCGCCGGTGCCGTCGTGTTCTTCATCGGCGCCGTGGCCACTCTCGTCACGGTGGCCCCGCTCCTGCTCGGCGCGAAGCCCTTTCCGACCTACATGTTCGGCCTGAGCATGCTCATGGCCGTCGGATTCCTGGTGGCCGGCGCCGGTGTGCTGCGGTCCGTCGCCGCCGGACGGCGTCAGGCGAGGGACACCGCGCCGGG
>NZ_BNBF01000024.1:103740-109426 GCF_014654935.1 Streptomyces capoamus
CGCCTCCCGGTAACCGCCGAGCCACGCCGGGAAGTCGGACAGGTCGCCCAGCACGACGTCCGCGCCGGCCTCCCGCAGCTCGCCGGCCGGGCACGGGCCGGTCGCCACGGCGACCGAAAACGCACCCGCCGCGCGGGCACCCCGGACGTCCCCGACGTGATCGCCGACGTACACGCCGGCGCCGTGCTCGCGCAGCGCCGCCGCCTTCTGCTCGGCCCACAGGTCACCGACGAGCACGTCCGGCTCGATGCCGAGGTGTTCCAGGTGCAGCCTGGCGTTCGGTTCGTACTTCGCCGTCACCACCATCGTCCGGCCGCCGGCCGCCCGCACCGCGTCGAGCGCCTCCCGGGCGCCGGCCATCGCGGGCGTCGCGGCGATCGCTATGGAGGGGTACATCTCCCGGTACAGACCGGCCATCGCCGGCACGTCCTCGGCCGGGAACCAGTGGATCAGCTCCTCCGCGAGCGGGGGGCCCAGCCGGGTCACCGCCAGGTCGGCGTCGATGAACGTGCCCGTCCGCTCGGCCAGCGCCGCGTAGCACGCACGGATGCCGGGCCGGGAGTCGATGAGGGTCATGTCGAGGTCAAAACCGACGGTCAGGGTGGAGGCCATGGGGGTCATTCTGCCGGGTGCCACTCGCATGCCGGGTGCGGGCATGTGGGGGCCGGTCGCGCAGTTCCCCGCGCCCCTGACCAAGCTGCCGCTCGCCCACCCGAGAGGCACGGGCCGCTACCGGGCCCGCTGGGAGCGCCAGACCAGGTACGCCGCCGAGGCCAGCGCCGCGCCCCTGACCACCCACGGCCAGGTGTCGCCGACCGCGTCGTTCATGTGGCCCTGGGCGATCGGCTCGCCCCAGCGGCCCTCATGGCGGCCCCACAGCCACACCAGTCCCGCCGCGACCGCCGTGCCCGGCAGGACCATCACCGCCCACTTCGTCTCCGCGGCCGTCAGCCGGCGCGAGCCGTAGGCGATCGCCCAGCCCAGCAGCAGCGCGAACCAGTTGCCGAGCACGGCCCCGGCGACCAGCGCGGCGGCGGCCAGCAGCAGCAGGGGGTTGGTCCAGCCGGCGGCGGGGAGCGGCAGGAGGCGCCGGCGCCGAGCGGGCGCGGCTTCCGGCTCCGCCTGCGGCACGGGTTCCGCCACGGGCTCGGACCGCTCGGCGGGCGCCGCCTGCGGGGGGCGCCTGAGCAGTTCCGGGATCTCCACACCGCCGACGAACCCCGGCACCGGGTCGGTGTCGCCCAGCGGGCCCCCGGCGGCGACCCGCCACCAGTCGGGCCCTGCCGTGGCGTCCCCCAGCTCGTGCGCGGGAGCGAGGTGCGGCGGGGCGGCGCCGTCGCGCGGGGCCGGCGGGGCGGGTTCGGCGGGGCGGGGGCGCGGGACCACCCGGCGCAGCCCCTTGGGCCGCTGCCGCGCCGGTTCCGGCGCGCGTTCCCCCGAGGAGGGCTGGGCCGGTACGGCGGTGGGCGGCGGCTGCGGGCCGCCGCCGGTGCCGCCGGCCGCGGCGACCACCTCGTCGGGGCTGCCCAGGCGGTCCAGGATGCGGCGGACGGCGGCGGGCGAGTCCACCGTCGTCTGCGCCCGGTGCCGGTCGATCTCGTTGCGCAGTTCCGACACGAGCCGCATCCGCGTCGCGGACGGCAGCTGCCGCTGCTGAGCGATGTCTCCGACGCGGCTCAGATACTCGTAGACGACCTGGTCGCTCTCGATGCCCACGGGACCCCTCCGGGGTGCGCCGACTGAAACCCCGGTGAGGACGGTACCGCTTCCCGCGGACGCCCCCGGCACGGGGAAGTCCGCTAACGTTGGCCGGATGAGCCCCGAGGCCCACTCAGCCCCTCGGTCCCTCGCGGAGGCGCTCCGCGCGCGGGACGACGCGTCCCTGGCCGCCCTGCTGCGCAGCCGCCCCGACCTCATCACCCCCGTCCCCACCGACCTCACCCAGCTCGCCACCCGCGCCGGGACCCGCGCCTCGGTGCTGCGCGCGCTGGAGCGGCTGGACCGGTTCGCGTTGCAGACGGCGGAGGCGCTGGCCGTGGCCCCGGACCCGGCGTCGTACGCCGTGCTGCTCGGGCTGATGGCCGGGGACGCCGGGGACTCGACGGTGGCCGGCGCGCTGCCGAGGGCCCTCGCCACCCTGCGCGAGCAGGCGCTGGTGTGGGGCGGCGACGACCGGCTGCGGCTGGTGCGCACCGCCCGCGAGCTGCTCGCGCCGTCCCCGCAGCACCCGTCGCCCACCGGTCTCGGGCCGACCGTGCAGGAGGCCACCGCGGGCATGTCGCCGGGGCGGATCCAGGAGATCGTCACGGCGGCCGGGCTGCCGTCGACGCACGACTCGGTGTCCGCGGTGACCGCGCTGAGCGCGCTGTTCAGCCACCGCAAGAAGATGGCGAAGCTGCTCGCCGGGGCCCCGGAGGCGGCGCGCGAGGTGCTGTCCCGGCTGGTGTGGGGGCCGCCGTACGGGCAGGTCACCGCGGATCCGGCGGCCCACCTGCGCTGGCTGCTCGACCGCGGCCTGCTGCTGCCGACCGCGCCCGGGACGGTCGTCCTGCCCCGGGAGGTCGCCCTGCACCTGCGGGAGGGCCGCGCCCACCGGGTGCCCGAGCCGCTGCCGCCCGCCGTGGCCCCGGCCGCGACGCACAGCCCCCAGGTCGTGGACGCCACGGCGGCCGGGCAGGCGTACACCGCGCTGGCCACCGTGGAGGAGCTGCTGAAGGACTGGGACGAGGGCGGTCCGGCGGTGCTGCGGGCGGGCGGGCTGAGCGTCCGGGACCTGAAGCGGACCGCCGTCGCCCTGGACGTGTCGGAGCCGGTCGCCGCGTTCTGGACCGAGCTGGCCTACGCGGCCGGCCTGATCGCCCCCGACGGCGAGGCCGACGAGCGGTACGCGGCCACCCCCGCCTACGACGACTGGCTGGAGCAGCCGCCCGCCGAGCGGTGGGCCCGGCTCGCCCAGGCCTGGCTGGCGGCCACCCGGGCGCCGGGGCTGGTCGGCGGCCGGGACGCCAAGGACCGGACCCTGGCGGCGCTCGGCCCCGGCCTGGACCGGTCCGCCGCGCCGGAGATACGGCACCGGGTGCTGTCCCTGCTGGCCGGTCTGCCCCGGGGCGGGGCCCCGGGCCCCGAGTCGGTGCTGGCCCGGCTGCGCTGGGAGCGGCCGCTGCGCGGGGCCCGGCGCGACGGCGACGACGACGACCTGCGCACCCGGCTCGCCCGCTGGACGCTGTCCGAGGCGGAGCTGCTGGGCGTGACCGGGCGAGGCGCGCTGGCGGCGCACGGCCGCGCGCTGCTGGGCGCGCCGGCGGCCGCGGAGGCCGCACCGGCGGCGCCCGGCCCGGCCGAGCCCGCCGGCCCCGGGGACAAGCTCCCCGTGCACCACCACCGGGCGCCCGACAGGCTCCTGCCCCTGCCCGCCGCCGAGCAGGCCGCCGCGGGTGCCGCCGCCGCCCGGCTGCTAGCCCCGCTGCTGCCGGAACCGCTGGACCACGTCCTGCTCCAGGCGGACCTGACCGCGGTCGCGCCCGGTCCGCTGCGGCGGCCGCTCGCGGACGTGCTGGGGGTGCTCGCGGACGTGGAGTCCAAGGGCGGCGCGACCGTGTACCGGTTCACACCGGCGTCCGTGCGCCGTGCCCTGGACGCCGGCCGGACCGCCGCCGACCTGCACGCCTTCCTCGCCGAGCACTCCCGCACCCCGGTGCCGCAGCCGCTCGCCTACCTGATCGACGACGTGGCCCGCCGGCACGGCCACCTGCGGGTCGGCGCGGCCTCGGCATACGTCCGGTGCGACGACGACGCGCTGCTGAACGAGATCCTCGCCGACAAGCGGGCCGCCGCCCTGCGCCTGCGCCGCCTCGCGCCGACCGTGCTGGCCACCCAGTCCGACCCGGCGGCGCTGCTGGAGGGGCTGCGCGCGATGGGGTACGCGCCCGCCGCCGAGTCCGCCGAGGGCGATGTCCTGATCACCCGGGCGCACGCCCACCGCAGCCCGCCGCGCACCGCGCCCGAGCCGGTGCCGGACGGCCCGCCGCCGCCCGACGCCACGCTGCTCACGGCGGCGATCCGCGCGATCCGGGCCGGTGACCTGGCCGCCACCGCCCCGCGCAAGCCCGTCGGCGAGCCCCTGACGGGCGGCGAGCCGCCCCGCACCTCCGCCGCCGACACCCTGGCCACCATGCAGGCCGCCGTGCTGACCGGCGACTCGGTGTGGATCGGCTACGTCAACGCCGACGGCGCCGCCAGCCAGCGGGTCATCGCCCCGGTCCGGGTGGAGGGCGGCTTCGTGACGGCGTACGACCACACGGCCGACGAGGTGCGCACCTACCCGCTGCACCGGATCACCGGAGTCGCGGAGCTGGCGGACGACTGAGACCGCGGCGGTCCAGGCACCCCCTAGCAGTCCCCGACCGGTGCGTCGGCGGGCAGGCCGAAGTGCGCGCGGGCGGCGTTCTCCAGGGCGTCGGAGGGCATCGCGTCGTCCAGCGCGGCCCGGGCGAAGAAGCCGAAGTGGGCCTCCGTCCACTCCGCGTTGCCGGCGCCGTCGGGCGGTGCCTCCCGGGAGACCACCCGGTAACCGCCGTGCGGGTCCCGCTCCAGCCGCAGCACCTGCGGGCCCTGTCCGCCGCTGCACTCCACCAGGCCGCCCTCGCGCACCCCGTACTCCAGGCACAGCGTGTCGACGCCCGCGCGCACCTCGCCGCCGCGTTCGGCCAGGTCGAGCGCCTCGGCCCGGCAGAACCAGCGCGCGTGCAGCGTGGGCACCTCCCCGCCGTAGCCGGTGCCGTCGCTGTCCGCCGCGAGCCGGGCCTCGATGAGCGGCCGTACCTGGTCCCACAGCCGGGTGTCGACGCTCCCCGGCCGCGCCGCCCAGGTGCCGGTGGCCACCAGCACCACCACCGCTCCGGTGCCGACGGCCCACCTCCGTGCCGACATGCCTGCGCTCCTCACCCGGCCGCGCGCCCGCGCCGCCTTTCCTGGGTGAGGACTCACGACGGGCCGAGGGGGTTGCACCCGGCGCTCTCCGCCGCCGCCGATCTTGCGGCCGTGGAGCCCCCGGCCGCATGAGGCACACTGGACGTTTGGCCGTCATGGAAGGGTGTGCCGCGCGTGAATGGTCCGCTGATCGTCCAGTCCGACAAGACCCTGCTCCTGGAAGTCGACCACGAGCGGGCCGACGACTGCCGGCGGGCCATCGCGCCCTTCGCCGAGCTGGAGCGGGCACCCGAGCACATCCACACCTACCGCGTCACGCCGCTCGGCCTGTGGAACGCGCGCGCCGCGGGGCACGACGCCGAGCAGGTCGTGGACGCCCTCGTGGAGTACAGCCGCTACCCCGTGCCGCACGCGCTGCTCGTGGACATCGCCGAGACGATGGACCGCTACGGCCGGCTCACCCTCTCCAAGCACCCCGCGCACGGACTCGTCCTCACCACCACCGACCGGCCGGTGCTGGAGGAGGTGCTGAAGTCCAAGCGGATCGCCCCGCTGGTCGGCACCCGGATCGACCCGGACACCGTGGCCGTGCACCCGTCCGAGCGCGGGCAGATCAAGCAGACGCTGCTCAAGCTCGGCTGGCCGGCCGAGGACCTCGCCGGGTACGTCGACGGCGAGGCGCACCCGATCGAGCTGCTGGAGGACGGCTGGGCGCTGCGCCCCTACCAGAAGCAGGCCGTGGAGAACTTCTGGCACG
>NZ_BNBF01000024.1:109470-112335 GCF_014654935.1 Streptomyces capoamus
GCGGCAGCGGGGTCGTCGTGCTGCCCTGCGGCGCCGGGAAGACGCTGGTCGGCGCCGGGTCCATGGCCCAGGCGAAGTCGACCACGCTGATCCTGGTCACCAACACCGTCTCCGCCCGGCAGTGGAAGCACGAGCTGGTGAAGCGGACCTCGCTGACCGAGGACGAGATCGGCGAGTACAGCGGCACGAAGAAGGAGATCCGGCCGGTCACCATCGCCACCTACCAGGTGCTGACGACCCGGCGGAAGGGCGTCTACCCGCACCTGGAGCTGTTCGACTCCCGGGACTGGGGGCTGATCGTCTACGACGAGGTGCACCTGCTGCCCGCGCCGGTGTTCAAGTTCACCGCCGACCTCCAGGCGCGCCGCCGGCTCGGGCTCACGGCCACCCTCGTGCGCGAGGACGGCCGCGAGTCGGACGTGTTCTCCCTCATCGGGCCCAAGCGGTTCGACGCGCCCTGGAAGGAGATCGAGGCGCAGGGCTACATCGCGCCCGCCGACTGCGTCGAGGTCCGGGTGAACCTCACCGACTCCGAGCGGCTGGCGTACGCCACCGCCGAGGCGGAGGAGAAGTACCGCTTCTGCGCCACGACCGAGACCAAGCGGAAGGTCACCGAGGCGATCGTCCGCCGGTTCGCCGGGCAGCAGATCCTCGTCATCGGGCAGTACATCGACCAGCTGGACGAGCTGGGCGAGCACCTGAACGCCCCGGTGATCAAGGGCGAGACCTCCAACGCGCAGCGCGAAAAGCTCTTCGACGCGTTCCGCGAGGGCGAGATCAACGTGCTGGTGGTGTCGAAGGTCGCCAACTTCTCCATCGACCTGCCCGAGGCCACGGTCGCCGTCCAGGTCTCCGGCACCTTCGGCTCCCGCCAGGAGGAGGCCCAGCGGCTCGGCCGGGTGCTGCGCCCCAAGGCCGACGGCCACCAGGCCCACTTCTACTCCGTCGTCGCCCGCGACACCATCGACCAGGACTTCGCCGCCCACCGGCAGCGCTTCCTGGCCGAGCAGGGGTACGCCTACCGGATCATGGACGCGGACGACCTCCTGGCCGACAGCTAGGGCGTGTCTTTCGGATCAGCCCGACTCGGATCGGCGGTGCCTTGTCGGTGCCGGTGAGCGGGGCTCGGTGCGTGCGGCCGCAAGGCGGAGGAGGGAGTCGACGCGGAGCGTCGGCGACCGACGACAACGCGGCGGACGTGCGTGCCGAGCCCCGCGGCCCCGGGGTGATCCGAAAGACACGCCCTTAAGCGCGTCACGCGGTGTGCACCTCCAGGGCGGCGCGCACCGCGGACTCCAGCGCGCCCTCGATCCACGCCGGCTTCACGGAGGTGTGGTCGCCCGCGAAGTGCAGGGGGCCCTCGGGCGTCGGGATCGACGGGAGCAGTTCCGTGTGCTGGCCGGGCAGCAGGACGGACGCCTCGCCGTAGGCGTAGGGGTCGCGCAGCCAGCTCTGGGTGCGGCCCGCGCCCGTGTAGAAGACCTCGATCCGCTGGCCGTACACCTCCTGCAGGCCGCACAGGGCGTACGGGTAGCGGGCGTCGTCGTCCAGACAGTCCCAGCGCAGGGCGTCGTCCGCCCAGCTGTAGGAGGCCAGGACCACCCCGCCCGCGCTGCCGGGGACCGGGTGGGACGGGTGGTACATGAAGCGGTTGGCGTTGTCCGACACCGAGCCGCCGCCGGTGACGCCGGCCGCTTCCGGCTGGTCGCGGGCGACGGCCCGGTGGGCGGCGTAGTGGACGCGCTGGCCGGGGGTGATGTGGCCGGCCGGGACGGACGGGTGGGCGCCGAGCAGGCGGCCGTCGCCCGGGGTGCGTCCGGTGCGGTAGGCGTCGTAGAGACCGGGGTCGATGCGGTGCAGCTCCCGCTTCCAGTCGGACTCCTCGAACTCCCACCAGCGGCGGCTGAACTCCAGCAGCACCTTGGTCGCGCAGTCGTAGTGCAGCTCGGTGACGGCCCGGCGCTTGGGGTACGACATCGGCGGGCTGATCCGTACGTGGCGCAGGCCGGAGAAGGGCACGGTCACCACGGCCGCGTCGGCGGTGAACTGCTCCCGCACGACCGGGCCGCCCCGCCCCTCGGAGACGGTGTCCACCCACACGCGGGGCCCCTTGGCGTGGACGTGCCGCGTGTCGCCGCCGGCCCGGTCGGGGTCGTAGTACTCGATCCTGGTGACCCGCCGGTCGAACCGCACGGCGTCGCGGACCTTGGCCAGCAGGGCGTCCGGCAGCACGGCCGTGCCGCCCTCCAGCTCCCAGAACGCCGTGTCCGGGCTGATCAGGGAGGAGCCGATGAAGCTGTGGACGAACGACAGCGGCAGCCGTGAGGTGAGGTTCTCGATGGTGCCGATGAGGTCGACCGTCCGCTCGTCCAGGCCGGCGTGCTCGGTCAGGAAGCGGAACATCGACCAGTCGCCGAAGCGCTGGATCACCCTGGCCCAGCCGCGGACCCGCTCGGGCAGCGGCTTGTCGACCCGCTTGCCGTCCGGGCCGACCGTGCTGAACTCGTCGCGGACCGGGTCGAGCACCGAGCGCAGGACGGCCGCGGCCGGGGTGTCCCAGTGGGCGCGCGGGACGCCGAAGGAGCGGTTGATGCGCCGGGGCGCGCGGGCGTAGTCGGCGCGCCGCATCCGGATGCCGTTGACGTGGATCCAGGTGTGGGAGACGGGGCGTCCGTCCGCGTCGACGTCGACGTAGTAGAACGGCCGTTTCCGCAGGCCCAGTTGGTCGATGAGGTCCATCACCAGCGGGTGGCTGCCGGGCAGCCGCATCGCACCGGCCTCGGCGTACTGGTGCGGGTCGGCGAAGGGCTGCGCCGCCTTCTCGTGGCCGCCGCGGCGGAAGGTCTTGATGCGTCCGCCCGCCCG
>NZ_BNBF01000025.1:0-8534 GCF_014654935.1 Streptomyces capoamus
CCGCCCGCCCGGTTGCCGTTGGCCTCCAGGACGGTCACCCGGTGCCCGGCCCGCCGCAGCAGCCAGGCCGTGACGAGACCGGCCGGGCCCGCCCCGACGACGAGGACGTTCTTGGATCCGCCGGCCCGCGCCCGCGGCAGGCCGTCCTTGAGCACCCGCTGGTAGCCGGGGACAAGGTGCCGGTCGCCGGAGTCGACGACGAGGACGGCCCGGGCGACGGCCAGGCAGCGGTCGAAGTCCGCGCCGCCCGCCCGGGAGAGGGCCGCCGGGGCGGGGCCCCGGGCGGGCGCCGGGGCGGGCAGGGCCGCCGCGTCGCCGGCTCCCGCGGCTCCGGCGGCGAGGAAGGTGGCCGCGGCGGTCGTGCCGGCGGCGGTCGTGAGGGTGCGCCTGGTCAGGCCGCCGTTGCCAGCGTCCCCCTGGTGATCTTCGGTCATGGCGCACTTCTACTGGCCCGTGCGGCCGGTGCGCGCCGGTATCACGGCGGGTTGCCACGGACGAGCGAAGGCCGCGGTCCAAACCGGAACGGCCCGGGTGCGCGGAGGCACGACGGGGCGGGCCGGCGCATCCGGTTACGGCGAAGGGATGAATCACGCACCGTCCCGCCCGGCGCGGGCCGCCGAATCAGCACACTGCCCCCTACAGACCTGCCTGCGGAGGGGGAACACGGTGGAGCAGCGGGGTCACGGAGCGGGTGCCCGGGCGCGGTACTGGTTCGACACGACCCTGGCGCGCGGGACCTCGGCCCTGGTGGGCTGGCTGGTGGCGGTCTGCCTGGCCGTCGTCGTCCCCGCGAGCGCGGTGCTGGTGTGGACGAGCGGGCACGCCCCCGCCACCCTCTCCGGGAGGCTGGCGGCGATCTGGCGCCTGACCGGGGAGACGCTGCGCCTGGGCGGCACCACCGGCACCCCGCTGCGGGTGGCGCTGTCGGTGCTGCTGGCCCTCGTCGCCCTGGTGTACGTCTCCACCCTCGTCGGTCTCGTCACGACCGGGCTGACCGAGCGGCTCATCGCGCTGCGCCGCGGCCGCTCCACGCTCCTGGAAAGCGGCCACGTGGTGGTGCTGGGCTGGTCGGAGCAGGTGTTCACGGTGGTGGGCGAACTGGTCGCGGCCAACGCCAACCAGCGGCGTTCCTGCGTGGCGGTCCTGGCCGACCGGGACAAGACGGCCATGGAGGAGGCCCTGTACAGCAAGGTGGGCCCGACCGGCCGGACCCGTCTGATCTGCCGCAGCGGCCCCTCGACCGACCCGGCCGTGCTGGCCCTGGCCAGTCCCGGCACGGCCGACTCGGTGATCGTGCTGCCGCCGGACGCGTCACGCGGCGACGCGGACGTGGTCAAGGCCCTCCTGGCGCTGCGGGCGACGGCGTCCGGGGACGAGGCCGCCGCGCCGGTGGTGGCCGCGGTCCGGGACAGCCGCTACCTGCTCGCGGCCCGCCTGGCCGCCGGACCCCGGGGCGTGGTCGTGGAGAGCGACACGCTCACCGCCCGGCTCATCGCCCAGGCCGCGCGCCGCCCCGGGCTGTCCCTCGTCCACCGCGAGCTGCTCGACTTCGCCGGGGACGAGTTCTACCCGACCGCGCACCCCTCGCTGGTCGGCCGCACCTTCGGCGACGCGCTGCTCGCCCACGGCAACGCGAGCGCGGTCGGACTGATCCGTGCCGGTGTGCCCTGGCTGAACCCGCCCCCGCGCACGGTGATCGGGCCGGACGACCAGCTCCTGGTCATCACGGCCGACGACGACACCGCCGAACTCGCCGACTGCACCGGCCTGGTCGAGAGGGGGCTCATCGCGGGCCCCCGGCCGCCGGACGTCCGGCCGGAGCGCGTGCTGCTGCTGGGCTGGAACCGCCGGGCACCGCTCGTACTGCGGGAGTGGGGCCGCAACGCGGCCCCCGGTTCCGTCGCCGACGTGGTCGCGGACGCGGACGAGGACGAGGTGCGGGCCGCGTCCGACGCCGGCGGCGCCGACTGGACCTGTGTGCCCCGCAGGGGCGACACCACCCGGCCGGAGACCCTGTCCGGCCTGGACCTCGCCTCCTACGACAGCGTCGTCGTGCTCGGCCGGGAGCCGCGGCCCGGCGAAGCCCCGGAGGAGCCGGACACCCGCACGCTCGTCACCCTGCTCGTGCTGCGCCACCTCGAACAGCGGACCGGCCGGGAGCTGCCGGTGGTCACCGAACTGACCGACGACGGCAACCGGCCCCTCGCACCGCTCGGACCCGGAGCCGACGTGATCATCAGCGGCAAGCTGATCGGACTGCTGATGGCGCAGATCTCCCAGAACCGCGCCCTGGCGGCGGTGTTCGAGGAGCTGTTCTCGGCCGGCGGCACCCAGGTGCACCTGCGGCCCGCCGCCGATTACGTGCTGACCGGCCACGAGGCGTCCTTCGCCACGGTCGTCGCCGCGGCGCGCGACCGGGGCGAGTGCGCCATCGGGTACCGCGACCACGCCCGGACCTGCCGCGCCCCCGGCCACGGGCTGCACGTCAACCCGCCCAAGTCCGCCCGCCGGCGCTGGAGCACCGGGGACGAGGTCGTCGTCATCGCCGGCGACGGGCGGCGGCCGGCCTGTCCGGCCTAGAAGAACGCGTGGTACTCCATCCAGCCCGTGGTCCTGCCGGACTTGCCGTAGTACCAGTCGCCGCCCTTCGCGGTGCAGTACACGCGCACGTTGCTGCCCGCGAAGACGGACTTCTTCACCTTGGACCGGAAGCTGGGGCTGGTGTACATGTCGGCGTGGTCCCACTGCACGACCTGCAGGGTCCGGTCCTTGATGTTCTTGGTGCAGGCGGAGGACCCCACGGCCGAGGCGCCGGGAGCGGCCAGGAGGGTGGCGCCGAGGGCGAGGGCGGTGGCGGCGGTGAGACCGCTCACCGCCTTGCGGAGCGGAAGATTCGAGAAGGGCATGCCTAGGTCCCCGTTTGCTCGGTGGAAAGGGTCGGACAACGGCTGATCATGCTGTCATACGGGACGGCCAGCCCAAGCACCAGGACCGGATAGGCGGCTGCCAACGGCTGCTGCCACCAGGACAGTTCCAGGTCGAGACCGCCGGCATGGGGCACCAGCCACATCGTGCGGGCGGTGAAGACGAGGGCCGTCAGGGCGCCCGTGCGGATGTGCCCTTGCGCCAGCAGCGACGCGAGCAGCGGCACGCACCACACCCAGTGGTGGGTCCAGCTGATCGGGCAGGCCAGCAGCGCGGTGAACGCGGTCAGCAGCACGCCGTGGCTGTCCCGCCGGGCGCGGGCCGCCAGCGTCAGACCGGCCACCGTGACCGCCGCCGCCGGCAGCAGCCAGGCGAGGCCCGGCGCGGGATCGCCCAGGAGCCGGGCGACCACCCCGCGCAGGGACTGGTTGTCCACGATCCACGCCTTGCCCACCCGGCCGGTCTCCCACAGCCGCCGGGTGAAGAAGTCGGCGCTCGCGGAGGGCAGCAGGACGGCACCGAGCAGGACCGTGCCCGCGCAGGCCGCCGCGGCCGTCGCCGCCTCCCGGCGCCGGCCCCGCAGGAGCAGGTAGACCACGAACACGGCCGGGGTGAGCTTGATACCGGCCGCGACGCCCAGGGCGAGACCCTTGGCGCGGGCGCCCGGGGGCCGGGTCAGGTCCCACAGGGTCAGACAGGTGACGGCCAGGTTGACCTGGCCGTACAGGAGCGTCTGGAAGACCGGTTCGAGCCACAGGGCGAGGGCGGTGGCCGCGCAGAGCGGGGCCGGGCGCAGCGGGCGGGACACCAGGCGCGCGGAGAGGGCGACGAGGGCGGCGAGCAGCAGGACGTTGGCGGCCAGCACGGCCGCCTTCAGGGCCGGCACGGGGAGCCAGGCGGCCGGGACGAACAGCAGGGCCGCGAAGGGCGGGTAGGTCGCCGGGAGCCGCCACCGGGTGACGGTGAAGCCGTACAGGTCGGTGCCGTGGAGGACGGCCGCGCCCTCGGCCCGGTAGACGAGGAGGTCGGCCATGGGAGCGCCGCGCAGGGCGCACAGCGTGGCGAACGAGGCGAGGGAGAGGGCGAGCAGGATCAGGGCAGGCAGGCGGGGCGTCACCGTCCGTTTGCGCACGCACGTGACCCTATGTCGCTACTTACGGCGTATGCCCGCTTCCTCGCCGTACTCGCCGAGGATCAGGACGCGGAAGGCCGCCTCCGCGAACACCTTCACGGCCCGCAGGGCATTGCCCAGGCGGTGGTGATGGGTGCCCTCGACGGCGGTGGCGCCGGAGGGCGGCCGCATCGGCGCCGGGGTGATGGCTGCTGCGCTCATACCTCCATGGTGGAACGGCTCGGGGGCGGAAATCCAACGGCCCGGGCACGGAAAATCCAGTGGACCGGTGTCGCGGACCCGCCTAAAATCTCCGCCCTTGCCCGCCTCCGCAACGGAGTGCCGTCGTCCGGCCGGAAACCGGACGGCACCGTCCCGCCCACGCAGCAGGCCCACCGGAGGCACCCCCTTGTCCACGCCCGCCCACGCCCGGCACGACGACCCGCTCGCAGACCCGCACGACGGCCCCCTCGACGACCCGCACGACGATCCCCTCGCCCGGGAACGCTCGCACCTGGCCGCCTCCCGGGCCGCCCTGCGCGCCATGCGCGAGGACGTGGAGGCCCTGGACATCAAGGACGTCACCGCGAACTGGGTCAACGCCGCGGTGCTGGCCCGCCAGATCGACGACCGCATCAGGGCGCTCGCCGACCTCAGCGGCACCCCGCTCTTCTTCGGCCGGCTCGACTACCTGCACGCGCCGGGCGCGGAGCAGGCCGAGGGCGCCGGAGGGGAGCGGTTCTACATCGGGCGGCGGCACGTCCACGACGCGGACGGCGACCCCATGGTCATCGACTGGCGCGCGCCGGTCTCCCAGCCGTTCTACCGGGCGTCCCGCAAGGACCCGATGGACGTGGCGCTGCGCCGGCGCTTCGGCTACACCGGGGGCGACCTCACCGCCTACGAGGACGAGAACCTGTCCGACCCGGCCGACCCCTCGGACGCCGCCCCGGCCGGCAGGCTGCTGCAGCAGGAGATCGAACGGCCCCGCGTCGGCCCGATGCGGGACATCGTCGCCACCATCCAGCCCGAGCAGGACGAGATCGTCCGCAGCGGGCTCGGCGGCACGGTCTGCGTGCAGGGCGGCCCGGGCACCGGGAAGACCGCCGTCGGCCTGCACCGGGTCGCGTACCTCCTCTACGCCCACCGCGAGCGGCTGGCCCGCACCGGCACCCTCGTCATCGGGCCGAACCGGTCGTTCCTGCACTACATCGAGCAGGTGCTGCCCGCGCTCGGCGAGCTGAGCGTGCAGCAGGCCACCGTGGACGACCTGGTCGCCCGGGTCGAGGTGCGCGGTACGGACGAGGCCGCCGCCGCGACCGTCAAGGGCGACGCCCGGATGGCCGAGGTCCTCCGGCGCGCCCTGTACTCCCACGTGACCATGCCCGGCGAGCCGGTCGTGGTGGTGCGCGGCTCCAGGCGCTGGCGGGTGCCGGCGTACGAACTGGAGGAGATCGTCCGGGAGCTGCTGGGCCGGGACATCCGCTACGGCGCAGCCCGCGAGGCCCTGCCGCAGCGCGTCGCGCACGCGGTGCTGGTGCAGATGGAGCGGGCCGGGGAGGCGCCGGACGACCGGGTGCAGGACGCGGTGGCCCGCAACGGCGCGGTGAAGGCGGCCGTGAAGGCCGTCTGGCCGGCCGTCGACCCGGCCAGGCTGGTGCTGCGGCTGCTCACCGACGCGGAGTTCCTCGCCGAGCACGCGGACGGGCTGCTGGACGGGGCCGAGCAGAGGACGATCCTGTGGGACAGGCCGGTGCGCGGTGTGAAGTCGGCCAGGTGGTCGGCGGCGGACGCCGTGCTGATCGACGAGGCGGCCGACCTAATCCAGCGCACGCCCTCGCTGGGCCACGTCGTGCTGGACGAGGCACAGGACCTCTCCCCCATGCAGTACCGGGCCGTGGGCCGCCGCTGCACCACCGGCAGCGCGACCGTCCTGGGCGACCTGGCGCAGGGCACGACCCCGTGGGCGACCCGGAGCTGGGACGAGGCGCTGGCCCACCTCGGCAAGCGGGACGGGGTGGTCGAGGAGCTGACGGCCGGTTTCCGCGTCCCCACGGACGTCATCGCGTACGCCTCCCGGCTGCTGCCGCACATCGCGCCCGGCCTCACCCCGGTCGCCTCGGTCCGGGAGAACCCCGGGTTCTTCGAGGTCCGTACGGCCACCGGGGCGGCCGACGTCGTCGCCGCGTGCGCGGAGCTGCTGCGCAACGAGGGCTCGACCGGCCTGATCGCCGCCGACGCCCGCGTGCCCGCCCTCGCCGAGGCGCTCGCGGCGGCCGGCATCCCGTACCTGGCCCCCGGAGAGGAGACCACCCGCGAGACTCGCCTGACCCTGGTCCCGGCCTCCCTCGCCAAGGGCCTGGAGTACGACTACGTGGTCCTGGACGAGCCGCGGGCGGTGGTGGACGGCGAACCGGACGAACGCACGGGCCTGCGCCGCCTGTACGTCACCCTCACCCGAGCGGTCTCGGGCCTGGTCATCGCCCACACCGCCCCGCTGCCGCCGCAGCTCGCCGGATAGGGTGCTGTGCCGTTCCGCCATGTCCCCGTCGAGAGGCCCCCGTTGAGCGCGCCGTACCCGCCGCACGCGTACCCCTACCCCCAGCAGCCGGGGCCGTACCCGCAGCCGTACCCGCAGCCGTACCCGCAGCCGTCCGGCCCCGGGTGCGAGGTGTGCGGGGCGATGCCCGCCGCGCCGGTGACGGTGCGCGGGCACCAGGGGATGGTGGTGGTCATGCGGTTCCTGCGGCGCCAGGGCGTGCTGTGCCGCACCTGCGGGCTGGCCGTCGCGCGCCGGATGCAGGCGGACACCCTCGTCCAGGGCTGGTGGGGCCCGCTGTCGATGCTCATCACCCCGTTCGTCCTGCTGCTGAACGTCGGTGAGCTGTCCCGCATCCGCAAGCTCCCGCCGCCCGCCACGGCCGCCTGGCGCCCGCCGCTGGACCCCGGCCGCCCGGTGCTGAGGCGGCCCGCGGGCCTGGTCGCGCTCGTCCCGCTGCTCGCCCTCGCCGGGCTGGTCCTCGCCGTCCCGTTGCTCATCGTCATCGGCATGGCGGTCGACTCCGGCGGGAACGGGCACGTCACCCTGAAGCCCGGCTCGTGCGCCCGTAACTTGGCCGACTGGCCCCAGCAGGACCTGCGGCCCGCGGACTGCGGCTCACCGGACGCCCAGTTCCGCGTCTACTGGCCGGACGGCCCCGCCTGCGAACCCGGCGACTACGACGCGTACCCGGAGTACAGCGAGGACGGCGGCCTCTCGCTGTGCCTGCACCCGGTGAAGAAGGCGAAGAACTAGGCGGAGTCCGAAGAACTAGGCGGAGTCCAGGGTCCGGCGCCACTCGGCGACCGCGTCCGCCGAGACGGGACCCTGCCAGCCGGCCGGTCGGGCCGCGCCGCCGATGTGGAAGGCCTCGATGCCGGCGGCCCGCAGCCGGGGCACGTGGTCGAGGCGGAGGCCGCCGCCGACCAGGATCTGCTGCTCGTACCCGGGCTCGCCGTCGTGCGCCGCCTCGGTGAGCAGCGTGGGCAGGCCGTCGTCCACGCCCGCGGCGGAGCCCGCGGTGAGGTAGGTGTCCAGGCCGGGCAGGTCGGCGAGCTGCTTGCGCAGGGCGTCGCGGTCGGCGGCCCGGTCGATCGCCCGGTGGAAGGTCCACCGGCAGCCGGCGAGCGCGTCGGCGACCCGCTCCACCGCGGCCAGGTCGACACCGCCGTCCGCGCCGAGGAACCCGAGCACGAACTGGTCGGCGCCGGCCTCCCGCAGCTCGCCGGCCACACCGACCAGCCGGTCCACGTCACCGGCCGCGAAGCCGTCCGTGAGGCGGAGCATCACGCGCAGGTCGATGTCGACGGCGGAGCGGATCGCGGCGACGGTGGCGGGCTCGGGGGTGAGCCCGTCGGCCGCCATCTCGGTGACCAGCTCCAGCCGGTCCGCGCCTCCGGCCTGGGCGGCGACCGCGTCCTCGACGTCGAGGGCGATCACCTCCAGGACTGCACGCTTGCTCATGGCACCCCATTCATCGGCGTCTACGACTACGGCGCTACAGGTCTAGTCCAATTCAAGAGTACGCCGGTACCGGAGCGCCACGGTGCCCCGTCAGCCGAAGATGTTCAGCTCCCCCTCCCGCGCCCCCGCCAGCTCGTAGGCCGCTCCCGCCACCGGCCGCCCCGCGTACAGCCGGACCAGCGTGGCGGCGGCGCCGATGTACCGGGCCGGCGGACCGTCCGCGACCCGGGCGCCGAACCGCACCGGCTCGTCCACGTCGTCCAGGTCGGCGTGCAGTGGCACGTGCTCCTTCTCCCGGGTCACCCGCGCCAGCAGGGTCAGCGCGTCCGGCAGCCCCGCGCCCGCGTACGCCCCCGGCTCCCCGAGGACCTCGCGCACGTCCCCCGCGTGCACCCACTCCCCGAGCGCGAGGATGTCCAGCCGTCCGTCCCCGCGGGCGATCACCGGCCCCGCCTCGGTCATCCCGCGCTCCAGCTCGTCCACGATCCGCGCGTT
>NZ_BNBF01000025.1:8571-10786 GCF_014654935.1 Streptomyces capoamus
CGGCCACCCGGCCCGCTCCGCGATGTCCCGCTCGTTCGACTCCGGCGAGAACACCCCCTTCTCGAACCGGTTATCCGCCACCCGCGTCAGCGCGGCCGAGCAGTGCGCCAGCACGTCCCGCACCGTCCATCCCGGACACCCGGCCGTCGGCAGCGCGAAATCGGAGTCCGGCCGCGACCGCAGCAGCGGCACGAGGGCGTCCCGCTCCCGCACCAGCAGCCGCCCGGGCAGTTCGGGGTCACGCACGTCCACGATGTCAGTCATGGGCCCACGCTAGGGGCACCGCGCACCCGACGTCACGGACGGACCCGGGCGCCCCGCCCGCCCGGCGCGGCGGGAGAATGGGGTGCATGGCCGACCTCGACGCCCTGCGCCACCGCTTCGCCCGCGCCCTGGAAGCAGCCCGCGCCCCGGGCGGCGGCCCCGACCCCGCCCCCTACGCCGACAACCTGCTCGCCCGCTGGCAGGAACCGCAGCGCCGCTACCACACGGTGACCCACCTCACCGCCGTACTCGACCACGTCGACACCCTGCAGGCGTACGCGGCCGACGCGGACGTGGTCCGGCTGGCGGCCTGGTTCCACGACGCCGTCTACCACCCCGAGCGGTCCGAGAACGAGGAGCGGTCCGCGCGGCTGGCCGAGCGCGCCCTGCCGGAGGCCGGGGTGCCGGACCCGAAGACGGCCGAGGTGGCCCGGCTGGTGAGGCTCACCGTCACCCACGACCCGGCCGACGACGACCCCGACGGCCAGGTGCTGTGCGACGCCGACCTCGCGATCCTGGCCGCGCCTCCGTCGGCGTACGCCGCCTACACCGCCGAGGTCCGCGTGGAGTACCACTTCGTGCCCGACGCGGCCTTCCGCCGGGGCCGTTCGGCGGTCCTGCGCCAACTGCTGGACCTGCCCCGCCTGTTCCGCACCCCGTACGGCCGGGTGCACTGGGAGAGGACCGCCCGCCACAACCTCGCCGGCGAGCTGGAAATGCTGTCGACCTGAGGACCGCGCCGCCGTAGTGTGCCCGCATGCGGACGATGAGCGGGGACCAGGTGGAGGCGGCCGTCGCGAGCTGCACAGCGACGCTGCGCGCGGCGGTGGACCGCGACTGGGCGGCGGTGAACGCGGCCGGCCTGGAGTGGAGTTGCCGCACCACCGCGTTCCACATCGCCGAGGACTTCCTCGCGTACGCTAGCCGCCTCGCCGCCCGCGCCCAGGACCGCCTCCCCCTCGCCATCACCCTCCCCGAGGGCACCGACAACGCCGGTCTGCTCCAGGTGATCGAGGCGACCGGCGCCCTGCTGGCCGCCGCGGTCCGCACCGCGCCGCCGGGCGTACGCGCCTTCCACCCCTCCCCCTTCGGCGGCGCCGACCGCGAGGGGTCCGCCGCGATGGGCGTCGCCGAGGCCCTGCTGCACACCCATGACATCGCCCGCGGCCTCGGCCTCGCCCATGAGCCGCCCGCCGACCTCGCCGAATCCGTCCTCACCTGGCTCTTCCCGCACGTCCAGCCCGGCCCCGAGCCCTGGCCGACCCTGCTGTGGGCGACCGGCCGCGGCGAGCTGCCCGGCCGCGCCCCGGTCACCGACTGGACCTGGTACAACAACCTGGTCCTCCCCGCCGGCCGCGTCACCCTCACCGGGATCCGCCCGGCCGCCGCCCGCGATCTGGCCCTGGGCGGCGACGGCGGCTTCGACTGGCTGGACGGCGGCCCCTACGAGGGCACCCGGGAGGCCTGCACCTTTCTGGTGAAGGCGTACGAAGCCGGCGTGCACCGGCCCGAGTTCGGCGTCTTCGCCCTCGTACGGCCCGAGGACGGCCGGGCGGTCGGCGGCATCGGCTTCCACGGCGCACCGGACGAGGAGCGGCGGGTGGAGATCGGCTACGACCTCGTCGCCGGCGCCCGCGGCCACGGCTACGCGACCGAGGCGCTGCGCGCCCTGACCGAGTGGGCCCTGGCCCGCGACGACGTCGACACGGTCATCGCCACGGTCGAGCGCGACAACCTCCCCTCGCAGCGCGTGGTGAGCCGGGCCGGCTTCACCCGGGCGACGGTGGAGGAGGAACGCACCGCCCAGGACGAGTACGACATGGACGCCGGCCTCCTGCTCTACCTGCGCCGCTGAGCCAGGCCCTTGCGCCGGCGCAGACCGGCGGACCTCAGCAGCCGGACCACCTCACGGCTGCCGACCTCCACCGCCCCCGCCGCCACCGCGTCCGCG
>NZ_BNBF01000025.1:10827-20351 GCF_014654935.1 Streptomyces capoamus
TACCGGTGGGACGGGATGTCGTAGTGGTCGCCGTCGAAGGCCCGCCGGGGTACGCCCAAGCCGGCGGCGAACAGGTGCAGTTCGTCGTACGACACGTCGCTGACCAGGTGCGACCACAGGCGCCCGTGGCCGGGCCAGGTGGGCGGGTCGATGTAGACGGTCACCGGCGCCTCACGAGGACATCATCCCGCCGGTGGCCGAGCCCAGGGAGCCCACCGAGGCGACCTTCACGCCGGCCTTGTGGCACACCCAGTGCGGGTGGGGGCCCAGTTCCGGCTCCACGTCCAGCGCGTGCGGGTCGCCGGAGCCGCACACCGGGCACAGCGGCCAGCGGCCGTGCCGCTCCAGCAGCGCGTCCTGCACGTCCTGGGCGACCAGCCCGGCGACGAAGGCCACGCCGTCCGGCCACTGCTCGACCCACCAGCGCCGCTGCGCGATGGACTCCTCCACCAGGGAGACGACGTCCGCCTCCGCGACCTGCCCGGCGACCAGGTCCGCGAGGACCCGGGCGCGGGCGGCGTGCAACGCCTGCTCCAGGGGGTTGATGGGGTCCATGCACCCATTGTGCGCACTCTTGACCGCGTCACCGAACCGAAAATATCTTTCATCCGTGACCCAGGATGTGAAGGAAAGTTTCGGCGGCCCGGCCGGCTCCCTCGCCGCCAAGGTGCGCACGCTCGCCCCGTCCATGACCCGGTCCATGCAGCGCGTCGCCGAGGCCGTCGCCGCCGACCCGGCCGGCTGCGCCGCCCTCACGGTCACCGGCCTCGCCGCACTCACCGGCACCAGCGAGGCGACGGTCGTGCGCACGGCCCGGCTGCTCGGCTATCCGGGCTACCGCGACCTGCGGCTCGCCCTCGCCGGACTCGCCGCCCAGCAGCAGTCCGGCCGCGCGCCCGCGATCACCACGGACATCGCGGTGGACGACCCCATCGCCGACGTCGTCACCAAACTGGCCTACGAGGAGCAGCAGACCCTCGCCGACACCGCCGCCGGCCTCGACACCGCCCAGCTCGACGCCGCCGTCACCGCGCTCGCGAGCGCCCGCCGCACCGACGTGTACGGCATAGGGGCCTCCGGGCTCGTCGCCCAGGACCTCACCCAGAAACTGCTGCGCATAGGACTCATAGCCCACGCGCACAGCGACCCGCACCTCGCGGTGACCAACGCGGTGCAGCTCCGTTCGGGTGACGTGGCGATCGCGATCACGCACTCCGGGTCCACCGGGGACGTCATCGAACCGCTCCGGACCGCCTTCGAGCACGGGGCGACGACGGTGGCCGTCACCGGGCGGCCCGACTCCGCGGTCACCCAGTACGCCGACCTGGTGCTGACCACGTCCACCTCCCGGGAGACCGAGCTGCGGCCGGCCGCGATGTCCTCCCGGACCAGCCAGCTGCTGGTGGTGGACTGCCTGTTCGTGGGAGTGGCGCAGCGGACGTACGAGACCGCGGCGCCGGCCCTCGCCGCGTCGTACGAGGCACTGGCCCACCGGCACCGGAGCGCTTCGCGATAGACGTAGGGAGATAGACGTAGGGAAAAGCACGTCCCCGTACAGGAGAAGGCCACCCCCCATGACCTCTCATGACCTGCGCAGTCAGCTGGCTTCCCTGACCACCGAGGCCTTCCGGCCCGAGCTGGCCGGGATCGACCGGCTGCCCACCCTCGACATCGCCCGCCTGATGAACGGCGAGGACGCGGGCGTACCCGGCGCCGTGGCCCGGCAGCTGCCGCGGATCGCCGCCGCCATCGACGCCGTGGCCGAGCGGATGAGCCGCGGCGGACGGCTCGTCTACGCCGGCGCGGGCACCGCCGGCCGGCTGGGCGTCCTGGACGCCTCCGAGTGCCCGCCCACCTTCAACACGCGCCCCGGCCAGGTCGTCGGGCTGATCGCGGGGGGCCCCGCGGCCATGGTCACCTCCGTGGAAGGCGCCGAGGACTCCGGTGAGCTGGCCCGCCGCGACCTCGACGCCCTCCGGCTCACCCCGGACGACAGCGTGGTCGGCGTCTCCGCGTCGGGCCGTACGCCCTACGCGGTCGGGGCCGTCGAGCACGCCCGGGCGCTCGGCGCGCTGACCGTGGGCCTGTCCTGCAACGCGCACAGCGCGCTGGCCGCCGCCGCCGAGCACGGCATCGAGGTCGTCGTGGGCCCGGAGCTGATCACCGGCTCCACCCGGCTGAAGGCCGGCACGGCCCAGAAGCTGGTGCTGAACATGCTGTCGACGATCACGATGATCCGGCTCGGCAAGACGTTCGGGAACCTGATGGTCGACGTGCGCGCCTCCAACGACAAGCTCCGCGCCCGCTCGCACCGCATCGTCTCGCTGGCCACGGGCGCGGAGGACACCGAGATCGAGAAGGCGCTCACCGAGACCGGCGGCGAGGTGAAGCACGCGATCCTCGTCCTGCTCGCCGGCGTGGACGGCCCCACCGCCGCCCGCCTGCTGGAGGAGTCCGGCGGCCACCTGCGGGCCGCGCTGGCCCATGCCCCGCGCTGACCGGCGCCGGCCAGGCACCATGGAGGCGAGGAGGACACCCACCGCTATGAATCACGCCCAGCTCACCGCCCTCGGACGGGCCCTCAGGCTGCTCGGGGAGCACGGGGAGGCGCTGACCGCCGACACGCCGGACGCCCGGCTGCACGAGATCAAGGACGACCTGCGGCGGGCCCTGGACCTGCTGGACGACACCGTCACCGGCGGAGCGCCGGCCACCCGGTGCCCCGAGCACCCGCAGGGCCCGGTGGACGAGAGCGCGCCCGACCTGTGCCTGCTGTGCGAGACCCGGCGCCGGGCCGCCCGACGGTCGGAGTTCCAGGGCGGCAGGCCCCGGCCGGGCGAGCCGGTCCGCACCGCGCCGTCCCGGTACGGCGTGCGTGCCGACCGGCCGCAGCCGCAGCAGCGGTGGCTGCCCGAGCTGTGGAACGGGCAGGAGTGGCAGCTGTGCGGCACCCCCAGGCGGGACCGGCACGAGGCGGAGGCCTATCTCGCCGCCCAGCGGCGCGGGTCGCGGCCCGCGATGGCCTACCGGCTCGTGCACGAGTTCACCGACTACGAGGTGCTGCGGGTGTGGGGCACGCCCGTGTACGTCGACATCGAACCGATGGGCAACCTCTAGATCGGCTGTCCCCTGACCGGGCCCGCGCCCGGCGGCTAGGATCCGGGCATGGCCTTGACCATGAACGACGTGGAGCGTTTCGAGGCCTCCAGGCCGCGCCTGGAGGCCATCGCCTACCGTCTCCTCGGCTCCGCGAGCGAGGCCGAGGACGCCGTGCAGGACACGTTCCTGCGCTGGCAGGCGGCCGACGTCGAGCACGTCGAGGTCCCCGAGGCCTGGCTGACGAAGGTGCTCACCAACCTGTGCCTGAACCAGCTCTCCTCGGCCCGCGCCCGGCGCGAGACCTACGTGGGCGAGTGGCTGCCCGAACCGCTGCTCGCCGGGGACCCGATGCTCGGGCCGGCCGACACCGCCGAACAGCGCGAGTCGGTCTCGTACGCGGTCCTGACCCTGCTGGAGCGACTGTCCCCGAACGAACGCGCGGTGTACGTGCTGCGCGAGGCCTTCGACTTCGCGCACCGGGAGATCGCCGACATCCTCGACATCACCGAGGCCGCCAGCCAGCAGATCCTCCACCGCGCCAGGAAGCACGTCGCGGCGGGCCGGGCCCGTGCCGAGATCGACGGGGCCGCCGCCCGGCGGATCGTCGAGGAGTTCCTCGCGGCGGCCACCACCGGCCGGACCGAGCCGCTGGTGCGGCTGCTCACCGAGGACGCCGTCGCGATCGGCGACGGCGGCGGGAAGGTCCCGGCCCGGGCCAAGGCGTTCGAGGGCGCCCGCGCCGTCGCCACGTTCATGCGGGGCCTGTTCAAGCCCAGCAAGGCCAAGCAGGCCCACGTCGGCGGCTCGCCCGAGGTCTACGCCACCGCCGTCAACGGGGGTCCCGCCCTGGTGGCGGTGGTCGACGGCCGGGTCGTCGGAATCATGTGCCTGGAGATCACCGCCGAGGGCATCGCCGCCTTCCGCAACCAGGTCAACCCCGACAAACTGGACCGCGCGACCCGGCGGTGGGCGGCCGCCGAGCACGGAGAACCCCTGCTCCACGCCTTCTGATCCCGGTGTGAGGTGCTTCACACGGCTTTCCTGTCAGGAAGCGGCGGGCCGTCCGGTTCAAGGAGCGAACCGCCCAGGAGCAGGGGCACTCGAGACAGGAGCAGGAGATGCAGCACCGCATCGTCGTCCTCGGAGCCGGATACAGCGGAGCCATCGCCGCCGGGCGCCTCGCCAAGCGCCTGCACCGTGAGGACGTCGCCATCACCCTCGTCAACGCCGAGTCCGACTTCGTCGAACGCGTCCGGATGCACCAGGTCGCGGCGGGCCAGGAGCTGCGGCACCGGCCGCTCGCCGAGATGTTCGCGGGCACCGGCGTCACCTTCCGGCAGGCGACGGTCGCCTCCGTCGACGCGGACCGCCGGAGCGTCGCCGTGACCGGACCGGACGGCGCCGAGGAACTGGAGTACGACACCCTCGTGTACGCCCTCGGCAGCGGCTGGAACGACCAGGGCGTCCCCGGCACGGCCGAGCACGCCCACGAGATCGGCTCCCGCCCCGGCGCGCTGCGGCTGCGCGAGCGCCTGGCCCGCCTGACCGACGGACAGCCCGTCGTCGTCGTGGGCGGCGGCCTCACCGGGGTCGAGGCGGCGACCGAGATCGCCGAAGCCCGCCCGGACCTGGACGTCGCCCTCGTCGCCCGGGGCGGCCTCGGCGACTGGCTCTCGCCCAAGGGCCGCCGGCACCTGCGCGGGGTCTGCGACAGGCTCGGCATCACCGTGCACGAGCACACCGACGTCACCGCCGTCGAGGCCGACAGCGTCGGCACCGCCGACGGCACGTCCGTCCCGGCCGCGGTGACGGTGTGGGCCACCGGTTTCGCCGTCCACCCGATCGCCCGGGCCACCACCCTGGAGGTCTCCGCCACGGGCCAGATCGTGGTCGACCGGACCATGCGCTCGGTGTCGCACCCGGACGTGTACGCCGTCGGCGACGCGGCCCTGGCGGCGGGGCCCGGCGACATGCCGCTGCGGATGTCGTGCGCGTCGGGCGTCCCGACCGCGTGGCAGGCCGCCGACGCCATCGCGGCGCGCCTGACCGGCGGGAAGGTCCCCGAGGTGCCGCTGCGCTACTTCAACCAGTGCATCTCGCTGGGCCGCAAGGACGGCCTGATCCAGTTCGTCACCCCGGACGACCGCGCGGTCCCGCGTGCCCTGACGGGACGGTTCGCCGCCTTCTACAAGGAGCTGATCTGCAAGGGCGCGGCCTGGGGCGTGGCCAACCCGACGATCGGCCTGCCGGTCCGGCGCCACCGCATCGCACCGCACCCCGCCCCGGCGACACCCGCGGCCGAGGCGACGGCCTGAGACTGCCGGGGCGGACGGGGCGGGCGGGGCAGGCGGGGCGGGCGGGTGCTAGCCCAGCAGGGGCAGCGCGGTGACCTCGTAGCCCTCCCAGAGGAGTCTGCTGCGCTCCTCCGGGTACGCCGTGACGCTGGGCTCGGCGTCCAGGACCTGCACCAGACGGGCATCGGTGTCGTACGCCGGCCAGCCCGGGTCCCCCGTGCGGGCGAAGGACGTCCAGGAGCGGCGGAAGCGGGCCGACAGCTCCTCCGCCTCCGCCGTGACGCCGGCCTCCCCGAAGGCCAGCCTGCCGAGGTCGGCGTCGAACGTGCCGAAGAGCAGCGGGATGTCCAGGGCGTGGCAGGCGCCGAGGGTGCCGCCGAGCCCCGGTGCCGGCCAGGTGAGTTCGTAGACGTGGGCACGGCCGCCGCCCGCGCGCTGGGCCTCCGCCAGACGCAGGGTGGGCACGGCGAACAGCCAGTCGGTCTGGACGCGTTCGAAGAGTTCGGCGGGCGTGGCGTCCGGGTAGGCCGCGCGATAGGCCCGCTCGCCCGCCTCGCCGCCGGGCGCCAGCATGCGCAGGGTCGCCGTCGCCCGCTCGTCCGTGATCCCGTCGAGCGTGCCGCTCATGGCCATGAACAGGCGGAACTCGTCGCGGTTGTGGCCGGTGAGCAGGTCGACGTCGCGCGCCGCGCCCGCCGCCAGCGCCTCCCAGGGCGTGGCGGGCAGCACATCGCCGTCGACGACCGGGGAGAACGGCGTGAGCGTGGGCGCCGCCCGGCCCCAGCGGTCGGTGTACCCGCCCATCCTGGCCGCCAGCGCCTGGCCGGCCTCGGTCAGCCGGTGTGGGTCCACCCCGGCCAGGTCCGCCGCGGTGGGCCGGCGGCCCGCCTGTGCCGCCAGTTCCCGGCCGATGTCCCACGCCAGCGCGTCGGAGAAGAACGGCCCCGGCACGCTCTGCGCCACCGCCCGCCGGAACAGGCCGCGGGCCCGCTCCATCGTCATCAGGGAGGCCACCGAGCCGGCCCCGGCCGACTCACCGAGGACGGTGACCTGTCCGGGGTCGCCGCCGAACGCCGCGATGTTCTCCGCCACCCACTCCAGGGCCGCCACCTGGTCCAGCAGGCCCCGGTTCGCCGGTGCGCCCTCGATGCGGGCGAACCCCTCCATGCCGACGCGGTAGTTGAAGGTGACGACCACGACGTCGCCGTCCCGCGCGATGCGCCGTGCGTCGTAGCCGGGCTGGGCGGAGTGGCCCAGCTTGTACGCACCGCCGTAGATCCACACCATGACCGGGCGTGCCGTGGCCGGATCGGGGCCGGGCGTCCACACGTTCACCGTCAGCCAGTCGTCGCCCCCGGGGGCCGGGGCGGCCCCCGGGTCCTGGAACCCGGGCTCCTGCGGGGGCGGCGGGCCGAACGCGGACGCCTCCCGGGTGCCCTCCCAGGCCCGCACCGGGCGCGGGGCCTGGAACCGGGCCGCGCCGACCGGCGGTGCGGCGAACGGGACTCCCCGGAAGACCGCCGTCCCCCGTTCCCACCGGCCGCGCACCGCACCGGCGGCGGTGCGCACCACAGGCCTGCCGGACCGCGTGGCCGGATCCTGCGATCGGCTCGTCGTCATGCTCGCTCCCCTCACTGGTCGTCAGGAGAACGAACGGCGGTGATCACAGGTGCCCGGCCCGCACCCCGGCCGCACGGCGTCAGCTGAGGGTCTTCACGGCCTGCGCGTCGTAGGGCGCCAGCTCGTCCAGGCGGCCGGCGAGGACCTTGGCCGCCCACTCCGGGTCCTGCAGCAGCGCGCGGCCGACGGCGACCATGTCGAACTCCTCGGCCTCCAGGCGGTCCAGGAGGTTGTCGATGCCCTTGACCGGGGAGCCCTCGCCCTGGAAGGCGCCGATGAAGTCGCCGTCGAGGCCGACCGAGCCGACGGTGATGACCTGCTTGCCGGTGATCTTCTTCGTCCAGCCGGCCAGGTTGAGGTCCGAACCGTCGAACTCCGGCAGCCAGTACCGGCGGGTGGAGGCGTGGAAGACGTCGACGCCGGCCTCGGCGAGCGGGGTGAGGATCGCCTCCAGTTCCCCGGGGGTCCCGGCGAGGCGGGCGGTGTAGTCCTGCTGCTTCCACTGCGAGTAGCGGAAGATGACCGGGAACTCGGGGGAGACGGCCGCCCGGACCGCGGCGACGATCTCCGCGGCGAACTTCGTCCGGGCCACCGGGTCGCCGCCGTAGGCGTCGGTGCGCCGGTTGGTCCCCTCCCACAGGAACTGGTCGAGGAGGTAGCCGTGGGCGCCGTGCAGTTCCACGCCGTCGAAGCCGATGCGCTCGGCGTCGGCGGCCGCCGTGGCGAACGCGGCGACGACGTCGTCCAGGTCGGTCTGCGTCATGGCCTTGCCGGTGGGCTCGGCGCCGGCGGTGACCAGGCCGGAGGGGCCCATGGCGGGGGCGTCCGGGAAGGGGTTCTGCCCCTGCTCGCGGACCATGCCGATGTGCCACAGCTGGGGCACGATGGTGCCGCCCGCCGCGTGCACGTCCTCGGCGACCTTCGCCCATCCCGCGAGCTGCTCCTCACCGTGGAACCGGGGCACGCGCGAGCTGTTGCCGGCCGACTCGTGGCCGACGTAGGTGCCCTCGGTCACGATGAGGCCGACGCCCGCGGCGGCGCGGCGCGCGTAGTAGGAGCGCACGTCCTCACCGGGGACACCGCCCGGCGAGAACATCCGGGTCATCGGCGCCATCGCGATCCGGTTCGGGACGGTCAGACCGTTGAGCGTGATCGGGCGGGACAGGATCCGGGCCGCGCGGGAGGTGGCGGAGGCGGTGACGGTCACGTGGGAGCTCCTCGTGAGTGGGGCGTTAACCGAATGGTATGTGAGCATGCATTGTTGCAACCTCTTAAGCAAATGCGTGGAGGACCGCCTCGTATTCCGGCTCACACCCCCGGCCCGCCCGGAAAACGCCGAGGGCGGCACCCCCAGCCGAAGCTGGGGGTGCCGCCCTCGGTCGAAGGACAGGCGATCAACCCTCGGGTCGATCAGAAGTCCATGTCACCGCCCGGCATGCCGCCGCCGGCCGGCGCGGCGGCCTTCTCCGGCTTGTCGGCGATGACGGCCTCGGTGGTGAGGAACAGCGCCGCGATCGAGGCGGCGTTCTGCAGCGCGGAACGGGTCACCTTCGCCGGGTCGATGATGCCCTCGGCGACCAGGTCGACGTACTCGCCGGTCGCGGCGTTCAGGCCGTGGCCCGGGGTCAGGTTGCGCACCTTCTCCACCACGACACCGCCCTCGAGGCCGGCGTTGACGGCGATCTGCTTCAGCGGGGCCTCCAGCGCGATGCGCACGGCGTTGGCGCCGGTCGCCTCGTCACCCTCGAGCTCCAGCTTCTCGAAGACCTGGGAGGCCTGCAGCAGGGCCACGCCACCACCGGCGACGATGCCCTCCTCGACGGCGGCCTTCGCGTTGCGGACGGCGTCCTCGATGCGGTGCTTGCGCTCCTTGAGCTCCACCTCGGTGGCGGCACCGGCCTTGATGACGGCCACGCCGCCCGCGAGCTTCGCCAGGCGCTCCTGGAGCTTCTCGCGGTCGTAGTCCGAGTCGCTGTTCTCGATCTCGGCGCGGATCTGGTTCACACGGCCGTTGACCTGCTCGGAGGAGCCGGCACCGTCGACGATGGTGGTCTCGTCCTTGGTGATGACGACCTTGCGGGCGCGGCCCAGGAGGTCCAGGGTCGCGTTCTCCAGCTTGAGGCCGACCTCCTCGGAGATGACCTCGCCGCCCGTGAGGATGGCGATGTCGCCGAGCATGGCCTTGCGGCGGTCGCCGAAGCCCGGGGCCTTGACGGCGACGGACTTGAAGGTGCCGCGGATCTTGTTGACGACCAGGGTCGACAGGGCCTCGCCCTCGACGTCCTCGGCGATGATCAGCAGCGGCTTGCCCGACTGCATGACCTTCTCCAGCAGCGGGAGCAGGTCCTTGACCGAGGAGATCTTGGAGTTGGCGATGAGGATGTACGGGTCCTCCAGCACCGCCTCCATGCGCTCCATGTCGGTCGCGAAGTAGGCGGAGATGTAACCCTTGTCGAAGCGCATGCCCTCGGTGAGCTCGAGCTCCAGGCCGAAGGTGTTGCTCTCCTCGAC
>NZ_BNBF01000025.1:20393-23757 GCF_014654935.1 Streptomyces capoamus
GGTGATGACGCCTTCCTTGCCGACCTTGTCCATGGCCTCGGCGATCAGCTCGCCGATCTGGGTGTCGGCGGCGGAGATGGACGCGGTGGAGGCGATCTGCTCCTTGGTCTCGACGTCCTTCGCCTGCTCCAGCAGGGCGGCGGAGACGGCCTCGACGGCCTTCTCGATACCGCGCTTCAGAGCCATCGGGTTGGCGCCGGCGGCGACGTTGCGCAGGCCTTCCTTGACCAGGGCCTGGGCGAGCACGGTCGCGGTGGTCGTACCGTCACCGGCGACGTCGTCCGTCTTCTTGGCGACTTCCTTGACCAGCTCGGCGCCGATCTTCTCGTACGGGTCCTCGAGCTCGATCTCCTTGGCGATGGAGACACCATCGTTGGTGATCGTGGGGGCGCCCCACTTCTTCTCGAGGACGACGTTGCGGCCCTTGGGGCCGAGCGTCACCTTCACGGCGTCCGCGAGCTGGTTCATGCCGCGCTCGAGGCCGCGCCGCGCCTCCTCGTCGAACGCGATGATCTTGGCCATGTGAAGTGGTCCCTCCAGGACTGGGGGTGATTCCTTCGGACCGCGCCCGCGCCCGCGACGGACGGCTCGCCGGCCTCGTGGTTCCTTGCCCCACTTGGCCTGCGGGCCTCACCGACCCGGTCCTTCACTGTCACTCTCACCTTCAGAGTGCTAACGCCAATGATTAGCACTCGGCATGGTCGAGTGCAAGCGCCTGCACCGGTACGGGGCCCCCGTCAGCCGCACGCGAACAGCGGAACCCGGGCACGGCGAAGGGCCCGCACCCCTCGCGAGGTGCGGGCCCTTCGGACAAGAAACGTTCAGGCGGTGACGCGAACCATGTCGGCCTGCGGGCCCTTCTGGCCCTGCGAGATCTCGAACTCGACCCGCTGGCCCTCTTCCAGGGTGCGGTAGCCGTCCATCTGAATCGCGCTGTAGTGGACGAAGACGTCCGCACCACCGTCGACCGCGATGAAGCCGTACCCCTTCTCCGCGTTGAACCACTTGACGGTGCCCTGAGCCATGCCTAACTCCCCTATTACTGGCCCTTGCACAGATCCACACTTCGCGGACCCGGGTCAGACCTCACCCCCCATGGGACGGGGGCGTGCGCCGGAACGCGTCGACCGCGGCTGAATGCATCTGTCCAACTGCCGTCTGCAACAGGTCAATCGGACGAGAATTCTGGACGCGGACGGTCCGGAATGTAGTGAGAATTCGCCCGAATTCAGGGCAAGTCGGGCCCCATAAAAGCCGCAAAAGCCACAGAAGACCCGCACACTTTGGCTACTTCTTGTCGGGTCGCCGGGCATGATTCCAGGGCTTTCGACCTGGCGGCCGGGGCCGTGTTCCCCAACTCTACCGCGCTCAATCACACAGAATTGCCCCCTCCGCTTCTCTTACGGAGGGGGCAATCCGATGAACAATCGGTAACCGCGGTTACCGAAGGTAATGCGGGGGCTCGCCGACGGGCCGGTCAGCCCCCGGCGACCGCCGGGATGATGGAGACGCCGGCGCCGTCCGGGGTCGCCGTCTCCAGGCCCTGCTCGAAACGGACGTCGTCGTCGTTGACGTACACGTTGACGAACCGGCGCAGCTTGCCCTGGTCGTCCAGCACCCGGGCGGCGATCCCGGTGTGGTTCTTCTCCAGATCGGCGATGACCTCGCCGAGCGTCGCCCCCTCGGCGGCGACCTCGGCCCGCCCGCCGGTGTAGGTGCGCAGGATGGTGGGGATGCGGACGGTCACGCTCATGCGAGGCCAGCCTCTCGGAAGGAGTCCAGGGTCGGGCGGATGGTGGCGGTGAGGCCGGTCCCGGCCACCGCGTCCAGGGTCTTGAGGCCGTCGCCCGTGTTGAGCACGACGGTGGTGAGGGCCGGGTCCAGCAGGCCGCTCTCGATCAGCTTGCGGGTCACGCCCACGGTCACCCCGCCGGCGGTCTCCGCGAAGATGCCCTCCGTGCGGGCCAGCAGCTTGATCGCGTCCACGATCTGCTCGTCCGTCACGTCCTCCACGGCGCCGCCGGTGCGGCGCGCGATGTCCAGGACGTACGGCCCGTCGGCCGGGTTGCCGATGGCCAGGGACTTGGCGATGGTGTCCGGCTTCTGCGGGCGGACCACGTCGTGGCCGGCCTTGTAGGCGGTGGACACCGGCGAACAGCCCTCGGCCTGCGCACCGAAGATCTTGTACGGCCGGTCCTCCACCAGGCCCAGCTTCACCAGCTCCTGCAGACCCTTGTCGATCTTCGTGAGCTGGGAGCCGGAGGCGATCGGGACCACGATCTGGTCGGGCAGCCGCCAGCCGAGCTGCTCGCAGATCTCGTACGCCAGGGTCTTGGAGCCCTCCGCGTAGTACGGCCGCAGGTTGACGTTGACGAAGCCCCAGCCCTCGCCGGCCGGGTCGCCGATCAGCTCCGAGCAGAAGCGGTTCACGTCGTCGTAGTTGCCCTCGATGCCGACCAGCTCGCCGCCGTAGACCGCGGCCATGACGACCTTGCCCTGCTCCAGGTCGTGCGGGATGAACACGCAGGAGCGGAAGCCGGCCCGGGCGGCGGCGGCGCCGACGGCGCCGGCCAGGTTGCCGGTGGAGGAGCAGGACAGCGTGGTGAAGCCGAAGGCGCGGGCGGCCTCCAGGGCCTGGGCGACGACCCGGTCCTTGAAGGAGTGGGTCGGGTTCCCGGAGTCGTCCTTCACGTACAGACCGCCGGTCACGCCCAGCTCGCGCGCCAGGTTGTCGGCCTGGACGAGCTTGGTCCAGCCGGGGTTGAGGTTGGGCTTGCCGGCGACGTCCGCGGGGACGGGCAGCAGCGGGGCGTAGCGCCAGATGTTCGCGGGACCGGCCTCGATGCGCCGGCGCAGTTCCTCGGTGTCGTAGGCGGAGAACTCGTAGGCGATCTCCAGCGGGCCGAAACACTCCTCGCAGGCGAAGACCGGACCGAGCGGGACGCGGTGGCCGCACTCGCGGCAGCTCAGGGCGGCGGCGGGGCCGAGGTCGACGGTGGTGTCGCTGGAGGTGGCAACTGTCTGCACAGCCATGGAGGCGAGGCCCTTTCTCCTCATCTTCCTCACGACGCATCTCGCCGTGAGACGGATTTGGCACCTTCCCTAGCCGGGAGCCTCGCGGTGAGACGAGAGCCGGCTGGAGGGTTGCCGGGGCTTCATCGGGCCGTGTCCCTCTGCCCCTCTGGATGAGCGGTATTCGGTTGTGGACGCCTGTGACCCCCGACATGCGATGGTCATCGGCGTTGTTCAAGACTGTAACCGAAGGCCAGGACAGTTGAGATAGTCGTCCGAACCGCGAGATGGATCACACGGTGACGTGTGGTCGTGACAGTGAGGAGCCGCCGACCGTGCTGGAAGAAGTCGA
>NZ_BNBF01000025.1:23812-32882 GCF_014654935.1 Streptomyces capoamus
GCGCTGGCTGAGCACCCGCTCCTGGTCCGTGGCCGACCGACCGCTGCACCAGGTCCTGGCCGCCAAGCAGCGCACGGGCCGGACGATCAGCGTCGTCCTGCCCGCGCTGAACGAGGAGGAGACGGTCGGTGACATCGTCGCGGTGATCCGGCACGATCTCGTGGACCAGGTCCCGCTCGTCGACGAGGTCGTGGTCGTCGACTCCGGCTCCACCGACCGCACCGCCGAGGTCGCCGCGCGCGCGGGCGCCCGGGTCGTCCACCGCGACGACATCCTGCCCCGCATCCCCGCCGTGCCCGGCAAGGGCGAGGTGCTGTGGCGCTCGCTGCTGGTGACCGGCGGGGACATCGTCTGCTTCATCGACGCGGACCTGCGGGAGTTCTCCTCCGACTTCGTCACCGGGCTCGTCGGCCCGCTGCTCACCGAACCGGACGTCGAGCTGGTCAAGGGCATGTACGACCGTCCGCTGGCGGGCGCTTCCGGACAGGGCGGCCGGGTCACGGAACTCATGGCCCGCCCGCTGCTGAACATGCACTGGCCGCAGCTGGCCGGGTTCGTGCAGCCGCTGGGCGGCGAGTACGCGGCCCGCCGCTCGCTGCTGGAACAGCTGCCGTTCCCCGTGGGCTACGGCGTGGAGCTGGGCATGCTGGTCGACGCCCTGCACCTGGCCGGCCTGGACGCGCTGGCGCAGGTCGACCTGGGCGTGCGCAAGCACCGGCACCAGGACGGGCAGGCCCTGGGCCGGATGGCGGCGGCGATCTACCGCACGGCCCAGCTGCGGCTCGCCCGCGGGCACCTCGTCCGGCCCGCGCTGACGCAGTTCGTGCGCGGCGAGGACGGGTTCGAGCCGCGCACCTACTCGGTGGACACCGAGGAGCGGCCGCCCATGGCGGAGATCGCGGAGTACGCCGCGCGCAAGGTGGCGTGAAGCCGCCGTATACGGCGGCCCGCCCCGGCACCCGCCGGACGGCACGTACGTTTGAGTGTTTCCGGGCCGGGCTAGGTTGAGGCGTATGGGTTCCACGGGTGCTGCTGCAAAGGCTCAGGTGCTGGTCGCGTCGAATCGCGGCCCTGTCTCCTACCAGCTGGGCGAGGACGGTGTGCTGCACGCCAGACGGGGCGGCGGCGGACTGGTCTCGGGACTGTCCGCCATCGGCTCCGACGCCGGCTCGGTATGGGTGTGCGCCGCGCTCGGCGACGGCGACCGGGCGGCCGTGCGGCGCGCCGACGGCGGGCTGCTGCCGGAGGGGGACACCGGCGGGCAGCGGGTGCGGATGCTGGACGTCGACGCGACCGTGCACGCCGAGGCGTACAACGGCATCGCCAACTCGGTGCTCTGGTTCGTCCACCACATGCTGTACCAGACCCCGCTGGAGCCGGTCTTCGACGCGGAGTTCCGGCGGCAGTGGGCGTCGTACGAGGCCTACAACCGGGCGTTCGCCGAGGCGCTGGCCGAGGAGGCGGCCGAGGGCGCGGCGGTGCTGATCCAGGACTACCACCTGGCCCTCGCCCCCCGCATGCTCCGCCAGCTCCGTCCCGACCTGCGCATCGGCCACTTCTCGCACACCCCCTGGGCACCGCCGGACTACTTCCGGCTGCTCCCCGACGACATCGCGGCCGAACTGCTCGGCGGCATCCTGGGCGCGGACCGGGCGGCGTTCCTCACCCGGCGGTGGGCGGACGCGTTCACCGACTGCTGCCACGCGGTGCTCGGCCCCGGCATCCCGTCCGGCACCGAGATCGGGGTGCACGGGCTGGGCGCGGACGCCGACTTCCTGCGGCGGCGGGCGCACGAGCCGGACGTGGACGAGCGGATGGCGGCGCTGCGCGCGGAGATCGGACCCGACCGGAAGACGATCGTCCGGGTGGACCGCACCGAGCTGTCCAAGAACATCGTGCGCGGTCTGCTGGCCTACGAGCAGCTGCTGGCGGACCGTCCCGAGTGGCGGGAGAAGGTCGTCCACGTGGCGTTCGCCTACCCGTCCCGGCAGGACCTGGCCGTGTACCGGGAGTACACGGCCGAGGTGCAGCGGGTCGCGGCGGAGATCAACGAGCGGTACGGCACGCCGGGCTGGACCCCCGTCGTGCTGCACGTGAAGGACGACTTCGCGCGCTCCCTGGCCGCGTACCGGCTGGCCGACGTGGCCCTCGTGAACCCGATCCGGGACGGCATGAACCTCGTCGCCAAGGAGGTCCCGGTCGTCTCCGACCAGGGCTGCGCGCTGGTGCTGTCCCGGGAGGCCGGGGCCTACGAGGAGCTCGGCGAGGACGCCTTCGTGGTCAACCCGTACGACATCGCGGGCACGGCACGGGCCCTGCACGAGGCGCTGACCCTGCCGGCGGCGGAGCGGGCGGAGCGCTCGAAGCGGCTGGCCGCCGCCGCGACGGCGCTGCCGCCGGCCCGGTGGTTCCTGGACCAGCTGAACGCGCTGACCGGTCAGCCGGCGTCGAGCTGAGCGGCCAGCGCCCCGAGCAGCTCCACGACGCCCTCCGGGCCGTTCACCACCAGGTCGGCGCGCTCCGCCAGCTCGGCGACCTCGGTGCTGCCGCTGCAGACCAGCAGGCCGGGGGTGCCGGCGGCGCGCAGCTCCTCGACGGCGGCGAAGGCGGGGAGGTCGCCGAGGTCGTCGCCGGCGTAGACGACGCATCCGGCGCCGACGGCACGGGCGTGGTCCAGCAGGGCCACGCCCTTGTCCATGCCCGGCGGGCGCAGTTCCAGGACCAGGCGGCCGGGTTCGACCATCAGGCCGTGCCGGCCGGCGAGGTCGGCGAGGGGCCCGCGCAGGGACTCGAACGCGGCCTGCGGGTCGGCGGCGCGGCGGGTGTGGACCGCGAGGGCCCGGCCCTTCTCCTCGATCCAGGTGCCCTCTCCGGCGCCGGCGCGCTCCAGCAGTCCGGGCAGCTCGGCGCGGACGGCGGCCACGCCGGGGTGCGGGGGCGGGGCGGTGACCGTGCCGGTGGCCGCGTCCCAGCGCTCGGCGCCGTAGTGGCCGAGGACGGTGAGGTGCTCCAGGCCGGGGACGCCGGCGAAGCCGCCGTAGCGGACCGCGACCTCGGGCGGGCGGCCGGTGATCACGGCGACGGAGGCCACCTCGGGGGCGAGCGCGGCCAGCGCGGGCACGGCGCCGGGGTGGGCGCGGGCCTGCTCGGGGTCGGCGACGATGGGGGCCAGGGTGCCGTCGAAGTCCAGGCCGATCAGCGCGGTGCGGGGCTGCGCGAGCAGGGCGGCGAGGCCGTCCCGGCCGGGCTGGGTCTGCGGGGTGGGCAGCGGATCCATACCGCGACAGTATCCGGCCGCGGCCCGCTCACGCCTGGACGGCCCCCACCGGTTCAGCGCTCCCGGCGGCGCGCTTCGCGCACCCGGCGCAGGCGGTTGACCGTGACCGGGTCGTGGGCCAGGGCCCGCTCGTCGTCCAGCAGGGCGTTGAGGAGCTGGTAGTAGCGGACCGGGGAGAGGCCCAGCTCCTCCCGGATCGCCCGCTCCTTCGCGCCGGGGCCGGGGAAGGCGCGGCGCTCCAGGGCGAGGACGGCTTTCTCTCGGGTGCCCAGTTCCATGCCCGCCACGGTAGCGGCGGGCACGGACAGCGGGCTCAGCCGGCGCTGCTGCTGTCGGCCGCCGCGGCCGTGGACTCCAGGCGGGTCAGGACGGCGGCGGGGTTGCCGCCGGGGGCGACCGCCTGGCCGATGTTCTGCTTGACGGCCGCGCTGATCGCCGCCCAGGAGGTCTTGCCCACCGGGTACAGCTCGGAGGTGGGCAGCTGCTCCAGGAAGGGCTGCAGGGCCTTGTCGGCGGGGGCGTCGGAGGCCGCCATGGCGTTGGAGGCGGACCCGGTGACCGGCAGCAGCCCGTACTTCCGGGAGAAGTCCAGCACGTTCTTCTCGCTGTAGACGAAGTCGAGGAAGTCGCCGATCCGGTCGGCGTGCCCGTTCTGCCGGAAGGCCATCATCCAGTCGGCGACGCCCATGGACGCCCTGGCCTTGCCGGTGCGGCCCGGCATCGGCACCATGCCGAACTTCACGCCCTTCTTCTCGGCCTGCTGGATCAGCGTCGGGTGCCCGTTGAGCATGCCGACCTGGCCGTCGGCGAACGCGGCGAACGCGTCCGCGCGGTTGAGCTTGCCGGGCGCGACCGGACCGGTCAGGTCCTTGCCGACCAGCTCGTCCTTGAGCCAGGTGAAGGTGGCGACGTTCGCGGCGGAGTCGATGGTGTAGGTGCCGACGTCGTCGGTGTAGCCGCTGCCGCCGTTGCCGCCGCTCAGCAGCCACTGCATGGTCTCGGCCTGGGCCTCCTCGGGCCCGAGCGGCAGCGCGTACGGGTACTTCACGCCCTGGGCCTTGAGCGCCTTGGCGTCGGCGGCCAGCTCGGCCCAGGTGGTGGGCGGCGTGAGGTTGGCCTTGGCGAACAGGGTCTTGTTGTAGAACAGCACGCGCGTGGACGCGGCGAACGGGATGCCGTACTGCGTGTGCTTCCACTCGCCGGCGTCGGCGAGCTGGGAGAGGAGGTCGGCCTGGGTGCGGATGGAGAGCAGGTCCGAGGCCGGGTAGAGCTTGCCCGCGGCGGCGTAGTCGGCGTAGGCGCCGATCTGGGCCAGGTCGGGGGCGTGGCCGGCGTCGACCATCTCCTTGACCTTGCGGTCGACGTCGTTCCAGGAGTAGACGCTGACCTCGATCTTCACCCCGGAGTGCTGCTTCTCGTACTGCGCGGCCAGCGCGTCCCAGTACTTCTTGGAGCTGTTGGCGGCGGAGTCGCCGTAGTCGGCGGCGACGATTCTGAGGGTGACGTCCGAGGAGCCCGTGCTCCCGCAGCCGCCGAGCACCGCCGTCATGCCCAGTGCGGACACCACCGCGATCGTTCCTGCCGTAAGCCGACGCACCCTCAAAACCCCAACCCTGCTGTCTGACCGTTCAACATATGGACACATAAGGTCTACACCACGTGAGTGGACTAGACCTCTCGCGGGTGGGAGGGTCACACTAGGCCCCGTGGTGAGACATGTCATCGCCCTCGACGTGGGCGGTACCGGGATGAAGGCCGCCCTCGTCGGCGACGACGGCACGCTGCTGCACCGCGCCCGCCGCGCCACCGGCCGCGAGCGCGGCCCCGACGCCGTGCTCGCGGGCATCCTCGACTTCGCCGCCGAACTGCGCGACCACGGCGTCGAGCGGTACGGCGAACCCGCCGGCGCGGCCGGCATCGCCGTCCCCGGCATCGTCGACGAGCACACCGGCACCGCCGTCTACGCCGCCAACCTCGGCTGGCGGGACGTACCGCTGCGCGCACTGCTCACCGAGCGGCTCGGGCTGCCCGTCGCCCTCGGCCACGACGTCCGCACCGGTGGCCTCGCCGAGGGCCGGATCGGCGCCGGCCGGGGCGCGGACCGGTTCCTGTTCGTGCCGCTGGGCACCGGGATCGCCGGCGCCATCGGCATCGACGGGCGGGTGGAGTCCGGCGCGCACGGCTTCGCGGGCGAGATCGGCCACATCGTCGTACGCCCCGGCGGGGCCGCCTGCCCCTGCGGGCAGCGCGGCTGCCTGGAGCGGTACGCCTCCGCCGCCGCCGTCAGCGAGGCCTGGGCCGCGGCCTGCGGCGACCCGGACGCGGACGCCGCGGACTGCGCGCGGGCCGTCGCGTCCGGCCACCCGGACGCCGTCCGGGTCTGGCGGACGGCGGTCGACGCGCTCGCCGACGGACTGCTCACCGCCCTCACCCTGCTGGACCCCCGCACGCTGATCATCGGTGGCGGGCTGGCCGAGGCGGGGGAAGTGTTGTTCCGACCCCTGCGGGAGGCCGTCCGGCAACGGGTCACCTTCCAGCGACCGCCCGCGATCGTGCCGGCGGCCCTGGGGGACACGGCCGGGTGCCTGGGTGCGGGGCTGCTCGCGCAGGCCCTGCTGACCGCCCCTTCAACGACTCCGGAGGTACGCACCTGATGGCAACCGAGCGGGAAACCGTGCTCACCGGCGCGAACGTGGTGCTCCCCACCGGAACGGTGCCGAACGGCCGCGTGGCCGTGGCCGGCCGGCGCATCGCGGCGGACGCGCCGGCCGGCGCCCGCGCCGTCGACGTCAGCGGCCACTGGCTGGTCCCCGGCTTCGTCGACGTCCACAACCACGGCGGGGGCGGAGCCTCCTTCTCCGGCACCGCCGAGGACGCCCTCACCGCCATCCGCACGCACCGCGCCCACGGCACCACCACCCTCGTCGCCTCCACCGTCACCGACGAGATGGACCTGCTGGTCCGCCAGGCCGGCCTGCTGAGCGAACTGGCCGAACAGGGGGAGATCGCCGGCATCCACTTCGAGGGCCCGTTCATCTCCCCGTGCCGCAAGGGCGCGCACTCCGAGGGGCTGCTGCGCGACCCGGACCCGGCCGAGGTCCGCAAACTGATCGACGCGGCGCGCGGCAAGGCGAAGATGGTCACCCTCGCCACCGAGCTGCCGGGCGGCATCGACTCCGTACGGCTGCTCGCCGAACACGGCGTCATCGCGGCCGTCGGGCACACCGACGCCGGCTACGAGCAGACGGTCCAGGCGATCGACGCGGGCGCCACGGTCGCCACCCACCTCTTCAACGCCATGCCCGCCCTGAACCACCGCGCGCCCGGCCCGATCGCCGCCCTGCTCCAGGACGAGCGGGTCACGGTCGAGCTGATCAACGACGGCGTCCACCTGCACCCCGCCGCGCTGCAGCTGGCGTTCCGTCACGCGGGCGCCCACCGCGTGGCGTTCATCACCGACGCGATGGACGCGGCCGGCACCGGCGACGGCCGCTACATGCTCGGCCCGCTGGAGGTCGAGGTCAGCGAGGGCGTGGCCCGGCTCGTGGAGGGCGGCTCGATCGCGGGGTCCACACTCACCCAGGACCGCGCCTTCCAGCGGGCGGTGACCGTCGACAAGCTGTCGGTGGAGGACGCCGTGGCCGCCCTGTCGGCCACCCCGGCCCGTCTGCTCGGCCTGTCCGACCGCGTCGGCTCCCTGGAGCCCGGCAAGGACGCCGACCTGGTCCTGCTGGACGCGGACTTCGCGCTGAAGGGCGTGATGCGGCAGGGCGAATGGGTGGTAGCGCCCCAACTGCCCTGATCCGTAACCCCCGTCCGGAGACGGTGACCGACCCGCGCACTGGGCCGGCCGCCGTCTCTTTGGCATGATCGTGGCCCCGGAAACCGAGACAGGCGCACGGACATCGAGGGAGGTCGGCCCGGGTGATCCTCACGGTCACGCTGAACACCGCTCTCGACATCACCTACCGCGTACGGTCACTGCGCCCGCGCGCCTCGCACCGCGTCTCCCAGGTCACCGAACGGCCCGGCGGCAAGGGCGTGAACGTGGCCCGGGTGCTGGCCGCCCTCGGGCACGAGGTGACGCTCACCGGGTTCGCGGGCGGACCGACCGGCGAGCTGCTGCGGGAGGCGCTCGCGGGGACGCCCGGACCGGTGGACGCGCTGGTCCCGATAGCCGGGGCGACCCGGCGGACCGTCGCGGTCGTGGACGAGACGGCCGGCGACACCACCCAGCTGAACGAGCCGGGTCCACAGATCACCCCGGGCGAGTGGGGCGCTTTCCTGGACCGGTACGACGACCTGCTGTCCGGCGCCTCGGCGGTGGCCCTGTGCGGCAGCCTGCCGCCGGGGGTGCCGGTGGGGGCGTACGCGAAGCTGGTCCGCGCGGCCCGCTCGGCCGGCATCCCGGTACTGCTGGACACCAGTGGCGAGCCGCTGCGCCGCGGGGTCGCCGCCCGCCCGGACATCATCAAGCCGAACGCCGACGAACTGGCCGAACTGACCGGCTCGCACGAGCCGTTGCGCGCCACCCAGGACGCCCGCCGGCGCGGCGCCCACGCGGTCGTCGCCTCCTTCGGCGCCGACGGCCTCCTCGCCGTCACCGCCGACGGCCGCTGGCGCGCCGTCCCGCCCGCTCCCGAACTCGGCAACCCCACCGGCGCCGGCGACTCGGCGGTGGCCGGCCTGCTGTCGGGCCTGGTGGAGCACCTCCCCTGGCCGGACCGCCTCATCCGCGCGGTGGCCTTGTCGGCGGCGACGGTACGGGCCCCCGCGGCGGGCGAGTTCGACCCCGCGGCCTACGAGAAGCTCCTGGCGCGGGTGTCGGTGACGGCGGTGTGAGGCGACGACCCGGGGTCAGCCGCTGGAGTTGACCCAGCCCTTCACCAGCCACATCTGGTCGATCAGGGCGTCGCACTGGTTGCCCTGCTCGCAGGAGAGCTTGATGGTGTTCGCTCCCTTGTTGAGCTGGATCCAGCTGTACGTCTTCGTCCAGCCCTTCGCGTAGTCACCCTCCGCGGCCTTCGCCCAGTTCTTCAGTCCGGCGGGCGTGTTGGACGCCGTGCCGTTGACCGTGAGGGTGGCGGTGGCGTCCTTGCCCGGGACGCTGTACCCGACGAAGAGGCTGTACTTGCCGGCCTCGGGGATGCCGTTCAGGGTCCAGGTGATCGAGGAGCCGGTCTGGTTGAAGCCGCCCACATAGGTGCCGCCGGCCGCCTTCGCGCCGGGTACGTCCGTCGTCTTGGTCGCGCCGCCGGCCAGCTGGAGGGCGACGGCGTCGGACTTCGGCAGCTCGCCCGGCGCGTTGGAGGCGCTCCCCGACGGGCTCGGAGAGCCGGTCCGGGACTGGGTCGGGGCGGGGCCGGCCTCGTTGCCGGACTTGTCGTCGTCCGTGTTGCCGTTGATCATCGCGATGCCGATGCCGATGACGACCGCCGCGACGACGGCGATCGCGCCGATGAGCAGGCCCTTGGTGTTGGGTCCGCGGCGGCCGGGCGCGGGCGGCGCGCCCCGGCGGCCGGCCGGGGCGCCGCCGGGCAGCGTCTCGGGGGCCTGGTAGTGGGCGTTCGGCTGGCCGTAGGCACCCTGCTGGGGCCCGCCCTGGCCGTACGTGGCCTGCGGCGGCGCCTGCTGTGCGCCGTAGGAACGCTCGCCGACCGCACGCACTCTGCTGACCGAGTTCGGATAGCCGTAACCGCCGCCGGACGGCGGCTGGGCTCCCCTGGCCTGGCCGTCTGCGTACAGGTAGCCGAACGGGTCGTCGTCCTCGGGCGTGCTCGCGCCGTTGTCGCC
>NZ_BNBF01000025.1:32916-53405 GCF_014654935.1 Streptomyces capoamus
GGGCGTCATCCCTTGGTACTCCTCAACAGGTGCGGGCGGATGCGGTACGGGTTGGAATGGCGAGCCTACCCGTTCTCCCTGGCCCAAACGGGGGGCTCGAACCGCTTCACCCCGCTGACCTGCGGATCATCCGGCCCGGCGGTGCTGTTTGGGACGAGATCGTTTCTCTACGTACATCCGCTCGTCAGCGGACTTCAGCACCTCGTCCGCCGTCATGCCGCAGTGCGCCCAGCCGATGCCGAAGCTCGCGCCCACCCGGACCGCCCGGCCCTCGGCACGGATCGGCTGGATGATCTCGTTGCGCAGCCGTACGGCCAGGTCCTGGGCGTCGGCCCGGCCGAGGCCGTCGGCGAGGATCACGAACTCGTCGCCGCCGAGCCGGGCGACCGTGTCACCGTCCCGGACGCCGTTGCTGAGCCGCCGGGCCACCTCGATGAGGACGGCGTCGCCCGCGTTGTGCCCGAACCGGTCGTTGATCGACTTGAAGCCGTCGAGGTCGCAGAAGAGCACCGCGAGGCCCTTGGCGCCGTCGTCGCGGCCGTCCTCGGGGGCGACGGTGTGCACATGGTGGTCGTAGGCGTCGAAGCCGTCGGTGCCCGGGGTGAAGTCGAAGCCGTGGCCGGCCGGGATGTCGAAGGCGGGGTGGCCGTAGGCCGCGTCCAGGGATTCGGCGGCGCCGGCGTGCGCGGGGCGCCGGCAGAGCCGGGCCGACAGCCGTGAGCGCAGCTCGGCGGAGTTGGGCAGACCGGTCAGCGAGTCGTGGGAGGCGCGGTGGGCGAGCTGGAGCTCGCGCCGCTTGCGCTCCTCTATGTCCTCGACGTGGGTGAGCAGGAAGCGGGGGCCGTCGGCGGCGTCCGCGACGACGCTGTTGCGCAGCGACACCCAGACGTACGTGCCGTCCCGGCGGCCGAGCCGCAGCTCCGCGCGCCCGCCCTCCGCCGAGGTGCGCAGCAGGGTGCCGACGTCCTCGGGGTGGACGAGGTCGGCGAAGGAGTAGCGGCGCATCGCGGAGGCGGGACGGCCGAGCAGCCGGCACAGGGCGTCGTTGGTGCGCAGGATGCGTCCGTGCTGGTCGCCGCCCATCTCGGCGATGGCCATGCCGGAGGGGGCGTACTCGAAGGCCTGTCGGAAGGATTCCTCGCTGGCGCGCAGTGCCTGCTGTTCGCGTTCCAGCCGGACGAGGGCGCGCTGCATGTTGGCGCGGAGCCGGGCGTTGCTGATCGCGATGGCGGCCTGGAAGGCGTACATCTGGAGCGCCTCGCGGCCCCAGGCGCCGGGGCGGCGGCCGTTGCGGGGGCGGTCGACGGATATGACCCCGAGCAGTTCACCGCAGTTGCCGCCCGGCGCACCGGGCGTGTACATGGGGGCGAAGAGCCGGTCGGAGGGGTGCCACTCGTCCTCGAAGCGGGGGGCGGGTCCGTCGGTGTACCACTGGGGGACGTCGTCGTCGTCGAGGACCCAGCCCTCGGTGTGCGGGATGAAGACGAGGTCGCCCCAGCGTTCGCCCATGTGCAGCAGGCGGCGGTCCCAGGACTCCCGGGAGCCGACCCGGCCGGTGATCAGGGCCTCGGCGGCGGGGTTGCCGGAGAAGGCGGCGACGACGAGGTCGCCGTCCTGGCGGACCAGGTTGACGGCCGCCATCTCGTAGCCGAGGGCGTGCACGGCGCCGTCCGCGACCGTCTGCAGGGTGTCCGCCAGGCTGCGCGCCGTGTTCATGTCGGCCATGACCTGGTGCAGCTGCCGCAGGGACGCAAGGCGGACGTAAGGCTCCGACTCGGTCTCCATACTCGCCCTCCCCCCGAGACCTCGCAGCGAATGAAGGGTTGTTCCGCCACTGAATCACAGCGCGCTGCCCACTCGGTACACAGGGTCAACAATTCCTGCCCCTTGTGACTCAAGTCACAGGAGAACGTGAACAATTGAGTAGAGTTTCTGCGTTTTGCCTGTGTGCTTTCTGAATACAACGCGTACGGATGTGCACACATATTGCACTGCCGGTGCCTGCTCCCGCACTGCCGGTGTCCGTCCGGGTGCGCCGCTGGTCCTAGGACCCGGCTCGGGCGAAGGGCCGATGCGGGGCCCGCGGCGCGGGGGCTAGCGTTTCCGGCGTGCTGAAGACTCCCTCCACCGCCACCCCCCTGCCTTCCGGGCATGCTGAGGGGGTGAGCGACGACGAGTTCCGGGCCGCGATGTCCCGGCTGGCCGCGGGCGTGGTCCTGGTCACCGCGCAGGAGCCGCCGCTGGACCCGGACGACCCCCAGGCACCGGGCGTCGAGGACGTCGGCATGACCGCCACCGCCTTCATGTCCGTCTCCCTCGACCCGCCGCTGGTCCTGGTGAGCCTGCGCACCGGGGCCCGCATGGACGAACTGCTCGACGAGCAGCCGCTGTGGGCGGTGTCCGTGCTCGCCGAGAGCCAGCGGCACATCGCGGGCCGCTTCGCCATGAAGGGCCGCATCAGCGACCGGCTGCTGTTCCAGGACCTCCCCTACGTCCGCGGCGAGGCCACCGGCGCCCCGCTCGTCGGCGGCGCGCTGGCCACCCTGGAGTGCCGGACCGAGCAGCGGGTGGCCGCCGGCGACCACACCCTGGTCATCGGCCGCGTCCTCACCGCCCGGGTGCCGAGCGTCGAGGGCGGGCCCCTGCTGTACTACCGCGGCCGGTACCGGCACCTGGGCTGAGAACCGGGCACCGCCCGCGACCCGCTCCCCCACAGGCCCGAGGGCGTGTCTTTCGGATCACCCCGGGGCCGCGGGGCTCACCGGCACCGACAAGGCACCGCCGATCCGAGTCGGGCTGATCCGAAAGAAACGCCCTAGACCTCCTCCACGGTGAGGTCCGCCAGCCGGGCCGGATCGGTGACGATGTCGATCCCCGTGATGCGTCCGGCCGCGAAGGCGAAGACGAGGACCCGCTCCGGGCGGCCGCCGGCGAACACCGCGAGACCCGTCGCGCCGTCGACCAGCACCGCACGCGCCACCCGGGCCAGGTGGGCGAAGCTCGCCGCACCCGCTGCGACCCGGGCCGCACCGGCGTTCACCCCGGCCTCCGTACGGGCCACCACGTCCGGGTCCAGCACCGCGAGCAGCCCGTCGAAGTCACCGTCGCGCGCGGCGGCCAGGAACGCCTCGACCACCGCCCGCTGCCGGGCCAGGTCGGCCTCCGGCGCCCGCACACCCCGCACCCGGCGCCGGGCCCGGCTGGCCAGCTGCCGCGCGGCCGGCGCGGTGCGCCCGAGGATGCCGCCGATCTCCTCGAAGGGCACTCCGAACAGGTCGTGCAGCACGAAGGCGAGCCGCTCGGCCGGCGAGAGCGTGTCCAGGACGACGAGGAGGGCGAGCCCGACCGAGTCGGCGAGCAGGGCGTCCTGCGCGGGATCCGGCCCGCCGGCCGGCGCGGGCGGCCGGCTGTCCAGCGGCTCCTCGCCCCGGGTGCGGCGCGAGCGCAGCAGGTCCAGGCAGATCCGGCCGACGACGGTGGTCAGCCAGCCGCCGAGGTTGTCCACCTCCCGCACGTCGGACCGGCTCAGCCGCAGCCACGTCTCCTGCACGGCGTCCTCGGCCTCGGCGGCGGAGCCGAGCATCCGGTGGGCGACGGCCCGCAGGTGCCCCCGGTAGGTCTCGAACCGCTCGGCGAGGAAGTCGTTGTCGGTCATGGGTGGGTCCGGCCTCTCCGTCGTCGTCCGCGATGCTGCTGCACCCCCTTGACGATCGGGGACCGGCGGCTGTGACACCGCGCCGGTCAGCCCCAGTCGCGCCCCGAGCGGCCGCGCTTGGTGTCCGCGCGCTGCTTCTTCTCCCGCAGCCGGCGTTCGTTGATGCCGCGCGGGATCCGGGTCGCCCTGCGGGGCTTGGGCGGCGGCGCGCTGGCCTCCGCGAGGAGCGCGGCGAGGCGCACGGCGGCGGCCTCGCGGTTGCGCCACTGGGAGCGGTGCTCCGAGGCCCGCACGGAGACCACCCCGTCGACGAGGCGGCCGGCCAGCCGTTCCAGCGCCCGCTCCTTCCACACCGGGGGCAGTGCCTCGGTGCGGGCGAGGTCGAAGCGCAGCTCGACCTGCGAGTCGCTGGTGTTGACGTGCTGCCCGCCGGGCCCGGAGGACCTGGAGAAACGCCACATCAGCTCGGCCTCGGGAAGCGAGACGGAGCCGCGGATGAGATAGGGCCCGGACATGCCCTCCATGTTCCCGGTCCGGCCCGGCGCACGTCACCTGGATTTCCGGTTCGGTAAAAAAGGTAAAGGCATCCGGAACCACGGGGACCCCCCTCGACGTTGTCCCGGGTGACGGTAGCTTCGTCGGCACAGAGTGCACGGATATGCACGGGTATCTAAGGAAGGGACTCCCAACATGGCTGTAAGCCTGTCCAAGGGTGGCAACGTCTCGCTCACCAAGGAGGCTCCGGGCCTGACCGCCGTCACCGTGGGCCTCGGCTGGGACGTCCGCACCACCACCGGCACGGACTTCGACCTGGACGCCTCCGCCATCGCGGTGAACGGGCAGGGCAAGGTCTACTCGGACGCCCACTTCGTCTTCTTCAACAACAAGCAGACCCCGGACAACTCGATCGTCCACACGGGCGACAACCGCACGGGCGAGGGCGCCGGCGACGACGAGGCGATCAACGTCAACCTGGCCGCGCTGCCGGCCGACATCGACAAGATCGTCTTCCCGGTCTCCATCTACGACGCCGAGAACCGCGGCCAGAACTTCGGTCAGGTCCGCAACGCCTACATCCGCATCGTCAACCAGGCCGGCGGCGCCGAGATCGCGCGCTACGACCTGTCGGAGGACGCGGCCACCGAGACGGCCATGGTCTTCGGCGAGCTGTACCGCAACGGCGCGGAGTGGAAGTTCCGCGCGGTGGGCCAGGGTTACGCCTCCGGCCTGGTCGGCATCGCCCAGGACTTCGGCGTCAACGTCTGAGCGGCGCCCCGGGTCCGACGGTCCCCCGGCTCCCGGCCGGGGGACCTCCCTGCGCGGACGGGGCTACGCCACCCGCGGGAAGCGGGCCTGCAGGGTCCACACGGCGGGGTTCTCGCCCAGGTCCTCGTGCAGGTCGGTGAGGTCCGCGAGCAGGTCGTGCAGGAAGTCGCGGGCCTCGCGGCGCAGCTCCGCGTGGGAGAAGCTCAGCGGGGACTCCTCGGCCGGCGTCCAGTCGGCGGTGATGTCCACCCAGCCGAAGCGGCGCTCGAAGAGCATCCGGTCGGTGGACTCGGTGAAGTCCAGCTCGGCGCGCTGCGGCCGGGCGGCGCGGGAGCCCATCGGGTCGCGGTCCAGCCGTTCCGCGATGTCGCACAGCGCCCACGCGAAGTCCAGCACCGGCACCCATCCCCAGGCTGTGGACAGTTCCCGGTCGCTCTCGGTGTCCGCGAGGTAGACGTCCCCGCAGAACAGGTCGTGACGCAGGGCGCGGACGTCCGCGCGGCGGTAGTCGGTCTGCGGCGGGTCCGGGAACCGGTTGGAGAGGGCGTAGCCGATGTCGAGCACGGGGGAGATGGTGTCACGCCGGTCCGGCGGATCCTGTCCGCGGTGCCACCCGCCCGCCTAAGATCACTGACATGTCCAGATCCGTACGCCTTGTCCCGGCACTCGCCGCCCTGCTCGCCCTGGCGCTCACCGGCACCGCGTGCGACGGCGGGGTGCGGGGCACCCCGGGCGGCTCCGGCGTCCGCGACCCGTACTTCCCGAAAGCCGGCAACGGCGGCTACGACGTCGGGCACTACGACCTGACCCTGGACTACACCCCGGCCACCCGCCGGCTCACCGGCACGGCCGTCGTCACCGCCCGGGCCACCCGGGACCTGTCGGCCTTCGACCTGGACCTCGCCGGGCTGCACGTCGACTCGGTCACCGTCGAGGGCAAGCGCGCCCGCTGGAGCCGCGCCGGCCAGGAACTCACCGTCCGCCCGCACGACGACCTCAGCGAGGGCGAGACGTTCCGCACCACCGTCCGCTACTCGGGCACCCCGCGCACCCTCACCGACCCCGACGGCTCCGAGGAGGGCTGGCTGCCCACCGCCGACGGCGCCCTGGCCCTGGGCGAACCCGTCGGCTCCATGGCCTGGTTCCCCGGCGACCACCACCCCTCCGACAAGGCGTCGTACGACATCGCGGTCACCGTGCCGAAGGGCCTCCAGGCCGTCTCCAACGGCGAGTTGACGGACGAGAGCACGAAGGGCGGCCGCACCACGTACCGGTGGCACACCGCCCAGCCCATGGCGAGCTACGTCGCCACCGTCGCCATCGGGCACTACGACATCGCGCGCACCACCGGCCCGCACGGCCTGCCCGTCCTCACCGCCGTCGATCCGACGCGGGCCGCGGCGAGCAGGAAGGTCCTCGCGCAGATCCCGGAGATCCTCGACTGGGAGGAGACCAACTTCGGGCCGTACCCCTTCTCCTCGGCCGGCGCCGTCGTCGACCGTCCCGGCGACGCCGGTTACGCGCTGGAGACCCAGACCCGGCCCGTCTTCCCCGCCGACCAGCTGACCACCCCGCTCCTCGTGCACGAACTCGCCCACCAGTGGTACGGCGACTCGGTCACCCCCGCGAGCTGGCGGGACATATGGCTGAACGAGGGCTTCGCGCAGTACGCGGAGTGGCTCTACCAGGAGGACCACGGCGGCAAGAGCGTCCAGGAGAAGTTCACCGAGGTCTACGAGGAGGACGACGAGGCCGTGTGGGCCTTCCCGCCCGCCAGGCCCTCCGGCGCCGCGCACATCACCGACACCCCCGTCTACGACCGCGGCGCGATGGTCCTGCAGAAGATCCGGCAGAAGACCGGCGACGACACCTTCTACGACATCCTCCAGGGCTGGGCCGCCGACCACCGCCACGGCACGGTGAGCACCGCCGACTTCACCGCCTATGTCGAGAAGAAGGCACCGCACCAGGATTTCCGCGGAATCTGGAAGGACTGGCTGTACGGGGACGGCCGACCGGGCCACCCGTGAGCACGGGCCGCCCGGAGCGGGGTCACTCGACCCGGATGCCCATCGCCGCCGCCAGCACCGGGGCCAGGTCCAGCAGTTGGGCCGTGCTGATCACCGCGCCCGAGAGCCGGTCCAGGCCGCGGGTGATCTCCAGCGGAGCGGTCCCGCGCAGATCCACGTCCGTCAGGGTCGCCCCGCCGAAGTCGGCCCCCTTCACGGCGCAGTCGGTGAACTCCACCCGCTCCAGGCGCGCGCCCGCGAAGTCCGGCTCCACCAGGACGCAGGACTCGAAGACGACGTCCTTCAGCCGGGCCTCGCGCAGGTTCAGATAGTCGATCTTGCCGCCCCGGACCACGACTCTCTCCAGCACGGCGCCGTGCAGCTGGGTGCCGCCCAGGCGCGCGTCGACCAGCTCCACGTCCCGGAACGTGGCCTCGGCGAACTGCGTGCCCACCCCGCGCAGCCCGGTCAGCACCGAGTCCAGGACCCGGGCCCGGCCCAGCGCCGTCCCGTCCACCGCGCAGCCCGTCAACGCGCAGTCCATGAAACGGGCCCCCGCCCCGTCCTGCCCGCCCAGGTCCAGCTCCCGGAACTCCAGCCCGTCGTAGTCGCCGTCCGGCTCCAACGCCCCCTCGCCCCACGGCTGAAGCGGCGGCAGCCGCAGCTCCGGCCGCCGCACGCCCCGCACCGATCCCCGGCCCGCCGGCCGCCCACCCGTCGCTCGCCTCACCATGCGCCCCATGCTGCACCCCGCCACTGACAATCGCCCGGCCCGCGCGGACACCGGGATGTCACATCCGGCGGGACACCAGCCGTCGTACGTGCGCAGCAGGTCGTACCGAACCGCAGGGAGAGCCATGCCCACGCACCGCATCACCGTCATCGGCGGCGGCTTCGCCGGACTCACCGCCGCGATCACCGCCGCCGAGGCCGGCGCCGAGGTCACCGTGTACGAGGCCCACCACAGCCTCGGCGGACGGGCCCGTACGGCGACGGGTCCGTACCGGACCAACGAGGGCCCGCACGCCCTCTACCGCGGCGGCCCGCACTGGGCCTGGCTCGGGCAGCGGGGCCTGATCGGCCCGCTCGCCCCGCTGCCGCTCCGGGAGGCCGCCCGGCTTCGGCTGCACCACCACGGCGCGCTGCGCCGCACCCCGCCCCTCGCCCTGCTCAAGCTGGTGCGGCGCCGGGTCGGCCCGGCCCCCGTCGACGCCCGCTTCCTCGGCTGGGCGGCCGGGATCGCCGGGGAGGAGGGCGCCCGGGCCGCCGCCCACTACGCGGCCGTCGCCCTGTTCCACCACGACCCGGGCAGCCTGTCCGCGGCCTTCGTGCAGGAGCGCCTGCGCCGGGCCGCCAAGCTGCCGCCGGAGGCGCGCTACCCGCGCGGCGGCTGGGGCGCGGTCATCGAGCGGATGGCCGCGCGGGCCCGGAACGCGGGCGTGCGGATCGAGACGGGCGCCCGGGTGGACGCCCTGCCCCGGGACACCCCGGTGATCGTCGCCACCGGCCTGCCCGCCGCCCGGCGGCTGCTCCGCGACGACTCGCTGGAGTGGCCGAGCGGCCGTACCGTCCTCCTCGACCTCGCCGTACGCACCCGGCGCGGGGACGCCTTCGCCGTCTCCGACCTGGACGCGCCGGGCTGGATCGAGCGGTTCACCGCGCAGGACCCGTCCCTCGCGCCGGCCGGGGAACAGCTGCTTCAGGGGCAGTTCCCGGTGGGGCCCGGCGAGCACCGCACCGACGCGCTGGTCCGCGCCGAGCGCCTGCTCGACCTGGGGTTCCGCGGGTGGCGGGAGCGGGTGACCTGGCGGCGGGAGTCGGTGGCGGACGGCCGTACCGGAGCGGTGGACCTGCCGGGCCGCACCTGGCGGGACCGGCCCGCCGTGGACCGCGGTGACGGCGTGTACCTCGTGGGCGACCAGGTCGCGGCGCCCGGTCTGCTGGCGGAGGTGTCCTTCAACAGCGCGGTGACCGCGGTGTCCCTGATCCTCGGCCGGCCCGCCCTTGACCTCAAGCGCGCTTGAGGTCGGAGGGTGGGGGCACCACGTCGACTTCCGGGGGGTCCCCATGCACGCCGTCCGACTGCACGCCTTCGGCCCGGCCGAGAACCTGGCCTACGAGGAGGTCCCGGACCCGGTCCCGGGCCCCGGCCAGGTACGGATCGCGGTCGCCGCGGCCGGGGTGCACCTGCTCGACACGGCCCTGCGGGCGGGCCACCAGGGCCCGCTGCCCGCGCTGCCGGTCCTGCCGACGGTGCCCGGCCGGGAAGTCGCGGGCGTCGTGGACGCGCTCGGCGCCGGGGTCGACGGACGGTGGCTGGGCCGGCGGGTGGTGGCCCACCTGGGCCACGCGCCCGGCGGCTACGCCGAGCTGGCCGTCACCGAGGCCGAACGCCTCCACGACATCCCCGGCGGCCTGGACCCCGCCGCCGCCGTCGCCATGATCGGCACGGGCCGTACGGCACTGGGCATCGCGCAGTTCGCCGAGCCGGGACCGGACGACGTGGTGGTCGTACCGGCCGCGGCCGGCGGCATCGGCACACTGCTCGTGCAGCACGCCAAGAACGCCGGAGCCACCGTGATCGGCCTCGCGGGCGGCCCGGTCAAGACCGCCCGGGCCCGCGCCGCCGGCGCCGACCTCGCCGTCGACTACACCGGCCCCGGCTGGGCCGCCGAGGTCCGCGCCCGCCTCGGCGGCCGGCCCGCCACCCTGGTCTACGACGGCGTCGGCGGCCAGGTCGCCCGGGACTCCGTCGCCCTGCTCGGCCCCGGCGGCCGGCACCTGGTCTTCGGCTGGTCGGCGGAGGGCATCGGGCCGGGCCGGGGCTACCACGTCGAGGGTGTCTCGGAGTCGGTCCTCGGCCCCAGGATGCTGGAGCGGGCCGGCGGCCTGCGCGCCCTGGAACTGCGCGCCCTCGCCGAGGCCGCCCGGGGCCGCCTGCGCCCCGCCGTCACCCGCTTCCCCCTCGACCGGGCCGCCGCCGCCCACCGGGCACTGGAGGGACGCGCCACGATCGGCAAGGTCGTCCTGGAGCCCTGACACCCGCCGACCGCCCGCTCGGGCCCCGCGTCAGCCGGCGGAGCCCAGCGCGGTCAGCGCCTCGTCCGTGAGCCGGTACACCGTCCACTCGTCCTGGGGCCGGGCGCCCAGCGCCTCGTAGAAGCCGATCGCCGGCCGGTTCCAGTTCAGCACCGACCACTCCAGCCGCTCGTACCCCCGCTCCACACAGATCCGTGCCAGCGCGGCCAGCAGCGCCCGCCCGTGTCCGCCGCCGCGCGCCTCGGGCCGGACGTAGAGGTCCTCCAGGTAGATGCCGTGCACCCCGCGCCACGTGGAGAAGTTGAGGAACCACAGCGCGAAGCCGACCGGCTCCCCGCTCTCCTCGTCCACCGCCAGGTGCGCGAACGCGGCCGGCCGCTCCCCGAACAGCGCCTCCCGCAGGTGCTCCTCGCCGGCCCGGACCTCCTCGGCCGCCTTCTCGTACTCGGCCAGCTCACGGATCAGGGAATGGATGACGGGGACGTCGTCAGGGGTCGCGGTACGAATCATGCCGCGAGGGTAACCGCCCCGCGCCCCGGACCTCAGTGCCGTCCCGCCACGCGGTCGGCCGCCCTGGCCAGCCGCGAGGACTCCGTGCCGGGGCGGAGGCGTTCCCGCCGGTCGGCGGCGCGATAGGTCGCGTACATGCCCTGGACGCCCAGCCAGCGGAAAGGTTCCGGCTCCCACTTGCGGACCTTGTGGTCCACCCAGGGCAGCTCCGTCAGCTCCGTCCGGCCACCCTGCCCGGAGTCCCGCTGCAGCAGGTCCCGCAGGGTGCGGGCGGCCAGGTTCGCGGTGGCCACCCCGGAGCCGACGTAACCGCCGGCCCAGCCCAGACCCGTGGAGCGGTCGAGCGTCACCGTGGCACACCAGTCGCGCGGCACCCCGAGCACCCCCGACCAGGCGTGCGCGACACGCACGCCCGCCAGGGACGGGAAGAACCGGGTCAGGATCTCGCGCAGCGCCTCCACGGTCGCCGCCTGCGTACGCCCGTCGTTGTCCGTGCGCGACCCGAAGCGGTACGGCACCCCGCGCCCGCCCAGCGCGATCCGGCCGTCCGCCGTGCGCTGCGCGTACATATAGGCGTGCGCCATGTCGCCGAGGGTCTCCCGGCCCGCCCAGCCGATGGCCGCCCACTGCTCCTCGGTCAGCGGTTCCGTCGCGATCATCGAGGAGTTCATCGGCAGCCAGGTCCGCCGCTGCCCCTTGAGGGAGGCCGTGAACCCCTCGGTGCAGCGCAGCACGTACGGCGCGCGGACCGTGCCGTACGGGGTGACCGCGTGCCGGGGGCGGATCTCCGTCACCGGCGTCGACTCGTGGATCGTGACGCCCAGCCCCTCCACGGCCGCCGCCAGCCCCTTGACCAGCTTCACCGGGTGCAGCCGTGCCCCGTGCGGGGTCCAGGCGGAGCCGACCGCGTCCGCGACCCGGATCCGCTCGGCGGTCTCCCGGGCGCCGTACAGCTCCCGGTCCTTCTCCCCGTACGACAGCTCGCGCGCGTGGAACGCCTTCAGCCGGGCCAGCTGCGCCGGGGTGGTGGCCACCTCCAGGACGCCGCCGCGGTGCACGCCGGCGTCGATGCCCTCCGCCTCGGCGACCGCGACCACCTCCGCCACGGTGTCGTTCATCGCCCGCTGCAGCCGTACGGCGGCCTCGTGGCCGTGCAGCCGGGCGTACCGGTCCCGGCCCGCGATCCCGTTGTACAGCCAGCCGCCGTTGCGCCCGGAGGCGCCGTACCCGCAGAACTTCTGCTCCAGCACGGTGATCCGCAGGAACGGGGCGGCCTTCTTCAGGTAGTACGCGGTCCACAGCCCCGTGTACCCGCCGCCCACGATCACGACGTCGGCGGACGCGTCCCCGGGCAGCGGCTCCCGCACCGCCGGAAGACCGTCGTCCGCGTACCAGAAGGAGATGCCACCGTTCACGACACTGCTCGCCGAGCTGTTCATGGCCGGACGTTAACCCCTGTGCCCGGCCAGTGTCTCCTTCGGATTCCATGCTTTTCCACGGCCCCTGACCAGGGGGTGACAGGCGAGACCGATCAGCCCCGCGACGGCGTGACCGACGTCGGTGAAGGTCGGCCCGGTCACCAGCGGCAGCCCGAACACGGCCAGCACCGCGAGCAGATACGCGTACCGCCAGGGCGCGGCGATCCGGTACACCAGCACGGCCATCACCCCGGCCAGCGCGTAACTCACCCCGATGTCGAGGGTGTTCACCGCCGTGTACGGGACCACACCCCGGCGGATCGCCTCCAGCAGCACCCCCTCGCTGATCAGCGACGCCAGCACGTGCGCCAGCACGCACACCGCCAGCCAACGGGCCGTACCCAGCCAGCGCTCGGCCGGCGCGTGGAACACGGTGTACAGGAAGGCGTACGGCACCCAGTGCCCGCTCCCGATCCACATCGCGCTGGCCACCAGCACCCGCACCGGATTGCGGGACAGCTCCAGGATGTTCGTCGACCGCCGCCGCAGGAAGTGCTCCACGAACTCCGGCGACATGTGGTGCAGCGCGACCGTCGTCACGAACAGGATCCCCAGCCACACGTACGTGCCGGGAGCTTTACGGACATACGCCCACACACCGCCCAGGCCCCGGATAATTCGCATGAGCCGATTCACGCACGCCGGTATCGTCCGACCCGTGATCGACATCCCCGCGGAGCCGGCCGAGGCGCCGGAGACGTACGACGGCGGTGCCGGACCGCGTACCGGCCCGGCACCGGACGGAGCAGCCGTGCCCCGGTGGGCCGCGTGACGCGCACGGCGCGGCCCGTCCCGACCTGCGTGCTCAGCGACGGCGCCGCACCGGCCCTCAGCGACGGCCACGCCGTCGACCGCTTCGTCGAGATCGGCTCGCTCACCAAGGTCGTCACGGGCACGGCGCTGACCCGCATGGCCGCGGCCGGGGTGCTGGCGCTCGACGACCCCGTCGAACGGTGGCTGCCCGCGGCGCCCGGCACGGGCATCACGCTCCTGAACCTCGCCCGGCACACCTCGGGCCTGCCCCGCCTGCCACCCGGCCGGCTCCCCCGCCGGGACCCGTACGCCGCCTTCGACCGCCCCGCGCTGGACCGGCTGCTCCCCCGGCTCGACACACTCCTCACCGGGCCGCCCGGCCGGACGGAGGAGTACTCCAACCTCGGTTACGCCGTGCTCGGCGCGGCCCTGACCGCCGCCTCCGGGACGACGTACACGGAGGTGGTCACCGAGTACGTCCTGCGTCCGCTCGGCATCACCGAGATGACCGCCCACCCCGATCCCGCCCGCCGCCTGCCGGCCCCGGGCCTGTTCGGCCGGCCCCGCAGGCCGTGGACGATGGACGGCGCGATCCTCCCGGCGGGCGGCCTGTGGGCCACCCCGCGGGCGACCGCCGACCTGGTCGTACGGCTGCTGGTGGAACGCCGGCTGGGCGACCCCGCACCGAGCTGGCAGACGTCCGGCCCCCTGCGCTGGCACAACGGGGCGACCCGCCACGCCTCACTCTTCACCGGCGCGCTGGACGACGGCCGCTGGGTACTGATCCACCGCCTCAACGCACCCCCGGACGACACGGACCGCACGGGAATCGAGACCCTCACCCGACCCCGGCCCACCGGCTAGCCGACGGCGTCGACCTCCCAGGCGACCACTCCACTCGCCCCCCGGTCACCGTCGACGTCGATCCGCATCCGCTCCCGCCCGGCGACCCGCCGCCGGACCACCGACCGATCACACGGCACCTCGGTCTCCGTGCCGGCACGCGCCGGCGTGAACCTCATCCGCGCACTCCCGTGGCCGAAGCAGACCAGGTTGAGCTGATAGGTCCTGCCCGCGGTCAGATAGGGCTCGGTGTGGACCCCGTCCCCCACGCGTTCCGCCCCGGACTCGACCATCCTTCCGCTCCGCACGGCGGCGAGGGCGGCCTCGGCCTGCCGCCCGAGGCTCTTCCCGTCCGACCCACCCGCCGTTCGAGCAGAGCCAGGGGTGGCCGACGAGGACACCGGGGAGGGAGACCCTTCACCCTCGCCCGCCGTGCAGGAGGCAAGCGTGAGCAGCGAAGCCGCCACAGCACATCCGACGAGCGACGCTCGCGCCTTGCGAAGGTTCATGAGGAGCTGTCCCCGTACTTCCACCCGGTCTCATGGGCACCGTAGCCGACCCATGATCAATCTCGACACCACCACAGCCTCTACCGCCGGCGGAGCGATGCGTTGCTGCGCGCAGCGCCAGGAGCTACTGACACTGCCTCAAGGCCACGTGGTACACGGTTCTGATCGTGCCGTCCGTCGAGTCCATCGCCAAGAAGCTGGTGGCGCTCGGGCTTGAGGTGCCAGGGTCGATCTGCAGTTCCGTGTTGATGTTGAGGTTGCGCTCCTCCCCGCAGGGGGCGAAGACCAGGGCGGCGACGGGCACGGTGTCGGTCGTCTGCCAGTCGCCGGTGAACCCGCCCTGGAACTGATGGGTCTTGGTGGTGGTGGCGTTGCCCTGGAACTGGTAACTGGCCCGCTCGGTCCCGGACGCACCCGGCGCCAGTGACGAGGTAGTTGCTGTAGGTGACGGTGAAGGCGGTGCCGTCAGGGGAGACGGCCACGGCGGCCGTCCCCGGCGGACAGCCGGTGCCGTTCGCCGCCACACTGTCGATGACGATCCTGTCCGGCGGCGGGGGCGGAGCCGCGCTGGCACCGGAGGCCGACGAGCCGAACAACGCCGTGACGACACCCACTGCCGCAAGCGCGCGGAGCACGAGCGGCACTGTCCGAGCCCGGGCGACCGGATGTGACGTGGGCATCGCACCACACGGGCGCGCCCGCCCACGGAACGTGACGTCTCAGTCACTCGGTCGGCCTGCGAGGTGGAGACCTGATTCACCCACGCGCGGCACGGAGCGGCGCCGGCTCGGGATGCCGAACGCCCCGGACCGATCGTCGGCCGGGGCGTTCTCGCTGTTCAGCGTCGGAGCCCCCTGTCGGATTCGAACCGACGACCTTCGCTTTACAAGAGCGGCGCTCTGACCAGCTGAGCTAAGGAGGCGTGCACCTGGGTGCCCGTGCAGTGTACCCAGGTCTGGGGGGCGGCCCGGGGAAAATTTCCGCGAAGTTCGCCGGGGCCGGGGTACTGACAGATCACGTGGCCGCCAGGTACCGTCCTGACCCAGTTCACCCCGGTGGACTACACCAACCACCTTCCTACAACGGATCGTCCGGCACGTTCCTGCCGGTAGAAGGGGTCCATCACCATGGCCACAGTCACGTTCGACAAGGCGACCCGGATCTACCCGGGTTCCACCAAGCCCGCCGTCGACGCCCTCGAGATCGACATCGCGGACGGCGAGTTCCTCGTCCTGGTCGGCCCGTCGGGCTGCGGGAAGTCCACCTCCCTGCGGATGCTCGCGGGCCTGGAGGACGTCAACGGCGGCGCCATCCGCCTCGGCGACCGCGACGTCACGCACCTGCCGCCCAAGGACCGGGACATCGCCATGGTGTTCCAGAACTACGCCCTCTACCCGCACATGACGGTCGCCGACAACATGGGCTTCGCGCTCAAGATCGCCGGCGTCAACAAGGCGGAGATCCGGCAGAAGGTCGAGGAGGCCGCGAAGATCCTCGACCTCACCGAGTACCTGGACCGCAAGCCGAAGGCGCTCTCCGGCGGTCAGCGCCAGCGTGTCGCCATGGGCCGCGCGATCGTCCGCGAGCCGCAGGTCTTCCTCATGGACGAGCCGCTGTCCAACCTGGACGCCAAGCTCCGTGTGTCCACCCGTACGCAGATCGCGTCCCTGCAGCGCCGTCTCGGCATCACCACCGTCTACGTCACCCACGACCAGGTCGAGGCCATGACGATGGGCGACCGGGTGGCCGTGCTCAAGGACGGCCTCCTGCAGCAGGTGGACTCGCCGCGGCACATGTACGACAAGCCCGCGAACCTGTTCGTCGCCGGCTTCATCGGCTCCCCCGCCATGAACCTGGTCGAGGTGCCGATCACCGACGGCGGCGTGAAGTTCGGCAACAGCGTCGTCCCCGTCAACCGGGAGGCCCTGAAGACCGCCGCCGACAAGGGTGACCGCACGGTGACCGTCGGCGTCCGCCCCGAGCACTTCGACGTGGTCGAGCTGGGCGGCTCCGTCGCCGCCTCCCTCTCCAAGGACACCGCGGACGAGCCGGCCGGTCTCGCCGTCTCCGTGAACGTCGTCGAGGAGCTGGGTGCCGACGGCTACGTCTACGGCACCGCCGAGGTCGGCGGCGAGGTGAAGGACCTGGTGGTGCGCGTCAACGGCCGCCAGGTGCCGGAGAAGGGCTCGACGCTGCACGTCGTGCCGCGGCCCGGCGAGATCCACGTGTTCTCCACCTCCACCGGCGAGCGGCTGTCCGACTGACGGCCCACCGCACCGCAGGGGCCCCGCGCGCTCGGCGTGCGGGGCCCTTCCCGCGGGGCCTGCCGGCCGGCGCGGGGACACCGGCGCAGCGATCACCGCGGGGCGGCGGACGTCAACCCCTTACCCGGAAAGCGGCGCGTTCCCATCCCCCATAAGAGTGACTGAGGGTCTTGGCGCCATTACCTGGCGCTACCCTCACACGCGTGAAGCACTCCACCACCCCTCAGACGCGAAGCGGCCACCGGGGCGGCCCTGCCCGCCGGATCGGCCGCACTCTCGCCCTCGTCCTGCCCGTCGTCCTGGTGCTCTCCGGGACCCTCGCGGTCACCCGGGTCAACTGGACGGGGAGCCCCTCCAGCTCGGTGCTGGCCGCCTCCGACGTCTCGGCGGCGGAGATCTCCGCCAAGAAGGTCACCCGCGCCCCGCAGGACGTGCTCCGCGACCAGCTGATGACCGAGCTGCAGAACAAGAACCCGGGGGTGGTCCTCACCCACCTCCAGCAGGCCGTCAACGGCCGCCCGTCGCTGGCCCGGCACTGCTCCTCCATCGCCCGCGCCCTCGGCCAGGCCGCGGTGCGCATCTACGGCGCCCCGCGCGCCCAGTCGTACGCCCGCCCGGTGTGCGACACGGCCTTCGCCTCGGGCGTGCTGGCCGCGCACAGCTGAGTCCCGGTGGGAACTCGGTAACGGCTCCCCAAGGAGTGGGTTGCCGTCTCCGCGCGGCCGTGGGGCGCCACGTACAGTGCGGTCATGACCCATCCGAACGCCGCGTCGCGCCCCACTCAAGCCGTGGTCCTGGCCGGTGGCCAGGGCTCACGGTTGCGTCCGTACACCGACGACCGGCCCAAGCCGATGGTCGAGATCCCCGGTACGGGCACTCCGATCATCGGCCACCAGCTCACCTGGCTCGCCGAGGAAGGCGTGACGGACGTGGTGGTCTCCTGCGGCCACCTCGCCGACGTCCTGCAGAAGTGGCTGGACTCGGCCGACCTGCCTGTCTCCGTCACCACCGTCGTGGAGAACGAGCCCCTCGGCCGCGGCGGCGGTCTGCGCTACGCCGCGGCGCGCCTGCCGCACCCCGACCGGCCCTGGTACGCCACCAACGGGGACATCTGGACGCGGTTCTCGCTGCGTGACATGGCCGACTTCCACACCGAGCGGGACGCGGTCGCCACGCTGGCGCTGGCCCGGCCGCGCATCCCCTGGGGAGCGGTGCGCACCGACGGGTTCGGGCACATCACCGACTTCATCGAGGCGCCGCCGTCGACGTTCGAGATCAACGCCGGTGTGTACGTGTTCTCGCCGGAGTTCGCCTCCCTGCTGCCCGAGCGCGGGGACCACGAGCGGACCACGTTCCCGCGGCTGGCCCGGGAGAAGAAGCTGGCCGGGTTCCCCATTCCGCAGGGGGCGTACTGGCGGGCCATCGACACCGCGAAGGACCTGACGGAGGCGGCGAAGGAACTGGCGACCCTGGGGCGCTAGTCCCCGTCGACCGCGTGCCGAAGGGCCCCGTACCGGAGAGGTACGGGGCCCTTCGCGTGGGTCCTACTCGGTCAGCCCAGCAGGCCGCCCACCAGGCCGGGCTGGCCCGTGGCCGTGCCGCCACCGCCACCGCCACCGCCGCCCGAGGACGTGCCGCCGCCGGTGGTCGAACCGCCGGTGCTGCTGCCCCCGGTGCTCGTCGGACCGGCCGTCGAGCTCGGGACGCCGCCCGTCGGGGCGGTCCTGCGGGGCGGGACCTGACCCGTGGTGCCCTGGCTCCGGGTGGGGCTCGTGGTGGTGGCGCCGGTGGTGCTGCGGCTCGCGCCCGGGGTCGTCGCCGCCCCGGAGGGGGTCGCGCCGGCCGTGGCACCGCTCGTCGGGGAACTGGAGGCCGCCGGGGTCTTCTCGTGCCGCTCGCCGGGTTCCTGCGGGAGCGGGGAGCCGGGGAGGTGGTTGCGGGGGGCCTCGCCGGGGCCGGGGACGACCACGCGGCTGGAGTCGCGGACCGCGCCGCCCAGCAGCGAACCGATCAGCAGGGTGACGCCGACCGTCACGGCCGTGATCAGCGCGCCGCGGCGCAGGACGAAGCGGCGCAGCTCCCAGATGTCGGCGCGGGGGCCGAGCCGGCGCCACGCGCTGCCCGCGAGGCGGCCGTCCACGGAGTAGACGGGGGCGCCGGCGATGATCAGCGGCGACCAGGCGGCGAGGTAGATGATGTCCGGGGCGTCGTAGGCGGGGACCGTCTTCCAGCTGACGGTGACGATCAGCGCGGCGGAGAGCAGCGCGCCGAGGACCGCGGTGACGCGCTGCCAGCAGCCCAGGATCGTCAGGACGCCGACGACCACCTGCAGGAAGGCGATGACCAGACCGGAACCGACCGGGTGGTGCAGGGCGAACTGGCGCAGCGGCTCGGCCACGTCCCACGGGTGCAGGGTGTTGAGCCACTTGACCATGGAGCCGCGCTTGCCGCCGTCGAAGTAGACGGGGTCGCACAGCTTGCCCATGCCGGCGTAGATGGAGATGAAGCCGAGGAAGATGCGCAGCGGGAGGAGGACGACGCCGAGGTTGAGCCGGCGGCCGGGGTAGTAGGCGTGCCGGGCCGGGTCGTCGCCCTGGCGCCGGGAGGTGCGCGGGCCGCTCTGGGCGGGGCCGGCCGGTCCGGCGTGACCGGCGTAGCCGTCGTAGCCGTCGTGCGGTTCCCGTTCGGCCCCGGGGTGGGCGTAGGGCTCGTCGTCGTAGGCGCCGGCGACCGTGCGCATGTGGGGCAGGAGGCGGGTGCCGTCCGCGTCGGGGGCGGTGCGCTGGTGGCCCACGACCGGGGTCTCGACGGTCTGGTCGAGCACGTCGTAGGTGTCGGCGTAGCCGGTCTGCACGCGCGGGATGACCTGGGTGGCGCCGGCCTCGGGCTCGTCGGCGTGGCGGACGCTGCTGCCCCGCACGGCCTGGAGGAGCCGGTGGGCGCCGGTGTCGTCGGGGGCGGACTTGCCGCTCCACACGACGGGGCGGCGGCGGCCGGTGGCGCCGGACCGGGCCGCCGTGCCCACGACGGGCATCCGGGCGGTGTCCTGGCCGACGCTCAGGTGCCGGGCGATCCGCGGGGATCGGGTGCGCGCTGCCGCCGCGCCCAGCTGCACGCGGAAGCTGGCGTGATTGACGATGACCTGCGCCGGATCGCTCGGCACCTTCACCATGCTCAGCGCGGGAGCGTCGTCGAAGCCCGACGAGCGGTCCCCCGTGGGTGTGCGGGGTGTTCTGGTGTCCACACTCATCTAACCGAGTGACGTGGCGTTAGGACACTGCCTTGACCGGGCGGATGTGTCCGGACCCCGTCAAAGCCGCCCCGAACGCCACATGGACGCGCGAATCCCCCCGCAAGGGTGAACTACCGGACGGGTGTTCAGCCCGTCCGGGTCCCCGGTCAGCCGCGCCGGCGCGCGGCCTCGTACAGCACGATCCCCGCGGCCACACCCGCGTTGAGCGACTCCGCGCCGCCCGGCATCGGGATGCGCACGCGGTAGTCGCAGGTCTCGCCGACCAGGCGGGACAGGCCCTTGCCCTCGCTGCCGACGACGATGACGACCGGACCCTCCAGGGCCTGGAGGTCACCGAGGTCGGCCTCGCCGTCCGCCGCCAGGCCGACCACGGTGAGGCCGGCCTTCTTGTAGGCCTCCAGGGCGCGGGTGAGGTTGGTGGCGCGGGCGACCGGGGTACGGGCGGCCGTACCGGCGGAGGTCTTCCAGGCACCGGCGGTCATGCCGGCCGAGCGGCGCTCGGGCACGACCACGCCGTGCCCGCCGAACGCGGAGACGGAGCGGACGACGGCGCCGAGGTTGCGCGGGTCGGTGACCCCGTCCAGGGCGACGACCAGCGGGTCCTCGCCCTCGTCGGCGGCGGCGTCGAGCAGGTCCTCCGGGTGCGCGTACTCGTACGGCGGGACCTGGAGGACCAGGCCCTGGTGGTTCAGGCCGTTGGTCATGCGGTCCAGCTCGGGGCGCGGGGCCTCCATGAGGTTGATCCCGCCGCGCTCGGCCGCGAGCTGGAGGGCCTCGCGGACGCGCTCGTCGTTGTCGATGAACTGCTGGACGTAAAGCGTCGAGGCGGGCACGCCCTCGCGGAGCGCCTCAACGACCGGGTTGCGGCCGACGACCAGTTCCGAGGCGGACCTGCCGCCGCGGCCCCGGG
>NZ_BNBF01000025.1:53444-56646 GCF_014654935.1 Streptomyces capoamus
CCACGGGACGGCGCACGGCCTGCTTCGCCTTCGCGTTGGCGACGCGGTTCTTCTTGTGACCCTTGCGCATCTCGGCCGGCGGGGTCGGCCCCCGGCCCTCGAGACCCTTGCGCCGCTGGCCGCCACTGCCGACCTGCGCGCCCTTCTTGCCGGACATGCGACGGTTGTTCGCGGCCATGACCTACCTGTCTTCGTGAAGCGTGCGGATACGTACGTCTATGCAGTGTGCCGCCCGGGGGGCCGGGCGGCACAATCGATCACCGGATCGAGCGGGGATCAGCGCTGGCCGAGGCTCCAGCGCGGACCCTGCGGACCGTCCTCGATGGCCAGCCCCGACTGCTTGAGCTGGTCGCGGATGGCGTCGGCGGTGGCCCAGTCCTTGCGGGCGCGGGCGGACTCGCGCTGGTCGAGGACCAGGCGTACGAGGCTGTCGACCACGCCGTTCAGGTCCTCGCCCCGGTCACCGGGCTCGCCGGCCCAGTGCGGGTCGAGCGGGTCGAGGCCGAGGACGCCGAGCATGGCCCGCACCTCGGCGAGCCGGGCGACGGCGGCGTCCTTGTCGTCGGCGGCCAGCGCGCTGTTGCCCTGCCGGACGGTGGTGTGCACGACGGCGAGGGCCTGCGGGACGCCCAGGTCGTCGTCCATCGCCTCGGCGAAGGCGGGCGGGACCTCGGCGGCCGGCTCCACGGTCTTGCCGACCAGCTCGATGACCCGCTGGGCGAAGCCCTCGATCCGCGCGAACGCGGACTCCGCCTCGCGCAGGGACTCCTCGCTGTACTCGATCATCGAGCGGTAGTGCGGGGTGCCCAGGTAGTAGCGCAGGACGACCGGGCGCCACTGCTTGACCATCTCGCTGACCAGCACGCTGTTGCCGAGCGACTTCGACATCTTGTCGCCGGCCAGGGTGACCCACGCGTTGTGCACCCAGTACTGGGCGAAGTCGTCGCCGTAGGCCTTCGCCTGGGCGATCTCGTTCTCGTGGTGCGGGAAGATCAGGTCGAGGCCGCCGCCGTGGATGTCGAAGGCGCTGCCCAGGTACTTGTGCGCCATGGCGGAGCACTCCAGGTGCCAGCCGGGCCGCCCCGGACCCCAGGGGGTCGGCCAGGTCGGCTCGCCCGGCTTGGCGGCCTTCCACATCGCGAAGTCCCGCGGGTCCCGCTTGCCGGTCTCGCCCTCGCCGGACGGCTGGAGCAGGTTGTCCAGCTCCTGCCGGGACAGCTCCAGGTAGCGCGGGAAGGACCGTACGTCGAAGTAGACGTTCCCGTCGGCCGCGTAGGCGTGCCCGCGCTCGATGAGGCCCTGCATCATCTCGACCATCTCGGTGATGTGACCGGTGGCGCGGGGCTCGTAGGTCGGCGGGAGGCAGCCGAGCGCGGTGTAGCCCTCGTTGAACGCGCGCTCGTTGTCGTACCCGATCGACCACCAGGGGCGGTTCTGCTCGTGGCTCTTGGCGATGATCTTGTCGTCGATGTCGGTGACGTTGCGGACGAACGTCACCCGGTAACCGCGGTACTCGAACCAGCGGCGCATGATGTCGAAGTTCAGGCCCGAGCGGATGTGCCCGATGTGGGGGGCAGCCTGCACGGTGGCGCCACACAGGTAGATCGAGACACAGCCCGGCTCGAGCGGGGTGAAGTCACGGATCTGCCGGGCGCTGGTGTCGTACAGGCGAATCGTCACCACTCCAGAGTAGTGGGCGCCGGACAGTGCCACGCCCCTTACCCACCACGAAGCCGACCCCGCCCGCCCCGGGAATCCCGGCGCGAGCCGCCCCCCCCTGACACCAGGGAGGCCGCCCTCACCAGGACACCGCCGGGAGCCCGGCCGTCCCCTCAAGGGTGAAGGCCCGCCGTCACAGCCGGCCGACCACCTTCCGCGGGCGGATCCGGACCACCACCCGCTGCGCGTCCTGGGCGGACGCGGGGTTGAAGTCCGCGTAGTCCTTGCCGGTGTACTTGCGGCTGAGCTGGTCGATGAGTTCCGGGCCGCCGTCCGTCGTCATCTCGGCGGTGCCGCGGATCTCGGCGTACTCGTACGGCTCGTCCGGGTTGAGGACGACGACGGTCACCCGGGGGTCACGGTCCAGGTTGAGGTACTTGCGGCGGTCGACGGTGGTGGAGAAGAGGAGGTCGTCGCCGTCGCGCAGCACCCAGACCGGGGACAGCTGCGGGCTGCCGTCCGGCTGGACGGTGCCCACGACGATGAACACCTTGCCGTCGAGCACGGACTTCAGGCGGTCGGACAGTACGGCGGACATGGGTACCCCTCCGGAGTCCAGGGATCACTGACTGTCGTGTGGGTACCCTCGCACGCCGTCAGCTCACCCGCACCACGAGTGCCGTCGCCACCGCCGTCAGCCCCTCCTCGCGCCCGGGGAAGCCGAGGCCGTCCGTCGTGGCCCCGGAGACGGACACGGGCGCGCCGGCCGCGTCGGACAGGATCTTCTCGGCCTCGTCCCGCCGCTTGCCGATCTTCGGGCGCGGACCGATCACCTGGACGGCGACGTTGCCGATGGTGAAGCCCGCCGCACGGACGATCCGTGCGGCCTCCGTCAGCAGGGTGACCCCGGACGCGCCGGACCACTCGGGCCGGCCGGTGCCGAAGTGCTGTCCCAGGTCACCGAGCCCGGCGGCGGAGAAGAGGGCGTTGCAGGCGGCGTGCGCGACGACGTCGGCGTCCGAGTGGCCGGCCAGGCCGGGCCCCTCGCCCTCCCACTTCAGGCCCGCGCACCACAGCTCACGGCCCTCCTCGAAGGCGTGGATGTCGGTGCCGATGCCGACCCGCGGCAGTACCAGGGGCGTCTCAGAAGCCATCGTTGAGCCTCCTGCGCGCCAGCACCGCCTCGGCGAGGACCAGGTCGAGGGGGCGGGTGACCTTGAAGGCCTCCTCGTGGCCGGGGACGGCCACGACCGGCACCCCCAGCTGCTCGACCATGCTCGCGTCGTCGGTGACGTTCTCGGTGACGCTCCCATGGGCGCGGACCAGGGTCTCCCGGTCGAAGCCCTGCGGGGTCTGCACGGCCCGCAGCCGGGACCGCTCGGGGGTGGCGACGACCTGCTCGGGGTCGCCGGCCGCGGGCGCGGGCGCGACTTCCTTGACCGTGTCGGCCAGCGGCAGCGCGGGCACCACGGCGGGGGCGCCGTCGCGTACGGCCTCGATGACCGCGTCCACCGTGTCGACCGGGACGAGCGGCCGGGCCGCG
>NZ_BNBF01000025.1:56681-62444 GCF_014654935.1 Streptomyces capoamus
TCGTGCACCAGCACGATCCCGTACCGCGGCGGCAGCGCCTCCAGGCCGAGCCGGACGGACTCCTGGCGGGACTCCCCGCCGGGGACGACCAGGAAGTCGGTCCGCTCGGGCAGCGCGTGCGCGTCGAGCAGGGACTTGACGTCGGCGGCGCCCTCCGGCGGGGCGACGACGATCACCAGCGAGACGTGCCGGGACGCGGCGAGGGCGCGGATCGCGTGGATCAGCATCGGCGTGCCGTTCAGCGCGCGGAGTGCCTTGGGGGCGCCCGGACCGAGCCGCACGCCCCGGCCGGCGGCGGGAATCACGGCGGCGACGGGGGTCTGCGCGGGCGTAGGACGTGATTCGTCAGACATCGGATCCTGTCAGGTTTGTGTGCTCGACCTACGTGGGTATGGCCTGGAGGAGTGCCGGGCGCGAGGCCCAGACCGGACCCTTTCCGTGACCCTGGTCGAGCCGTCCGCCCGGGCCCGGCACCTCAAGTATCGGGGGGCGTTCCACAGGCTTCACCGAAGAGCACCCGCTGCGGGGACGAACATGCCGCAGCGCCCGGCGACAGGTCACTGTCATCGGGCACCGCGGCATTTCACTGTGCTGAGCGTGCCGGAAGCGAAGGTTCGCTGCCGCTGCGCGTCAGGAGGCGAGCACCTCGTCGAGCAGGGCTTCGGCCTTGTCCTCGTTCGTGTTCTCCGCGAGAGCCAGCTCGCTCACCAGGATCTGGCGGGCCTTGGCGAGCATGCGCTTCTCACCGGCGGACAGTCCGCGCTCGCGCTCGCGACGCCACAGGTCACGCACGACTTCCGCGACCTTGATGACATCGCCGGAGGCGAGCTTCTCCAGGTTTGCCTTGTAGCGACGGGACCAGTTCGTGGGCTCCTCGGCGTACGGCGCGCGCAGCACCTCGAAGACCCGGTCGAGCCCGTCCTGACCGACCACATCACGCACGCCGACGAACTCCGCATTGTCCGCTGGCACACGCACCGTGAGGTCACCCTGGGCGACCTTCAGCACCAAGTAGGTCTTGTCCACGCCTTTGATCTGGCGAGTTTCGATGGCCTCGATCAGCGCGGCCCCGTGATGGGGATAGACCACGGTGTCGCCAACCTTGAACGTCATGTGACAGGTACCCCTTCCGTGGCTATCCAGAGTAACACGGATACGGCGTCTTCTGAATGGCGTTTTCGCAGGTCAGGGCATATCTCGGGGCTTGACAACAGCAACCGGAACGTGCTGCGGGGAGTCCTCGGAAGCGGGTATTCGCAGGTCGGAGGGGCTCTCCGGGCGGGGTGAAACACGTACGTCACACACCTCCGGAGGCGGTCCCAAGTGGCGGAACATCCCGATATGTCTGGTCTCAAGCGTACGACTTCCGCTACTCCGTTCGGTGACCGCAGGCGGATGTGAGCCGATTCAGGAATTGATCAACCGCCGCCGGGCGGGTGCCGGGTGATCAATATCGGGAAGGCCGCGCATTCCTCCGCGAAAATGCCGCGAGGCGCTCCGCGGGCGTGTTGAGAGGGGCCGCGGTCGCGTTATGTGAATGACGGACCGACGGCTGCACAATGTGACGCACGAGTCACTCGCGCCTCCTGGGGGTACCCCCACCCGGTGGGAAGCGCGGCGTTGGGGAGGGTCGGGTGCGACCGCCCGGGAACGGCTCGGTAACCTAAGGCCGCTGACAGACACTTAGGGTGGCTTTACAAGAGGAGCCGCCCGCGCGTTCAAGGAGTTGCCGCCGCCGTGAGCAGCAGCCTTCGACGCGGCGCCCTCGCCGCCTCCGCCCTCGTCTTCTCGATCGCCTCGCTCGCCGCCTGCGGCGCCGGTAACGACTCGCAGACCCTGGAGGTCAAGCCGGACAACGCGGCGACCAGTGTGGGCGACATCAAGGTCCAGAACGCCGTGGTCATCACCCAGCCCGACCCGCACGCGACCGGTCCGGCGGCGATCTCCGCGACCCTGTTCAACGGCGGCCGCACCGACCAGACGCTGCAGTCGGTCACCGTCGCGGGCAGCGGCACGTCGGTCGAGCTCAAGCCGGCCAAGGGCCAGAGCCTGACCGTTCCGGCGGGCGGCTCGCTCATCCTCGGCGGCAAGGGCAACGCCTCCGCGGTCCTGCCCAGCGGCCGGGAGGCCGTCCAGAACGGCAACGCCCAGAAGGTCACCTTCACCTTCAGCAAGACCGGCGAGGTGAGCCTGCGCGCCTACGTGGTCCCGGCCACCAGCTACTTCGACAAGTGGGGCCCGACCGAGGTCCCGTCGCCGTCGGCCTCCGCGAGCAGCGGCGCCCCGGGCGCCACGCCCTCCGGCAGCGCCCCCGCCGGCGGCAAGCCGCACAAGGGCCAGGGGACGAGCCCCTCGGCCACTGCCTCCCAGTCGGCCGCCACCCCGGGCGACTCCGCCTCCCAGTCGGCCGCCGGCCACTGACCGGCACCGCGAGCCGTACGACCGAGGGCGGCACCCCGTGCGGGGTGCCGCCCTCGGTCGTGTCCGGGCGCAGGTGCCACGAGGCGCTACGAGGCGCTCCGTGGGCGGTACGGCCTACGGCTCGAACTTGTAGCCCAGCCCGCGGACCGTCACCAGGTAACGCGGCGCGCCCGGGTCCGGCTCGATCTTGGCGCGCAGGCGCTTCACGTGGACGTCCAGCGTCTTGGTGTCGCCCACGTAGTCGGCGCCCCAGACGCGGTCGATGAGCTGCATGCGGGTCAGCACCCGGCCCGCGTTGCGCAGCAGCATCTCCAGCAGGTCGAACTCCTTCAGCGGGAGGTCGACCTTGGAGCCGGAGACGGTGACCACGTGCCGGTCGACGTCCATGCGGACCGGGCCCGCCTCCAGCGCGGCCGGGGTGACCTCCTCCGGCTCGCCGCGCCGGCGCAGCACCGCGCGGATGCGGGCGACCAGCTCGCGCGAGGAGAACGGCTTGGTGACGTAGTCGTCGGCCCCTATCTCCAGACCGACGACCTTGTCGATCTCGCTGTCCTTGGCGGTGACCATGATCACGGGGACGTTGGAGCGGCCCCGCAGCTGGCGGCAGACCTCGGTGCCGGGCAGCCCCGGCAGCATCAGGTCGAGCAGGACCAGGTCGGCGCCGTTGCGCTCGAACTCGTCCAGGCCGTCGGGGCCGGTCGCCGCGACGGCGACCTCGAAGCCCTCCTTGCGGAGCATGTACGACAGGGCGTCGGAGAAGGACTCCTCGTCCTCGACGACGAGCACTCGGGTCACGGAAGGACCTCCGGGGCGGGAAGCGGATCGTACGGGGATGCGTCGTTGCCGGCCTCGTCGTCGAGGTCCGGGTGCTGCTGTGCGCGGTCGCGGGCCGCGCCCGCCTCCGGCAGTCTGAGGGTGAAGGTGGAGCCCTGGCCTTCGGCGCTCCAGACCGTGACCTCCCCGCCGTGCGAGGCGACCACGTGCTTGACGATCGCGAGACCCAGACCGGTGCCGCCGGTGGCCCGCGAGCGGGCCGGGTCGACGCGGTAGAAGCGCTCGAAGATGCGCTCCTTGTCCTTGTCGGAGATGCCGATGCCCTGGTCGGTCACCGCCAGCTCGATCATGTCACCACCCGGCGCGGCCACCCGGCGCGCGGCGATGCCGACGCGGGTGCGGGCCGGGGAGTAGTTGACGGCGTTCTCGACCAGGTTGCCGAGGGCGGCGGCCAGCTGCCCCCGGTTGCCCCAGACGTGCAGGTCGGCCGTCCCTCCGGCGGCGATGGTGATCTGTTTGGTGCCCGCCTGGTGCCGGCAGCGGTCCATGGCCTCGGCGACCAGCTCGTCCACCCGGACCGGCTCGGCGTCCTCCAGCGGGTCGTCGTTCTGCACCCGGGAGAGGTCGATGAGCTCCTGGACCAGGTTCGTCAGCCGGGTCGCCTCGATCTGCATGCGGCCCGCGAAGCGCTGGACGGCCTCGGGGTCGTCGGAGGCGTCCATGACGGCCTCGGACAGCAGGGACAGCGCGCCGACGGGCGTCTTCAGCTCATGGCTGACGTTCGCCACGAAGTCGCGCCGCACCGCTTCGATGCGCCGTGCCTCCGTCAGGTCCTCGACCAGCAGCAGGACCAGGCGGGAGCCGAGCGGGGCCACGCGCGCGGAGACGGCGAGCGCCTCGCCGCGTCCGGTGCCGCGCCGCGGCAGGTCCAGCTCGACCTGCCGTATCTCCCCGTCGCGTCTGGTGTCCCGGGCCATCTGAAGCATGGGCTCCACGGCGAGCTTGCCGCCGCGCACCAGCCCGAGGGCGTAGGCGGCGGAGCTGGCCTTGACCACGGCGTCGGCCTCGTCGAGCACGACGGCGGAGGAGCGCAGCACCGACAGCACGGTGTCCACGCCGGGCGGGAGTACGGGATCGGTGTGCAGAGAAGTCCTGGTCGGCCGCTTCTGGTCGCGTTCGCTCCAGCGGAACGCCAGGACGGCGATGACGCCGGTGAGCACCCCGGCGATCGCTGCCGCTGCGGCGACCGCCGCGTTCACGTCCATGTCTCCAGGTTAGGCATGGGGTACGACATGACCACAGCCGTCGGGGTCCGACCTCGAACACTCGTCGCCCAGAGTTCACCTTGCAGCCAGTACCGGTTCATTCGGGATGGCGGAAACAGTCGCGTACGCGGCGGAACGTGGGAGCGTGGGGACCAAGCACGCCTATGAGAGGGAACCCTGATGCGGGACGCGTACCACGAGGAACTGGACTCGATCGGCGACGGACTGGTGGAGATGGCCCGGCTGGTCGGCTCGGCGATCGGGCGCGCCACGACCGCCATGCTGGACGCCGACCTGAAGCTGGCCGAGAACGTGATCGAGGCCGACCAGAAGGTCGACCAGCTGCAGCACGACCTGGAGGCCCGGGCGATAGCACTGCTGGCCCGGCAGCAGCCGGTGGCGACGGACCTGCGGATCGTCGTCACGTCGCTGCGCATGTCCGCCGACCTGGAGCGCTCCGGCGACCTCGCCCAGCACGTGGCGAAGCTGGCGCGGCTGCGCTTCCCGGAGCGGGCCGTGCCGAACGACCTGCACGCCACGATCCTGGAGATGGGCCAGCTCGCGCAGCGCCTGATGGCGAAGGCCGCCGAGGTCATCATCACCAAGGACGTCGACCTGGCGCTCCAGCTGGAGCAGGACGACGACGAAATGGACCTGCTGCACCGCACCCTCTTCCAGCACCTGATCGACGACCGCTGGAAGCACGGCATCGAGACGGCCGTGGACGTCACCCTGCTGGGCCGCTACTACGAGCGGTACGCCGACCACGCCGTGGCCGTCGCCAAGCGCGTCGTCTACCTGGTGACCGGCGAGCACGCGGACGACCTCCAGCAGGACATCCAGCCGGTCACGGGCGTCGACGGCGCGTAGCCCTGCGGGGCGTACGGTGCCTGGCGGGTTGCGCTGGGCCGACGGTGCTTGCCGGGGTGCGCTGGGCCGACGGTGCCTGCCGGGCCGGCCACGACGCCGACCGCGCGGGACCGTGCCGGACTGGCCAAGCCGGGCCGGGCTGGGCCAGGAGCGAGGGCGGGCCACGCCGGACCGGGGGCCGGCGGCCGGCGGCCGGGCCGGGCTGGGCCAGGAGCGAGGGCGGGCCACGCCGGACCGGGGGCCGGCGGCCGGCGGCCGGGCCGGGCTGGGCTGGGCTGAGCCAGGGGGCGGCCGTGCCAGGTCCGGCTCGCCGCGCCGGGCCGGAGATCGGTAGGGCGGGCCGGACTGGCCAAGCTGGGCCGGGCTGGGCCAGGAGCGAGGGCGGGCCACGCCGGACCGGGGGCCGGCGGCCGGCGGCCGGGCCGGGCTGGGC
>NZ_BNBF01000025.1:62499-66870 GCF_014654935.1 Streptomyces capoamus
GGCTGAGCCAGGGGGCGGCCGGGCCGGGGTCGCCGCGCCGAGCCGGAGGCGAAACGCCTCCGTGCGCCGTTGATGCGCCCGGCGGAACGGGCATGGAATGGGCGAGGGCATCCCTGCCCGAGGTCGAGGAGGATCCCATGGCCGAATCCCCCAGCACCACGCCCGATCCCACGCAGGAGCGCGAGACCGAGCAGCCCGCCGAGATCAGGAGCCTTCCGTTGTTCGGCGCGTGCGGCTGCGGTTCCGGATGCGGCTGCGGGTGCCAGTCGGGCAACCCGTGCCAATGCGGCTGAACGACACCGGGCCGGTGTGAACGGCGTTCACACCGGCCCTTCGCCGTACCGGATGCCCCTGCCGCTCACCGGGCGCAGCATGGACTAGGCACCGGCGAGAACAGGAGGTGCGGTCATGCCCAAGTTCCTGGACATACACCGCGGCATGCAGGGCATCACGGCGGACCAGCTGCAGGAGGCGCACCGGGCCGACCTCGCCATCGAGCAGGACGAGTCCGTGCACTTCGAGCACGCCTGGGCGGACCCGGAGTCGGGCACCGTCTACTGCCTCTCCGACGCCCCCTCGGCCGAGGCGGTCCAGCGCGTCCACGAACGCGCCGGCCACCGCGCGGACGAGGTGCATCCGGTACCGCTGGAGGCGTGAGCACACGAAAACGCGTTGCGGCGGATCCCCTGATCGCCTTCCATCACCCCATGACGGATGGCACCACGGTCGACGTCGTCGACGCACAGATCCTCGACAAGCAGATCATCCTCGGCATCAAGATCCTCCGTGAACACCTCGGCTGCTCGCTCCAGGACGCCCTGAGGGCCTACACCGACCGCTACGAGGTGCTGCGCGAGCAACGGCCGGACGACTTCGTGTGCGGCCGGGACGAGTACTGGGCGGGCTTCTTCTCCTGACGACGACGCCGGTGCCGTCGGCAGGAGCCGCCCGACTACGCCGTCCGGACCGCCGCCCCCTGCTCCGGCTCCGGCTCGGCCTCCACGCCGTCCGGAACCGGGTGCTCCTGCGGCAGGCGGCGCATCAGGACGCCGTAGCCGAGCCCCGCCGCCGTTCCGACGCCCGCGCACATGCCCCACAGCCAGGCCGCGCCGAGGTGGTCGATCACCGCGCCCGACAGCAGCGGGGCGACGAGCGCGGCGACGGACCAGGAGAGGGTGTACACGCCCTGGTAGCGACCGCGGCCGTGGACCGGGGAGAGGCGGACCACCAGCCCGGTCTGGGTCGGGGCGTTGACGATCTCGGCGAGCGTCCACACGCACACGGTGAGCATGAAGACGCCGACCGAACCGGCGAAGGCGGTGAGCCCGAAGCCGTACCCGGCCAGGAGCGAGGAGGCGACCAGCAGGGTGCGCGGGTCACGGTGTTCGATGAACCGGGTGACGGGGATCTGCAGGACGACGATCAGGACGCCGTTGACGGCGATGGCCAGGCCGTAGTCCGCGGGTGAGAACCCGGCCCGGCCCATGGCGACCGGGAGCCCGACCGAGCCCTGCTGGAAGACCAGGGCGACGAGGAAGGACAGCCCGACGACGGCCATGTACCGCCCGTCGCGCAGCACCGTGCCGAGGCTTGCCCGCGCCTGCTCCTGCTTGGCCGAGGGCACGGGGCGTGACTCGGGCAGCTTCGCGAAGACGACGACCGCGCAGACCAGGGTCATGCCCGCCTCGATCAGGAAGCCCGCGCGGTAACTGACCTCGGCGATGAACCCGGCGGCCGTGGAGGAGACCGCGAAGCCGAGGTTGATCGCCCAGTAGTTGAGGGAGAAGGCCCGCACCCGGTCCTCGGGGCGGACGATGTCGGCCATCATCGCCTGCACGGCCGGCCGGGAGGCGTTGGAGGCCATGCCAACGAGGAAGGCGACGCTGGCGATGGCGACCGGGTCGGTCACGAAGCCGAGCAGCGCGACGGAGGCGGCCGTGGCGGTCTGCGCGACGAGCAGCGTGGGCCGCCTGCCGAGCCGGTCGGCCATCACGCCGCCGGCCAGCGAGGAGACGACCCCGCCGAGCCCGTGCAGGGACGCGACGAGACCGGCGTACGAAGCCGAGTACCCGCGGTCGAGGGTCAGGTAGAGGGCCATGAACGTGGCCACGAAAGCACCCAGCCGGTTGACCAGGGTGCTGGTCCACAGCCACCAGAACGCGCGGGGCAGTCCGGAGACGGATTCGCGGACGGCACGTCTCACACGGGCTGGTGACATCGAGGATCCCCCACGTTCGGTAAGCGGCTCAGCCAGACAGCACAACTTACAAACGGGCGCCTCGGGGGCGCCACCCGATTAACGGACGGCGTCAATCCGGCGGCGGGCGGACGCGCGGCGCGACGGGCGGCGCCGCACGGGCGCCTCCCGTCCCGCCGCCGGGTACGACGGGGTCCGGGCCGCCCGCTCGAAGCGGCTCGGGAACGGATACTTCCGCTCCAGGAAGGCACGGATGGCCGTCTGCGCCGCCGCACGGTCCGCCGGGGCGGTGTCCACGTCGTTGAGGCAGAAGAAGTCCACGTCCTCACCGGCGGCGAGGCGCGCCAGGCGGCGCCGCATGTCGGGGGTGCCGAGCTGGACGTACCGGAAGTTGTACTCGGCCGGCACCGCCCGGCCCGTCGCGATCGCCCAGTGGTGGTGCAGCGTGGACGCGGGCGCCACGTCGGTGGTGGCCCGGAACCGCGAGTACGACGTCCGCTCCAGCTCCTCGATGCCCAGGTCCTCCATCTCCCGCATGACCGACAGCAGTTGCGGGTGCGGGGTGTGCAGGGACTTGTGCGTGACGTACCGGCCGTGGAAGCGCCGGATCACCTCGCGGGCGTTCTTCCCGGCCGAGTTCGGCGCCGGTTCCAGCGGGTGCGGGGCGCCGACCCCGAGCTTGAGCGGGGACAGCGGGATGCGGGCGATGCCGTTGCCGTGGAAGAAGTGCTCGGCCCGCACCGGGCGGTTGATGAAGACGTCGTCGTTGAAGTAGAGGTAGTGCTCCGACAGGCCCGGGATGTGGTGCAGCCGGCTCTCGATCGCGTGCGAGTTGAAGACGGGCAGCGCGTCGGCCGGGAGGATGTCCCGGTGGTCGACCACGGTCAGGCCGGCCGCGTCGGGGTCCAGCCAGGACGGTACCTGCGCGTCGGTCACCAGGTAGACGTTGCGGATGAAACCGGCGTACATCTCCAGCGACCGCAGCGCGTACCTGAGTTCGTCGTGACTGGTGTACCGGGAGGCGCCGGTCTCGCGCGCGGCGATGACGTTGTCGGAGAGCGCCTGGTGGGCCCGGCGCTTCACGGCCATCACCGGGTCGTCCCCGTCGACCCACGTGTACACGGCGTCGACCGGGAAGCAGACCTGGTCGATCCCGGGCTCGGCGAACGCCGCGAACGTCGGCACGGGCCGCGGGTACGGCTGCCGGCCCGCCCCCGGCGCCGCCCCCGTCGCCGTACCCGGGCCCGCCCCCGTCGCCGTACCCGGGACCGCCCCCGTCGCCGCACCCGGGACCGCCGCCGTACCCGTACCCGGGACCGCCGCCCCTGCCCCCGCCCCCGGCGCCGGCGCCGCGCGCTGCTCCGGCATCACGACCAGGGGCCGGTCCGGCGTCGCACGCGGGCCCTGGTCCGCGACCGCGGCCGGCTGCAGGGCCTGCGCCGGCAGCACCTCGGACACGGCGTTGCGGCGCGGGGCGACCAGCGCCGGCCCGAAGTCCTCCCGCAGCCGGGTCCCCGGCACCGTCAGGTGCGCCGGATCCGCGCCCAGCTCCCGCCCGTACCGCCAGAACTCGATGTCACAGCCCGCGTCCAGCCCGTCGAGCACCTGCCCGCCGGGCCCCAGCCGCACCAGTCCGGTCCGCAGCACCGGGGCCGAGCGCAGCGCCCGCGGCAGCCGGCCGTCGGCCCACAGCACCGCGCCGGTCACCGTACCGTCCGCCCCCACCGCACCCACGTACACCGCGGTGCGGGCGAAGTGCCGCCGCGCCCGGTCGAGGACCGCGCCACGGTACGACTCCGCCACCCCGACCACCGGCCGCGGCACCCCGGGCCCCTGCTCGGCGGGGACCAGGAAGTACGGCACGCCCGCCGACTCCAGCACGGCGCGGACCTGCTCCAGGTCCGCCGCGGCGGCCTCCGCCGCGGTGTAGCCGGCGACCGTCCGCCCGTACAGCCGTACCGGTCCGCACCCGACCCGGCGCAGCCCCGGGACGGCGGCGCGCAGCCGGCGGCGGGCCGGGGCGGCGCGCAGCGCCCAGAGGCGGGCCGACAGCCACACCACGAGGCGCACCAGGAGGTCCCGGACGGCCCGCAGTCCCGGCGCCGGCGCCGGGAGACGGTGACGGAGGTCGATGGCCATGGCCGCGGCCCGTCAGCTCTGCTTCTCGAAGGGGC
>NZ_BNBF01000025.1:66915-67592 GCF_014654935.1 Streptomyces capoamus
TGGGGAAGGGGAAGTAGTTCTCCAGGAACTCGTGCATCCGCACGCTGACCTGCTCGCGCTCCTCCGGCGGCACGTCGACGTCGTTCAGGCAGAAGAAGTCGAAGCGGCGGTTGCGGCGCAGGTCGGCCAGGCGGCGCTCGGCGTCCGGCCGGCTGATGTTCACGTAGCGGAAGCTGAACTTGCCGGGCACGCCCTGGCCGGTCATCAGCGCGTACTGGTACAGCAGCGGCGCGGTCATGGCGATGTCCTGCGGCGAGCGGAACCGGGACGCCGTGGTGCGCCGGATGTCCACCGGGAACAGCTCCTCCAGCGCCGCCAGGGTGCCGCGCTGCTGCGGCAGCGGGGTGTGCATGAAGTTGTTCGTGGTCATCCGCCCGAACTTCTCCAGCAGCAGCCGCCGTACGTTCTTGCTGGCGGAGTTGGTGGCCGTCTCCTCGGCGTGCGGCTTGCCGACGCCGATCTTCAGCGGCGACACCGGGATCTTCATCAGACCGCTGCCGTAGAAGAAGTGCTCCGGGGTGACGCGGCGGCCGACGAAGACGTCGTCGTTGAAGTACAGGTACTGCTCGGACAGGCCCGGTATGTGGTGCAGCCTGGTCTCGATGGCGTGCGAGTTGAAGACCGGCAGCACGTCCGCCGGGAAGATGTCGCGGTGGTCGACGACCGTGATCCCGGGG
>NZ_BNBF01000025.1:67637-68062 GCF_014654935.1 Streptomyces capoamus
GCGGTGTCGTCCAGCCAGTGCGGCTTCTGGCCGTCGGTCACGATGTAGACGTGCCGGACGAAGTCGGCGTACATCGCGAGCGAGCGCAGCGAGTACTTCAGCTCGTCGTGGCTGGTGTAGCGGGAGGCGTTGGTCTCCTTGTCCAGGATCTCGGCCATGCCGTGCTCCTGGTACCGGGCCCGCTTGGCCCGCATCGCCGGCTCCTCGCCGTCCACCCAGGTGTAGACGACGTCGACCGGGAAGGTCACCTGGTTCACGGTGGGCAGCGTCAGCGGGGCGAAGCTGGGCAGCTCCCGCTCGCCGACCCGCACGGTGACCGGCTTCTGCTCGCTCACCGGCAGCACGTCCGTGATCCCGTTGTTGCGGGGCGTGACGAGCGACTCGGCGAAGACGTCCTCGGACGCCTGCGGCTGCACCTTGGCCAG
>NZ_BNBF01000025.1:68103-68810 GCF_014654935.1 Streptomyces capoamus
CCGCCGGGGCCCGTCGGCGGAGGCGAGCAGTGCCCCGCCGTCCTCCCAGAACTCCACGTCACAGGCCAGCTCCGGTCCGGCGAGCAGCTGGCCGGCGGGGCCGAGGTGGTTCTCGCCGACGCGCAGCACGGGCGCCGTGCGCAGCGCGGCCGGCAGGACTCCGTCGAGGAACAGCGCCGGGTGCTTGAGCTGGCCGCCGGGCAGCGGCCGGCCGATGAACACGGCCGTCCCCGCGAGCCGCGCCTCCAGCGCGGTCAGCAGCCGCTCGCGGTCCACGGCGTTCACGCCGACCGTGTAGCGGGCGCGGGACGACACCAGGAAGTAGGAGATCCCCTCCTGCTCGAGCGCGCCGACCACCAGGTCCAGGTTCGAGGCGGCCGCCTCGGCTGCCGTGAACCGGTCCACGACGCGGCCGTAGAACTGCTGGCCGCGCACCGCGACCGGGCGCAGCACCGGATCCGTCACCGCCGCCTTCCGGCGCCGCCGCATGGTGCGGAGCTGCCACACCCGCTCGGCGGCCTTCCGCTCGACTCGCGGTCGCATCCGCCGCGCAAAGGAACGCACGGTCACGTTCTGTGCTCCTCTTCCTGACCCCTCAACCTTCCTGGCGATAAGCAGACAGCCGGATGTGGCGAATGGTTGTACGAGAATTAACCGAAACGTGGTGGAGCGCCGGGCACGCTCCGAGCCGGCCCGTGGGCGGCCGG
>NZ_BNBF01000025.1:68839-81415 GCF_014654935.1 Streptomyces capoamus
GCCGGTGCCGCCCGGGCGCGTCCCGTCCCGGAACCCCTTAGGTAGGCTCAGGACCATGGCCGACGCACCGTACAAGCTGATCCTCCTCCGCCACGGCGAGAGCGAGTGGAACGCGAAGAACCTGTTCACCGGCTGGGTGGACGTCAACCTCAACGAGAAGGGCGAGAAGGAGGCGGTCCGCGGTGGCGAGCTCCTGAAGGACGCCGATCTCCTGCCCGACGTGGTCCACACGTCCCTCCAGAAGCGCGCGATCCGCACCGCCCAGCTCGCGCTGGAGGCCGCCGACCGCCACTGGATCCCCGTCCACCGCTCCTGGCGCCTGAACGAGCGGCACTACGGCGCCCTCCAGGGCAAGGACAAGGCGGCGACGCTGGCCGAGTTCGGCGAGGAGCAGTTCATGCTCTGGCGCCGCTCGTACGACACCCCGCCCCCGCCGCTGTCGGACGACTCCGAGTTCTCCCAGGCGCACGACGCCCGCTACGCCTCCATCCCCCCGGAGCTGCGCCCGCGCACGGAGTGCCTGAAGGATGTCGTCATCCGGATGCTCCCGTACTGGTACGACGCCATCGTCCCCGACCTGCTGACCGGCCGCACGGTCCTGGTCGCCGCCCACGGCAACAGCCTGCGCGCCCTGGTCAAGCACCTGGACGGCATCTCCGACGCCGACATCGCGGGCCTGAACATCCCGACGGGCATCCCCCTCTCCTACGAACTGGACGCCGACTTCAAGCCGGTCACCCCCGGCGGCAAGTACCTCGACCCGCAGGCCGCGGCGGCGGCGATCGAGGCGGTCAAGAACCAGGGCAAGAAGAAGTAACGCTGCACGACCAAGCCCCTCACCTGGCGTTTCATGGTGGGTGAGGGGCTTGTCGGTGACGATCGTGCTGAAGTGGCACGTGCCGGGCAGAGGCGCTGAATACCGGTGCGGTCCCGGTGACGGCACCAAGCGGTCTACCGGATGCGGTGCTTCTTCCAGAAAGCGGCCAGGTCCTTGTCCGTCACGGACTGTGCGGCCTTCTTGAAGTCAGCGGTGGTGGAGACGCCGTACCAGTGGTCGTGGGCGTACCGCTTGAGGAGTCGTGCCATCGCGCCGGCGCCGATGGTGCGTTCCAGGGTCGCCAGGGCGCAGGATCCGGCCGTGTAGACGAGGTGGTACTCGCCTGGGTGCTTTGCCCAGTAGGCCATCGAGTTGGTGAGCGCGGTGCCCTCGTCCGGCCAGTCCACGTCCGACCAGCACGTGCGTGTGTCCCAGCCGTAAAAGCGCGCGTTGGCGTATTGGGCAAAGCTTTCGTCCAGCCAGGGCGCGCCGTACTCGTCGTTGCCCACGATGCCGTACCACCACTGGTGGGCCACCTCGTGAACGACGGCACCGCCCTCTTCGCTGGTGCCGAGGATGACCAGGCCGGGGTACTCCATACCGCCGCCGAACTCCTTGGTCATCACCAGGTCGATCTCGCCGTACGGATAACGGCCGAACTCCCTGCCGAACCGGTCGACGGCGGCGACACCGTCCTTGCGGTTGAGCCGCACTCCCGCCGCGGGCGTGTTCGGCGCCCAGTACGACTTCACGCGCACGCCACCGGGCGAGGTCTCCATCGCGGTGCGGAACGGGCCCGCCGCCCACGCTAAGTCCCGCACCCGGTGCGCGACGCTGTGGGTGACTGTGCGCCCGGGCTTGCCGCGGCGCGTCCAAGTACGGCCGGTCGCGGGAACCTTGAGGGCCGACGGGTGGTCGATACGCACGCGGAAGTCGCTCGCCAGGGTGTAGAAACTCTCGCCCGTCGACACATACGGATCGAGGTGCCATCCCTTCGCGTCATGCACGGCGAGCACCGGCAGCGCATTACCCAGGAAGCGGAACGCGCCCTCGCGGCCGAAGCGGTCGTTGCGCCGGGGCACAGTGATGGAGACGTCGAAGGAGACAGCCGTCCGCCCGCCGCGTGCGAGCGGCTTCGGCAGGGTGATGCGCAGCGCGGTGCAGTTCACGGTGAGGCGGCCCGCAGTGCCACCGAGCACCTTGGACACCTTGACGGGGGACGGCTTGTCCGGCGTGCCGCACTTGTCATCACCGTTGCCCCACAGGCGCACATACACCTCACGCAGCGGCTGGTCGGAGGCATTGCGGAACGACACGCGCTGCCGGCCCGTCCAGTGGGAGCCGTCGGCGTCGCCGCGCAGGGACACGTCGTAGCTGAGCCGATCGGGCGTCGCGGCCTTGGGTGCCGGTGCCGGTGCCGTGGCGGCATCGGCACCGGTGGCGCCGGCCGCCACGATCATGGCGAGCGGGACAATGAGCAGACGGCGAGCGGCCTTTGACCACCGCGACGGTGCGGGTATCGACGACATGGCATCGGATCTTCCCACACCGGTATGACAATTGGCGGTCCAGTGCAGGTTCTATCCGGCCCCGCAAGCGACCGGCCTCGTCCCGCGACGAGATCGCGAAAGGGCCCCAGAAGAGTCTGGGGCCCTTTCCTTACTCAAGGCTCGTGTTGCGGATGTAGCCCGCTGCCCTTGCGCCGGTCACGCCGAGCGAGAAGCTGGCAACGAGGGTGCTGCCTCCAGCCGTGGCGACGGCAGTCAGGCTGCCGCCCAGCCGATCGAACAGGAAAGCTGCGAGCAGTCCGAGGATGATCGCCCCTTGGGCGACGATGACAACCACGAACTTGTTCTGCACGCCGTCCGAAGAACCGTTTTCGGCCATTCTGTTTTTTCTCCGCGTCTCATGCGCTCATGCACTATCACACCCTTCAGTCTCTCGGCAGAGTTATGGCGGCCGGCAGGCTGCTAATTCCACTGGGGAAACCGGCTCGGGGACGCATTGAGGCCCTCCGGTCGTTTTACGGTGCTCTTGAGTTGTGCGACAAGCCCCGTAGAGTTGCATGTTCACGCCATCGGAACATCGGCTCTCCTCTCCGTCGAAGCCCGGCATACCCCGCGGGTGTGAGAGCTAATCTCACGCAGAAGCGCGCTCTCGCCTCAACTGGGGTCTGTCGTACGCGCGTTCCAGGACCGTGTGCATCATGGAGCATGGGGATCGATCTCGAATTGCACTCAGGGCGGCCCGCCCGTAGCTGGCGGAAGTCGCGCGCGACGGTCCTGCGGACCTCCTACGGGCACGGCGACGCGCTGGCCGACGCACTCGGCTCGCTCCGGCTCCTGGGAGTGCCGGGCCGGCTCGCCGCCGTCGACCCGTACGGGGATACGGTGATGAACGAGCAGGAGGCCGCGGCCGCACTCCAGGAGATCGGCCGCCTGAAGCAGCGCTGCGGAGATGAGCACCAACTCGCCGCTCTGGACGACCTCGCGGCGATGCTCGGCCAGTGCGCGGCCACCCCGGGCAGCTACCTGTGGTTCGCGGGTGACTGAAGCCCCGTCGTAGCGGCCCGAGGGCCGTGCGGGTCGCCGGCAGGCGCCGGTGGGGAGGAGGAGTGTCGTGGAGCTGGCGCCGTTGATGCCGAATCGTCTCGCGAACAGCGTTCTCGGGGTGGGCCCTGCGGTCGGAGGCGTCGTCTATGCGGTGCAGGCCGATGGCATGCTTGCGCGAGTCGCGGCCTGCCTCGCCGTGACCGGGTTCGTGGTGCTCGCCGTCCGGGGGTACCGGCTCGGTGTGACGTGTCTGCCGACGGCGCTGGTGGTCCGTGGATATCTGCGCACGCGCGTGATCGCCCGGGAGAGCATCACGGGGATCACGGACTTTCCGGCGGTCAGGTGGACGACTCGCGGCGGGCGCAGGCGATGGACTCCCCTCACCGCGTTGATGACGAGTGCCGGTGAGGTCTCGGGGATGCGGGTGCAGAAGGAGCGCGCCCTCGGGCAGTTGCGGCGGTGGGCGCGGGTGTAGGGGCGCCAGCGCTCAGGCCGGGTCGACGCGGGCGTCCACGTGGCCGTCCAGGTGGAAGAGGAGCCACTCCAGCCAGTCCGCCCCGACTCCCGTCGACGCGGCCCAGCCGTGCATGACGGTGACGTACGTGGCGTACCGGGTGGGCCAGTGGCGGGTGCCGGCCGTCTCCCAGCTGGACCAGCCGAGCGCGTTCAGTGAACGGAAGACCCGGGCGTCGAGGATCAAGGCCCGCTCCTGTGCGGCGTCGCGGTCGTCCACGGTGGCGAACCACTTGGTGAAGAAGGACCGGCCCACCCCCCTGAGGCGGAACTTCCCGTAAGCGCCGCTCAGATCGCCGGCCCGCACCGCTGCGCGGGTGGTCCGCAGGACCGTGGGCATGCGCGGGTCGGACAGGGCCGCTTCGGTGTACCGCGGCCCACGTCCGTTCGTGGTGCCCGAGCCCCAGATCATGACGGCCACGAAGAGGTCGCGCAGGCCGTCGGGGTCGTCACCGACGCGGTCCCGCAGCCGGGCCAGGTCGCCCCGGTCGATGAGGCGGTCGCCCTTCGCCCCGTGCGACGTGCTGACCCCGATGTCGAGTACGTGCTCCGCTCGGTGCGGAGCCAACCGCAGGCGCCACGTCTCCGGGCGGAAGCGCACGGGCTGCTGTTCGCATCCGCCGTAGCGGACGACGAGTTGGTGAAGTTGCTCCATCATGCTCCCCCCGACCATGACGGCGGCACGCCGCGTGAGCCACAGGGTAAGGGAGGACCGGACGGGGCGTCTTCCCGTCGTCAGGCCTGTGACGGTCGGCGGGTCAGGCGCACGCGTACCTTGCACGCGATGAAGAAGGCGACGAGCGTGGCCGCCGGCACGGGGATGTCGAGCCAGACGGGCAGCGTCGCCACGCCACAGCCGACGAGGGGCATGGGCGACGCGTACGGGACGATGTCGATGGTGAGACTCGCGCGTGCGAGCATGGGCCCCTCCGAGTTGTGAATTGCGGAGGGAGCCTATTCACTATCGGCGGTTGTGGGCAAATTCCAGGCCGGGCAAGCCTGTATTCAATCACCGCATCCGCTTGATGTCTCCAAGCGATCCTTTTAACTTGAGCTTCCCAACCGATCCTCCTAATCGACCACCCTAACCGAGTTGCCTAATACGCTTCGCTCATACCGCCCACCAATAAGCGTTTACCGTTCCGTCAGCGATTTACGTGCCCCGGCGGCGGAGCCGCGGTCGGCGGCGGGGACGATGGCCGTATGCGTTACTTCAATGGGACGGGCTGGCTCGCGATCTTCACCGGCTCGTAGACGGTGATCGGGCGGACCGTGGACGTGGATGCCTGGGACGAGGCGACGGGCGTCGCCCTCGTGGTCGATCCCCGGCGCGGTGTCCGTCGCCCGGTGACGGACTATCCGGACTTCTCCCACCTCGAGCGCGCCGACCAGGTGGTGGCCGCCGTGCCCGGAGCGGGCTGGCGGGCGTACTGGAAGGACGAGGGGCCCGACAACGGGCCGCTGACCGAGCAGGTGCTCGCATGGCTGGTCACCGCCAAGGGGCGGGCCACCCCGATCACCGTCGACGCGCACGGACACGTGGACGACGCCGAGGGCGCCGATCGTCTCATCCCACCCGGTGAGGGATGAGCCCGTCGCCTCCGGGGTCTCAGGAGAGGTCGGGTACGCAGCCGAACCAGTTCACCGTGCGGGCGTCCCTCGTGTAGCCCAGGCAGCGCAGTGTCCTGTCGTGGAGGGTGGTGGTGCCGTCGAGGGACTCGTCCAGGTAGTCGTTCTTGTGGCGGGGCTGGACGAGGGTGTCGATGTCGATGACGTACCAGCGGTGCCGCTGGTCGGGGATGTCGCAGCCGCGGGCGGTGACGTTGCGGCTGGGGCCCTCGCTCCATATCGGGCGCTCGGCGCGGTCGCAGTGGGCCTTCTCCGACGCGGCGGCGGTGCCGGCGCCGGTGCCGAGCAGGGCTGCGGTGCCTGTGGCCAGTGCCACGGCAGCGCCCAGCAGGCGGGGTCGGGTGCGGTGGGGGGCGCGGTTCGCGGTGCGGTGGTGCACGGGGTCCTCCTGGCAGTGGGGCCTGATGCGAGCCTCACACGCCCCGGCGTGTCCGGCCCGGCGGGCGGGGGGCCGGTCCCACGTCCCGGTGACGGGCGTGGTGCCAATGCAGCAGCGGCGGTGACGCGGGTCACGCGCGGCCGTGTCACATCCCCGCCGTCTCCTCCGTCAGTGAGGTGTAAGCAGCCGCAACCACCCGGGAGCACACCATGGACGCTCGGTTCGACCTGCACGCCAACCCTGTCGCCGGCAAGCTGTTCAAGCACTTCAACGCCGCCGGCAGGGTGATCTCGGAGTCCACGCTGCCCGCTGCCACGCAGGAGCTGGTGAAGCTCCGGGCCAGTCAGATCAACGGGTGCGCCTTCTGCACCGACATGCACAGCAAGGACGCCCTGCACCACGGGGAGACGCAGACCCGGCTGAACCTGGTCGCGGTCTGGCGGGAGGCCACCGTGTTCAGTGACGCGGAGCGGGCCGCGCTGGAGCTGACCGAGGAGGCGACCCGGATCGCCGACGCGGCCGGCGGGGTCCCGGACGAGGTCTGGGCGAACGCCGCCAAGCACTACGACGAGGACCAGCTCACCGCGCTGATCGCCCTGATCGCGCTGATCAATGCCTACAACCGGGCGAACGTCATCGTGCAGCAGCCCGCCGGCGGTTACGTGCCCGGCATGTTCGGCTGAGACCCGGCCCTCACGGGTGCATCCGGGCGCCCTTGAGGACCTTGTCCACGGCGTTCCGGGGGCCGTACACCGCCAGGCCCACCAGGTCCAGGCCGGCCGTGGGGACGGCGCGGACCGCCGCGCGGTTGGCGCGGTCGTGGCCGGTGGCGAACAGGTCCGCCGTGAACACCGCGCGCGGCAGGGCACGGGCCAGTGCCCTGCCGTGGGCGGCCCGCAAAGTCTCCTCGGTGCCCTGGAAGACCAGCACCGGCTGCCGGAACATGGGCAGGTACGGCACCGCGTCCGCGTCCTCGTACGGCTCGCCGATCACCTCGGGGACGGCGGTGCCCAGGCCGCTGACCAGGAACGCGGTCACGTTGAGCCGTTGCCAGGGCGCCAGGTCGTCGCGCAGCACGACAGCGATCTTGGTGTCGAAGCGGACGGGGGCGGTGCCCGGTCCGGTGCCGGATCCGGTGGTCGGAGCGGTCATGTCGGTCGCGGTGTTCATGGAGTGAGACTCGCCGTCGGAGCGCGCGCCCGTCTTGTACGTTCCTTGCATGGCCGGGCAGGAAGTCAGCGCGTGGCGGCCCCGGGTCCCGGGCGTGACCGAGGTCTTCCACGCCCGCTTCACCGAGTACGCCTATCCGATGCACGTCCACGACGCCTGGACGCTGCTGATCGTGGACGCCGGCGCCGTGCGGTACGACCTCGACCGGCACGAGCACGGCACCCCGCACGACACGGTGTCGCTGTTGCCGCCGCACGTGCCGCACAACGGGTCGCCGGCCACGCCGGGGGGCTTCCGCAAGCGGGTGGTCTACCTGGACGGCAGCCGGCTCGGCGAGGAGTTCATCGGGCCGGCCGTGGACTCCCCCGATCTGCGGGACCCCGTGCTCCGGCGGCGCGTGGGGCAGTTGCACTCCGCCCTCGCCCGGCCCGGTGACGAGCTGGAGGCGGAGAGCAGGCTGGTCCTCGTCGCGGAGCGGTTGCGGGACCACTTGCGCCGGCGGTCCGGGCCGGGGCGGCGCGCGGACCCCGTACTCGCCCGTGCGTTGCGGGAGTTGCTGGACGCACGGGTCGTGGAAGGGCTGTCGCTGGAGGACGCCGGCCGGCTGCTGCAGGCCCATCCGGCGCACCTGGTGAGGACGTTCAGCGGTGCGTACGGCATCGCCCCGCACCAGTACCTGATGTCCCGGCGGGTCGGGCGGGCCCGGCGACTGCTGCTGGACGGGCTGCCGCCGGGCGAGGTGGCCCCGGTGGCCGGGTTCTACGACCAGGCCCATCTCACCCGGCACTTCAAGAAGTCGGTCGGGGTGACGCCGGGCCGCTACCGTCGGTCCTCCCTCGCGGGGCCCGCGCCGGACGCGTCCTGAACCGCCGCCCGGCGGCCGGGATCAGTCCGCAGGGCGGCCGGGATCAGTCCGCAGGGCGGTCGATCAGGTGCATGAAGGCCTCCAGGTTCCGCGTGGACTCGCCGCGTGACACCCGCCAGGCGTACTCCTTGCGGATGGAGGAGGCGAAGCCCAGTTCCAGGAGGGTGTTGAAGGCGCCGTCGGCCGCTTCCAGGACCTGGCCGAGGAGGCGGTCGACGGCGTCCGGGGTGACGGAGGCCAGGGGCAGCCGGGAGGTGACGTAGACGTCGCCGAGCCGGTCCACGGCGTAACTCACGCCGTACAGCTTGAGGTTGCGCTCCAGCAGCCAGCGGTGGACGCCGGCCTCGTTCTCGTCGGGGTGGCGGATGACGAAGGCGTTCAGCGACAGGGAGTGCCGGCCGACGAGAAAGGACACCGTGGTGAACAGCTTGCGGCTGCCGGGGAGCTTGACCACGTAGTTCCCGGGTTCGGGGCTCTCCCACTCCAGTTCCGCGTCCTTGAAGACGTCCTCCAGGACCTGCCCGGCCTTCTCCACGTCACCCATGGTGGGAGCGTACGCGACGGCGGTGGGACTGGGTCGCGGCCGTGTAGACGTCGGCGGTGGCGGCGGCGGCCGTCTCCCAGCCGAAGGACTGGGCGTGCCGGGCGGCGGCCTCGCCCATGCGCGGGGAGAGGTCCGGGTGGTCGGCGAACCGGCGCAGCACGCGCGCGTAGTCGGCCGGGTCGTGGCCCTGGACCAGGAAGCCGGTCTCGCCGTCGCGCACGGCGACCGGCAGGCCGCCGACCGAGGCCGCGAGGACGGGCGTGCCGGCCGCCTGCGCCTCGACGGCGACCAGGCCGAAGGACTCGCTGTACGACGGCATGACCAGCACGGACGCGGCCCTGAACCAGTCGGCGAGCTGTTCCTGGCCGACCGGCGGGCGGAACCGTACGACGTCCGCGATGCCCAGCCGGGCCGCGAGCTTCTGCAGACCCTCCGGTTTGGCGAGCCCGCTGCCGCTGGGGCCGCCGACGATCGGGACGAGGAGGCGGGAGCGCAGCTCGGGACACTCGTCCAGCAGGACGGCCACGGCGCGCAGGAGGACGTCCGGCGCCTTCAGGGGCTGTATGCGGCCCGCGAAGAGCGGGATGAGGGCGTCCTGCGGGAGGCCGAGGCGGGCGCGGGCGGCGGCCCGGCCGTCGGCGGTGCGGAAGCGGTCGAGGTTGACGCCGGGGTGGACCACGGCGACCTTGGCGGGTTCGGCCGCGTAGTGCCGGACGAGTTCGCCGGCCTCCTCGGCGGTGTTGGCGATGAGGCGGTCGGCGGCGGCCACGATCTGGGTCTCGCCGATCACGCGGGCGGCCGGCTCGGGGGTGTCGCCTGCCGCCAGGTTGGCGTTCTTGACCTTGGCCATGGTGTGCATGGCGTGCACCAGGGGCACGCCCCAGCGCTGGGCGGCGAGCCAGCCGACGTGGCCGGAGAGCCAGTAGTGCGAGTGGACGAGGTCGTAGTGGCCGGGGCGGTGGCCGGCCCACGCCTGCATCACGCCGTGCGTGAAGGCGCACAGCTGGGCCGGCAGCTCCTCCTTGGCCAGGCCCTCGTAGGGGCCCGCGTCGACGTGCCGGACGAGGACGCCGGGGGCCAGCTCGACCGAGGGGGGCAGGCCGCCGGCCGTGGCCCGGGTGAAGATCTCGACCTCGATGTTGAGGGCGGCCAGCCGCTGGGCCAGCTCCACGATGTAGACGTTCATGCCGCCGGCGTCGCCGGTGCCGGGCTGGTGGAGCGGGGAGGTGTGCACGGAGAGCATGGCGACCCGGCGGGGCCTGCGGTACAGCCTCAGCCGCGCGCCAGCCGACGGGGAGCGTCGCCCGAGCCTGCTGACGTACTGGCTCACGTGGCGTTCCTCCTCGCTGCGGGCATGCCTGCCGAGGGCCCGGCGCCCTCCACGGGGGTGCAACAGCGAGCGGGTGCCCGGTCATTTCCCGAACAACCGGCTTTGCCGAATCATTACCCGGTGCCGATCAACCGTTCGAATGCGGCGGGCGTCGGCGGAACGCCGAGGGGGGTCTTGCGCGCCCGCCACGGGGGCCCTTGCGGCGCCCGTCACGGGGACCCTTGCGTGCCCTTACCCTCGTACGCATGGCCTCCCGCACCCCGCCCCTCCCCCACGCCCGGCCCCGTCCGGGCAAGGGGGCGCCCGTCGTGGGCACGGTGACGCGCGGGACGACCAATCCCAACCGGCTCCGCCGCATGGACCGCTGGATCGCGGCCGTGCACGGGGCGGCGCTGCGGCGCGCCGACGATCCGATGGCCGTCGACCTGGGCTACGGCGCCGCGCCCTGGACCGCCGTGGAGCTGCTGGTGCGGCTCCGGGCGGCGGCACCCCGCACGCGCGTGGTCGGCATCGAGATCGAACCCGCCCGGGTGGCCGCCGCCCGGCCGTACGAGCGCGAGGGCCTGGTCTTCCGGCACGGTGGCTTCGAGGTGCCGGTCCCCGAGCGGCCGCTGCTGATCCGCGCGGCGAACGTCCTGCGCCAGTACGACGAGGGCGAGGTCGCCGCGGTGTGGCGGCAGCTGTGCGCGCGGCTCGCGCCGGGCGGGCTGCTGGTGGAGGGGACGTGCGACGAGATCGGGCGGCGGCACGTGTGGGTGGCGCTCGGTCCCGAGGGCCCGCGCACGGTCACCTTCGCCGCCCGGCTGGGCTCCCTGGACCGCCCCTCCGACCTCGCCGAACGGCTGCCGAAGGCGCTGATCCACCGCAACGTGCCGGGCGAACCGGTGCATGCCTTCCTGCGCGACTTCGACCGCGCCTGGGCGGCCGCCGCGCCGTACGCGGCCTACGGCGCCCGGCAGCGGTGGCTGCGCGCGGTGCGGGACCTGACGGCGGACTGGCCGGTGACCGACTCCCCGGCCCGCCGGCGGCAGGGCGAAGTGACGGTGGCGTGGGGCGCGTTGGCACCCCGGGGCGGACCGGGTACGCACTGACCCCGCGGGGGCCGGCCGCCACCGCCCCCTGCGCACATCACCCGTTCGGGGCGTCAGGGACGGAACGAACCCGGCGCGTCGTTCGTCACACCGGCGAGGAGATCGCCGTATCCGGCGGTGAGCGGGGGAAATCCGGTTTCCGACGACCTCTGTCGCTTTGCGCGCGGCCGTGGCACGATCCCTCAGGCGACCGTAAGTTACTGACGGTAAATCAGTTTGGGGGAAGAGGTATGCGTTGGGGCAAGCGCGGCCCGCTCATGGCCGCCCTGACCGTGGTCTGCGCGGTGACCGTCCTCTCGGCGCCGGGAACGGCGTTCGCGTCGGTCGCACCCGCCCCCGCGCAGCAGGCCGCCCCCGCACCGACGCCGACGCCTCAACCGACGCCGACTGCCGTGCCGGACAAGGACCTTGAGAAGGTCCGCGAGAAGCTCGACCGGCTGTACCACGACGCGGCCGTGGCCACCGACGCCTATAACGCGGCCGAGGAGAAGACGAAGAAGCAGTCCGCCGAGATCGTGGCGCTGGCGAAGAAGATCGTCGAAGGCCGGCGGAAGCTGGAGAGGCTCAAGGACCAGGCGGGTGCCGCGGCCCGCGACCAGTACCGCACCGGCGGGCTCTCCTCCAGCGCCCAGTTCCTGCTGAGCGACGACCCGGGCCAGTTCCTCGACGACGCCGGCCGGGTGCTGCAGGGTCAGCGGGCGGCGCGGTCGCTCATGGCAGAAAAGACCCGCACCCAGCGGGACTTGCAGCGGTACGCCGACGACGCCGCCGACCGCTGGCAGCAGCTGGACGCCAACCGCAAGGCCAAGGCCGCCGCCAAGAAGAAGATCGAGAAGCAGATCGACGCGGCGGAGAAGCTCCAGTCCCGGCTAGAGAAGAAGCAGAAGGAGCGGCTCGCCCGGCTGGAGCAGGAGGCCGCACAGAAGGCGCAGACCGCCTGGCTGGACACCGGTGTCCTCGCGGACGTCCACGGCAAGGCCTCCGCGCAGGGCGAGAAGGCCGTCCAGTACGCCACCCAGCAGCTCGGCAAGCCCTACGTGTGGGGTGCCGAGGGGCCGGACGCGTTCGACTGCTCGGGCCTGACCTCCCAGGCCTGGGCGGCGGCCGGGCACCCCGTCCCGCGCACCTCCCAGGAGCAGTGGAAGCAGCTCCGGCATGTGGACGTGGAGGACATGCGCCCCGGTGACCTCGTCATCTACTTCTCCGACGCCAGCCACGTCGGGATGTACATAGGCGACGGCACGATCATCCACGCCCCGCGCCCCGGGCGGACGGTGACGACCGCGGGCGCCGGCACGATGCCGATCCTGGGCGTCGTACGACCGGACGCCTGAGCCGGCCGCCGGCTCCCGCCACCGGCACTGGAGGCGGGAGCCGGCGGACGCCCCTTGTGACCTGCGTGAACGCGCCCACGGCCGGTGACGGACGTGCCGTACGACCCGCCATGGACCGCCCCGGCAACGGGCGACGAACACTCCACGAGCCGCGACGGACACCGCACGCAGCGACGGCGAACGCGCCACGCGCCGAACGCCCCGTGCGGCCTACGGCGGGCGTGCCGGCAACGGCGGCGGACAGGCCATGTGGGCGGTGGCGGACAGGCCGATGCGATCGGTGGTCGACAGGCCACGTGGGCGGTGGCGGACAGGCCGATGCGATCGGCGGCGGACACGCCTTTGCCGGCGA
>NZ_BNBF01000025.1:81661-88569 GCF_014654935.1 Streptomyces capoamus
TGATCGGTGGCCGACAGGCCATGTGATCGGTGCCCGACAGGCCATGTGATCGGCGGCCGGCAGGCCATGTGATCGGTGGCCGGCAGGCCATTCCGGTGGTCATGGGCGTGTCGTTGGTGTGGTGATGTGTGTCATGTGACCCACCGCACGGCCAACCCCCGTGCAAACGCCCGCGGGACGTGAGCTTCGTCATCCCCTCCGGGCCGTCACCCTGTCCAACTGCGGTACAAAACGCGGCATATGACAGCCACGCCCCACGGAGCGACGCGGCTCACACCATTCCATCGGGGCGGTCCCAGCCGCTATGGTCCCGGTCGGTGGGTCGAGACCCCTCGACGCCGCCGTGCCCTCGGGGGGAGGGAAGGAACCCAGGACGATGCCCGTACCCGTACCGCGGCAGAGAGCGATCCCGGCCGTGGAGAGTGGTCAGGCGCAGGCCGCCCGCACAGTCGGCGGCCCCCTCAAGGAAGAGGCCCACCGCGACGCCACGCCCGTGAGCGGCACCGGCGCCACTCTCACCCTGCTGCTGATCGAGGACGATCCGGCCGGCTCGCCGATCGTGCCCGACCTGCTGGACGCGTCCGGCAAGCCGATCCGCGTGCGTACCGCCCGCAACCTCACCGAGGCCGAGCGGCTGCTCACCGACGACGTCCACTGCATCCTGCTGGACCTGGCGCTCCCGGCGCCGGGCGGCAGTGGCAGCGACGACGAGCTGGCCGTGCTCAAGCACGTCCTCCAGCTCGCGCCCCGGCACGCCGTGCTCGCGCTGACCGCCTCCGGCGACGCCGAGCGCGGCGCCGAGGCCGTGCGCGTGGGCGCTCAGGACTACCTCTTCCGGGACGAGCTGGACGGCCGGCTGCTCAGCCGTGCCATCCGGTACGCCGTGGAGCGCAAGCGGTCCGACACGGCCGAGCGCCGGCTCGCCGAGGGCAAGCTGCGCGCGCAGGAGAACCGCCGCCTGGAGCGCGGTCTGCTGCCCACCCCGCTGCTGGAGGGCTCCTCGCTGCGTTTCGCCGCCCGCTACCGTCCGGGCCGGTCCCGGGCGCTGCTCGGCGGCGACTTCTACGACGCCGTCCGCACCCCCGACGGCACGGTGCACGCCATGATCGGCGACGTCTGCGGGCACGGCCCGGACGAGGCCGCGCTCGGTGTGGAGCTGCGCATCGCCTGGCGGGCGCTGACCCTGGCCGGGCTGTGCGGGGACGAGCTGCTGAACACCATGCAGCAGGTGCTGGAGCACGAGCGCGCCGACGAGGAGATCTTCGCGACGCTGTGCACGGTGGACATCGCCCCCGACGGCCGCCGGGCGGGCCTGTGCCTGGCCGGCCACCCGGCCCCGCTGATCGCCCGTCCGGGGCGCCCGGCGCGGCTGCTGCCGTACGACAACAACGGGCCCGCCCTCGGGCTGCTGCCCGGTGCCCGCTGGCCGCGGATGCAGGTGGAGCTGGGCGCCGAGTGGAGCCTGATGCTCTACACCGACGGTCTGATCGAGGGCCGCGTCGGCGAGGGCGGGGAGCGGCTCGGTCAGGACGGCATGCTGGAGATGATCCGCCGGCAGCTCTCCCAGGGGCTGCGGGGCGAGGAGCTGCTGCGGGCCGCGGTGAGCGAGGTGCGGGACCTCAACGGCGGTGAGCTGACCGACGACGTCGCGGTGGTGCTGCTGGACCGGACGCGGTAGGCACGATCCCGGCGACCCGTGCCCGTGGTGGCGCCCACGCGCGCATCGGCCGGCGGGCGGCCCGGCGCGGCGGGAGGCCGCTAGCGGCCTCCGTTGTACGGGCCGTAGGGACCGTCGCTGCTGCTGCCCCGGCGGCGGCCCCAGCCGCGGCCGCCGCCCACCTGCTGGAGGGCGGGGCGGACGTCGACGATGTAGACGATGCTCGCGACCGCCCCGGCGACGGGGAGGATGGACAGGATCGAGAACAGGTAGCTGACCACGAGCGCGATGCCGAGGATGATCAGCCAGAACACCTTGTTCTGCTTGTCGGCCGCGCGGAAGGCGTCCTCGCGCCGGAACGCGGCGTCGAACAGCCCGAACGCGGCCAGGGCCATCAGAATGATCTTCAGGATGCCCAAGAATCCCGCGAAGCCCAACATCAGCATGTCGTCCACCGCCCGTTGATCGCCGGTCCTGCTACGCCGCCACCGTACCCATAGAACGGGCCGGGCACCCCAAAGGTGCCCGGCCCGGACCCGTATCGTCGGCCATGGTCACTGGGCCGGCGGGACGGTCCTCTTCCCGTTGGCGGGCTTGCGCGGGCCCGTCGCCTTCTTCGCCGCGGGCTTGTCGTCCTCGGCGGTCCCGGCCGCGGCCGGCCGCGGCTCCTCGTCCTTGTCCTGGGCCGGCTCGGGCTTGCCCTCGACGACGATCGCCAGTTCCTCGATCTCCTCGGCGGCCTCGCCGCGCCAGGTCTTCACGGCCTGCTCGCCGTGCTCGGCGACCCGCTCGTACGTCTCGCGGGCCTTGACGGCGTACTCGGCGGCGACGCCGACACCGCGCAGGGCGAGGTCCTGGGCGCTCTCACCGAGCTTCTTCAGGTCGACGTCGATGGTGCCGATGAACTCGGTGACCTTGGCCTGGAGGGTCTCCTGCGCCTCCTTGGCGCGGGCGGCGGCCTTCTCCTGCACGGCCTTGGGGTCGGTGTTGCGCACGGCCTCGATGCGGGCCGGCGCCTCGGCGCGCAGCTGCTCGACCAGGGCCGGCACCTTCTTGGCCTGCTGAAGCGCCAGGTTGGCGGTACCGGCGGCGAAGTAGAGCGGAGTCGGGTCGCTGAGGGTCTTGCGCAGGTCGTCGGTGATGGCCATGGTGAGGGTCCTCCCGGATCGGATTCGCGTTCGGCTGGGTTGGTGTGGTCCGCGGCGGGCGTCCGGAGCCCTGGTCCGGCTTATCCGGCCGTCCGCCGCGGGCCTGTGTCCGTGTCACTTCCTGCGGCGGCATCGCCCGCGCCGGCCGTCCGGCCGCCGTCGCCGGCCCCCTGGTCCGTGGTCCCGTGCCCGTCCTCGGCGCCGCCCCGGAATCCGTTCTCCTTGCGGAAGGACTCGTAGATCTGGAGCAGCACCTGCTTCTGCCGCTCGTTGAGGGACGGGTCGGCGAGGATGACCGCCCGGGTCTCCACGTCGTCCCGGTCCCGCTCGGCGTCGAGGATGCCGGCGCGGACGTACAGCGTCTCGGCGGAGATGCGCAGGGCCTTGGCGACCTGCTGGAGCACCTCCGCGCTGGGCTTGCGCAGCCCGCGCTCGATCTGGCTCAGGTACGGGTTGGACACCCCGGCGGCGTCGGCGAGCTGCCGCAGCGACAGCTGGGCGTTCCGCCGCTGTTCGCGCAGGTACTCACCGAGATTGCCGACGTTCAGCGATGCCATGCCTCCACCATGCCCCAGTCACGCTAACAATTGCAAGCACCTCGCTTGCAAGAGTGTACCGGCGTGTCGTGGCGCGTCGTGGAGCACCGGAGAGCACCGCAGCGACCCGCCGGCGTCGGGGACAGCGTGCGGGACGGGTCAGGAATGGAGAAGCGGCCACGCCGTGCGCGCCACTACGGTGACCGGCATGGACGACGCCATCGCACAGCACGCCGCAGACCGTCACGATGTGATCCGGGTGCACGGGGCACGCGAGAACAACCTCAAGGACGTCAGCGTCGAGATCCCCAAGCGCCGGCTGACGGTGTTCACCGGGGTCTCCGGCTCCGGGAAGAGCTCGCTGGTGTTCGACACCATCGCCGCCGAGTCGCAGCGCCTGATCAACGAGACGTACAGCGCGTTCGTCCAGGGCTTCATGCCCAGCCTGTCGCGGCCCGAGGTCGACCTCCTCGACGGCCTGACCACCGTGATCAGCGTCGACCAGCAGCGGCTGGGCGCCGACCCGCGCTCCACGGTCGGCACCGTCACCGACACCAACACCTTGCTGCGGATCCTGTTCAGCCGGCTCGGCACGCCCCACGCGGGCCCGCCCGGGGCGTTCGCCTTCAACGTGCCCTCGGTCTCGGCGTCCGGTGCGATCAAGGTGGAGCGCGGCGCCAAGAAGGCGGAGAAGGTCACCTTCAACAAGATCGGCGGCATGTGCCCGCGCTGCGAGGGCCGCGGCTCGGTCTCCGACCTCGACCTGACCCAGCTCTACGACGACACCAAGTCGATCAACGAGGGCGCCTTCACCATCCCCGGCTACACCGGCGGCGGCTGGAACTCCCGGCTCTACGCCGAGTCCGGCTTCTACGACCCCGACAAGCCGATCCGCTCGTTCACGCAGCGGGAACTGCACGACCTGCTGCACCGCGAGCCGACCCGGATGAAGATCGCGGGCATCAACATGACCTACGAGGGTCTGATCCCGCGCCTGCAGAAGTCGATGCTGTCCAAGGACAAGGAGGCGATGCAGCCGCACATCCGGGCGTTCGTGGAGCGTGCGGTCACCTTCGCCGCCTGCCCCGACTGCGACGGCACCCGGCTCGCCGAGCACGCCCGCGCCTCCAAGATCCGCGGCATCTCCATCGCGGACGCCTGCCGGATGGAGATCCGGGACCTGGCCGACTGGGTGCGCGCCCTCGACGAGCCGTCGGTGGCCCCGCTGCTCTCCTCGCTGCGGCAGAGCCTCGACTCCTTCGTGGAGATCGGCCTCGGCTACCTCTCCCTCGACCGGCCCGCGGGGACGCTGTCGGGCGGCGAGGCGCAGCGCGTCAAGATGATCCGCCACCTCGGCTCCTCCCTCACCGACGTCACCTACGTCTTCGACGAGCCGACCGCGGGCCTGCACCCGCACGACATCCAGCGCATGAACGGCCTGCTGCTGCGGCTGCGGGACAAGGGCAACACGGTGCTCGTCGTGGAGCACAAGCCGGAGGTCATCGCGATCGCCGACCACGTGGTGGACCTCGGCCCCGGCGCCGGCACGGCGGGCGGCACCCTCTGCTTCGAGGGCACCGTCGAGGGGCTGCGGGCCGGAGGCACGCTCACCGGGCGGCACCTGGACGACCGGGCCGCGCTGAAGGAGAGCGTCCGCAAGCCCACCGGCGCGCTGGAGATCCGGGATGCGCGGGCGCACAACCTCCAGGGCGTCGACGTCGACATCCCGCTCGGTGTGCTGGTGGTCGTCACCGGGGTCGCCGGTTCGGGCAAGAGTTCGCTGGTGCACGGATCGGTCCCGGCCGGGGAGGGCGTGGTCTCGGTCGACCAGGCGCCGATCCGCGGCTCGCGGCGCAGCAACCCGGCGACGTACACCGGGCTGCTCGACCCGATCCGCAAGGCGTTCGCCAAGGCCAACGGCGTGAAGCCGGCGCTGTTCAGCGCCAACTCCGAGGGGGCCTGCCCGACCTGCAACGGCGCCGGGGTCATCTACACCGACCTGGCGATGATGGCCGGGGTCGCCACGACCTGCGAGGACTGCGAGGGCAGGCGGTTCGACTCCTCGGTGCTGGAGTACCGGCTCGGCGGGCGGGACATCAGCGAGGTGCTGGCGATGCCGGTGTCCGAGGCGGAGGAGTTCTTCGGCGACGGCGAGGCCCGTACGCCGGCCGCCCACCGGATCCTGCGGAACCTGGCCGACGTGGGGCTCGGGTACCTCACCCTGGGCCAGCCGCTCACCACGCTGTCCGGTGGTGAGCGGCAGCGGCTGAAGCTGGCGACGCACATGGCCGACAAGGGCGGGGTCTACGTCCTGGACGAGCCGACCACCGGGCTGCACCTCGCCGACGTCGAGCAGTTGCTGGGCCTGCTCGACCGGTTGGTGGACTCCGGCAAGTCGGTGATCGTCGTCGAGCACCACCAGGCGGTCATGGCGCACGCCGACTGGATCATCGACCTCGGCCCGGGTGCCGGCCACGACGGCGGCCGCGTGGTCTTCGAGGGCACCCCGGCCGAACTGGTCGCGGGGCGCTCCACGGTGACGGGGGAACACCTGGCGGAGTACGTCCGCGCGTGACGCCGCCTGCGGGGTGGCGGGTGGCGCGTGGGGTGCGGGGTGCCGGGTGTGCGTCGGCGGGTGCGGGTGCGTGGGGGCTGGTCGCGCAGTTCCCCGCGCCCCTGGCGGGGCCGATGCAGGACGGCACGTGCGGGTGCGTGGGGGCCGAGCGCGCAGTTCCCCGCGCCCCTGGCGGGGCCCGGTCAGAACGGCAGCGGGCGGGTGTGGATCACGTCCAGGCGGGAGACCGCTCGGGTCAGTACCACGTACAGGCGGTGTGCGCCGCGGGGTTCCGCCTCGGCCACGGCGGCCGGTTCGACGGCGATGACGTGGTCGTACTCCAGGCCCTTGACCAGGCTCGCGGGGACCAGGGTCAGCCGGGCGCCGGGTGTGTCGGGGCCGGCCGGGCCGAGGCCGGCCGCGGTGAGCGCGGCCCGGACCCGGTCGGTGTCCGCGTCGGCCGTGATCACGCCGACGGAGCCCTCCCGGGCGAGGGCGTCGCGGACGGCGGTCACGGTGGTGCCCGGCAGGTCGTCGGTGGGCCGGAGGGTCAGTTCGCCGTCGGTACGCAGGGAGGTGGCGGCGGGGACGGCGACGTCCAGGCGGCCGAGCAGCCGGTTGGCGAGTTCGAGGACCGCGGCCGGCACCCGGAACCCGGTGGTCAGCGGCACCACGGCCGCGTCCGGCCGGCCGAGGTGGCGCAGTTGCACGGACCAGTCGCGGGCGGCCCACGGGGTGGTGCCCTGGGCGAGGTCGCCGAGCACGGTCAGCGAGCCGAAGGCGGCCCGGCGGGCGACGGCCCGGCATTCCATGGGCGAGAGGTCCTGCGCCTCGTCCACGACGAGGTGGCCGTAGCCCTCGGGGTGTTCGACCAGTCCGGCGAGTTCGTCGAGCAGGACCAGGTCGGCGGGCGACCAGCGGGCCGACTTGTACGAGCGCGGCGGGCGCGGCCACAGGAGGGCCGCCTGCTCGTCGGGGTCCAGCAGGCCGTCGGCCGCGCGGGCCAGCGCCCC
>NZ_BNBF01000025.1:88610-100508 GCF_014654935.1 Streptomyces capoamus
GGGGTCGGTGAGGAGTGCGGCGAGGACCTCCTCCGGGCGGACCTTCGGCCACACCGCGTCGAGCTGTGCGGTCAGCGGCCGGCAGCGTTCGATCCGGCGCGCCCAGGAGGCGGGCAGCACCCCGGAGCGCCGCTCGGCGCGGTCCCGCAGCCGCCGTACCACCCGGGTGCGCACCCGCTCCCGTCCGACGGCGTACGGCGGCTCCTCGGCGCGCACCTCCGCGACGATGGCGGCGAGTTCGCGGGCGGGCACCCGCCAGCGGTAGGAGCCGTCCGGTACGGCGAGGTCGCCGACGCCTTCGGTGTCCACGCGCGCGTACAGCGCCCGGCGCAGCACCTCCGCCATGCGCGGGTCGTGTTTGACCGTCGCGGTCCGCACCGGGTCGGTGCCGGTGGCCGGGTGCCGGGCGATCTCGTCCAGCAGCGTGGACTGGCGGACGCCCATCTCGCCGAGGGAGGGCAGCACCTCGGCGATGTAGGCGAGGAAGGTCCGGTTCGGGCCGAGGATCAGCAGACCGGAGCGCCGCAGCCGCTTGGGGTGGGTGTAGAGCAGGTAGGCGGCCCGGTGCAGGCCGACGGCGGTCTTGCCGGTGCCGGGGGCGCCCTGCACGCACACGGAGTCGGTGAGGGCGGCCCGTACGAGGTCGTCCTGCTCCGGCTGGATGGTGGCGACGATGTCCCGCATGGGTCCGACGCGGGGCCGTTCGATCTCGCGGGCCACGATGTCGCTGGTCCGGGATTCGCCCCGGGTCAGGTGCTCGTCCTCCAGGCCGGTGAGGTCGGCGGAGTCGCCCCGGCTGCCGGGCGCCCAGCCGAACCGGCGCCGGACCGCCACGCCCTGCGGGTCGCGGGCGCTCGCCTGGTAGAAGGCGCGGGAGACGGGGGCCCGCCAGTCGACGACGAGCGGTGGGGCGGCCGGGTGCTCGGTGATCCGCATCCGGCCGACGTGGTAGCTCTGGCCGCCGTGGCCGGGGTCGCCGTCGGCGAAGTCGAGCCGGCCGAAGAACAGCGGGCCCGGCGGGAGTTCGCGCAGGGCCTTGGCCTGGCTGCGCAGCCGGAAGCCGAGGACTTCGGCGTCGGCTCCGGAGGCGGAGACGTCCTCGCCGGTGACGACCTGTACGGCGGCGTCCTCGACCATGGCGGCGAGGGCCGTGCGGCAGGTGTCGTGGTGGGCGCGCTCGGTGTGCAGGGTGTCGGTGAGGGCGGGGTCGGCTGACGTCATGCCGTCAGCGTACGGCACGAATGTAACCGAGTTAAGTTTTTAACCGAGTATCAAGAAGAGGTCCGGAGTTCCGGCAGTCCCTCCGCCAGCCGCCGGAACGCCCGCTCGGCCGCCCGTACCGCCTCAGGCGCCACGGCCTCCACCGGCTCGCCCGCCGCGATCCGCCGCCAGTTCTCCTGGGCGAGGATCCGCCGGACGGCGATGATCTGCCCGGCGGCCAGCCGCGCCTCCAGACCGCCCCCGAGCGCCTCGGCGAGCGCCGCCTCGGACCGCTCGACGTGCACGTACGCCCGCGCCACCAGGGCCGGGGTGCCGTAGAGCAGCCGGTGGAAGGAGAGCACCTCGGGGTGGTCGTTCAGGCCGGTGACCGGGTCGCGCCGGTCCAGGCCGGCGAGGAAGTTGCGGCGCAGCGCGTCCACCGGGTCGGCCGCCCCCGCCACCACCCGCGCGGCCTCCGTCTCGTGGTCCGCGATGCGGTGCAGGACCAGGTCCTCCTTGGCCGGGAAGTACCGGAAGAGGGTCGGCTTGGAGATCCCGGCCGCCGCCGCCACCTCGGCCACGGACACCGCGTCGAAGCCCCGCTCCAGGAACAGGCGCACGGCGGTGTCCGACACGTCCTGGTACATCCGCTGCTTCTTGCGCTCGCGCAGGCCCATCTCACCCATGGGGCGAGCCTACGCAGCCCCGCCGTCCCCCGGCCCGGAGCGGGTGCCCGGCAGGGGCGGCCAGACCGGGGCGCTGCCCGGGCCGGTGCCGGCGTGGCGCCGGGCGGACAGGCCCAGCGAGGCGGTGGCGGCGGCCAGGGTCATGGCGTACGACTCCACCGCGCGCCGCACGTTGGGCGCGTCCAGGCCGGCCCCCGTGACCAGGCGGTCGAGGTCGACGTAGGCGGAGCGGACCAGCTCGGTCCAGCGGTACACCCGCCAGTCCCGCTGCCAGCCCTCGGTGAACCGCGGGGCGAGCCGGGCCTCCCAGCGGCGGAACATGCGGTCCCGGATCTCCGGGCGGGTCGGGGTGAGGTGCATGTGCCGGACCAGGTCGTACAGCGGGTCGCCGATCAGCGCCATCTCCCAGTCGATCAGGGTGAGCGGCGGGCCGTCGTCGCGGCGCACCAGGTTCCAGGGGTTGAGGTCGCCGTGCAGCAGGGCCGGGTCGCGGGGGGTGACGTGGTGCCGGGCGAGGATCTCGCGCAGCCGGGGCGCGTCGGGCAGGCCGAGGAGGCGGGCCAGCCGCCGGGACTCCGCGGGCAGGCCGGCGACCAGGGCCACCAGCTGGTCGCTCAGCCGGTCGTAGAAGCCGGGCGGGCCGTCGGGCGGGCCGAGCGGGGCGTGGTCGACCCCGGTGAGCGCGGCCAGCTGGTCGACCAGGCAGTCGGCCTCGTGCGGCCGGAGCCCGTCGACCGGGTGCTCGGGGCGGCGGCCGAGGTCGGCGGCGCCCTCGTAGGTGTGGATGGTGAAGCGGTCCCCGCGGTAGTGCAGGCCGGGGCCGGTGGCGTGACTCTCGCCCAGCGCCAGCACCCGGGGTGCGGCCACCCGGACGCCCGACCGCTCGATGGCCCGCAGGACGGCGTGCTCGCTCAGGAAGCCGGTCTCGCGCCGCAGGACGACGGTCGCCTCGCGGCGCAGGACCACCGGGAACGGGGTGCCGGGGACCCGGAGCACGGTGTTCAGGTGCGCGGCCCCCTTGAACACCCGGCCGGCCGGGGCGGCGCCCTCCAGGAGCAGCGCCTCGGCGACGGCGGTGCGGGGGAAGCGGGGGTGCTCGGGGACGCGCGGGTCCGGGCGCCAGCCGATGATCCGCCGGCGCGGGCCGGCCGAGGCCCCGCGCCGGAACAGGATCCGTTCGATCTCGTCCGGCCCCGGCACCCGGCCCAGCCGCAGCGGCCGGGCGGCGGCGCGCAGGGCGGCGCGCACGGTGTCCGTGGCCTGCCGCAGGCGCTCCGGGCCGAAGGACTCCTCCAGCGAGCGCGCGGCCCGGATCACGTCGGCGTAGAGCGACTGGGCGTGTTCGAAGGCGAGGTAGTGGCCGAGGTCCCGGTGCAGGCCGGCGGTGGCGGCGGGGCGCACCCGCTGGACGGCCTCGGCCCAGGCGTCGACGACCTCGCGGCGCTGGTGCTCGGGGTAGCGCATGCGCACCAGGTGGACGGCGAGGTCGTGCAGCGGGTCGCCGTACCCGGCCAGTTCCCAGCCCAGGCAGTGCGGCGGCCCGTCACCGGCGGCCGGCAGGACCAGGTTGCCGCGGTGCAGGTCGCCGTGGAGCAGTCCGTACGGCCGCCGGGTCATCGCCGGGACGCGGTCGGCGAACCGTGCGAGGGCGTCCTCGGGCACGCCGAGGGCGGTGAACAGGCCGCCGTAGCGGTGCCGGTTGGGGCGCCGGATCTGCTGGTCGGCGAGGTGGGCGAGGGTGCGCAGGAAGCCCTGGGAGTCGGTGTGGTCGCGGGGCCGGTGGGCGGGCAGGGGCGGCAGGGCGCCGCCGCGCACCTGGACGATGGCGGCGAGCAGTTCCGCCAGGTCCTTCAGCAGGGGGCCGGCGACCGGTTTGCCGGGGCCGCAGACGTCGGCCAGGACGGCGCCGTCCACATGGCTGTGGACGGCGTACCCGGGGCCTTCGGCCAGGCATTCCGGTACCTGCGGGAGCACCCTGCGCACCGCCCGCAGGATCTCCGTCTCGCCGGCCCAGGTGCGGATCGCCACCGGCACCGCGTCCGGGCGCGGCACCCGCACGACGACCAGGGTGCCGGGCTCGCGGCCCAGCAGTCCGGCCGGCGGTTCGGTCAGCGGCACGACGTGGTCGCGGTGGTGGTGCCCCTCGCTCCATCGGCCCCCGGCGACGGCACGGGCCACGAACTCCCTGAGGACGGCGTCCGTCCGGACGGCACGGGGGACAGGCGGTGCGCCCACGGGCCGCTCCGGGTGGATCGCGCGAAAAGGACGGGTCGGGAGGCCAGTCGAGCAGCCGCGCGGGTGGTCCGCCACTCGTCTGTGCCGGGCGGCGCCCGAGGACGGCTCGTCGCCGCTCCCTGCGCACGGGGTCGCGCACGCGGAACGGGATGCGCGTGCGGCCGAGGGATGACTCGGACGAGCGGAATGCTAGCCGACCGGACGCGGCCTCCGGAGCAGCCGCAGCAGCGGTTCCAGGGAGCGTACGACGTGTCGGGCGCCGGCCGCGCGCAGGTGTTTCTCCTTGTCCTCGCCCCGCGCGTAGCCGAGGAAGGGCACGCCGGCCTCGCGGGCGGCCGTCAGGTCCGCGAGGGAGTCTCCGATCATCAGTGCGGCGGCGGGCGCGGCGCCCATCGCGCTCAGGGCCCGGTTCAGGCAGTGCGGGTCCGGTTTGAGGTGGTGCAGCTGGTCGGTACGGCCGTACAGGTGAGGGGCGAAGCAGCCGGCGATGCCCCGGGATTCGAGGTAGCTGCGGGCCGCGCGGGGCGAGTTGTTGGTGGTGACGGCCAGGCGGGCGCCGACAGCGGTCCAGGTGCGGATGAGCGGGTCGGCGTAGGCGGTGGGCAGCGCGGAGGAGGCGGCCCGCAGCTCCTCCTGGGTGAGCCGCTCCTCCAGGCCGGCGACGAGGTCGCTGCCCGGCCGCCGGCGGCCCACGGCGCGCAGCACGACCTGGGGGTCGAGCGTGTCCCGTTCGGCGTCGCTGAGCAGCCCGCGCAGACCCTGCCGCTCCAGCCAGGCCACCAGGTCGGCGGCCACCCGCTCGGCCCGGTGCCGGGCGAAGAGCCGGCAGATCGGGCCGTCGAAGTCCCACAGCACGAACCGGGCAGGTGTGATCAGTTCCCGAAGCTTTTCGTTCTCGCCGGCATCAGATGTCGCAGCAGAAGTCGCATCAGAGGTCACTAGGAGAGTGTCAGGTCCGTCGTGATGGTTTCCCAGAGGGCGTCGAACCACATCTGCGACTGCTCCACGAACGCCGCGTCCCGCTGCCCGGCCCGCTTCTCGAAGGAGAAGAGCAGGGACTCGGAGCCCAGGGTGTCGTACATCTCCAGCGTCCGGCCGCTCTCGGTGGGCTCCGCCCGGCGCGTGATCATGTAGTACGCGTACAGCGCCTCCACGCCGTTGAGCAGGTACAGCTTGGCCGGCGGGGTGAACGGCAGGGCCCGGAAGGTGACGTGGACGTCGATGTCGTGGGTACCGCGCAGCGCCTGGAGGTTGTACTGGAGCACCTGCCCCTGAGCGTTGCGCATCGCCAGCCAGCGCCGGTGCACGGCGTCGTCACCGCTGTCGGCGTCGACCGAGACGGGGAAGGCGAGATTGATGTCCCGGGACGGCAGCAGGATGCGGACGTCGATCCGCTCGGGCCGCAGCCGGCCGTCGTGGATCAGGCGCAGCGGCTCGCCGAGGGCCGGGATGAGGCTCTGGGCGGTCAGGCAGACGGCGTCGATCCGCACGTGCGGCACGGAGAAGGCCTGGGTCAGCCGGGGGGCGAGGGCCACCATGGTGGGCTGCGGCTCCTCGCGCCCGGGGGCCGGCTCGGCGACCCGGGGCGGGCTGCCCTTGCTGACGTTGCTGAGCAGGCCGTCCTCCTGCAGCTCCCGCAGGGCCTGGCGTACGGTGCCCCGCTCCACGCCGAACTCCTCGGCCAGCTCGGCCTGGGTGGGCAGCCGCTCGCCGGCGCGCAGGTCACCGGTCCGGATGCGCCGGCGCAGGACGTCGGCGATCTGCTGCGGGGTGAACCGTCTGCTGCCGTTCACTGCCACGGGCTCTGCCACGTTCTCCTGGGTCACGACCAAACGCTACAACCCTGATCCATCTACCGGGAGTTGTCGAAAAGTTGTTTGTTGATATTGGCCAAGTGGGGACAACCTAAGCAAAGTTGGTTGCCAACTTCCTCAAGTTGGCAGACCGAAAGGGGGAACGTCCATGCCTGTCCTCGCGCTCCTCTCCGCCCTCTTCGTCGTCGGCTCCGAACAGCTGGTCGAGTGGAGGTTCGGAACAGCCGGCATCGTCGGGCTGCTCCTGCTGACCGTCGGCATCAAGGCCCGGAACCCGGCCGTCAGCTCCGCCGGCGCGGTCCTGCTGGCGGTGCTCCTGGCCGGCCCCGCGCTATAGCGCCAGCACCAGGTCCGAACTGATCGTCCCCCACAGCGCGTCGAACCACAGGCGCGACTGCTCGACGAACGCCGCGTCCCGCTGCCCGGCCCGCCCGTCGAAGGCGAACAGCATGGACCGGGTGCCGTCGGCGTCGTACAGCTCCACGTGCTCCTGCCCTATCTCCCGTTCCCGGCGGCCCAGCGTGTAGTACGCGAACAGCGCCTCGGAGCCGTTGAGCAGGTACAGCTTCACCGGCGGGGTGAAGGGCAGCGCCCGGAAGGAGACGTGGACGTCGATGCCGTGCGTGGTGCGCAGCGCCAGCAGGTTCTGCCGCAGCACCAGGCCCTGGGCGTTGCGCTGGGACAGCCAGCGCCGGTGCAGCAGTCCGCCGTCGTCGGCGTCCACCGGCGTCGGGAAGGCCAGGTCGATGTCCCGGCTGGGCAGCAGCAGCCGGACGTCGATCTTGGCCGGTTCCAGCCGTCCGGCGTGGATCTGCCGCAAGGGCTCGCCGACCGCCAGGGTGAGCGAGACGGAGGTCAGGCACAGCGCGTCGATGCGCACGTGCGGGGCGGCGAAGGCGTCGGCGATGCGCGGGGCGAGCCCCACCATGGTGGGCTGCGGCGGCGCCGCGGGTCCCGCCGGGGGTCGCGCGGGCCCCGGTACGGCGGCCACGGTGGCGGGGCTGCCCTTGGAAACGTCGGCGAGGAGGTGCTCCGACTGCAGGATGCGCAAGGCCTGCCGCACCGCGCCGCGTTCGACACCGAACTCGCGGGCCAGCTCGGCCTGGGTGGGCATGCGCTCGCCCGGCCGCAGCACACCGGACCTGATCCGGCTGCGCAGTTCGTCGGCGATCTCGCGGTGGGACGAACGGTGCCGCTGGGGCTTCGTCCGCCCACGGGCGGAGGCGTGCTCCGGGTCCACGAAGAAACCCTACAACTTCCCGCCAACTTACGGCAGTTCTCCAGCGGCTGGTTATAAGCCGCATCCCGGCGGAGATAAGTAGAGAGAAGTTGGCAGCCAACTTGCCGACATGGTCGGAGCTTCCCAGTGGTTGGCCGGCCGGGTTCCCCTCCGGAGGGGAGCCGGGAGCCCGGACAGGGGGCGGCCGCCGGAGCGCACAGCCACAACTGAACAGCGACATCTGAATACCGACATCGCACAGCCACAACTGAACAGCATGCTACGGATGCACAGCACACGGAAGGGAACCACCCGGCGCCGCCTCGGAAGAGGCGGCGCTCTCTCGCGTGTCCGGGCCCTTGCCCGTCATATCAGCAGATCGTCCACCTGCGCCTCGCCCTCCCGGTACCGGCGCGCGATCTCCCCGCTGCAGTCGTCCGCGGTCCGCTGCAACCGCTGGCGGCACCGCGAGACCTGCTGCTCGTAGCGCACCAACCGGCCCATGGCCGCGCTCAGTTCCAGATCCGTCCGGGCCGTCAGGTCCGACAGCTCCACCTCGCCGAGCATCTCGGCGGCCAGCCGCCGGTATTCCTCGTTGTGCGGGGTGCCGAGCGTGACGTGGCGCGCGGAGGAGCGCTGCCGGGCCGGGGCGTCCTGGAGGATCTCCGGGAGCCGGTCGACCACGGAGCCGTCCGCGGGCGCCGGCACCGACGCCCGCCCGCGCCGGCCCAGTTCCGCCCGCAGGATGTCGATCCGCCCCTGCAGCAGCCGCCGCACGTAGCTGAGGTCCGCCTCGTCCCGCTGGGCGTCGCGGCGCAGCGCGCGCAGCTCGGGCAGGCTCAGCCGGGCCAGGTCGTGCTCGGGAGGCTCGGCGGGCGGAGCCGGATCCGCCGGGCCGTCGGCGCGCTGCGCGGGCGGCCGGTACGTCCCCTGCGTCCCCAGCCGCCCGCTGGTACTCGGTGTGCTCATCTGCTTGTGACCGTCCCCTCGACCGGCGTGTGCAAGCATCGTGCCACCCCAACCGGCCCCAATGTGACCGAGCACCCCCGAACGGACCTAGATCGGAAGTAACAGATCCATAGTGGACCCCGTGCGGGCCGGTGCGGGACACCGGGCATGATGGTCCGCATGCGTGCGGTGGTGCAGAGGGTGGACGGCGCGAGCGTCGTCGTGGACGGCGAGACGGTGGGCGCGATCGAGGGCGAGGGCCTGTGCGTCCTCGTCGGGGTCACCCACGAGGACACCAAGGAGAAGGCGGCCCAGCTGGCCCGCAAGCTCTGGACGGTCCGCATGCTGCACGACGAGAAGTCCTGCAGCGACACCGCCGCCCCGCTCCTCGTGATCAGCCAGTTCACGCTCTACGGCGACGCCCGCAAGGGCCGCCGCCCCACCTGGAACGCGGCGGCCCCCGGCGACGTCGCCGAACCCCTGGTCGACGAGGTCGTGGCCCAGCTGCGCGCCCTGGGCGCGACGGTGGCGACGGGCCGCTTCGGCGCGCAGATGAGGGTGTCACTGACGAACGACGGGCCGTTCACGGTGCTGCTGGAGATCTAGGCGCCGCGCTTGACTCCGTCCACGAACGCGGTCCAGGCGTCCGCGCGGAAGACGAGAGTGCCCCGGGCGGGGTCCTTGCTGTCCCGGACGGGGACGAGGGAGGGGGCGGTGTCGGCGACTTCCACGCAATTGCCGCCGTCCGAGTTGCTGTAGCTGCTCTTGCGCCACGTCACGTTGCTCAGGTCGATGGCTCGCACGGCACTTCCTCCAACATCCGCAGGATGAACTTGTGCGACTCGGCCGGGGAGAGGGCCAGGTCGCGCACCGCATCATATGTGCGGTGGAAACGCTCAACCTTGCTGAGTTCCTCGACCAGTTCACCTTGTACGTCGTTCTCGACGTAGGCCACGGTACGGCCGTCGGGCAGCCTTAGGAACATGACGTCGGTGCTGTCGAGGCCGTGCAGCCCGCAACCGAACGGCAGCACGTGCAGGGTGATGTTCGGCTGTGCCGCAGCCTCCGTCAAGCGCTCCAGTTGGCCCCTCCACTGGCGTGGATCACGCAGCGAGTTCCGCAACACCGCCTCGGCGAGAAGGATGCGGAACGGTGGCGGGTCGTCCCCCTCCAGTACCTTCCGCCGTCCCGTGCGCGCCTCGACCTGCTGGTCCAACTCCTCGCCCCTGAGGCCGCCCGCGGCGAGCGCCTCGCGCGCGTACCCGGCCGTCTGAAGCAGCCCGGGTGGCCTGCTCACGGAGTACTGCCACAGGCTCACCGCCTCGGCCTCCAACAGCATGTAGCGCCGATACGGCTCCTTGAACTGCGTCGGGTCCGCCACCGCCAACTCCCACAGCGTGACCAGCAGGCCCGGCGTCCCGTAGAACTGGTCCAGTGCCTGGACGACTTCCGGTCCGCCCAGTGTCTGGCCGTTCTCCATCTTGCTGAACAGGGACGAGTCCCAGCCCACCTGTTTCGCGAGCTCCCGCAGGCTCAGCTTCCGCTCCGTCCTCAGCCCCCGTAGCTCCTCGGCGAATCGCTCCCTCGGTTCCTGGCTCCGTCCTGTCACCATCGATCGCTGCGGCATCGCGCTCCTGTTGAACTTGTTGAATTTGGCAGGCCCGGCGTTGAATGTGGGCCGCTCAACGGCCCGGACGCCCTCGTCGTGCGCCATGCTCCTGAACACCACCCGCACACGCAGCGTAGCCGCGGCATCGCCCTGCGCACGCGCGTTACGGAAAGGAGCTGCCCGCATGACCCACGAGCCGGGACACCTGCTCTACGACCCCGCCACCGACAAGGTCGGCGAGTACCGGGACAAAGCCGGTCCCTACGTCATACTGCGACCGGTCGGCGGCGGAGTGGAGTGGCAGGCCGATCCCGCCAGGGTGCGGCCCGCCACGGAGCAGGAGCGGCTCGGGGCGAGCGTGCGGGCCGTCAACCACCGTTCCAGGGGCCTGCCGTCGCTGCCGCCGCCGCTGGACGAGGCGAGCCGGCCGCCGTGGCCCGTCCCGGGCTGTGCGGCCTGCCTCGAACTGGCGGAGCGGCGGGAGGCGGCGCGGGCGGCGTACGACCGCAGTGCCGAGACCGACGCGAACGTGCTGCTGCGTCAGCACCAGCGGACGGAGCACCGCGCATGACGGCCGCGCAGGACCCGGCGTCCCCGGCGGAGGAACCCCTGTGGCTGGGCTACGCGCTGCCGCCGTTCCATCCCGCGTACGCGCTCGGGCCGCGCGGCACGCCCGACGTGCCCGCCGCCGATCGCGCACCTGTGCCCGGCGGCCCCGGTCATCCGCCCAGCCCCCGCCCCCGCCGCCGGCGCCGGCTGCCCGACGGCGCGGCCGTGAGCGGCCTGCTCGCCGCCCTCTGCGTGGCTTCGCTCCTCGCGGCGATCGGGCTGACGGCCCTGCGGGCACGGTGCTGACGGGCCGCGGGAGCATGCCGAAGGGCCGCACCCCCACTGGCGTCCAACCCAGGGGATGCGGCCCTCAGCCGTCACAGAGTCCGCTCAGACCGCGATGGCGACCTCCGCCAGACCGCCCTGCTGGGCGACGACCGTACGGTCCGCCGTCCCGCCGGGCACCAGCGCGCGCACCGTCCAGGTGCCCTCGGCCGCGTAGAACCGGAACTGGCCGGTCGCGGAGGTGGGGACCTCCGCGGTGAACTCGCCGGTCGAGTCGAGCAGACGGACGTAGCCCGTCACCGGCTCGCCGTCGCGGGTCACCTGACCCTGGATCGTGGTCTCGCCGGGCTTGATCGTCGAGGCGTCAGGGCCGCCGGCCTTCGCTCCGCACATGCTGTCTCTCCTGAAGAAAGGGGGTGTCTTACTTGCCGCTGCCGAGCTCGATCGGCACGCCGACGAGGGATCCGTACTCGGTCCAGGAGCCGTCGTAGTTCTTGACGTTCTCCACGCCGAGCAGCTCGTGCAGCGCGAACCAGGTCAGGGCCGAGCGCTCACCGATGCGGCAGTAGGCGATCGTGTCCTTGGCGAGGTCGACGCTCTCCGCGGCGTAGAGCTCCTTCAGCTCCTCGTCCGACTTGAAGGTGCCGTCGTCGTTGGCGTTCTTCGACCACGGGATGTTCTTCGCGGACGGCACGTGGCCCGGGCGCTGCGACTGCTCCTGCGGCAGGTGGGCCGGGGCGAGCAGCTTGCCGGAGAACTCGTCGGGGGAACGGACGTCGACCAGGTTCTGCGAGCCGATGGCCTCGACCACGTCGTCGCGGAAGGCGCGGATCGACGTGTCCTGCGGCTTGGCCTTGTAGTCGGTCTTCGGGCGCTCCGGCACCTCGTCGCCGGCGACCAGCTCGCGGGCGTCCAGCTCCCACTTCTTGCGGCCGCCGTCGAGGAGCTTGACGCTGTCGTGGCCGTACAGCTTGAAGTACCAGTAGGCGTACGACGCGAACCAGTTGTTGTTGCCGCCGTAGAGGACCACCGTGTGGTCGTTGGCGATGCCCTTCTCCGACAGGAGCTTCTCGAAGCCCTCCTGGTCGATGAAGTCGCGGCGGACCGGGTCCTGGAGGTCCTTGGTCCAGTCGATGCGGATCGCGTTCTTGATGTGGTTCTTCTCGTAGGCGGACGTGTCCTCGTCCACCTCGACGATGGCGATGGTCGGGTCGTCCAGGTGCTCCTGGAGCCAATCGGCGTCGACCAGGACGTCGCTGCGGCTCATGCTCTTTCTCCTCCGGGGCAGTCGCGGCGGGGCGTGCGTGTGGCGAGGGGGCGCGCGCTCAGGGCTCGAGCGGCGCACGGATGCCC
>NZ_BNBF01000025.1:100553-102523 GCF_014654935.1 Streptomyces capoamus
TGGCAGCAGGGCGGGTGAGACGCGGGAGCCGGGGCTTCCGCTCAGAAGGGGCGACAGAGCATGGCGGCAACGCGGCACAGGTCCACTGCCCGCCGCTTCGTGAGATCCGCCTGTCGCTTCATGCCGTCGATCGTAGGGACGTCCGGGCGGGCGTGTCACCGGTGTGTCACATGGCGAGATACGATCGTCCGAATGGCGGAATGAGAAGAGCGCCCTGGGGGCCGGTGACGGCCTCCGGGCGCTCGCTCGGGCCCTTGCATCTACGGTGCGGACGTCGTCGTCTCGCCAGTCGGACGATCGCCTTTCCCGTCCGCTGTGCCCCTACCCCGCCAGCTTGACGTCCGAACCCTTGACCGTGATCTCCACACCGTCCTTCGCGGCCTGCACCTTGTCCAGCGTGATGCCGCCGGGCAGCTGGTCGATGGCCTGCTGGAAGTCGGTGATCTCGCGGATGCGGTTCTCGGCGACCGCCACGGCGCCCAGCTTGGGCAGGGAGTCCGCGTGCACCTCGACCTTGTTGTTCACCACGCTCACCGAACTGAGCACGGACACGGTCTGCTTGAGCCCCAGGGAGGCGACGGTGCCCTCCACGGCGACCTTGATCTTGCCGTTGCCGCCGTCGGAGAGGCCGACGATCCGGGCGGTCACCCCGGGCGCCACCTCGGTCGGCTCGGCCTTGGCGGTCTTCAGCAGTTCGGCGTAGGAGACCGTCGCGGTGCCGGTCGCGGTGGCCGCGGTGGCGGAGCTGTAGTCGCCGGAGAAGGCCACGCCCTTCATGTCGGCCTTGAGGTCGTCCACCCGGATGGTCTTGCCGGGCTTGCCGGTGGCCGCCTCGTAGTTCTTGATCTTCACCTCGACGTCGTCCAGGGAGCCGCCCGCGACCTGGGTGAGGAACGGGAAGCCCTTGATGTCCACGTCCGGCGTGGCGGCCAGGTTCTCGGTGGCCTTCAGCTTGTCCGCGGCCTCGCCCTCGGCGAAGTGCACGGCGACGCGGTCGACGACCACGAAGAGTGCGCCCAGGATCACGACGACGATCAGGAGTATTCGCAGGGCGCGCATGTGGGTGGTCCCCCGGGTCGGCGACGGTGTTCGGAATCCGGTACGGATACGCCACGGTAACCCCGCCGGGGCCCGCCGGAGCGGATTTGTGGATCAGTTGTGACAGGGTCCGGCGGTCCTACCCTGGACTTGTGTACGCACGCCGCCGGCACGCCTACTTCGCCATGATGGGGACCTGCATCGGACTCTTCGTCCTGGCGTGGGGCGTCGTGCGCCTGTGGTCCGTACCGGCGGCCGTCGGCATGTGCGTCGTGGCCATGGTCATCCCGCCGGTCGCCGCGATGATCGCCAACCGCCGGGGCCCGGATGACCGCTGGTGGGACGACCCCTCCGGCGACCCGAAGTCCGACGAGTGGTGGGACGAACTGGACGGCCGGAAGCGTCCGCGGCCGTAGGCCGGCAGCCGCGGGCCGGTGACCGCAGGGGTCAGTAGACGAGGGCCTGGGTGTCGTCCGCCAGGGACTCCTGGACGAACACCTGCGCGCCCGCGATCCGCACGCCCTCGACGACGTCCTCCTCCGTGATCCCCCGGCGGGCGGCGCACTGGGTGCACAGCGTGACGCGCCCGCCGGCGAGGACGGACTCGATCAGGTCGGGCAGCGGCGCGGCGTGCGGCAGCTCGAACTCGGCGGCCCGCCCCGGCAGTGCGAACCAGGAGGACTCCCCGGTCAGCCACAGCGACACCTCGACCCCGCTGGCCACGGCCACCGCGGCCACCGTGAACGCCTGCGAGCACCGCTCGGGAGCGTCCGCCCCGGCCGTCACCTTGATCACGAGCTTCTTCGCCATGCCCGAATCGTAATCCGCTTGCCCACAACTCCATGCACATGACATGAGTCTCCTGTGCAGGCGCGGACGACGGAGCCGCGCCTCCCGTTCCCTGGGGGGAGACCCTTGGACCCGTCCGAGAG
>NZ_BNBF01000025.1:102564-106159 GCF_014654935.1 Streptomyces capoamus
CACCGATCCGGCACCCGCGGCCACCGGCGGCCCCGGGTCACGGCCGTCGCGCCCACCGAGCCGTACGCCACGGCTTCTGGTGGCCGCCGCCGTGCTCGGCCTGATCGCCGGCACCTGCGCCGGCTACCTCGTCCAGGCCGGCCGCGAGCCCACCGCACTGCCCCCGCTGTCCCAGCCGGAACTCGCCCGGACCGAGGGCGGAGCACCGCCGCCCCTGTCCGCGGCACAGGACCGCAAGGTCAAGGCCGACGGCGATCTGCGGGCACTGCTGCTGCGCAAGCCGGCCGGCGCGGGCGAGTCCCGGCCGGGCCGCGCCACGGACGGCTGGACGGGCCTGGCCGAACTGGCCGACACCTACGGCGACCCGGCGGACGGCTACGGCTGGCTGCTCAGCAAGGAGTTCCGCCGCGCGGCCGTCACCGGCTGGCGCGAGGGCACCCGCACGGTCCAGATCCGGCTGATCCAGTTCCGGCAGCAGGAGGTGCTCGGCGCCCGCGAGGCCGCCGAGAACGACGACTACTGGGCGCGGCAGGGCGGCGCAGCCGACAGCGGGGCGATTCCCGGCACGGGCGACGGCATGGCGTACGCGTACCGCAAGGCCCGCACCGAGTACGGCGTGCGCCAGTACCTCGCGAGGGCCCACGCCTGGCGCGGCGACATCGAGATGGAGATCTGGATCGACGACACCGGGCCGGTGCCCAAGAGAGCGGTCCTCGACCTGGCCGAGCGGCAGATGGAGCGGCTGTGACGACGGAGAACACCGGGCACGCGCCCCACGGGCGTCGCCGGCGGATCGCGCGCGGGGCGGGCGGGGCGGCACTGGCGCTCGCCGTCGTCGCCGGCGTGAGCTGCACCGCGGTCGCCGTGCACGAGGCCGATCACACCCCGGGCGTCGCGACCTGGCGCCTGCCCGAGGCTTCCGCGGGCGCCCCTGACGGGTCCCGGGGCGGCGGACTGCGCGCCATGCTCCTGCCCTACGGGGACCGGTACGGGCACGGCCCCGACCTGAACGAGTTCGGCTCCGACACCGAGCTGACCGGCCGCCAGGCCACCGCATTGCGCAAGCGGTCGCTGGCGAACCTGCCCCGGTCCCAGCGGCGGGCGCTGGAGCGGCAGATCGACCGGTACCCGGTCAAGGGCATCGCCCTGCGCAGCTTCATCAGCACCGCACGGCCGCCCGGGTCCGCGCAGGCCGCCTCCTCCGGCCGGGTGTTCACCCTCCAGATCCTGCTGACGCGGATGGCGGACCGGCACACCGCGCGGGCCACGGCCGCCTACCAGCGGCAGCTGCTCGGCGCCCTGGACCTCCGCAAGGGCCCGGCCGTCGAGGGCCACGAGGACGCCACGTGCGTCCTGCCGCCGGCCCGCCCGGGCGGGAAGCTCGGCATGATGCTGTGCTCCGGGTACGTCGGGGACGTCCTGGTCACCGCCAACGCCACCGCGGGCAGGCCACTGGACCAGCAGGGGGTGGCGCGGATGGTCGCCGCCCAGCTCGACCGCATCGAGGACCCGGGGAAAGCCGTATGACCGAGCAGACGCAGCACCAGGCGCAGGAGCCGGCCCCCGGGACCGCGCCGCCCCCGGGACCGCCGCCGCCCGCCGCACCGCCGGCCGCCGCATCGCCGGCCGCCGCACCGCCGGCCGCCGGCCCGCCCAAGGACCGCAAGGCGCTGCGGACGGCGGTGCGCTGGACCGCCGCCGTCGCCGTCCTGGCCCTGGTGGCGACCGGGACGGCCTTCGGGATCACCCGGATGGACCGGACGGACCTGCCGGGCCTGGCGACCGCCTCCGACGGACGCTGGCCGTACCCCGAGCTGGTCCGGCCACCGCTGCCGGCCGGCAGCCCGGGACCGTTCGACGCGCGGAACAAGACCGGCGCGCACCACGCCGACCTGCGCGCCCTGCTGCTGCCCGCGCCCGAGGGAGCCCGGCTGGACCCGCCGCCGCACGGAACGGACGGATGGCTGCCGACGAAGGACTTCCTCGTCCTCTTCCAGGGCGAGGAGAACCGCCGGGAACTGGGCCAGAAGCTCACCGACCACGGCCTGCGGCACATCGCGGCCCGCGGCTGGACCACCCCGGACGGCACGCACACCAGCATCCAGCTGCTGCAGTTCGACACCGCCGTGGTCTCCGAAGGCCTGATGGTCGGCAACCTCGTCAACAGCCAGGCGCCCACGTACTCGGTGCGCGGCGCCGACTCCTACGCCCTGGACGAGACGTTTCCGTCGAGGGCCCACGTGAAGGACGTGACGCTCTACCCGTACACGGAGACCGAACCGTACGGCGCCGAGCAGGTCCGGCAGGCGTACCTCGTGGCCGGGGACACCATCGCGGTCATCACCCAGTCCCGCCGGGGCACCGCGGACGCCGTACCGTTCCGGCAGACCGTGACCCTGCAGACGGAGCTGCTCACCTGAGCGGACCTCGTCGGGGACGTCCGGTCCCGGCCGCGTAAGCTGGGCTGCGGCTCTGTCGTTCGCTCACCCTCGCTCAAGGAGCACCCGTGGAGATCTTCTTCGAAACCCTGCTGGTCCTGGTCTGCGTCGGCGTGCTCGCCTTCGCGTACCTGACCGTGAAGAAGCTGTACCAGGGCCAGCGCTGACCCACACCACAGGAAAGCTGTCGCTCATGATCGAGATCCCGTCCGACCTCCACAAGGACCTCGTCCCGCTCGCCTTTCTGCTCGGCAACTGGGCCGGCGCGGGCGTGCACGACTTCCCTGGCGCGGAGAAGTGCAACTTCGGGCAGGAGGTCAGTTTCACCCACGACGGCCGGGACTTCCTGGAGTACCACTCCCGCACCTGGGTGCTGGACAAGGACGGCAACAAGGTCCGCCCGCTGGAGACCGAGTCCGGCTTCTGGCGGATCCACGCCGACCGCAAGGTCGAGGTGACGCTGACCCGCGACGACGGCGTCATCGAGATCTGGTACGGCGAGATGGCCGACAAGAAGCCGCAGATCGACCTGGTGACGGACGCCGTGGCCCGGATCCCCGGCGCGCGGCCCTACAGCGGCGGCAAGCGGCTGTACGGCTACGTGAAGAGCGACCTGATGTGGGTCGGCGAGAAGCAGACCCCCGAGGTGCCGCTGCGCCCCTACATGTCGGCCCAGCTGAAGAAGGTCGTCAGCCCCGAGGACGTCGAACGCTGGGCGAAGGCCCTCCCGGACGACATGCCGGACGACGGCATCGCCTTCTTCAAGTAAGCCCCTCAGCGTTCTCCCACGGGTCCGCGGCCCGGTGGCTCTAGACTTTCCGGTGTGGTGAGCACCGACTGGAAGAGCGACCTCAGGCAGCGCGGCTACCGATTGACGCCGCAGCGCCAGCTTGTCCTGGAAGCCGTGGACACCCTTGAGCACGCGACCCCCGACGACATCCTCGTGGAAGTGAGGAAGACGGCGTCGGGGGTCAACATTTCCACCGTCTACCGGACGCTGGAGCTGCTGGAGGAGCTGGGCCTGGTCAGCCACGCCCACCTCGGGCACGGTGCCCCGACCTACCACCTCGCCGACCGCCACCACCATCTGCACCTGGTGTGCCGGGACTGCGAGAACGTGATCGAGGCGGACGTCGAGGTGGCCGCGGAATTCACGG
>NZ_BNBF01000025.1:106199-107378 GCF_014654935.1 Streptomyces capoamus
CCAAGCTGCGGCAGCAGTTCGGTTTCGACACCGACATGAAGCACTTCGCGATCTTCGGCCGGTGCCAGGACTGCTCCCTGAAGGGGTCAACCACCACGTCGTAGGCTTGCGGTATGAAGAGCCCCCTGCTGTCCCTGCCCGGCGCCGTGCCCGCCGAGGGCGTGGACGAAGGCGTCGCGGCCCACTACGGCGACCTGTTCCGCGAGCAGCGCGCCCTCGCCGACGGCACCGGTTTCGTCGACCTGTCCCATCGCGGAGTCCTCACCGTCACCGGTGAGGACCGACTGAGCTGGCTGCACCTGCTGCTCACCCAGCACGTCAGCGAACTGCCCGCCGGTGAGGCCACCGAGGCCCTGATCCTCTCCGCGCACGGACACATCGAGCACGCGCTGTATCTGGTGGACGACGGGACGACCGTGTGGGCGCACGTGGAGCCCGGCACCCAGGAGGCGCTGATCGCGTACCTGGAATCGATGAAGTTCTTCTACCGGGTGGAGGTCGCCGACCGCACCGGTGACACCGCCGTGGTGCACCTGCCCGCCGGCTCCATCGCCGACGTCCCGGACGGGGTCGTCGTGCGCGAGACGCCGTACGGCCGCGACCTGTTCCTGCCGCGCGACCGGCTGGAGGAGTTCGCCGCCGCGCACGGGCCCGCCGCCGGACTCCTCGCCTACGAGGCACTGCGCGTCGAGCAGCACCGGCCCCGGCTCGGTTTCGAGACCGACCACCGCACCATCCCGCACGAGCTGGGCTGGATCGGCACGGCCGTCCACCTCCAGAAGGGCTGCTACCGGGGGCAGGAGACCGTCGCCCGGGTGCAGAACCTGGGCAAGCCGCCGCGCCGGCTTGTCTTCCTGCACCTGGACGGCAGCGAGGTGCACCTGCCGGTGCCCGGCACGGAGCTCCGCCTCGCCGACGAGGGCCCCGACGGCCGCAGGATCGGCTTCGTGACGACGTCGGTGCGCCACCACGAGCTGGGCCCGGTGGCCCTGGCCCTGGTGAAGCGGAACGTCCCCGTCGACGCGCGGCTGCTCGCCGGGGAGACGGCGGCGGCCCAGGAGACGGTGGTCGAGCCGTGACCGCCGCCCCCCGGCCCGGTTCCCCCTAGGGCGTGTCTTTCGGATCACCCCGGGGCCGCGGGGCTCGGCACGCACGTCCGCCGCGTTGTCGTCGGTCGCC
>NZ_BNBF01000026.1:0-17317 GCF_014654935.1 Streptomyces capoamus
CCCCCCCCCCCCCCCCCCCCCCCCCCCCCCCGCACGAGACGGAGTACACGCCCCATGAGCGCCTCACCCGAGACCGCGGCCGCTTCCGGTGCCGCGCCGCCCGTCGGACGGGAGGGTGCGCAGCCGCCGCAGCGACTGCCGATGTTCGCGCTGCTCGCCCTCGCCACCGCGGTGTTCATCACCAGCCTGACCGAGACGCTGCCCGCGGGCCTGCTGCCCGACATGAGCCACGACCTGCGGGTGAGCGAGTCCGCGACCGGCCAGACGGTCACGGTCTACGCGATCGGCACCGCGCTCACCGCCATCCCGCTGACGGCGGCCACCGCGGGCTGGCGGCGCAAGCGGCTGCTGCTCACCGCCGTGGCGGGGTTCGCCGTGGCGAACACGGTCACCGCCGTGTCGTCCGTCTACGGACTGACGATGGCGGCCCGGTTCCTCGCCGGCGTCGCCGCCGGCCTGGCGTGGGCCCTGCTCGCCGGCTACGCCCGGCGGATGGCGCCGGTTCCCCTGCAGGGCCGGGCGATCGCCGTCGCCATGGCCGGCATCCCGGTGGCGCTCTCCCTCGGCGTGCCCGCGGGGACCTTCCTCGGCCAGGCCCTCGGCTGGCGGGCGGCGTTCTGGGCGATGACGGCGCTCACGGTGGTCCTGCTGCTGTGGACCACCGCCGCCGTGCCCGATCACCCGGGCCAGGGGCGCGGTGAACGCCCGTCCATGCTGCGGGCCTCGGGTGTTCCGGGGGTGCGTCCGGTGCTGTTCGTGACGCTCGTCTTCGTGCTGGCGCACACCGTCCTGTACGCCTACATCGCCACCTTCCTGGACGGGTTGCACATGGGCGGCCGGACCGATCTGGTCCTGCTCGTCTTCGGTGCCGCCTCGCTGCTCGGCATCTGGATCACCGGCGCGCGGATCCAGCACCGGCTGCGCGCGCTGACGATCGCCTCGACCCTGCTGGTGGCGGCCGCCGCCGCGCTGCTCGCGGTGCTGAGCGAGGGCGGGGCCCCGGTGTACGTCGCCGCGGCCCTGTGGGGGCTGGGCTGGGGCGGGCTGCCGACGCTGTTGCAGACGGCCGTCGGTGACGCGGGCGGCGAACAGGCCGACGCGGCCCAGGCGATGCTCGTGACGTTGTGGAACGTGGCCATGGCGGGCGGTGGTGTGCTGGGCGGGGTCCTGCTGGACGCGGCCGGCAGCTCTTCCTTTCCCTGGACGGTGCTGCTGCTCCTGCTGCCGGTGCTCGTGGTGGTGCTCGCCGCCCGCGACCACGGCTTCCCCGGGCGGCGGCCCGGCGCCTGACGTCCACCCGCGAAAAGCAAACCGTCGCCAATTCAACGAATCACTCGACCCGAGGCGCAATGTGATGTTCATATGCGGACAACCGCACGCGGGCTTTCTTTCGGACCTTCTTCGCCGGCGGTCGCGACCATCGGCGGCCGGACCGGCCGATCCCGCGTGACCAGCGCGGACAGCACCCGTTCCGGAGTCCGGGGCGCGGCACGGGGGCTTTCCGGAGCCTCTCCTCCCGCTTGGGCCCCCGCCCCTTCACGGGGCTGTTCGCGCTGGTCAGCGGGCGAAATGTCAAAGTGACAGCACGAGGCGTGAATTTGGCGATGCAGCCGGTAGCTTTGTCCCTCGAACGGCTGCCCGTACATCGTCACTGTGGGGCGACACGACTGCGAGGGGGCGTAGTTAAACATGTCGTCATTGGGAGTGCGCGTCGCAGCAGGTGATCGCGAGCGCATACAGGAGTTCACCGAAGGTGTATTCAATCCGCTGCACCGGGCGGAACACCGCCGCTGGGCCCGGGAGTACCTGTGGGGTCTGCTCCACACCCCCGGCAAGAAGACCCCGCGGCGCATGGCCGAGGCCGGTCCGCTGCCCGCCGGAGCGGCCCACGGTCTGCACCAGTTCATCAACAGCAGCACGTGGGCCTGGGAACCGGTGCGCCGCGCACTCGCCCGGACCCTCGCCGAGCACCGCCCGGTGTACGCCTGGACGGTCGCCGACGTCCTCGTCCCGAAGCAGGGTGAGCACTCGGTGGGGGTGCACCGCCGCCTGGACCAGGCGACCGGGCGCGTCATCAACTGCCAGCGCGGTGTCGGCCTGTTCCTGGCGACGGGCACCTGCTGCTTCCCCGTCGACTGGAGCCTCGTCCTCGACGGGGCGTGGGACTGGGACGACCTGCGCCGGCGCCGTGCGCGCATCCCGGAGGCGGAGACCGGCCGCCCCGTGGGGGCGTTCGTGCTCGGCTTCGCCGCCGGGGTGACCGTCGCACAGCCGCAGCTGCCGAAGGCGCCCTGGGTGCTCAACCTGACCCAGCGGTGCGACGACGCGAGCGGTGTCATGGCCGGACTCGCGCGCCGCGAGCTGGACTTCGTGTGCGAGGTCGACCCCGGGCAGATCGTGCTCGTCGGCCGTCCCGCCCCGCGGGTGACCACCGTCGGAGAACTGCTGGAGGAGCCGCACGCCCGTCAGCCGCACGTGCTGATGCGGCCGTCGGAACAGGGCGGTGCGAAGGCGGTACGGGTGAACGTGTACACCGGAACGGTACGGCTGTCCCAGCGCGGGGCCGCCAAGGACGGCGTGTCCCGGACGTACCACGTCCTGGAACAGCCGTCCGCCGACGGCGCTCAGCCCGCCCGGTACTGGATCACCAGCCTGATGAACCGGGGCGTGGAGGAGGTCCTGGCCCTGGCCCGCAGCCAGATCACCGCCCGCGCGACCGTGGTGGAACTGGGGGAACGTTTCGGCGTACTCGACTTCGAGGGCCGTTCCTTCCCCGGCTGGCACCACCACATGACCATGGTGTCGGCGGCGTACGCCTACCGGCAGCTGTACGGCGCCCCCGGCGCTGTCCCCGCGCCGGCCGCGAGGCGGTCCGCGGCACGCGCCGACGCCGCCGGCTGCTGGGCGGGCGCCGGAGCGAAAGGCCTGGGCGCGTGAAGAAAGTGCTGGTCGTGGAGCCGGACGCCGCGGCGGCCGAGACTACGGCGGCTCATCTGCGTCGGCAGGGCTATGCCGCCTACACCCTCGACAGGGGGGCACGGATCCTGCGGTCGTACCACGACGCCGACCTGGTGCTGCTCTCCCTGGACCTGCCCGACATCGACGGACTGGAGGTGTGCCGCACGCTGCGGGCGGAGAGCGACATCCCCCTGATCGCCTGCACGCACCGCGACAACGAACTGGAAAGGGTGCTCGCCCTCAAGGCGGGGGCGGACGACTGTGTGCTCAGGACCTGGAGCCCGCGGGAGATCGGCGCGCGGATCGAGGCGGTGCTGCGGCGCACCCGGCCGCAGGCGACGGGCGCGGACAGCATCTCGCTGCGGCCCTTGCACATCGATCCGCGGACGCGGGAGGTACGGCTGCGCGACCGCGTGGTCGACGTGACCGCCACGGAGTTCGAGCTGCTCTACACGCTGGCCGCCCGGCCGGACTCCGTCGTCTCCCGCAAGGAGCTGATGGCCAAGGTCTGGGGCAGCAACTGGGTGCGCACCAGCCGCACCATCGACACGCACGTGAGCAGTCTGCGGGCGAAGCTCGGCTCCAGCCGGTGGATCATCACGGTCCGCGGGGTCGGCTACCGCATGGGACACGTCGGGCAGTTGCCCGAGACGTCCGCGGGCTGAACCGTCCCGCCACCCGCCGTTCGCGGGCCCGGGCCCGTGCGGCGCCCGCCCTTCCCTCCCCCGGTTCTCCCGCTTCTCCCGGTCCTCCCGCGGAAAATCGTTACGCCTGCGCGCTTCAGAAGGAGCATCTTGTCGAAGCAGATCCATCTCGCCGCTCAGTTGCCCGCCATCCACAACGTCACCGTCTGGTCGGACCCGCGCTCGCGGAGCCAGATAGCCGTCGGCTCCTTCGTGGAGCTGGCGCGGACCGCCGAGCGCGGCAAGTTCGACTTCTTCTTCCTCGCCGAGGGACTGCGGCTGCGCGAGCACAAGGGCAGCCTCTACGAGCTGGACGTGGCGGGCCGGCCGGACAACCTGACGATGCTGAGCGCCCTGGCCGCCACCACCAGCCGCCTCGGGGTCGCCGCCACCGTCAACGCCACGTTCAACGAGCCGTACGAGGTCGCGCGCCGGCTCGCGACCCTGGACCACCTCAGCGGCGGGCGCGCCGGCTGGAACGTGGTGACCAGCTTCGACGCCTTCACCGGTGAGAACTTCCGCCGCGGCGGCTTCCTCGCCGAGCACGACCGCTACACGCGCGCCGCCGAGTTCCTGGCCACGGCGCGCGAGCTGTGAGACAGCTGGGCCGACGACGACGTGCGCGCCGACGCGGCGGCCGGGCGGTTCGTGCGCCCCGGGGCCGGTGCGTTCGCCCACCACGGAGAGCACTTCGACATCTCGGGGCGGTTCACCACCCCGCGCGCCCCGCAGGGGCACCCGGTGATCATCCAGGCCGGGGAGTCCGACCCGGGCCGTGAGTTCGCGGCCTCGGACGCCGAGGTCGTCTTCAGCAAGTACAACCGGCTGGACGAGGCCCGCGCCTTCTACCGGGACGTCAAGGGCCGTCTCGCCCGGTACGGCCGCTCGCCGGACGACCTGCGGATCATGCCCACCGCCACCGTCGTCGTCGCCGACACCGACGAGGAGGCGGCGGCCTACGCCGACGAGATCACACGGGCCCAGGTGAGCCCGCAGACCGCCCTCGCCCATCTGGAGGCCGTCTGGGGCCGTGATCTGTCCGCCTACGATCCGGACGGGCCGCTGCCCGACATCGACCCGGAGCCCGAGTCGCTGGTCTTGAAGGGGCATTCGGTGTTCCGCACGGGCCGGGCCGAGACCGCGCGGCGCTGGCGTGCCCTCGCCGAGGAACGCGGGCTGAGCATCCGCGAGCTGATGATCGAGGTGCACGGCGGCCAGACCTTCGTCGGCAGCCCGCGGACCGTCGCCGACGCCGTCGACCACTTCGTGCAGAGCGACGGCGCCGACGGGTTCGTCTTCGCGGCCCATCTGACGCCCGGCGGCCTGGACGACTTCGTGGACCGGGTGGTGCCGCTGCTGCAGGAGAAGGGCGTCCACCGCCCGGACTACACCGGCACGACCCTGCGGCACCACCTCGGCCTCGGCCCTGAGCGGCGCGCCGGGCGCGCGTCCGGGAACGCACGGGAGGCATCGTGAACGACAGCCCGCTCCACCTCGCCGTCGCCCTCGACGGGGCCGGCTGGCACCCGGCCGCCTGGCGGGCCGAGGACGCCCGCCCCGACGCGCTGTTCACCGCCGCGTACTGGGCGGACCTGGTCGCCGAGGCCGAGCGCGGCCTGCTCGACCTCGTCACCTTCGAGGACGCCCTCGGCCCGCAGTCGGCCGCACCGCACCGCCCCGACGACCGGACCGACCAGGTCCGCGGCAGGCTGGACGCGGTCCTGGTCGCCTCCCACGTCGCCCTGCTCACCACGCACATCGGCCTGGTCCCCACGGTCAACGTCACCCACACCGAGCCGTTCCACGTCGCCGTGGGCATCGCCACCCTCGACCACGTCAGCGAGGGCCGGGCCGGCTGGCGTCCGCAGATCGCCCCGCGCGCCGCCGACGCCGCCCACTTCGGCCGCCGCACCACCCCGCAGCTGACCGACGACGACGTACGCGACCCCGAACTGATCGCCAAGCGGCTCCGTCCGCTGTTCGCCGAGGCCACCGACGTCGTGGAGGTGGCCCGGCGGCTGTGGGACAGCTGGGAGGACGACGCCGAGATACGGGACACCGTCACGGGCCGCTTCCTCGACCGCGACAAGCTGCACCACATCGACTTCGAGGGCCCGCACTTCAGCGTCAGGGGTCCCTCGATCACCCCGCGCCCGCCGCAGGGCCAGCCGGTGGTGGCGAGCCTCGCGCACGCCTCGACGCCCTACGAGTTCGCGGCGCAGGGCTGCGACGTCGTCTTCGTCACCCCCCGCGACCGTACGAGCGCCGAGGGGATCCTCGCGCAGGTGGACGAGGCCGTCGAGCGGGCCGGCAGGGACCCGCGGGACCGGCCGCTGCGCCGGTTCGCCGACCTGGTCGTCTTCCTCGACGACGAGCCCGGCGCCGCCGCCCGGCGCAAGGAGCGCCTGGACGCGCTGGACGGTGCCGCGTACACCTCGGACGCCGCCGTCTTCACCGGCACCCCCGGCGAGCTGGCCGACCTGCTGCTCGACTGGCGTACGGCCGGGCTGGACGGCTACCGGCTGCGCCCCGGCGCCCTGCCGCACGACCTGACCGCGATCACCCGGCGGCTGGTACCGGAGCTGCAAGGCCGGGAGGCGTTCCGCCGCACGTACGGCGCCGGGACCCTGCGGGCCCGGCTGGGCCTGCGGGTTCCCCGCAACCGGTACGCCAAGGACGGCTGACCGGGCGGTCAGCGGCAGTCCTCCGGTGTGCCGAGCCCGGTCAGCGCGCCCACCGGGTCCAGGTCGGGGGTGCCGCGGGGCCACCAGTCGTCCTGGCCGGGCTCCGACTCGTAGGCGTACCACAGGCCGTCGCGGCCCAGGCGCAGCTGGACGTGGCCGCGCGGGTGGGTGAGCCGGTTGCGCCAGGGACGGAACGCCGGCAGGTCGGCCGCGAGCAGCAGCGGACGGGCCCGGTCGAACCGGCCGGCCGGCGGGTCCCAGGGCTCCTCCAGGACCTCCAGCCCCGCCGGGCCGCCCTGCCGCCAGGCCGCGACGGCCCGCGCCAGCTCGGCCGGGGTGCGGCCGGCGGCACCGGCGAGCGTGGCGTACAGCGTGCGGGTGGCCGCGGTGAGCCCGGAACCGGGGCGGGCCGCGGCCAGCCGAACGGCGTCCTGCCACAGCGTCAGCTCGCCGACCGGGTCGCGGCCGGTGCCGAGCAGGGCGTGGGCGCGGGCGGCGGCGTCGGTCGCCAGCTGGTCCAGCGCGAAGGGGTCGGGGCCGCCGGGTGCCGAGGGGTAGACCGGGGGCTGCCCGGGGTGCGGGGGCACCGGCGACGGCGGGGGCAGCGGGGGGCGTTCACGCTCGGCGAGGACCTCGGTGGCCCGGACTCCGGGCAGCATCTCCGGCTGCCGGTCCCGGGCGGCACGGGCCGCGCGGGCGGCGCTGCGCCGGGACAGCGCGTCGAGCAGCTCCTTCTCGCCCCGGCCGCGCAGCAGGAGCAGCACGAACGGGTCGGCGTCGAGCAGCCGGGCCGTCTGGTAGCACAGGGCCGCGGCGTGCTTGCAGGGATGGCCGGAGTCCGGGCAGCTGCAGCGGGGAGCGAGGTCGCCGGGGCCGGGCAGCAGGGGCACACCGCAGTCGGCGAGCGAGTGGGGCAGCTCCTTGTCGAGCAGCGCCGCGATGTGCCCCGGCCGGTCGGCGGCGGCGTCCAGGAACCGCTCCCAGTCCGCGTCCTCCAGCGTCCGCAGCCGCACCTGCACCCGGTAGGGCCGGGGCCTGCTGCCGCGCACGTACGCCAGCACCAGTCCCGGTGTGACGGTGATCGCGTCGACGTGTCCCTGGTCCGCGTATCCCCGTCCCCGCGCCAGCCGCTTGGGGTCCAGCGCCCCCCGCTCCAGTGCCGTCACCCAGGCGTTCCCCCACCAGGTCCCGGCGAACGGGGCGTCCTCGCCGGCATCCGTACGAGGCCCGAACGCCGGGAAGGTGCGCCGGAGTTCGCCGTCGCGGTGGGGCGTGGCCATGGTGGCGGGCACGGGCGCGGGCGTGGGGGCCGACACCGGCGTCGGCGCCGGCGGAACCGGCTCGGCGGACGCGGGTGCGGGTGCGGGTGTGAGGACCGGCTCTTGCGGCTCGGCCGGCTCTTCCGGCTGTTCCGGCTGTTCCGGCTCGGCCGGCTGTTCCGCCTCGTCGGGGGTCTCCGACCAGGCGGGCATGCGGAAGGCGGTCGCCGCGTAGTGCCGTATCTCCTGGAGGGTCCTGGCACTGGCGGCCCGGGACTCCTCCCCGGGCACGGGCCGGCCGCCCGGCGCCGCGGGACCGGGCGGCGCGGGTGCCCGGCGCTCACGCCGGGGCTCCGCCGCCTCCGCCCGCAGGGCTTCCCGCCGGGCGGCGCGCAGCGCCTCCCGGGCCGCATCACCGGGACGCCCGCTTTCCGGCGCGGGAGCCCGGCCCTCGTGGGCGTCCTCGGCCGCTGCCGGTGCGGCGGCCTCGGCCGCCGGTTCCGCAGCGGTGGTCCCGGGTCCCTCTCCCCCGCGGGTGGCGGCCCCGGCGGCCCTGAGCGCGGCCCGCGCCGCGTCACCCGGCCTCGGCTCGGCGCCGCCGGCCTGCGCCGTCTCCTCCGGGGCGGCCTCCTGGTCCTCGTCCGAGGCCCGGTCCGAGCCGGCCCGGTCCCGGGCGGCGCGCAGGGCCTGGCGGGCGGCGTCGCCGGGGCGGGGCCGGCCGGTGCCCGTCATGACGTCCTCCGCAGGGAGACCAGGTCGGACAGTTCCCGGTCCGTCAGCTCGGTGAGGGCGGCCTCGCCGGAACCGAGGACGGCGTCGGCCAGGGCCCGCTTGGCGGCGAGCATCTCGGCGATGCGGTCCTCGACGGTGCCCTCCGTGACCAGGCGGTGCACCTGGACCGGCTGGGTCTGCCCGATGCGGTAGGCGCGGTCGGTGGCCTGCTCCTCGACGGCCGGGTTCCACCAGCGGTCGAAGTGGACCACGTGGCCCGCGCGGGTGAGGTTGAGGCCGGTCCCTGCGGCCTTCAGGGACAGCACGAGCACCGGGGTCTCGCCGCTCTGGAAGCGGTCCACCATGCGCTCGCGCTCGGGGACCGGGGTGCCGCCGTGCAGCAGGTCCACCGGGACCGCGCGGGCGGACAGGTGGGCGGTGATGAGCCGGGCCATGCCGACGTACTGGGTGAACACCAGTGCCGAGCCGTCCTCGGCGAGGAGGGTGTCCAGCAGTTCGTCGAGGAGGGCGAGCTTGCCGGAGCGGGCGGCGAGCCGGTCGGGGTCCGCCGCCTCCTTCAGGTACAGCGCCGGGTGGTCGCAGATCTGCTTCAGCGCGCCCAGCAGCTTCAGCACCAGGCCCCGGCGGGCGATGCCCTCGGCGGTCTCGATGGCCAGCAGGGACTCGCGCACCACCGCCTCGTACAGCGCGGCCTGCTCGCGGGTCAGCGGTACCGGGTGGTCCGTCTCGGTCTTGGGCGGCAGTTCGGGCACGATGCCGGGGTCGGACTTCCTGCGGCGCAGGAGGAACGGCCGGACCAGGCGGGCCAGGCGCTCGACGGCCTCCTCGTCCTCCCCGTTCTCCACCGCCCGCGCGTGCCGGGCGCGGAAGGACTTCAGCGGGCCGAGGAGTCCGGGGGTGGTCCAGTCGAGCAGGGCCCACAGCTCGGAGAGGTTGTTCTCCACCGGGGTGCCGGTGAGCGCCACGCGCGCCGGGGCGGGGAGGGTGCGCAGCGCCTTGGCGGTGGCCGAATAGGGGTTCTTCACGTGCTGGGCCTCGTCGGCGACGACCATGCCCCAGCGCTGTTCGGCCAGCCGGGCCGCGGCGGAGCGCATGGTGCCGTACGTGGTGAGGACGAAGCCGCCGTCCAGTCCGTCCAGGGTGCGGTCCTGGCCGTGGAAGCGGCGGACGGGGACACCGGGCGCGAACCGGTTGATCTCCCGCTGCCAGTTGCCGAGCAGGGAGGCCGGGCAGACCACGAGCGTCGGCTCGGTGCGGGCCCGCTTGAGGTGCAGGGCGATGAGGGTGACGGTCTTGCCGAGCCCCATGTCGTCGGCGAGGCAGCCGCCGAGACCGAGGGAGGTCATCAGCTCCAGCCACGCCAGGCCGCGCAGCTGGTAGTCACGGAGGGTGGCGGCGAGGCCGGGCGGGGGTTCGGCGGGGCGCAGGCCCGCGGTGAGGCGGTCGCGCAGGGCGGCCAGTGCTCCGGCGGGCACGGCCTCGACGGTCTCGCCGTCGACCTCGGCGGTGCCGGTGAGGGCGGCGGACAGTGCGTCGACCGGGTCGAGCAGGCCGAGTTCGCGCTTGCGGGCCTTGCGGACCAGGGCGGGGTCGACCAGCACCCAGCGGTCCCGGAGCCGTACGACCGGGCGGTGGGCCTCGGCGAGGGTGTCCATCTCGGTCTCGCTGAGCGGATCGCCACCGAGCGCCAGCTGCCAGCGGAAACGGAGCAGTTCCTCGCCCTCGAAGAAGCCGGTGCCGTCGGTCGCCGAGCCGGGCGCCGGGCGGACCACAGCGCTGGCGGTGAGGTCGCGGGCGAGGTCGCGGGGCCAGTGCACGGCGACCCCGGCAGCGGCCAGCCGGCCGGTCGCCACGCCGAGCAGTTCGCCCAGTTCCTCCTCGGACAGGGCCAGGACGTCGGGCACGTCCTGGCCGGCGAGGCGGTCCAGGGGCGGCCACACGCGGGCGGCGCGCCGGACGGCGAGGGCCGCGTCCACGCGCGCGCGGGGGCCGAACGCCGGGTCGGCCTCCCCGGCCCACAGGGCTGCCGCGTCGGCCACCAGGGTGGGGTCGGCGAGGCTGTGCACCTGCACGACCGCCGCGCCTGCGGCGCGCGTCCCCTCCTCGTGCGCGCCGGCGTCGAAGACGTCGTACGCGGACAGGTCCAGACGGAGCGAGATGCGCACCCCGGCGTCCATCCCGGCGGCGACCTCGGCCGCCCAGGCGTGGGCCCCGGGCAGGGTCTGCGGCTCGCGGGCGGCGAAGGGCCGGCCGACGGTGTGCGGTGCGGCGGGCGTGCGGGGCAGGGTGTCGGCGACCGCGTCCAGGAAGGAGCGGACCAGAGCCTCCGGCTCGGGCAGGCACAGCGGGCCCGGTCCGGGGAGGGGCACGGCGTGGGCCTCGGGCGGCAGGGCGGCGGCGACGGCGCGCAGGTGGGCGATGTCGTCGGGCTCCAGCGGGCCGGCCCGCCAGGCGTCGTGGCCGGCCGGGGTGATGCCGGGCAGCAGCCGGCCGCGGGCGGTGAGCCGCAGCGCGTGCAGGGCGGCGGCGCCCCAGCAGGCGGTGGCGGGGTGGGCGGCCGGGTCGCGCCGGGCGCGGACCAGCAGCGGCAGGGCCTCGGCGAGCGGCAGGGTCAGCGCGGGCACCTGCCGGCGGCGCACCCCGGCGCCGTGGCGTCGTACGACCGTCAGCTCCTGCTGGGCGAGGCCGGTGCCGGCGGGCAGCGGGTCGCCGTCCGGGGACCAGAAGGCGAGGCGGCCCTCGCGCGGCAGGGGCGCGGGCAGGTAGACGGACGCGAGGCGCACCGGGACTGCCGGGTGCCCGCTCCCCGTCCCCGTGCCGGGGTCCGGGGCGCTCCCCGTGCGCTCGGCCACCGCAGCCGTGCCGCTCATACGTCCTGCCACCTCCCGCCGGTGCGTCGGACCAGCCGTCTCCGACTCTACGGGCGGGGTCCGACAATCGGCTCCGGGGCCGGTGCGGGCCCGGCGCTACGGCACCGTGCGGGAGACCACGAACACCATGGGATGCTCCGGGTCGGACAGGTTGACGACCACGTCCTGGGTGGGGGCCGGGTTCTTCTGCTCGTGGGTCAGGCCCCACCAGGGGCCCGGTCCGCCGAAGGTCCAGCCGCTGACCTTCCGGTCCCGTTCACCGACGGCGATCTCGCCCTTCTTCAGCTGCTCCCGGCGGGCGCCCATGGCCTCCAGGAAGCTGTCCAGGCCCGCCGGGTTGGTCCGGAACTGGACGTAGAGGCGGCTGGTCTTCCAGTTGTTCGTCTCGTAGGAGGCGATGTCGTCGGCGGGGTGCGGGACGGTCACCTGGTACAGGCGGCGTTGCACCTTCGAGGGCCAGCCCGGGGTGAGACCGGTCGCCGAGTACCTGGCCTCCTTGTCCTTGCCGCTGTCGCGGCTCTGGTTCGCGGAGATCACCAGGTAGCCGGCCGGGACGCCGATGAGCAGGACGATGATCAGCAGGGTCAGCGCCCGGCGTCTGGCCTTGTGGCGGGGGTCCTCCGCAGCGGGCCGGGGCTCGTCCGGTGGGCCGCCCTGGTGGGGCAGCGACGGCGTCATGCGCTGTCCTGGTCGCGGCGGGAGCGGGCGTACCGCTCGTAGCGCTCGTAGCGCTCCACGCGGCGCCGATTGGCCCGGCGGAACCTGCGGGCGACCAGCCGGGCCAGGTCGGCGGCGCCCACCATGCCCGCCTCGGGGCCGAGCTGGGCGCGCGTGATCCGGGCCTCGGGGCGGTAGCCGCGGCCGGTGAGGTGGCGTTTGAAGGCGTCCCGGGCCGGGCCGATGAGGAGGTCGTCGGCGGCGCTGACGCCGCCGCCGATCACGAAGCAGGACGGGTCGAGCGCGGCGGCGAGGTTGGCGATGCCGACGCCGAGCCACTGGCCGATGTCCTGGAGGAGCTCGATGCACATGGCGTCGCCCTCGCGGGCCAGCTCGGTGATCATCGGGCCGGTGATCTCGTGGACGTTGCCCTTGACGTGCTCGATGATCCCGTAGGCCACCGGCGAGTCCGCCGCGGCCAGCTCCCGGGCCTCGCGGACGAGCGCGTTGCCGGAGCTGTACTGCTCCCAGCAGCCGCGGTTGCCGCACGGGCAGCGGTGCCCGCCGGGGACGACCTGCATGTGGCCGAACTCGCCGGCGACCCCGAACTTGCCCCGCTTGACCTGGCCGTCCTCCAGGATGGCGCCGCCGATGCCGGTGCCGAGGGTGATCATGACCAGGTGGTCCTCGCCACGGCCGGCGCCGAAGCGCCACTCGGCCCAGGCGGCGGTGTTGGCGTCGTTGTCCACCAGGACCGGCACGGCGAGCCGGGCGGCGATGCGGTCGCGCAGGGGTTCGTTGCGCCAGGACAGGTGGGGGGCGAACAGGACGCGGTTGCGGTCGGCGTCGACCCAGCCGGCGGCACCGATGCCGACCGCGTGCACGTCGTGCCGGTCGGACAGGTCCAGCACCAGCTCGACGATGGTGTCCTCGACGACCTTGGGACTCTTGGACTTGTCCGGGGTCTCCGTGCGGAGCTTCTCCAGGATGTTGCCGTCGGCGTCCACGACGCCCGCCATGACCTTGGTGCCGCCGATGTCGATGCCGACGGTGGGGACACGGGGGGCAGTCAGGTGTGACCGGCGTTCCCTGGTACCCACCGTGCGCAGGACGGGGGCTCGGCGGGAGCCGATGGGGGCCGTGAGGTCGCGGTAGGTGCTCATCGGGCTCGATTGTGCCGCACGCCCACCCCCGGTGCCGCGCGGGGCAGGGGGGAGGAACGCGCGCGTCCCGCACCGGGGGCGGTCCGCCACGGCGACGCGTGCCCGCCGCGGCGGAGCCGCACACCGTCACACTCGCCCGGCGTCACGGCCCCTCGGCGCCCGGCGTCACGGCCCCTCGGCGTCGCGGCGCCCGGGCGTCAGGGCCCTGCGGCGTCGCGGCCCCCGGCGTCACGCTCCGGCCTTACGCCCCCGGCCTTACGACCCTTCGGCGTCACGGCCCCCGGCGTCCCGCCCCGGCCCTCGGCGGGACGCCCCCCGGGCCGTTCAGCCCCGTTGCAGTTCGTGGCGCAGGGCGTCCAGGTCGGATCCCCCGGCCATCTGCTGCGTCAGCTCGTCCAGCGTGATGTCGTCCCGGGTGTAACGGCCCGCCATCGTGCCGCGCCGCAGCAGCACGAAACGATCGCCCACCAGGTACGCGTGATGCGGGTTGTGGGTGATCAAGACAACACCCAGGCCCTCGTCCCGGGCCGCGGCCACATATTTGAGGACCACACCGGACTGCTTCACTCCCAGTGCCGCCGTGGGCTCGTCCAGGACCAGGACCTTGGCCCCGAAGTGGACCGCCCGCGCGATGGCGACGCACTGGCGCTCACCGCCCGACAGCGTGCCGATGGGCTGGTCGACGTCCCGGAGATCGATGCCCATGCGGAGCAGCGCCTCGCGGGTGGTGCGGCGCATCAGCTCGGTGTCCAGGCGCTTGAGGGGGCCGGTCCCCTTGCGGGGTTCGGAGCCGAGGAAGAAGTTGCGCCACACCGGCATCAGCGGTACGACCGCCAGGTCCTGGTAGACCGTGGCGATGCCCCGGTCCAGGGCCTCGCGCGGGGAGGAGAGGACCGTCTCCTCGTCCTCGATGCGCAAGGTGCCGCCGTCGTGCCGGTGCAGGCCCGCGATCACCTTGATCAGGGTCGACTTGCCCGCGCCGTTGTCCCCGAGGACGCAGGTGATCTCGCCCGCGCGGACCTCCAGGGAGACCCCTTCCAGGGCGCGCACGGTGCCGTAGTGCTTGCTGACGTCGGTCAGCTCCACGAGTGTCACTTGGTCGCCTCCGCGCGCTTGCGGACCCAGGCGTTGAGCAGGGTCGCGAGGAGCAGCATGGCTCCGAGGAAGAACTTGAACCAGTCCGGGTTCCACTCGGCGAAGACGATGCCCTTGCTGGTCATGCCGAACAGCAGGGCGCCCACGGCTGAGCCGATCGCGCTGCCGTGGCCGCCGGTGATCAGGCAGCCGCCGATGACGGCCGCGATGATGTAGATCAGCTCGTTGCCGACGCCTTCGCCGGACTGGACGGCGTCGAAGGAGAACAGCAGGTGCTGGCCGGAGATCCAGGCGCCGAACGCGACGCCCATGTAGAGGCCGATCTTGGTCCTGGCGACCGGGACGCCGACCGCGCGGGCCGCGTCCTCGTTGCCGCCGACGGCGAAGATCCAGTTACCGGTGCGGGTGCGCAGCAGGATCCAGGAGGCGAGCGCGACCAGGCCGAGCCACCACAGGATGGTCACCTTGACGTCGACGCCGCCGAGCGTGAGGGTCGAGGCGAAGACGGCGTGGGCGCTGGAGAAGCCCTCCATGTCGGCGATGGTCTTGGTGGAGACCGTGCCGTCGATCAGCTTGGTGAAGCCGAGGTTCATGCCGGTGAGCATGAGGAAGGTGCCCAGGGTGATGATGAAGCTGGGCAGTTTCGTGCGCGTGAGCATGAAGCCGTTGAAGGCGCCGATGGCCAGCGTGACCAGCAGGGAGACGCCGACGCCCACCCAGGTGTTCGCGGTCATCTGGTAGCTGAACATCGAGGAGACCAGCGCGGAGGACGTCACCAGGACGCCCGCCGAGAGGTCGAACTCGCCGCCGATCATCAGCAGGGCCACGGGCACGGCCATGATGCCGATGGTCGAGGAGGCGTAGAGGACCGTGCTGAGGCTGGAGGCACGCAGGAAGCCGTCGGCGGCGACGGCGAAGAAGACGAAGACGGCGAGGGCGCCGACGACCGAGCCCAGTTCCGGGCGGGTGAGGAGCTTGCGCAGCCCAGAGGTCGGCAGGGTTCTCTCGTCCGGCAGGGTCGCGTCCTTGACCGCGCTCATCGGGTGCCCCGCTCGGTGTACTCCGCCAGCGCGGACGCCTGGTCCTTGGTGACGATCTGCGGGCCGGTCAGGACCGGCTTGCCGCCGCCGAGGACGTCGCCGTTGTACTTGTACAGCCACAGCAGGTCGACGGCCTGGTAGCCCTGGAGGTAGGGCTGCTGGTCCACGGCGAAGCCGAGGGTGCCGCCCTCCAGCGAGGCCGCGACCTTGGCGTTCAGGTCGAAGGTGTCGATCTCCGCCTTGCTGCCCGCGTCCGTCCGCGCCTTGACGGCGGTGTCGGCGTAGGGCGCGCCGAGGGTGACGACGGCGTCGATGGACCGGTCGGCCTGGAGCTTGGCCTCGATCGCGGACTGCACGTCGGGCATGTTGGTGCCGTTGACGTAGAGCTTGCGCAGGGTGCCGTGGAAGGTCTTGGCGACGCCGTCGCAGCGCTGCTCGTGGCCGACGTTGCCCTGCTCGTGCAGCACGCAGAGGGCCTTCTTCTTCCCGCGCTTGTTCAGCTCCTCGCCGACGGCCTCGCCGGCGACGGTCTCGTCCTGGCCGATGTGGGTGAGGGCGCCGAAGGCCTTGGACTGCTCCGAGCCGGAGTTGACGGTGATGACCGGGATGCCGGCCTTCTCGGCGCGGGCCACGGCGGCCTTGAGGGCGTCCGGCTTGGCGAGGGTGACGATGATGCCGTCGACCTTCTTGTCCACGGCCGCGTCCACCAGCTGCGCCTGCTGCTGGGCCTCGTCGTCGTGCGAGTACAGGAAGTTGATGTTGTCCTTGACGGCGGCCTGCTTGGCACCGCTCTGCACGATGTCCCAGAAGGTGTCGCCGTCGCCCGAGTGGGTGATCATCGCGATGGTCCAGCGGGGGGTGTTCACCGCCGCCCTGCCCTGGGCGGCGGCGGCCTTGCGGGCGTCCTCCGCCCGCTTGCCGCCGGTGCTGCTGCACCCCGCCAGGGACACGGAGAGTGCCCCCGCCAGCGCTATGCCTACCCAGGTCCGATACCGTGCCACGAGGCCGTGCCCTCCTTGCCGTGTTGTACGAAAGACAAGAGGCCGTCGATCGCACCAGCGGCCCCAAACGCTCCAGTATCGAACAGCGGGGCACCTCCCGTCCGACCGGGGAGCCGTCGGAGGCCTCCTTGTCCGGACATTGTGACGAAGACGGTCACCCGGTCAGGGGCGTACGAGCAGCTGGAACTCGAAGGAATAGCGGCTCGGCCGGTAGGTGTGGTCGCCGAACTCCACCGCGCGGCCGGTGTCGTCGTAGGTGGTGCGCTGCATGGTCAGCAGCGGGGCGCCCTCGGTCTCGCCGAGCCGCTCGGCCTCGGCGGCCGTCGCGCCCCGCGCGCCGATGGACTGGCGGGCGCTGTGCAGGGTGATCCCCGCCGAGCGCATCAGCCGGTACAGGCCGGTGGCCTCCAACGGGCCGGTGTCGAGGTCGAGCAGCCCGGGCGGCAGGTGGTTGATCAGGTACGCCATCGGTTCGCCGTGCGCGAGGCGGAGCCGCTCGACGCGGTGGACGTCGCCGCCCTCGGTGACGCCGAGCGCGGCGGCGACCGTGGCGGAGGCCGGGACGACCGTGTTGACCAGCACCTTCGTGGCGGGGCGCTGGCCGGCCGCCTCCAGGTCGTCGTAGAGGCTGCTCAGCTCCAGCGGGCGCTTGACCTGGCTGTGCACGACCTGGGTGCCCACGCCCCGGCGCCGGACGAGGAGTCCCTTGTCGACGAGGGACTGGATGGCCTGGCGGACGGTCGGCCGGGACAGGCCGAGCCGGGCGGCCAGCTCGATCTCGTTGCCCAGCAGGCTGCCGGGGGTCAGGCCGCCGCGCTCGATGGCGGCCTCCAGCTGCTGGGAGAGCTGGAAGTACAGGGGCACCGGTGAGCTTCGGTCCACATGGAGGTCGAGTGACACCGTCGGGTCCACATCTGGTTTCGGCACGGGCCCGAGCGTAGCCCCGTGCCCGGTTGACGGGAAGTCGTGTAGTCCGATTGTCCGGACATACCCATTGACAGGGTACGGGGTCCGCCCTCACCTTGTTCCCATGCGCATCGGGGTCATCGGTACAGGCCGCATCGGCACCCTGCACGCGAGGACGCTCAGCCGTCACCGCGAGGTGGGGTCCTTGATCCTTACGGACGCCCGGCCGGCGCGGGCCCAGGAGCTGGCGCACCGGCTGGGCGAGACGG
>NZ_BNBF01000026.1:17348-20195 GCF_014654935.1 Streptomyces capoamus
CGGCGCCGGGCGTGGACGAGATCTTCCGCTGGGGCGTGGACGCGGTGGTGATCACCACGGCGACGGCGGCCCACGCCGAGTACATCGGCCGGGCGGCCCGCTCGGGGCTGCCGGTGTTCTGCGAGAAGCCGATCGCCCTCGACCTGCCGGGCACCCTGCACGCGCTGGCCGAGGTGGAGACGGCCGGGACGGTGCTGCAGATGGGTTTCCAGCGACGGTTCGACGCGGGCTACGCCGGCGCCCGGGAGGCCGTCCGCGGCGGGCGGCTCGGCCGGCTGCACACCGTGCGGGCCATGACCTGCGACCAGTCCCCTCCCCCGGCCGAGTGGCTTTCGCTGTCCGGCGGGCTGTTCCGGGACACGCTGATCCACGACTTCGACGTGCTGCGCTGGGTGACCGGCCGGGAGGTGGCCGACGTGTACGCCACCGGCTCGGACCGCGGTCCCGCGATGTTCCGCCAGGCCGGGGACGTCGGCACGGGCGCGGCGCTGCTCACCCTGGACGACGGGACCCTGGCCACGGCGACGGCGACCCGGCTGAACGGCGCCGGGTACGACGTCCGGATGGAGCTGGCCGGGGAGCGGGACACGGTGGTGGTGGGCCTGGACGACCGGACGCCCCTCGCGTCCACCGAGCCGAGCGGGCCGCCGCCCGCGGACAAGCCGTGGACGGGCTTCGCGGAACGTTTCGGTCCCGCCTACGAGGCGGAGCTGAACGCCTTCGTCGAGGTGGTGCGCGGCGAGCGCGCCAACCCCTGCGACGGCCGCGAGGCACTCCAGGCGCTGCGGATCGCCGAGGCCTGCGAACGCTCCCGCCGGGAGCGGCGTCCGGTGCCGCTCGCGGAGATCCCGGGGGCGGCGGAAACCTAGTTCAGGGCCCGTCCTGGAGAAGTCCCGCGTCGTGGGCGAGCAGGGCGATCTGCACACGGTTGTCGAGGCCGAGTTTGGCGAGGATGCGGGAGACGTGGGCCTTGACGGTGGCCACGCTGATGAAGAGCTCCGCGGCGATCAGGGCGTTGGCGAGTCCGCGGCCGACGGCGACGGCGACTTCGCGTTCGCGGTCGTTGAGCACGGCCAGCCGCTCGCGCGCGCGGGTCTGCCGCGCGTCGGCGGCGCTGCCGGCCGCGTGCCGCATCAACTGCCGGGTGACGGCGGGCGACAGGACCGGGTCGCCGGCCGCGATCCGGCGGACGGCGTCGACGATCTCGGCGGGCGGGGTGTCCTTGAGGACGAAGCCGGCGGCGCCGGCGCGCAGGGCGTGCAGCACCTGTTCGTCGGCGTGGAAGGTGGTCAGCACCACGACCTGCGGTGCGTCGGGCCGTGCGCGCAGCCGCCGGGTCGCGGTGATCCCGTCCACCGAGGGCATCCTGATGTCCATCAGCACGACGTCCGGCCGGACCCGCCGCACCAGGTCCTCCGCCTCCGCGCCGTCGGCGGCCTCCCCGACGATCTCGATGCCCTCGGCACCGCCGATCATCAGCGAGAGACCGGCGCGCACGAGGGGGTCGTCGTCGACGAGGAGCAGTCTGATCGGCGTCGCAGTCATGGCGTTACGAAATCACGCGCGGGGATCCGGAACGGAGGGAACGGCCCACGGCAGCCATCCCCTCACCTCGAAGCCCCCGTCGGGGCGTGGGCCGTGGTGCAGGCGTCCGCCGGCCAGCGTGGCGCGTTCGGTCAGGCCGATCAGGCCCTGGCCGGAGCCGGGGACGAAGGGCGCCGGCGCGGGTGGGGCGGGGTGGGTGACCGTGACCGTCAGGCCGTCGCCGGGGGTGCCGGTGAGCCGGACCGTGACCTCGGTGCCGGGGGCGTGCTTGCGGGCGTTGGTCAGGGCCTCCTGGGCGATGCGGTAGGCGGTGCGGCCGACGGAGGCGGGGACGGCGGCCGGATCGGCGACATCGTGGTCGAGGGTGACCGCCATGCCGGCCCCGCGGCACTCGGCGACGAGGGCGTCCAGCGCGGCCAGCGTCGGCTGGGGACGTCCGCCGGACGGTTCGTCGGCCTCGCCGGCCCGCAGCACACCGATGATCTCCCGCAGGTCCTGCAGAGCCTCGTGGGCGCTCTCCCGGATCACCCCGGCGGCGCGCACGACCTCCTCGCGGGGCGCGTCCGGCCGGAACTCCAGGGCGCCCGCGTGCACGCTGAGCAGGGTGAGCCGGTGGGCGAGCACGTCGTGCATCTCGCGGGCGATGGCCTCGCGGGCCAGCCGCTGCGCCTGCTCGGCCCGCAGTCGGGCCTCGGTCTCCGCGTGCCGGGCGCGGTCGCGCAGGCTCAGCACGAGCTGCCGTTTGGACCGGACGAACATGCCCCAGCCGATCACCGCGGCGGTGAGCAGCACGGCCGTGGCGACCGCCGCCGCGTACGGCACGTCGGGGTCGGGCCGCAGCCGGAAGAACACCGGGATCAGCGCCACTGTCGCCCCACCCGTCCAGGCCACGTACCGCAGGGGCCGGTGCACGGCGAGCGTGAACATGGCGACCATGCCCGCGCCGCCCGCGGTGTTCGACAGGAAGGCGACCGGCACCATCGCCACGGCGAGCCCGAGCGGCCACCGGCGCCGCAGCCACACCGCGCCGCAGGCGAGCGCACCGAGCACCTGGTCGAGGGCGGCGAAGCCGTGCGGGAGGTCCTCGTGCCGCAGGGTGTCCGCGCTCAGCAGGCCGACGCACACGGCCAGCAGGAAGCAGGAGAAGTCGACCACCCAGTCGCGCGCCGTGCGCCGGGGCCGCCGGCCGGCGGCCGTGGCGTCCGGGTCCAGTGCGTGGACCAGCGCTGAAGGGAACAGCCAGCGGCGTCCCGTGAACTCCTGCGGCGTCCGCACCCGTTCGTCTCTGCTCACGGTCGGCCA
>NZ_BNBF01000026.1:20236-26932 GCF_014654935.1 Streptomyces capoamus
ATCTACGCACCGAGGGCGCCGTGCCGCGTCCCTCGCCCGCCGATCGCCCACCGGACGCCGTGGATCGTGGACGAAAGTCGGCCTCGCGGTCGACTTCGGTCGGCCCGCCGCCGGCCGCGGCGCAGTCTTTCGGCACCCTGTGCTCGTCCCACGGCCGATGGATGGGTGCGGGCCGCGGGGCGAGGGTCGTGGCATGAGGCGTCTGCTGGAGTTCTTCGGGTTTCTCGCCCTGGTGCAGGGCACGGGCGGTCTGGCGTACGAGCTGACGGGCAGGCTGCGCTGGGGCATCACCCTGTGGTGGGGTGTCCTCGACGGCTACCGGATCTACGCGAGCATCGCGTTGATCGTGCTGGCGCTGGCCCTCTTCGCCGCCGCCGGGAGCCACGGGCCGGACTGACCCGCGGCCGCCGGTGCCGCGGGGTCAGCAGCCGAAGTCGACCAGGTCGAACGTGGCGTAGTGGTCGGGGGTGTAGTAGTCCTCCTCGTACGCCCCGCCCGTGACGATGCGGCGGGCACCGCGGGTGGCGGAGCCGGGGGTCTTGACCGTGTACTCGTGGTAGTAGCCGGACGGCTGCCCGGGCAGCACGCCCTCCCGGTTCTGGAAGACGACCCCGTCCTGCGCGTACGGGTAGGGGCCGCCCCGGGCGATGAGGCCCAGGGTGTCGTGGGCCTGCGACGGCAGGTCGCCGTAGCAGACGCTGCCGGCCTGCGCGGCCGCGGCGTTCGCCGTGGTGGCGGTGACGGTTCCGCCCATGAGGAGGGCGGACAGGAGCGCGGCTGCGGCGCCGGCGCGGGTGGCGCGTGGGGGAATTCGCATGCCTCATGATGACGCGCGTAGACGTTGACATGTCAACGACAGAGTTGAGGATTCTCCGTTCACCCACGGGGAGTTCCCGGGAAGTTAACCTGCCGACCGGGGCGACCGCCCGGGACCCGTCGGTTCAGCCGGTGTGGGTGGAGAACAGACCCCCGGTCGGTCCCTGCTTGTCGCCGCCCTGGGCCTTCTTCAGGGCGTTGGCGAGGCTCTCGATGGTGAGGGACTGCAGGATCACCCGGCCGTTGCCCTCCAGGGTGGCCAGGGACAGGCCCTCGCCGCCGAAGACGGCGTTCATGATGCCCTGCCGGTTGAGGCCGCCGACGCGCTGGACGCCGTACTGGATGCCCTCCTCGAAGGCGACCACACAGCCGGTGTCGACCTCGATGCGGCCGCCGAAGTCCGCCGGGTTCAGGTCGATGAAGTTGCCCGCTCCGGCGATGATCACCGTGCCGTGCCCGGTGAACTTCTCCAGGACGAAGCCCTCGCCGCCGCTCGTGCCGGTGCGGCCGCCGGCGAAGGCGATGCCGAAGTCGACGGTGGACTCGGCGGCCACGAAGGCGTCCTTCTCGGCGAACCAGGCGCGCGTGCCGTCCAGTTCCAGGGCGCGCATCTCGCCGGGGAGGACGCCGGCGAAGCCGACCGTGCCCTCGCCGCCCTGGGCGCTGAAGTACTGGAAGGCGAGCGACTCGCCCGCGAGCATGCGCTGGCCGACCTGCATGGCCGTCCCCATGGCCTGGCGGAGCAGGCCGCCCATGCCCCCGCCACTCTGCTGCTGCCCACCACTGCCGGACGGGCCGGACAGGCGGGTCTCCATGGTCACGTTCACCGTCTTGAACAGGAACTTCCCGGCCTCGCAGTACACGGTCTGGCCGGGGCGCAGGTTGACGACCGCCATCTGCATGGCGTTGCCGACGATCTCTTGCTGAAGGGTCACACCGGGAGAACGCATGAGGAGGAGGGAAGAGTTCCGGCGGCCGGGCACGGGCGTCCGCACGGGTGAACGCGCGGGGCGCCCCGGTGCTGTCGGGCCGGGGCGCCCCACGCGCGTGGGCGAGGATCAGCCGCCCAGTTCCTGGTGGCGGGCGGCGAGGGAGCGTGCGCCCTCCTCGGTCAGGGAGCCGAACAGGCGCAGCCGGGAGATGCCGCCGTCGGGGAAGATGTCGATCCGCGCGTGGGTGCCGACCGCCGGCTCCGGAAGGACGAAGCGGTGGTCGGTGTCGGGCTGCAGGCGGGTGCGCGGGACGACCTCGGTCCACTCCCCGTCCTCGCCGTCCCGGACCGACACCGACGCCCAGCCGGCGCTGTTGCCCTTCAGGTAGGCGGTGTCGATCTCGACCGCGCGGATCTGCGACCGGGCCACGAGCCGGTAGCGGATCCAGTCGTTGCCCCGGTCGCGGCGGCGGCGGGTCTCCCAGCCGTCGTCCATCTTGCGGGAGCGGCCCGGCTGGATGGTGTTGGTGGCCGGGGAGTAGAAGAGGTCCGAGGCGTCCTCGACCCGGCCGCCGTTCTCCAGGGCGACCACGTCGAAGGTACCGAGGGCCGCGAGCCACTCCGGGGCGGGCACGACCTCGCCGTACACGCGCAGGCGGGCGATGCCCCCGTCGGGGTGCTGGCTGACCCGCAGGTGCGTGAAGCACTGTTCGACACCGACCGCGAAGCCGTTGGCCGCGTGGCCGCCGACGGCGGTGCGCGGGACCAGTGTCGTCCACTTCACGTCCTCGCCCAGCAGTTCCTCCGGGGAGGGGGAGCCGGGTACGCGGGCCCCCTCGACCGAGACGGCCTGCGGGTAGTTGCCGCGGAAGTGGGCGGTGTCGACGACGATCCCGCGGATCACCCCGGGCGCCCCGAGCCGGACCAGCGCCCAGTCGTGGTCCTCGGCGGCCGGCCACGGGTGCTCCGCGGACGCGCCGCGCCGCCGGCGGGTCTCCCAGCCGTCCATGATCTTGCCCTTGTGGCCGAAGTGCTCGGGGTCGAACTCGGCCCGCTCGGGCACCAGCAGGTTCTCGCGCTGGGCGAAGAACTCGTCGTTGGCGGCGATGACACCGGCTCCGAGCCGGCGGTCGGCGAGGTTGGCGTACTGGGTGAAGGGGAAGTCGGCGGTGCGGTAGTCCGCGTACGGGTCGCCGCCTCCGTAGGGGTTCGCGTCGCCGGTGAAACTCGGTATCGCCGTCACGGTGATCAGGGGATCCTCTCTGGAGTCGGCCGGGTACGGGGGGTGGCTCACTGGGGGCGGCTGAGCAGCGTGCCCTTCGGCTCGGTGAACTCGCCGTCGCGGACGATGCGTTCGCCGCGCAGCCAGGTGGACTTCACGACACCGTGCAGGGTCCTGCCGGCGTAGGCGGTGACCCGGTTGCGGTGCTGGAGGCCGGCAGGGTCGACGGTGAAGGTCTCGTCGGGGGCGAGGACGGCGAAGTCGGCGTCCCGGCCGGGGGCGATGGCGCCCTTGCGCGCGCCGAGACCCGCCAGGGCGGCGGTCCGCGTGGACATCCAGCGGACGACGTCCTCCAGCGTGTGCCCGCGCCTGCGGGCCTCCGTCCAGACGGCGGGGAGGCTGAGCTGCAGGCCGGAGATGCCGCCCCAGGCGGTGGCGAAGTCGTCCGTCTTCAGGTCGGCCGTGGAGGGCGAGTGATCGGTGACCACGCAGTCGATGGTGCCGTCGGCCAGGGCCGCCCAGAGCAGGTCCTGGTTGGCGGCCTCGCGGATGGGCGGGCAGCACTTGAACTCGCTGGCGCCGTCGGGGACTTCCTCGGCGGTCAGGGTGAGGTAGTGCGGGCAGGTCTCGACGGTGACCCGCACGCCCTCGGCCCGGGCGGCGCGGATCAGCGGCAACGCGTCGCCGGAGGACAGGTGCAGCACGTGCACGCGTGCGTCGAGGCGGCGGGCCTGCGCGACGAGGTGCGCGATGGCCGTGTCCTCGGCGTCGCGCGGGCGGGAGGCGAGGAAGTCGGCGTACCTGGGGCCGCCGTGCTGCGGGGCCGCGGCGAGGTGGTGCGGATCCTCGGCGTGCACGATCAGCAGTCCGTCGAAGCCGGCGATCTCGGCCAGGGACCGGGCGAGCCCGTCCTGGTCCAGGTGCGGGAACTCGTCCACGCCGGAGGGTGACAGGAAGGCCTTGAAGCCGAAGACGCCGGCGTCGTGCAGCGGGCGCAGGTCCTTGACGTTGTCGGGCAGCGCGCCGCCCCAGAAGCCGACGTCGACGTGCGCCTTGTCGCGGGCGACGGCCTGCTTGATCCGCAGGTGGTCGACGGTCGTGGTGGGCGGGAGGGAGTTGAGCGGCATGTCGATGAGCGTGGTGATGCCGCCGGCCGCCGCCGCGCGGGTGGCGGTCCAGAAGCCCTCCCACTCGGTGCGCCCCGGGTCGTTGACGTGCACGTGGGTGTCGACCAGGCCGGGCAGCACGACGTGGTCGCCGACGTCCACGAGCCGGGCCGCGGCCGGGATCTCGGCGTCGTACGGCAGGACGGCCGTGATGATCCCGGCGGACACGGTGACGCCGGCGGCCCGTGTCCCCTCCGGGGTGATCACGCGCGTGGAACGCAGCACCAGTTCAGCGTCGGACACCCGAACCCCTCTCTCCACTGCCGTTGTACGCCCAGGAAACGGGAGGTACACCCCCGTAACGGACTTCAACGTTCTGTTGAAGGAGTCTTCACTCCCACTTCTTCGCCGTCAAGGGGCACACTTCTGGACGGCGCACTCGGAGTGCCCGCTCTGGACGTTTCCACAAAGCGGAATTACAATTCCGATAGACAGAACGTAGCTATCTACAAGCGGGGAGTCAACCGCCTGCCGGGTAGGCTTCTGCCCTCCCGCCAGCCCCGAAAGGAACGCGCCGTGCCGACGTCCAGCGCCAGCACCACCGACTCCGCCAAGCCCTCCGCCGCCGGCGGGGTGCAGTCCCTGGAGCGCGCCTTCGACCTGCTCGAGCGGATGGCGGACGCGGGCGGCGAGGTCGGCCTGAGCGAGCTGTCCGCGGCCAGCGGACTGCCGCTGCCGACCATCCACCGGCTGATGCGCACCCTCGTCGCCTGCGGGTACGTCCGCCAGCAGGCCAACCGGCGGTACGCGCTCGGCCCCCGCCTGATCCGGCTCGGCGAGTCCGCGGCCCGGCTGCTCGGCACCTGGGCGCGGCCGTACCTGGCCCGGCTGGTGGAGGAGACGGGCGAGACGGCGAACATGGCCCTGCTCGACGGCGACGAGATCGTCTACGTGGCCCAGGTGCCCTCCAAGCACTCGATGCGCATGTTCACCGAGGTGGGCCGCCGGGTGCTGCCGCACTCCACCGGCGTGGGCAAGGCGCTGCTGGCCGGGGTGCCGGACGACGAGGTGCGGGCGCTGCTGGCGCGGACGGGCATGCCGGCCGCGACGGAGAAGACGATCACCACGCCGGAGGGCTTCCTCGCGGCGCTGGAGGACGTCCGGCGGCTGGGATACGCCGTCGACGACAACGAGCAGGAGATCGGGGTGCGGTGCCTCGCGGTCTCCGTGCCCGACTCGCCCACGGCGGCGGCCATCTCCATCTCCGGGCCGGCGGGGCGGGTCACGGAGACGGCCACGGAGAAGATCGTGCCGGTGCTCCAGCAGATCGCCCGCGAACTCTCCGCGGCCCTGGCCAGCCAGAACCTCGCCTGACGACCACGAAGGGAGCACCGGGGCCGGGCTGAGCCCCGGAGCCAGGCCCGCGCCGGCCTGCACCCGGTGCCGGAGCCGGGCTCAGTACCGGAGCCGGGCCTAGGGCCTGTTGCGAAAGTGCTGGTCACAACTGCTTGATCGGGGTGGGAACGGAGCCTTGCGGCATGTGAGTAGTCTCGCTCTGACCGTCAAACGATCAGAGGGGGGCGACCACCGTGGTGGACGACTGCAAAAGAGTGATTGTGGGCTTCTTCGAGGCGGTGAGTGACCGTCGGCTGGGAGACCTGCCCCAGTTCATGGCGCATGATGTCGTGGACCACAACAAGATCATCCATGGTGAGGTCGACGAGCCGGGAGCCGCATTCGAAGGTCTGCGTCAGCAACTGGCCGCGTTCGACCCACTTACCATCCGGGTGGATGAACTGATTGGCGAGGGAGATCGGGTGGTCGCGCGGGTCACCCAGCGCGGCGTCCACGGTGGTGCCCATCCACGCATGCCTGAGCCGACCGGCCGGAGCTTCGAGAATGAGGCCATCTGGATCTTCACCGTGGCTGCGGGGAAGATCACCGAGATTCGGGCGGTAAGCGACCGCCTCGGCCTGTTCTTCCAGCTCGGCTGGCAGTGGCCACAGGCCGACTAGGGTCGTCCGACAGTGCTGGTCGCAGCCATTCGTTGATGGCTGCGACCAGCACTGTCGCTTCGTAGCGGACGGCGAGTTTGTCGTACCTGGTGGCGACGGCCCGGTGGCGCTTGAGCCGGTTGATCCCGCACTCGACCGCATGCCGCTGCTTGTAGTCGTCCTTGTCGAACTTCGGCGGTCGCCCACCGCGCGAGCCGCGCTTTTGCCGGTTGCGGACCCGGTCTGTGGTGTGGGCAGAGCAGCGTTCTGCGGCTCCCCTCTCAGGAACCGCAGGACGCTGTCTGATCCTGTGTGAGGTGATTACGCCACGCCGAGGAGCCACGGCTCAGCGGGCTGGTTCATGTTGGTGCCGCTGCCCGTCGCGATCCACAGCCTCCCGTCGCCGCCCTTCCAGGCGGCCTCGTAACCACCGTTGGGCAGTGTCACGAGCGACGGGCTGGAAGAACTGCCATTGCTGTCGACGCCGAGGAGCCACGGTTCGGTGGGCTTGTTCATGTTGGTGCCGCTGCCCGTCGCGATCCACAGCCTCCCGTCGCCGCCCTTCCAGGCGACCTCGTAACCACCGTTGGGCAAGGCCGCCAGCGACGGGCTGGTCGTGTCGGCGAC
>NZ_BNBF01000026.1:27128-27373 GCF_014654935.1 Streptomyces capoamus
CCAACCCCCGGTCGACAGGGCGGTGATCGACGGGCTGGTGCCTGGGAAGACGTCGAGTAGCCACGGCTCGGCGGGCCGGGCCATGTTCGTGCCGATCCCGGTGCCGATCCACAGCTTCCCGTCGCCGCCGGCCCACGCGGTGACCCAGCTGCCGTCGCTCAGCGTGGCGATGGACGGCTTCGAGCCCTGGGCGACTCCGAGGAGCCAGGGCGCGGCCGGCTGGGCCATGTTCGTCCCGCTGCCGG
>NZ_BNBF01000026.1:27402-59341 GCF_014654935.1 Streptomyces capoamus
TGCCGATCCACAGCTTCCCGTCACTGCCCTTCCAGGCCGTGGTGTAGCCACCGTCGGACTTCGCCGAAAGGCCCGACGAACTGCTCCGCGGCATCGTGGGCGGGGGGACGGTCGGGGAGCCGACGGGGCTGATGTAGCCGATGACCTTCTGGCCCCAGTCCTGTTTGACTGTCGGGTCGAAGCCGGGCTTCTGCTGGACACTGTTGTCTTCGTTGCCGCCGATGGTGGTGATGTTCGTCCGGGAACTCACGCTCTGGACCAGGTTGACGTGCTGGACGTCGTCGAAGGTGAGGTTGTTCGGGTCACTGGGCAGGCTCCGGCCGTTGCCGGCCCAGATCACGGCGTCGCCGGGCTGGGGGGTGTAGCTGCTGTCGCTGACCCAGTGGAAGGTGTCGTGAGCGGTGCCGTACTTGGCGAAGGTGTAGGCGGCGGCGGTGATGACACCGGTGTCGGTGACGCCGGCCTGGTTCCAGGTCCATTTCACGAAGTCGGCGCACCACTCCTCGCCACTGCAACTGCCGAGGAAACCGGTGCCGCCGGCGTTGTTGGTGCTGCACGGCCCCTTTCCGATGTTGGCCGCGGCGATGATGGCGGCCGCGTTGCCCTGGGTGGTGGCGGCGAAGGCCGGTCCGGCGGCGGTACCTGCGAGCAGGAAGGCGCTGAGCGCGGTGGCGGCGGCGGTGAGGCTGGTGATCCGGGACATGGCTGTTCCTCAGGTCGGAGTGTGTTGGGTGCACGGGGAACGTCGGTGCGTGCGGATGACGGGGGCGGATGACTGCTCTGTGGGAACAGCGGTCGGCGGGGCCGGGCGCGGGGTGTCAGCGGCCGGAGACGCTCGGCGCGGGGGCCGGCGGGAGGTAACGCAGTCTTAGTACCGGGGAGTTGCGGGAGCTGTGGGCGACCAGGGCCGCGGCGCGGTCGGTGGCGTCCGGGGCACCGGGACTCTCGGGCGGGAGGTGGAAGAGGAGCAGGTCGAGACGGCCGGGTTCGGTGCCTGCCCTGGCGTGTTCCAGGCCGTCCTCGGGTGTGGTGTGGGCCCACAGGATGTCGAGGGTTTCGGCGGCCTCGGTCGCCGGGGCCCGGGGTTGGCGGGGGTCGGATCGGCGAGGGTGGTGGCGGCCGTGGGCAGCAGGGTGACGGCGGCGACGGCGAGGGCGGCGACCGCGGTGGCGACGGCAACGGGCAGACAGGTCATGGTCGTTGTCCTTGAGGTGGCGAGGGGACGGTGCCTGAGCCGGTTCGGCGCTCCGCGGTGGCGCTCGGTCCGTTCGCCGCTCCGGGTGCTCCCCGGTGGCGACGCCCCAGGCTTCGCGGCCTGGCGGTGGCACCGACCGGGAGGGGCCGGGGGCTGGGGTACGGAGTTGTGGTCAGCAGGGACAGGGGTGGCCGCCGACGAGGCGATTCACTGCTTCCCATGGAGTGAAGAAGATTGTGTTGCCGTTGTTGCCACCGGAGATGATGCCGCGGGCGACCATCGGGCTTCCGGAGATGATCGGCCCCCCGGAGTCGCCATTCTGCGACATCCGGGATCCGTCGTTGGACTGGCCGATGCACATGTCGTATGCCACGGAGCCGTCGCTGTACTGGATCCTGTTGCCGCAGGACTGGATCACGCCGTGGCAGTTCTCCTGAGTGAAGGAACCGTCCGAGCAGAAACCGTTGCCGGCCTGGTTGTACGCGTACCCGCTCTGCTGCCAGAAAGTGGCACCCTTGACGTAGATGTCCCACGCGTACTGAGCGCCCTGGTCTCCGGTGATGAGCGCTGCGTCGGTGTAACCCCCGTTGAAGGTCTGCCAACCGGTGATTCCGAAGTGGCCGCTGTTGGACGAGCTGTAGTGGAGGGCACCGTCGTAGTAGCCCTGCTTCCATCCGTAGCCCTTCGGGGCGCAGTGCCCTGCGTAGAGCATCTGGGTCGGGGCATAGTACGGATCGGAGTAGGCGATGCCAGCGGTGCACTGGATGACATCGGTGCCGTCGATCCTGACGATGCGGTCGCCGCCGTACCAGGGATTGGAGTCAAGCAAGCGGTTGACCGACGAGACATCCCGCGGGGACACCCTGGCCGCCGCCTGCGCAGCCCTGGGGCTGGCGTAGTGGTCGACCTTCATCTCAGTGGTGACCTTGCCCGTGGCCTGGAGTTCGACGAGATCGCCGTACTTGGCCTTCACCCTGGCTCGCAAGTCCGCGGTGACGGTCGGAACGCCGATCAGGGTCTTGTTGGTGCGCGGGTCCGTCCCAGCGACGGTCCACCGGACGCCCTCGATGGTGCGACTGGCCGCAACGACATTCGCTGCCGACTCCAGGGTTCTCTGCGAGTACTTCACCGGCACGTACTTGACCGCGTAGCTCGTCGTTACGCTAAGTCGGCTGTCGGACCCCGGTGCCGCCCCGGGGCTGATGTGATGCTGGGCCGCCAGCGCGGTGCGCGCTTTCGCGACGGCGTTGCCGGAAGCGGTGTACACGTCGATGGTGTGGTGCGCCTCGTCGACGTACAGCCCGGCGAAGTCGGTCTTGTCCGCGCTGACCGAGGTGCCAAGCCGACCGAGGTTCATGGTGCCGTTCACGGCCAACACGTCAGGAACGGGCGCTGCTGAGACCTCGCTTGGCATGAGGGTCGTGGCAACCGCGGCCAGAGCTAAGACCCCCAACGCGCGTGCCGTTCGCATGGAGGAGCCCGCGTCGATCAAATCCCGACGCGATTGTGTCAGGCGGGGAGATCCTGCCGCGGACCTGGGAGGTTCGCCAACGAGGGGACCCGCTCCGGGTGGTCCGCTCGCCGCTGTCGCCTCACCAGCACGCACCAGGACCCGCGCCTGGCTGCGTTCACGGCGAAGCTTCCGGACCGTGCGCGTGATGCTACGTATGGACATGTAGATACCCCCATTTGTCTAGCATTTCCCCGACGGGCACAGTGCCGTGCCGGTGCCGTGTGCCCCCATCGTTTCGGTTGGGCCCGCGCGCGGGTAGCTTTCTCCGTGGAGCGCAAAAGCCCTGGTGAGGGCGTCAAGCCTTGGGGGGATAGGTGATACGCATTCATCTCGGGCCGGAGGGTCTGGGCAACGTCAGGATCTGCGGTCATGCCGACTTCGACGCCGAGTTGACCGCTGCTGGCCGCGCTCTTGCCCATGGCGGGCGGTCCCGCCTACCGCTGGCCCAGCTCTACTCCCGCGGCACCTCCCCAGACCTCACTGAAGGCGTCGACCACGTCTATTTATCCCACTTGTTCGCGCGCCGCCGACCGACACCGTTCACCAAAGCCCTTGCCGAGGGAGACGAACGCGCCTACAGCGTCCTGGCCACTTCGGTGGACCGTCTGCGCAGTACCGCGGTCGACCCGCACCGCTCGGGGATCAGCTCGGCGGTGGCGGCTCGCGCCGCCGACCTGTCACCCCGCTATGTGGCCAGCGGTGCCTCGGCGATGCTGCACCGGCTAGGACACGACATCAGGTTCCGCCCAGGCGTCGTGGAGGTGCCCACCGCCTTTGAGGGAGACCTTGAGCTCGGAATCCGCTCGCTCCGGATCCAGCCAGTAGCCCTGAACCGACAGGTCACTCTCGCCGAACCGACCAGCGATTCCCTCACCATCCGGATTCCCGCCGGTAACCCTCCGCGCCTTGAGCCGGAGCACAAGGCCGCGCTCCGGTCCCTGCTGGGCGAGGGCAGAGCGGAAGTACTCGCAGTGATCGTCACGTCCGGCGACGCCACCGGCCGGCAACTGGCCAGGCAACTCGGGGTGTCAGACGCCGCAGTCAGCCGCTATACCACCGTGCTACGGCAAGCAGGCCTGATTCAGACCCGGCGCATCGGGCAAGCCGTCAAGCACATCGCGACACCCCTGGGACACCATCTGGCGCAGCCGCATCGATCTCCCTTGTGATTGCGCGGGTTCCAGGTGCTTGCCGCCCCGGCGTCCGGCCGCTGGCTCCGGCCTCACCGACGACACCGCCGGCCAGCGCCTCGGCGCCTCGTCCCGCACAGTCAACCGCCTGATGGCCTCGATCATGGAACGCCTCCGTGCCAGCAGCCGCTTCGAGGCCGGCATCAAGGCCGCCCACAAGGGCTGGTTCTGACGCCCACTGCCCATGAGGGTCCGGACATGCGAGCTGTCCACGGCACAGTCGTCCAGGTCCAGGTCCAGGTCCAGGTCCAGGTCCAGGTCCGGGTCCGGGTCCAGCGCGTCCGCGCGGCAGGCAACGCCGGTGCGGAGCACGTACGCGATGACGGTGAGAGCCGCCCTGCCCGGAAGGCGAAGTCGCCCGGGGTGGCGACGGCGTCGTTCGAGCGGGTGGCAGCAGCGGAGCCACCCGCTCCCACAGATCGTCCGGCCGAGCGCAAGACCGGCGGCTCAACTCATTCTGAAACGATCAGTCAGAGGTCCTGCCAGAAGCTGTTGATCATGTGACTGTCGGTTCGGTTGCTCGTTGGTGCAGCCGTGGGGACGCACCAGCCGAGGCCGTGGATCGTCTCGGATGAATTCGAGCCGTTGCTGCCCGAGCCAGGCCCGAAGCTGGTCGCGGGGCCGGCCCTGGGTGCCGGACCGGCAAGCGTTGTGCGGGATCTTTAGCTCTTGCTGCTCACAGGGCCCGTGGACTTGCATGGGGCGGGAACGGTTGGGGCGCTGCGGCCTGTGTGGTGGGCATCGCAACAACGGGGGTAGCTCTCCGAATGTGGATCCCCCGGCAACATCGGGGGACCGTCAACGCTGGAGCAGCTCACCGAGATTTTTCGGCGGCTCGTCCACCACTTTCGCAACAGACCCTAGTGCCGGAGCCGGGCCCGGGCTCAGTACCGGAGCCGGGCCTAGTACCAGAACCGGGCCCGGGGCCGGGCTCAGCGCCGGACCCCAGGCCCAGAGACGGACCGAGTGCCGGTCCCCTGCCTCAGCGCCGGCGCAGTACCGGCCCGGGCCTGCGTCGGAGCCGGGCCCAGTCCCGGCGCCGGACCGAGCGCCGGAGCCTGACCGAGTGTCGGCTTCTGGCCCAGCGCCAGCCCAGTGCCCACCCCGACCTGCACCAAAGCCGGGCTCAGTACCAAGCCAGGTCCAGTGCCAGCCCCAGCGCCGGCCGCACCCAGCGCCGGTGCCAGGTTCAGTGCCGGACCGGGCCCAGTACCGGAGCCGGGCCCAGTCCCGACGCTGGGCCGAGCGCCCGCCCCGGAACCCGCACCGGACCGGAGACAGGACCCGGACAGGAGACGGGACCCGGACAGGAGACTGGACCCGCATCGGATACGGGAGCCGCACCGGATACGGAACCCGGACCGGATACCCGTACCCACCCGTCCGCTCCGCCCGCGAGGGCGCGGTGGCGGGTACGGGGGCGGAGCCCGCTCCCTGGCCCGGGGCGATCCGATGCGATCCGGGCGGGAGCGCCTAGGTGCGGGGCGGCTCGCCGAACAGGTTCACGGCGTCGCGGACCTGGGACAGGCCCCGGGTCAGCGCGCTCATCGAGCCTATGGCGCCGGCGACCAGCAGCAGGGAGCTGCGCAGGCGCGGGATCTCGGGCGGGCCACCGGCGGCCATCGCCGCCAGGGCCGCCAGCTCGTCCTCGGCTATCGCCCGGTCCGGGAAGTCCGCCGGTAACGCGGCGAGTTCGCGGCGCAGCCGGGACACCGCGGTCCGCAGTTCCGCCACCCTCGGGTCCTCGTCGCTGCCGATCACTGGCCTCTGCCCCAAGCTCCGCAACACAGCCCTCCCCCTGGCACGCCGTCGTGCGCGGGTCAGTAAACGCCACGCCGTGCGGGAGCGCCACAGGGCGGACCGAAATTCAGCCCAAGGGAATCGGCGCCGGAAATCCGTCCGGTGGGGCGCCGTCGGGTATGCAGGATCCATGACGGACGACCAGGAACTTCAGGGGCAGGTCGCGGGGCTGCTGCTGGCCGCCGGCGGTGGCCGGCGGCTCGGCGGACGCCCCAAGGCGCTGTTGCCGCACCGGGACCGGCCGCTGGTCGAGCACGCGGTCGGGGTGCTGCGCGCGGCCGGGTGCGGGCGGATCCACGTGGTGCTGGGCGCCGCGGCTCAGGAGGTGCGCGCCCGGGCCGCGCTGGACGGCTGCGTGCTGGTGGACAACCCGGACTGGGCCGAGGGCATGGGCTCGTCGCTGCGCGCCGGGCTGGCCTCGCTCGCCGGGACGGGGGCGCGGGCGGCCCTGGTCGGCCTGGTCGACCAGCCCGGTATCGGACCGGTCGCGGTGGCCCGGGTGCTCGCCGCGTACGCGGACGAGACGTCGCTGGTCTCGGCCGCCTACGACGGGGTGCGCGGGCATCCCGTGCTGTTCGGTGCCGCGCACTGGGCGGGCATCGCCCGGGCCGCCACCGGGGACCGCGGGGCGCGCGCCTACCTGAAGGCGCACGCGGGCGCGGTCCGGCTGGTGGAGTGCGGGGACGTCGCCGACCCGTACGACATCGACACCGAGGCCGACCTGAGCCACCTTGAGTGAAGGGGGTGGCACGCGGCGCCACCTTGTCTCGACCCGGAGCATCTCGACATCAACAAACCATTGAAGTTCCACGATGAGGAAACTACTATCCACTGATCAGAAGCGCCTGCCCGCACAGTCGGCGCTGTATGTCCCTTACGTGCCTCTTGGCACCCGGTGCCACCGCTGAAGGAAGTGACAGCTCATGTCCGCACCAGCGCCGTCCCCGCTGGCCATCGTCGACGCCGAGCCCCTGCCCCGGCAGGAAGAGGTCCTCACGGACGCGGCGCTCGCCTTCCTGGCGGAGCTGCACCGGCGGTTCACCCCGCGCCGTGACGAACTCCTGGCCCGCCGGGCCGAGCGCCGCGCCGAGATCGCCCGCACCTCCGCACTCGACTTCCTGCCCGCGACGGCCGCGATCCGGGCGGACGACTCCTGGCGGGTCGCCCCGGCCCCGGCCGCGCTGAACGACCGGCGCGTGGAGATCACCGGTCCCACCGACCGCAAGATGACCATCAACGCGCTCAACTCCGGTGCGCGGGTCTGGCTCGCCGACTTCGAGGACGCCTCCGCACCCACCTGGGAGAACGTGGTCCTCGGCCAGGTGAACCTGATCGACGCCTACACCCGCCGCATCGACTTCACCGACCCGGCGTCCGGCAAGTCGTACGCCCTGCGCCCCGACGAGGAACTGGCGACCGTCGTCATGCGCCCGCGCGGCTGGCACCTGGACGAGCGGCACCTCGCCGACGCCGAGGGCCGGCCCGTGCCCGGTGCCCTCGTCGACTTCGGCCTGTACTTCTTCCACAACGCCCAGCGGCTGATCGACCTGGGCAAGGGCCCCTACTTCTACCTGCCGAAGACCGAGTCCCACCTCGAAGCCCGCCTGTGGAACGACGTGTTCGTCTTCGCCCAGGACTACGTCGGCGTCCCGCAGGGCACCATCCGCGCCACCGTCCTGATCGAGACCATCACGGCCGCGTACGAGATGGAGGAGATCCTCTACGAACTGCGCGACCACGCCTCGGGGCTGAACGCCGGCCGCTGGGACTACCTGTTCTCCATCGTGAAGAACTTCCGGGACGGCGGACCGAAGTTCGTCCTGCCGGACCGCAACGCCGTGACGATGACCGCCCCCTTCATGCGGGCCTACACCGAACTCCTCGTCCGCACCTGCCACAAGCGCGGCGCGCACGCCATCGGCGGCATGGCGGCCTTCATCCCGTCCCGCAGGGACGCCGAGGTCAACAAGGTCGCCTTCGAGAAGGTCCGCGCCGACAAGGACCGTGAGGCGCACGACGGCTTCGACGGCTCCTGGGTCGCCCACCCCGACCTGGTGCCGATCGCCATGGAGTCCTTCGACAAGGTCCTCGGCGACAAGCCCCACCAGAAGGACCGGCTGCGCGAGGACGTCCGGGTCGGGGCCGCCGACCTGATCGCGATCGACTCGCTGGAGGCGAAGCCGACGTACGCCGGTCTCGTCAACGCCGTCCAGGTCGGCATCCGCTACATCGAGGCCTGGCTGCGCGGACTCGGCGCGGTCGCCATCTTCAACCTGATGGAGGACGCGGCCACCGCCGAGATCTCCCGCTCGCAGATCTGGCAGTGGATCAACGCGGGCGTCGAGTTCGAGAACGGTGACAAGGCCACGCCGGAGCTGGCCCGCAAGGTCGCCGCCGAGGAACTCGACGCCATCCGCGAGGAGATCGGCGAGGAGGCCTTCGCCGCCGGGCACTGGCAGGAGGCGCACGACCTGCTGCTGGAGGTGGCCCTCGACGAGGACTACGCCGACTTCCTCACCCTGCCCGCCTACCGGCGGCTGCGCGGCTGACCCCCGCGTCGCCGTGCGGGCCCCGGCTCCCCGGGGCCGCACGGCGACGGGTCATCCGAGGTGCGCCGACCAGTCCTGCTCCGCCGCCGGCTTGCCGTGCAGGTCGGGGACCTGCTGCAGCCAGGCCGGGCGGCCCGCCCGGGTCCGCGCCGCGCGGTCGGCCTCCTCGGCCGCGAGCTGTTCCCGGCTCGGGAAGTCGGTGGGCAGCCACTCGGCCGAGAGCCGGACCCGCTCCAGGAGATAGCCGACGTAGGCGTCCCGGACATCGTCGGGGGCGGCGAACCCGGCGTCCTCCGCCAGCCAGGCGTCCGGCACCTCGGCGACGATCGCGCGCAGCAGCTCCTCCGTCACGCGGGGCGCGAGTTCCGCGTCGGCGGCGCGCACGTCGGGTGCGTAGTGGCCGAGGGCGTGGTGCCGGAAGTCGTACCTGCGGCCCGGGGCCGTGGTGTCCCAGCGGTGATGGAAGACGAGGGCGGCGCCGTGGTCGATGAGCCACAGCCGCGGCGGCGCGGTGCCGAGCGTGGGCCAGACCATCAGGTTGGAGCTGTGCACCGTACGGTCGACGTTCACGGTCAGCGCGTCCAGCCAGACGATCCGGCCGGCCTCCAGCGGGTCCACCGGGAAGCTCCGGGCGATCTCCGGCGTGAGGTCCACGGCACCCGGCAGATAGTCCATGCCGAGGTTCACGCCCGCGCTGGCACTGTGCAGGTCGCGCACCTCCTGGTGCGGTTCCGCCGCGGCGACGGCCGGGTCGAAGTGGACGAGGACCAGCTCCGGGAAGCGCAGGCCGAGCGCCCGGGCCAGCTCACCGACGATGACCTCCGCGACCAGCGCCTTGTGGCCCTGGGCCGAGCCGGTGAACTTCACGACGTACGTACCGAGGTCGTCGGCCTCGACGACGCCGGGTACGGAGCCGCCCGACCGGAGCGGGGTCACGTATCGAACAGCAGTCACGTCGCGCAGCACACCGGCCAGGGTACGGCAGGTCAGGCGTCGGCCAGCGGGTTCGGGAGCGGGAGGTAGCGGGCGTCCGCGCCGTCCGCGCCCGTCCAGCGCAGCAGCAGGTTGGTCTTGCCGGGCAGGGTGGGCGCGGTGAGCAGGGCGGTGATCTCGGGCAGCGGGTGCCGGGCCAGCTCGCGGCGGGCGGCGGGCCACGGGTCGAAGCCGGGGTGGTGGTCGGCGAGGGCGCCGGCGATCTCGGTGAGGTGGTTGACGACCAGGCAGTACACCAGCCGCTGCCAGCCGGCGGCCCGGGTCGTGCCGGACAGCAGCTTGGCGCCTTCGGCGTCCCGGAACAGGGCCTGCACCGGCGTGCCCGCCGCGTCCACGGCGACGAGCGTGTTCTGCAGGTGGGCCTCCAGGACGACCCCGTGCGCGTCGAACGCGGTCAGGGCGGGCGGTACGACCGCCCGCAGGTAGGCCTCCCACCAGCCGGCCGGGTCCGCGGCGGCGGCCAGCGGGCTGCCCTCGAAGCCCTCGGCGAGCCCGGCCGCCAGCAACGGGGTCGCGCCCGGCAGCAGATGGCCGCGCAGCCCGTCGCGGACCAGCACCGCCAGTTCCTCGAAGGCGAAGGCGGCGGTGCGGTAGCCGCGGTCGCTCAGCCAGGCCGCGGGCGGCCCCATCGCCGCGAACGCCTGCCCGGCGGCGCTGTCCGTGCGGCGCAGCCGGCGCAGGTCGTGGCGCCACAGCCGGCGGATGTCGTTGGTGATGCGCACGTCGAGGCTGAACTTCAGGAACAGGTCGCGGCGCGGCTCGTACACGGTGCGGACGGCGGCCGTCGGCCAGGTGTCGGAGGCCGTCGTGCCGATCCGCAGCAGCCGGCCGTCGGCGAAGGCGGGCGCGAGGTCGCGGGCGACCAGGTCGAGCTGCCAGGGGTGGGCGGGCAGCAGCCGGTAGCCGGGCGGTGCGGTGCCGAGGGCGTCCAGGGCGCGGGTGTCGCCCTCCTCGGCGACCTGGTCCTCGCGGACGCCGAGCAGCACCAGCGGGAAGCGGGCGTGCGCCTCGGGGGCGTACGGCAGCCAGGACGCGGCCGGGCCGCCGCCGCGTGCCTTCGGCGCCGGGTGGTAGGGGTGGCCGGTGAGCAGGGACTGCTCGGAGCGCAGGTACGGGTCCGCGGGTGGCGTGGCCCGGGCGCGCGCGGCGAGCAGGGCGGCGACCGCGTCCCGGCTGTCGATCATCTCGGCGGGCAGGTCGCCGCCGGGCAGCCCGGTGTGCCGGCGCAGCTCCTCGGCGACCAGTTTGACCAGCTCCGGGTGGCCGATCGGGTGCCAGGCCCCGGCCGCGTAGAGCTCGGGGTCCGCGGGGCGCCGCCCGGCGCGCACCCGCAGCAGCCGCCCGTCCGGCAGCCGGTGCACGCGCCGGTCCCCGGTGGCCGGGAGCGGTTCGGCCACCTCCCGCAGCAGGCAGTTGAGCAGGGGGGCGGTCGCGTACGCGTCGGCGCGGCGGCCGTCCGCGCCGGTGGGGGGTGTGAGGTCCACGCGATCCATTCGTTCGTCGTCCAGGGGCCCCGCGGTCTTCCCCGCGCACGCCGGGTGCGCCGTCCGGGAGCCGGTGACGATCAGTATGGCTGCCGTCCCGGACAATCGTGCCGTGCCCCGTCCCACCCGAGGAGCCGACCGTGCACCGTCCCCCCACCGCCGACGCCGGCATCGCCGAGGAGCTGGCCGCCGTACGGCCCGGCCTGCTGCCCCGGTACACGGCCGAGCTGCCGGGTGCCCGCGCCGCCGTGCTGACCCGGCTGTGGCGGGCGCTGGCCCACGAGCCGCTGCCGTGGCTCGCCGGGCGGGTGCCGGGGGCGCACGGCCTGGCGCTGCGCCTGGCCGACGGCCGGACCCTGCACGGGCCGGCCGCCGACCCGTACGCCACCGGTGCGTACGTCCGCGCGGTACGCCTGGACCGGGAGCGCCACGACGATCCGGCGCGGCTGATGGCGGCGCTCGGAGTGCCGCACGGAGCCGCCTTCGCGGCCGAACTGGCGCACAGCGCGGCCTCGCTGGCGCTGTCCCGGGCCGGTGCCGATCACCCGAAGGAGTGGCCGGAGCAGGACTGGGAGTGGGAGCAGCGGGTGGCCGACGGGCACCCGTACCACCCGAACTGCCGGTCCCGGCCCGGTTTCTCGGTGGCGGACCAGCTGGCGTACGGCCCGGAGCACGGGGCGGTGGTGGAGCTGGGGACGGTGCCGGTGCCGGCGGCCGGCTGCCTGCTGTCCGGCGACTGGCCGGACGAACTCCGCGACGGCACGCGGATCCTGCTGCCGGTGCACCCCTGGCAGGCCGCGCACGTGCTCGGGCGGTCGTACGACGTCTGGCGCCCGGCCCGTCCGCTGATGTCCCTGCGCACCCTGGCACTGCCCGGCGGCCCGCACGTCAAGACGGCGCTCAGCGCCCGGCTGACGTCGTCGGTGCGGGACATCTCCGTGGCCTCGGTGCGGTCGGCGGCGCTCCTGTCGGCGTTCGCCGAGGACCTGGCGGCGCGCACCGGCGGCCTGCTGCACATCACCCGCACGCTGGGCGCGGCCACGGCCGACTCCCCCGACCTGGCTGCACTGCTGCGGGAGTCGCCGCAGGTGTACGCGGCGCCGGGCGAACGGGTCCTGCCGGTGGCCGCCCTCGCCACCACGTCCCTGCCCGACTCCCCTGCCTGGCTGGCCGCGTTCACCCGGCTGGCGCTCACGGTGGGCCTGCGCCTGCTGGACCTCGGTGTGGCGCTGGAGGCGCACGGGCAGAACCTGCTGGTCGTCCTGGCGGCCGACGGCACTCCGCTGCGCCTGGTCTACCGGGACCTGGCCGACATCCGGATCAGCCCCGCCCGACTGGCCCGGCACGGCATCGCCCCGCCCGCCCTGCCGGGCCGCCTGCTCACCGACGACGAGACCGCCTTGCGCCGCAAGCTGTTCGGCTCGCTGGTGGCGGGCGCGCTGGCCGGCACGGCGGGCTCCGGGCCGGCCCTCGGCGCGGCGCTCGCCGCCGCCCTGCCGGACCTCGCGCCGACCGCCGATCTGGTGGCGCTGCGTCAGGAATCCCTGCCCACCAAGGCGTTGACACTGATGCGGCTGTCCCCCGGCACCCCGGGCGACCGCTGGACCCGCCTGCCGAACCCGCTCGTTTTGGAGCGCGGCCCGTCCGGTCAATAAGATCCGGCGATGATCACAAGACAACGGCTGGCGGCGGGCGTCTGTGCTCTGCTCGCCGCCCTGACGGCCGGGATCGCGTTCCCTGCCGGAGCGGTCGCCGACGAGACGGACCAATCCGCTCCGAAGGTCGAACTCGTGCTGGACGTCAGCGGTTCCATGCGCACCCGCGACATCGACGGCGGCTCCCGGATGGCCGCGGCGAAGCAGGCGTTCAACGAGGTGCTGGACGCGACCCCCGAGGAGGTCCGGCTCGGCATCCGCACGCTCGGTGCCAACTACCGCGGCAACGACCGCAAGGAGGGCTGCAAGGACACCGAGCAGCTCTATCCGGTCGGCCCGCTGAACCGGACCGACGCGAAGACGGCCGTGGCCACGCTGGCGCCGACCGGCTGGACCCCGATCGGGCCCGCGCTGCTGAAGGCCGCCGGCGACCTGGACGGCGGTAACGGCACCCGCCGTATCGTGCTGATCAGTGACGGCGAGGACACCTGCCAGCCGCTCGACCCGTGCGAGGTGGCGCGGGAGATAGCGGCCAAGGGCATAGGGCTGACCATCGACACCCTCGGCCTGGTACCGGACGCCAAGACCCGCGACCAGCTCAGCTGCATCGCGGACGCGACCGGCGGCACCTACACCGACGTCCGGCACAAGGAGGAACTGTCCGACCGGGTCGGCGACCTGGTCGAGCGGGCGGCCGATCCGGTGGTCACCCCGGTGGCCACCGAGGGCGCGGACCGGTGCGAGAAGGCGCCGGAGCTGAAGTCCGGACTGTACACCGACCGGCTGGAGTTCGGGCGGCAGCGCTGGTACAAGGTGTCCGTCGACCCCGGCAAGGAGCTGCGGGCCGCGGTGAGCGTGGCGGACGACCGCGCCGTGAACCCCGACTACGGGGTGCTGCTGCGGGCGGTGACGGTGCACGGCCGGGAGATCGTGCGCGGTGAGGCCGCCGGCACCGGCCGTACCGACGCCGTCTCCACCGGTCTGCGCTACCCGAAACAGGACACCGACGACGACACGGCGTCCGCGGAGACGGTGTGCCTCCAGCTCACCACCTCCTTCTCGGCCGCCGCCGGCGTCAAGACGAGCCCCGGCCTGCCGCTGGAGCTGACGGTGGACGTGGTGGACGGGCCGTCGGGGCACCACGACGTGGCCGCCTTCGGTCTCGGCCGGGGCTGGTGGCTGCTCGGTCTGCTGGTGCTGGCCGGCTTCCTCGCCGGTCTGCTGTGGGGCTGGCTGTCGCGCTGGCGGGTCGCGGTCTGGAGGACGAACTGATGCGGATCACACGAATGCTGGGCGCCGCGCTGCTGGCGCTGGGGCTGGCCGCGGGGCCGGCCGCCGCCGACTCCTCGCCCTCCCCGAGCGCCTCCGCCGACGGCGACGCGCCGACCCGGGCGGGCTCCTCCTTCCGGACGGCCACGGAGATCGAGCAGGGCCAGTCGGCGACCGCCTCCGGCTCCACCGGTGACTACCTGTACTGGTCGTTCCCTGCCGACACCGGGCAGCGCCCCACCGTCAGGGCGACGGTGAAACTCCCCGCCACGCACGGCTCCGAGACCTGGCAGCTCGACGTCTACGACGGCCTGCGGCGCCGCCAGGCCTGCCAGTACGGCGCCCAGACCCGGACCGCCGCGCAGGGGGCCGCCTCCGTCGAGCTGGCCTGTGTGCTGCGCACCGTGCGCGGCTGGTCGGAGCCGTGGGCCGACGACCCGCTGCCCGGCACGTACTACCTCCGGCTGACGGTGGTGGACCTCGCGGCCGCCGACCTCGGACAGCCGGTGAGCGCCGAGGTGCGCGCCGACTCCAAGGACATCGGCGGGGCGGCGGCGGTGGACGGCACGCTGGGCAAGCCGCTCGTCCCCGGGATCGCGGCCAAGTCCGCCGGGCAGGGGGACGGTTCGAAGACCGCCGTGCTCTCCAGCTTCGGCCGGGACGACGGCTGGTCCTCCGGCTGGTGGTCCGACCGCTGGGTGTGGACCGGCATCGGCGCCGTCCTGGCCGCGCTCGCCGGCATCGGCGGGTACGTGCTGACGCGCGGGTCGGGCCGGCCGTCCCGGGTGCCGCCCACCGTCTGACCCCGAGCCGACACGAAGGCCCGCCCACCGGCGGGCCTTCCGCACACCCGGCCCCGCCCACCGGACCCGGCCTCACGCCTACCGCAACGCCTCGGCCGGCGGCCCGTCACCGGTCACCCGCACGCGCCCGCCCCCGCCAGGGCCACCTCCGCGCGCGGACAACGGGCCGGAAACTCCGGGCGGCCGGACACCGAGAGGGGCCTGACGCCCACCGGACGCAGAAACCGCCGCCCCGTCACCGGGCCCGGCCCCGTGCTCACCCCTCCCGCGGCGCCTTGGCCGACCGGCCGTCGCGGGACCCGCACGCGCCAGCCCCCGCCAACGGGCCCGGCCCCGTCCTCACCCCTCACGCAGCGCCTCGGCCGGCGGCCCGTCGCCCCGCACGCGCCCGCCCCCGCCAGGGCCACCTCCGCCCGGACAACGGGCCGGAAACTCCGGGCGGCTGGACACCGAGAAGTGCCTGACGCCCACCGGACGCAGAAACCACCGCCCCGTCACCGCACCCACGCCACTCCGCCAACGGGCCCGGCCCCGTGCTCACGCCTCCCGCAGCGCCTTGGCCGGCGGGCCGTCGCCGGTCACGCGGACGCGCCCGTCGCGTACCGCCTGCCGCAGGGGCGTTTCGCCGCGGGCGATGGCCTCGCAGGTCGCCGCGTCCATCACCAGGCGCGCGTCCACCTCGCCGGGCGCGGGTCCGTCGCCGTACACCGGTCCGTCCCCGGCGCCGAGGTGGAGGTGGAACTCTCCCTCCTCCAGGCTGACTTCGACCAGACCCTCGCCGTCCAGGGCGCGCAGCAGCGGCAGTGCGAACCAGTGGGCGCGTACCGCGTCCGTGGGCCGCCGCTCGCCCAGTTCGCCCTCGCCCCAGCTGCCCAGGGCCTGCAGCACAGGGAGCAACGCGCGGCCGCGTCCGGTGAGTTCGTAGACGTAGGCCGCGCCCGGCGGGGGCAGCCGGCGCCGGGTGGCGAGTCCGTCCCGTTCCATGTCCTTCAGCCGGGAGGCGAGTACGTCCGTGCTGACCCCGGGCAGGTCCGCGTGCAGATCGGTGTAGCGGCGCGGGCCGGCGAGCAGTTCCCGGACGATCAGCAGGGTCCAGCGGTCTCCGACGAGGTCGAGCGCGCGGGCCGCGGAGCAGTACTGGTCGTAGCTTCGGCGTGGTGGCATGCGACGCAGTCTAGACATGTTGTTGGACTTTCCAAGCTCCTACTTGGTAAAACCAAGCACCACGAGTTTCCGGAGGGGCGCATGGAGTTCCGGCAGTCCAACAAGCTCAGCGAGGTGTGCTACGAGATCCGCGGTCCGGTGATCGAGCACGCCAACGCGCTGGAGGAGGCGGGGCACAGCGTGCTGCGCCTGAACACCGGCAACCCCGCGGCCTTCGGGTTCGAGGCGCCGGAGGAGATCGTCCAGGACATGATCCGGATGCTGCCGCAGGCGCACGGCTACACGGACTCCCGCGGCGTCCTCTCCGCCCGCCGCGCGGTCGCCCAGCGCTACCAGACCCTGGGCCTCGAGGTCGGCGTGGACGACGTCTTCCTGGGCAACGGCGTCTCGGAGCTGGTCTCCATGGCCGTGCAGGCGCTGGTCGAGGACGGGGACGAGATTCTCATCCCGGCGCCGGACTTCCCGCTGTGGACGGCCGTCACCACGCTCGCCGGCGGCAAGGCCGTGCACTACCTGTGCGACGAACAGGCCGACTGGAACCCGGACCTGGCGGACATGGCGTCGAAGATCACGGACCGCACCAAGGCCGTGGTCATCATCAACCCGAACAACCCGACCGGCGCCGTCTACCCGAAGGAGGTCGTCGAGGGCATCCTCGACCTCGCCCGCCGGCACGGCCTGATGGTGTTCGCCGACGAGATCTACGACCAGATCCTGTACGACGACGCCGTCCACCACTCGGCCGCCGCGCTCGCCCCCGACCTGGTCGTCCTGACCTTCTGCGGCCTGTCCAAGACCTACCGGGTGGCGGGCTTCCGCTCCGGCTGGCTGGTGGTCACCGGCCCCAGACAGCACGCCAGGGACTACCTGGAGGGCCTGACCATGCTGGCCTCCATGCGGCTGTGCGCCAACGCGCCCGCCCAGTACGCCATCCAGGCCGCGCTCGGCGGACGCCAGTCCATCCGCGAACTCACCGCGCCCGGCGGCCGGTTGCACGAGCAGCGGACCGTGGCCTGGGAGAAGCTCAACGAGATCCCCGGCGTGTCCTGCGTCAAGCCCAAGGGCGCGCTGTACGCGTTTCCGCGCATCGACCCCGCGGTGCACCCGATCCACGACGACGAGAAGTTCGTCCTCGACCTGCTGCTGCGCGAGAAGATCCAGGTGGTCCAGGGCACCGGCTTCAACTGGCCCCGCCCCGACCACTTCCGCATTCTGACCCTGCCCCACGCGGAGGACCTGGAGGCGGCGATCGGCCGGATCGGCAGGTTCCTGAGCGGGTACCGGCAGTAGCCTCCTGGCCCGTCTCGCTCATGTGTGCGAAGATCATCCCCTTGCCGACCGGGGGGCGCACGCGAGACGGGGTCCGCGCGCCGCCGGTGCGCGTCCGACCAGCGCCGCACCCGCCCTCCCCCGGTGCGGTGCCGCAGTCCGGAGGGACCGGACTCACCGGAAACACCAGGGGGATCAGCAGTGTTGTCCCACGGAAGACGCCACGCCACCGCCGCCGTGCTCTGCGCGGGCCTGCTCGGCCTCGCCGTCCCGGCCGCGGGGGCCGCGGAACCCGCCCCGACGACGCCGTCCACGCCGACCGCGCCGACCGCGCCGTCCGCCGGGCAGGAGGCACGGCAGGCCGCGCGGTTCTGGACCGCGCAGCGCATGGCCGGGGCACAGCCGCTGGACTCGGCGCGGCAGGCCCCGCCGGCCCCCGCAGGCCCGGCCGCGGCGCGCCGCCCGCAAGGCACGCTGTTCAAGGGGACGCGGCTGGTGGGGACGTTCTTCGGCACCGACGGGCCGGGCGGCACCGCCTGGCACTGCACCGGCAGTGTGATCGACACCAAGGTCCGGAACATCGTGCTCACCGCGGCCCACTGCGCGCGGAGCATGAAGGGCGACTACATCTTCGTCCCGAAGTTCGTGAAGGGCGCGGCGCCCGACCGGCAGCCGTACGGCATCTTCCACATCCAGCGCATCTTCATCGACCCCCGGTACGTGCCCGACCGCGGCTCCAGCACCACCAAGACGATCGCGTCGGACCTGGACACCGCGTTCGCCCGGGTCTCGGCCAACCAGCGCGGACAGTCCCTGCAGGACGCGGTGGGCGGCGGACTGACCCTCACCCGGCCCTCCGGCTACAAGCTGAAGAACGTCACCGTCGTCGGCTACCCCTCCTACCGGCACAACAGCGCCGGACGCGCCGTCAAGTGCACCGTCCCGACCACGCAGCTGCGCGGATACCGGCAGCTGTCGATGACCTGCGGCGGCTACTACGGCGGGGTGTCCGGCAGCCCGTGGATCACCGACTACAAGGACGACGCCCGCACCGGGCACGTCATCGGCAACCTCGGCGGCTACAACGGCGGCGGCAACGACGCCAACGTCGACTACATCAGCTATGCCACCGCGTTCGGCGCCGACGCCGCGAACCTCCTCGCCTGGGCCGTCGCCGACCAGGCACCGCCCGGCGACCTGCCGCCGTACCGGGGTCTGAAGGGCACGCTGGCGGGCGGTGCGACACGCTGGCGCAAGGCCCTGCTCATGGCCTCCGGCGACTACACCGGCGACCGGCGCGGCGACCTGCTCGTGGTCTGGTCCGACGGCGCGGTCACCCTGCAACCGGGCGACGGCAAGGGCGGCTTCGGCGCCGAGAAGCAGCTGCAGAAGGCCAACTCCACCTGGACCCACGCCCGGGCCGTGGCCGGCGGCACCTTCACCGGCGGCGACCGGGCCGGGCTGATCGTGCGCTGGTCCGACGGGGAGGCCACCCTCTACCCGCAGCCCGGCCCGTCCGGCCTGGGCCGGGAGATCCGGATGGCACCGCCCGGCTCCGCCTGGAAGGACGCCGTCCAGCTCGCCGCCGGCCCGTTCCGCGCGGACGGGGGCACCGGCCTGCTGGTACGCCGGGCCGACGGCTCGCTCACCCTCTACGACGCGGTCGGCGCCGGCGGTTTCGGCACCGGCACGCCGCTGCTCGGCGCGAACGCCGACTGGACCAAGGCCGCCCTGCTGACCGGCGGCGACTTCGACGGCACGGGCACCGGGGACCTGCTGGTGCGCTGGGCGGACGGCGCCCTCGACACCTACGCCGGCACCTCCGCCGGCGGGCTCGGCGCCCGGACCCGGCTGCGCGGGCCGAGCGGCCGCTGGCAGCAGGCGGCAGTGCTGACGGCCGGCGGCCTCCGGCACGGCAGCGCCGGCAACGACCTGGTCGTGCGCTGGTCCGCCGGGGAGACCACGCTGTACGCCGACACCGGCACCAGGTCCCTCGGCACCGAGCACACCCTGGTCCACCCCGGCACCTGACACCCCGCGCTGTAGTGCAACGGCCGTCTGGCGCAGTCCGTCCTGCGGGCGCCGGCGGCCCTGTGCCACCGTGCCGTCATGGGTGATCTCTTTCTCGTCCGGCACGGGGAGACCGAGTGGTCCCGGTCCGGGCGGCACACCGGCCGGACCGACGTGCCCCTCACCGAGCACGGGCGGGAGGAGGCGCGCCGGCTGGCGCCGCTGATCCGCTCCCAGCGGATCGGGGCGGCCTTCGTCAGCCCCCTGCAGCGGGCCCGGGAGACCGCCGGGCTCATCGGGATCCCGGACGCGCGGGTCGACGCCGACCTGCGCGAGTGGGACTACGGCGGGTACGAGGGCGTGACCACCCCGGAGATCCAGCGGGACCGGCCCGGCTGGTTCCTGTTCACGGACGGGGTGGCGCCCGGCCCGCCGGACCACCCGGGCGAGACACCGGAACAGGTCGGGGAGCGCGCCGACCGGGTGCTGGCCCGGGCCGACGCCGCGCTCGCCCGCACCGGGGCAGCCGTCGTGCTGATCGCCCACGGCCACTTCCTCCGCATCCTCACCGCCCGCCGCCTGGGCCTGCCGCCCCGGCACGGCGCCCTCTTCCTGCTCGCGACCGGTGCCCTGTGCCGCCTGGGCACGGAACACGGCCGCCCGGTGGTGGCGGAGTGGAACGTCCGGCCACCGCGGTAGGGGCGTCGCGGGCGGCCGGACCGGCTGTGTCGGAGCGGGGTCGTACCCTGCGGTCGGGCCGTCCGTCCGGCGGCCCGTGAGGGAGCGGTGTCGGAAGGAGTGCTCCGTGACCCGACCGCCGACCGCCGCGCAGCGGCGGATGATCGAGGGCGCCGACCCGGTGACCGGCCGGCTGCGCGGTACCGAGGCCCAGCTCGCGGCGCTGGTGAAGCGGGGGCTGGCCTTCCGTCACCCCCGGCCGCCGCACGACCACTTCCTCACCCCGGCGGGCCACCGGATCCGTGAGGCGGTGCCCGAGGCGCCGGCCGTACCGGCGCCGGCGCCGGACACCGGGGTGTTCACGGCCCGTGTCGGCGGCGAGGAGGAGCCGCCCGCGACCGGTCCGGCCCGGCGCCGCGAGGTGCACAGCGCCTGGGAGGGGCTGCTGGAGCTGCGCCGGATGACGAATCCCGGCGGTGCCGCGGACCGGCCGTGCGGCTGGGAGCGCACCCACCTGGTGCGCGCCGCGGCGCTCGCGCTGGAGGCCGCCGGGCACCGTCCGGCGGGCGGGGGCGCGGACGGCTACCGGGTCCGGGCGACCCCGCAGCCGGAGGCGGTCGCCGTGTACGCGCCGGACGGCCCGGCCCTGGCGGCCTGTGCGGCCACGCTGGAGCGGGCCGGCTGGCAGGCCGGCGAGTACACCGAGCCCCGGACGAGAGCGCGCTTCGTGCTGGCCTCGCCGCGCCGGGTGTGACCGGCGTGTCAGGATCGGTCGACCGCAGAACCGAACGCGAGGAGGGCAGGCAGTGACCGGACCGTTTTCCGTCCGTGTGACCGTCCGCGGATACGAGACCGATGTCCAGGGACATCTCAACCAGGCGGTGTACCTCAACTACGCGGAGCACGCCCGCTGGTCGCTGCTCCAGGCGGCGGGGATCAGCCAGACCGGGCTGCTGGCCCGGGGCGTCGGCCCGGTGGCGCTGGAGACGAACATCCGCTACCTGCGGGAACTGCTCGCCGGTGACGAGGTCGATGTCACCTGCGTGTTCGAGTGGGGCGGCGGCAAGACCTTCCGGGTCCGGCAGGAGATCCGCCGGACGGACGGCACGGTGGCGGCCGAGGTCACCGCGGTGGGCGGTCTGCTGGACCTCCGGGAACGCCGGCTGGTGCCCGACCCGCGGAAGGTGTTCGAGGAACTGACCCCGGACGTCGCGCTTTTGGGCGTGTAGGGTCCCGGCGTCCCGGCGGGTCAGTCAGCGGTGAAGGAGCCCCGGTGGTCCTCCACCCACGCCCGGTACGTCCGGGCCGGCCTGCCCAGCACCTCGGGTACGTCCGCGGTGATCACCGCGTTGCCGCCCCGGCGGACGTAGTCGAGGCCGGCGAGGGTGCTCTCCGCCTGCGCCGCGTCGAACCCCCAGGCCGTGCGCAGGAAGTGAATCGTCTCGTCGGGCGAGAGGCCCCGGGTGGGAACGGGCCGGCCGAGGACCGCGGCGACCACGGCCGCCTGGTCCGGGACGCTGAGCGCCTCCGGACCGGTCAGCGTGTACGTCCGTCCGGCGTGCCGCCCGTCCAGCAGGGCCCGTACCGCCACGGCGGCGATGTCGCCCGGGTCGATCACTCCGGACGCGCCGTCACCCGTCAGGTTCGGTACCGGCTCGCCCGCGCGGAGCGCAGGCAGCCAGCTCGACGTGTTGGAGGCGAACGTCGAAGGCCGCAGGACGGTCCACTCCGCCCCGCTCTCCCGTACCGCTCGCTCGCCCTCGGCATGCCACTGGCCGGACGGGCCGGATCCCTCGTCACCGGTCGCGATGGCGGAGAGCTTCACGAGTCGTCGTACGCCGGCCGCGCGCGCCGCCGCGACCGTCACGGCGTCGTGGCCCTCGTCCGGGCCGGGGGGCCGCAGCAGGAACGCGGCCGTCACACCGTCCAGCGCGGCCGCCAGGGAAGCCGGATCGCCGTAGGCGCCCCGCACGGCCCGCACCCCCTCGGGCAGCCGGGCCGCCTCCGGGTCGCGGGTCAGGGCCCGCACCTTCGCACCGCGCGCCGCGAGCCGGCGTACGACTTCACTCCCGATGGTGCCCGTGGCACCCGTCACCAGAATCATGGACCCACGGTGACCGCTCCCGGCCGTACGGTTCTTGTAGATTCCGGCACGGCCGGGCCGGCCGTCCGGCCCGGCCGTGCCTCTACCGTGGAGGCATGCCGAAGCCCATCGCCGAGCAGGCCCTGAGCACGCCCGAGGCGCTGCGCCCGTGGATCGCGGGGGTGCGGACCCTGACCTCCGCCGAGCCGCCGCGGGAGCCGCTCGTACGCCTTCCCGACGCGGTCACCCGGGTGGTGCTCCGCGTCACCGCGGACGGCCATCGGGACGTGCTGGCCGTCGGCCCGCGGGTCAGGGCCTCCTACCACCGGGGCAAGGCTGAACTCAGCTGTGTGGAGCTGCTTCTGCTGCCGGGCACGGTGCGGCCGCTGCTGGGGGTGCCGGCCGCGGAGCTGGTGGGCCGGGTGGCGCCCCTGCACGAGCTGCCGGGCGCGACCGCGCGCCGGCTGGCACACGCGCTGCGCTGGCTGGACCCGCAGGAGGCGGTGCCCCGCCTCGGACGGACACTGCCCGGGCTGCTGCCGGTGCCGGCGGACCCGGCTCGTGCGGCGCTGGTCCGCGCGGGCGTCGCGGCGCTGTCCGCCCGAACGGACCGGGAGCCCGCGCGGGTCCGGGACGTCGCCCGCGAACTCGCGGTGAGCGAGCGGCAGTTGCGCAACCTGTTCGCCGACGGTGTCGGCGTCTCGCCCAAGCAGTACGCCCGCATCGACCGGGTCCGCGCGGTGGTCACCGGTGCCCCGACCACGCGCTGGGCCGAACTCGCCGCGTCGAACGGCTACTTCGACCAGGCCCACATGACGTCCGACTTCCGCGCGCTGATGGGCGTCCCGCCGCGCTCGTACTTCACCGGCCGCCTCCCCGCCGTCTCCCCCTGCCGGACGAGCGGCCTCGCTTGACGCGGGGCCGCCGGTCTCAGCGCGCGGCGGCGATCTCCTCCCCGGCCTCCATGGGGTGGGTGACGTCATGGGCCTCACGGCCCTTGCCGACGTGGTTGAAGAGAAGGTTCAGGACGACGGCCGTGACGCAGCCGGTGGAGATCCCCGAGTCCAGGACGATCCTCGCGGTCTGCGGGAAGGCGTGGTAGAAGCCCGGCGCGGTGATCGGGACGATGCCGACCGCGAGGGATACGGCCACGATCAGGACGTTGTTGTCCTTGTCGAGGCCGGCCCGGACCAGGGTCTGGATGCCGCTCGCGGCGACCGAGCCGAACAGGACGACACCGGCGCCGCCGAGGGCCGGACGCGGGACGACCGCGATGAGCGAGGCGGCCATCGGGCACAGGCCCATCAGCACCAGGAAGCCGCCGCCGGTCGCGACGACGTACCGGCTGCGGATCCTGGTCATGGCGACCAGGCCGATGTTCTGGGCGAAGGCGCTGCACATGAAGCCGTTGAACAGCGGGCTGATCGCGGAGCCCAGGGTGTCGGCGCGCAGACCGGCCGCGACGGTCCTCTCGTCGGCGGGGCGTTCGACGATCTCGCCCAGCGCCAGCATGTCGGCGGTCGACTCGGTCATCGAGACCACCATCACCACGCACAGGGAGAGGATCGCGGCGAGCCGGAATTGCGGGACGCCGAAGTGGAACGGGGTCGGGAAGCCGACCACGTCCGCGTCGGCGACCGGGCCGAAATCCGTCACGCCGAACGGGATCGCGATCAGCGTGCCGGCGACCAGTCCGAGCAGGACGGCGATCTGCTTGACGAAGCCGCGGGTGAAGCGGCGCAGCAGCAGCACGATCAGCAGGGTGACGCCGGCGAGGGTGAGGTAGGTGGCCGATCCGTAGTCGTCGGCCCGGGGATCGGGGCCCTGGGCCCAGCCGAACGCGACCGGGAGCAGGGACACTCCGATCAGGGTGATGACGGATCCGGTGACGACCGGCGGGAAGAACCGGATCGCCTTGCTGAAGAAGGGCGCGGCGAGGAAGCCGAGGAGGCCGGCGACGACGACCGCGCCGAAGATGACCGGCAGCGCGTCGGACTTGTCCTCGGTGGAGGCGACGACCGCGGTCATGGGGGCGACACCGGCGAAGGTGACGCCGTTGACGAAGGGCAGCCGGGCGCCGATCTTCCAGAAGCCGAGCGTCTGGAGGAAGGTGGCGAGGCCCGCGGTGAACAGGCAGGCACCGGTGAGGAAGGTCAGGTCGGCGGCGGACAGGCCGATGGCCGCGCCGACGATGAGCGGTGGGGCGACGACTCCGGCGTACATGGCGGCCACGTGCTGCAGACCGCTGGTCGCCATTTTGAGGGCGGGGAGTTTCTCGTCGACTGGATGGGCGGCCACGGCGGCTCCTCCGGGCGGGTGACACGTCGCGGGCGACGCGGGTTTCATGGAGGTGGTGCGTGTGGTCGTGCGGGACCGTGACGGGGGCGGGGCATGAGCGGTGGGCGGCGGTGCGGTGACCGGCCCCGGGGGCGTGCGGACGCACGCGCCCCGGGGACGGCGTGCCGTGGATCCCGCTCGGATCCACGGTCCCGGCCGGGAGCCGTCCCTCCCGGCCGGAGTCTGTACGGGCCCGAGCCGGATCAGGCCCGGGCGGCGATGCGCGCCAGGCGCTGGGCCTCCGCGCGGGTGGAGACGGCGATGGCGTCCTCGTCCACGGAGAGCAGGCGGCCGTTCTCCACGATCTGCCGGCCGTTCACGAAGGACGCGGTGACCGGGGCCGCGGCGCCGAGGACGAGCGCGGTCACCGGGTCGGCGATGGAGGCGTGGGCGAGGGTGTCCATCTTCCACAGCACCACGTCGGCGAGCTTGCCGGCCTCCAGCGAGCCGATCTGATCGGCCCGGCCGAGCACCTGGGCGCCGCCGTGGGTGCCGAGCCGCAGCGCCTGCCGGGCGCCGAGCGCGGCCTCGCGGTGCGCGCCGAGCCGGTTGATCAGCAGGGCGTTGCGCAGCTCGGTGTGGAGTTCGCCGGACTCGTTGGAGGCGGTGCCGTCGACGCCCAGGCCGACCGGGACGCCCGCGCCGAGCATGTCGGGGACGCGGGCGATGCCGGCGGCGAGGCGGGCGTTGGACGACGGGCAGTGGGCGACACCGGTCTTCGTGCGGCCGAACGCGGCGATGTCAGAGTCGGTCATGTGGACGCAGTGCGCCATCCAGACGTCCTCGCCGAGCCAGCCGGTGGACTCGAAGTAGTCGGTGGGGCCCATGCCGAACAGCTCGTGGCAGAACTTCTCCTCCTCCACCGTCTCCGAGCCGTGGGTGTGCAGCCGTACGCCGAGCCGCCGGGCCAGCTCGGCTCCCTGGCGCATGAGTTCGGTGGACACGGAGAACGGCGAGCAGGGGGCCACGGCCACCTGGGTCATCGCGTCGAAGGAGGCGTCGTGGTGGCGCTCGACGGTCTCCTCGGTGGCGGCGAGGGCACCGTCCAGGGTCTCCACGGCGAAGTCCGGGGGCAGGCCGCCGTCCTTCTCGCTGCGGTCCATCGAGCCGCGGGCCAGCGTGAACCGTACGCCCGTCTCGGCGGCGGCCCGGATGATCGCGCCGGACAGGTCGCCGGAGCCGTGCGGGTAGACGTAGTGGTGGTCCATGGCGGTGGTGACGCCGCCCCGGGCCATCATGGCGAGGGACCCCTGCGCGGCGGCGTACGTCATCTGCTCGTCGATGCGCGCCCAGATGGGGTAGAGCGCGACCAGCCAGTTGAAGAGGTTGTGGTCGGTGGCCAGGCCCCGGGTGATCCACTGGTAGAAGTGGTGGTGGGTGTTGACCAGGCCGGGCGTGGCGAGATGGCCGGTGGCGTCGATCCGGCGCACCACGTTCTCCAGGCCCTCGGGGGCCTTGCCCGCGCCGACCGACTCGATGCGGTTGCCGGCGAGGACGAGGTGTCCGGAGGCGTACTCCGTGTCGTCCGCGTCGACGGTGGCGATCGCACAGTTCTCGATGACGATGCGCTGGGCTGCCGATGGTGCCATGGTGCTTCCTTGTCTTCGGGTGGCGGCCCGTGGACGGGAGGCTGTCCACGGGGTGGGCACGGCAGGACCCTAGGAGGATTTGAGTGCCGGGGCCGGTCGACGGCTCCGGGTGCCGAGGTGGTGGAAGAACAGGTTGAGCAGGACCGCGGTGAGCGCGCCCGCGCTGATGCCGGAGCCGAGCACGGTCTGCGCCCAGGCCGGGAAGCCGGCGTAGAAGGTCGGCGCGGCGAGCGGGATGATGCCGGCGCCGAGCGCCACGGCCACCAGGACGATGTTGGAGCTGTCGTCCAGGCCGGCCTCGGACAGCGTACGGATGCCGCTGACGGCGATGGAGCCGAAGAGGACGATGCCGGCGCCGCCGAGGACGGGCAGGGGGACGAGGGAGACGACCGCGCCGAGGACGGGGAAGGCGCCGAGGACCAGCAGGACGGCGCCGGCGACGGCGACGACGTACCGGCTGCGCACCCGGGTGAGGGAGACGACGCCGACGTTCTGGGCGAAGGCCGAGGTGGGGAAGCCGCCGAAGACGGGGCCGAGCAGGGTGGCGAGGCCGTCGGTGCGCAGGCCGCGGGTGATGGTGCGGGCGTCGGTACGGCGGTCGCAGATCTCGCCGAGGGCGAGCATGCCGGCGCTGGACTCGGTCATCAGCACCAGCATCACGATGCACAGCGAGCAGATGGCCGCGGGCTGGAACTCGGGGGTGCCGAAGGCGAACGGGGTGGGCAGCGCGGCGACCGGCGCGGACTGCAGGCCGCTGAAGTCCGCCATGCCGAAGGGGATCGCGGCGAGGGTGCCGGCGAGCAGCCCGGACAGCAGGGCGGTCTGCCGTACGAAGCCCTTGCCGAAGCGCTGGATCAGCAGGACGACGGCGAGGGTGAAGCCGGCGAGCGCCAGGTGCCGCATGGCGCCGAAGTCGGCGGCGGTCCTGTCGCCGCCCTGGGCCCAGCCGACCGGTACGGGCATCAGCGTGACGCCGATCAGGGTGATGACGACGCCGGTGACCAGGGGCGGGAAGAAGCGCAGCAGCCGGCCGAAGAAGGGGCCGAGGGCCAGGCAGAGGGCGCCGGCGACCATCACCGCGCCGTAGATCGCGGGGAGTTGGTGTCCCCTGCCGTTGGTCTCGGCGATGGCGAGGATCGGGGCGATGCCGGCGGAGGAGGCGGCGTTGACGAAGGGCAGCCGGTTGCCGACGAGGCCCTTGACGCCGAGGGTCTGCAGGACGGTGGCGGCGCCGGCGATGAGCAGGCTCGCGGCGATCAGCCGGGTGCGGGCCGCGAGGTCGAGCCCGCAGGCCTGGCCGATGATGAGCGGAGGAGTGACGACGCCCGCGTACATGGCGGCGATGTGCTGGAGTGCGGCGGGGACGAGCCGCGTGGGGTGGAGTTTCTCGTCCACCGGGTGCACGGACGTGACGGTGTCCTCGGTGTGCGCCGGCGGGGTGGGACAGGGGGCGGTGTCGGGCCCCTTCGCAGGCTGTGCCATTTCGTTCCCTCCGGTGTGGCGGGCCCCCGGCCCGGGTGGCGGGGCCGGGGGCGCGCGTCCCGCGTCAGAGGTTGGTCATGTCGACCGGGATCCGGGCCTCACAGCCGTCCCGCAGGATGGTGGCCTCGATGAGGCCGTAGGGGCGGTCGGCGGCGAAGTAGACCTCGTTGTCGTTCTTCAGTCCGAACGGTTCCAGGTCCACCAGGAAGTGGTGCTTGTTCGGCAGCGAGAAGCGGACCTCGTCGATCTCGCCGCGGTTGTTGATGATCCGCGAGCCCATCTGGTACAGCGTCTGCTGCAGCGACAGGGAGTAGGTCTCGGCGAAGGCCTGGAGCATGTGCTTCCTGGTCTGCTCGTAGGACTTCTCCCAGTGGGGCATCCGCTGCTCGTCGTCGGTCCAGTTGAACCGCCAGCGGGCGGAGACCTGGGTGGCGAGGATCCGGTCGTACGCCTCCTGGAGGGTGGTGTACTTGTCCTTGACGTAGCCCCAGAACTCGGAGTTGGTCGAGTTCATCACGACCAGGTCCTTCAGGCCGGAGACGACCTCCCACTTCTCGCCGTCGTAGGTGATCTGGGTGAGGCGGGTCTCCTGGCCCTTGCGGACGAAGGAGTGCTTGACCTCGTCGGCGCCGATGAACTTGCTGTTGGCGTCGGAGGTCTCGATCCGTTCCCAGGCGTACTCCTCGATGCGGATGCGCGCCTGGTGGATCGGCTCCTGGCTGGTGACGAAGTGCCGGGCCAGGTGGATGCCGAACTGCTCGGCGGACTCGATGCCGTACTCCTTGGCGAACGCGTACACCGTGTTCTTGGTGGTGTCGGTCGGCAGGACGTTGGCGTTGGAGCCCGAGTAGTGGACCTCGTCCATGTCGCCGCTCAGCGCGACGGAGACGTTGAGGTCCTTGATGTGGTGGGTGGCGCCGTCCCGCGTGATCTTGACGACTCGGTTCTCGGCCTTGCCGTACTGGTTCTGTCCCAGGATCGTGGGCATGTGTCTGCTAGCTCCCTCGGTAAACGGAGTAGCCGAACGGGTTGAGCAGCAGCGGTACGTGGTAGTGCTCCCCGGGAACGACGGCGAAGGTGATCGCCACCTCGGGGAAGAACACGGCACCGCTGTCCCGATTCGCGGGGGCGTCCTGCTGCGCATCGGCTTGCTTCTTCGCGAAGTACGGCTCCACCTCGAAGTCGAGCCGTACGTGGGTGGTCCCCTCCGGCAGGTCCGGGAGGTCCTTGCACCGGCCGTCGGCGTCGGTCGTGGACCCGCCGAGCGCCTGCCAGTCCCCTCCGTGCCCGTACCGGGCGCCCTGGCCGCCGCGGGCGGACAGGCGGACGGCGACGCCCTCGGCGGGGCGGCCGATCGAGGTGTCCAGGATGTGCGTGGACACGGAGGCGGTGGTGCTGGTGCTCATGGTGTCAGGCGTCCTCTTCGACGAGTCGGGCCAGTCGGATGCGGTTGATCTTGCCCAGCTCGGTGCGGACGATGTCCCGCTCCTGCTCCGGCGCGTTCCCGATCCGCTCCTTGACCGCGTCCCGCATCTGCTCGCCGGTCCGGCCGGTGGCGCAGATGAGGAAGACGTGCCCGAACTTCTCCTGGTAGGCCAGGTTGAGTTCGAGCATCTCCGCCTTGAGCTCGTCGGAGGCGCCGGCCATGCCGCGCTGTTCGCGGGCGGAGGCCGGGTCGCCGGGCCTGGGACGCCCGATCGGCGGGTGCCCGGCCATCGCCTCCCCGAGGTCCGCCGCGGTCAGCTCGGCCGTGGCGGCGTCGCTGGCGGCGTAGAGGTCTTCCGGGGTGGCGTAGGGGCGGGCGGCGAGCAGTCGCCGGGCCCACTCGGTGGAGGCGCACGCCTCGTGGAGGGCGGCGAGCGCCGCCCGCTCCTCCAGAGCGTTGAACCGGGCCAGGCCCGGGGGCGTGGAAGTCGACGTCACGGGAGCCTCCGTGGCCGCGATGGGCCGTTGTGCTGAACGGGCTGCCGATAGCTAACGCCCTCGGAAACACCACGTCAACAGTTTGTTGAAAAATCCGCGTAACAAGAGAGGACCGGCCCCGGGCGGCACGACTGCCGGGTCGGATGCCCTTCCGTTGGCTCAGGTGTTCTTCTCGCGGTTCAGGTAGTTGTAGACCGTGAAGCGGCTGACGCCGAGCGCGCCCGCCACGGTCTCCACGCCGTGCCGCACGGCGAACGCACCCCGCGCCTCCAGGCTCCGCACGAGCTCCTGCTTGGCCTTGCGGTCCAGATCGGCCAGCGGCCGGCCCTGCCGGCGCTCCATGGCGGCGAGGATGTGGTCGAGGGAATCGGCGAGCTGGGGCAGACGTACGGCGACGACGTCGACGCCCTCCCAGGCCAGGACGACGTCCTCGGGGCCGGCCTCGTCGGGCGGCAGCAGCTGTCCGCCCATGGCGTCGACCAGCGGCTTCACGGCCGCGATGAACGGCTCCTCCCCGGTCATCTACCGCCCTCCCCGGTTCCGTCGCCGGGCACGTCGTCGATCACGTTGACCTGCAGCGAGACCCGGGTGGCACCGGCCTGGAGGGTCTTGCGCAGCAGGGCGTCGACCGCGGTGAGCACGCGGTCGGCGCCGCCCTCGGCCGTGTTGCCGAAGGGGCCGACGTCGACGGCGTCCAGCTCGGCCGACTCGACGACCTCGCGCGCCACCAGGGCGTGCGCGGGCGCCTCGTCCAGGTCGAAGGGCTCGGTCGTGAACTCCACTCTCAATCGCACGCGCTCAACCTAACGCCCGTCGGGGTTTTTCGGGCGGCCGGTGCCCTACCCCCCTTGACAAGCGACGACGGGCGACGGCAATCTTCCATCACGCAGAAACGAACTTCCGTCATACGGAAATGACTACGGAAGGGAGCGCGGCCCGAATGGGATTCGCAGACCAGCGCTTCAACGTCAACCTGTCGATCCTCTTCACGGAACTCCCGCTCCTGGAGCGCCCCGCGGCCGCCGCCGCGGCGGGCTTCTCCGCGGTCGAGCTGTGGTGGCCCTGGATCGACTCCCCCACCCCCGCGCGGTCCGAGCTGGACGCGCTGAAGAAGGCGGTCGAGGACGCGGGCGTCCGGCTCACGGGGCTGAACTTCTACGCCGGCCAGCTGCCGGGCCCGGACCGCGGCGCCCTGTCGCTCCCCGGTGCGGAGTCGGAGAGGTTCCGCGCCAACATCGACGTGGCCGCGGACCTCGCCGCCTCCCTCGGCTGCACGGCCCTCAACGCGCTCTACGGCAACCGCGTCGAGGGCGTGGACCCGGCCGAGCAGGACGCGCTCGCCCTGGAGAACCTGGCCCTCGCGGCACGGGCGGCCGACCGGATCGGCGCCGTCCTGCTGGTCGAGGCCCTCAACCGGCCCGAGTCGCCGCAGTACCCGCTGGTGAGCGCGCCCGCCGCCGTCGACGTCGTGGACAAGGTCAACGAGGCCACGGGACTCGGTAACGCGAAGTTCCTCATGGACCTGTACCACCTGTCCATGAACGGCGAGGACCTGCCGTCCGTCATCGAGCGGTACGCGGCGAGGACCGGCCACGTCCAGATCGCCGACAACCCCGGCCGCGGCGCCCCCGGCACGGGCTCACTCCCGCTGGAGGAGCTGCTCGACCGGCTGCGGAAGGCCGGTTACGACGGCTGGGTGGGCCTGGAGTACAAGCCGGGCGACCGCCCGAGCGCCGAGGCGTTCGACTGGCTGCCCGCCGCGGCCCGCGCGGCCCGCTGATCATCCTGTAGTGAGAAAGGCACCCCCGATGAGTCTTCCCAAGATCGCATGGATCGGCCTCGGCATCATGGGTTCCCCCATGTCCGAGAACCTGATCAAGGCGGGCTACCAGGTCACCGGCTACACGCTGGAGCAGGAGAAGCTGGACCGGCTGGCCGCCGCCGGCGGTACGGCCGCCGGCTCGATCGCCGAGGCGGTGCGGGACGCCGACGTGGTCATCACGATGGTGCCCGCCTCGCCGCAGGTCGAGGCCATCGCCTACGGCCCGGACGGCATCCTGGAGAACGCACGGCGGGGCACCCTGCTGATCGACATGTCCTCGATCACCCCGCAGACCTCCGTCGACCTGGCGAAGGCCGCCCGGGACAAGGGCATCCGGGTGCTCGACGCCCCGGTGTCCGGTGGCGAGGCCGGCGCCGTCGAGGCCGTACTGTCGATCATGGTCGGCGGTGAGCAGGCCGACTTCGACGAGGCCAGGCCGATCCTCGAGGCGCTCGGCAGGACCATCGTGCTGTGCGGTCCGCACGGCTCCGGGCAGACCGTGAAGGCCGCCAACCAGCTGATCGTCGCCGTCAACATCCAGGCGTGCGCCGAGGCCGTGGTCTTCCTGGAGAAGTCGGGCGTGGACCTCGGGGCCGCACTCGACGTCCTGAACGGCGGCCTGGCCGGCTCGACCGTGCTGACGCGCAAGAAGGACAACTTCCTGCACCGCGACTTCAAGCCCGGCTTCCGCATCGACCTGCACCACAAGGACATGGGTATCGTCACCGACGCCGCCCGCAACGTCGGCGCCGCCCTGCCGGTCGGTGCCGTGGTCGCCCAGCTGGTCGCCTCCCTGCGCGCCCAGGGCGACGGCGGCCTGGACCACTCGGCCCTGCTGCGGGCCGTGGAGCGCCTGTCCGGCGCGCAGGTCTGACCGGCCCCGAAGACTTCCGGGCCGCGACGCCGCCGACACCTGTCCTGTCGCGCCCAGGCGGCGGCGCGGCCCGGAATCGACTTCAACAAACTGTTGACGCCCCGATCGCCCCACTCCTAGGCTCCACGAAGCGGAACCAGGTTTCCGCTGTATCCCGCACGGAAGGTCCACGATGTCGCAGCGCGTGCTCACGACAGAGTCCGGCGCCCCGGTCGCCGACAACCAGAACTCAGCCTCGGCCGGCGCAGGCGGGCCGC
>NZ_BNBF01000026.1:59385-64632 GCF_014654935.1 Streptomyces capoamus
TCCTGATCCAGGACCAGCACCTCCTGGAGAAGCTCGCGCGCTTCAACCGGGAGCGGATCCCGGAGCGGGTGGTGCACGCCCGGGGCTCCGGCGCGTACGGCCACTTCGAGGTGACCGACGACGTCACCGGCTACACCCACGCCGCCTTCCTGACCGGGATCGGCAAGCGCACCGAGGTGTTCCTGCGCTTCTCCACGGTCGCCGACTCCCTCGGCGGCGCCGACGCGGTCCGCGACCCGCGCGGTTTCGCGGTGAAGTTCTACACCGAGGAGGGCAACTACGACCTCGTCGGCAACAACACCCCGGTGTTCTTCGTCAAGGACCCGGTCAAGTTCCCCGACTTCATCCACTCACAGAAGCGGGACCCGTTCACGGGCCGTCAGGAGCCGGACAACGTCTGGGACTTCTGGGCCCACTCCCCCGAGGCCACGCACCAGGTGACCTGGCTGATGGGCGACCGTGGCATCCCGGCCTCGTACCGGCACATGAACGGCTACGGCTCGCACACCTACCAGTGGACGAACGCGGACGGCGAGGCCTTCTTCGTCAAGTACCACTTCAAGACCAACCAGGGCGTCCGCTGTCTGTCCACCGAGCAGGCGCAGGAGCTGGCGGGCAAGGACCCTAACTCCCACCAGACCGACCTGCTGCAGGCGATCGAGCGGGGCGTGCACCCGTCCTGGACGCTGTACGTCCAGATCATGCCGGCGGCCGAGGCGGCCGGCTACCGCTTCAACCCGTTCGACCTGACCAAGGTCTGGCCGCACGGGGACTACCCGCTGCGGCGGGTGGGCCGGCTGGTCCTGGACCGCAACCCGGACAACGTGTTCGCCGAGGTCGAGCAGGCCGCGTTCTCCCCGAACAACTTCGTGCCCGGCATCGGCCCGTCCCCGGACAAGATGCTCCAGGGCCGGCTGTTCGCCTACGCCGACGCCCACCGCTACCGCCTCGGCGTCAACCACACCCAGCTGGCGGTCAACGCCCCGAAGGCGACGACCGTGCAGAACTACGGCCGCGACGGCCTCATGGCCGCCAACGCCCAGGGCCGCCACGCCAAGAACTACGAGCCGAACTCCTACGGCGGCCCCGTGGAGACCGGCCGTCCGCTGTCGGCGCCGCTGGCCGTCCACGGCCACACCGGCACCCACGAGGCGCCCCTGCACACCAAGGACGACGACTTCTTCCAGGCCGGCGAGCTGTACCGCCTGCTGTCCGAGGAGGAGAAGTCCCGCCTGATCGCGAACATCGCCGGCGGCCTCTCGCAGGTCTCCCGCGACGACGTGATCGAGAAGAACCTGGCCCACTTCCACGCCGCCGACCCCGAGTACGGCAGGCGCGTGGAGGAGGCGGTCCGCGCGCTGCGCGAGGACTGAGCACCAGGAACACGAGCAGCGTACGGGATCTGACGGGAGGTCATGACCCCGTACGCGGCCCGCGCAGGCGCCCGGCGGCCCGGATGAGGGGTGGCCGCCGGACGTACGGCGCGGGCAGGGCGAGGACCGCGGCGGTGTGCGAGCCAGTGCGGTGGTCAAGGACCGGGCCCCCTTCTCGACCAGAGGGAAGGGGCACCCGGCTCCGTCGCAGCCGCCGCGGTCCCACCCAGCCCCGTCCCCGGGGCCCACCCGCCCCGTCCGGCGGCGCGAACGACCTGTCGCGCCCGGCCTCGCGCCGTCGGACGGCAACCAACGCTCCCCGCTCCGGGTCCTGCCCGGCGAGGGAGCGTTCGGCGTTCCCGGACACCATTCCGGCGTGCGGATCCGCCCCGCGCGCCGCACGCTGAAGGCATGACCCACTACCCGCACATCGTGGTTCACCCGCCGGCGCTGGACGGTTCCCGGCGGGTCACCGAGGGGGACGTGATGCTGGGGATCGCCTCGCACCTGGACGATGTCGTGGAGATCCTGCGGCTGGCCGACCTGGACCGGATCGAGGTGGAGGAGAGCGACCTGATCGAATGGCAGGGCGGCGGCCCGGACGACTGGCCCGGGCTGTCGGAGCACGAGCTGTGACGACGGCACGTACGGAGACGGCGGCGCGCACAGCGGCGCGTACGGGCAGGGTCGCGCGTACGGGCACGGGTGGCGCGTACGGCAGCGGCGGCTGCCGCAGGCGAGTCCAACCTCAAATCAACCTCTGAAGACGGCGGCGGATGCTTCAACCGCCGCTCGGCCAGGGCAGATTAGGGGCATGCGGGGCCCGCCGGCACGGGGGCGGCGGGTCCCGCTCGGGGGGAGTCTCGTGCGCCCTGCGGGCCGTCGACCGGGCCCGGACGGGGGGGGACGCACGGACCGCCGCGGGTACCGCCCGCCGCGCCGTACGGCGAGCGGATCCCGACGGCATGACCGAGGGGCGGCCCGTCCAGATGGACGGGCCGCCCCTCGCCTGTGCCGGACGCGTGCGCGCCGGACGCGTCAGACCTTCAGCGGCTTGATGGAGGTCGGCGCGTGGCCGGGCTCGGTGGCCAGCTCCTCGAACTCGCTGATGTCGCTGATGTCCATGGTGCGGCTCATGGAGATGTTGGTGATCCGCTCCAGGATCGCCTCGACCACCACCGGCACCCGGTACTCGGCGGCCAGCTTCTTCGCCTCCTCGAAGGCGGCTCCCAGCTGGTCCGGTTCGGTGACCCGGATGGCCTTGCAGCCCAGGCCCTCGGCGACCTTGACGTGGTCCACGCCGTAGACACCCAGCTCGGGCGTGTTGATGTTCTCGAACTCCAGGTTCACCTGGAAGTTGATGTCCAGGCCGATCTGCGCCTGGCGGATCAGGCCCAGGTAGGCGTTGTTCACCAGGACGTGGACGTACGGGATCCGGTGCTGGGCGGCGACGGCCAGCTCCTCGATCATGAACTGGAAGTCGTAGTCGCCCGACAGCGCGACGACCGGGGAGTCCGGGTCGGCCTTGGCGACGCCGATCGCGGCGGGGACGGTCCAGCCGAGCGGGCCGGCCTGGCCGCAGTTGATCCAGTGGCGCGGCTTGTAGACGTGCAGCATCTGCGCGCCGGCGATCTGGGAGAGGCCGATCGTGGTGACGTACCGGGTGTCCGGCCCGAAGGCCCTGTTCATCTCCTCGTACACCCGCTGCGGCTTCATCGGCACGTCGTCGAAGTGCGTACGGCGCAGCAGGCTCGCCTTGCGCTCCTGGGTGGCGGCCACCCAGTCGCCGCGGTCGGGCAGCCTGCCCTCGGCCTTCAGCTCCCTCGCCACCTCGATGAACAGCTCCAGCGCGGCCCTGGCGTCGGAGACGACCCCGTAGTCCGGCGGGAAGATCCTGCCGATCTGGGTGGGCTCGATGTCGACGTGGACGAACTTCCGCTCGCCGCGGTAGACGTCCAGCTTGTAGCCGGTGTGGCGGTTGGCCCACCGGTTGCCGATGCCGAGGACGAAGTCGGACGCCAGGAAGTTGGCGTTGCCGTACCGGTGCGAGGTCTGCACGCCGACCATGCCGGCGTTCAGCTCGTGGTCGTCGGGCAGCGCGCCCCAGCCCATCAGGGTCGGGACGACCGGGGTCCGGGTCAGCTCGGCGAACTCCACCAGCAGGCCGGCGGCGTCGGCGCCGATGATGCCGCCGCCGGCCACGATGACCGGGCGCTGCGACTCCAGAAGAAAGGTGATGGCCTTCTCGATCTGGGCCCGGGTGGCGGCCGGCTTGTACACCGGCAGCGGTTCGTACGTCTCCGGGTCGAACTCGATCTCGGTGAGCTGGACGTCGATCGGCAGGTCGATCAGGACCGGTCCGGGGCGGCCCGAGCGCATCAGGTGGAAGGCCTGCTGGAAGACGCCGGGGACCTGGGCGGCCTCCAGGACGGTGACCGCCATCTTCGTGACCGGCTTGGCGATCGAGGCGATGTCGACGGCCTGGAAGTCCTCCTTGTGGATCACGTGGGTGGGCGCCTGGCCCGTGATGCACAGGATCGGGACGGAGTCGCCGATGGCGGAGTACAGGCCGGTGATCATGTCGGTGCCGGCCGGTCCGGAGGTGCCGATGCAGACACCGATGTTGCCCGGCGCGGTCCGGGTGTAGCCCTCGGCCATGTGCGAGGCGCCCTCCACGTGGCGGGCGAGGGTGTGGCCGATGCCGCCGCCCTCCTTGAGGGCCTTGTAGAACGGGTTGATCGCCGCGCCCGGCACACCGAAGGCGTCGGTGACGCCCTCGCGCTTGAGGATCTCAACTGCCGCGCGGGCAGCGGTCATACGAGCCATCGAGTACTCCTGCTTCGGCTGTCGGATGCGTACTCCCGTCGCGCCCCGCGGTGAGCACCCACATCGTCCCGATGTTTTCCGCATAATGGAAAACAACTTCTACTATCTGGAAGCAATCTAAGGGGGAGCGCCAAGGTCGTCAAGAGTGGTCCCAACAGCGGAAAGCGCCGGACAGGAGCGGCCGGGGAGGAGCACCATGGGGGCGACGCCGACGCGACGCCTGGGGGTGGGCCGTGCCCGAGAGCGTTCCCGTGCGCTGTCCCGTCTGCCGGCGCACGCGCCTCTACATCGCACCGATGTATCCGTGCGCGTGCGGTGCGCCGACCGCGCCGCGGCTGGATCCCGCGGCCGAGCCGGTGGTGGCGGCCCACCGCGCCTGGGACGACGAGTGGCTCACCGTGCCGTGCGCGGCCTGCGGACGCGACAACCACTGGCCGCACCCGGAACTGGGCTGCCCGTGCGGCACGGTCCTGCGGGTTCCGGTGGCCGAAGGTCCCGCCGCCGTGGAGCCGGACCCGGCCGACGGCGCCAGGGCCGGCGACGGTGCGCGGGGACGGGAGGACGACGGTGCGCAGAAACGGGACGACGCCCGGCCGCTGGAGGACGACGGACGCCGTCCGCCCTTCCGGCCCCGCGCCATCCGCACCGCCCGCGACGCCGTCACCACCGCCGCGCTCTATCTGCGCTGGCTCGGCTACCGGGACATCCGCCGCGCCGACCAGCGGCCGCCCAACGGCATCGGGCTCGCCGCCCGCGGACTGCTCGCCCAGGTGGACCCGACCGTGCGCCCGGCCGGCCCGCGGGACGTGGAGTGCCTGTGGCTGACGGCGATGACCGAGTCCGCGCGGTGCGTGTACTTCTCCCTCGCCGGTTACACCGACTCCGCCCGCACCGGCGCGGACGCGCTCGGCGTCCCGCTGTTCGTGCTCGACCTGGCGGGCGCCCCGCAGCCGGTCAACGGCCTCGCCGGCACCCTGCACGCCACGGGCGCACCCCGACCGGGGACACGGGCGCGGGACGGCCGGGCCTGACGGGGTGCACGGGCAGC
>NZ_BNBF01000026.1:64678-64989 GCF_014654935.1 Streptomyces capoamus
CCCCGAACACCCTCCCGACGGTCCCGGGCCCGGTACGCCACCGACCGCGCAACGGGCCCGGAACCGCCGTGGAACATTCAGCGGATGCTCGATACGGGCCGTTTCACACCCCGTACCGCTCGCGCAGTTCCACCTTGCGGACCTTTCCGGAGACCGTCATCGGGAAGGAGTCGAGGATCCGGAGCCGGCTGGGGATCTTGTAGTGGGCGAGCCGGCCCGCGCAGAAGTCGCGGAGGTCGTCCAGCGTGAGCGGGTCGGCGGGGTCGCTCGGGATGACACAGGCGAGCACCTCCTCGCCGTACCGCTCGTGC
>NZ_BNBF01000026.1:65022-88481 GCF_014654935.1 Streptomyces capoamus
GGCACCCCCACGACCTGGACGTCCCTGATCGCCGGGTGGGCGTGGAGGAACTCCTCGACCTCGCTCGGGTAGATGTTCTCGCCGCCCCGGATGATCATGTCCTTGATCCGGCCGACGATCTCGACGTATCCGTCCTCGCGCATCACCGCCAGGTCCCCGGTGTGCATCCAGCGGCCCGCGTCGATGGCCTCGGCGGTCCTCTCCGGATCGTTCCAGTAGCCGAGCATCACGCTGTAGCCGCGGGTGCACAGCTCGCCCGCCGTGCCGCGGGGCCGTGTCACCCCGGTGGCCGGGTCGACGACCTTGACCTCCAGGTGGGGCAGGACCCGGCCGACGGTGGCGGTGCGGTGTTCCAGGTCGTCCTCGATCCGCGTCTGCAGGGACACCGGGGAGGTCTCCGTCATGCCGTAGCAGATGGCGACCTGCTCCATGTGCATCTCGGCGACCACCCGTTTCATCACCTCCACCGGGCAGGGGGAGCCCGCCATGATGCCGGTGCGCAGCGAGGAGAGGTCGTAGGACGCAAAGTCCGGCAGGTTCAGCTCCGCGATGAACATGGTCGGGACGCCGTACAGGGAGGTGCACCGCTCGCGCCGGACCGCCTCCAGGGTGGCCGCCGGGTCGAAGGAGGGGGCCGGGATGACCACACAGGCGCCGTGCGAGGTGGCCGCGAGGTTCCCCATGACCATGCCGAAGCAGTGGTAGAAGGGCACCGGGACGCAGATCCGGTCCCGCTCGCTGTAGGCGATCAACTCACCCACGAAGTAACCGTTGTTGAGGATGTTGTGATGGGAGAGCGTGGCGCCCTTGGGGAAGCCGGTCGTGCCCGAGGTGTACTGGATGTTGACGGGGTCGTCGCAGGACAGTTCGGCGTGCGGGAGCTTTGGGACCGCGCGCTCCAGCAGCGCCTCCCAGCTCGGGTCGCCGAAGTACACGGTCTCGCGCAGCGCGGGGCAGCGGCCCCGCACCTCCTCGGCCATCGCCCGGTAGTCGCTGCCCTTGTGGGCCAGTGAGGCGAACAGCAGACGGACGCCGGACTGGTCGAGGACGTACTCCAGCTCGTGCGTGCGGTAGGCCGGGTTGATGTTGACCATGACGGCGCCGATGCGGGCGGTGGCGTACTGGACCAGCACCCACTCCGGGCAGTTGACCGCCCAGATGCCCACCCGGTCGCCCTTGGCGATCCCGCTCCCGGCCAGCGCCCGCGCCAGTTCGTCGACGGCGGAGCCGAACTCCGCGTAGGTCCAGCGCCGCCCGGACGGGACGTCGACCAGCGCCTCGCGGTCCGGCCAGGCCGCCACCGCCCGGTCCAGGTCGGCCCCGATGGTGTCGCCGAGCAGGGCGACCAGGCTCGTCCCGTGCTCGTACGACAGCCGGACGGTCACCGGAAGTCCTCCTCGCGGTACTCGTCGCCCGAGCCGGCGGCCGTGGCCTCGCGCAGCTCGATCCGGCGGATCTTGCCGGACACCGTCTTGGGCAGCGCGCCGAACTCCAGCCGCCGGACCCGCTTGTACGGGGCGAGCACCTGACGGGAGTGCTCGAAGATGGCCTTCGCGGTGTCGGGTCCCGGCTGCCAGCCCTCGGCGAGGACCACGTACGCCTTGGGCACGGCGAGCCGCAGTTCGTCCGGGGCGGGTACGACGGCCGCCTCGGCCACCGCCTCGTGCTCCAGCAGCGCGCTCTCCAGCTCGAACGGACTCACCTTGTAGTCCGAGGCCTTGAACACATCGTCGCTGCGACCGATATAGGTGAGATAGCCCTCTTCATCCCTCCTGGCGATGTCCCCGGTGCGGTAGTAGCCGCCCGCCATGGCCTCGGCCGTGCGGTCCGGGTCGCCGTGGTAGCCGGTCATGACGCCGACCGGGTGCTCGGCGAGGTCGATCGCGATCTCGCCCTCGCTCGCGCCGGGCGCGCCGGAGACCGGGTCGAGCAGTTCCACCCGGAAGCCGGGGCTGGGCCGGCCCATCGAACCCGTCTTCAGCGGCTGGCCGGGGCTGTTGGCGACCTGCACGGCGGTCTCGGTCTGGCCGAAACCGTCCCGGACCGTCACCCCCCAGGCCCGCCGGACCCGCTCGACCACCTCCGGGTTGAGCGGCTCGCCGGCGGCCACCGCCTCGCGCGGCGGGACGGCCAGCCGGCCCAGGTCGGCCTGGATGAGCATCCGCCACACCGTGGGCGGGGCGCAGAAGGTGGTCACGCCGACCCGGTCCATCTCGGCCATCAGCCGGGCCGCGTCGAAGCGGGTGTAGTTGAAGATGAATACGGTCGCTTCCGCGTTCCACGGCGCGAACAGGTTGGACCAGGCGTGCTTGGCCCAGCCGGGCGAGGAGATGTTCAGGTGCACGTCGCCGGGGCGCAGGCCGATCCAGTACATGGTGGCCAGGTGCCCGACCGGGTACGAGGTGTGGGTGTGCTCGACCAGCTTGGGCCGGGCGGTCGTGCCCGAGGTGAAGTACAGCATCAGCGGGTCGTCGGCCAGCGTCGGACCGTCGGGGAGGAACTCGGCGGACTGCGCGTACGCGTCCTCGTAGGGCTCCCAGCCCTCCTCCGGCAGGCCGCCGACCGAGATCCGGGTGTAGGCGCCGGGCACCCCGGCGAACTTCGCCGTGTCCTCGGCGCGCGCGACCACATGCTTCACCCGGCCCCGTTCCACGCGGTCGCACAGGTCGGCCGGGCCGAGCAGCGGGGTGGCCGGGATCACCACCGCGCGCAGCTTCATCGCGGCCAGCGCGGTCTCCCACAGCTCGGCCTGGTTGCCGAGCATGACGAGGACGCGGTCCTCCGCGGCGACCCCGCGCTCGCGCAGCCACCGGGCCACCCGGTTGGACCGCTCGGCCAGCTCGGCGAAGGTCAGCCGGGTCTCGGTGCCGTCCTCCTCGACGATGTGCAGGGCGGTGCGGTCGTTGCCGGCGGCGATCACGTCGAACCAGTCCAGCGCCCAGTTGAACTGCTCGGGCCGGGGCCAGCGGAAGCCGCCGTAGGCGGTGGCATAGTCCTCGCGGTGCTCCAGCAGGAAGTCGCGTGCGGTCCTGAAGGCCTCGGTCGCCGTCGTCATCCGTCCTCCTTGCCCGTGTGGTCGCTCGCCGGCGCGCCCCCGGCTCACTCCCGTGGTTCCCGGCCATTGCCGGGCGGCTCTCTGGCATCGTCTAATCCGTGATGCGGGTCTCACCACCCCCGAACGGGGGGTGCGGGCGGCCGGAAGGGCGGACAGGTGACGGCAGACGCGGTGGAGGCCGTGGAGATCGGTGGCGCGCTGGCCCGGCTGCGGCGCACGACGGGGCTTCCCGTCGCCTTCGGCGGGCTGGTCGAACCCGGCCGGCCGCGGATCCGCATCAGCGAGCTGAGCGGTACGACCACGGCGGCGCTGCGCTCGCTCGCGGTGACCTCCGGCAGCGGGCTCGGCGGCAAGGCGGTGGCACTGGCCCGGCCGTGCGCGGTGACCGACTACTCCAGCTCCCGGCAGATCAGCCACGAGTACGACGTACCGGTGGCCGCCGAGGGCATCCGGGCGGTGCTCGCGGTGCCGGTGGTGGTCCGGCGCCGGGTGCGCGGGGTGCTCTACGGCGCGCTGCGTTCGGCCCGGCCGCTCGGTGACCGCACGCTGGGCGCGGCGGTGGCGGCGGCCCGGGACGTGGAGCAGGCGCTGGCGGTGCGGGACGAGGCCCGGGGGCTGCTGGCGGCGGTCGGGCCGGAGCCGGCCGGCACCGGCCGGGGGGCCGGGTGGGAACAGGTCCGGGAGGCCCACGCGGCGCTGCGGGCGCTGGCACCCCGGATCGCCGACCCGGAGCTGCGGGCCGAACTGCTCGCCGCGTGCGGTCTGCTGACCGCGCCGCCGAGTGCCGGGGGCGTGACCCTGGCGCCACGGGAGCTGGACGTGCTGTCCTGGGTGGCGGCGGGCGCCACCAACGCGGCGGTGGCCGAGCGGCTGGGCCTGCGCCCGGAGACGGTCAAGGGGTATCTGCGGTCGGCGATGCGGAAGCTGGGCGCGCACACACGAGGGGAGGCGGTGACGACGGCTCGGAGGGCGGGTCTGCTGCCGTAGTTCCGACGACGGTGAGGAAACCTGCCATTCATCCGGCGCCGCTTTGAATTTCCCTCTGCTTGACCGTTTGTTATTTCCCTCACCACGGCTTCCGTCCGAATTTCCAGGATCGTTGCCTAGAATTTGGCCCGGACACGACACACGAGGGGAGCGGTGACCGTGCGACGGGACTTCCAGGAGCCTGCCAGGTGCCGCCCCGACCTGGTCATCGGCCGCGAGGAGCTGTTCGCCGGCGCCCGTGAGCAACTCGCCTCCGGGGGCAGCGTGCTGCTCCACGGCCCCGCCGGAATAGGGAAATCCACCGTCCTGCGGGCATTGGCCGAGGAATACGGTGCCACCGCGCGCACCGTCTTGCGCTGCTCGGCGACCGAGTCCGAATCCCACCTCCCCTTCCTCGCCCTCGCCGACCTCCTGGGCCTGGTCCTCGACGAGGTCTCCCCCCGGCTGCCCGCCGCCCAGCGCACCGCCCTGGAGTCGGCGCTCACCGGCCGCGGCGAGTCCAGCCTCCAGCGCGACGGCCTCGCCCTGCGCCTGGCCGTGCTCTCCGCCCTGCGCGCCCTCTCCGCCCACGGCCCGGTCCTCGTCGTCGCCGACGACCTGCAGTGGCTGGACCCGGCCAGCGCCGAACTCCTCGGCTTCGCCGCCCGGCGGCTGGAGGGCACCCCCGTCCAACTGCTGTGCGCGGTCCGCACCGAGGGACAGGACAGCCAGGAGTACGACCGCCACCTGCACGCCTGCCCGCCGGGCACCCGCGCGGTCCGGCTCGGCCCGCTCTCCCGCGCCCAGGTCGCCCAGCTGCTCGACCACCGGGGCCACGGCGGACTGTCCCGCTCCACCGTCCGCGAGATCCACCGCACCAGCGGCGGCAACCCGCTGTTCGCCCTGGAGCTGGGCCGCGCCCTCGCCGACAGCCCCACCCCGCCCCGGCCCGGCGAACCGCTGCCCGTGCCGACCTCGCTGCGCGCCCTGGTCCTCAGCCGCCTCGACATGCTCTCCGTGGAGGCCCGCCGCACCCTGCTGGTGGCCAGCGCCGGCGCCCGCCCCACCCCGGCCCTGCTGCACGCGGCCGGCCGGGACAACGCCGAGGCCGAATGCGCCCAGGCCGCCGAACTCGGGCTGCTGGCCACCGAGCCGGACGCCCCCGCCGTACGGTTCGCGCACCCGTTGATCTCCGCCGCGCTGTACGCGGAGGCCCCCGCGCACGAACGGCGGGCCGCGCACGCGGCGCTGTCCACCGCCGCCTCCGACCCGATCGAACGGGCCCGGCACCTGGCCCTGGCCACCACCGGCACCGATCCGGAGGTGGCCGACCGGCTGGCGGAGGCCGCCGCGCTCGCCCGGGACCGCGGGGCGCCCTCGGTCGCCGCCCAGCTGGGACTGCTCGCCGCCCGGCACACCCCCGCCGACGAGACCCCGAGCCCGCAGGAGCGCCGGCTGTCGGCCGCCGAGGACGCCATCACCGCCGGCGAGGTGGACCTGGCCCGGGACATCGCCCGGGAGGTGCTGGCCCGGGCGAGCGTGCCCGCCGACCGGGTGCGGGCCTGGATCATCGTCATCGACACCGCCGGCCACACCATGGCCGAGGTCGACGCCGTCTTCCCGCAGGCCCTGGCCGACGCCGGCGACGACCCCCGGCTGCTGGCCCTCGTGCACTACCAGCTCGCCTGGCGGGCGCTGATCGTGGAGGGCGACTTCACCGAGGCCCGGCAGGCCGCCGCGCACGCCGCCGCACTCGCCGCCCGCGGCCGGGACCGCCGCACCGAGCTGCTCGCCCTCGCCTTCCAGGCGCAGACCGAGACCCTGATGGGGCACCCGGACGCGCCCCGGACCATCCAGCGCGCGCTGAAGGAGCCTCAGGACCCGCGGGTGGCCTGGCACCACAACGGGGCGGCCAGCGCCCGGTTCCGGTGGCTGGTCATGGGCGACCAGCTGGCCGAGGCCCGGGCGACGGTCACCGCGCTGCTGCGAGAGGTGCGCCGGCGCGGCTCGGTGGAGAGCGAGGTGCACTTCCTGCGCGGCCTCGCCGAGACGGAACTGCGCGCCGGACACTGCGGGCGCGCCCTGGAACTGGCCCGCGACAGCCTGCGGCTCGCCCGCGACTCCGGCATCGGCGAGACCGCCTCGGCGATGCTCACCTCGCTCGCGGAGGCCTCCGGCGGCGATGTCGACCGTGCGCTGGCGCTGGCCCGGGAGGCGGTGGACCACGCCGAGGAGGACGGCGACCAGATGTACCTGTCCCGGGCGCTGGGCGCGCTGGGGCACGCGCAGCTGGTGGCCGGGGACCCGGCGGGCACCGTGCGCTCGCTGCGCCGGGTGCGCACCCTGGAGCTGGGGCTCGGCATCACCGACCCGGCCCGCGGCCGCTGGCAGGGCGACCTCGCCGAGGCACTGGTGCGGATCGGTGAACCCGTCGAGGCGCAGACCGTCATCGACGCGAGCCGCGAACACGCGCTGCGGCTCGGCCGGGAGAGCGTCCTCGCCGTACTGGACCGGTCCGAGGCGCTGGTGCGGGCCGCCCGGGGCGACCTGGACGCCGCGCTCGCCCAGCTGACGTCCGCTCAGGACCGGCTCGGCAAGCTGGGCTACGGCCTGGAGGAGGCGCGGGCCGCGTTCGCGCTGGCCCGGCTGCACGGCCGGCGCACCCCGGACGGGGCGCGTGCGGCCGCGGCGGCCCTGGACGAGGCGGCCCGGATGTTCCGGCGCTGCCGGGCCCTGCCCTGGCTGCGCCAAGTGGACGAATCCCGCGCCGCCCCGGAGCCGGAACCGGCGCCGGCCGTGCCGGACGCGCCGGCCGCCCTGGCGGTGCTGGCCGCGATGGAGCGTCAGGTCGCCGCGCTGGTCATGGAGGGCGCCACCAACCGGGAGATCGCGGCCCGGCTGTTCATCAGCGTGAAGACGGTGGAGGCGACCCTGACGCGGGTGTACCGGAAGCTGGGGATCCGATCGCGCGTCGACATCGTCCGATTGGCGGCAGGTCGCCGCGCGCCCTGAGCGGCGCTCTTGTTAACTGAACCGGACCGAGGGTTTTCCCTCACCCCACCCCCTAGGGGGTTCCCTCATTGGGAGCCGAGGGTTCCGGGTCCTAGCGTAAAGGGCGTGCCGCTCGCCCGGGCATATGGGGGTCGGTCCCGCGGCCCCCATGCAAACCCCACCCGCGCGACCCCCCACCGGTGCAACCCCACTGAGGAGACTCATGTTCGGGCTCACACGTGCAAGACAGACCGCCGCGACCCTGGTGGCCACCGCCGCCGCAGCGGCGACCGCGCTGCTCGCCTCCCCCACGGCGAGCGCCGCCCCCCAGCCCATCGTCGGCGGTACGGCCACCACGACGACCGCGTACCCGTTCATGATGCAGATCACGGACGCGTCCCAGAACCAGTTCTGCGGCGGCACCCTGGTGGCGCCCAGGAAGGTCGTGACGGCCGCGCACTGCATGACCGGCGAGACCACGAGCAGCATCCGCGTGGTCGGTGGCCGGACGTACCTCAACGGCACGAACGGCACGGTGAGCCGGGTGAGCGGGATCTGGGTCGACCCGGACTACACGGACGCCACCAACGGCGACGACGTGGCCGTGCTGACCCTGTCGACGTCGATGCCGTACACCCCGGCGTCGTACGTCTCCTCCTCCCAGACGGGGGTGTACGCGGCCGGCACCACGGCCCGCATCCTCGGCTGGGGCACCACCTCGGAGAACGGCAGCTCCTCCAACCAGCTGCGGACCGCGACCGTACCGATCGTGTCCGACTCCAGCTGCCGTTCCTCCTACGGATCGGACTTCGTCCAGTCCGACATGGTTTGCGCCGGATACACGTCCGGTGGCGTAGACACCTGCCAGGGCGACAGCGGCGGTCCCCTGCTCATCGGGGGCGTCCTGGCAGGGATCACTTCTTGGGGCGAAGGGTGCGCGGAGGCCGGTTACCCGGGTGTCTACACCCGGCTGACCACCTTCTCGGACCTGGTGACCGCGCAGGTCGCCTCGTGACCCGGAAGACTTCCCGAGCACCCCTCGGGTAATTGCCGGGGGGCGTTGCGAGCCACCACGAGCGGCCCGCAACGCCCCCTATCCACTCGCTCAGACCGTCCGGCGGCCCGTGGCGGAGCCGAAGCCCAGCCAGGTGTGCCGGTTGCCGGCCCAGCACCAGCCCACCTTGGGCGCGTTCCGGCGTTCCCGGCCGTCCCGCCCGGTGCCGTTGCTGATCCACACGGCCGGGGTACGGGCGTCCAGGGCGCCGTCGGGCTTGCGCCGCCGGGAGCCGAGGGTCATGAAGCAGTGGTTCCGGTCCAGCACGGCGGGCTGGTGCAGGACCCACTGGATGCCCTCGGTGAGCAGCAGCGGGGTGCGGGCCTCCGCGGTGAGGGCGGGCAGCGCCTCGTCCGGGCTCCAGTTGGCCATCCGGTCCCCGCGGTCGAGTCCGGTCAGGACGTAGAGCGGGGCGTCCGGCGGCACGACCGTGTCCAGCGGGGCGAAGAGGTCGACGTCGGTCATGTCCGTGACCACGAATCCGGGCTTGCCGTCGCGGCGCAGCAGCGGCGCGAGGACGGAGGCCGGGGCACGGTCCGGGTGCACGGCGAGCAGGGCCTCGGCGCCGGCGTCTTCGGCGGCCTCGGCGCGGGCGGCGAAGGCGCGCAGTTCGGTGGCGGGCAGCCCCGCGGTCTCGTGCACCCCCAGCTCGATCAGGCGTTCGGCCTGCGCGCCGAGGGGCGGAAGCGCGGGGAGGACGGGGAGGGGGGTGGCGGGGAGGGGGGTGGCGGGTAAGGGCGTCGTTGCGGTCACGATGCTCCCGGGTCCGGTGACAGGGTGGACTCCGGGGCCAACGGAACAGGCCGCCGAAACGTTCCCGTCCGCCTCAGGTCCGTGCGACCTTTCCGAACCGGATGTCGTAGGCGGCGCCCGGATGCATCACCGCGAGCATCCGCTCCCCTTCCGCGCCGACCTCCTCCCGCCGGGCCCGGTCCGGCTCCTCGAAGGTCTCGATGACGAGGGTGTGGCCGTCGAGCTGCCACAAACCGGCCAGGAATCCGTCCACGAGGAGGGTGCGGTAGGCCTGGTTGCCCCGCCAGTTGCGGCCCCGGTGGGCGGGCGGTACGACACGGGAACGGTCGGCGTGGGCGAGCAGGAGGTTGTCGAACTCCGGCAGGAAGCGGGGCGGTGCCGGGGTGTCCGGGTCGGGGCGCGGGGCGTCGGGCAGGTCGAAGAGTTCCACGCCGTCCGGGTCGCGGAAGGTGGCCAGCGCCGGGCGCAGGCGCTCGAAGACGGCCTTGAGACGGGTGAGTCCCGCCCAGGACTGCATGTCCCGCACGGACGCGGGACCGAACGCGGCGAGGTACCGCAGGACCACCGCGTCCGGCGCGGGCGCCGGTTCGGCGGGGCGGCCCAGCCAGTGCTCGACGGTGGTCAGGGCGACCTGGCCGCTCTCCTCCCACAGCCCGCGCGGGGTGACCTGGACGAGCGGCAGCGTGCAGCGGGCCGCGACGGCGAGGGCCCGCGGGTCGGCCTCCGGCCACACGGTGCCGAGCGCCTGCCGCAGCCCGGCCATGGTCCGCGGCTCGGCCTCGACCAGGTCACGGGCGACGGCCGCGATCCGGCCCGGATCGGCACCGGCGAGTCCCGCGCGGAAGGCGCCCAGTTCCCGGTCCCGGGCCGGCTGGACGAAGGGCCGCAGGGTGAGGCAGTCCTCGGCGGTGTGGGTGTGGATCGTGGACCGCAGGGTGACGATCCGGGCCACCTCCCGCCCGGCCATCAGCGCGGACAGCCGTTCCGGCGCGAACTCGGCCAGTCGGGCGGCGAGCGCGTAGTACGGCGGCTTGGTGTTCTGCGCCTGCAGCCCGACCAGATGGCCCACCGCGTCGAGGACCGGCCGGCCGGACCGGGCCAGCAGAAGCTGCCGGGCGAGGGTGGCCCGGTTCAGCGCCCGCACCCCCAGAACGGACCCGCTCGCCGCCGCACCGCTCCGCTTCCCACCGCTCCTGGCCATGACGGCACGCTAGCGCCCGGGACGGCCCGCGGTCCGCCCGGCACCGGCGGAACCAGGACCACGGGGGGAAGCGGGAGGAAGCAGGAGCGACCGCTTCCTGCCCCTCAGGGCGTGCGCCGGTCGCAGACCGACGGCAGCCAGGTCAGGTCGCGGGTGCCGCTGAGGGTGTCCAGGGAGTGCAGGAGGTCCTCCAAGTGGCCGGGATCGGCGAGGAATTCGATGGTGGCCTCGGCGAAGGCGTCGCGGACCGCGGGCGGCATCGCGTCGGACGCGTCGAAGCAGCGCGCCTCGTGCGGGTCACGGAGGGTGCGGGCCAGCGAACGGCGCCAGTCGGGGTCCGTGCCGCCGGGGGCGGGGCGGACGCCGGCGTGGACGGAGAAGCCGGACTCCCGGTCGCTCCACGCCTGTTGGGCGTCGGCGGAGGCCAGGTGGCGGATCAGCTTCGTGGCCTCCGGGGTGGCGTGCAGCAGGGCGACCAGGTCGCCGGAGACCTCCCAGGCGTGGGTTCCGGTGGCCCCGGGGATCAGCCGGGCGGAGGGGACGTAGCGGCCGTCGGCACGCTGCCAGGCCGGCCGGGCGCGGATGAACGAGGCCTGGTGCTCCAGCGTGCAGCCCCGCGGACGCGCGGTCACCGGCCGTGAGGCGTCCTGGTACGGCGTCTTCAGGATCCGCCGGAGCAGCTCCCGGTCGCCGCCGGCCCCGACCAGCTTGCCCCATGCCTTCCAGGCCTCCCTCACCTGCGGGGACCGCCAGGACAGAGCGCCGCGCGCCCACTTCTCGTAGACCTGCGTGCCGTAGCGCTGGAGCAGGATGTCCTCGATCCAGTCGGTGCCGGGCCAGCCGCTGGTGGCGCCGGAGCCCATGCCGACGCACCACTCGGCCGGCCGGCGCACCGCCCGTGCGCGCTGCTGCTCACCGACGTCGGCGGGGTACCAGACGATGCTCTTCAGGTCGGCCTTCAGCGGGAACCAGTACACGTGCCCGTCGGCGAGCGGCAGGGCCCAGGACGGGCCGAAGTCCTTCGTTTCCACGAGTTGTTCGAGCGGGACGAGCTGCTTCTGCCGGGCGTACTCGGCGAGTTCGCCGGGCCCGGTGAGCACCACCACGTCGGGCGGCGTCCCGGCCTCGACGTCGGCGCCGAGGACCTGGCTCTCGGCGTTGCTGCCCTGGTAGTCGACGTGGATGTGGTACTTCCGCTCGAAGGGCTCGATGACCGCCTGGCGGAAGTGTTCCTCGTCCTCGCCGGTCCAGTTGGCCAGCAGCGTGACGGTCGGCTCCTCGTCGAGGGCGCGTACGCCCACCACGACGGCCGCCGCCAGGAGGGCCAGGCAGCTCGCCACCACCGTGATCCCGCGGAGCAGGCGGCGCGAGGGGCGGGACCGGGTGCTCGGGACGGCCGTCGCGGGACCGCCCGGGGACGCGTTCACCGGGGCCTGAACCGGTAGTCGTCGATGTGCCGCCGCAGGCCCGTCTCGGCCAGTGCCATGAGCAGGACGCCTCCTATCAGGATCCACACCGCCGCCGCGGCGCGGAAGCCGGTGTGCGCCAGGTACGAGGCGGTGTTCCGCCCCGCGTCGGGGATGAGCCGCCCGGGCAGCGTGCGGTCGAGCAGGTGCCGGGTGTCCGTCATGCCCTGCTGGGTCCACACGGTGAACAGCGCGGCGGCGGCGAAGCCCGCCGCCGACAGGACGAGCGCCGCCAGGAGTTGGCGGTTGTAGCGGCGCCGGAAGCGGTGCCGCAGGTAGAGCTGGGTCTGCAGCAGCGCGGCGCCGAGGGCGAGGACCAGCAGCAGGCAGACGCTCCAGGCGAGCCAGAGCAGCGGGCCGAACGAGGTCTGCCGGTGCACGGTGGCCCGCTGCTGCCGTTGCAGGGCCTTCAGGCGGTCCTCTATTCCGGAGCCCTTCTGGGTCAGGATGTCGGTGGCGTAGGCGAGGTAGGCCTCCCGCAGCACGCTGTCGTCGGGCTGGAGCTGGGACTGCTGCACCTTGACGGCGTAGACGGTGATCAGCCCGGTGATCGTCTGCAGGGTCTGGCGGCCGGCCGGTCCGCCGAGGTCGTCGTCCGCGGCGGCGGCCGACAGGCTCTGCGCGGCGACCGATATCTGCTTCTGGAAGTCGCTGGTCGGGGCCGGCGCGCGGGCGTCCCGCCGCGCCTCGCCGAGCGCGTACAGCGCGGTGTCGAGGGACAGCACGGACGGGGCGGTGGAGGTGCGCAGCGGGTTCGCGTCGCCGTGCACGCCCTGGTACGACACGAAGAGCGACAGCGTGAGCAGGGCCGACAGGGTCAGCAGCAGGCGGCGGCGGACGGCGAGGTCGTGGGCGGTGGTGCTGCCGCCCTCCGGCGGGCGCCGCCCGGCACCGGGCGGCCGGGCCGGCAGGCGGGCGAGGCGGCGGTGCGTCCGGCCGGGGGTACGGCGGTCGGCCGGGCGCGTGCGCGGGGGCGGCGGTGCGGGGGGCGCCCCCGCGCCGGGAGCCGGACCCGGGGGCGTGCTCGGGACGGCGGCCGGGCCGTGCGGCGTGCCTCCTCCGGCACCCGTGCCGGGTGTCATGCCCCTGTCGGTGCTCATGCGGGTGACCCCCTCAGCAGCCGGCCGCAGTCGCCCCCGCAGTAGACGGAGTCGGCCGGGCCGAGCCAACGGCAGTCCGGGCACTCGACGAGCCCGTCGGGACGCACGGGGACGGCGGGCCCGGCGGAGCCGGACGGGACGGCGGCGCCCCCGGGCGGGTCGCCGGCGGGCGGGTCGCTGCCGGGCGGGGCTGCGCCGTCGGCGCGCGGCCCGCTCGCGGGGGGCCTCACCGGCGGCGGTTCCGGTGGGGTGGTCAGGGCACTGGAGAGGATCAGGTGCTGCCAGTCGACGTCCTTCAGCCCGCCGCGCACCCGGCCGGTACCCGGCGCGGCCTCGATCAGCCGGAGCGCGCCGAGCAGTTGGGCGTCGCCCAGTTCACCGGCCAGGGCGAGGGCGCGGGCGAGTTCGCGGTCCGCGGTGTCCCGGCCGTCGGTGCCGCGCAGCCAGGCCCGGTAGGCGTGCGCGACGGCGGCACCGGCCTGCTGGTACAGCTCGTGCCGGCGGACGCCGGGGTGCTGCCGGGAGGCGTCGAGCGGCTGGTCCGTCCAGCGCACCAGGACGGGCTGCGGTGCGGGCAGCCGTACCGGCCGGCCGAAGTCGGGCACGGCGATCTCCACGGCGGCCAGCTGGAGGTCCTCGCCGGTCTCGCGGCCGGTCGGGTCGGCGGTCAGGACGACCTGGAAGTGCCGGACCTCCTCACCCCAGGCGCGGGTGACGTACTCGGCGCCGCGACCGCCGGGGCCGGCCGGGACGGGGGGCAGTTCCTGCTCGTTCGGTACGACCTGTTTGACCTGGCGGACGACCGTGCCGGGGGTCGGGGTGAGCCTGATGCGCAGTTCCGGCACTGCCGTGCCGAGCAGTCCGGCAACCAACTCCTCGTATGCGGCGGGGAGTTCGGATTCGGCGCGGACGGCGTGGGCCCGGCCGTGCAGCCGCCGGGTGATGCGCAGCAGCAGTTCGGCGTCCCAGTCGTCGCCGATGCCCCAGGCGTCGCAGACGAACCGGCCCTCACAGGCGTCGAGGGCGGTGTCCAGGGCCATGGCGGCCCGGTGGTCGTGCTCGTTGCGCCCGTCGGTGAGCAGCAGGACGTGCTTGACGGGGGCGGGCTGGTCCTTCAGGAGCCGGCGCGCCAGGTCGAGCCAGGTGCCGATGGCGGTGCCGCCGTCCGCGTCCAGGATGCGTACGGCCCGTTCGGCGGCCTCGCGTTCGGCCGGCCCGGCGACGGCCAGGACGGCGCTGCCGGGCCCGGGGTGGACGAGGGCGGCGTGGAACCGGCCGGAGAGCACGGCGAACGCGGTGCCGTCGGGCAGCATCCGGACCGCCGCGACGGTGGCGTCCTTGGCGGCGTGCAGTTTGGCGGCGGGGTGCAGCATGGACCGGGAGGTGTCGACGATCAGCACCTCGGCGAGGGCCGGCCCGGTGCCGGGCACGGGCGCGCCGGTGCGGCCCGGGCGGCCCCTGACCCCGATCTCCAGGATGGCGTGCATCTCCCGGTCGGGATGCCGTCCGTCCGGGTCCGCCACGACGGGCAGTTCCTTCTGCTGGCCGACCGCGAGGGTCACCTCGGTCTCCTCGGCCACGGTCATCGCTGCCTCTTCCCAAGTGTCCAGAAGTTCGTCCCGTCCGGGCGTCGTACTCCCGGGCGGCCGTGCGGGGTCAGAACGTGGTCATGGGCCGTACCGCGTGCGCCAGGTCGAGGAGCCGGCCGTGTTCGCCGGCGGTGCGGGCCTGCGCGGCCAGCTGCCGGAAGGAGTGCTCCAGCCGGGTGCGCAGGCCGTCCTCGTCCCCGGGCCCGAGGAGGTCCCCGGCCGGGAAGTCCGGCCCCCACCCCGGGGCGGGCCGCCCGTACAGGGCGTTCTCACGGACCTCGGCGACCAGCCGGGCGCGGGACTCGCCGCCGGCGGCGCCGCCGTCCAGGCGCAGTGCGGGCAGCCGCCGGGCCGCGTCCCGCAGGCCGGCCGGGGTGGGCGGGTGGCCGTGCAGGATGCCGGCGCGGACGCGGACGGCCGCGATGCGGGCGGCGTCGTAGTGCCGGGAGGTGGCGGGGACCTCGTCCAGGACGTGTACGGCGGCGTCCCGGTCGCCGCCGGCCAGGTGGCCGCGGGCCAGGCCGAACGCGGCGGCGGTGTGCGCCGAGTCCCGTTTCCAGACCGCCTCGTAGTAGCGCATGGCCCGGGCCGGACGGCTGCCGTCGCGGGCCGCGGCGGCGGTGTGCTCGGCGCAGTAGCCGAGAGCGAGCTTGGGCACGTACTCGCCGGGCAGGGCGCGGTAGACGGCGTCGAAGCGGGCGCCCGCCGGCTCCACCTCGCCCCTGCTGAGGTGCAGGACACCGTGGTGCCAGGCGATCCGCCAGTCGTGGGCGGCGCGTTCGCCGAGCTGGGTCTCGGCCTCGGCGAGCCAGCTGCGCGCCGCCTGCTGCTCGCCCTTCCTGAGGTAGGCGCGGCACAGCCAGAGCGCCGTCTCCGGGGTGCCGAGCCGGGACTCCCGGGGCCACTGCCGGGCGACCCGGTCGGGGGCGTCGGGCGGGAAGGTGTCCAGCAGCAGGGCGGCGCCGTCGTCGGGGTCCGGGACGGGCTCCGGCAGGGCCCCGGCCACCTCGGCGGCGGCGGGCGGGGAGACGTCCAGGCCGGCGGGGTGCCCGCCGGGACGGGCGGTCCAGTGCTCCAGGGCGGGAATGGCGCCGAGGCCGGCATCGAGGCTGGCGCCGGTGGCGCGGAACCGGGTGGAGCTCTCCGGCAGCTGCTCGCCGAACTGCAGCGAGCGGAACTCGCGCAGCACCTCCCACAGTTGGCGGGACATCTCGGCGGCCGAACGGAACCGGGCGCGGGGCTCGGCGTGGGTGGCGCGGGCGATGAGGCGGCGGAAGGAGTCGGGGGCGAGGCCGCGGGCGGGTTCGGTGCCCCGGGCCAGGGCCTGGAGGGTCATGCCGACGGTGTAGAGGTCGCTGTCGACGTGCCAGCCGCGCCGGTCGATCTCCTCCTTGGGCGGGGCGAAGCCGGCCGTGTAGACGTAGGCGGAGGTGCGGTCGCCCATGGCGCGGACGGCGCCGAGGTCGATGACCTTGACGGCCCGGCCGAAGTGGATGACGTTGGCGGGCTTCATGTCGCAGTACAGCAGGCCGCGTTCGTGCATGTACTGCAGGGCGCCGAGGATCTTGCAGCCGTAGGTGAGGACGTGGTCGAGGCGGGGGCGGCCGTGGAAGATCCGTTCGACGTCGTCGGCGTCGAAGAGCTGCTGCAGGGAGCGGCCGCCGATGTAGTCCATGACCAGGTAGCCGGTGGGTTCCCGGCCGGCGGCGCGGTGTTCGGCGTAGGTGATGATGCGGACGATGTCCGGGTGGTGCAGGTCGGTGAGGGAGCGGCGTTCCTCCACGGCGGCGCGGCGGGCGAGGGCGTCGTGCACGTTGATCTGGCCCTTGAGGACGACCCGGTGGCCGTCGGCCCGGGTGTCCTCGGCGAGGTAGACCCAGCCGAGGCCGCCGTGGGCGAGGCAGCCGAGCACCTTGTAGTGACCGGCGACGACGTCGCCCTTGGCGAGCTGGGGCAGGAAGGAGTAGGGGGTCCCGCAGCGGGGGCAGCGGCCGGTGGCGCGGGCGGGCTGGCCGCCGTAGCCGATGCCGATGGTCATGGTGCAGCCGTCCGCGCCGCAGCGCCGGCCGCCGGTGGGCGGGCGGGGGTCCTCGACGAGCACGTCGTCGGGGACGGGGATCTCGGGCAGGACGACCAGTCCGTGCTGGTCCAGTTCGCCGATCCCGGCGACGGCGTGCACGGCGGCCGGGCCGGGTCCCTCCTCGTCGGGGCGGACCGGCGGCCGGGTCCGGGGCGCGGTGTGCGCCTCGCCGTGCCGGTGACCGCAAGTGTCGCAGTAACCGGTGCCCATGATGCGCCCCGCGCAGCCGGGCCGCAGACACGAGATCACGGAGCACCCTCCCCTCCGGGCGCGGAACGAACCGTCACGAGACCCGTCCCGGCACGGTACGGGCCATCAGGGGACCCGCCCCTTCCGGGCTCGAAGCGAACCGTCACGAGCTTCCCTCCTGCCCGGGCTCCGAACGAACCATCACAGGCCCCCCCGCCCGGGCACGAAACCAACTGTCACCAGCAGCCTCCTCCGGCCCGGGCACGGAACGACCCAACACGAAGCCCTCCCGCCCGGGCTCGGCCCCAACCGTCACCAACCCCTGCCGCCAGGGCACGGAACCGACCGTCACCAGCCCTTCCCGGGCCGCGCCCGGTGTGAGCCGGCACGCGGTTCCGTCCTCCGTGGACGCGGGCGGACGCCACGCGTGGGGCGCCCCCCGCCCGGACGGGACCGGAGGGGGCGGTCCGGACGCCGTGTGCCGGTGGCCCCGCCGCTCCTCCCCCACGGGGTGCGCCGCGTGCTCCCCGTACGCGCGCCGGCCGTTCACGAGGCGCCCTCCTCTTCGGGCGCGTTGGTGGAGCAGAAGCCGACGAACCGTTCGACGGCGGTTTCGGCCCGTTCGATGTCGCAGGGGGTCTGCCGCAGCAGCGACACGGCCTGTTCGTAGAGCCGGTACGCGGCCATGACCCGGTCGCCGTGCGCGGCGGCCCGCTGCCGGCACAGCGGCCACTCGGCGCCTACGCGGCCGAGGAGTTCCTCCCGGCGGCGCAGCCGGGCGTCGAGCAGGCCGATGGCCTGCTCCAGGCGCCGGCGGCGGCGGCCGACGGCCTCCTCGAAGGTGAACAGCAGGCCGGCGCGCGCCGGTTCGCGGTCCCGGTCGGGGGTGTGGGCGAGCCAGGCACGCAGCATCCGGCTGCGCCGTACTCCACCCTCGGCACGGTCGAGCAGCGCGCGGCTGCCGGGCGCGGGCAGCACCCGGTGCCTGCGGTCCTCCAGTGCGGGCCCCAACTCATCCGTGACACAGCTCAGTTCGGCGTGCAGCCGGGCCCAGCGGGCGCGCAGCGGGCGGTGCACGAGGAGCTCGGCGGCCCGGGTGGCGGGCTCCCCCGGCCCGCGGAACGCGAGCAGCAGCCGGGCCCCTTCGCGGGCGAGCCGTTCCAGCAGGGCGAGCAGGGCCTCGGGTTCGGCGGCCTGGTCCACGGCGACGAGCACGGCGGCGAGCGGGAGGCGCAGGCTGCCCAGCCGTTCCGGCCGGGGGTCGTCGCGGATGCCGAGGCGCTCGGCGATGCGGTCCATGACTTCGGCGGCCGTCAGTCCCTTGACGTCCAGGGCGAGGTCGTGGGCGCCGGCGGGGGGCACGGTCTCGGGCGGGTCCTGGCTGACCGCGCTGGTGTTGCGGTGGGTGCGCAGTTCGCGGTCGGCCAGGGTGACGGCGCGCTGCAGGGTCCAGGCGCGGTCGCCGGGGGCGGGGACGACGGTCACGAGCACCGGCCAGCCCTCGCCGCGGAACCAGGAGGCGAGTTCGGTGGCGAAGGGGACGTCGAGCCGGCCGGCGGCGGGTCCGGTGCCGGTGCGCAGCCGCGGGTCGACGGCCTCGGCGCCGTCGGTCCAGGCGGCGACCTGCGGCAGGTGGCTGAGGATGGTCTCGGTGGGGCTCATGTAGCTGAAGGCGGAGCCCGGCCCCTCGTCCACGCTCAGCACGATGCCGATGACCTGGTCGGTGGCGTGGTCGACGACACCGCCGCCGCTGAAGCCGGGGGCGGCGAGTTCGCCGGGGGTGAGCGGGCGCAGCTGGACCTGGCTGTCCCGGCCGCGGGCGGCGACCAGGGTGGCGCCGTGCCAGCGGCCCCCGTCGTCGCCGTCCGGGAAGCCGTACATGCTGACGGGGCCGTGCGGGGCGGCCAGCCGGTAGAGCCGGGTGGTGTGTTCGGCGGGCAGCGCCGTGGCCAGGCGCAGCAGGGCGAGGTCGCCGCTGCGGTCGCCGAAGGTGTCCTCGCGCTGGGGCACGTGTTCTTCGGGGCGGACGGTGGCGGGTACGGCGTCCAGGCCGGGCACGCCGACCAGGCGGACGGCGTAGCGGTGGCCGGGGCCGACGACATGGGCGGCGGTGAGCACCCGGTCGGGGGCGAGGAGGACGCCCGCGCCGAGGACGCGCCCGTCCGGTGTCTCGATGCGGGCGATCCAGCGCGGTGTCCGTAAGCGCGATGCGACGACTCGCTCCCCCGTGCGCGTCATGGTCCCGAGGTTACTCCGCGTACCCGCTCGGTACCACTGGTGTGCACGGGAGCGTTGCGGACGCCTGGGTTCAGTCACCCCGGTATTCGAACTGGTGCACTATACACGCGGTGTATAGTCCGGGCATGCCTCTTTCGACCGACACGATCTCCACACCGGCGCACGCGACCAGGAAGATGCGCGGAACGCGCCGGGGGTTCCGCGGATGGGCGCTCGCGTCCGCCGCCGCCTGCCTGACCCTGACGCTGGCCGGCTGCGCCGAGGTCGACACGACCGCGCCGAGCACCGCACGCGCCGAGGCGGCGCACGGGGCGCCGGCGAAGTTCGGGACCGTCGACTGCCGCGAGGCCAAGTGCATCGCGCTCACCTTCGACGCGGGACCCAGCGAGAACTCGGCCCGGCTGCTGGACATCCTGAAGGAGAAGAAGGTGCCGGCCACCTTCTTCCTGCTCGGCAAGCGGCACATCGAGAAGTACCCCGAGCTGGTCAGGCGGATGGCGGCCGAGGGGCACGAGGTGGCCAGCCACACCTGGGACCACAAGATCCTCACCCGGATATCCGACGCGCAGATACGCGAGGAACTGAAGCGGCCCGACGACGCGATCGAACGGCTCACCGGGCACAAGCCGACGCTGATGCGCCCGCCGCAGGGCCGTACCGATGCCGACGTGCACCGGATCAGCAAGGAGCTGGGCCTGGCGGAGGTGCTGTGGAGCGTGACCGCCAAGGACTACACGACCGACGACTCGGACCTCATCACGAAGCGCGTCCTCGACCAGTCCTCCCGGGACGGGATCATCCTGCTGCACGACATCTACCCGGGGACCGTGCCGGCCGTGCCCGGCATCATCGACGCGCTGAAGGCGCGCGGCTACGTGTTCGTGACGGTTCCCCAGCTGCTGGCGCCCGGGCGGGCGGAACCCGGCAAGGTGTACCGCCCGTAGCCGTCCGGACCGTTCAGAACACCACCGTCCAGCCCTCGCGGGTCTCCGGTCCGGCGGTGCTGGCGACGCCGTGGACCTTCAGGCCGGCCGCGTCCAGCAGGGAGATCTCCGCACCCTCGGCGCCGGGCCGGGCCTCCGCGCCGAGCGGCACGGTGAGGCAGGCGCCGGGCGCGAGCGGTCCCGCGGCCCGCACCGGCGCCCCGCGGCCGAGCCGGCCCACGACGCGCCAGCCGGACAGGTCGACGGGGTCCGGCGAGGTGTTGAGCAGCGTCACGGTCCGCGCCCCGGGGGCGGGGCCGGCCGGGTCGAGCAGCGCCGCGACGATCCGCACCGGCTGCCCGGCGGGCGTGGGCCGGGTGCCGTCGACGTGTTCCAGGCTGTGCCCGGTGGTGTCGTCGGTGTGCCAGGACTGGCTCTGGAAGGCCAGGAAGATGCCGACCCAGCGGGACCGGCCGGGGAAGCGCAACAGGAGTCCGCCGTCCTGCCAGACGCCGTCGTCGCCGCGGAACCGGTGGCTGTTGCCCTGGTTCATGTGGACGTCGTGCACGCCGTTGCCGGGCAGGAACCCGAACACCTGGTCCTGAGCCGCGGGTTCGGGCCCGAAGCGGGAGCCGAAGACGTACAGCCGCGCCGCCGGGTCGGCCACCGCACGCCGTACGTAGTGGTCGAGGAGGTCGGCGAGGTCGTTGTCGGGGCCCGCGACGTCGGGCGGGAGCGAGCGCATCCCGGCCGGGTCGAAGAGGTTGCCGCGCACGAAGTCGAGGTTCGGGCCGCCGGGGCCGGGCGGCAGGGTGTTCCAGCCGCCGGGCAGGCCCTCCAGACGGGCGGTCAGCGGGTGCCGGAAGTCGTCGGCGACCAGGTAGAGCAGCTCGGAGGGGCGCTCCTGCGACAGCACGTTGACCGCCGCGCGGTAGTGCGTGCCCCCGTCGTCCAGGAGGTGGATCTGGTAGTGCGGTGTGTGGCTCGCGCCTTCACGCCGGGTGTCGACGGCGCGGGCGTGCAGAACGCCGTAGGTCTTCAACGGCATCGCGATCAACTCCCCCGTGCGGCAGGCGTGTCGGCCTGCCCAGGGCAGGAAGGTTCCGAACGGGACGTGTGTCCGCCGCGCCGCGCGCCGGCGGTTCCAGCGTACGTCCGGGCCCGGGGCCCCGCCACGCGGACGGGCGGGCGGGACGGCGTGTGCGGCGCCGGTGACCGGCGGGCACTGCCTACGATCGTGCCGTGCCCACCTTCTCCGTCGAACGTACGGTCCCGCTCCCTGCCGAGGAGGCCTGGCGCCGGCTCACCGACTGGCCCCGCCACGCCGGCGCGGTACCGCTGACCCGGATCCGGGTGCTCACGCCCGGGCCGACCCGCGAGGGCACGCGCTTCGTGGCCCGGTCGGGAGTCGGGCCGCTCGTCCTGGACGACATCATGGAGGTGACGGTCTGGCGTCCGCCGGCCGACGGCGCCTGCGGCCTGTGCCGCCTGGAGAAACGCGGTCGCGTGATCCTCGGCTGGGCGGAGATCGAGGTCCTCGCGGCCCCGGGGGACCGCAGCCGCGTGGTCTGGCGTGAGGAACTGCGCGTCCGCTTCCTGCCCTCCGCCGTCGACCCCGCCCTGGAGTCGGCCTCCCGCCGCCTGTTCGGCCGCGCCGCGGACCACCTGCTCGAACGGCCCTGAACCACGGGCCCCGTTCAGTCCCCCCGCCCGGTCAGCGCCACCGTCACGCCCAGGCCGATCATCGTCAGGCCGCCCGCGCCGCCGACGGCGGACAGGCGGCGGGGGGAACGGGCGAACCAGTCGCGGGCGGAGGACGCGGCCAGACCCCAGACGCCGTCGCAGACCAGTGCAATGGCGTTGAAGACCAGCCCGAGCAGCAGCATCTGCGCCGGTACGTGACCCCGCGAACGGTCCACGAACTGCGGCAGCACGGCGGCGAAGAACACCATGGTCTTGGGGTTGGCCACGCCGACCGCGAACCCCTCGCCGAGGGTGCGCAGGCCCCCGCGCGGGGGACCGGACTCCGCGACGGCGGAACGCAGCGAGCCGCGCTGCCGCCACGCCTTGGCCCCGAGGAACACGAGGTAGGCCGCACCGGCGAGCTTGAGGGCGGTGAAGACGAGGACCGAGCGCTCGACGAGCGCCCCGATGCCGAGCGCCACGGCCACGACGAGCACGTACGCGCCGAGCGTGTTGCCGGCGACGGTGGTCAGCGCGGCGCGGCGCCCGTGCGCCAGGGCCCGCCCGACGACGAACAGGACGCTGGGGCCGGGGACCACGATGAGCAGGAGGGACAGGGCCGCGAAGGCGGCCAGTCGGTCGGGGGAGGGCATGCCGTCATGGAACACAGCGGCGACGGCCGCCGGCAAACCCTTTTCAGGCGACCGACCCGATGCGGGGCGCCGGCAGCGCCGCCGCGTCGTGGTGGATGGGGGTGTGGGCGCCGGTCAGCGACACCCCGCTGCCGCCGCGCCGGCCGGCGACGATCTCCGCCGCGATGGACAGCGCCGTCTCCTCGGGCGTCCGCGCGCCGAGGTCGAGGCCGATCGGGGAGCGCAGCCGGGCCAGCTCCAGCTCGGTGACACCGACCGCGCGCAAGCGTTCATTGCGGTCCAGGTGGGTGCGGCGGGAGCCCATCGCGCCGACGTAGGCGACCGGCAGCCGCAGCGCCAGCTTCAGCAGCGGTACGTCGAACTTCGCGTCGTGGGTGAGGACGCACAGGACGGTACGGCCGTCCACCTCGGTGCGCTCCAGGTACTCGTGGGGCCACCGCACGACGATCTCGTCGGCCTCGGGGAAGCGGGTACGGGTGGCGAACACCGGGCGGGCGTCGCACACGGTGACGTGGTAGCCCAGGAACTTGCCGACGCGGACCAGTGCGGAGGCGAAGTCGATCGCGCCGAAGACGATCATCCGGGGTGCGGGGACGGAGGACTCGACCAGGACCGTCAGCGGGGACCCGCAGCGCGAGCCCTCCTCGCCGATCTCCAGGGTGCCGGTGCGGCCCGCGTCCAGGAAGGCGCCGGCCTCGGCGGCGACCGTACGGTCCAGCTCGGCATGGGCGCCGAAACCGCCGTCGTACGACCCGTCGGGCCGGACGAGCAGGGCCCGGCCCCGCAGCCGCGCCGGGCCCTCGGCGATCCGCGCGACCGCCGCCGCCTCCCCCCGGGCGGCGGCGGCCAGCGCGGCCGCGAGCACCGGCCGGGCGGGACCGTCCGCCCGGACCGGGGTGACGAGGACGTCGATGACGCCGCCACAGGTCAGACCGACGGCGAAGGCGTCCTCGTCGCTGTAGCCGAAGCGCTCCAGGACGGTCTCGCCGTCCTCCAGCGCCTGCCGGCACAGCTCGTACACGGCGCCCTCCACGCACCCGCCGGAGACCGAGCCGATGGCCGTGCCGTCGGCGTCCACCGCGAGGGCGGCGCCGGGCTGGCGCGGGGCGCTGCCGCCGACGGCCACCACGGTGGCGACGGCGAAGTCACGGCCCTGCTCGGCCCACCGGTCCAGCTCCTCGGCGATGTCCAGCATCTGTCGGTCTCCTCACGGGTTGCGGGAAGGATTGGGGGGCTAGTGGACGCCCAGCCAGCCCTCGATGGGATGGAGGGCGAAGTAGACGAGGAAGACGACCGCCAGGCCCCACATGAAGGCGCCGATCTCGCGGGCCTTGCCCTGGGCCGCCTTGATGGCGACGTAGGAGACGACGCCCGCGGCGACACCGGTGGTGATGGTGTACGTGAACGGCATCAGGACGACGGTCAGGAAGACCGGTACGGCGGTGGCGCGGTCGGCCCAGTCCACGTGCCGGGCGTTCATCAGCATCAGGGCGCCGATGACGACCAGGGCGGCGGAGG
>NZ_BNBF01000026.1:88523-94495 GCF_014654935.1 Streptomyces capoamus
CGACCTCCTGGGGGACGATCGCGGTGACCGGTGTGAAGAACAGGCAGGCGGCGAAGAACAGTCCGGTGACGACGGAGGCCAGACCGGTACGGGCACCCTCGCCGACGCCGGTGGCCGACTCGATGAACACCGTCTGGCCGGAGCCGCCCGCCACACCGCCGATCGCGCCGCCGGCGCCGTCGATGAACAGCGCCTTGGACAGGCCCGGCATCCGGCCCTTGTCGTCGGCGAGGTTCGCCTCGGTGCCGACGCCGATGATGGTGGCCATCGCGTCGAAGAAGCCGGCGAGCACCAGGGTGAAGACGATCATGCCGATCGTCATCGCGCCGACCTTGCCCCAGCCGCCGAACTCGACGTGCCCGAAGAGCGAGAAGTCGGGCATCGAGACGGCGCCGTGCAGTTCGGGGGCGCCGTTGGCCCACTGCTCGGGGGCGACGACGCCGAGCCCGTTGAGAACGGCGGCCACCGCCGTGCCGGAGACGATGCCGATGAGGATGGCGCCCGGGATGTTCCGGGCCTGCAGCATGAAGATCAGCAGCAGGGTGCCGGCGAAGAGCAGCACCGGCCAGCCGGTGAGTTCGCCGGCCGGGCCGAGGGTGACCGGGGTGGCCTTGCCCTGGTGGACGAATCCGGACTTGTAGAAGCCGATGAGGGCGATGAACAGGCCGATGCCCATGGTGATGCCGTGCTTGAGGGCGAGCGGGATCGCGTTCATGATCATCTCACGCAGGCCGGTGACGACCAGCAGCATGATGACCACGCCGTACATCACGCACATGCCCATGGCCTGCGGCCAGGTCATGTTCGGGGCGACCTGCGAGGACAGGACGCCGGAGACGGAGAGGCCGGCGGCGAGGGCGAGCGGTACCTTGCCGACGAAACCCATCAGCAGCGTGGTGAAGGCCGCCGCGAACGCGGTCGCGGTGATCAGCGCCTTCTGGCCGAGCGTGTCCCCCGCCGCGTCCTTGCCGGACAGGATGAGGGGGTTGAGCAGGAGGATGTACGCCATCGCCATGAAGGTGGTGATGCCGCCGCGCACCTCTCGCGCGACCGTGGATCCTCTTCTGGATATGTGGAAGTACCGGTCGAGCCAGGACCGCCCTGCCGGGACGCGGGTGCCGTCACCGGCGTCGTCGGCTGCGGTCCTCGGCTCCACTGACTGCTGGGTCATGGGCCAACTCCCAAGGTTCATAGGTGCACCCGTGCGGCGCCTTGTCCGGCACGGGATTTGGGATTGGACGACCCGGGGGACGGCCCGAGACGAACAGTGGGGGTCCGGGGGGACACGTGCCCCCCCGGACGGTCACCGGTTGGTTTTCCGAGGGTTCACGTTCCCGTGAGGTGCTCGGGCCGTACCGGAGTGCGGTTGAGCTCCAGCCCGGTCGCGTTCCGGATCGCCGCGAGGACGGCCGGGGTGGACGACAGGGTCGGTGCCTCGCCGATGCCACGGAGCCCGTACGGGGCGTGGTCGTCGGCGAGTTCGAGCACATCGACCGGGATGGTCGGCGTGTCGAGGATGGTGGGGATCAGGTAGTCCGTGAAGGAGGGGTTCCTGACCTTCGCCGTCTTCGGATCGACGATGATCTCCTCCATGACGGCCACGCCCAGGCCCTGCGTCGTACCGCCCTGGATCTGGCCGATGACGGAGAGCGGGTTGAGGGCCTTGCCGACGTCCTGGGCGCAGGCCAGCTCGATCACCTTGACCAGGCCGAGTTCGGTGTCGACCTCGACCACCGCGCGGTGCGCGGCGAAGGAGTACTGGACGTGTCCGTGGCCCTGGCCGGTGCGCAGGTCGAAGGGCTCGGTCGGCCGGTGCCGCCACTCCTCCTCGACCTCCACGGCCTCGCCCTCCAGGACGTCGGCCAGGTCGGCGAGGACCTCGCCGCCGTCGGTGACGACCTTGCCGCCCTCCAGCAGGAGTTCGGCGGTGGCCCAGGCCGGGTGGTAGGAGCCGAGCTTGCGCCGCCCGATCTCCAGGACCTTCTCGCGGACCAGCTCGCAGGCGTTCTTGACGGCGCCGCCGGTGACGTACGTCTGGCGGGACGCGGACGTCGACCCGGCCGAACCGACCTGCGTGTCGGCGGGGTGGATGGTCACCCGGGAGACACCCAGCTCCGTGCGGGCGATCTGCGCGTGGACGGTGACGCCGCCCTGGCCGACCTCCGCCATCGCGGTGTGCACGGTCGCCACCGCTTCGCCGCCCACGACCTCCATGCGCACCTTGGCGGTGGAGTAGTCGTCGAAGCCCTCGGAGAAGCCGACGTTCTTGATGCCGACCGCGTAGCCGATCCCGCGTACGACGCCTTCGCCGTGCGTGGTGTTGGACAGGCCGCCGGGCAGCTGCCGTACGTCGGCGCCCTCGCTGGACTCCCACTGGCGCTCGGGCGGCAGGGGCATCGCCTTGACGCGGCGCAGGAGTTCGGCGACGGGGGCGGGCGAGTCGACGGGCTGGCCCGTCGGCATGATCGTGCCCTGCTCCATGGCGTTGAGCTGCCGGAACTCCACCGGGTCCATGCCGAGCTTCTTCGCCAGTTTGTCCATCTGCGCCTCGTAGGCGAAGCACGCCTGGACCGCGCCGAAGCCGCGCATGGCGCCGCAGGGCGGGTTGTTGGTGTAGAGGGCGACGGCCTCGATGTCGACGTCGTCCACGACGTACGGCCCGACGGACAGCGAGGAGGCGTTGCCGACGACCGCCGGGGAGGCGGAGGCGTAGGCGCCGCCGTCCAGGACGATCCGGCACTTCAGGTGGGTGAGCTTGCCGTCCTTGGTGGCGCCGTGCTCGTAGTACAGCTTGGCCGGGTGACGGTGGACGTGCCCGAAGAAGGACTCGAACCGGTTGTAGACGATCTTGACGGGCTTGCCGGTGCGCAGTGCCAGCAGGCAGGCGTGGATCTGCATCGACAGGTCCTCGCGGCCGCCGAACGCCCCGCCGACGCCGGCCAGCGTCATGCGCACCTTCTCCTCGGGCAGGCCGAGGACGGGCGCGATCTGGCGCAGGTCGGAGTGGAGCCACTGGGTGGCGATGTAGAGGTGGACGCCGCCGTCCTCCTCGGGTACGGCGAGGCCGGACTCCGGGCCGAGGAAGGCCTGGTCCTGCATGCCGAAGGTGTACTCGCCCTCGACGATCACATCGGCCCGCGCGCGGGCCTCCTCCACGTTCCCCCGGACGATCGGCTGGCGGTGCACGATGTTCGGGTGCGGGACGTGCCCGATGTGGTGGTCGTCGCGGCCCTCGTGGACGAGGATCGCGTCCGGGGCGAGGGCGGACTTCTCGTCGGTGATCACCGGGAGTTCGCGGTAGTCGACCTTGATCTTGGCGGCGGCGCGGCGGGCCGTCTCGGGGTGGTCGGCGGCGACGATGGCGACCGGCTCGCCGTGGTGACGTACCTTGCCGTGCGCGAGGACCGGGGTGTCCTGGATCTCCAGGCCGTAGTTCTTCACCTCGGTGGGCAGGTCGTCGTACGTCATGACGGCGTACACGCCCGGCAGGGCGAGGGCCTCGGAGGTGTCGATCGAGACGATCTCGGCGTGTGCGACGGTGGAGCGCAGGATCTGGCCCCACAGCATGTCCTCGTGCCACATGTCGGACGAGTACGCGAACTCGCCGGTGACCTTGAGGGTGCCGTCCGGGCGGAGTGTGGACTCGCCGATGCCGCCCCTGGTCTTCGACCCCTGCGTGATCTTCGTGGGTGCGCCGTTGGCCGGCATGCTCAGACCCCCTCGGACTGGCGGGCGGCCGCGAGGCGGACCGCGTCCATGATCTTCTCGTAACCGGTGCAGCGGCACAGGTTGCCCGACAGCGCCTCCCGGATGTCGGCGTCGGTCGGGTTCGCGTTGCGCTCCAGGAGTTCGTCGGAGGCGACGAGCAGACCCGGGGTGCAGAAACCGCACTGGACGGCGCCGGCGTCGATGAAGGCCTGCTGGATCGGCGACAGTCCGGTGCCCTCGCCGGTCTGCGAGTCGGTGCCCTTGGCCTGCCACCCCTTGGCCTCGTCGAGCGGGGTGCCGCAGGAGCCGGTGCCGCACGCGCGCTGCCTGGCGTAGTCCGCCAGGCCCTCGACGGTCACCACGTCACGGCCCTCGGCCTGGCCGGCCGCGACCAGGCAGGAGCAGACCGGCACGCCGTCCAGGCGCACGGTGCAGGAGCCGCACTCGCCCTGCTCGCAGGCGTTCTTCGAGCCCGGCAGGCCGAGGCGCTCGCGCAGCACGTACAGCAGGGACTCGCCCTCCCAGACGTCGTCGGCCTCCTGCGGACGTCCGTTGACGGTGAAGTTGACACGCATCACGCAGCTCCCTCGGCTGTGCGGCGGGCGCCGCGGTACGACTCCCAGGTCCAGGTCAGCGTCCGGCGGGCCATCACGCCGACCGCGTGGCGGCGGTAGCTCGCGGTGCCCCGGACGTCGTCGATCGGGTTGCAGGCGGCCGAGCACAGGTCCGCGAACCGCTTGGCGAGCGACGGGGTGATGATCTTGCCGTTGTCCCAGAAGCCGCCCTCCTCCAGGGCCGCGTCCAGGAACTCCTCGGCGGCCCGGGCGCGCACCGGGGTGGGGGCGGCCGAGCCGATGCCGGTGCGGACCGTACGGGTCTCGGGGTGCAGGGCGAGGCCGAAGGCGCACACGGCGATGACCATGGCGTTGCGGGTGCCGACCTTCGAGTACTGCTGCGGGCCGTCGGCCTTCTTGACGTGCACCGCGCGGATCAGCTCGTCGGGCTGGAGCGCGTTGCGCTTGACGCCCGTGTAGAACGCGTCGATCGGGATCAGCCGGGTGCCGCGGGCCGCGGACGCCACCTCCACCTCGGCGCCGGCCGCGAGCAGGGCGGGGTGGGCGTCACCGGCGGGCGAGGCCGTGCCGAGGTTGCCGCCGACGCCGCCGCGGTTGCGGATCTGCGGGGAGGCGACCGTGTGCGAGGCGAGCGCCAGGCCCGGCAGCTCGGCGCGCAGCTCCTCCATGATCCGGGTGTACGGGACGGAGGCGCCCAGCCGTACGGTGTCCTCGCCGACCTCCCACTGGTAGAGGTCGCCGACGCGGTTCAGGTCGAGGAGGTACTCGGGCCGGCGGTGGTCGAAGTTGATCTCGACCATCACATCGGTGCCACCCGCAATCGGCACAGCGGTGGGGTGCTCGGCCTTCGCGGCGAGCGCCTCCTCCCAGCTGGCGGGGCGAAGGAAGTCCATGACCGGCTCTCTTCTTCGTCTCAGTGCTCGTGGAGTCGTACAGATTGAGCCAATCCGTGTGCGGCGGGCCCGGCTCGTTCATGTGCTGTTAACGCGGAGTGGACTCAGTACACCGCCCTGTACTCCGGCGGGGTCAGTCACCGAAACCATGAAGGAGTTCGCTGGCCAGGGCGAGCATCTTGTAGATTCGTATGAACGGAGGTCATCCGTAACCTCTCCGTTTTCCTCGGGAAACGCAGGTAACGGCGCGGCACGCCCGGTTTCCGGCCGGTGCGGCCCGCCACCGGGTCCCGTCCCGGCCCCCCTCCAAGATTCATCGTAGGTTTCGAGACAAAGAACGGCGGCGACGAGATGCGGCTGCGCGCACTGCTGGACACCGACGCGCTGGGCCTGCGGCTGCTCGGCGGCGAGAACGAGCTGGACCGCACGGTCCGCGGGGTCATGACCACCGACCTGCGCGACCCGAGCCGCTACCTCTCCGGCGGCGAACTGGTGCTGACCGGCCTGGCCTGGCGCCGGGACGCCGACGACTCCGAGCCGTTCGTACGGATCCTGGTGCAGGCCGGGGTCGCGGCCCTCGCCGCCGGCGAGGCCGAGCTGGGCGATGTGCCCGACGACCTGGTGCTGGCCTGCGCCCGGCATCGGCTGCCGCTGTTCGCGGTGCACGAGTCGGTGGCGTTCGCCACGATCACCGAGCACGTGGTGCGGCAGGTCTCCGGGGAGCGCGCCGGCGACCTCGCGGCCGTCGTGGACCGGCACCGCCGGATGATGACCTCCGGCCCCGCGGGCGGCGGCC
>NZ_BNBF01000026.1:94535-106957 GCF_014654935.1 Streptomyces capoamus
CCGACGTGGTCCTGGACCTGCTCGGCTCCGACCTGGACCTGCGCGCGTGGGTGCTCTCCCCCACCGGCCGGCTGATCGCCGGCTCCAAGGTGGCGGGCCCGGCGCTGCCCGCCGAGACCTGCGCCCGGCTCGCCGCCGAGCACCTGGCGGCCACCCGTACCGGCCGCCGCGGCCCGCACCGGATCCAGCTGCACGGCACCACGTACTCCCTCTTCCCGGTCCGCTCCTCCGGCCGCTCCCCCCAGGCCGCCCGCGACGTGCGCGAGACGGTGCTCTCGGGCTGGCTGCTGGCGGTGGAGGCGGACGCGGGCGACTGGCCCGGGGAGCGCCTGGACCTGCTCCAGGGCGTCACCCAGCTCATCGCCGTCGAACGGGACCGCCGGGACGCGGCCCGCACGGTCCGGCGCCGGCTCGCCCAGGAGGTGCTGGAGCTGGTGCAGACGGGCGCCGCGCCCGCCGAGATCGCCGCCCGGCTGCGGGTGGCGGCACCGGTGCTGCTGCCCGGGCTCGGGGCGGCCCCGCACTGGCAGGTCGTGGTGGCCCGGGTGGAATGGGACGGGAACGAGGTCGAGGGCGGCCCGGTCGCCCAGTCCCTGCTGGAGGAGGTGCTGGTCGACCCGCTGGCGACCGGCCCCGAGCCGTCCGACCGCATCGCGGTCGCGCACACGGGCGACGAGGCGATCGCGCTGGTCCCGCTGCCCGCGGTGACCACCGAGCACGACGGCTCGGAGACCGGCCTGCTCGCCGACGCCCTGCTGCAGTCGGTACGCGAGCCGCTGTCGGCGGGCCTGAACGACGACGGCCGGCTCACGCTCGGCGTCAGCGCGGCCGTGCACTCGGCGGAGGGCCTGCGCGGCGCCCTGGAGGAGGCCCGGCACGCCCGCCGGGTCGCCGCCGCCCGCACCGGCCGGGTCTGCGCGGCCGGCCACCAGGAGCTGGCCAGCCACGTCCTGCTGCTGCCGTTCGTCCCGGACGACGTCCGCCGGGCCTTCACCGCCCGCCTGCTGGACCCGCTGACGGAATACGACCGCCGGCACCGGGCCGAGCTGATCCCGACCCTGGAGGCGTTCCTCGACTGCGACGGCTCCTGGACCCGCTGCGCCATCCGGCTCCACCTGCACGTCAACACGCTGCGCTACCGGGTGGGCCGGATCGAGCAGTTGACGGGACGTGACCTGTCCCGCCTGGAGGACAAGCTCGACTTCTTCCTGGCCCTGCGCATGAGCTGAGGTCAGGGGGCCGGCGGGGGCGCGCGACGGGCGGAAACCGGTCGCGCTCGTCCCCCCTACTTTGTGAAATCTTTCACCCACCCTCTTGGCCGGGCCCCGCGATTGGTGCTGGAATGCCGCCACCACTCAACAGCTCGATGGCGCGCTCGGGGAGGGCAACGTGGCGCATCCCGCCATGTCTGGTAACGGAACCACCGGTGACGATCCGCTCCAGACCGCGGTATGGCGGTTGCGCAGCCGGGCCTGCTGGGCCGACGCGGCGGCACTGCTGCCCGCCGACCGCCCCGCCCCGGCGCTGCAGCGGGCCGCCCTGCTGGTCGAACGGTGCCTGTACACCGAGCGGGGCTGGGAGGAGGCGGAGGACGCGCTGCGCACCGCGGAGGCGCTGGCCCACGCCGACGAGGAGCGGGGGGCGGCCGCCTGCGAACGCGGCTACCTCGCCTACGCCGCCACCCTGCTCGGCGTGCGCGACCGGTCCGACGAGGCGCGGGCCGCGCTGGGCCGGGCCGCGGCGCTGCTCCCGCCGGGGGCTCCGGGGCGGGCCCTGCTGGACTTCCGGCGCGGGCTGGTGGCCCAGAACCTGGCCGGCGTCCCGCAGGCGGCCCGCGCCGCGTTCCGCCGCGCGCACACCGCGGCCATGACCGACGCCGACCCGTTGCTGCTGTCGTTCACCTGGCGCCACCTGGCGGGACTCGCGCTGCGGGACGGCGAGCTGGCGGAGGCGCGGCACGGCTTCGCCGAGTCGCTGCGCATCCGGGAGGAGCTGGGCTACCTGGTGGGTACGGCACCCGCACTGGTCTCCCTGGCCGACACCGAGGACGAGCCGGAGGCGTCCCGGCTGCGCGAGGAGGCCCGCCGGCTGTTCCGTTTGCTGGGCGGGGTGCCGACGTGGCTGGCGCGGCAGCTGGCACCGCCCGCGCCGGGGGCGGCGACGGCGTAGGGGGAAAGGTGGCCGGGGTTCCTCGCCGGCCGCGGGCCCGCGGTGCTCGGGCGAGGGCCGCCCATGACCCTGCGCACCCCGTCCGCGTACGGCTCAGCCCGCGAAGTGTCCGGCCACCAGCCCCCGCACCCGGTCCTCGTCCCCCGCGGCCAGCGCGTCCAGCAGGGCGGCGTGCTGCGCCGCGTCGGCGAGCAGTTCGCTCCGGCCGCGCCGCACCGGGGGCCACTGGGACCGCCGGTGCAGGTCCTCGGCGATGCGGACCAGCTGCTCGTTGCCCGCGAGGGCGAGCAGGGCCCGGTGGAAGCCCCGGTCGGACTCCGCGTACGCAGCCGGGCAGCCGGAGGCCGCCGCGCGCACCGTCTCCTCCGCGAGCGGCCGCAGCCCGGCCCACCGCTCGGCCGGCACCGTACGGGACAGCCGCAGCAGCACCGGTACCTCGATGAGCGCGCGCACCTCCGCCAGCTCGGCCAGTTCCCGCGCCCCGCGCTCGACCACCCGGAAGCCCCGGTTGGGCGCGACCTCGACGGCGCCCTCCAGGGCGAGCTGCTGCATGGCCTCCCGCACGGGCGTGGCCGAGACGCCGAAGCGTTCCCCGAGCACCGGCGCGGAGTACACCTCGCCCGGCGTCAGCTCTCCGGTGACCAGTGCGGTGCGCAGCGCGTCGAGGACCTGCCCGCGCACCGAGGAGCGCTGCACCGCGGCCCGCGGCCCGGGCGCCGGCCGCTCGCCGTGGGTGTGCTCGCCCCGCGCCGCGTCGGGCGCGGCGGCGTCCCGTTCCCGCTCCCGGCCGGGAGCGCGGTCGTCGGCGGGGCGCTGCTGCGCCGGCACCCGGGCGGCGGCCGACGCGCCCGGGGAGCCCTGCACGCCCTGCTTCACGGGTCCTCCTGGCGGCTTGTCGGGACTTGAGGTCATTGACGACGGGTTGTCGCTTGTCCGTCAAGCACCTTAGGCGCACCGGACGGCAGTTCAAACTCCGGGCACGATGGGTAAGGCAAGGCTTACCTGTCATCCGGTCCGCGTCCGCGGACAGCCGGACGCCTTCCTGGCCCGGGACGCGGCCCAGGCGGTGCGCGACCACGGCCGGCCGGACGGCCGTACGCCGCCCCGCCCCGGTGGTCTGCCTGCCGGGCGGCCCGGCCTGAGCCCGCCGCCGGCCGTACTGCACAACTTCCCCGCGCGCCACAGGAACTTTCCACGGAACCATCCGTACGGGTAGTCTTATTCGAACTCAACTCCCGCCCCTCATGCGGCAGTTCGAGCAGAACGCCGCCCTGGGCATCCCCTTGCGTCTTCTTGGCGGCCTCTTGCCCCGAAACCCCCTGAGGGCCCTCGGGAGTGGGCCACTATGGCGGGCGTTACGCCCTATCCCCATGCAAGGGACCCCTGATGAGACTGACCGACATATCGCTGAACTGGTTGCTTCCGGGCGCCGTACTGCTCCTGGGCATGCTGGCGGCGGTGGCGGTGCTCGCGCGCGGAAAGCGCTCCTCCGGGGAGAGCGCGAGCGCGGACGACTCCTGGGAACGCAGCGAGGAGCGCCGCAGACGCAAGGAGGCCGTCTACGGCACCGCCTCCTACGTGCTCCTGTTCTGCTGTGCCGCGGTGGCGGCGGCCCTGTCCTTCCATGGCCTCGTCGGCTTCGGCGAGCAGAACCTCGGGCTGACCGACGGCTGGCAGTACCTGGTGCCCTTCGGCCTGGACGGCGCGGCGATGTTCTGCTCCGTCCTCGCGGTGCGCGAGGCCAGTCACGGTGACGCGGCCCTCGGCTCCCGGATACTGGTCTGGCTCTTCGCGGCCGCCGCGGCCTGGTTCAACTGGGTGCACGCGCCCCGCGGCGCCGGGCACGCCGGTGCCCCGCAGTTCTTCTCCGGCATGTCGCTGTCGGCCGCCGTGCTGTTCGACCGCGCGCTGAAGCAGACCCGCCGGGCCGCGCTGCGCGAGCAGGGCCTGGTGCCGCGGCCGCTGCCGCAGATCCGCATCGTGCGCTGGGTACGGGCCCCCCGCGAGACCTATGGGGCCTGGTCGCTGATGCTCCTGGAGGGCGTGCGCAGCCTCGACGAGGCCGTCGAGGAGGTCCGCGAGGAGAAGCGGAAGAAGGAGGAGACCCGGCAGCGTCGGCGGGACCAGCAGCGCGTGGAGCGCGCCCGGCTGAAGGCGCTCAGCCGGGGCCACCGCGGCTTCGCCGCCCGGGGTGCCGGCCGGGAGGTCGAGGTCCAGGTGGACCGCGGCCCCGCGCCGGCGACCGCGGAGCCTGCCATATCGGGCGCGGAACAGCTGCCCGTCCGCGCTCGGCCCTCCCTCCAGCCGGTGCCCACCGGGGCTGAACCGGTGACCGTCGACCTCACCGCCGAGGACGACACGATGGCCCTGCCGCGCCTGGACTCCCTGGAGCGCAAACTGAAGGACCTGGAGCAGCAGTTCGGCTGATGTCCGGCCCGCGGTGCGACCGCGGTGGGGACGGGGGCGTGACCCGAGCGGTCACGCCCCCGTCCCGTGCACAGCGCCCCGCCTCACGCCGTCCCGGCGCCCAGTCCGCCTCACGCCGCCTCGGCGCCCAGTTCGAACCAGACCGACTTGCCCACCCCGTGCGACCGTACGCCCCAGGCGTCGGCGAGGGTCTGCACGAGCAGCAGGCCCCGGCCGTGGGTGTCCTGGTCCGTGCTGCACGCGTTCGGCTCGGGCCGGCGGGCCACGAAGTCCCGTACCTCCACCCGCAGTCCGCCGCCCTCCACGACGGCCGTGAGGACGGCGTCGTCGTCGGTGTGGACGAGTGCGTTGGTGACGAGTTCGCTGGTGAGCAGTTCGGCGATCTCCGAGCGGCCCGGTTTGCCCCAGTGCCGCAGCAGTTCGCGCAGCGCCCGCCGGGTCTCCGGCACCGCCCTGAGGTCGGCCCGGACCAGCCTCCGCCTGAGCCGTCGCGCGTGTTCCGTGATGGTGTCGGTCTCTTCCCCCGTAGTCGCCGAGAAGGCCCCTACGGTCAAGGGACCGCCTCCTCGTGCCTGCCTCTTCATGACCCCCGCCCGCACGCCGCCGGTCCCTGCCCCTCCTGGTCGAACACGTTCACGGGGGGATGCTTGCCCCAGCCCGCTCCGGGCCAGTCCTGGGGCGTGCCCGATGACCGGCGGTTCGGCCACGCCCGCACCCCGCCCCGGCCGGCCGCCGGGCCGCACCCGGACCACGCCCCGGGCTCCCCGGGCGCCGCTGGACGCCACGGACGCCCCTCGACACCGGTCCGGCCGCCTCCGGCACCGGCTGCCGTCACGCCGTCACGGCCCGTGAAACTGGCCGAAATCACTCCCCTACGGCCGCGGTACGTTGCGCAGGTTGGAGCGGGCCATCTGGAGCATCCGGCCGACCCCGCCGTCCAGCACGATCTTGGAGGCGGACAGCGCGAACCCGGTGACCATCTCGGCGCTGATCCGCGGCGGGATCGACAGGGCGTTGGGGTCGGTGACGACGTCCACCAGGGCCGGCCCCTTGTGCCGGAAGGCGTCCTTGAGCGCCCCGGCGAGCTGCTTGGGCTTCTCCACCCGCACGCCGTACGCGCCGCAGGCCCGCGCGACGGCGGCGAAGTCGGGATTGGTGTTGGCGGTGCCGTGGGACGGCAGACCCGCGACGAGCATCTCCAGCTCGACCATGCCGAGCGAGGAGTTGTTGAACAGCACCACCTTGACCGGCAGGTCGTACTGCACGAGCGTGAGGAAGTCCCCCATCAGCATGGAGAATCCGCCGTCCCCGGCCATGGCGACCACCTGCCGGCGCCGGTCGGTGAACTGCGCTCCGATCGCCATCGGCAGCGCGTTCGCCATCGAGCCGTGCGAGAAGGAGCCGATGATGCGGCGGCGGCCGTTGGGCGAGATGTAGCGGGCGGCCCACACGTTGCACATGCCGGTGTCGACGGTGAACACCGTGTCGGCGCCGGCGACCTCGTCCAGCACGGCGGCCACGTACTCGGGGTGGATGGGGACGTGCTTGTCGACCTTGCGCGTGTAGGCCTTGACCACGCCCTCCAGCGCGTCCGCGTGCTTCTTCAGCATCCGGTCGAGGAAGCGCCGGTCGGTCTTCTCCCGCACCCGCGGGATCAGGCACCGCAGCGTCTCGCGCACATCGCCCCACACGGCGAGGTCGAGCCGGGAGCGGCGGCCGAGCACCTCGGGCCGCACGTCGACCTGCGCGATCCGCACGTCGTCGGGGAGGAAGGCGTTGTAGGGGAAGTCGGTGCCGAGCAGGATCAGCAGGTCGCACCCGTGGGTGGCCTCGTAGGCGGCGCCGTACCCGAGCAGTCCGCTCATGCCGACGTCGTAGGGATTGTCGTACTGGATGAATTCCTTGCCGCGCAGGGCGTGGCCGACCGGGGACTTGATCCGCCCGGCGAACTCCATCACCTCGGCGTGGGCGCCGGCCGTGCCGCGGCCGCAGAACAGGGTGACCCTGTCGGCCGCGTCGATCATCTCCGCGAGCGCGTCGATCTCGGCGTCACCCGGCCGCACGGTGGGCCGGGCGGTGACCAGCGCGCTCCGCGCGGCCTTCTCCGGTGCCGGTTCGCCGGCGACGTCCCCGGGCAGAACCACCACGCTCACCCCGCTCCGCCCGACCGCGTGCTGGATGGCGCTCTGGAGCAGCCGGGGCATCTGCCGCGGGCTGGAGATCAGCTCGCAGTAGTGGCTGCACTCCTGGAACAGCCGGTCCGGGTGCGTCTCCTGGAAGTAGCCGAGGCCGATCTCGCCCGACGGGATGTGCGAGGCGAGCGCGAGGACCGGGGCCATCGAACGGTGGGCGTCGTACAGGCCGTTGATCAGGTGGAGGTTGCCCGGCCCGCAGGAACCGGCGCAGGCGGCCAGTCTCCCGGTGACCTGCGCCTCCGCTCCGGCCGCGAAGGCGGCGGTCTCCTCGTGGCGCACGTGGATCCAGTCGATGGCGGCGTTGCGGCGGACGGCGTCCACGACCGGGTTGAGGCTGTCGCCGACGACGCCGTACAGCCGGCGCACCCCGGCGCGGACGAGGAGGTCGACGAACTGCTCGGCCACATTCTGTTTGCCCATGCCTCCATGGAGTCACAGCGACTGCCGTCACGCCTCCCACACGGCGGCCGCCGTACGGTCGTCGGCGTAGCCCTTCACCCGCACCTGGGCGTCGGTGAGGAAGGCGGCGAGGCCCGGCGGGGTGCGGCCGGACCAGCGACGGGCCAGGTAGGCACAGAGCGCGGGCTCGCCGCGCAGCGGGTCGGCCAGGCCCGCCGAGCACATCACCAGGGCGTCACCCGGGCGGGCTACCGAGGCCCGGAACCTGAACGGTGCCCGGGGCGGCTGCGGGGCCGGTTCCACGGCGGGCTCGAACGGGCTCGGCGGGGCGGGTACGCCGAGGGCCGGGGCCGGCCGGTCGCCCTCGGCGGTGCGCTCGGGCGGGGAACCGGCGAGGGGGGCGCCGGTGCCGCCCTCGGGCGCCACCGCCGGCTCGATGTCCTGCCAGGTGCCGTCCCGCAGCCGGAACAGGCCGCCGTCGCCGACGCCGAAGAACACCCGGGTGCGGCAGTCCGGGTCGGCGGGCAGCAGCAGGCAGCGCAGGCTCGCCGTGTGCTCCCCCGGGTCCAGGCCCTGTTCGGCGGCGCTCGCCCGGAGTTTGCCGAGGGCGCGGTCGGTGATCCGGTGCAGCCCCGACTTCAGGTCGCCGCGCCGGGCCGCCCGCACGTCCTGTGCCAGCCGCTGGTGGCTGCGGCCCACGGCCCCGCCGATCCACCGGCACGCCTCGGCCGCCGCCCGGTGCGCGCCCGGGACGCCCCGGGCACCGGTCGCCAGCGCGACGAGCACCAGCGCCTCTTCACCGGTCCCGAACCGGGCGGTGAGCAGCGCGTCCCGGCGCGGTTCGCCCCGGTAGCGGGCCGAGTCCCCGCGCAGCGACACGGCCCGCAGGGTGCACGTGCCGTACCGGGCCCCGTCCAGCACGGTGTCCGCGACCAGCTCCCCGAGCCCGTCCGGGTCGCAGAGGGGCAGCGCGGTGGGTTCGGGGTCGTAGGTGGGCGGCCCGGAGCCGACGTAGTCGAGGGAGGGGGCGGGAGCCGCGGCGGCGCCGGGCCGTGCGTCCTCGGCGGGTTCCGGATCCGGCACGGGGACCGCTTCCGGCGTGGGGGCCGCGTGCGGCGCGGGTTGCGGTTCCGGCGCGCGGACCGGTTCGGGCGTGGGGTGCGGTTCCGGCGCGGTCCGCTGGGGCGGCACGGCCCCGGTCGCGGCGGGCGGTTGCGGGGACTCCGCCTCGCAGGGGGGCGGCTCAGGAGGTGACGGCTCGGGGGGTACGGGTTCCTCCGGTGCCGGGTCCGCCGGCGCTCGTCGGTCCGGTGCCGGGTCCAGCGTGTCCGTGGGACGCCCCGCCACCGTGCTCCGCGCCGAGGCGAACCGGTCGTCCAGGGAATCGGGCGCTGCCGTGGGACCCGTGTCCTGGGTGGAGTCGTCGTACAGCTGCCCCCACCAGTCGTCCTCGGGACGGGCGGGTCTTCCCCCCTGCTGGTTCATGCCCCTGATTCTCCACCGCACGGGCCGCGCGAAAACGGGGCATCGGGAAAATCCGGCGCACGGGGCGCGCGGACCGGCGCGTCGGGTGAGGGGGTGAACTCCCGTACGAGCCGGTGGGGATGGGCCCGGGCACGGTCACCGGCGGTGGCCCGGCGGGGCGGCGCGGACCGGCCGGCGGGTCAGGGCCTGGTCGACGGTGTCGGCCACGACGGCCATGCCGTCGTCGTCGAAGTGGAGGTGGTCGCCGGGGTCGTAGGCGGGCAGGATGCGCCGCGGGTCGGCCGGGTCCCGGACGGCGGCGTCGGCGTCGGCGACCGCGTCGAAGAGGCCGCCGGTGCGGATGAGGGCGTTCACCCGCTGCCGTACCGCCTCCCCGGCGGCGGTCCACGCGGGGTAGCCGCGGTACGGGGTGAGGGTGACGCCGACGACCCGGATGCCCCGGGCGTGGGCACGGGCCACCAGGGTGCGGTAGGCGTCCGCGAAGGCGGCGGGGTCGCCGGCCGGCGGGAGGCCCTTGATGTCGTTGATGCCCTCGAAGACGACCAGCACCCGTGCCCCGGCCCGGTCCAGGGCGTCGGCCTCCAGGCGGGTCAGGGCGCTCGGTCCGGTGCCGTCACGGAGCAGGCGGTTGCCGGCGAGGCCCGCGTTCAGCACGCCGAGCCGGTGCCGGGACAGCCGCTGGGCGAGCCGGTCGGGCCACCGGCGGTTGGTGTCGGGGCTGGAGCCGTTGCCGTCGGTGAGCGAGTCCCCGAACGCCACGACGCTGCCGGCGGCGGTCCCGCGGACGTCGACCCCGGTGACGTAGTACCAGCGGCTGGTGGTCGCCGCGTACGCGCCGCCGTCCTCGTCGGCGGCCCGGCCGGCGCCGGCCCGGGCCAGGTAGCTGGTCTGCAGGGCCGTGCGGTGGTGGGTGGCGGGCCCGGAGTCGTCGGGCGTGTACACGGTGACGAGCAGGTCCGCGCCGGCCGGCACGGGCAGCGGCACCGGATCGGTGAGCGTGTCCGCGCCCGGCGGCACGGTCGCCTCCGGGGCGCGGTGGAAGGTGGCGGTGCGCAGTGTGCCCGGTACGGCGGCGGGGCCGGCCGCGCGGAGCGCCACGGTGACCGCGCCGAGGTGCAGCGGCGCGGTGCCGAGCCGGTTGCTGAGCCGGACGCGGACGGCGCTGCCGCCGACGCTGAGGTGGACGACGTTGCGTACGGCGGCGCCGGGCAGCGCGGCCGCGGTACCGGAGGGGGCGGTCTCCCAGCTGCCGGTCCAGGGCGGCGGGGCCGGCTCGGCGGCGGCCGGTGCCGTCAGGCCCGGCAGCAGTGCCGGCAGGAGGACCACGAGGACCCGAACGACCCTGCCCATGTCTTGCCCGCCTTCCCCGTGGCCCGTCGGACCGACGGTGCCACACGGGCGGGCCGTGTCGCCGGAGCACCGAGGAGGGGTCCACCCGCTCGGCGCAACGGGGGGGCGCCCCGCGGCGGTACGGCCCGTCAGGCGAGCACGCCCTCCAGGGTGAGCAGCCGCACCTTCCGCTCAAGTCCCCCCGCGTACCCGGTCATCGACCCGTCGGAGCCGATCACCCGGTGGCAAGGCCGCAGGATGAGCAGCGGGTTGGCGCCGATCGCCCCGCCGACGGCGCGAACCGCCGCCCGCGGCGCCCCGATCCGGGCCGCGATCTCCCCGTAGGTGACGGTGGCGCCGTACGGCACCTCGTCCAGCGCGGCCCACACCCGCTGCCGGAACGCGCTCCCGGTGGCCCGCAGCGGCAGCTGGAACTCCTTCAGGTCGCCGGCGAAGTAGGCGGCGAGCTGCTCGGCGGCGGCACGGAACGGCCCGGGGTCGTACCGCCAGTCGTCCTGGAGGATCCGCCCGCCCTTCTGCCCGGGCACGGACAGCGAGGTGAGCGCGCCGTCCGCGTCCGCGGTGAGCAGCAGCCGTCCGACGGGGGCGTCCAGGTGGGTGCAGTAGACGGGGGGCAGCGGGTGGGTGGTCATGGGACCGTCTTCCTCGGCGGGGCGGGCGGCTGGGCGGGCCGGCGGCTGGGTGGTGGGCGGACGGGGGTGCGGCGGATCGGCCGGCGACGGTCGCGTGCGTGCCGGTCCCGTGGGTGTCGTCCCGGTCGTCATGGCAGGGGTTCGCCCGCCACGCGCAGGTGCCGGACGGCGTACGACCGCCAGGGCCGCCAGCCGTCGGGAAGAGCGGCGCCGGGCGGCGCGACGTCGGGATCGCCGAGGGCGCGGACACGCACGACGGCGACGGTCGCCGGGTCCATCCCGGGCAGCGCGAGCAGGGCCCGCTCGGCGTCGTACCGGTCGGCGCCCGCGTCCAGCCGTACGGTGCCGTCGGCGAGGGCGGCGGCGAGCGCGCCCAGCGGACCGGCGGGCTCGGCCTCGGCGAGGACGGCGGGCTCGGGGAACAGGTGGGTGAGGCCGCCGTGGGGCGCGTCCAGCAGCTTGCCGTACCGGCGCACCAGTTCCCCGGTGCCCCGGACACCGGTCACAGCCCGCACGGCGGCCTCCAGCGGGTCCACGGCGCCGGGCGAGCGCAGCCCGGGCCGGGCGGCGACCAGCGGGGCGAGCCGGGGGTCCGCGCCGAGCCGCTCGTCGACGGCGTAGGGGTCCGCGTCCAGGTCGAACAGCCGGCGCAGCCGCTGCACGGCGGTGCCGAGGTCCCGGGGGTCGGTGAGCTGGAGCCGGGCGTCGAGCCAGCCGCCCGGGCGCGTGCCGGTGCCGGTGCGCGGGGTGCGGGCGCGTTCGTCGACGGCGGCGAGGGCGGTGCCGTAGGGCAGCCGCAGGGTACGCCGGTAGGTACGGGCGCCCGGGGCGCCGGTCACCTCCTCGACACCGGGTACGGCCTCCCGCGCGAGCTGGTCGAAGACGGCGGCGGCCTGGTAGGGGCCGCGGTGGGCGAGCCGGAGCGGGATGGCCGTGCCGGCGGCGGCCCGGCGGGCGGACCGGCCCCGGGGGGCGGTGGCGCGTACCTCGGTGGGTGTCGCCGCGTACACCTCCCGGATGGTGTCGTTGAACTGCCGCACGCTGGCGAACCCGGACGCGAACGCGATCTCGGTGACCGGCAGGTCCGTGGTCTGCAGCAGCACACGGGCGGTGTGCGCCCGCTGGGCCCGGGCCAGCGCCACGGGACCGGCGCCCAGTTCGGCGGTGAGCTGGCGCTGCACCTGCCGGGCGCTGTAGCCGAGCCGCGCGGCGAGCCCGGCGACGCCCTCGCGGTCCACGACGCCGTCGGCGATCAGCCGCATGGCCCGGCCGACGACGTCCGCGCGGACGTTCCACTCCGCCGACCCGGGTACGGCGTCCGGCCGGCACCGCCGGCAGGCCCGGAAACCCGAGCCCTGCGCGGCGGCGGCCGTCGCGAAGAAGCGCACGTTGCACCGCTTCGGCGTGACCGCCGGGCAGCTGGGCCGACAGTAGATGCCGGTGGTCTCGACGGCGAAGAAGAACACGCCGTCGAACCGCCCGTCCCTGCTGCGCACCGCCTCGTACCTGCTGTCCTCGTCCTTCACGCGTTCCAGTGTGGGGCGCGTGCCGGGGGGTGGGCTAGCGGAAATCGGACACGGAGGTGACGGGCGGCGACCGGACGGACCACCCCGTCCGGGTGCGCCGCCGGATGACGGCGAGGACCAGGACGGATGACGGCGATCCGGGGCGGGTGCCCGAGGTGGGCCCCCGAGGTGGGGGCCCGGGGCGGGTGCCCGAGGTGGGGGCCCGGGGCGGGTGCCCGAGGTGGGGGCCCGGGGCGGGT
>NZ_BNBF01000027.1:0-5130 GCF_014654935.1 Streptomyces capoamus
TACCTGCTGGTGGTGGAGTCGCAGGGCAAGGTGGACGACCGGAAGCGGGGCAGCTGGCCGTACTACCTGTCGTACCTGTACGAGAAGTACCGGTGCGAGCCGGTGCTCATCGCCATCACGCAGAGCAGTGGTACGGCCAAGTGGGCCTCGCGTCCGATCCGGCTCGGTTTCCCGGGGTGGGAGTCGCTGACGGTGCGTCCGCTGGTGCTGGGGCCGGACAACGTGCCGGTGATCGCGGACGAGCGGCAGGCCGAACGGGACGTCCCCCTTGCGGTGCTGTCCGCGATGACACACGGGCGTGGGCCGCAGGCTCCGGCCATACTGGAGTCCCTGGCATCCGCCCTGCGGACCATCGACCCCGACAGTGCCGGGGTCTTCGTGCAGTTCGTCGACTCGTACCTGGCCGACCCCCAGGCGAAGCAGATGTGGAGGGAATTGATGACGGCGATCCAGTACTTCTGGCGACACCCGCTGGCGGAACAGGTACGCGAAGAGGGACGCGAACAAGGTCTGGAGCAGGGCCTGGAGCAGGGCCGGGCCCAGGCCAAGGCCGAGATGGTCGTCCGCATCCTGGAGTGGCGGGGCATCCCGGTGCCCGACGCCGTCCGGGAGCGGGTGCTGGCCTGCACGGACCTCGGCCGGCTGGAGGTCTGGGCTCAGCGCGCCGTCCACGCGGGCGAGGCCACGGAGCTGTTCACCGAGGAGTGAGCACGTGAGCGTCGGGCCGCTCGCTTCCCGGCCAGGGTCGTGCTTCCGCGGTCCGCGTCAAGGGCGCTGCGCGTCGCCTCCGGCGATGGGCCTGCGGCCCACCCTTGACCCGGCCCACTCCAGCCCGGGCAGAAAGCGAGCGAGCGGCCCGGAGCAGCGGTGGCCCAGCCCGGCACCGGACCCTCGACCTTGCTGCTCAGTGCCCTTGGCGGGGGGCGCGGTCGCGCCTCGCATGGACGCCAGGCCGGCTTGACGGCCGACGGGCGGTGGCGGCGCGGATCGGCGGCAGCGGGGGTAATTGGCGGATTTGCGCCAGGAGTCCTAGGGAGAGATGCAGGCCCGAGTCGTCCGGAGACCCCGCTGCGTGGCCCAGATCCGCCAATCACCGCCGTCCTGGAACGTTCCTTGTCGACCACTGGGCGGTTCGCCAGGCTCGCTCGAACTCTTCAGGGCTGATCGCAGAAGCTGAGAACTCCGGCTGGCTAGCCACATCATCGATCGATCCCGCGGGTACTTCACTCAAGCCAATCTCTGCGGACTCGTGGAACATGTCGGCCTTGAGTACCTGTCCGTCCCGATAGACTTGGATCTTGCGTACTTCATACCCATCGCTTCCGATCTCGCTATAGAAGCGGACTGGTTCCGATTGAAGTTCATGTGCCCAGTCAACCTTCCAGTGCTCCACGGTCAGCCCTTCGTGTAGCAATTTACCGAGGCGTCACAGTACGTCCGGCAGAGCGGTCCGAAACTGGTCCACCTTCCGCTGAATGCACGGCGATAGGTCGGTGAGCATGCGCACTGTCTCATCGAGGTGACGTGCCAGTTCTGGCGCGTTCCGCCATACCGATTCCCGTCGCGTCAGTACCGCCGAGAGCAAGTCGTCGTCATACCAGCCGGCCGCAGCTTCCTGTGGCGCTGTTTCCCGTAAGAAGTCCAAAGCCACAGGAAGGAGCCAACGCAGTCCGACATCCTGGGCGATCAGCCGACGTAGATCCTCCACTGTGAGGTGTTTGATAGCGCGCCTCCGCAACTCGTGAACGCTGCGGACCAAGGTAGTGCTGTCGCTTGGAGGGTCAGGCCAGCGATCTCCCTTCAGTTCTTCGATCGAGCGGCTGGTGTCGATAAGAAGTGCGATGATGGCCTGCTCCTAGGTGCGCCGGATCAGACGTACAGGAGTCGGTCCTGCACGGACAGCTTCGGAGACGCTTGAATCACTACCTCGCCCGCGCATTCCCCCATGTGAAATTCGACGGAGATGTACGTTGCCGACGCGGTGGAGGAAACCCTCAGTCGCGTGGCGCCCTCACGGTAGAGGTCCAGCAATTCGTCGCCATTTCCGCTCGTCCAGCGCGCTCTGACGGATCTGGACAGTGTGTCATAGGAAAAGGTGAGCGAGTCTCCTTCGCTGCCTTGCCATGTAAGTAGACGGGCGCCGCTATCGACCGTATCCGGCCATTCCCCGATCAGGTCGAGGATCTCCTCGTCATCGGGAACAATGAATTCCCTGTACACTCTTACCTCCAGATCAGGATGTCCAGCGTCGTTCAATATATGGTAGCCAGTGCTTCTTGCTGCCGGTGATACTTACGCCTGGTCCGCTGCCGCGGAAGATGACCGTGGACAACCTGTGGTTTCCGTCAGGCAGAACTTGCCACGTGCTCTCTACCTCCAGCGCGCCGCGCGGACCGTAAAGCACTGACCTTGTGACCCCGAAGTCGCCGCTGCCGCCGTTCCACGTGTTGGTGAAAGAGCGTTCGAAGGGCTGACGGGAGGCGTCCTTCAGGTGTTCCGTCACATACGTGCGCATCTCGCAATTATCGTCAATGCCGATTCGGTGGAGTTGCGCTTCATTCTGGCGTGCGCGGGGAGAGTTGTGTGAATCCGGTTTAATGTCTTTATTGAATAGATAATCCAGTTTTCGGGGATCTACCTCAGCGCCGCTCTGCCCGGGGGTGCACGCAGCAAGACCCAGAGGATCAAGCCAGGTGCATGGGTTGGCCACATACCTGGCGGGGTTGGGTGCGGCAATGAGTCCGAGAGGGTCGGAAGTGAGGTAGCGGGCCGTTTCCGGGTCGTAGTGGCGGAAGTAGTTGTAGTGCAGGCCGGTTTCCGGGTCGTAGTACTGGCCCGGGAAGCGTAGGGGGGTGTACGTGGTGCTGTTGGTCGACCACGCCGTTGTGCCCCACAGGGTGCTTCGGGTGTGCCAGGCGATCTCGCCCTGTTCGTCGACGAGCTCGGTCGGCGTGCCGATCAGGTCGGTGACGATGGCGAAGAAGCGGGAGTCGATCTCCTGCTGGGGGGTGTCGGCCGGGGTGAGGCGTTCCGTCTGGGCCAGGGGGCGCAGGCCCTGGTGGTCCCAGGTGAGGGTGATCGGGTGGGGGAGGTCGGCGGACGCTGTCGTCTGTTCGCAGAGTGTGGTGCCGTCCCAGGTGAAGGTCACCCGTTCCAGGACCGTTTCGCCGTCCTCCGCCAGGCGGAGTTTGGCCGTGCGGCGGCCCAGGGGGTCGTACGTGTAGTGCCAGCGGGTGCCGTCGGGGGTCGTCACCGCGGTGAGGCGGTCTTCGGCGTCCCACTCGTAGCGCCAGGTGTCCGGTCTGCGGGACAGGCGGGTCTTCTGGCGGAGGGTGATGCGGCCCAGGGCGTCGTGTTCGTAGCGGACGTTGCCGGCCCGGGTGATGCGGGTGCCCGCGTACGCGCGTGGGCCCGTTGCCGCTGCGCCCGGGTGGTCCGAGGGCCAGGACGCCTCGGTCTGGTTGCCTGCCTCGTCGTAGGCGTACCGCTCCGTCCAGCCGGCCGTGTGGACCGCCGTGACCCGGCCCGTCGCGTCGAGGTCGAAGCGGCGGGTGCCGGACAGCTGGTCGTCGACGGCCGTCAGGTTGCCGTCGGCTCGGTACGTGTACCTCCGGTGCTGGATCGTTCGGTTCCGCGCACCGGTCACTGACTGGCTCGTCAGGCGGCCCAAGGGGTCGAAGGTGTGCTCGAAGGCAAGAGTGCCGCCGATGCGGCGGGACACCTCGCGGCCTGCCTGGTCGTACGTGAAGTCGATCGCCCGGCCGGACGCGACCATGCCGGCGGGGCGGCCTGCCGCGTCGTACGACCATGTCGTCGTGGCTCCGGTCGGGGTGGTGCGGCCGGTGCGGCGGCCCAGGGTGTCGTAGGTGTACGTCACCGTGCGGCCGTCGACCGTTTCCGAGTGCAGGCGGCCGTGGCGGTCGCGCAGCAGGGTCAGTGTCGTGCCGTCGGGGCCCACGGCCTGGGCCAGTTGGTCGGTCAGGTCGTAGGCGTAGGTCGTGCTCCTGCCGTTCGTGCTCTTGCGGAGGACCTGGCCGAGTTCGTTGCGTGCGAAGGACGTCTCCTCGCCGAGCGCGTTGCGCCGCGTGGCCAGGCGGCCCGCCGCGTCGTACGCGTACTCCAGAGCACGGTCGTCGAAGTCCGTCTCCCGCATCAGGCGACCGGCCGCGTCGTACTCGTACGTCCAGGTCAGGCCGTGTGGATTCGTGACCGCCGTCAGGCGTAGTTCGGTGTCGTGGGTGAATTCGTAGCGGACGCCGTCCGGGGTGGTGCGGGCCGTCAGCAGGTCGAAGTGCGTGTACTCGTAGCGGCTGACCCCGCCGAGGGGGTCCGTGTGGCTCGTGCAGTTGCCCTCGCCGTCGTACGTCCACGTCTCCGTGGTGCCGTCGGGGGCCGTGCGGCGCGTCAGCCGGCCTTCGAGGGACCATTCGAGGCGGGTCGTGGCGCCCGTGGGGTCCGTGATGGTGGTCGGTAGGCCCAGTGCGTTGCGTTCGTAGCGTGTGGTGGCGCCCAGCGGGTCCGTCACCTCTGCCGGGAGGCCCGCGCGGTCGCAGACGACCGTCGTGGTCGCGCCCAGGGGGTCCGTCACCGACGTGAGGTGGCCGGCCTCCGTGTACGTGAAGCGGGTCGTCCGGCCGGCCGGGTCCGTCAGCGTGGTGAGGTTGCCCCGGTCGTCGTAGGTCTGGCGGATCACCGTGCCGTCCGGGTTCACCACCTTCACCGGCTGGCTCAGGTCGTTGTACTCCGCGCGTGCCTCGCGGCCGTCCGGGCGGACCACTCGGGTGAGGTTGCCTGCCTCGTCGTACTCGAACGTGGTCGTGTGGCCCAGGGGATCTGTCGTGGACAGCAGGCGGTTGTGGCGGTCGCGGGCGTAGTGCGTGGTCGCGCCGACGGCGTCCGTCTCGGCTACGACCTGGCAGCGGCGGTTGATCCGGTAGTGGGTTCTGTGGCCGTGTGAGTCGGTGATCGTCGTGGTGTGCTCGCCGGTGTCCGCATCCACCGGTCCGTAGGTGAAGGTCGAGGCCAGGTGGCCGGCGGCGCCGGACTGGCGGGTGCAGCGGTCCTGGTCGTCGTAGGCGTAGGTGAAGTGGCTGTCGTTGGTGTCCGTCCAGGAGACGATGCGCCCCTCGG
>NZ_BNBF01000027.1:5171-8654 GCF_014654935.1 Streptomyces capoamus
CGTCGTACGCGAAGCGCATGGGACGGCCGGAGGAGTTGACGACCTCGCTGAGGTGGCCGTCGGTGTAGCCGTAGCGGAGCAGTTCCTGGTCGCCGCCGTCCGCTGCCGCGCCCGCAAGGTGCAGCGCGGTGACCCGGCCGTCGGCGGTCGACAGCAGCAGGCGGTGGCCGCCGCTGTGGCTGAGGGCGCGCGGGGCGCCGTTCGTGTCGTACTCGAACGTGATCCAGTTGCCGTTGCGGTCGTCGACCTGTTCCAGCACCGCCAGGTTCTCGGAGCGGTCGGCGAAGTGCCTTACGTAGCCGGAGTCGGGGTCGGTGAGGGTGTAACCGCCGTCCGTGCGGTCCAGCGGCCAGCGGGGGCCGTGACCGGGGAGCGTCGGCACGCCCGGCGCCGGGTGCGGGTAGGCCAGTGTCAGGCCGTCCTCGCCGACGAAGACCACGCCTTGCGCGTCGATCTCCAGACGCTGGTCGAGCGTGGAGGACCAGGTCGGGCCGAACCAGCCGCCGAGCCGGTACGACGACTCGAACTGCCGCTTGAGGACGAGAGGTGGGGCGCCGGGGAGGGAGACGTCGGTCTGCGGCAGCACCATCCGGCCGGTCGCGACGTCGACCGGGTCCTTCTCGCAGACCTTCTCGAGCGGCCGCCGGGAGACGTCCTCGGGTCCCCTTTCCACCGCGTTCCGGGCGGCGCCGCGCAGGCCCTGCTCGGCACCCTCTTCCGCCGCCTTCCGGGCCAGTCCCGCCTCCAGCCCGGCGCCGTCGCCGAGGAAGAACTGCGGCACCATGCGTCCGCCGAACTCGGACGGGTCCTTGCGGAACTCGTCCCACATGCCTTTCGCGGTGCGTTCGGGGTGGGCGGCGGTGGAGGTCAGGCCGGAGAGCGTCATGCTGACGTTCTGCAGGTAGGCGGCCGGGTGGGTGAGGTTGTAGGGGTCCATCGGGTCCAGGCCGCGCACGAAGGTGACCAGGCCGGCCGTGCCCTTGACGACGCCGCCCGCGAAGTGGGTGATCTCCAGTTCCGTGGAGAGCGCGCCGTCCTTCAGGTCGCCCTTGAGCCGGTCCAGGGGCGGGGGCTCGGCGGGGGCGTGGGCGAGCGCCGCCTTCACCTTGTCCTGTGCCTCGGTGGCGGCGGTGTTGCGCTGCTTGCGGGCCTCGGCGAGCTTGTGCCGGGCGGCCCGGACATCGGCCTTGCCCGGGTCGTCGAACTTCCCGGGGTCCGGGCCGGGATCCTCACCAGCCTTCGCCTTCGCCTTCGCCTTGTACGTCTCGACCTTGTCCGTGTACGCGCTGAACGCGGCCTTGGACGCCTTCTCACCCTTCTTGTAGAGCTCCACGGCCTCCTTCGCCTGGCCCTGTGCCCACGTGACCGTGTCGGCGTACGACTCCAGCGCCTCGGCCGCGCATCGGCAGGCCTCGGCCGCCTGCGCCCACTTGGCGGGGTGCACGCCGAACTTCTCCCGGAAGGCGTCCCCGCCCTCGCCCTTCCAGCCGGAGGAGTCGACCTTCTTCAGCCCCGCGCCGACCTTGTCGAACGCGCCGTGGAAGTCCCGCAGGTGCTGGGCGCTCTCCCGGATCTTCGCCGGGTCGCCGTGGACGAGTTCGTTCGCCTCCTCGGTCTGGCCGAGCTGCTGCTCGCCCGGCGTCGCCCCGAGGTCGGAGGCGACCCCGTCGCCCCAGTCCTCCACCACGTCGGCCCACTTGTGCAGGCCGACGTCGTCCAGCTTGCCGCCGACCTTGTCCGTGGCCCAGTCGACGCCCTCGCCGAGCTTCTTCTTGCCCTTGTCGTAGAGGTCCTCGGCGCCGCCCAGCAGCGCGTTGGTCACATCCCCCATGCCCATCAGCGCTCACCGCCCCGCGACGGTGCGTCCGCGTCGCCGAGCGCCTCGCGCAGGTCACCCACGCCCATGCCCGGCACCGGCCCGATGGTGTGCGAGGTCATCACATCGTCCGCGGCCGTCTGCCAGCCCTGCTTGCTGTTGGCCCACGCCTGCTCGAAGGACTCCCCGCTGTAGTCCACGTCACCGCCGTACGCACCGGACGCGGCGATGTCGCCGTAGCCCATCTTCTCCACGTCCTCCTCGGAGGCGTACGGATTGCCGATGGCCGCGTTCTCGGCGACCTTGACCGTGCCTTCGACGTACTTGTCGGTCTCGTAGTACGTCCCCGCCGCCAGCCCCGTCTTCTCAGCGAAGCCGTTGCCCTCGGCGATCAGCGACCGCACCCCCCACTCCCAGCGCTCGCAGAACGACGAGAACGCACCCGTCAGTCCCTCGTGGCCCAGTTCCAGGCCCGACAACGCGATCTCACCGAAACCCCGCCCGGCCCCGGAGGTGCCGAACCCGCCCAGCTCCTTCAGCTCACCCAGTGCATCGGTCAAACCCTTGGCGATCAGGCCCAGGCCCTGCGTCGCCAGATCCTTGCCGTCCCCGCTCACCGCGCGTCCCCCGTCCCGCCGTCCCCGCCGTCCCCGCCGTTCACGTCTACCGCCACCGCATCCGGCACGACCCCCCGCACCGGCGGAAAAACCACCCCGTCCACCCCGTCCGCACAATCCAGCGCCACCCCGCACGGCACACCCACCGCCGGCACCGCCGCATCCAGCAGCCGCGCACCCAGCCACCGCTGGTACGCCCACTCCCGCGCACCCTCGCCCCGCGCCACCGCGAAACGCGCCAACGCCCCCTCGTCCGAGAACGCGTAGATCCAGCGCACACCGCTGAACTCGGCTGCCAGCGGCGCCCCGTCCGCGTCCACCGGCACCAGCACCGCCGTACGACGGAACTCACCCAGCAGCGCGGCGAACGCGTGCCGCCGGTGCTCGGATCCGTCGGAGGGCTCCGGCCGCAGGGCGTCGCCCTGTTCCGCGTACTCGTACAGTCGTGACCTGCGTGCTTGTCCCAACGCAGCTGTCCGTCCCCCGTGTTCAGCCATAGGTGCGATCATCACACCGGGCTGTACCGGGAGCAAAAGGGATGGCGGGGGCACCGATCGGGTTCGGCCGTCGTAGGGGGACGTGACAGCGCCCGGACCGGGGCGGTCCGGGCGCTGCACGGCAGGAGTTCGGGTCAGGTCACGGGAGGGCGTGGACGTGGGCTCCCACCGGGGTCGACCAGGCGTTGCCCGAGGTCGCGTCCCAGTTGGTGGACCAGGTCATCGCGCCGCGCAGGGCCGGGTAGGTCTTGGACGGCTTGAAGGTGCCGCAGTTCGTGCCGGCCGTCAGGCAGTCCAGGGCGTTGTCGACCACCGTGGGGGAGACGTAGCCGCCGCCCGCCGCGCGGGTGGAGGCCGGCAGGCCCAGGCCGACCTGGGACGGGGAGAGGCCGCCTTCCAGCTGGATGCAGGCGAGGGCGGTCAGGAAGTCGACCGTGCCCTGGCTGTAGACCTTGCCGTCGCAGCCCAGCATGGAACCGCTGTTGTAGTACTGCATGTTGACGACCGTGAGGATGTCCTTCACGTTCAGCGCGGTCTGGAAGTAGGCGTTCGA
>NZ_BNBF01000027.1:8688-9320 GCF_014654935.1 Streptomyces capoamus
CGTCGACTGCATGTCGATGGTCTGCGGGGCCATGGTGATGATCAGGGACGAGCCGGCCTTCGCCGACAGCGCGCGCAGGGCCTGGGTCATGTAGGTCGCGTTGAGACCGTTCTCCAGGTCGATGTCGACGCCGTCGAAGCCGTACGTCTGCATCAGCGAGTAGACCGAGTTGGCGAAGTTCGTGGCCGATGCGGCGTCGCTGACCGACACCGAGCCCTTCTCGCCGCCGACCGAGACGATGACCTTCTTGCCGGCCGCCTGCTTGGCCTTGATGTCGGCCTTGAACTGGTCGACGGTGTAGCCGCCGAGGCCGGCGGAGTCGAGGGTGAAGCTCACCGCGCCCGGTGTCGACGTCGCGTCGGCGAAGGCCACCGCGATGATGTCGTAGGCGGAGGGCACGTCCGACAGTTTCTGGACCGTCGCGCCGTTGTTGAAGTTCTGCCAGTAGCCGGTCACCGCGTGCTTGGGTAGGGTTCCGCCCCCGCCGCCGGTGCCGGAGGACGTCGTCCCGGTCACCGTCGCGGACTTCGCCGACTCGCCGGCCGCGTTGGTCGCCGTGACCTGGAAGGAGTACGACGTGGCGGCCGACAGGCCGGTCACCGTCGCCGACGTGCCCGTGACCGCCGTGACCT
>NZ_BNBF01000027.1:9363-13028 GCF_014654935.1 Streptomyces capoamus
TGGTGCCGTTGCGGTAGACGTTGTAACCGGTCGCGCCCGAGACCGGGGACCAGGACAGGGAGACCGAGGAGGAGGTCGTGCCGCTCACGGAGAGGCCCGTCGGGGCCGCCGGGACGGTGGGGGCCGGGTCGCCGCCTCCGCCGCCGTCGGGGCCGTAGACCGAGATGTCGTCGGCGTAGTAGGCGGCCTGGCCGTACCAGCCGTGGGTGTAGACGGTGACCGAGGTCGTCGAGGCGCCGGTGATGAAGGTGGTCGACAGCTGTTTCCAGGACGTCGAGTCGGGGGTCCAGGTGGAGACGTCCGTGGTGCCCGTGCCGGTCACGCCGAGGTACGCGTAGCCGCCCTGCACCCACGCGCCGAGCGTGTACGTCGAGTTGGGCTTGACCGCTACGGCCTGGGTGCACTGGGCGTTGTCCTGGCCGGCGGGAGTGGCCTTGAGGGCGGTGGTGCCGCCGTGCACCGGGGAGGAGACGGTCGTACCGCTGCCGGCCGTACAGGTCCAGTTGGCCAGGCCGGACTCGAAGCCCGCGTTCTTGACGTTGTTGACGTCGGCCGCCGACGCGGGGGCGGCCGTGGCGAGGCCGGCGACCGAGAGGGCCAGGGCGGTGGCGGCGGACCATGCCGCGAACCGTCGTCTGCGGTGTCCGGGTATGCCTGGGGCGCGGTGCACGGGAGCCTCCGTGGGGAGAGAGGAGAGCGGTGGCCTTCGCTTGCGAGCCTCAAAGTTGGTCCAGACCAATCTGCCTGTCAAGGGGTCGGGACCGGAACACCGGCGAGCCGGTTGCTCAACCTGTCCCGGTTTGGCGGCACTTGTGCACCGGGAGTTCCACACCGGCTTCACCAACGCGGTTCTCCGGTCATACACCCGTGGATACAGTGCTCAGGTAGTCACGCAATGAAGTCGTCCCGGCGCACTGGAGTCACCCCGGTGGGCCGACGGGTGAGAAGAGCGGGGAGCTGCGCGTGCCAACTGCCATTGCCGTGACCAGTGCCGACATGGCACTGCCGGCGCAGGACGAGCGGACCATGCCCGCCGTCGTGCTGACCGGGCTCGACCGCAAGCCGCTCGATGAGGCCCTCACCGAACTCCACGCCCACACCGAGCAGTACGGCCATGTGGTCGTCGTCTGCTCCGAGGCCACCCCGGAGCCGGTCGTACGGCGGCTGTACACGCTGCGCTCGCTGCTGGAGAGCGACCGCGTCGCCCTGTTACGGCCCGCGCTACCGCCGCTCGGCATCGCCGTCCTGGCCCGGCAGCTGCGCCAGCTCGCCTCCTGCGACCTGAGCCCGGGCGTGCTCGCCTGCGCCGGACGGCTGCTCACCCACTACATCCACGCCGGCGCCGTCCTCGGCTCCGTCGCCCGACTGGACCGGGTACCGGTCGGGCTGAAGGCGCACGCCCGGTCCTGGGTGCCCGGCACCCAGTTCGCCGTGCTCGCCCACCCCGAGCCCCAGCTGGTGAAGGTGACCCCCGAAGCCACCTTGAAGGGACCCGAGTTCAGCACCTGGATGCTGGTCTCCAAGGGGCAGCTGCAGAGCGACTGGGCCGCCGGGCTGGGCACCCGGTGGGGGGTGCACGGGCTGCGCGAGACCCCGCTGCCCGCCGAGTCCCCGCTGTGGTGGGGGACCGGCCGGCTGATCGAGTTCTGCGGCTACCTCGCCGACCTCTCCGTCCTCTACCAACTGGTCACCTCCGTACGGCGCACCAGCTGCCACTGGTGCGGCACCGACGTCATCGGCGACCGCTGCGTCTTCTGCTCCGCCGCCCCGCCCGCGCCCGGCCCGCCCCGCGCTCCGGAACCGCGAACGCCCGCCTGACCTGCGCGAACCTGACCCGTCCCGCTCGACCGATTCCCCCAATGAGGTTGCACGGTCCATGAACTCCCGTCAGCGCCGCGGCGTGATACTGCTGATCCTGTCGGTCCTGTGCGCGCTGGGCGCGTTCGCCGGCGTGCTCTCCGTCATCCACGACGTGAACTCCAAGGTCGGGCCCGAGGTCGCCGCCTACCGGGTCAGGTCCGAGGTGAAGCCGTACACCGCGCTGGCCACCGACCAGTTCGAGAAGGTCTCGATGCCCGAGCGGTGGCTCTCCGGCAACGCCGTCACCGATCTGAGCCAGATCCGCGGCAAGATCGCCGTGACCACCCTGCACCCCGGCTCACTGCTGCAGACCGACATGATCGTGGACCGGCCCGCCCTCCAGCCCGGCCAGCAGGAGGTCGCCATCATGATCGACGCGGCGACCGGCGTGGCCGGCAAGATCACCCCCGGTTCACGGGTCAACGTCTACGCCACCTTCGAGGGGAAGAAGGAGGGCGACCCCGACCAGTCGAAGATCATCGTGACCAACGCCCGGGTCATCGACGTCGGCCAGATCACCGCCCTGGAACCCGACCGCGACAAGAACCAGCAGGCCACCGACGCCGTCCCCATCACCTTCGCGCTGTCCACCCTCGACGCCCAGCGCGTCACCTACGCCGAGTCCTTCGCCCAGCGCGTCCGGCTCGCGCTCGTCGCCCCCGGCAGCGAGACCAGCGTCCCCGACAAGGACCGCACCTACGAACTCGTGACGGACAAGTGAGAGGCGGCCATGCCCACCAGGATCCTCCCGGCAGGCTCGGACCCGGACGCCGTCCGCTCCCTCACCACCCTGCTCAGCCAGCTCCCCGACGCAGAGCCGCAACCCCCGGTCACCGACTCCACCCAGCTGGTCGACACCCTCGCCCGGCTCGCCGCCGAATCGGTCGACGAACTCCCGGAAGTCGTCGTCGTCCACGAACGCATCGGCCCGGTCCCGGCCCTGGAACTGATCCGCGAGGTCGCCCTGCGCTTCCCGGCCGTCGGCGTCATCCTCGTCACCACCGACGCCAGTCCCGGCCTGTTCGCCGCCGCCATGGACTCCGGCGCCCGCGGACTGGTCGCGCTCCCGCTGTCGTACGAGGAACTCGCCGGCCGCGTCCAGGCCGTCGCCCAGTGGTCCACGGGGGTACGACGGCACCTCGGGCACGGCGCCGAGATGCCCGCCGGGGCCGGCGGCACCGTCGTCACGGTCAGCGGTGCCAAGGGGGGCGTGGGCACCACCCTGACCGCCGTCCAGCTGGCCCTCGCCGCCCAGGCCTCCGGCCGCGCCACCGCCCTGGTCGACCTCGACCTGCAGACCGGCGACATCGCCTCTTTCCTGGACATCCAGTTCCGCCGGTCGGTGGCCGACCTCGCCGCCATCAGCGACATCTCGCCCCGCGTCCTCGCCGACGCCGTCTTCCGCCACGACACCGGCCTCGCCCTGCTGCTCGCGCCCGGCGAGGGCGAACGCGGCGAGGAGGTCACCGACCGCGCCGCCCGCCAGATCGTCGGCGCGCTGCGCTCCCGCTACGAGGTGGTCGTGGTGGACTGCGGGGCCCAGCTGAGCAGCGCCGGGGCCGCCGTCGTGGAGATGGCCGACACCGCGCTGCTGGTCACCACCCCCGACGTCATCGCCGTACGCGGCGCCAAACGGACCGTACGGATGTGGGACCGGCTGCAGATCCGCAAGGCCGAGGAGACCACGGTGGTCGTCAACCGGCTCACGCGCGGCACGGAGATCCAGCCCGCCCTGGTGCAGCGCATCACCGGCACCGCGCTGGCGCGTACGGCCGTACCCGCCCACTTCAAGGAACTGCAGGGCG
>NZ_BNBF01000027.1:13076-13915 GCF_014654935.1 Streptomyces capoamus
TCGTGGACGCCGGACGGCTCCACGAACTCGACCCCAGGAGCACGGTGAAGCAGGCGCTGTGGGCGCTCGCGGGGGAGCTGGGGCTGGCCAAGGCCGCGGAGGGAGCCTCCCACCGCGGGAACGGCCGCGGTTCCGTGAGCCTGCGGCGGCGGAAGGAGTGAGCCCCTGATGCGAAGGCCGGACAGGGACCGGGGACAGGTCAGCGTCGAACTGCTCGGGATGACACCGCTCATCGTCCTGACGCTGGTGCTGATGTGGCAGGCCGTACTCGTGGGGTACGCCTTCACGCTCGCGGGGAATGCTGCGGACGAGGGCGTGCGCGCGGGTACGGCGGCACCGCCGGGCGAGCGGTTCGGGGTGTGCGAGCAGGCGGCACTGGGGCATCTGTCCGGGGCGTGGCGAGGGGGTGCCAGCGTGGAGCGGTGCGACGGGAGCGGCTACGTGACGGCGGACGTGGCCGTCAAGGTCCCCGTCCTCTTCCCCGGCTTCGTCGACTTCCCCGTCACCGTCCACGGCCACGCCGGTGCCGTCGAGGAGGCGAAGCACTGAGATGTCCTGCCGCCGCCGACGCGACCGGGGCCAAGTGGCCATCGAGTACCTGGGGTTCATCCCCGTCCTGCTGATCGTCGGCCTGGCCGGCATCCAGCTCGGGGCCGTCGCCTACGCCGCCGAGCAGGCCGGTACGGCGGCCCGGGCCGGGGCGCGGGCCGAGTCGCTGGGGCAGTCGTCCGCCCAGGCCTGCGCCGAGGCGGTGAGCAGCGCGCTGGACGTGACCTGCTCGCCCAACCCTGGAGGCGGCTCGGTCACCGTCACCGCGACCGTCAAAATCCCCGAGGTGC
>NZ_BNBF01000027.1:13970-19975 GCF_014654935.1 Streptomyces capoamus
TCTGGGACCTCGGCACCGCCACCAAGTCCGCCACCATGCCGCTCGACCACCCGGCGAGGAGCCCCCGACCATGAGCCTGCGGGCACGCATCAGCACCCCGGAGGAGCACGGCAACCGGGGCGAGGACGAGCACCTGGTCGCCTCCTACCGGGCCAAGCTGCTGGAGGAGATCGACCTCGCGGAGATGAGTTCGCTGGCCGCCGCCGAGCGCCGGGTCCGGCTGGAGCGGGTGCTCGGGCACATCATCAGCCGCGAGGGCCCCGTCCTGTCGACCGTCGAGCGGGCCCAGCTGATCCGCCGGGTCGTGGACGAGGCGCTGGGCCTCGGCATCCTGGAGCCGCTGCTGGAGGACGCGTCCATCACCGAGATCATGGTCAACGGCCCCGACGCGATCTTCGTCGAGCGCGGCGGGCGCGTCGAGCAGCTGCCGCTGCGGTTCGTCTCCGCCGACCAGCTGATGCAGACCATCGAGCGGATCGTGTCGACCGTCAACCGCCGCGTGGACGAGTCGAACCCCATGGTGGACGCCCGCCTGCCCTCCGGGGAACGCGTCAACGTCATCATCCCGCCGCTGTCCCTGACCGGGCCGGTCCTCACCATCCGCCGCTTCCCGCGCTCCTTCACCCTCCAGGAACTGATCGGCTTCGGCTCGCTGGACGAGCAGATGGTGTACCTGCTGGCCGGCCTGGTGCAGGCCAAGTTCAACATCATCGTCTCCGGTGCGACCGGCACCGGCAAGACGACCCTGCTCAACGCGCTGTCCGGGCTCATCCCCCCGCACGAGCGCATCATCACCATCGAGGACTCCGCCGAACTCCAGCTCCAGCAGACCCACGTGGTCCGCCTGGAGTCCCGCCCGCCGAACGTGGAGGGCAAGGGCCAGGTCACCATCCGCGACCTGGTGCGCAACTCCCTGCGGATGCGGCCCGACCGGATCGTGGTCGGCGAGGTCCGCGGCGGGGAGTCCCTCGACATGCTCCAGGCGATGTCCACCGGCCACGACGGCTCGCTGGCGACCGTGCACGCCAACAGCGCCGAGGACGCCCTGACCCGCCTGCAGACCCTCGCCTCCATGTCCGACGTGGAGGTTCCCTTCGTCGCCCTGCACGACCAGATCAACAGCGCCGTCGACGTCATCGTCCAGCTCACCCGGTTCGCCGACGGCGCCCGCCGCATCACCGAGATCGCCGTGCTCGACAGCCACGGCGGGGAGCCGTACCGGCTGGCGACCGCGGCCCGGTTCGAGGCACAGCCCATGACCCCCGACGGCCGTGTGTACGGCGCCTTCCGCTACTTCCCGCTGCCCCGCCGTACCGCCGACCGGCTCTACATGGCGAGCCAGCCCGTTCCGCAGGCCTTCGGCGTCGCCCGCACCGCCGACCAGCTAGCCACCCGAGAAGCCAGGTAGGACCCCCGACCATGGAACTGCACACCCTCGTCCGGCTCACCACCGCGGTGACGCTGCTGACGTGCGCCCTGGCGGTGGCCGGCGTGCACGCCTACGCCTCCGGGCGGGCCCGGCGCGCCGCCCTCGAGGACCGCCTCGCGCTCACCGGCCGGCCGCCCTCGACCGGCCGCCGGCGCCGCTTCCGCGACCTGGACCGGCGACTGCGCCGCACCCGCCTCGGCCGATGGCTGGAGCGGCGCCTGGCGGCGACCGGCCTGGACGTCACGCCCGGGGAGTTCTTCGCCGCCGTGCTGGGCACGGTCGCCGCACTCTGGCTGATCGGCCAGGCCACCCTGGCTCCCTTCTTCGGCCCCCTCGCCGGACTCCTCGGCATCGGGGCGGCGGTGCAGTTCCTCAACTGGCAGCGTCAGAAACGCATCGAGCGCTTCATCGGCCAACTCCCCGAACTCGCCCGCATCCTGGCCAACGCCACCCAGGCCGGCCTCGCCCTGCGCACCGCGATCGGCATGGCGGCGGAGGAACTGGAGGCGCCGGCCGGCGAAGAACTCGCCAAGGTCGCCGACCAGCTGGCCGTCGGCCACTCCCTGGACGACGCGCTCGGCGAACTCGCCGACCGCCTCCCCTCCCGCGAACTGGTCGTCCTCGTCACCACCCTGGTGCTGTCCAACCGCGCCGGCGGCCAGGTCGTCTCCGCCCTGCGGAACCTGACCGAGACCCTGGAGGAACGCAAGGAGACCCGGCGGGAGATCCGCACCCAGCTCTCCCAGGTGACCATGACCTCGTACGCCGTGCCCGTCCTCGGGGTGGGCGCGTTGTTCCTGATGAACGGCGTCAAGGACGGCGCCCTCGACCGCATGACCGGCTCCCCGGTCGGGCAGGCCTGCGTGATCATCGCGTTCGCCATGTACACCGTCGGCTTCGTCCTCATCCGCCGCATGAGCCGGATCGACGTGTGAGGGAGGTGACCCGATGGCATTGCTGCTCGCCCTGCTGATGGGCCTCGGGGTCTGGGGGGCCTTCCATGGCATCCGCATGTACCGCGCGGACGTCCGGCTGCCCGGCGACCTCGCCGTCGCCCTGGAGGTCGGCGCCACCCGCACCGGCGCCGTCGACTCGGTCGTCGACCGCATCGGCATGCGGTACGCCCCGGCCGTGCTGCGCCTGATGGGCCCGCGCCTGGTGGCCAGGTACCGCCGCAAGATCGACCAGGCAGGCAACCCCGGCGGCCTGACCATCGACCGCTACGCGGCCCGCCGCGCGGTGTACGGCGCCCTCGGCGCCGTCGGCTTCCTGGTCTTCCTGCTGCGCGGCCAGTGGTTCGTGGCCCTGCTGCTGCTCCTGTTCGGTGCGTTCTGGACCGAGGTCGGCATCTGGTCGGCGATCCGCGTCCGCAAGGACGTCATCGAACGCACCCTCCCCGACTTCCTCGACGTCCTGGCCGTGGTGGTCAGCGCGGGCCTCGGCTTCCGCCAGGCCCTGGACCGGGTCGCCTCCCGCTACGAGGGCCCGTGGGCCGACGAACTGCGCATCACCCTCCGCCAGATGGACCTCGGCGTGAGCCGCCGCCAGGCCTTCGCGGAGCTGAGACGCAGGAACGACTCCGAACAGGTGGCGATGTTCGTGACGGCCCTGCAGCAGGGCGAGGAACTGGGCGCGCCCATCGTCGACACCCTGGTCTCCCTGGCCAAGGACATGCGCCGCACCGATGCCCAGAACGCCCGCCGCAAGGCCGCGCGCGCGGTGCCCAAGGCCACGCTGATGATCACCACCTTCATGGTCCCGGCGACGATGCTCCTGCTGGGCGCGGGACTGCTGCTGGGCTCCGGGGTGGACTTCGGCTCGCTGACGGGGGAGTGAGGACGGGCGGTGACGGTCACGGTGACGGTGAGGGGGCTCACGGGGGAGGGCGGACGGAGGCTGGCCCGGGCCCGCGTGCGTCCCGGGAAGCGGCTCGGCGAGGTGTGGCGCGAGCACCGGGGTGAGAGGGCCGGCGGCGCGGCGGACGGTGCCGGTGCCGATGCCGGGCCGGGGAGCTCGCCGGGCGCATCGGGTGCGCCGGACGTGCCCGGCGCGCCGGACGCACTGGACGTGCCGGGCGCTTTGGACGTGACCGCTCCTCCCGCCGAGCCCTCCGAGAAACTCCAAATCCGGGCCCTGCAGGCGATGTGCCGCCAGGTCTTCGGCTTCCGCATGGCGATGATCGTCCTGTCGGCGCCCGCCGCCCTGCTCAACGCGGCCCCCGGCCTGGGCGCCCGCCTGGTCGGCGCGGCCGTCGTCGTCACGTTCATGGTGTCCTACGTCCTCTTCCGCGACTGGGAACGCTTCGGCCCCCTCCTGCTGCGCCACCCCAGCCTGCTCGCCGCCGACACCCTCTTCGGCTCCCTCCTGCTGATCGCGGCGGGCCCCGACACCACCCTCGCCTACGTCAGCGTGTGCACCCCGCTGCTGGCCGGCCTGGTCTACAGCTGGCGCGGCGCCGCCTGCTTCGCCTCCCTGCAGTCCCTGATCCTGCTCCTCGTCCACGCCACCCTGAAGGCCGGGCCGCACGCACCGGTCGCCGAGGCCCTGCTGCTGCCCGGCCTGTGCGTCATCGCCGGCGCGATGGGCTCGACCCTGCGCAACCTGATGCTCCGCTTCGGCGCCGCCACCCAGGCCCTGACGTCGGTCCAGGCCCGGCTCGCGGCGACGGAGGCGGTGAGCGCGGAACGGGCCCGGCTGGCCCGCGACATGCACGACTCCGTGGCCAAGACACTGCACGGGGTGGCCCTCGCGGCGGACGCCCTGGCCACCACCGCCGCGGCCGAGAACCCCGACCCCGCCCGCGTCCGGGAACAGGCGGAACTGGTCTCCCGCTCGGCCCGCAGGGCGGCGGCGGAATCCAGGGAACTGCTGACGGACCTCCGGCGGCACCAGCCGGACGACACCTCGTTCTGGCAGGAACTGTCCCACCGGACGGCCGACTTCACGCGACGCACGGGCCTGCAGGTGCACACCGCCGTACCCACCGCCGCCCTCCCGCCCCTGCCGCCCGCTCTGGCCCGTCCCGTCCTCGCCATCGCCACGGAGGCGCTGGAGAACGCCCACCGGCACGCGTCCGCGACCCGGGTGGACGTACGGGCCACGGTCGACGGCCGCCTGCTGCGCCTGACGATCCACGACGACGGCACCGGCCTGCCGCCCGGCACATGCCTGGAAGAACTCCGCGACGCGGGGCACTTCGGCCTGCTCGGCATGGTGGAACGAGCCGCGCAGGCCGGCGCCCGGATCCGTATCGGCAAGGGCAGCCACGAACGGGGCACGGAGGTACGCCTCGACATCCCGCTCCCCGCCACCCCCGACCACTGAGACCGAGAGACCGAGAGACCGAGAGGAGGACCATGCACCCACCACGGCCACCGCGCCCACCGGAGCCGCCCGGCACCGCCCCCCGGCCCGGGTTCCCGCCGCCGGCGCCGGTTCCCCCGCCGTTACGGCTGCTGGTCGCCGACGACAACCCCGTGGTCCGCGCCGGCCTCACGGCCCTGCTCTCCGGCCGCTCCGACACCACGGTGGTGGCGGAGGCACGGGACGGTCGCGAGGCGTACGAGGCGGCGGTTCGGCACCGGCCCGACGTCATCCTCCTCGACGTCCGCATGCCCGGGGTCGACGGAATCTCCGCGTTGCCCCACCTGGTGGGGCTGGCCCCGGTCATGATGCTCACCTACAGCCACGAGACGGAGACCGTGCGGGAGGCGCTGCGGCTGGGGGCGGGGGGATATCTGGTGCACGGCGAGTTCACGACGGAACAGCTGGTGCGGGCGGTACGGGACGTCCGGGAGGGGCGGCCGCATGTGACGCCGGGGGCGGCGAGGGCATTGCTGACTGACCTTCGAGAGGCTGCACCTGCACACCCTCGCGCCCAACTCGGCTCTGTTTCGGGCGATTCTGTACCTCATCCCCTTTCGCATATGCAACCATCTATGGGACAGTCGTTCCGGTCCCGGTTCCGGCTGAGTACGAGGGAGGCGGAGATCATGGACCTCATCGCGTCCGGCATGACCAACCAGCAGATCGCCGCCGCCTGCTTCATCAGCGAGAAGACGGTCAAGAACCACATCAACCGCATCTTCGCCAAACTCCACACCAGCACGAGGTCCCAGGCGACGGCGAAGTGGCTGGGGGTGGCCTGACATGCCCGACCCGCGAACCGGCACACCACCGAAATGGGCCTGGGGTTGGGCCCTTGGGCCCTCTGTGCTGTCCGCTGTGGGGTTCTACGTTTCGCCGAGACGAAGCGTGTCCGGAGGGGAGCACCGTGAGCGATCTTTTGCTGAAGACGGCTGTGGCGACCAAGGTTCGCCTGAACGGCTGGAGGAACACGACGGTCGAGGCGATGCGGCGTCGCGGCGGCGACCGCGGACAGACTGCGGTCGAGTACCTGGGCATCATCGCGGTGGTGGTCGCGATCGTTCTGGCGATCACTGGAACGGACATCGGAAAGACGATCCTCGACAAGATCAAAGCCAAGATTACGGAGATCACCTGATCTTTCGGCGCGCAGCCGGCGACTCAGGGCAGGCCTTCCCCATCTACATCACGGTGGTGGCGGGCCTGCTCT
>NZ_BNBF01000027.1:20015-30760 GCF_014654935.1 Streptomyces capoamus
TTCTTGCGTTCGCCTATCTGGCGGTGGGCCAGGCCGCAGTGAACCGCGGCGGCGCCCAGACGGCCGCTGACGCGGCGGTGCTGGCCGCAGCCCAGGAGGGGCGCAGGCAACTGGCTGCCGCATGGGCCGCAGATCTCCGCGACCCGGCCAAGTGGCAGGACGTGTTCGAGGGAAACGTGCCCGTCCGCGACCCGTGCGCCCCTGCCGGGCAACTGGCGGCGCAGAACGATGCGACGCTGGAAGACTGCGGTTGGCAGCTTCTCCGGTACACCGCCGAAGTCAGAACGAACAGGTCAGTGGGGGATTCCGTAGTTCCTGGGACGGAAGACGTCCACTCCACGGCCTCCGCCACGGCTGTGATCGAATCACGCTGCACGTTCCCTGATGAGCCCGGCGGGGACGATCAATTGCCCGAACTCACCTGTGACGGCAAGCCCTGGAAACTGGACCCGGATGACAAAGCAACTCTGCCCGCGCCCGAGGACCTCTTCGATGTTCACCTGGCCACCGGCTGACAAGCGGACGAGACGGAAATGGGGAGCAGCGCGATGAGCATGCGGTTCACTGCGAAGGCTCGCAGGGGAATGGTCGCCATGGCCCTTGCTGTCGGCTTGGCCGTCGGTGTGGCTGGTTGTGGTGGTGGGGACACTGACGACAAGAAGCCAGAGGCTTCCGCATCCGTCTCCAAGAGCCGCAGTTCCCAGGCGAGTCCTCAGGAGGGCCAGTCAGCGCAACCACTGGCTGAACTTCGCGGCCCGGAAGGATTGACGCTGAAGGTCCTGTCTGCCCAGCGCGACTCAGGCGGATTCGTCACGATCAACGCGCAGCTCAAGAATGACAGCGGCAAAGACGCCGTTCTTTCGTCACAGCTCACCGGCAACGAGACCGAGATCATGAAGAACGGGCAGTCCTTCGGGGGCGCCACGCTCGTGGATACGAAGGCCAAGAAGCGGTACTACGTACTGCGGGACACCGACGGGCGTCCGTTGACCACGGTTGGCGTCCAGTCAGTCAAGGCGGGGGACACGGTCCCGATCTTCATGCAGTTCCCCGCACCGCCGACCGGTACCGCAGAAGTCGACTTCCAGCTGCCGACCTTCTCCTCGGCCCCCATCAAGATCTCCGGGTGAGGCCCAAGTGACCACCACACCCCGGCTCGTGCTCGCCGGCGCCGTGCTGCTGATCGTCGTTCAGTTGCCCGCCGGCACCGCCGTCGCCCGTGATGGCGGGCCCAGTGAGCCCCCTGGTACCGAACCCACCGCCACCGCCCCGGTGAAGGTCGACCCCACGGACCCGGATCTGAAGCTTCCGGAGGGGGCCACGCTGGCCGCGGCCAAGGTGCTGGACATCAAGTCGGTCGTGGAGGACCAGAGCGGGGACGAGCGCCGCGAGGACACCAACGCCGACGTGACCTTCGCGCTCCAGGCCGAGGTGCTGTTCGGCAAGGACAGCGCCAGGATCGGCGCGGAGGCCAAGTCCCGCATCGCCGTCATCGCCGAGGAGATCAGGAAGCAGAACGCCACCCGGGTCCGGGTCTTCGGCTTCACCGACAACCTCGGCTCCTCCGCTCACGGCGACACCCTCTCCAAGGCCCGCGCCAACGCCGTACAGGCCGTACTCGACCAGGACCTGAACAGCCCGGCCGTCACCTTCGACGTCCGCGGTTACGGCGAGCAGTACCCGATCGCCGACAATTCCACCGAGGAGGGCCGCAAGAAGAACCGCCGGGTCGAGGTCTCCTTCCCCCGCACCGGGCAGTGAGCCGTCCCCGCCCCTCCGGGTGTCACCGCGCCGGCGGTTGGTCCGTCTCCACCTCGGCCTGCCCCTCGGCCTCCCCCTCGACCTCCACTTCGACACGCGTTCCCGCCCGTACCCCCCACCTCGCCAGCGCCCCCGCCTCCGCCTCCAGGACGTGCCGTGACCGGAGCCGGGGCAGGCCCAGGCGGCCCGGGGGCATGGTGCGGACGGCGAGGACGGTGAGGGACCGGTCGAGGTAGGCGACGTCGATCGGGATGCGCATGCCGAACGTGTGCACCCCGCTCGCCGGTGACAGCAGCATCGCTCCGTCGACGGAGTCCCGGCCGAGGAGGCCGCGGGTACGCGCGCGGTAGGAGGCCGAGATCTCCAGGGGGACGGGGGCGCCGAGCGCCGTCCCGGAGTCCGTGCGCACGATCAGCCGTCCCCGCCCGTCCCGCCAGCGCCCCATGCCCTGCCCTCCGCTTCCGTGGCCGTGGTCGTGGCCGTGGTCGTTCCCGCGGCCGTCAACTCCTCGGAACAGTAATCGCGGGAGGGGCGCCGAGCGGGCCGGTCGCGGAGGTACGTACCGGGTCGTCGTCTACCTTTTGACCGCCGCGGGGGCCGGTGCCGGCGCCCGGCTGTGCGCCGAACTCGTCGCGGAGGAGCTGGAGTCGGCGGGCGTGGGTGTCGCCGGGGACGCGGGCGCGGTGGCCGCGGTGGTACGGCGGCTGGCCGAGGCCGGAGCGGACACCGTCGTGCGGCAGCCGACGGCGGACGAGCTCGGCCCGGAGGGCTTCGTGCGGTTCGCGGCGCGGGAGGTCCGGCCCCTGGTGCCCTGAGCGAGGGCGAAAACGAGCGGCGGCGCCCTGGTCGGGCTGGAAGCATGGCCGTATGAGCGCGCGCCGTACTTTCGAGGACCTCGTGGCCGAGGGCGCCGCCGTGCCGACCGAGGGGTGGGACTTCTCCTGGTTCGAGGGGCGCGCCACGGAGGCGCGGCCGTCGTGGGGGTACGCCCGGTCCGCGGCGCGGCGGCTGGCCGGTGCCGAGGCGGTGCTCGACGTCCAGACCGGCGGCGGGGAGGTGCTGGACTTCGCGCTGGGCCGGGCGGAACCGGCCCGGCCGGTGCTGGTGGCGGCGACCGAGGGGTGGCCGCCGAACGTGGCGAAGGCCACGGCGCTGCTGCGGCCCCGTGGGGCCGTCGTGGTCGCCGCCCCGGACGACGCGCCGCTGCCGTTCGCGGACGAGGCGTTCGATCTGGTGCTCAGCCGCCATCCGGTGCGTCCGCACTGGGCCGAGATCGCCCGGGTGCTGCGGCCCCGCGGCACCTACTTCGCCCAGCACGTGGGGCCGCGGAGCGTCTTCGAGCTGGTGGAGTACTTCCTCGGGCCGCAGCCGCCGGAGGTGCGCGAAGCCCGTGATCCCGAGCGGGAGCGGGCGGACGCCGAGGCGGCGGGCCTGGAGGTGGCCGGGCTGCGGGCGGAGCGGCTGCGGATGGAGTTCCGCGACATCGCCGCCGTGGTCCACTTCCTGCGCAAGGTGGTGTGGATGGTCCCGGGCTTCACGGTCGAGGCGTACGAGCCGCGTCTGCGGGCGCTGCACGAGCGGATCGAGGAGCGGGGGTCGTTCGTGGCGTACAGCACCCGGCACCTCTTCGACGTGCGCAAGCCGGAACGCGCGCCGCGCGCTTGACCGGTCTGCCGGCCCGGTCCGGGCAGGGGGGCCGCCGGGATGGCACCGGGATGTCGCCGGGATGGCACCGGGAGTTCCCGCGCGGTTTCCACATTGTTATCCACCGTCGTTTCACATCAGCATCACCGGTCACGTAAGTTCAGACCAAGGTAATTCGCGTGAGCAAAGCTGCGCGGGCGGCACCGCGCAGTGGAGGGGGCTGCGCGGTGCCGTGAAACCGGATGATCTTCCCCGGTGGCGGAGCGGAACCGTCAAGTCCGCCGTTCGCTGACGGCGTCGCCCGACGGGGGGACACGGGGCAACTCGCCGATGTCCGCGCAAGGCGGCGTAATCCTTACGAATCTATCGTTAGTCGCACGTATCGCCTCTGATTCTGATGGGGATCGCGCGGTGGACGCCTAGGAATCGCTTGTTCCGCGACCAGCGCGGCGTTGCCGGGTGATTCCGGAGAGTAGTTGTGGCGCGCCGATGCACCCACGATCCCTTACGAAGGGTTATGGTGGAAACCCCCCCTCGGGCCGGTCCGTCTCCCCCCCACGGACCGGCCCGTTTTTTGTCGCCGCGGCCGCAGGCAGCGCGCACTGGCCCCCGGCCGCGACCGGGGCCCCCGCCCCAGCTCCTCGCCCGCGACCGGAAATCCCCGCCCCCTCCCGGCACCCGCGCCCGGCCGTGGGCGGCGCCCGGCGCACACCCCCGCCACCGCCCCGACCAGCCGCCCGGCGCGCCACGGCCCGCCGGCACCGGGGCGCCGCCCCGCCGGGAAAACCCCGCGCCGGAAGCAAGTCCCGAACAGCGGTAGGCTCGACGGCTCCGGCACCCCTACCCCGCGCCCAACCCCCGGAGGGTCACGTGAACCTGCGCGACAAGCTGCGCGGCCTGCTCGTCAGGCTCTACGCACGCCGGGTGGAAGGCCACCTGGACCACGCTCAGGTGCCCAAGCACATCGGCGTCATCATGGACGGCAACCGCCGCTGGGCGAAGGCGTCCGGCTCCAGCACCGTCCACGGGCACCGGGCCGGTGCCGAGAAGATCGAGGAGTTCCTCGGCTGGTGCAGCGAGACCGACGTCGAGGTCGTCACCCTGTGGCTGCTGTCCACCGACAACTTCGACCGGCCGCAGGAGGAACTCGTCCCCCTGCTCGGCATCATCGAGGACGTCGTACGCACCCTCGCCGCCGACGGCCGCTGGCGGGTGCACCACGTCGGCACGCTCGACCTGCTGCCCCCGCAGATGCAGACGGCGCTGAAGGAGGCGCAGGAGGCCACCGCCCACATCGACGGGATAACCGTCAACGTGGCCATCGGCTACGGCGGCCGGCAGGAGATCGCCGACGCCGTGCGGTCCATGCTGCTCGACGCGCACGACAGGGGTGTGCCGATGGAGGAGCTCGCCGAGTCCGTCGACATCGACATGATCGGCCGTCACCTCTACACCGGGGCCCAGCCGGACCCGGACCTGGTGATCCGTACCAGTGGTGAACAGCGGTTGTCCGGATTCATGCTCTGGCAGACCGCTCACTCGGAGTACTACTTCTGCGAGGTCTTCTGGCCGGCGTTCCGGAAGGTCGACTTCCTGCGCGCGCTGCGCGACTACGCCGCACGTCACCGCCGCTACGGCGGCTGACCCGCCGCACCGCCCCGTCGCCGCCCGGTGACGGGGCGTTGTCGTTTACCCCGCTCCGCGGGCAGGTAACGAGGAGTTCACCGGCGCGCTGTTGGCCGCATTTGCATGGCGGCGCGTGTTCGAGGGCATAAGCCAAGCAGGTCGACACCCGAACCACGGGCGTCGGATCTCAGCGGGCGGCACGGGGCCGTCCGCCCGGGAGGCCCTTTGCACCAGCCCGACCGTGCGGTCACAGCACGGAATCAGCCGCGGAGGGCCGGTCCACGGCCCGCCGCGCGCGGGGGCCTGACACCGGTCCAGGATCACTTCGTCGCTCCCCGACCTCATCCGAGGGGGTACGTCCTTCCGTGGTGACCAGCACAAAGCGCCATCTGCCAGACCGGCGCACGTATGTTCTCGACACCAGCGTCCTGCTGGCCGACCCGAACGCCCTGACCCGCTTCGACGAGCACGAGGTCGTGCTCCCCATCGTGGTGGTCACGGAACTGGAGGCCAAGCGGCACCATCCCGAACTCGGCTACTTCGCCCGGCAGGCCCTGCGCCTGCTCGACGACTACCGGGTCCGGTACGGCCGTCTCGACGCCCCCATCCCGATCGGGGACCTCGGCGGCACGGTCCGTGTCGAGCTCAACCACTCGGACCCCAGCGTGCTGCCCACCGGCTACCGCCTGGGGGACAACGACTCCCGCATCCTCGCGGTGGCCCGCAACCTGCAGGCCGAGGGGTTCGACGTCACCGTCGTGTCGAAGGACCTGCCGCTCAGGATCAAGGCGTCCTCGGTCGGCCTCCTCGCCGAGGAGTACCGGGCCGAACTCGCCATCACGGAGAACTCCGGCTGGACCGGGATGACGGAACTCACCCTGCCGGGCGAGCAGGTGGACCTCCTCTTCGAGGAAGGACACGTGCACGTCCCGGAGGCGGCCGAGCTGCCCGTGCACACCGGGCTGACCCTGCAGTCCGAGCGCGGCAAGGCGCTCGGCCGGGTCACCGCCGAGGGCAACGTCCGGCTGGTGCGCGGCGACCGGGAGGTGTTCGGCATCAAGGGCCGCAGCGCCGAGCAGCGCATCGCGCTGGACCTGCTGCTCGACCCGGACATCGGCATCGTCTCGATGGGCGGCCGGGCCGGCACCGGCAAGTCGGCGCTGGCGCTGTGCGCGGGCCTGGAGGCGGTGCTGGAGCGCCGCCAGCACCAGAAGGTGATGGTCTTCCGGCCGCTGTACGCGGTGGGCGGGCAGGAACTGGGCTATCTGCCGGGCACCGAGGCGGAGAAGATGAGCCCGTGGGCGCAGGCCGTCTTCGACACCCTCTCGGCGGTCACCAGCCGCGAGGTCATCGAGGAGGTCACCGCGCGCGGGATGCTCGAGGTGCTGCCGCTCACGCACATCCGCGGGCGCTCGCTGCACGACGCGTTCGTGATCGTGGACGAGGCGCAGTCCCTGGAGAAGAACGTGCTGCTGACCGTGCTGTCCCGGATCGGCGCCAACTCGCGGGTGGTACTGACCCATGACGTGGCACAGCGGGACAATCTGCGCGTCGGCCGCTACGACGGTGTGGTCGCCGTCGTGGAGAAGCTGAAGGGCCACCCCCTCTTCGCGCACGTCACGCTGACCCGGTCCGAGAGGTCCCAGATTGCCGCGCTTGTGACCGAAATGCTGGAGGACGGCCACATCTGACGGAGCACTGAGGGGCACGGACGGCGACTGGCGCCGCCCGGCAAAGGCGAAGAGCCTAGCCGGGCGGCGCTTGCGTGTGTGGGGTTTTCCTGAAATCCCTAGGGCCAAACGGGATGTGAGCTTTCACACGCAACACAGAATTGCCACGCGGTGTCGGGTTACGGCAGAGTCTCATTCCTGTCAGGCCCCGCATACGACACACCTGTACCCCCAGCTGTATGGCACCACTCGAGCAACGCCAACTCCATAGCGTCCGTCGTATGCCGCCCGCGCACCACGCGGCGCTCCCTTCGGGGGAGTTGCCCACCGGGCCCGCGCCTCCCGTGACCCCGCAGTTGGGAGGCCAGCGTCAGGGGCACGATTGCGTCCGCCAGGGTCACCGAAGCGGGCGATGCTGGAAGGAAACCGTGTGAGCCGGATTTCGGTCCGGGGATTCGCAGTGGCCTCGGCCACCGCGGTCACCGCTGTCGGAAGCGTCGTCGGCGTTGCCTCGGGCAGCACCGCGCAGACCAACGACGCCGAGGCGACGGCAGCAGCCGACACCACGCTCCTCGCGGACATACCCGCGGGTCAGCAGGCGCAGGTCCAGGCCGACTCCCTGACACAGCAGGCCGACGCCCAGGCCATCGCCGCGGACGTCAGCGCCAAGAAGGACGCCGAGGAAGCCGCCCGCAAGGCAGCCGCCGAGACCGCGATCGCGAAGAAGGAGGCCGCCGAGAAGGTGGCCGCCGACGCGGCCAAGAAGCGCGCCGAGACGAAGGCCGCGGCCAGCCGTGGCACCGACGTCCGCGACTCCTCCAGCTTCCCCACGCAGAGCAGCTACTCCGTGGCGCAGATCCAGGCGATGGCGCGCCAGATGGTGGCCGGCGACCAGTTCCAGTGCTTCAGCAACATCGTGGACCACGAGTCCAGCTGGAACTACCGCGCGGTGAACGCCTCCTCCGGCGCCTACGGTCTGTTCCAGGCCCTGCCCGGCTCGAAGATGTCCTCCGCCGGCGCCGACTGGCAGACCAACCCGGCCACGCAGATCAAGTGGGGCCTCGGCTACATGAACGAGCGCTACCACAGCCCGTGCCAGGCGTGGTCGTTCTGGCAGGCCAACCACTGGTACTAGGAGCCCCGCCGGATCCGGCACGCCCCTCTCGACCTCGCGAAGCCCCTCCCTGTCCTCGGGGAAGGGGCTTTCGCCCTGTACGGTCGTAACCGAACGGCTCCCGGGGGGAGTGGTGGCGAGCACCCGGGGACGCGGGGGAAGAGGACGGATCATGTCGCGAGTGCCAAGGTGGCTGGGCCGGCTGGGAGCCGGTCTCACCGAGATGAGCGAGCGCCTCGACGAGCGACGCGTCGAGGCCGAGCAGGACGACACCGACCGTCCCGGGCGCGCCCGGCGCGCCGCACCGGTGGCGCCCGCCGCGCCCGCCGAACCACCCGCCGGCACCGCCCCGCTCGTCCGCCGCACCGCGCCGTCCTCCGGCCGCCGTCCCGATCCGGCCGAGGCCGTGCCCTGGGGCGTCCGGGTCGCCGCCGAGGCCGGCTGGCGGCTGCTGGTACTGGCCGGCACCCTCTGGGTGCTGATGCGTGTCATCAGCGCCGTGCAACTGGTGGTGTTCGCCTTCGTCATCGCGCTGCTGGTCACCGCGCTGCTCCAGCCGACGGTCGCGCGGCTGACCCGGCGCGGGGTGCCGCGCGGCCTCGCCACCGCGCTCACCGCCATCAGCGGCTTCGTCGTCATCGGCCTGATGGGCTGGTTCGTGACCTGGCAGGTCATGGAGAACATCGACACGCTCTCCAACCAGATCCAGTCCGGCATCGACGACCTGCGCGACTGGCTGCTGAAGAGCCCCTTCCACGTCACCGACAAGCAGATCAACCAGATCGCCACGAACCTGCGCGAGGCGATCGGCGCCAACACCGATCAGATCACCTCCGCGGGCCTGGAGGGCGTCCAGGTCATCATCGAGGCGCTCACCGGCATCCTGCTGGTGTTCTTCTCCACGCTCTTCCTGCTCTACGACGGCAGGCGGATCTGGGAGTGGTCCCTGAAGCTGGTGCCCGCGGCCGCCCGCCCGGGCGTGGCCGGCGCCGGCCCGCGCGCCTGGCGCACCCTGACCGCCTACGTCCGCGGCACGGTCCTGGTCGCCCTCATCGACGCCGTCTTCATCGGCATCGGCATCTACTTCCTGGACGTGCCGATGGCCGTACCGCTGGCCGTCTTCATCTTCCTGTTCTCGTTCATCCCGCTGGTCGGCGCGGTCGCCTCCGGCGCGCTGGCGGTGATCGTGGCCCTGGTCACCCAGGGCGTCTTCACCGCCGTCATGACCCTCGTCGTCGTCCTCGCGGTCCAGCAGATCGAGGGCCACGTCCTGCAGCCGTTCATCCTCGGCCGCGCGGTCCGCGTCCACCCGCTGGCGGTCGTGCTGACCGTGGCCGCCGGCGGCATGGTGGCCGGCATCGGCGGCGCGGTGGTGGCCGTACCGCTGGTGGCGGTGACGAACACGGTGGTGGGCTACCTGCGTGAGTACTCCCTGGAGGAGGCCGTGGCACAGCCCGCGGCCGAGCCGCCGGCCGCCGGGGAACAGGCACCGGCCGCCGGCAAGGCACCGGCACCGGCCGTCCCGGCCGTTCCGGACGAGCCGGCCGAGCCGGCCTGAGACGCTTGGTTCGAATCGCCCGGCCCCCGTGCCGGGGCGGCGTCCGGATGAACGCGCACGCCTGCGCCCGTCAGCCGTAGTAGAAGACCATGGCGGCGAACAGGACCACCGCCGAGGCGGTGAGCGCCGGGGCACGGTAGCGGCTCCATGTGCCGAGGGCCAGCAGTCCGGTCCAGAGCCCGCCCATGAGGGCGACGGCCCACCAGCCGCCGGCCGCGTCCGCTGCGGCGAGGGGCACGGGGGCCAGCAGGATCGTCGGCGGGACGACGACGGAGCGGGGGCGTATGGCCAGCCGCTTGTGGACGACGGCCAGCACGACGGTGCACACCACGAGGGTGAGCGGCACGGCCGTCACGCCCGGCCAGGTGATGCAGACCATGTCGTCCGGCTGACAGCTTCGGTCGTCGCGGTGCTGGATCCAGGAGTGGTAGCCGAGGGCACCGACGGCCAGAGCCGCCCCCGTGAGGGCCGCGCCCAGTACGCGCGGCAGCACGGGGCGCGGCTCGGTGGTGCGGGTAGTCATCTCTCCAGCCTTCCGGAACACGGCCCGGGGGGCCTGAGTACGAGTACTCAGGCCCCCCGGTCCGGTGGGTGGTCGGTCACATCTTCTTAAGGGTCTGCTCCAGGGTGTCGGCGTAGATGCGCGCTCCGGCGATCTTGGGGTGGAGGGTCTTCATCGACGCTGCGGGCGCTTCCGTGTCCGCCCGCTCCCGTCCGGTCTCCACGATGGCGTGGATGGTCTCAGGGTTGCCGCAGGCGGCCTTGCCGTCGAAGTTGGTGCGCGGGTCGGAGAAGACCGCCCAGGTTCCGGCGTCCGAGACGGCTCCCGCCATCTCGCTCGCCAGATTGTCGGCCAGTCCCCGCACCCAGACGTTCTCGACGTCCTCGTACGCTCCGGGGAAGCAGCTGCGGTCCTTCTCGACCAGGCGCGGGTAGCCCATCAGTACGATCTTCGCGTGCGGCGCGGCGGTGTGCAGGGCCGTCAGCGTCTTGACGATGCGCGGCCGCACCGTGTCGTGCAGCCACTTCGGCGCCCAGTCCTTGAGGTTCCCCGTGGTGCCGGGGGCGTCCTCGCCCGTGACGGGGTCCTGGTTGTCCAGTTCGGAGTACGGGCACGTCGTCAGCTGAGGATCCTGGAGGTCGATGCACTTCTTCATGATGTCGCTGAACCGGGCGTCGTTGCCGCCGATGCTGAGCGTCACCAGGGTCGTGTTCTGGTCCAGGTAACCGGCGGCCAGCTGTCCCACCTCACCGGACTGGCCGTCCCCCAGCACGTTGAACGTACGGGCGCCGGAGCAGGCCACGAAGTGGTAGTCCATGCGCGCGTCCAGACTGTCGGCCATGGCACCGATGGAACTCGAGTACCCCGGCA
>NZ_BNBF01000027.1:30795-35519 GCF_014654935.1 Streptomyces capoamus
GGGTCGCCTGCCTCGACCAGGCCAGCTTGGAGCGGTGGCACTTGTCGATCCCGTTCTTGTTCTGCTTGTCGGGGTGGTCGGTCTCCGGGTAGAGGTCCACCCCGTCGTCCCCGGTGACTCCCTCACCCGACGAGTAGGAGTCGCCCATCGCGACGACGGAGTTGGCGGGCTTGCCCGGGAGGGGCTGGAAGGCGACGGCGCCCCAGGCGATGTCCTCGTCCGCAGTGCCGTCGTCAGTGGTGTTCGACAGCTCGACCCGCGGGGTGCCGGTGAAGTGGAAGGCGCCGAGGCTGACCCAGCCGCCCGCGCGCTGCAGCACGACCCGCTGGGAGCTGATGCTGTCCGTGCCGAGCACCTTGTACGCGGCCTGCCGGGTCTGGGCACCGGTGTCGGGCAGGTGCACGAGGACCCGTGCCCAGTCGAGGTTCTGGCCGAGCGTCCAGGTGCCGTCGATGGTCAGGTAACCGTTGGCGCCGCCGAAGTGGGCGGTGTCGCGGGTGTGCGTGTACCAGTAGTGGCCGCCGTAACCGCCGCCCACCTGGTGCAGGTCGGCCTTCGCCTCGTAGCGGCCTTCCGTGCCCGGGTTGAACTTGAAGGCGAAGCTTCCCGCGGACGACGCGTTGCCGCACGCGCTCCACGTCGGCGTCTTGTCCGGGATGGAGGTGACGACCTTGGCCCCGGACGGGGCGTCGCACACCGGCGTGCCGGTCTGCAGACGGTAGCCTCGCTGCGGCTCCGGCACCAGCGACTGGTACTTGATGTTCTCGAAGCCGCAGGTGGTGGCGCAATCCGACTTCCAGCTCGTACTGCTCTGGTTCCACCAGTACTTCGCGTAGCACTCGGCGTCCGGGCAGTCCGGAGGCGTGTCGGGGTTGCAGTTGTTCTTGGAGTTGCAGAACGTGTCGAGCGGCGGCTGGACGTGCACGCGGTTGTACCGCGCGCTGCCCTCGTACAGGTAGGGCAGGTCCGTTCCGTTCCAGTAGGCGGGGCGGAAGCCCGCGGAGGAGAAGCCCGACTCACCCGGCCAGTCCTGCCGGCCGGAGGTGGCGTAGGAGTACCCGGTGTCGATGGACCAGGCGGCCCAGCCCATCACCTTCACCTCGTACGGCCAGTCCTGCGGGTGCGCGGCGTCCTTGACGGCGTACGGGTCGACGTCGGTGTTCATGAACGGGCGGCCCCAGCCCTTGGCGTAGATGGGGTTGGCCGGGTTGTTGTACCAGCCCAGACCCCAGTGCCCGCCATGCTGGGAGGCCTCCGAGGGCGGGTTGAACCCGAGGTTGTAGTTCCAGACCGCGGTGAACCAGTTCTCCACCTTGGACGGGTCGTCGTTGTTGACGGTGACCTTCTGGCCGGCCTTGTGGACCTCGTTCCACTTGTCGGCGAGGATCTTGAGGGACGCGGCCACGTTCGACGCGTAGTCGACCGCGATCAGCTTCTGCAGGGAGGGCGACAGGCTCTTCTCGCCGGTCTTCTCGTGCCCGGCCAGCCGCATGCCGTCGGTGACCTGCCCGACGCCGTAGCCGCAGTCCGACTTGTCCCAGTTGATCTGCCAGTAGGCGGCGGGGTCGTTGTCGTCGGCCTTGTGCCCGTAGTAGCCGTCCACCGCGGCGAGGGGATTGCCCATCTGCCCGGGGATCGAACCGCCCTCGGCCTGCCAGAGGTTGGACTCCTGGGCCATGATGCCGAGCAGGACGTTGGCGGGGATCCTGCCGCCGCCGGTCAGCTGCGGCAGCGGAAAGATCGCCTGCGGGTCGACGGTGCCCAGGCCGGCCTGGTCGCGGTAGCTGCCCTGGCGGATGTAGCTCGCGCTCAGGTTGCCGCGCACCGCCATGTCGACGGCCCACTCGACCTGGTTCGACGTCGGCTGCAGTGCCTGCACGGCCACGTCGTTGCGGGACACCGAGCACCAGCGGTCGCCGTCGGTCGGGTCGGTGGCGTTGCCGGCCGCGGTCACGGTGTGCGCCGCCTTGGTGTGCCTGCCGCCGGTGCCGACGAGGACGGGTGACGGGTTCCGGCCCGAGCCGTCGTCGGCGGACTGCCCCACGCTCTGCGTGAGCCTGGTGGCGGTGGCGGTGGCGGTACTGGTCACCGTCACGGCTTCCGCGCCGGCCTCGGCGGGCGTGGCGGCCTGGGCGGGGCGGGGTTCCTCGGTCCTCGTGAAGCCCTTGCCCGCGCCCTTGATGTGGGCCAGACCCGCGCGCACGCCGGGGGTGAGGACCGGCTCGACGGCGAGACGGCCGTGGGAGGAGACGTCGATGCCGGCCGGTGCGGCGACGCGGGTGACACCGGTTCCCGCGGTGGCGGCGGCGCCCTTGGGGTGGCCGGTGAGGAAGACCCGTCCGGCGTCGCCCTGCACGAGGCCGAGGTCGCCGAGCCTGCCCGTGGCGAGCTTGCGGGGCTTGCGGCCCCCGGTGTACAGCTTGGCGTGCGCCGTGGTGTCGCCCTTGCGGTCGACGAAGGCGATCCTGCCGTCGGTGACGGGCCGGATGTCGAACGGTGCGCCGTCCGCGTCAGCGAGCTTCCTCACCCTGCCGGAGCGGTCGAGGTGCACCAGGTGGCTGCCGAGCGCGGCCACCGTGCCGTCCCGCACCGGAACGGCGCTGGTGACTTCGCCCTTCGTGGCGGCCGTACCCGTGGTCGCCCCCGACACGTCCACGGTGACGACACGCGTGCGGGTGCGGGCGGCGTCGTTCATGTCCCGGAACGCGGTGAAGGCCGCACGGTGGGTCGTCGTGTTGCACGACGGGTCGAAGTAGGCCAGCGACGCGGTGAACGGCAGCTTCTTCACATGACCGGTCGTCAGGTCGACGACGGCGGTGAAGGCGCCGCCCTGCATCAGGTCGGGCTTGTTGGTGAAGCTGCGCGGCGCGTAGACGACGGCCGCGTGGTCATGGTCCATCAGGCACTGGTTGCCGATCCACGAATCCGCCGGCAGGCCCGGTTCGGACAGTACGGCGGCGGTCTTCCACGCGTACGCCTTGCCGCTGTCGGCGACGAGCAGGTGCAGGCCGTCCGCGTCGGCGGCGGCCGTCACCGCGCGGTCGGGGCTGGTCCGCCAGCCCTGGCCGAGCTTCTTGCCCGGGTCCTTCACCCCGCCCGAAGGCGCCGCGGGGGCGGTGGGGTGCGGGGCGGGAGGGGGGTTCGGCGCGGCGCCGGCCGGCATGGCCTGGAGGAGTCCGCCGGTGAGGGCGGCGCAGGCCAGGACGGTCACGACGGGTGCGCGCCTTCGTCTGGTGAGTCTCAAGGAAGCTTTCCCCGTTTTCCGTTGAGTGGTTCCGCGCCCTCGCGGGCACGGCTGACCCGTCCGCCGCCTCGGGAACGAGTCGCGGCGGACGGGAGTGGGATGCGGCCGGCCGGCCGGGACACGGGTACGCCGAGCAGCCGCCCGGACCGGTGGTCGGTGGGGTCGCAGGCGGTGAGGGCTCCGGCCGGGAGGGGCGCGACGGGGTCCGCACGCCGTCAGGGGTGTGCGGACCCCGGCTTACGGCTGATGCGGGGCCGTCTAGTTGCAGTTCGTCGAGTCGCGGACCGCGTTGATGATGTAGGTGCTCGAGCTCGAACTGTTCTTCATCAGCGCGGTGACCTCGCCGCAGCCGCCGCGGGCGCGGTAGACCGGCCCGGCGTACTCGCTGAAGGTGCCCGAGTCACTCGCACAGCCGTCGGCCGTGTAGTTCGAGCAGAGCTTGATCTTCATCCACTTCGCGCCGCCCGTGTTGTTGTCGAGGATGGCGCAGGTGGGGGTGTCGTTGCTCGCGGGGTTGTCGCCCTTGATGTAGACGAAGAGGGTCCCCCTGCGGGTGGCGTCGGGCAGCTGCTCCGCCTTGTAGACCTTGTACCCGGTGCCGCAGACGTTCCCCAAGGTGGCCGCGGCGTCGGGCTGCGCCGCGACGACGGCCCTGGTGTGCTGGTCGGCCGCCGCCGAGATGCTGGGCACCGGGCGGTCGGCCGCGGCGACCTGCGAGGTGGTCAGCCCCAGCAAGCCGACGGTGGCCGCGGCCGCGAGAAGCGCGGACTTCGCGGAAAGGTGGCTGCGCACGGACATGGTTCCCCCTGAGGAATGATCCAGGTCACCCCGCGGTGCGACAGAGGACCGGGGGCGAGCTGTGCGTGGTGGTCGCAGGGAGCCAACCAGACTGCTCTTAAGCTGTCCTGAAGATTTGTGCGAGCAAAACGGATCTTTACGTTCCGTTATGACGCTCCGCGTGGGTCCTTGTGCTCCAGGGCGGAGGAACCAGGCAAACGCCCGGCCGTCCGGTCACGCACGGTCCCGTTGCGCGGGCGGAAAAGTGGGACAGCTCACGCGGGAAGCGGAACGGCCCCCGCCCACCGGAAGGGTGGGCGGGGGCCGCGGTATCGACGACCTGGCGGGTCACTCGGCCGGCTGGGCCAGCACCGCCTCGGCGTCCAGCGTGACGCCGACCGCCTGCACCACGGAAGCGATCTTGAACGCCTCCTGGACGGTCTCGCGCTCGACGCCGGCCTTGCGCAGCACCTGCTCGTGCGAGTCCAGGCACATGCCGCAGCCGTTGATCGCGGAGACCGCGAACGACCACAGCTCGAAGTCGACCTTCTCCACGCCCGGGTTGCCGATGACGTTCATCCGCAGGCCCGCGCGCAGGGTGCCGTACTCGTGGTCGGACAGCAGGTGCCGGGTGCGGTAGAAGACGTTGTTCATCGCCATGACGGCGGCGGCCGCCTTGGCGGCCTGGTACGCCTCCGGCGAC
>NZ_BNBF01000027.1:35560-44008 GCF_014654935.1 Streptomyces capoamus
AGGTTCGCCTTCGCCTCCGGCTCCAGCTCACGCAGCACGATCGGGGAACGGGAGGCGATGGCGGTCGCCAGCACCGTGCCCCACAGCTGCTGCGCCGGCAGCTCCGAGTTGCCGATGACCGAGCCCAGGTTGAGCTTCAGGTCCTTGGCGTAGTCCGGGAGACGGGACTTGAGGGAGTCGAGCGACACGGTCACTCACCAGCCAGCAGTGCGACCGGGTCCAGGGTCTCGTCGCCCTTGCTCCAGTTGCACGGGCACAGCTCGTCGGTCTGCAGGGCGTCCAGGACCCGCAGGACCTCCTTGGGGTTACGGCCCACGGAACCGGCGGTGACCATCGTGAACTGGATCTCGCGGTTCGGGTCGACGACGAAGACGGCGCGCTGGGCGAAGCCGTCCTCACCCTCGATGCCGAGCTCGCGCATCAGCTCGTGCTTGGAGTCCGCCATCATCGGGAACGGCAGGTCGGTCAGGTCCGGGTGGTCCTTGCGCCAGGCGTGGTGGACGAACTCGGAGTCACCGGAGAAGCCGAGGATCTGGGCGTCGCGGTCGGCGAACTCGTCGTTCAGCTTCCCGAACGCGGCGATCTCGGTGGGGCACACGAACGTGAAGTCCTTGGGCCAGGCGAAGACCACGAGCCACTTGCCCTCGTAGGACTTGTGGTGGATCTGCTCGAACTCCTTGCCCTTCTCCAGCGAGACGCAGGCGGTCAGTTCGAACTCGGGGAACTTGTCACCGACAGTGAGCACGCGCTCTCCTTGCAGCGAAGAAACTTCCCTTTTGGGGTGTTTCCCATGGGTTGGACGTTGTCGATGTTGGCACAGCGGTCATTGATTAGGGAAATAGCTACACTCGGTCGTGTTGATCGGAGGTAGTTATCAGTGACCATGAGTAACGGCAAGCGGAGGCAGCCGAGCCTCGCACAGCTGCGGGCGTTCGCCGCCGTGGCCGAGCACCTGCACTTCCGGGACGCGGCGGCGGCCATCGGGATGAGCCAGCCCGCCCTGTCCGGTGCCGTCTCCGCACTGGAGGAGACCCTCGGCGTGACCCTCCTCGAGCGTACGACGCGCAAGGTGCTGCTCTCGCCCGCGGGGGAGCGCCTGGCCGTGCGGGCCAAGGCCGTGCTGGACGCGGTCGGCGCGCTCCTGGAGGAGGCCGAGGCGGTCCGGGCGCCGTTCACGGGCGTCCTGCGCCTCGGGGTGATCCCCACCGTGGCGCCGTACCTGCTGCCGGCCGTGCTGCGGCTGGTCCACGAGCGCTATCCGCACCTCGACCTCCAGGTGCACGAGGAGCAGACCGCCAACCTGATCGACGGCCTGAACTCCGGCCGGCTCGACCTGCTGCTGCTCGCGGTGCCGCTCGGCGTCCCCGGGATCGTCGAACTCCCGCTGTTCGACGAGGACTTCGTGCTCGTCACGCCGCTGGACCACTGGCTCGGCGGCCGGGAGGGCATCCCGCGCGAGGCGCTGAAGGAGCTGAACCTGCTGCTCCTGGACGAGGGGCACTGCCTGCGCGACCAGGCCCTGGACATCTGCCGGGAGGCCGGCCGCGAGGACGCGCCGGTCACCACCACGGCCGCCGGACTGTCCACGCTGGTCCAGCTGGTGGCGGGCGGCCTCGGCTGCACGCTGCTGCCGCGCACCGCGCTGAGACTCGAGACCGCCCGCAGCAGCCAGCTGCTCACCGGATACTTCGCCGACCCCGCCCCCACCCGCCGGGTCGCCTTCGCCATGCGCGCGGGCGCGGCGCGCTCCACGGAGTACGAGGAGCTGGCGGGGGCGCTGCGGGAGGCGCTGCGGACGCTGCCGGTACGGGTCCTCGACTGAGGGTCCGCCGGCCCCGCCGGGCCGGCGGCGGGCGCGAACCTACTCCGTCCGCAGCCCCTCCGGCCGCATCAGCCGGATCAGCGGCGGCAGGCTCAGCAGGGTGACCGCGAGGACCACCACCGCGCCGGCGCCGGCCATCGACAGCACGCTCGCCCAGTCGACGCTCACCGCCGTGTCCGTCATCTTCAGCAGGACCGCGCCGAGGGTCAGACCCACCGCCGAGGCCAGCAGCAGGCCCAGCGCGATCGGCACCGCCGTCTGCCACAGCACCGACAGGCCCAGGGTGCGGCGCCGGGTGCCGAAGGCGAGCAGGGACGACAGCAGCTTGCGCCGCTCCCGCAACTGCTCCAGCTGGGAGACCAGCAGGCTGGCCCCGATCAGCGCCAGCACGCAGACCGCGCCGATGAACAGCCCGGTGCGCAGGGAGGTGTACCGGTTGGACTGCTCGGTGGCCGAGAACGTCCAGGGGTAGGCGAGCGGGTCGATGCGGGCGGCGGCGGTGCGCGCGTGCTCCCGGGCGTCCGGCACCGACTCGTCCAGGCGCAGGAAGACCTGGCCGTACAGCGTGGCGGCGGTGCCGGCCGGCAGGGCGGACGGCGTGACGAGCAGCCCGCTGGGGTCGGTCAGCAGCGAGTCCTTGCGCACGGGGGCCGGGCGGATCGTGGCGGGCAGCTTCCAGGCGATCTCCCGGCCGCGCACCTCGGCCTCCGACGGGTCGATCCACACCCGCGTGCCCGGCCGCATCACGGTCCGGATCTGGGCCAGGTACCCCGCGTCGGTGCGCGGGTTCTCCGCGCTGAACACGTCACCGTCGCGGCAGGAGGGCAGGCGGGCGATCTCCCGGAGGGCACGGCAGTCACCGACGGTGATCGCGGCCATGTTCTCGGGGTCCTTCCGTGTGCCGCCGATCTGCCCGGAGGACAGGGTCACCGCGGTCCGCACGCCCTTGGTCCGGGCGAACTCCGCGCCGGCGGCGGCCAGTCGTCCGTGACCGGACAGGTTGACCGACATCTGGGCCCGCGCCGGGTCCTGGCCGGTCTCCTTGGTGTACTGGCTCTCGACGCCCGCGAACAGCATCTGCAGCGCGATCGCCCCGGCCACCGCCACCGCGATGCCGTTGACCAGGCGCGCGGCCGTACCGCTGCTCAACTGCAGCCGTCGTACCGCCAGTTGCCAGGACAGCGCGCCGCCGCCGAGCCGGCTGACGACCGCCTCCACGAGCCAGGGCAGCAGCGCGGTCACGCCGACGAGCAGCAGCAGCACACCGCCGACGACCAGGTACTGGTTGAACTCGCCGTGGTTGCGGCCGTTGCCGACCATCGGGTACAGCATCGCCAGGCCCGCCAGCGGCAGCAGCAGCCGCCACCACAGGCGCCGCCGGGGCTGCGTGGCGGTGCGCACGACGCCGAGCGGCTCGACCGCCACCCCGCGCATCGCCAGCAGCGTCACCAGCACCGCGGCCGCGGGCACGGTCACCGCGACCAGTACGACCAGTCCGGGGGTGGGGTCGAGGTAGCTCGGGAAGAAGCTCTCGCCGAGGACCTCCACCGAACCGGCCGCCTGCCGGCCGGTCAGGAAGAAGACGGTGCCGACGACCAGACCGAGCAGCGACCCGGCCAGAGCCTCGCCCGCCGCTATCCGCCGGGTCATCCTGCTGTCGGAGCCCACCAGCCGCAGCGCGGCCAGCCGGCGGTCGCGCCGCTCGCCGCCGAACCGTACGGCCGCGGCGATGAAGACGGCGACCGGCATCAGCAGCACCACGAACACGACCAGGGTCATCAGGATGAGCACCGGGTCGGTCTTCTGCGGCGTCGGGTGGGGGTCGCCGAACGCCTTCAGCCGGTCGACCCGGGTGCCGCCCGAGTGCGGCACCAGGCCCTCGGCGCCCGCGTAGTAGGCGAGTTCGCGGGGACCCATCAACCCGCTGTCACCGATGGTGCCGGTGATCCGGTAGGGGATGCGGGCGCGCAGCAGTTCCGCCCCGTCCGAGGAGAGCAGTGCCTTCAGCGCGGGTGAGACCACCATCTCGCCCTTGGCCGGGAGGCGGCCGACGCCCGGCGGCAGCGGGGCCTTCGGTCCCTCCGGCTCCAGCAGCCGGCCGCGTACCTCCTTGTCGTGCCATTCGGTGTCGGTCACCGCGAGGAGCAGCGTGTCGTCGGCCTTGGGGACGGTGTAGGAGAACGAGTAGTCCTGCCGGGCGTCGCTCACCCGGTCGCGGGCGGCCAGCATGTGCGGCAGCGCCGTCGTCAGCAGCAGCAGTGCCACGCCCAGGCCGACGCCGACCGCCGTCAGCAGCACCCGGACCCAGCCCTCGCGTCCGCCGGTGAAGGCGAACCGGACGCCCAGGCCCAGGTCCCTGTTCCACTGCCGCACGTTCATATGGCCCGCTCCATGTCCCGGGACCTGCCGTCGCGTACGACGATCTCCCGGTCGGAGTAGGCCGCCACCCGGGCCTCGTGCGTGACCAGCACGACGGCAGCGTTGGCGGAACGGGCCGCTTCGGTCAGCAGCTCCATCACGCGCTCGCCGTTGAGGGAGTCGAGCGCGCCGGTCGGCTCGTCGGCGAAGATCACCCGGGGCTCGGTGACCAGCGCCCGCGCGACCGCGACCCGCTGGCCCTGGCCGCCGGAGACCTCGCCGGGCCGCTTGGCCGCGAGGTCGTCCACCTCCAGTCGCTGCATCCAGGCCAGCGCGGCCCGCTCGGCCTCCTTGCGCGGGCGGCCGTTCAGCCGGAGCGGCAGCGCCACGTTCTCCACGCAGGTCAGTTCCGGGACCAGCTGGCCGAACTGGAAGACGAAGCCGAACTCGCTGCGGCGCAGCGCGCTGCGCTCGGTGTCGCTCATGCCGGCCAGTTCCCGGCCGTCGTAGACGATGGAGCCGGAGTCGGGCGGCACGATGCCGGCGAGGCAGTGCAGCAGGGTCGACTTCCCGGAGCCGGAGGGTCCCATCACGGCGACGACCTCGCCGGGGTGGATGGAGAAACCGGCGCCGTCGAGGGCGACCGTGGGGCCGTAGGACTTGCGCAGGTCCTCGGCGGCGAGCAGGGTGCCGGGCGGCGGGGTCATCGGGTCACCTCCGCGCGGAGCTTGTCGAGGCGCGCGGCCGTCAGTTCCAGCCAGCGCAGGTCCGCCTCCAGGTGGAACAGGGCGTGGTCGCAGACCAGCTGGTCGGCGAGGTCGCCCTTGCGCTTGCGGTCGGTGAGGATGCGCATGCTGCGCAGGTGCTCGGACCGCTGGACGTCGAGGATGTCGGCGGCGTCGCGGTGGGTGAGGAGGGCGAGGACGACCTTGGTGTACAGGGTCGACTGCAGGTACTCCTCGGGCTTCTCCGGGGTGGCGAGCCAGCGTTCGACGTCGGTGACGCCGGCGTCGGTGATGGCGTACCGCTTGCGCTCGGGGCCGCCGCCGGCCTCGATCCCGTCGACCTCCACGAGGCCGTGCTTCAGCAGGCGGGACATCGTGGAGTAGACCTGGCCGTAGTGCAGCGGCCGGTCGTGACCGAACTTCTCGTCGAAGGCCCGCTTGAGGTCGTAGCCGTGGCGCGGGCCGGACTCCAGGAGTCCCAGAAGGGTGTGACCGATGGACATGGCAGCACTCTACACACGGTGTATACGCAAGGTGTATACGCGCCGTGCGGGGATCGTGGCAGTCGGTGCGGCCCCGCAGGTGGGGGCCGATTGTCACGGTTCCGACACAGGCGGCCGGCCGCGCCGCGGCAGCGGGCCGGTGTCCTTCGGCAGCCGCCCCGCCTCCGCCAGCGCCTTGCGCAGCAGGAACTCGATCTGGGCGTTCGCCGACCGCAGCTCGTCGCCGGCCCACCGCGCCAGCGCCTCGTACACCGACGGGTCCAGCCGCAGCAGCACCTGCTTGCGCTGCTGCGGCCGGCGTCCCGGGGTGCCGGCGGGGTCCGTCACTGGTAGAGGGTCCCGGTGTTGAGGACCGGCTGCGGAGCCCGGTCGCCGCACAGCACCACCATCAGGTTCGACACCATCGCCGCCTTCCGTTCCTCGTCCAGGTCCACGATGTCCGCCTCCGCGATCCGGTCCAGTGCCGCCTCGACCATCCCCACGGCGCCGTCCACGATCTGCCGCCGGGCCGCGACGACCGCGCCCGCCTGCTGCCGCTGGAGCATCGCGGAGGCGATCTCGGGAGCGTACGCGAGGTGCGTGAAGCGCGACTCGATGATCTCGACTCCGGCCGCCTCCACCCGCACCTGCAGCTCGACGGCCAGCTTCTCGGTGATCTCCTCGGCGTTGCCGCGCAGCGACAGGCCGTCCTCGTCGTGGGCGTCGTACGGGTACTCGATCGCGATGTGCCGCACGGCCGTCTCGGTCTGGGTGGCGACGAACTCGGCGAAATCGTCCACCTCGAAGGTGGCCTGCGCGGTGTCGCGCACCTTCCACACCACGACCGCGGCCAGCTCGATGGGGTTGCCGTAGGCGTCGTTGACCTTCAGTACGGCCGTCTCGTGGTTGCGCACCCGGGTGGAGACGCGGGTCCGCGAGGTGAAGGGGTTCACCCAGCGCAGGCCGTCCTCCCGGATGGTGCCCCGGTAGCGCCCGAAGAGCTGGACGACCCGGGCCTCGCCCGGCGCGACCGTGTTCAGGCCGCGCATCGCGATGACGGACGCGAGCAGGACGACGACGCCGGCGCAGATCAGTCCGCCCTCGGCGGCGGGGGAGGGTGCCGCTCCGGAGGCCGCGAACAGGGCGATCGCGGCGCCGAGCCCGATGAGGCCGAGCAGCAGGGCGAGTCCGCCGCCGATGCTGTGGGCGCTGAACTCGCGCACGCGTGGACTGGGCATCTCGGGTATGTCGGACATGGGTGTTCCCCCCGGCTCTCGTAGCACCTAGCTCTTCTCTAGCTAAGTGATATCACATTACCGCGCGAAGCAACCCTGTGACCGGGAATGCCGTCGGTTCCGATGGGGCGGGTGCTGATTGTCACGTCCGTAAAAGAACGGATCGGACGCCCTTTGTCATATAGAGGGGTGTTAGTTTTCGGAGCTGACCCCGAGACGGAAGCGAGCGTAGGGACCCATGGGACGAGCGGAAGAGAGACGAGCGCGGCAGCGCGCCGGCCGCCGCGCGGCGCCCAGGCGCAGCCGCCCCATGGCCGCCGAGACGGGCGGCCCCGCGGCCGCCGCGCCCGGCAAGCCCGCCAAGAGCCGCATACGCCGGATCTTCGGCTGGAAGAAGATCCTCGGCACCTTCTTCGGGGTGTGCCTGCTGGGCATCCTGGGCTTCATCGGCCTGTACCTGTACGTGGACGTCCCCCAGGGCAACGCCGCCGCCCAGCAGCAGAGCAACGTCTACAAGTTCAGTGACGGAACGATTCTGGCCCGCAACGGCAAGGTCAACCGCGAGATCGTCGACCTGTCCAAGGTGCCTCGCAAGGTCCAGCTGACCTTCGTGGCGGCGGAGAACAAGAGCTTCTACCACGACTCCGGCGTCGACTTCCGCGGTACCGCCCGCGGCCTGATCAACACGGCGCTCGGCCGCGGCAAGCAGGGCGGCTCCACGATCACCCAGCAGTACGTCAAGAACTACTACCTGAACCAGGACCAGACCGTCACGCGCAAGCTGAAGGAACTGGTCATCTCGCTCAAGGTGGACCGCGAGAAGTCCAAGGACGACATCCTCGCCGGCTACATCAACACCAGCTACTACGGCCGCAACGCCTACGGCATCCAGGCCGCCGCCCAGGCCTACTTCGGTGTCGACGCCGAGGACCTCAAGGTCGAGCAGGGCGCCTACCTCGCCGCCCTGCTCCAGGCACCGAGCCAGTACGACTGGGCGGTCGCCACCGACACCGGCAAGAAGCTGGTCACCGAGCGCTGGAACTACGTCCTGAACAACATGGTCGAGGAAGGCTGGCTGCCCAAGGCGAAGCGCGACGCCATGCACTTCCCGAAGATCAAGGAGCCCAAGGGTGCCCCGGGCCTCGGCGGGCAGAAGGGCTACCTGGTCGAACTCGCCAACCAGCAGCTCGAACGGCAGCTCATGGCGCAGGAGGGCCTGACCGCCTCCCAGGCCGAGAACGCGGTCGTCGACAAGGGCTGGACCATCACCCTCGACATCGACCGCAAGAAGCAGTCCGCGCTGGAGCGGACCGTAAGGGCCCAGCTGACCAGCAAGCTGAACCGGAAGCAGCGCAAGGTCGACGGTGCCATCCAGGCCGGCGCCGTCTCCGTCGACCCCAGGACGGGCAGGATCGTCGCGCTCTACGGCGGCCAGGACTACTACAAGCACTGGACCAGCAACGCCACCCGTCGGGACTACCAGCCCGCCTCGACGTTCAAGCCGGTGATCCTCGCCGCCGCCCTGGAGCAGAACGCCACCACCCAGGACGGCAATCCGATCACCGCGAGCACCGTCTACGACGGCACCAGCCGCCGCCCGGTCCTGGACCACGGCTCCCGGGTCGGCTTCGCCCCGCCGAACGAGGACGACTTCAGCTACGACGACATCACCGTCCAGCAGGCCATGAACAAGTCCGTCAACTCCGTCTTCGCGCAGATGGGCGTGGACGTGGGCATGAGCAAGGTCATGAGCACGGCGGGCGAGCTGGGCATGGACACCAAGGGCATGCAGGCGGTGCCCGCCCAGACCCTCGGCTCGATGGGCG
>NZ_BNBF01000027.1:44055-51822 GCF_014654935.1 Streptomyces capoamus
CCAGCCCCCTGGAGATGGCCGGCATCTACGCCACCTTCGCCAACCACGGCTACAAGGTGACCCCGACGATCATCAAGTCGGCCGTGAACAAGGGCCGCTCGGTGGACCTGCCGAACCCGGTCGGGGGCTCGGTGATCAGCCGTACGGCCGCCGACACGGTCACCTCCGTGCTCACCGGCGTGGTGGACGACGGTACGGCCAGTGAGTCCGTGGCGAGGAACCCGCTGCGCGGCGGCCAGCAAGTGGCGGGCAAGACCGGTACCTCCGACGAGAACAAGTCGGCCTGGTTCACCGGCTACACGCCGACCTTGGTCACCTCCGTCGGCCTGTTCGGCGAGGACCCGAAGACCAGGGCCCACGTGTCCATGAAGGGCGCGACCGGCCTGCTCCCGCCACCCGGCCGGATCAACGGCGGCGGCTACCCGGCGAAGATCTGGGCCGCGTACACCTTCAGCGTCGCCCGCAAGGCCCAGTTCGACCTGAACACCACGCAGGGCGCGGCCGTCGCACCCGTCGAGACGCCGACGATCAGCCAGACCCCGACCCAGACGCCCTCGCGGACGCCCTCCAGCGCGCCGCCGACGTCCAAGTCGCCGACACAAACGCCGTCCCAGAGCCCGTCGCAGACGCCCTCGCGGACCCCGTCGCAGACGCCGTCCCAGACTCCTACCACCAGCCCGCCGACGACCCCCATCACGGAGGACCCGCTCGACCCCGAGGGCAACTTCGGCCAGTAGACCCGCACAGGAGAAGGGCGCCCGGAGAACTCCGGGCGCCCTTCGCGTGCCGTCAGCGGCTCAACCGCGGTTCAGCTCGAACCAGACCACCTTGCCGGTGCTCAGCCGGGTCGCGCCCCAGCGCCTGGCCAGCCGGTTGACCAGGTACAGACCGCGCCCGCCCTCGTCCGTGGCCCGGGCCTGCCGCAGCCGCGGCAGCTGCGGCACGTCGTCGCCGACCTCGCAGCGCAGCACGTCCGTGCGCAGCAGCCGCAGCGTCACCGGCCGCGACGCGTACCGCACGGCGTTCGTCACGACCTCGCTGACCAGCAGCTCCACCGAGTCCGTCAGCTCCTCCAGGTCCCAGCGCGCCAGCGCCCGCCGGGCCAGCCGGCGGGCCTGGCCCGGGGCGGAGTCCTCCGGCTCCAGCGTCCAGTAGGCGACATCGCTCGGCGCGATCCCGTCGAACCGGGCCGCGAGCAGCGCGATGTCGTCGTCCCGGTCGCCCGGACCGAGCATGTCCAGCACCTCGTCGCACAGCGCTTCCAGCGGCGGCGGATGGTCCGGGCCGGTCAGCTGCGCGGTCGCGGCCAGCTTCTCCCGCAGCTGCTCTATCCCGGTCCACACGTCCCGCAGCCGGGACTCCACCAGACCGTCGGTGTACAGCAGCAGCGTGCCCCCGGCGGGCGCGTCCAGCTCCACCGCCTCGAAGTCCACCCCGCCCACGCCGATCGGCGCGCCCGGCGGCACCCGCAGTACCTCGGCCCGGCCGCCCAGGTGCAGCAGGACGGGCGGCGGATGCCCGGCATTGGCGATCGTGATGCGGTGCGTCACCGGGTCGTAGACGGCGTACAGGCAGGTCGCCATGCGATCCGTGCCCAGGCGCTGCGCCTGCTCGTCCAGGTGGTGCAGCACCTCCTGCGGCGGCAGGTCGAGCCCGGCCAGCGTCTGCGCCGTCGTGCGCAGCTGGCCCATGATCGCCGCCGAGGTCATCGAGTGGCCCATCACGTCGCCGACGACCAGAGCGACCCGGCTGCCGGGCAGCGGGATCGCGTCGTACCAGTCGCCGCCGACCCGCGCGGTCTCCGCCGCCGGCAGGTAGCGGGACGCCAGCCGGACCCCGGTCGGCCGGGGCAGCGTCTCGGGCAGCATGGTGCGCTGCAGCTCGTCGGCGATGTACGCCTCCCGGCCGTACAGCACCGCCTTGTCGATGCCCAGCGCGCTGTGCGTGGCCAGCTGCGCGGCCACCAGCAGATCGTCCGCCTCGAACGCGAGCCGGTCCGCGCGGCGCAGGAACACGGCCGCGCCGATCACCCGGCGCCGGCCGCGCAACGGCGCGAGGATCGCGTGCCGCCCGCCCGGTACGACCACCTCGCCGCCCTCGCCGAGCAGCTCGGGCAGCGCGGCCCGGGCGGCGGGCGCGTCGGCGAACACCGGCCGCACCCCGCGCAGCACCTCGTTCAGCGCGCCGCCCGGCCGCACCTCGCACAGCTCGGCGGTCAGCGACGACAGGTCCGCCAGCACCGACGGCTCCGGATCCGGGTCGAACGCCGGCGGCAGCAGCACCCCGTCGGTGTCCCGCTCCGGGGGTATCCGGTCGGTGCGGCGCAGCCGCAGCACCACCGGACCACTGGGCCGCTCGTCACCGACCGGCAGCGGTTCGCGCAGGTAGACCAGGATCGCGTCGGAGAACGTGGGCACGGTGGCCCGGCACAGCCCCATCACGATCTCGTCGAGGTCGAGCCCGCGGGCGATCCGCCGGGTGGCCGCGCCCACGAACCTGAGCCGGTCCCCGTCCCGCCGCATGGGCATGGGCCGCCCCGGCGGCAGTCCGCGCCCGGTACGGCGCTCCTCACCGCCCGGAGTCCGCTCCTGCTCGGCACCGGGCTGGGCCGGGATGGCCTCCGGTGCGGGGCGCGGGCGGTGGGCGTCGGGCTCGGTGGCGGCGGGCTGGGAGTGCTCGGGGCCGTTGACTGGGAGCTCCTTCCCCTTGCCGTCCGGTGCCTGGCCGCAGGGCGCGGCGGCCGTGGCCGGGCCGGAGGGCGGTCCGTCGGGCCGGGCCTGTGCGGGTAAGGCCGGGTTGCCGAACTGCTGCGCGGACTGTTCCGGGGCACGCAGGACGGCCCCGCGGGTCTCCGCGGGGTCGACGCCCGACTGGGGGCGTCCGAGTGAGGTGGGCTGCTCCGTCACGCGTGTCGCATCCATCCGTCCGGGGCTGTGCGCCGGGTGGGCCGGGCGCGCAGTTGGTCCCGCCGCAATGCCGATACCCGCAATACGTGCCCCGGGAACGGATTTCCCGCCGGGCGGGCTCTCCTGGTGGTGCCCTGGTACCCCTCGCTCACGTCCTGCCGCCCCTCGGTGACGATCGGTCAAGCCCAGCACATGCTCCGGTGGTTGCGCTGCAGCGCCCTTGCGGAGGACGATCCTACGTTTCTTGCCTGGGGGCGCATCAAGGGTCTCATGAGGACACGTGCGCGGGAGTGCGGTGCCAGTCCTCGGGAAGAGAAGGTACCGTCCAGGACGGGTCCGGGCGCCAGTTCTGCCAGCCGTCCGCGAACGGCGTCCCCCACGCGCGGATCACCTCCACCGCCTCCCGTCCCGCCACCCGCACCCTCCCGGCCGTCGCCGCGTCCATCAGCCCGTCCCGCTGGGCCTGCGCGAACTCGTCCTCGTCCCGCCAGTGCCACGTCCGGTCCGGGTGCACGGAGATGTCCAGGAAGTGGTCCTCGGAGTCCACCCCGCCCGCCCAACGGGCCAGCGGCTGCTCCAGGTTGACGTACCAGTTCTTGAACCGCCAGCCCGGCTCCCAGAACAGCCACACCGACCAGGGCCGGCCGGGCTCGGCCACCTTCAGCACGCCCGTGCCGAACCAGCGGTCCCGCTGGACGGTACGCGGCTTGGTGTAACGGGACTCCAGCGGCTCCAGGTGCACGGGCGTGCCGTCGGCCAGCACCGGCTTCACGCACTCGGTGCCGGGGGCGAGCCACACCGCCAGCAGCTCCGGGTCGTCGCGTACGACGGTGACCGGCCGGGCGATGTGGACGTGCTCGCCGCCGTTCTCCCGGTAGCGCCACAGGATGTGCGTCCCGGGCGTCCAGTACGTCCCCGCTCCCGCCGTCACTCGTGTCACCGTTCCGTCGTCCGTCATGGACAGATATTAGGTGCCAGGGGCATACGACGCTGCGGCGCGCATCACCCGGTGCCCGGCCGGCCGGAAAGCCCCGTCCGCGGTCACGGGCGCGTCATCCGCAGGACGTCCAGCGCCGCGTCGAGCTGTTCCAGCGTCAGGTCGCCGCGCTCCACGTACCCGCTCTCCAGGACGACTTCGCGGATCGTCCTGCGCTCCGCGAGGGACTTCTTGGCGACCTTCGCGGCCTCCTCGTAGCCGATGTACTTGTTCAGCGGGGTCACCACGGACGGCGACGACTCCGCGTACTCGTGGGCGCGTTCCCGGTCGGCGGTGATGCCGTCGACCGTGCGGTCGGCCAGCAGCCGCGAGACGTTGGCGAGCAGCCGGACCGACTCCAGGACGTTCTTGGCGATGACCGGGAGCATGACGTTCAGCTCGAAGTTGCCCGCGGCGCCCGCGGTCGCGATGGTGGCGTCGTTGCCGATGACCTGGGCGGCGACCATCAGCACGGCCTCCGGGACCACCGGGTTCACCTTGCCCGGCATGATCGAGGAGCCGGGCTGGAGGTCGGGCAGCCGGATCTCGGCGAGGCCGGTGCGCGGCCCGGAGGCCATCCAGCGCAGATCGTTGGCGATCTTCGTCAGGCCGACCGCGATGGTCCGCAGCTGCCCGCTGGTCTCCACGATGCCGTCCCGGGCGCCCTGGGCCTCGAAGTGGTCGCGGGCCTCGGTGAACGGCAGCCCCGTGACCCGGGCGACCTCCTCGATGACGGCGGCGGAGAACCCGCGCGGGGTGTTGATGCCGGTGCCGACCGCCGTGCCGCCCAGCGGCAGTTCGGCCAGGCGCGGCAGGGAGGCCCGGAGGCGCTCCACGCCGTAGCGCACCTGGGCCGCGTACCCGCCGAACTCCTGGCCGAGGGTCACCGGGGTGGCGTCCATCAGATGGGTCCGGCCGGACTTCACCACGTCCGCGAACTCCTCGGACTTGCGCTCCAGGGAGGCGGCGAGGTGCTCCAGGGCCGGGATCAGGTCGTGGGTGACGGCGGCGGTGGCCGCGATGTGGATCGAGGACGGGAACACGTCGTTGGACGACTGGGAGGCGTTGACGTGGTCGTTGGGGTGCACGTCCCGGCCGAGCCGCTCGGTCGCGAGGGTGGCCACGACCTCGTTGGTGTTCATGTTGGACGAGGTGCCGGAGCCCGTCTGGAACACGTCGACCGGGAAGTGTTCGTCCCACTTCCCCGCGGCGACCTCGCCGGCCGCCTCCTGGATGGCCTCCGCCACGTCCTTGTCCAGCACGCCCAGCTCGGCGTTGACCTTCGCCGCGGCCGCCTTGATGCGGGCCAGCGCCTCGATGTGGGCCCGCTCGATGCGCTGCCCGGAGACGGGGAAGTTCTCCACGGCCCGCTGTGTCTGCGCGCGCCACTTGGCCTCCGCGGGGACGCGTACCTCGCCCATGGAGTCGTGCTCGATCCGGTATTCGCTCATACCCGTATAGCGAACGGGGGACCGGCGATGTTCCGGGCCCCGGTCCTTCCGGGGGAAACGTCCGGGTACCCCGGATGCCCGCCCCCGGTTCCCTCAGGGGCGGGCGTCCGGCACGGGGTCGGCCGAGCCATGGACCCCGCACCGGGATCGAGGTGAACGTCGGCCCTATCGGTCACAACCGGACCGCTGGCGGGGCTGGGACCGACGGGGCCCGTGAGGGCCGCTCTCGGCCCCTGGGCGCCGAGAGGACGACAGAGCCCCCGGCAACTCGCCAGGGGCTCTCCGCGGGTGTCGCTGCCGGGTCAGCCCAGACCCGGGCCCCGCACCGGGATCGAGGTGAACGTCGGCTGCGGCGCGGGGTCCTGGAAGAAGTCGTTCCCCTTGTCGTCCACCACGATGAACGCCGGGAAGTCCTCGACCTCGATCTTCCAGACGGCCTCCATGCCCAGCTCCTCGTACTCCAGGACCTCCACCTTCTTGATGCAGTCCTGGGCGAGGCGGGCGGCCGGGCCGCCGATCGAGCCGAGGTAGAAGCCGCCGTGCGCGGCGCACGCGTCGGTGACCTGCTTGCTGCGGTTGCCCTTGGCCAGCATCACCCTGGAGCCGCCCGCCGCCTGGAACTGCTCCACGTAGGAGTCCATGCGGCCGGCCGTGGTCGGACCGAAGGAGCCGGAGGCGTAGCCCTCGGGGGTCTTGGCCGGACCGGCGTAGTACACCGGGTGGTCCTTGAGGTACTGCGGCATCTCCTCGCCCGCGTCCAGCCGCTCCTTGATCTTCGCGTGCGCGATGTCACGGGCCACGACCAGGGGACCGGTCAGCGACAGGCGGGTCTTGACCGGGTACTTGGCCAGCTCCGCGAGGATCGTGTCCATCGGCTGGTTCAGGTCGATCCGCACGACGTCGCCGGCCTCGTCGAGATGCTCGTCCGTCGTGTCCGGCAGGAAGCGCGCCGGGTCCGTCTCCAGCTGCTCCAGGAAGACGCCCTCGGCCGTGATCTTGGCGACGGCCTGGCGGTCGGCGGAGCAGGAGACGGCGATCGCGACCGGGCAGGACGCGCCGTGCCGCGGCAGGCGGACCACGCGCACGTCGTGGCAGAAGTACTTGCCGCCGAACTGCGCGCCGATGCCGATCTTCTGGGTCAGCTCGAAGACCTTCTGCTCCAGCTCCTTGTCGCGGAAGCCGTGGCCGAGTTCGGAGCCCTCCGCCGGGATCTCGTCCAGGTAGTGCGCGGAGGCGTACTTCGCGGTCTTCAGCGCGTACTCGGCGCTGGTGCCGCCGACGACGATCGCCAGGTGGTACGGCGGGCAGGCGGCCGTGCCCAGCGAGCGGATCTTCTCCTCCAGGAACTTCATCATGGAGGCCTCGTTCAGGACGGCCTTCGTCTCCTGGTACAGGAAGGACTTGTTCGCGGAGCCGCCGCCCTTGGCCATGAACAGGAACTTGTAGGCGCCGCCGTCGGTGGCGTACAGCTCGATCTGGGCCGGCAGGTTGGACCCGGTGTTCTTCTCCTCCCACATGGTGAGCGGAGCCATCTGCGAGTAGCGCAGGTTCAGCTTGGTGTAGGCGTCGTAGATGCCGTGCGAGAGGTGCTCGGCGTCCTCGCCCGCCGTCAGCACGTTCTGGCCGCGCTTGCCCATCACGATCGCGGTGCCGGTGTCCTGGCACATGGGCAGCACGCCCGCCGCCGCGATGTTCGCGTTCTTCAGCAGGTCCAGCGCGACGAACTTGTCGTTCGCCGACGCCTCCGGGTCGTCGATGATCCGGCGCAGCTGGGCGAGGTGGGCCGGCCGCAGGTAGTGCTGGATGTCGTGGATGGCCTCCGCGGCCAGCTTGCGCAGCGCCTCGGGCTCCACCTTGAGGAACGTCCGCCCGTCGGGCCCCTCGACCGTGGAGACGCCCTCGGACGTCACCAGCCGGTACGGGGTGGTGTCCTCTCCTTGCGGGAGCAGATCGGTGTACGCGAACTCAGGCATCTCAGCCCATTCCTCACTGTGACGGACGGTGCCCGCCGACGCTGGCGGGCCTGTCCAGCGTAGAACCTGCCGACGGCGGCGGACCTGTGAGGTCCGGCTCAGTCGGGGGTGTCGCGATCTATCGTGTTTGGGTACGCTGCTGCCGTGGACCTTCAGAAGCAGCACGCACCCACACCCGCAGCCGAGCTGCGCGCCTCCGACGCCGACCGCGACCGGGTCGCCGACATCCTCCGTGAGGCCCTCGCCGAGGGCCGGCTGACCGCCGACGAGCACGCCGAGCGCGTGGACGGCGTGCTGAACGCCAAGACGGTGGGCGAGCTGGAGGTCTTCGTCCGGGACCTGCCTGCCGCGCACCGGCGTCCCGCCGGGCCCGCCTACGCCTCCGCCCCCTCGCGCCCCGGCCCGGACGCGATCCCGGCGGAGGCGGACGCCAGCGTGGTGGCGGTGTTCAGCAGCGCCAT
>NZ_BNBF01000027.1:51853-55853 GCF_014654935.1 Streptomyces capoamus
GCGCCGGGGCCGCTGGCGGGCCGGGCGCCGACTGCACGCCTACGCCGTCTTCGGCAGCGTCGAGATCGACCTGAGCGAGGCGGTCTTCGAGTACCAGCAGGTGGTGATCAAGGCCGTCTCCGTCTTCGGCGACGTCCAGATCCGCGTCCCGGAGAACGTGTCGCTGCGCGGCACCGGCGGCGGTGTGCTCGGCAACTTCGAGGTGAGCCCGCTGGATTCGGCCGACCCCGAGGCGCCGGTGGTCTACGTCGACGGCTGGGCCGTCCTCGGCAACGTGGAGGCCCGGCCCAGGCGGGGCAAGCTGGTGGCGGACATCCTGGAGCGCGTCCAGGACAAGGTCGACCGCAAGCTGCGCAGACACCTGGGGCACTGACGGCCGGGCGGGACGGCGGCACCAGGGCGAGGGGCGTGAAGGAACCACTGTGCGCCCGCGGATGGGAACTCTGTGCATAGGCGCACGCACAGCGGGTAGGCCTTGCTGCATCGTCTCTCGCTCGCGAAGCCGTCGTCAGGAGTAGACCGTGCTGCAACCGCCGCATTCGTCCCTGCAGGTAGCCGCCGTCCCGGCCCAGCGGGGGCCGGCGCGGGACAGGGACCACGACGCACCCTGGCACACCGAGGCGGTGTGCCGACGCGACGAGGCCGGCCTGTTCTTCGCCCCGTCCAAGGAGCCGACCGCCGCCCGGCTGTCGCGCGAGGAGGCGGCGAAGCGGGTCTGTTCCGGGTGCCCGGTCATGGTCGAGTGCCGCGAACACGCCCTGCTGCAGCCCGAGCCGTACGGCGTCTGGGGCGGGCTCACGGCGGCCGAACGCCGGGTGGTGCTGGCGCGGCGCCGCCGGCGCGAGATGGAACTGAAGAAGGCGGCCCGCGCGACGGCGGCGGACCGCATAGCGGGCTGAGCGGCCGGACCAGGAGCGCCCTCTCCGCACAGAGGGCGCTTCCGAGTCACGGGGCCGCGGGGGTGGCGCGGGGCCGCGGGGGCCCCGGCGGGGGTTACTTCGCCCGGTCGAAGTCGATCGCGCTGTAGGCCCGCAGCTTGCTCAGCCGGTGCTCGGAGTAGATCCGACGCACCGTCCCGGACTTCGACCGCATCACGATCGACTCGGTGAGCGCGGTCTCCGAGCGGTACTGCACGCCCCGCAGCAGCTCTCCGTCGGTGATCCCGGTCGCCACGAAGAACACGTTCTCGCCGGACACCAGGTCGTCGGTGGTGAGCACGCGGTCCAGGTCGTGCCCCGCGTCGATCGCCCGCTGCCGCTCCTCGTCGTCCTTGGGCCACAGCTTGCCCTGGATGGTGCCGCCCAGACACTTGACGGCACAGGCCGAGATGATGCCCTCGGGCGTGCCGCCGATGCCGAGCAGCAGGTCGACGCCGGTGCCCTCGCGCAGCGCGTACACCGAGCCGGCGACGTCGCCGTCGGAGATCAGCTTGATGCGCGCGCCGGCCTCCCGGACCTCCCGGATCAGTCCCTCGTGCCGCGGCCGGTCCAGGATGACGACGGTGACGTCCTCCGGCGCGGACCGCTTGGCCTTCGCGATGCGGCGGATGTTGACCGCGACGGGCGCGTTGATGTCGACGAAGTCGGCCGCCTCCGGGCCGGTGACCAGCTTGTCCATGTAGAACACGGCGGACGGGTCGAACATGCCGCCGCGCTCGGCGGCGGCCAGCACGGCGATCGCGTTCGGCATGCCCTTGGCGGTGAGCGTGGTGCCGTCGATCGGGTCGACGGCGATGTCGACCTCGGGACCGGTGCCGTCGCCCACGTGCTCCCCGTTGAAGAGCATCGGGGCCTCGTCCTTCTCGCCCTCGCCGATGACGACCACGCCGTTCATCGACACGGTGGAGACGAGGGTCCGCATGGCGCGCACCGCGGCGCCGTCGGCGCCGTTCTTGTCGCCGCGCCCCACCCAGCGCCCGGCGGCCATCGCGGCTGCTTCGGTCACCCGGACGAGTTCCAGGGCGAGGTTGCGGTCGGGAGCTTCGGAGGGAACATCGAGCTCGGACGGCAGGTGATGATTTTCGGTCATCGGAGCGCACCTTTCTGATACGACGACGGCCGGATGAGGGTATTGGACCCTGACTCTATCGCCGGACAGACAAAATGAGCAGGGGACCCCACGGATGAGCGCATGGGACACCTGCGACGATAGAGGGCGTGGCAGGTTCGAACGGCAAGCAGAAGACGGCCCGGGACATGATTCTCTCCCTGGCCCTGATCGGCATCGCGGCGGCGGTCGTCTACTTCCTCACCATTCCGCACGACGATCACGCTCCCGAGCTGAAGCGGGTCGACTACCGGGTCGAGCTGCTCACGGCCCGCCGTGCGGCGAGCTACCCGGTGGCCGCCCCCGAGGGCCTGCCGAGTACCTGGAAGGCGACCTCCGTACGCTTCCAGGGCGCGGACTCCGACCGCTGGCACCTCGGCTTCCAGACCCCGGATGGCCAGTACGTGCAGGTCGAGCAGTCCACGCAGAAGCGCGCCGACTTCATCGCCCGGGCCAGCCAGGGCGGCAGGGCCACGCAGCGGACGGAGACCATCGACGGCCGCACCTGGACGCGCTGGACCGGCGGCCGGTACGACGCCCTGGTCCTGCAGAACACGCCGGGCTCCACCACGGTCGTGGCCGGCACCGGCTCCTTCGAGGAGCTGACGACGATGGCGACCGCGCTGAAGATGGAGTGACCGGCGCCGTCCCCGCGCACGCGAAGAGGCCCCCGGCGGTGCGCCGGGGGCCTCTTCCTGTACGGCAGGCGGTACGGAGGCCGGTGCGGAGACCGGACGGCTCCGCTCAGACGGTCGTGACGACGTCGTCGTACGCCAGGCGCGGCGAGCGCGGGAACCAGGCGTCCGGGCCCGGCCTGCCGATGTTGACGATCATCAGCGGGGTGTGGTCGTCGTCCAGGAACTCCTTGCGGACACCCTCGAAGTCGAAGCCGGTCATCGGGCCGGCGGCGAGGCCCGCGGCGCGGACGCCGATGATGAAGTAGGCGGCCTGCAGGGCGGCGTTCAGCGCGGCGGCACCCTCACGGGCCGGACGCTCGCTGAAGAAGACGTCCTTGGCCTGCGGGAAGTGCGGGAAGAGGGCCGGCAGCTCCTCGTGGAACTCGTTGTCCGCGGAGAGGATCGCGACCAGCGGGGCGGCGGCCGTCTTCGGCTGGTTGCCCTCGGCCATGTGCTGCACCAGACGCTCCCTGGCCTCGGGGGAGCGGACCAGCGTGATGCGCAGCGGGCTCTGGTTGAAGGCGGTCGGGCCGTACTTGACCAGGTCGTAGATCGCCTGGACCTGCTCCTCGGTCACCGGCTCGTCGGTGAAGGTGTTCGCGGTGCGGGCCTCGCGGAACAGCAGGTCCTGGGCGGCGGGGTCAAGAACGAGAGACATGCGTGGACTTCCTGGTAGACGTCTTGATCCGACGTACCGGACCGCGGTCCGGATCGGCTAACGGGACGACCCTACGCCAGCGAAGTTCAACCTTCAACCAAAGCGGGGCCGCGGTGAGCCGCCTCACAGCCGACGCCGCCGGTCGCCTACCCGGCGTCCTCCGCCGCCTCCTCCTCGGCCAGCGCCGCGTCCAGCCGGGCGCGCGCGCCCTCCAGCCAGCGGCGGCACACCTTGGCCAGCTCCTCGCCGCGCTCCCACAGCGCCAGGGACTCCTCCAGCGACGTACCGCCCGCCTCCAGCCGCCGTACGACCTCGATCAGCTCGTCCCGCGCCTGCTCGTACGAGAGCGCCTCGTCCACCTTGCTCGTCATTCGCTCACCTTCACCGAGAATTCACCGTCGGCCACGCGGGCCCGCAGGGCCTCGCCCGCCGTCACCTCCGCCGGACCGCGCACCACGTGCCCGTCCGCCCGCTGGAGCACCGCGTAACCGCGCCGGAGCGTCGCGGCGGGGGAGAGGGCCACCACGCGCGCGTGCGTGTGCGTCAGCTCCGAGTCCGCCCGGTCCAGCAGATGCCCCAGCGTCCGCCGGCCGCGGTCGAGGAGCCCGGCCACGTGGTC
>NZ_BNBF01000027.1:55896-60113 GCF_014654935.1 Streptomyces capoamus
GGCGCGCTCGTCGAGCATCCGGTGCGGATCCTCCATCGAGGGCCGCGCCAGCGCGTGCGCCAGCCCCCGCTCCTCCCGCTCCAGATACGCGTGCGCACAGCGCCGCGCCCGGTCCCGCAGCATCCGCACCCGCTCCAGCTCCTCGCCGACATCCGGTACGACCTTCTTGGCCGCGTCCGTGGGGGTGGAGGCGCGCAGGTCGGCGACATGGTCCAGCAGCGGGTTGTCCGGCTCGTGCCCGATCGCGGACACCACGGGCGTACGGCACTCGGCCACGGCCCGCACCAGCTGCTCGTCGGAGAACGGCAGCAGGTCCTCGACGCTGCCGCCGCCCCGCGCGACGATGATCACGTCCACCTCGTCGACCGCGTCCAGCTCCTTGACGGCCTGCACGACCTGCGGCACGGCGTGCACGCCCTGCACCGGCACGTTGCGCACCTCGAAGCGGACGGCGGGCCAGCGGTGCCGGGCGTTCTCCAGCACGTCCCGCTCCGCCGCGGACGCCCGGCCGCACACCAGCCCGATCAGCTGCGGCAGGAACGGCAGCGGTTTCTTGCGCTTCGGTGCGAACAGGCCCTCGGCCGCCAGCGCCTTCTTCAGCTGCTCCAGCCGCGCCAGCAGCTCGCCGACGCCGACCGGCCGTATCTCGGCGGCCCGCAGGGAGAGCTGGCCCCGCGGGGCGTACCACTCCGGCTTCGCCAGGACGACGACACGCGCGCCCTCGCCGACGACGTCCGCGACCGCGTCGAACACCTGGCGGTAACAGGTCACGCCGACCGAGATGTCGTGCGACGGATCGCGCAGCGTGAGGAACACGACGCCGGCGCCGGGGCGGCGCGACAGCTGGGTGATCTGTCCTTCCACCCACACCGCGCCGAGCCGGTCGATCCATCCCCCGATCATCCGGGAGACCTCGCCGACGGGGAGCGGGGTTTCGGGAGACGTGTTCACGGCCATGCGGCGAGCCTAGCGGCCGGTACCGACAGCGCGGCCGTGCGCCGTGGGCTCCCGGCTGTTTCCGGCTGCGGGTCCGTGTCGGCCCGCCCGCGCGGTTCCCCGCGCCCCTCCAGGGCGCGGACACGCGATCTCCGCCCCCGGACACGGCCTTACGATGGGACGCATGACCGCTTCGTCTGGCCGCCGTGTCCTGCTCGCCGCCCCCCGGGGCTACTGCGCCGGCGTGGACCGCGCCGTGATCGCCGTCGAGAAAGCCCTGGAGCAGTACGGGGCCCCGATCTACGTCCGGCACGAGATCGTCCACAACAAGTACGTCGTGCAGACCCTGGAGAAGAAGGGTGCCGTCTTCGTCGAGCGCACGGAGGAGGTGCCGCCGGGCAACATCGTCATGTTCTCGGCGCACGGCGTCGCCCCCGTGGTGCACGAGGAGGCCCGGCAGGGCCGGCTCGCCACGATCGACGCCACCTGCCCCCTGGTCACCAAGGTCCACAAGGAAGCCGTCCGGTACGCGAACGAGGACTACGACATCCTCCTGATCGGCCACGAGGGCCACGAGGAGGTCATCGGCACCTCCGGCGAGGCCCCCGACCACATCCAGCTGGTCGACGGCCCCGCGGACGTCGACAAGGTCGAGGTCCGCGACCCGTCGAAGGTCGTCTGGCTCTCCCAGACCACCCTCTCCGTGGACGAGACCATGGAGACCGTCGACGCCCTGAAGACGAAGTTCCCCGGCCTGGTCTCCCCGCCCAGCGACGACATCTGCTACGCCACGCAGAACCGGCAGCTCGCCGTGAAGCAGATGGGCGCCGAGGCCGACCTGGTCATCGTCGTCGGCTCCCGCAACTCCTCCAACTCCAAGCGGCTGGTCGAGGTCGCCAAGCTCGCCGGCGCCCGCGAGGCCTACCTGGTGGACTTCGCCCGCGAGATCGACGAGGCCTGGCTGGAGGGCGTAACCACCGTCGGCGTCACCTCCGGGGCCTCCGTGCCGGAGGTGCTGGTCGAGCAGGTGCTGGAGTGGCTGGCCGAGCGCGGCTACGCCGACGTGGAGCTGGTCAAGGCCGCCGAGGAGTCGATCACCTTCTCGCTGCCCAAGGAACTCCGCCGTGACCTGCGCGAGGAGGCCGCGACCCTGGTCGCCGCGCGCGGCGGAAGCGGTACGCCCGAGGCATGACGGCCCGTGGCCCGTCGTAACGTGGAGCCATGCAGATCTTCGGCGTGGACATCGGCGGATCCGGCATCAAGGGCGCCCCAGTGGACCTGGACCGGGGCGACCTGGCCCAGGAGCGCTGCAAGGTGCTCACCCCGCACCCGGCGACACCCGACGGCGTGGCCGACGGGGTCAAGCAGGTCGTGGACCACTTCGGCTGGACCGGCCCGGTCGGGCTGACCTTCCCGGGAGTGGTCACCGGCGGCGCCACGGTGCGGACGGCGGCGAACGTCGACAAGGGCTGGATCGACACGGACGCGCGCGCGTTGTTCAGCGGCAGACTCGGCGGCCTCCCGGTGACCGTGGTCAACGACGCGGACGCGGCGGGCGTCGCCGAGATGGAGTTCGGCGCCGGACGGGGCCGCCGGGGCCCGGTGATCCTGCTCACCTTCGGCACGGGCATCGGCAGTGCCGTCTTCGTGGACGGCACCCTGCTCCCGAACACCGAGCTGGGCCACCTGGAGCTGAACGGCCACGACGCGGAGAAGCGCGCCTCCAGCAAGGCCAAGGAGGACAAGGATCTCAGCTGGGAGCAGTGGGCCCACCGCGTCCAGGAGTACCTGGCCCACGTGGAGATGCTGTTCTCCCCGGAGCTGTTCATCATCGGCGGCGGCGTCAGCCGCAAGGCCCCCAAGTTCCTGCACCTCATCGAGGGCATCAGGGCCGAGATCGTCCCGGCCCAGCTGCAGAACAACGCGGGGATCGTGGGAGCGGCGATGCACGCGTCCCAGCACGCCTGAGCCGCCCCACGGTCTTGCACGGCTATTCACGGGGGAGGGGCCGAGCGCACGGTGCCGGCTCCTCCCCCCTTCCATGAAGCGCGCCTCTGCCGGGCCCGCGTCCGTCAGTCGCGTCGCCGCCGCCGCTGCACCCAGCGCACCCGGCGGACGAGCACGATCAGCCCGGCGGTGAGCGTCCCCGCGTACAGCCACGCCGCCTGCGTGGCGAGCCCGGTGACCAGCCCCATCATGCGGCCGAGCAGCCCCCCGCCGCCGTCGGCGACCGGCAGCAGGCCCGCGGCGAAGGCGATCGGCGCGACGACGGGGGCGGTCAGCACGTCCCCGGCGCGCACCCACAGCGCGGTCAGCACGCACACCGGCAGGAACAGCACGCCGTAGACCGTGAGGGACGCGTCGGACAGCAGCTGGTCAAGTAAGCCGGCCAGGACCATCGCCGCGGCGCAGAACAGCCCGCTGCCGAGCCCGGTCAGCCGCAGGTCGGGCAGCCGCAGGGCCGCCGGCCGGGCCCCGCCCACCGGCCGGGCCGGCCGGCGTTCGCCGCCCGGCCGGCGCCGTGCCTGCGGCGGCAGCGGGGCCGAGGAGGGCGTGCCGCGTCGCGGTCCGTCGTTCGGGGGTCGCGTTCTGTGTTGCTCCACAGGGACCAACCTAGGTCTGTTTATGTGTCGAATCGGGCCCGGGACACGCCGGTGGCGGGAGCTTGGCCGGAGGATCGGCGCTCCCGCGAGCCGGGCGCCCGGGACGCCGTAAACTGGTGGATCGGCCAGTGTCGGCCTCTGGCCCCTGGCAGCCCCTGGCCCACTCACCTACGGGAAGTCGCAACGTGTCGCTCACGATCGGAATCGTCGGCCTGCCCAATGTCGGCAAGTCGACCCTGTTCAACGCCCTGACCAAGAACGACGTGCTCGCGGCCAACTACCCGTTCGCCACGATCGAGCCGAACGTCGGCGTGGTCGGCGTGCCCGACGGCCGCCTCGCAGAGCTGGCCTCGATCTTCAAGTCGGAGCGCATCCTTCCGGCCACGGTCGACTTCGTCGACATCGCCGGCATCGTGCGCGGCGCCTCCGAGGGTGAGGGCCTGGGCAACAAGTTCCTCGCGAACATCCGCGAGTCCGACGCGATCTGCCAGGTCATCCGCGCCTTCAAGGACGAGAACGTCGTCCACGTCGACGGCAAGGTCTCGCCGAAGGACGACATCGAGACGATCAACACCGAGCTGATCCTCGCCGACCTCCAGACCATCGAGAAGGTCCTGCCCCGGCTCCAGAAGGAGTCGCGGATCAAGAAGGACATCGCGCCCAAGGTCAAGGCCGTCG
>NZ_BNBF01000027.1:60148-62896 GCF_014654935.1 Streptomyces capoamus
AGGAGGCCAAGGAGATCCTGGAGAAGGGCGACACGCTCTTCGCGCACGGCATCGTCCAGGGCAGCGAGCGCGCCGAGCTCCTGCACGACCTGCACCTGCTCACCACCAAGCCCTTCCTCTACGTCTTCAACGTCGACGAGGACGAGCTGGTGGACGAGGAGTTCAAGAACGAGCAGCGCGCCCTGGTCGCCCCCGCCGAGGCGATCTTCCTCAACGCCAAGCTGGAGGCCGACCTCGCCGAGCTGGACGAGGAGGAGGCCCTGGAGCTGCTCCAGTCCGTCGGCCAGGACGAGCCCGGCCTGGCCACCCTCGCCCGCGTCGGCTTCGACACCCTCGGCCTGCAGACCTACCTGACGGCCGGCCCCAAGGAGTCCCGCGCCTGGACCATCAAGAAGGGCGCCACGGCCCCCGAGGCGGCCGGTGTCATCCACACCGACTTCCAGAAGGGCTTCATCAAGGCCGAGGTCATCTCCTTCGCCGACCTGGTCGAGGCCGGCTCGGTCGCCGAGGCCCGCGCCAAGGGCAAGGCCCGCATGGAGGGCAAGGACTACGTGATGCAGGACGGCGACGTGGTGGAGTTCCGCTTCAACGTGTAGCGGCTCACATGGCAGGGCACCGCTGATCTGGCAAACATGCGGGTCAGATGGGGTCCATCCCCTCGGGGGTGGGCCCCGAAAGTGCCCTGCGGATGACGATCGATTGTCCCTGCATACCCCATTCGGTCGAACGCGGGTTCGCATATTCTTGACCGTGACGACGACCTGGATGCCCTTCAGGTCTCCCAAGGCCCGCGTGTCCGAGTCGGTCGCGGTCACGGCCGACGTGGTGACCCCGGTCGAGAAGTCCCCGGAAGCACCCACATGCACGGTCGAGGGTGACCCTCACTTACCCGACCACGGACCAGGTGATCGCCGATCCCGCGCCGGTCGTCGTCCACAACCCGGAAGAGGTCTCCCAGGCCGCCATCGGTGAGATCGTCGATACCGTCGTGGACGCCACTCAGGTTGAGGCCAAGGCCGAGTCGACCGAGATTCCCGCCTAGGACGTGCCGACCGTTATCGAGGCTCAGGGCGAGGCCCCGACAGACCGGCCCGCACCGTCCGAGCCAGACGCTCAGCCGGTTGACCCCCCGGTGGCACGGCAAGAGGACGCCGGAGACGCACAGAGCGATGTCGTCGATCTCCAAGGCGGTGTCGGCGAGGGCCCGTCGCGTGAACTCGCGTGCTGCGTGCGCCGATTCGGCCTGGGGGTGGAACACCTCGGCCACGCTCACGCCAGCGGAGGCAGAATCTCTGTTCGTCATGGTCTTCATGGCGTTTCCCTCGCTGGCTGACGGCGGTTTTACCGGATGGGAGTCCAGCGTTCCGCGTGAAAGAGGTGCGGGCCACGGCATCCATGAGTCAGTGTTGGGACATCTCTTGGACATGGGACACGCGCCATGATTGAGAACAGCAGGAGCCGGGGAAGGGGGCCTACATGAGCCTTGCCGACAGGCGCAAAGCTCGGGGCTTAACCCAAGAGAGGTTTGCCTTCGCGGTCGGCGTCGATCGGCGCACCGTGGGCCGATGGGAGCGGGGCAAATCGAAGCCCCAGCCTCCCCACCGGCCAAAGGTCGCCGAGGTGCTACAGATGGACCTCGATGAACTCGACGCCCTGCTAGACCCGGCTGCAGTTCTGCCCGAGCCGGAGGGGGTAGTGTCGAGCGACCACCACGTCCCAGGGGACACAGAAGAGATGATCCGACGCGAGTTCCTGCGCCTCATGGCCGTCTCGGGCGCGCTCGCCGTCGTGCCGATGGACGATGCGGACGCCTTGGCGGAAGGCGCAGTACGGGGCGGCACCGACGACTTCGAGCGCATGAACGACCACCTTTGGCAGGTCTATCAAATCGCCCGCGCCAAACACTCAGTGCGTCCCATCGTTCAGTCCCAGCTCGAAGCCTTGAACGACGCGCTTCGGGGTGGTGGGGGCCGAGCCGACGCCCTTTGTCCCGCTGCGGGCGATCTGTTTCAGCTCGCCGGGGAACTGGCCTTCGATGCCAACCGCTACTGTGACGCGACCGCCTCGTACTCCCTGGCCGCCAGCGCGAGCAAGGAAGCCGGCGCCCACGACCTGTGGGCCTGTGCCCTCATTCGCAGCGCTTATGTGGACCTTTCCGAGAACCGCTACCGGCGAGCAGCGGAGACTCTCGGAGCGGCACGGCATGTCGCCCTTCGTGGGGACAGCTGTCTCTCGACGCGGCATTGGGCAGCGGCGGTTCAGGCTGAGGCGTATGCGTGGCTGGGCGACTTCGACGCCTGCGAGGAGGCGCTCGACGAGGCGGAAAAGGTGTCCAACCTTGGTGGTGAGGTCTCCAACGGTGGATGGCTGCGCTTCGACGGCTCCCGGCTGGCCGAGGAACGCGGCGCCCGGTACTTGCAGCTCAACCGGCTCGGCCTGGCTGAGGCCGCTCTCAAGGACGCGCTTCGACTCAAGCCTCTTGCCCCTGGCCGCTCGTTCCGTCGCCGTGGCGCCGTGCTCGTCGACCTGGCCGCCATCGGAGCCAAGAGGAAGGACTCCGAGCAGGTAGTGCAGTACGGACTCGAAGCCCTCCGCCTGGCTCGCGAGTCCGGGTCCGGGTACGTCGCCCGTAGACTCCAAACCCTGACTGCCGAGCTGGGTACCTTCGGGCGCGACCGGCGCATCGCCGAGTTGAAGGCCGAGATCGGCACCCTGACGGCATGACGAGAGGGGATGGGATGACGACCG
>NZ_BNBF01000027.1:62938-72583 GCF_014654935.1 Streptomyces capoamus
AGGGCGCACGGGTTTTCCGTGAGGCGTGGATTGCTGGGGTGCGGAAGCATTTCCCTGGCGAGCCGAAGCCGAGCTACGTCACCCCGTGGGAGGAGACGCCCGACTGGGAACGCGGGGCTGCCGGCGCCGTGTACGAGCAGGTGCGCCAGTTCCTTGACCTGAGCGGTGGGCACGCGTCCCGCCTGTCGCGCGAGCAGAAGGGCCGCTTCGTGGCAACGTGCTGGACGGCTCAGATGTACAAGCACTTCGAGGACCCGAAGCCGGGCTACGTGGCGGACTGGCCCGACCTGCCGGACTGGCAGAAGGAAACCGACGCCGATATCTTCGAGGCTGTCGAGACCAGCGTGAAGTAGTACGCGAAGGCCCCAGTCCGAACCGGAAGCGGCTCGGACTGGGGCCTTCGTCTGTCGTCAGGCGGCCGGACTGAGGGCGACGAGGAGAGGCTCGGCAGCCTTGCTCCAGTCCCGCCCGGCCTCGACTGCGGCCTTTCCGGCGCCGGCGATGCCATCCCGGACCAGGAGGAGGAACGTCTCGCGCAAGTGGGCCTGCGCCTCCGGATTCATGCCGCTCGCGGAGATGGCCGTCCCGATCTTCTCGTCGAGGACCGCAGCCGCCACGCGGGAGTCACTGCCGGTCCACTCATCTGCATGCTCGGCGACCTGCGCCCACGTCATCGTGAACGTCATGTAGGCATTGAACCTTTTCCAACCTGTGCCCGCAGAAGGGTAGTTGGGCTGACAACATGGTGAAGCCCCTGGTAGACGGTTTTGGACCAAGAGAACCATGTCCACCAGAGGCTTCACGTGCTTGTCTACCCGTCGGGCATCGACGTGTCCAGCTCTGCCCTGCGCTTCCTCACCCAGCAGTTGCGGCAGCACCGCCGCGACATCGGCTCACGCTGGCGGCGTCTGAGCGCCGGCCGCCAGGCTCTGCTCACGCTCGCCCATCTTCGGGTGGGTCATGCATATGCCCAGCTCGCAGCAGGGTTCGGAGTGGGCACCACGACGGCCTACCGGTACGTCACCGAGGCTGTCGAGCTCCTGGCCGCCTTTGCCCCCAGCCTGGCCGACGTAGTGCGAACCGCGTCGGTGAAGGCGTATCTGATCCTGGATGGCACGCTCCTGCCGATCGACCGCATCGCAGCCGACCGCCCGTTCTACTCCGGAAAGCACAAGAAGCATGGGATGAACGTGCAGGTCATCGCGGATCCCTTCGGCCGGCTACTGTGGGCCTCACCGGCCATGCCCGGCGCCGTCCACGACGTCCGCGCGGCCCGTGAACACGGCATCGTCGGCGCCCTCGCCGAGGCCGGCATCAAGTGCTGGGCCGACAAAGGCTATCGGGGCGCCGGCGGCACGGTCCGCATCCCGTGCTGGGGCCGGTGGGAGACCCTCTCCGCAGGCCAGAAGGCGGTGAACCGGTCCCACGCGAAGATCCGGGCCCTCGTGGAGCAGGCCATCGCCACCCTCAAGTCCTGGAGGCTCCTCCGCAAACTGCGGTGCTCGACCACCCGGATCACCAGCCCCGTTCAGGCCGTCCTCACCCTCCATCTGACCAGCTCGGAGTGAAGAAGGGGCCCAACTTAGCTTCTGAGTGCGAAGTCACCTGATTGGGTAAGCGCAGTTCGATCACTTCTTGAAGGGGGAAAGGTCACTTGCTGCTTTCTCCTTCGAGGTAGGCGACTGCTCGTCGCAACAGTTCGACGTTGTCGCGAAAGTAGCCGATCCCGGGGTTGCAGCGGGTGCATAGAAGCCCTCTTATGCACTTCCCGCAAGACCTCCTTCCGGGGCAGCATTCGTGGTCGTGGTCCACGGAGAGCCGATTGCCGGTAGTGCAAGGTTCCCGGCATATTGCGCAGGCGCCGCCCTGAGCTTCTAGTAGGGCTTCGTAATCTTCCGCTGTGATGCCATAGCGGGACTTTACATCGGATGCGAACTTGCGATCAGTGTCGTAGGTTTGAGCGCGGTACACCTTCAATCGATCCGCATTCCTCGTTCGATACTCTTTCTGGTACTCGCTTTCGCAAGGTCGACAATAAGAAGCTAGACCGTCCCGCTTCGTCTTTTCCGCTCGGAAGTCAGTGCAGTCTTTCTTGAGAAGGCATCTCTTGCACATCTTCTGAGTCAACGTAGCCCCCCACATCCCCAAGTTGATCAAGTTGTCGAATCATGCCACGAAATCACTCCTCTCTCGCGCGGACAATCCAGATCAGACCGGCCGGTTGAGCAGGACGGACAGAACCTTGATGACCGCTTCAGGCTTCCGGCGCTGTACGCGGCGAGGTCGGACAGCACTTTGATCTGGGCTGCCGTCTCCTCGGCGGTCGGCTCTGTGAGAGCCAGGAAGGCGAGGCTCAGGTCGATCCGGTCGCTCAGCTAGCCGATCGCGGTCGTGGCCTCCTGCTGAAGGCTGTCGAGGGCAGCTCGGGCCTGCTACTGGGCGCCCTCGTTCTCGTTGTACGGCCGGGAGATGACCGTGCCGTCGTCCTGGCGCTCGTAGTAGGTCAGCGTCGCGTCGTCCCAGAACTCGTACTCCTCCGGGCCCATACCGGCCGGGAGCTCCACGATCACCGGCCCCTAGGCGGGGTCTTCCTCAAGCTGCGTCCTCCAAGTCGTCATAGCTGTCGATGTAGTCAGTGCCGTCGAGGTGGGCGGCGAGCTTGCCGACACCTCGTTCGAGCCGGTAGCCGACGGCGTGGCCGGTGACTAGCGGGCGACGCATCACCCCCCTGACCTGGCACATGCACAGGTCAGGAGGGGCCCGACCCTCCTGGGTCGGGCCCCCTTCATGCCCGCTCCGGTACCCCTGTCGCCCCGGCCGACGGAGCGGTACAAGCCGGTGCCGCGTGGCGGGGTTCCGCGGTGACCGCGGTGTCAGGCGGAGAGGGTCTTGTGGAGGGCGTCGAGGCCGTCGCGGTAGATCCCGGTGAAGAGGTCGACGACCTCGTCCTCGGTGGCGCCGACCGGGTCGAAGCGGCCGGACCACTGGACCTCGGCGATGTCGTCCCGGCCGGGGACCGTGTGGACCCGGAGGGTGGAGACGTAGCCGTCGACGGGGAACGGGGCCTGGAGGATGGCGTAGCTGTAGTGGCGCTCGGTCTCGTTGAAGTCCACGAGGCGTTCGACGATGACCTCGCCCTCGGGGTTCTTCAGCCGGCGTACCCGGTTCCCTTCGAGCGCGGTGCTCTCGGGGATGTAGGGAAGCCAGTCGGGCAGGGCGTCGAAGCCGCCCATGAGGTTCCAGACCTTTTCGGGTGAGGCGGGCACGGTGCGGCTGGCGGAAGTCGAGGCCATGGTCTTGCTCCTGGGTCTTGCCGTGGTTCAGGCGGCGTCGGGCAGCGGGGCGGCGGGGCTGACCAGCCCGGCGGCGCGCAGGTCCTGCCAGAACGCGGCGGGGATGTTCTCGTCGAGGGCGGAGAGGTCCTCGGCGATGCGGCTGGGGCGGGTGGCGCCGGGGATGACCGCGGCGCTGACCGGGTGGGCGAGGGAGAACTGCAGGGCAGCGGCCTTGATGCCGATGCCGTGCTTCCCGGCGAGGGCCTTGAGGCGGGAGACCTTCTCGATGATCTCCGGCGGGGCCTGCTGGTACTCGAAGTGGCTGCCGCCGGCGAGGATGCCGGAGCTGTAGGGGCCGCCGACGACCATGTCGACGCCCTGTGCCTGCGCCATGGGCAGCAGGCGCTGCAGGGCGTGCTCGTGGTCGAGGAGGGTGTAGCGGCCGGCGAGGAGGAAGCCGTCGGGCCGGGGCTCGTCCAGGGCGAGGGTCAGCTCGATGGGCTCCGTCTTGTTGACGCCCAGGCCCCAGGCCTTGATGACGCCCTCGTCGCGCAGGCGGGACAGGACGCGGAAGGCTCCGGTGCGGGCCTCTTCGAACTTCTGGAGCCAGGCGTCGCCGTGGAAGTCCTGGGCGATGTCGTGGACCCAGACGATGTCGAGCCGGTCGACGCCCAGGCGCTTGAGGCTGCCCTCGATGGAGCGCTCGGTGGCCTCGGCGGTCCACTCGTGGACGATCCTGTTGGGGTTGCCGTGCTCGAAGAGGCCGCCCTTCTCGCCGAAGTCGGGGACGTCGGTCTCGATCTCGTCGAGGACGACCCGGCCGACCTTGGTGGACAGCACGTAGGCGTCGCGGGGCTCGGTGGACAGGACCTGGCCCAGGCGTTGCTCGGCGAGGCCGGCGCCGTAGAAGGGGGCGGTGTCGTAGTAGCGGATGCCCTGGTCCCAGGCGGTCTCCACGGTCGCACGGGCCTCCTCGTCGGGGATCGCGCGGAACATGTTGCCCAGCGGGGCGGTGCCGAAGCCGAGACGGCCCGGAAGGAGGTGCTTCAGTGACATGGTGGTGCCTTTTCGATCCGTTCTCTGCCGAGGGGGTGCGGGCACTCGGTGCGTGCCCGTGCTCTCGAGCCGAACGCACGTCCCATCTACTTGCAGACGCGCTTTGTTGTTGACGACGATATTTGCAGACGCGGGGTAATGCAAGTGACGCTCCCGTGGGGCCTGTGGGGCCGATGGCCGGTCCGTGGCGGTCCGGGGCCGCCACGGGATGCGTCACGGGATTGAGGCCTGGTGGTGTTCACCGGCCTCGCTGCTCTGCGGTCTGGCACGGAACCCGGCCGTGCTGCTCGCGTCGGGTAGGGGCTCACCCCCGGGAAGTGGCCCCCGTCGGTGTCCGTCGCCGTCGTGAGGCCGAAGAGGCCCGGCAGCGCCAGCAGGTCGTGGTCGGCCCGCACCTCGTACGCCACCGTCGTCACGTCCAGCGTCCGCGGCTCCGGAGCGGTGGCCGGCTGCTGCTCCACGTGCAGTCCGGGGCCCACGTGCCCGTGCGGCAGCGCGCCGCCCCCGGTCAGCGGCAGGCCGCGCTCCACGACCGCCACCCCGGCCGCCAGCACCTGACCCGGCGTCATGCGCTCCTCGCCGAGAACCAGGTGGACGTCCACGCCGTTGTCACCGGGCACGGTCAGCGCCGTGACGAAGCCGTCCGGTGTGCCCGTCACCCCCACCCGGTCCGGCCGCACGCTGCGCCGGTGCAGGCCGCGCAGGGTGCGGCCCTGCCAGGGGCCGGCGCCGGGCCGCAGCGGTCGCTCCGTGAAGGGCTGGCGCCACTCGGTGCGCAGCGCGAGGGCGGTGGCCAGCACCATCCGCGCGTCCCGGGTCAGCGTCACCGGCATGCGCTCGACGAGCCCGCCGGTCCGCTCGGCCGCCCAGGCGTCCAGCCGCTCCTGGGCGGTGACGAGGTCGTCCCCGAAGACTCCGTGGGTGCCGGCGGGCAGCCCGGCCCGCCACTCCTCGCGCAGCGCCAGCGCGTGGTGCGTCCACAGGCCGAGCGCAGCGTCCAGGCCGGCCACCGATGCCAGTTCCGCCAGCAGCCCCCGCGCGGCACCGGCCGCCTGCTCGGCGGGCACGCCCAGGGCGCCGGCCAGTTCCGCGCGCGCCGGTCCGGCCGCGCCGTCGGCCAGGAAGGCCAGCAGGGGCCAGACGCCCGGTGCCGAGAACACCGTGCCCTCGTGCAGGGCCTGCGCCCACCGTGCGGTGAGCGCGTTCACGGCACGGACGGCCGTATCGCCCGCCCGGCCGTCCGGCCCGGTGTCCACCCGCATCCCGCCCCCCGTTCATGTGCCGCCCGTACTCCTTCCCAACGGCCCGGCGGCCCCCCGGGGTTCCCGGGGCGGCGGCCGGGGACGCCGGACGGCATGACGACACCGGTCTCCGGGTGTGAGCCCCCGTATAAGGGGGAGAAAGCGCCTGGGTAAAGCCCTCCCCGGCCTTTTGTCATCACATCGAGTGATTCTCTGGCCTTTGCTTGCACGGCACAACCCAGGGTTGCCAGGCTGTTGCTGTCTGTACAACCTGATGGGAGCGGCCAGTGACTTTCGGTGAACAGCCGGCGTACCTGCGTGTCGCGGGTGATCTCCGCAAGAAGATCGTCGACGGTTCACTGCCGCCCCACACCCGCCTGCCGTCCCAGGCCCGCATCCGCGAGGAGTACGGCGTCTCGGACACGGTCGCCCTGGAGGCCCGCAAGGTGCTGATGGCGGAGGGGCTGGTCGAGGGCCGTTCCGGCTCGGGCACCTACGTGCGCGAACGGCCGGTGCCCCGTCGGCTGGCCCGCTCCGGATACCGGCCGGCGGGCGGCGCCACCCCCTTCCGGCAGGAGCAGGCCGACGCCTCGGTGCGCGGCACCTGGGAGTCCAGCAGCGAGCAGGCCGAGGCCGGCGCGGCCGTCGCCGAGCGGCTCGCCATTGCGGCCGGTGACCGGGTCATGCGCACCAAGTACCTGTTCCGGGAGGCCGGCGAGCCGATGATGCTCTCCACGTCCTGGGAGCCCCTGACGGTCACCGGCCGCACCCCGGTGATGCTTCCCGAGGAGGGCCCGCTCGGCGGGATGGGCGTGGTCGAGCGCATGCGGGCCATCGACGTCATCGTGGACAACGTCACCGAGGAGGTCGGCGCCCGCCCCGGCCTCGCCGAGGAACTGCACCTGCTCGGCGGCGTCCCCGGGCACGTGGTCCTGGTCGTCCAGCGCACGTACTTCGCCTCCGGCCGCCCGGTGGAGACCGCCGACATCGTCATCCCGGCCGACCGCTACCGGGTCGCCTACCACCTGCCCGTGAAGTGACCGCCCCCTGAGCTGCCCGCGAAGGGCCGCCCCGGCCCGGTCGGCGGGATGCCGCGCGCCCCCTGCGTGAGGTAGCGCACACCCTGGCGCGCCGCCCGCCGCCGCGCGGCCCTGGCCGTCCCGTCCCCGCCCGCCGCAATCCGGCCGTTCTCGCAGGTGGTCCGCCTGCCACCGGCACGCCCCCGACCGAGGCGACTTTGCCCCCGACGGCGCATTCGGTCTCGTGCGCCCCCGGCGTTCTGGCTGGTTGCGTACCTCTTTGTGAAAAGGCGTATTCGCAGCGTGAAGGTTGGGCGTACGCTCGGGCATATGCGGATTGCGGTTTCCTTAGGCGGGGCACGGCGGGGGCCCCGGAGTGGGGGAGGGCGGGGCGGTGCGAGAAGGAACGCGGGCGGTGGGGGCCATGAGTGAGGGCACGGTCTCTCTCCCCTGGATCGTGATACGGCAGGACGACAACGGCAATCGCTACCGGGTCGGCCGCTATGCGACCCGCGCGGAGGCGCAGAAGATCGCCGACAGCCTCGACGACCGGGGGCACAAGCAGCTCTACTGGGTCGAGCGCATCGGCGAGAACGGGGACGGCACGCAGAACTGACCACGCACGGCCTCCCGTAGGCTCCGCTGCATGACGCGCGAGACCCCCGGAGCGGACCGGATCGTGGTGGTGGGAGCCGCCCTGCTCGACGATGGCCGGCTGCTGGCCGCGCGCCGCAGCGCGCCCGCCGACCTGGCCGGGCGCTGGGAGCTGCCCGGCGGCAAGGTCGAACCGGGGGAGCGGCCCGAGGACGCCCTGCTACGCGAACTGCGCGAGGAACTGGGCGTCGACGCCGAGCCGGTCGGGCGGGTGCCGGGACAGTGGCCGCTGCGGACGCCGTACGTCCTCCAGGTGTGGACCGCCCGCCTGCGCCCCGGCTCGCCCGCGCCGAGCCCCCTCCAGGACCACGACGAGCTGCGCTGGCTGACCCCGGACCGGATCTGGGAGGTCGACTGGCTCGACCAGGACGTCCCGGCCGTACGGGAGGTGGCCGCCCGCTGGGACGCGGAGCAGGGCCCCGCACGGTCCTAGAAGTGGGCCTCCGCACCCTCCTGGAAGCGCGGCCCCGGACGGTCCTACGGGCATGGCCCCCGGTGGTCCTATGGGTATGACCCCCCGGTGCTCCTATGGGTATGGCCCCCGATGGTCCTAGGGGCATGGCCCCGGACGGTCCGAGGAGCATGCCCCTCGACGGGCTGAGGGGCATAACCCCCGACGGCCCTAGGGGCGTGACCTCCCGACGCTCCTGGAAGCGCGGGCCCGGACGGTCTCATGAGCATGGCCCCCGGTGGTCCTATGGGTATGGCCCGGACGGTCCGAGGAGCATGACCCTCGACGGGCCGAGGAGCATGACCCCCGACGGCCCTAGGGGCATGACTCCCGACGGTCCTGGAAGCACGGCCCCGGACCGAGCGCGCCCGTTCGTGCCACAGTGCGCCCTCGCGCGCGGTACTGCCGCCCGGATATCGGGTATGTGCCCATTAACCCCATGAAAACGGGCATGGGTGGGCTCGCTGGCCTGGGAAGTGATCGGCGTGAGCGACACCGAAGGCGGCTGCGCCGAGTGGACCTTCCCCGCGGAGCCGGACGCCGTGCGCGGCGCCCGCGCGGCGGTCCGCGGCCAGTTGCGGGGCTGGGGCCTGAACTGCCTCGCCGATCTCGCCGCCCTGCTGGTGAGCGAGCTGGTCACCAACTCGCTGCGGCACGCCACCGGTCCCATCGGCGTCCGGCTGGTGCGCCCCGCCGAGCCCGCCGGTCTGCTGCGCGTGGAAGTCTCCGACCCGCTCCCCGATCCGCCGCGCGAGCGCGCCGCCCGGCCCGAGGACGAGAGCGGACGCGGCCTGCAGCTGGTCGCGGGCTCCTCCCGGCGCTGGGGCACCCGGCCCGGCGCGGGCGGAAAGACCGTCTGGTTCGAACTGGCGGTGCCCGGGTGACGCGGCGGCAGCCGTAGGGGGACGCGGAGGTGTCCGGACGGCATGGCGGCAGCCGCAGGGGCACGGGGGGTGTACAGCGGGCGGCGCGCCGCCCACCGCGCGCCGGGGGCGCGCACGGTCCGGTGATGGGGGGTTCGGCGGTGTGTTCCCTGGTTAGAAGAGTGGAAGTGTTCTCACGGACCGGTCCGAAAACCACCTGGACCGAGCTGTGATCGTGAACACCGTGTCGTGCGGCACCGTAGTGCTGGATACTGCGGGCAGCCGCCCCCGGTGACCGGTGCCGGACGCGGTGAGCTGGAGGGGACGGTTCGCGTGAGCGAGATACCAGCGAAGGCCACGGAGTCCGAGGACCCGTCGGACGGCGCGAGGAGTCGGGCCGCGGAGGCTGCCGCGGCGCCCGGCGACGCCATGTGGCAGAGCAGTCCGCCCGGTTCCATCTACGACTACATCAAGGTCGCGTCCTTCTCCATCGGTCCCGGCGGACTGGTCGAGCAGTGGAGCCTGCGCGCCGAGCAGCTCTTCGGTATCCCCGCCGGACGCGCCGTAGGCATGGACCCGATAGAGGCTTTCATCGATCCCGATCTGCGCGTGCGCGGCCAGCGGAAGATGGCCGAAATCCTCGACGGGCGGGAGTGGACCGGAGTGGTGCCGTTCCGGATGCCCGACGGCCCGGACGGCACCCGCGGTGAAGAAGGCCTGGCCGAGGTCTACGTCATGCCGACGCGCACCGCCGAGGGCGAGAGGGCCGCCGTCTGTATCGTCGTGGACGTCCGGACGCTGCGCAGCATCGAGACCGACCTCGCCGCCTCGCAGGCGATTTTCGGTCAATCCCCTTTCGGTTTCCTGCTGATCGACGTCGACCTGCGGGTCCGCCGGGCGAACATGCGGTTCGCCTCCATCTTCGGCGGCACCCCGGACGACCACCGGGGCAAGGGAGTCCACGACTATCTGCCGCGCGGCGAGGCCGAGCGGGTCTCGGCCACCCTGCGGCGGGTGCTGGAGTCCGGCGAGTCCATCACCGACATGCACGTCACCGGTTTCGTCCCGGGATCCGAGGAACGCCGG
>NZ_BNBF01000027.1:72630-76718 GCF_014654935.1 Streptomyces capoamus
CACTGGTCCGTCAACCTCTACCGCGTGCACAGCGGCAGCGGCCGGCCCATCGGCATCGCCTGGCTCGGCACCGACATCACCGCACGCCGGGCCGCCGCCCGCGAGGCCGCCGCAGCCCGGCGCAACCTCGCACTGCTCAACGAGGCCGGCGCCCGCATAGGGAACTCCCTGGACCTGGAGACCACGGCCCGCGAACTGCTCGACGTGGTCGTCCCCGGCTTCTGCGACCTGGCCACCGTCGACCTCTACCAGGGCCTGCTCGCCGGCGACGAGGCACCGCCCGGACTCGCCGACGGCAGCGCCGAACTGCGTCGCGTCGCCTTCTCCAGCGCCGTCTCCGGCGCGCCCTTCAGCAGCTCCGGCAAGCCCGTCGAGGTCGGCGCGGTCCACCACTTCCCGTTCAACTCGCCCTGCGCGGACGCGCTGCGCACCGCCCGGCCGCAATACGTGCCCGCCGAGGAGGGCGGGCTCGTGCAGTCCACGCTGGCCGTGCCGATGGTCGCCCACGACACGGTGGTGGGACTCGCGCAGTTCGCCCGCACGAAGGGCAGCGAGCCGTTCGGCGAGCGCGACCGGGAACTCGCGGTCGAACTGGCCGCGCGGGCCGCCGTCTGCATCGACAACGCCCGCCTGTACCGCCGGGAGCACGAACGGGCGTTGATACTGCAGCGGTCCCTGCTGCCGCCCGGCGACCCGGAGGCCTCGGGGCTGGACATCGCCTGCCGCTACCTGCCCGGCAACGCGGCCACGGAGGTGGGCGGCGACTGGTTCGACGTCATCGAACTGCCCGGGCACCGTACGGCCCTGGTCGTCGGGGACGTCATGGGCCGGGGCCTCAGGGCCGCCGTCGCGATGGGCGAACTGCGCACCGCCGTACGCACGCTGGCCCTGCTGGACCTGGAACCGGCCGAGGTGCTCTCCGCGCTCGACGAGATCGCGCGCGGCCTCGGCACACCCGGGGGGCCCGCCCAGGCCTTCGGCTCCGGGGGAGGCGTCCAGCAGGCCACCCGCGCCGCCCGCCAGCCCCGGGACGCCGACCTGTCCGAGGTCTACCTGGCGACCTGCGTGTACGCCGTGTACGACTCCGTCACCCGGCGCTGCACGTTCGCCAACGCCGGCCATCTGCCACCGGTCCTGGTGGAGCCCGGCGAGGCGGCGCTGATGCTCGACGTGCCGCCCGGCATGCCGCTCGGCGTGGGGGGCGAGCCGTTCGAGGAGGTGGAGGTCGAACTCCCGGAGGGCGCGCTGCTCGCGCTGTACACGGACGGCCTGGTCGAGTCCCGCGACCATCCGCTGGACGAGGGGCTGCAGGCCTTCGTGGGCGCGCTCACCGACCCCAGCCGGCCCCTGGAGGACGTCTGCGACCACGTCCTCAACACCCTCGACACCCACCACGGCGAGGACGACATCGCCCTGCTCATGGCCCGGGTGCAGGGGCTGCCCGCCGAGTCCGTCGGCGACTGGACGCTGCCGCGCGAGCCGCGCAGCGTGGGCCGCGCCCGGGAGTACGCCCGCGGACAGCTGCTCTCCTGGGACCTGGAGCCGCTGGTCGACACCGCCGAGCTGCTGGTCAGCGAGCTGGTGACGAACGCGCTGCGGTACGGCGAGGGGGACATCAGGCTCCGGCTGCTGCTGGACCGCACCCTGGTCTGCGAGGTCTGGGACGCCGGCCTCGTCCAGCCCCGGCGCCGGCGGGCCCGGGACACCGACGAGGGCGGGCGGGGCCTGCAACTGGTCGGCCTGCTCAGCGCGGCCTGGGGCTCCCGGCGCACCCCCCGGGGCAAGACGGTGTGGTTCGAACTGCCCCTGCCGGGCGGGGAGGGCGGCCTGACCGACCCGGCGGAGGCCCTGCTCAGCCTGTTCTGACCCGCCCGGCCCTACGACGGCCCGATCGCCCGACGGCCCGCCCGTCCGGGAGGCGACCCGGGGCTCAGTCCTGGTGGCGGGAGCGGGTGTGCGGGCCGCCGTAGGCCGCCGGGGTGCCGGTGTCCTGGGTCTCGGTGAGCAGGATGCCGCCCAGGACGGCACCGGCCAGGCCGGCCGTGTCCCCCTCGGTGCCGAGGTGCGGGGTGCCGTACGCCCGGACGTCCCGCTCGGCCAGTTCCCGTGCCTCCCCGGCCGCGGCATCGGCCCGGTCGGCGTCGCCCGCGGCCAGCTCCCGCACCGCCTCCGCCAGCCGGGCCCGGGCCTGCGCACCCACCGCCCCCCGGTGCACGGAGACGAACTCCTCCGCCACGGCGACGGAACCGCGCGCCACCAGCTGCGCCGCGGTGTCCAGCACCCCGGAACGCGGCCCGCCCGGCCGGCCGGCGGCCCGGGTGATCCGGCGCAGCGCGTCCAGCGGATCGTACGGCCCGCCCGTCAGCTCCTCGCGGACCGCCGCCAGCACCACGTCGGCGTGCGCCGGCCGCGCGTGCGGCTGGGCCGCGGTGGTCCGCTCCCTACCGCGCCGGGCCGCCGCCAGCTCCGCCTCCGCACCGGTCAGCGCGGCCGGCACCAGTGCGGCCGCCTCCCGCAGCCGTGCCGCGAGCCGTTCCACCCCGTCCACCAGCACCCCGGCCTGGACCACCGCCCCCTCCCCGGCCCGCAGCTGCCGGACGGCCCGCTCCCGGTCGCCCGCGTCGACGGCCTGACGGGCCTCGTTCAGCCGCGCGGTCGCGAACAGCAGCCGGTCCTTGGCCTGTTCGACGTACCCGGCGGCGGGACCGACGGCCGAGGGCGCGTACCGCTCCCGGAGCGCCGCCAGGACCTCCTGGGCCGTCACCGTCCGCGCCGCGAGCTCCCGGAACCGCTCCTCGGCCACCACCAGCGCCGCCCCGACTCCCCGGCTGCCCTGGCCGCCCTCCCGGTCCGCGTCCCGCGGGGCCGCGTCCAGACCGCGCAGCCGGTCCAGCGCCGCCGCCTCCGCGTCCAGCCGGCGCCCGGCCTCCGCACAGCGGCCGATCACCCCGACCAGGGCCTGGCGCCGGGCACCCGCTTCTTCGGGGACGCCCTGTTCGTACCGCCGCCAGATCGCGAACGCCGCCGACAACTCGGTCTCCGCGGCCCGCAGCGCGTGCGTGAACGGCTCGGTCCGCTCCTCCCCGAACAACTCGCGGACCAGGGACAGTTCCTCCTCGGAGGTCCGTACGCAGTCGTCGGCCAGCCGCAGTGCCGCCCGCGCCTGGCGCTCGGAGTCGGCCGGGGTGGGCGCGGCCGGCCGTGCCGAGACCGTTCCCGGCGTCGTCCGGGTCCGGGCCCGGCGGGTGCGGCGCAGGGAGCCGTATCCGGCCAGGGCCAAGGCCGCCACCCCGACGACGAGCGGCAGCACCAGGTCGGCGGCCGACGTCCCGCCCTGCTGCGGGGCGGCCGAGGCCACGGGAACCGGAGCGCCGGACACGGCCGTCATCACCGGCAGCACCAGCCACCAGGCTCCCGCCAGGGCACCCGGCACGGCATGCGTCACCCGCACCCGTATGTGCGCGGTGGCACGCCGGGGCCGGGCCCGGAGCAGGGAGGACGTCACGTTTCGGAGCGTATGGGCAGGTGGTCCGCTCCGCGAGCGGGAGGGACACGGGTGGGGGACCAGACGGACAGGGGGACGGGATGGACGAGAACGCGACGGGCGGCCGGCCGGCTGACGAAAAACCGACCGCCGACCGGACAGCCGGGCACCCCTGCCCGGACCCCACAACCCCGGATCCCGCACCCACGGATCGCACGACCCCGGACCCCACAACCCCGGATCCCGCACCCACGGATCGCACGACCCCGGACCCCACAACCCCGGAGCCCGTTCCCGCGCCACGCCCCGGACACCCCGCCCGCAGGCGCCGTGTCCGCCGTGTTCTCCGTGGCGCCGCCCTCCTCCTCGCCCTCCTCCTGCTCCCGCTGCTCACCGCCGAGACGGCCCTGCGACTGAACTACACCGGCGATCCGGCCCCCGGCACCCGAACCCGGCACCAGGACGCCCTCTGGCTGGGGCACGCCTGGGTGGACGGGCGGAAGGACGACCGGGACGTCAGGGCCCTCGCCGAGCGGCTGCGCGGTACCGGCATCCGCGACCTGTACGTCCACTCCGGCCCGCTGGAGCACGACGGCACCCTGCC
>NZ_BNBF01000027.1:76763-92108 GCF_014654935.1 Streptomyces capoamus
CGCGTCGGCGTACCCGGGGGCCCGCCGGCTGACGGCGGCCGTCCACCGGGAGCTGCCCGGTGTCCGCGTCCAGGCCTGGCTCGGCGACAAGCTGGCCAGTGAGGGCCCCGAGGGACTGCGTCTCGACCGCCCGGCCACCCGCGCCGCGATCCTCGCCTCCACCCGCGCCGTCCTCGCCGCCGGTTTCCAGGGCGCGCACTTCGACCTGGAACCGCTGCACTCCGGCGACCGCGACTACCTCGGCCTCCTCGACGACCTGCGCGACCTCACCCACGCCCGGGGCGCCGTCCTCTCCGTCGCCGCCCACCAGATCGACCCGCTGCCCGCGTTCCACTCCTTCTGGGGTGCCACCACCGGCCACCCCAAGTGGTGGTCGCAGGAGTACTTCGGGCAGGTGGCCCGCCGCGTGGACCAGATCGCCGTCATGTCGTACGACACCATGCAGCCGCTGCAGAGCCTGTACGGCGGCTATGTGGCGCAGCAGACCAGCCTCGCCCTGGAGGTCACCCCCGACGGCACCGACCTGCTGATGGGCCTGCCCTTCTACCACGAGAACCGGTTCGGGCACTGGGCGCACGCCGAGACCGTCCCGGCGGCTGTACGGGGCGTACGGCTGGGCCTGTCCCGCACGGACGCGGAACGGCGGGCCTTCGGCGTCGCCCTCTACGTGGACTTCGCGGCCACCGAGGCGGACTGGCGGGCCTACCGGGAGGACTGGGCGGCTACGCCCCCGACCGCCTCCTGATCTTCGAGCCCAGCCACACCAGCGGGTCGTACTTGCGGTCGACCGCGCGTTCCTTCAGCGGGATCAGGGCGTTGTCGGTGATCCGGATGCCCTCGGGACAGACCTCCGTGCAGCACTTGGTGATGTTGCAGTAGCCGAGGCCGTGCTCGTCCTGGGCGGTGCGCCCGCGGTCGAGGCCGGCCCGGGCCGCCGCGTCCAGCGGGTGCATGTCGAGTTCGGCGACCCGCATCAGGTACCGGGGCCCGGCGAACGCCTGCTTGTTGTCCTCGTGGTCGCGCACTACGTGGCAGGTGTTCTGGCACAGGAAGCACTCGATGCACTTGCGGAACTCCTGCGGGCGGTCCACGTCCTCCTGGAACATGCGGTACTCGCCGGGTCCCAGGCCGGGGGGCGGCACGAACGCCGGGATCTCCCTGGCCTTGCGGTAGTTGAAGCCGACGTCCGTCACCAGGTCCCGGACCACGGGGAAGGCGCGCAGCGGGGTGATGGTGACGGTCTCCCCGGGGTCGAAGACCGACATGCGGGTCATGCACATCAGCCGCGGCCGGCCGTTGATCTCCGCCGAGCACGAACCGCACTTGCCCGCCTTGCAGTTCCAGCGCACGGCCAGGTCGGGTGCCTGGGTGGCCTGGAGGCGGTGGACGATGTCCAGGACCACCTCGCCGTCGTTCACCTCGACCGTGAAGTCCTTCAGGCCGCCGCCCTGTCCGTCGCCCCGCCACACCTTGAAGCGGGCTTCGTGGCTGCTCACTCGTACAGCTCCTCTTCGGCCAGGTACTTGACCAGCTCCTCCTTCTCGAAGAGGGCGAGCAGGTCCGGGCGGATGGGGGCGGTGGTCTCACGGCTGAGGCGGATCTGCCCCCGGGCGGGGTCGGCCGCGGCGAGGCCGCCGGACGGGTCGGCCAGGGTGCACAGCAGGTTCACGTTGCGCCAGGCCCGGTCCATCGCCGGATGGTCCTCACGGGTGTGCCCGCCGCGCGACTCGGTGCGCTCCAGCGCGGCCCGGGCCACGCACTCGCTGACCAGCAGCATGTTCCTCAGGTCGAGGGCGAGGTGCCAGCCGGGGTTGAACTGGCGGTGGCCCTCGACACCGGCCCGCCGGGCCCGGACCCGCAGCTCGGCCAGCTTGTGCAGGGCCTGCTCCATCTCGCTCTCCCGGCGGATGATGCCCACCAGGTCGTTCATGGTCTGCTGGAGTTCCTGGTGCAGGGTGTAGGGGTTCTCCGGGGGGCCCGCCGCGCCGCCGTGCGCCTCCGCGGAGAAGGGGCGCAGGGCCTCCGCCGCGGCCGTGTCGACCTGGGAGTCGTCCACCGCCGGCCGCCGGTACGCCAGCCCCTGCGCGTACTCGGCCGCGTGCCGGCCGGCGCGCCGGCCGAAGACCAGCAGGTCGGACAGGGAGTTGCCGCCGAGCCGGTTGGAGCCGTGCATGCCGCCGGCCACCTCGCCGGCCGCGTACAGCCCCGGCACCCCGCGGGCCGCCGCCGTGTCGGAGTCGACCGCGATGCCGCCCATGACGTAGTGGCAGGTCGGCCCGACCTCCATCGCCTCGGCCGTGATGTCGACGTCCGCCAGCTCCTTGAACTGGTGGTACATCGACGGCAGCCGGCGCCGGATCACCTCGGCGGGCATCCGGGTGGACACGTCCAGGAAGACCCCGCCGTGCGGGGAGCCCCGGCCCGCCTTGACCTCGGCGTTGATCGCGCGGGCCACCTCGTCGCGGGGGAGGAGTTCGGGCGGGCGCCGGTTGTGGTCCGGGTCCTCGTACCACCGGTCGGCCTCCTCCTCCGACTCGGCGTACTTGTCCTTGAAGACGTCCGGGACGTAGTCGAACATGAACCGCTCGCCCCCGGAGTTGCGCAGCACCCCGCCGTCCCCGCGCACCGACTCGGTGACGAGGATGCCCTTGACCGACGGCGGCCAGACCATGCCGGTCGGGTGGAACTGCACGAACTCCATGTTCAGCAGGGGCGCGCCCGCGAGCAGCGCCAGCGCGTGGCCGTCGCCGGTGTACTCCCACGAGTTCGACGTGACCTTGAAGGACTTGCCGATGCCGCCCGTCGCGATCACCACGGCGGGGGCTTCCAGGACGAGGAAGCGGCCGCTCTCGCGCTCGTAGGCGAAGACGCCCGAGACACAATCGCCGTCCTTGAGGACCCGGGTGACCGTGCACTCCTGGAAGACCTTCAGCCGGGACTCGTAGTCCCCGCTCTCCGCGAAGTCCTGCTGCTGGAGCGCGACGGTCTTCTGCTGGAGCGTGCGGATCAGCTCCAGGCCGGTGCGGTCGCCCACATGGGCCAGCCGCGGGTACTCGTGGCCGCCGAAGTTGCGCTGCGAGATCCGGCCGTCCTTCGTCCGGTCGAACAGCGCGCCCCAGGTCTCCAGTTCCCACACCCGGTCCGGGGCCTCCTGGGCGTGCAGCTCGGCCATCCGCCACTGGTTGAGGAACTTGCCGCCGCGCATGGTGTCGCGGAAGTGCACCTGCCAGTTGTCGTGCTCGTTGGCGTTGGCCATGGCCGCCGCGATGCCGCCCTCGGCCATCACGGTGTGCGCCTTGCCGAACAGCGACTTGCAGATCACCGCCGTACGGGCGCCGCCCTCGCGCGCCTCGATCGCGGCCCGCAGCCCGGCGCCGCCGGCACCGACCACGACGACGTCCCACTCCTGCCGGTCCACCACGGACATCAGAAGGCCTCACTCATCAGAAGAATCTCGGATCGTCGAAGACCCCGGACGCGACGAGGTAGACGTAGAAGTCGGCGAGCGCCACGCTCAGCAGCGACGCCCACGCCAGCTGCATGTGGCGGGCGTTGAGCTTCCCGACGAACTGCCACGCCCGGTAGCGCACCGGGTGTTTCGAGAAGTGCTTGAGCTTGCCGCCGACGATGTGCCGGCAGGAGTGGCAGGAGAGGGTGTACGTCCAGATCAGCACGATGTTGGCCAGGAAGACCAGGGTGCCCAGGCCCATGTGGCCCCAGCGGTAGTGCGGGTCCCGGAAGGCCAGCACCGTGTCGTACGTGAGGACGCCGGCCACCAGCAGGGCGGCGTAGAAGAAGTACCGGTGGACGTTCTGCAGGATCAGCGGGAAGCGGGTCTCGCCGCTGTAGGAGCGGTGCGGCTCGGCCACCGCGCAGGCGGGCGGGGAGGCCCAGAAGGCCCGGTAGTACGCCTTGCGGTAGTAGTAGCAGGTCAGCCGGAAGCCGAGCGGGAAGATCAGGATGATGACGGCCGGGGAGATCGCCCACCAGCTGCCGAAGAGGTCGGCGTTGGGCCCGGCGCGCATGGTCCGGCAGTTCTCCGCCAGGCACGGCGAGTAGAACGGCGAGACGTAGGGCGCCGCGTAGTAGTGGGCGTTCGCGAAGGCCCGCCAGGTGGAGTAGAGGACGAACGCGAGCAGACCGGCCGCGGTGCCGGCGGGTGCCAGCCACCAGCGGTCGGTCCGCAGGTGCGGGGCGGCGATCGCGGCGCGCGTACGGCCGCGCACGCCACCGCCGTCGTATCGGGGTTCCGTACCAGTGGCCACGTCTAGGACTCCGGTCGGTAGGGGTGGCGTGGTTCAGGGGGCGCGGCGGTCGCGGGCGCCCAGTCCCTCGTCGTCCGAGTCCGTCCACAGGGTGATGTCGTAGGGCGCGTCGGAGATGGTGACGAGGTCGGGCCGGTGCGACGCGATCGGGCTGGCGGCCGCCTCCCGCAGCAGTGCCAGGCTCTCGCGCAGGTGGTCGGCGTCCAGCCGCACCCGGCGTATCTCCAGCCCTGAGCCGCCGAGCCGGTGTTCCAGCTGGCCCAGCGACCGGTGGAGGTCGTCGAGGCAGCGCTGTACGGCGTTGATGTCGTCGTGCACGGACATGACTTGCCCTCGCTTCCGCGGGTCCGGCGGGCCATGGGCGGCAACGTGCATGCGCCTTGGAGTGTTGCGCCTCTCGCCCGCCGGTGTGAAGGGATGTGCAGCGATTGGCCGGAGCGCACGGGTGCATCGCCCGGTGTGTTGCGCCGCACGGGTGGGCTTACCGGCTGTCGTCGCCGTGTCGCCCGCTGTTGCCGGATCCTTTCCTCTTCAGTGGCCGCATAGATCTGATCAGCTCCATATACCGCCGAACGTGATCAGCTCCGAATACCGACAAATGCGAGCATAAGGCCCGTGGCTTCCCGGAGGTAGCAGAGATGTCCTACGACGGTGTCGGGCAGCGCCCCGAAGCGGCGCGGGGAACCGCGCGACGAGCCACGACACACGCGCAACCGGGCGGCGGCACCGCGTGGCGGCCCGGGCGGCGGCACCTGCGGAGCACCCTCGCCCTCCTCGGCGCGGGCGCCCTCGCCGTCCCCCTGCTCACCGGCTGCGCCGAGGACGAGAAGGCCAGCGCCCCGCTCGCCCCGCAGGACATCGCCCCGGTCGCCCGGGACCTGGTCGCCGACGGCGGCACGCTGAAATGGGCCGTGGACGCCGTACCGGAGACCCTGAACACCTTCCAGGCCGACGCCGACGCCGGCACCACCCGGATCGCCCAGGCCGTGCTGCCGTCCCTGTACCGGCTGGACGCGGCCGGCAAGCCGGTGGCCGACCCCGCCTACCTGGAGTCGGCCGAGGTCATCGAGACCGAGCCGCGCCAGGTGGTGCTGTACAAGCTGAACCAGCAGGCCGTCTGGAGCGACGGCCGGGAGATCGGCGCCGCCGACTTCGTCGCCCAGTGGCGCGCCCTGTCCGGGCGGAACAGCGCCTACTGGACCGCCCGCAACGCCGGCTACGACCGCATCGCCAAGATCGAGCGCGGCGCCAACGACCTCCAGGTCCGGGTCACCTTCTCGCGCCCCTACGCCGACTGGCGGTCGCTGTTCTCCCCGCTGTACCCGAAGGACGTCATGGGCAGCCCGGACGCCTTCAACGACGGCGCCCGCCGCAAGCTGAAGGTCACCGCCGGACCCTTCAAGGTCGAGAAGGTCGACACCGCCGCGAAGGACGTCGTCCTCACCCGCAACCCGCGCTGGTGGGGCAAGCCCGCCAAGCTCAACGAGATCGTGCTGCACGCCGTGACCCGCGACAAGCGGGCCGCCGCGCTCGCCGACGGCAGCGTGGACCTCGCCGACATCGACTCCTCCGACGCCCAGCGGATCGGCCTCGCCCACCGGGCGAAAGGCACCGGCACCCCGCTGCAGGGCGCCGGGGGCAAGACCTCCGTGAAGAAGCTGCGTGCCTGGGCGCTCGCCCACGGCCTCGACTCCGACCAGGTGCACGCCGGCAAGAAGAAGCTCCGCAAGGCCATCACCCGCTACCTGGAGCAGCAGCAGGCGCTGCGCGACGTCGAGGTGCGCAAGTCCCTGGAGCCGGCCTACACCCAGCTCGCCCTCAACGGCTCCACCGGCCCGCTCGCCGACGAACGGGTCCGCCGGGCCGTGGCCCGGGCCCTGGACCGCGTGGAGCTGGCCCGGCTGGTGCTCACCCCGCTGGGGCTGCCCGCCGTCCCCGTCGGCAGCCACCTCGCCCTGTCCGGGCAGGCCGCCTACGCCGACGACAGCGGCGCGATCGGCGGTCAGGACGCCAAGGAGGCGCAGGCGCTGCTCGCCGACGCCGGCTGGGTGCGCGGCGGCCCGCTGAAGGAGCAGAAGAAGGCCGAGAAGGCGGCCGGCCCCGAGCACGGCGGGCACGACGGCGAGGACGCCTCGGAGGGCGGCAAGGACGGCGAGTACATCGTCGGGGAGGACGACGACAAGGGGCGCGCCGACGGGCCGGGCGGCGACCAGGGCGGCACGGACGGCGACGGCAAGGGCAGGCGGCACGAGCCGGCCGGCGACCAGCGCGAGCACGGCGACCAGCACCTCGCCCAGGAGGGCAAGCACGGCGGCGCGCCCGGCGCGTACGCCCCGAAGGGCACGGCCGCCCCGGCCGCCGCGCCGGCCGGCCCGCTCGCCAAGGACGGCAAGCCGCTCGCGCTGCGCTTCGTGCTGCCCTCCGGGCCCGGCTCGCAGACCCTGAACACGGTCGCCGAGCGGATCTCGGCGATGCTGGAGCAGATCGGCATGCGGACCACGATCACGAAGGTCTCCGACGAGAGCTACTTCAAGGACCACATCGCCGCCGGCGACTACGACCTCGCGCTGTACTCCTGGCCGTCCTCGGCCTTCCCGGCGACCGACGCCCGGCCGATCTACGCCAAGCCGGTCCCGGCGGCGGACGGCTCGGTGAACGTCGAGCAGAACTACACGCGGGTCGGAACCGACCAGGTCGACCAGCTCTTCGACGAGGCCGCGACCACGCTGGACGAGGACGAGGCGCGCGACCTGATCCGGAAGGCGGATACGCGGATCTGGGCGGCGGCCGGATCCATCCCGCTGTACCAGCGGCCCCAGCTGGTGGGTGCGCGGAAGAGCCTGGTCAACGCGGGTGCGTTCGGGTTCCAGACACCGGTCTACGAGGACATGGGCTTCCTGAAGAAGGGGGCGAAGGTGCCGGCCGCCGGGCCCAAGGGCTAGCGGCCCGGCGAGCCCCGGCTGAAAAGGCCACGTACGATGGGGTGAGGCCGTGGCGTGTCCAGCCCGGCAGGGCCCGCGCGACACGGACGTACGCGCAGGGCGATCCTCACACTTCCGGGAGTACGGCAGCTTATGGCCACGCGCCACGACATCCGCAACGTCGCCATCGTCGCTCACGTCGACCACGGCAAGACCACCATCGTCGACGGCATGCTCAAGCAGGCCGGCGCGTTCGCCGCCCACCAGCTCGACTCGGTCGACGACCGCATGATGGACTCGAACGACCTGGAGCGTGAGAAGGGCATCACGATCCTCGCCAAGAACACGGCGGTGAAGTACCACCCCAAGGACGGCGGGGACCCGATCACCATCAACATCATCGACACCCCCGGCCACGCCGACTTCGGCGGCGAGGTCGAGCGCGGTCTGTCGATGGTCGACGGTGTCGTGCTGCTGGTGGACGCCTCGGAGGGCCCGCTGCCGCAGACCCGCTTCGTGCTGCGCAAGGCGCTCCAGCAGCGCCTGCCCGTCATCCTGTGCATCAACAAGACGGACCGCCCCGACTCCCGGATCGACGAGGTCGTCAACGAGACCTACGACCTCTTCCTCGACCTGGACGCGGACGAGGAGCAGATCGAGTTCCCGATCGTCTACGCCTGCGGCCGTGACGGCATCGCGTCGCTGACCAAGCCGGAGAACGGCACGGTCCCGGCCGACTCCACCAGCCTGGAGCCGTTCTTCTCCACGATCCTGGAGCACATCCCGGCCCCGACCTTCGACGAGGACGCCCCGCTCCAGGCCCACGTCACCAACCTGGACGCCGACAACTTCCTCGGCCGTATCGCGCTGCTCCGCGTCGAGCAGGGCGAGCTGCGCAAGGGCCAGACGGTCGCCTGGATCAAGCGCGACGGCACCATCAGCAATGTCCGCATCAGCGAGCTGATGATGACCGAGGCGCTCACCCGCAAGCCCGCCGAGAAGGCCGGCCCGGGCGACATCTGCGCGGTCGCCGGCATCCCGGACATCATGATCGGCGAGACCCTGGCCGACCCCGAGAACCCGGTCCCGCTGCCGCTGATCACGGTGGACGAGCCCGCGATCTCGATGACGATCGGCACGAACACCTCGCCGCTGGTCGGCCGGGGCGGCACCGGCAAGGGCGCGGACGCGAAGGCGGCCGTGAAGGACCGCAAGGTCACCGCCCGCCAGGTCAAGGACCGCCTGGACCGCGAGCTGATCGGCAACGTCTCGCTGCGGGTGCTGGAGACCGAGCGCCCCGACGCCTGGGAGGTGCAGGGCCGCGGTGAGCTGGCGCTGGCCATCCTGGTCGAGCAGATGCGCCGCGAGGGCTACGAGCTGACCGTCGGCAAGCCGCAGGTCGTCACCAAGGAGATCGACGGCAAGGTCCACGAGCCGGTCGAGCGCATGACGATCGACGTGCCCGAGGAGCACATGGGCGCCGTCACGCAGCTCATGGGCGTCCGCAAGGGCCGCATGGACAACATGTCCAACCACGGCTCCGGCTGGGTGCGCATGGAGTTCGTGGTGCCCTCCCGCGGTCTCATCGGCTTCCGTACCGAGTTCCTGACCCAGACCCGGGGCACGGGCATCGGCCACTCCATCCACGAGGGCTTCGAGCCCTGGTTCGGCAACCTGACGACCCGGAACAACGGCTCCCTGGTCGCCGACCGCTCCGGCGCCGTCACCGCGTTCGCGATGACGAACCTCCAGGAGCGCGGCGTGCTCTTCGTGGAGCCGGGCACCGAGGTGTACGAGGGCATGATCGTCGGCGAGAACTCCCGCTCCGACGACATGGACGTCAACATCACCAAGGAGAAGAAGCTCACGAACATGCGGTCGTCGTCGGCCGACTCGTTTGAGGCGATCGTGCCGCCGCGCAAGCTGTCGCTGGAGCAGTCGCTGGAGTTCTGCCGCGACGACGAGTGCGTCGAGGTGACCCCGGAGGCCGTTCGCATCCGCAAGGTCGTCCTCGACCAGCGTGAGCGTGCCCGCTCCGCGAGCCGCGCCAAGCACGGCTGATCTCCCGGCACTTGAAGCCCGGGTGTCCCCACGGTGGGGGCACCCGGGCTTTTTGCAACCCGTTTTCGGCAGCCCTCCGTCCGGCATCCGGAGTCCGCTGCCCGATAGCTATGTAACACGTCCGTTTCGCGCCTTCTTCCGGCGAACCGTTTGTCCAAATTTCGGAAGGCGCGGGCGCGAGCTGTGACTGAATTGAGATCTGCGGGCAGTGGTCGGTAGTCGACCGATGGCAGATAGTTAGCCGCGTAACGCTCGGGTCAATGGGTCTCGCGCTGTGGGGACAGCGCCGACTCACGAGCACCAGGGGGTGTCTGACCCTCCGTCAGGGGTGTCGGAGGGTGGACGGAAACCCCCCTCTCATCGGTGAACACGTGAAGTCATGAGGAGGGAACCCCAGTAACTACGCGCGTCCGACTGCGGTCACGCGCGTCCTCGGAGTACGCGGGCACCTCTCACACTCATACCTGTGAAACGGACGAACCGTGACAAGTCCTATCGATGTCGAGGGCGGCGGGGATTCTGTCGTCGTCGACGGCGCACCAGGGCCGCAGACGGGGACCGAAGCCGTCACGCTCACGGGCCGGTCCCCCGGCCGGCTGATGTGGCTGCGCTTCCGACGCGACCGCACCGGCGTCATCTGCGCCGTCGTGGTGATCGGCTACTTCGCCGTCGCCCTGCTCGCGCCGCTCCTCGTCAAGCTGCCGGGCACCAACCCGTACACCCTGTACGGCCAGGACCCCACCTATGCCGACAAGCCGGTCCTCGACGAATTCGGGCTCCCGCTCGGCTACCTGGGCGGTGTCTCGGGAGACCACTGGTTCGGTGTCGAGCCGCAGTACGGCCGCGACCTCTACGCCATGCTGCTCTACGGCATGCGGACCTCGCTCTACATGGCGCTCGGCATCACCGTCCTCATCATGGTCACCGGTGTCGTGATCGGCCTGGTCGGGGGGTACTTCGGCGGTCGTACGGACTACTGGATCGGCCGGGGCACCGACTTCTTCCTCTCCTTCCCGCAACAGCTGTTCTTCATCGCCTTCATGCCCGTCGTGACGTCGTTCTTCGTGGACCCGCGCGAGGCGACGCCGACCTACTTCCGTGCCCTGGCCATGCTCATCGTGCTGTGGCTGCTGGGCTGGATGGGCATGGCCCGGCTGGTGCGGTCGACCGTACTGTCCCTGCGCGAACGGGAGTTCGTGGAGGCGGCCAAGGTCTCGGGTGCCTCCCCGTGGCGGATCGTGCGCAAGGAGATCCTGCCCAACGTCGTCACCCCGATCCTGGTGCAGTTCACGTACCAGCTGCCCAGCACCATCCTCAGCATCGCCTTCCTGTCCTTCGCCGGTGTCGGGTTCGTCGAGCCGACGCCCGACTGGGGACGCCTCTTCGCCGCCGGCGCCCGGTACGCGGAGCAGGACCCGGCGTTCATGTTCTTCCCCGGGGTGGCGCTGGTGATCTTCGTCCTGTGCTTCAACCTCCTCGGGGACTCCGTACGGGACGCGTTCGACCCCAAGTCCGGGCGGTAGGGCGTCCGTTGGGTGGGGGGTGGCTGCCGCCCCCGCCGGCCCGCGCGGCCGGCGCCCGGCAGATCTCACGGACAACAACCGACAGGTAGGTGGATTCGCCACATGATCTCTCATCGCGCCCGCGGAGCGCGCGCCGTCGTGATCGCCCTCGCGGCCGGCTCCCTGGCCCTGACGGCCTGCTCGAAGAACGAGGGCGGCCCGTCCGGCAAGGACTCCAAGAAGGACCAGAAGGAAGCGGCGGTCCAGTCGAAGGCGGTCACCTATGTCGACGCCGCCGGATCGACCGGACCCGCGAAGGACGTGCCCGGCGCCAGGCCGGGCGGCACGATCACCGTGTACCAGGAGGCGGGCCTGTCCCACCTGGATCCCGGCCAGATCTACGTCTCCGACGCCGGCCAGGTCGCCAATCTGCTCTTCCGCCGCCTGACCCAGTTCCAGGAGGACGACCAGGGCGACGTGTCCGTCGCCGGTGACCTCGCCACCGACTCCGGCAAGTCCTCCGACGGCGGCAGGACCTGGACGTTCACGCTGAAGGACGGGATCAAGGACGAGAACGGCAACCCCATCACATCGTCCGACGTCCGGCACAGCATCGAGCGCCTGTACGCGAAGTTCATCTTCGACGGCCCCACCTACCTGCAGACCTGGCTGAGCGGCGCCGACTACCGCAAGGCCCTGCCCGGCGGCGGCTTCGACGGCAAGCACCTGCCGGCCTCCGTCCTGGACACCCCGGACGCCAGGACCGTCGTCTTCCACTTCGACCAGCCGCGTCCGGACCTGCCGCAGACCCTGGCCATGGCCGGCTATGCCGTCGTCCCGGCGAAGGGCGACACCAAGGAGCGGTACGAGAAGAAGCCGGTGGCCACCGGACCGTACAAGATCGCCGAGAACAAGGTCGGCAAGACCCTGAAGCTGGTGAGGAACACCAACTGGGACCCGAAGACCGACTCCGTGCGCCACCAGTACGTCGACGGCTTCACCATCCAGTTCGGCGTCACCGAGTCCACCCAGACCAAGCGTCTGATCGCCGACGAGGGCGACAACAAGAACGCCATCCAGCTCACCAACGGCGTCGAGGCCACGCAGATCCAGGACGTCATCAACAACCCGGGGGCCAGCAAGCGCACGGTCAAGGGCTACCAGCCTTATGTCATGTGCCTGACCTTCAACCTCGACCGGGTCAAGGACAAGAGGGTGCGCGAGGCCGTCACCTACGCGGTCAACTCCAAGTCCCTCATCGCCGGCGAGGGCGGTGCCTACGGCGGTGACGTCGCGCCGAACTACTTCGCGCCGACGCTGCCCGGCTACGAGCCGGCCTACGACCCCTACGGCCGGCTGAAGAACCCGCAGGGCAACATCGCCAAGGCCAAGGAGATCCTCAAGGGCGTCCCGGCCGCCGAGAAGAAGATCGTGTTCGCCTACGCCAACAGCGAGGCCGGCCAGAAGCGCAAGGTCGCCGTCGAGGACGCCCTGACCAAGGTCGGGTTCGACGTCGTCGCCAAGGAGGTCGACTCGGCGAGCTATTACGAGCAGATCGGCAAGCTGAAGAACCCGTACGACGCCTACATCACCGGCTGGGGCCAGGACTGGCCGTCCCCGGGCACGGTCGTCACCCCGATCTACGACGGCTCGCAGGTCGCCAACGGCTCCGCGAACTACTCGCACGTCAAGGACGACAAGGTCGACGCCCTCATCAAGAAGGCGCTGACGCAGAACCCGGCCGAGGCGGCCAAGACCTGGAAGGAAGCGCACCACTACCTGCTGGAGAACGTCATCCCGGCGGCCCCGCTGTGGTACACGAAGCAGTTCCAGATCTCCGGCTCCCACGTGGGCGGTGCCCGCTACGGCTCGGTGTCCAGCCTCATCGACATCACCCGGCTGTACCTGAAGCCGTGATCCGCGGCTGACGACGGGGGTGCGCCCGGACCACGGGCGCGCCCCCGCTCCGAGCGCACCCACCCACCGTCTGTCGCAGAGAGCCAGCCCGCCATGCTTCAGTTCATCGTCCGGCGCACGCTCGGCGCCTTCGTCACGCTCTTCCTCATCGGCGCGGCGACCTTCTTCCTCTTCGTGGCCGCACCCTCCGACTACGCCTCCCTGGCCTGCGGCAAGGACTGCTCGCCCCAGCGGCTGGCGGACATCCGGGAGGCCCTCGGGCTCAACCTGCCCCTCGCCCAGCAGTTCTGGGAGTTCATGACCGGCATCGTGACGGGCCGTGACTTCCCGACCGGGCACTGCCCGGCCCCCTGCCTGGGCGTGTCGTTCTACTCGGGGGACATGGTGTGGAGCACGATCATGGACCGGTTCCCGCTGACCCTCACCCTGACCGCCGGCGGTGCGATCGTCTTCCTCCTCATCGGCGTCGGCACGGGCATGATCGCCGCGTACCGGCGCGGCACGATGGTCGACAAGGTCGCCACCGGCGCGTCCATGGTGCTCAGCTCCTTCCAGATCTACTTCCTCGGCCCGGTCGTGCTGACGATCCTCGTCTACGGCACCGGCTGGATGGAGGACCCCAAGTACGTGCCGTTCACCGAGGACCCGGTCGGCTGGTTCACCGGGATGTCGATCCCGGTGTGCGTGATGGCCACCATCTTCACCGCGCAGTACACCCGTATGGCGCGCTCATCGATGATCGAGCAGCTCGCCGAGGACCACGTGCGCACCGCCCGCGCCAAGGGCATGTCACGCAGGTACGTCTTCCTGCGCTACGCCTGGCGCGGCTCGCTCATTCCGATCGTCACCGTGCTCGGCATCGACGTCAGCTCCATGCTGGGCGGTGCCGTCGTCACCGAACTGACCTTCTCCCTGCAGGGGATCGGCCGGCTCGCCGTGGACGGCGCGGTCAACAAGGACCTCCCGCTGACGATGGGGGTCATGCTGTTCGGCGCCTTCTTCATCCTCGCCATCAACATCCTGACCGACATCACCTACGCGTGGATCGACCCGCGCATCCGGCTCTCCTAGGAAGAACCAGCCATCGTGACCACAGAGACCAAGGCAGAGGGCGCACCGGCCCCGGCCGGGCCGGGCGTATTCCTCTCGGTGCGCGATCTCCAGGTGACGTTCTCCACCGAGGACGGCCCGGTCAGGGCCGTCGACGGACTCTCCTTCGACCTGCGGCGCGGGAGGACCCTCGGCATCGTGGGCGAGTCGGGCTCGGGCAAGTCCGTCACCAACCTGACCGTGCTCGGACTGCACGACCCGCTGTTCACGACGGTCGACGGGGAGATCGTCCTCGACGGCAAGGAACTCATCACCGCCACTGAGAAGGAGATGGAGAAGCTCCGCGGCGACCGGGTGGCGATGATCTTCCAGGACCCGCTGACCGCGCTGTCGCCCTTCTACACCATCGGCCGGCAGATCGCCGAGCCGTACATGAAGCACACCGGCGCCTCGAAGAAGGCCGCCTGGGAACGGGCCGTGGAGATGCTCGCCAAGGTCGGCATCCCCCATCCCGCGGAGCGCGTCCGCGACTACCCGCACCAGTTCTCCGGGGGGATGCGCCAGCGCGCCATGATCGCCATGGCGCTGGTCTGCGACCCGGACCTGCTGATCGCCGACGAGCCGACCACGGCACTGGACGTGACCGTGCAGGCCCAGATCCTGGACCTGCTCAAGGACCTCCAGCGGGAGTTCGGCACGGCGATCGTCTTCATCACCCACGACCTCGGCGTCATCGCCGACATGGCCGACGACATCATGGTCATGTACGCGGGCCGGGCGGTGGAACGCGGCACGGTGGACGAGGTCCTGCGCTCCCCGCAGCACCCGTACACCTGGGGCCTGCTGAACTCCATGCCCCGGCTGGACTCCGACCTCGGCACCCCGCTCTCGCCCATCCCCGGCACCCCGCCGAGCCTGCTCACCCCGCCGTCCGGCTGCCGCTTCCATCCCCGGTGCACCTTCCGGGACCGGGTCGGCGGCGACCGCTGCACCACCGAGCGTCCCCCGCTGACGCCCGACCGCTCCTCGGCGTGCCATCTGAGCGCGGAGCAGAAGCGCACCATCTTCGTGGAAGAGATCAGGCCCCGACTGGGCTGAGAGGACAACCGTCATGACAGAGGACCTGGTCCTCCCCACCACCGGCGAGCCCGTCGAGGACGAGGTGCCGGAGCCGCTGCTGAAGGTCTCGGGGCTGGTCAAGCACTTCCCGGTCAAGGGCGGCTTCCCCATCAAGCGGACGGTCGGCGCCGTGCAGGCCGTCGACGGCCTCGACCTGACCGTGCACGCGGGGGAGAGCTTCGGCCTGGTCGGCGAGTCGGGCTGCGGCAAGTCGACCACCGGCCGGCTCATCACCCGCCTGCTGGAACCGACCCGTGGCACGATCACCTACCGCGGGCAGGACATCAGCCACGCCACCCGCAGGCAGCTGGCACCGATCCGCTCCGAGATCCAGATGATCTTCCAGGATCCGTACTCCTCGCTGAACCCGCGGCAGACGGTCGGCAAGATCATCTCCGGTCCGATGGAGATCAACGGCATCGACCCGCCCGGTGGCCGGGAGAAGCGCGTGCGCGAGCTGCTGGAGACCGTCGGTCTCAACCCCGAGCACTACAACCGCTTCCCGCACGA
>NZ_BNBF01000028.1:0-11266 GCF_014654935.1 Streptomyces capoamus
ACCCCCGGCACCACAGCACCCCAAACCCCCGAACCCGCCACCCCCGGCACCACAGCACCCCAAACCCCCGAACCCGGCGCCCCCGGCCCCGCCACCCCCGGACCCGCCGGGCTCGGCGTCGCGGTGGCCGGGGTTCGGGAGGTGCGGGCGCCCAGTTCTCTGTCGCCTTCGCGGGCCAGTGACTTCATGCAGTGTCCGTTGCTGTACCGGTTCCGGGTGATCGACCGGCTGCCCGAGAAGCCGAGCGCGGCGGCGACGCGGGGCACGCTGGTGCACGCCGTGCTGGAGCGGCTGTTCGACGCGCCCGCCGGGGAGCGGACCGCGCCGCGGGCCAAGGCGCTGATCCCGGGACAGTGGGACCGGCTGCGGGAGACCCGGCCGGAGGTGACCGAGCTGTTCGCGGACGACCCGGACGGGGAGCGGCTGGCCGGCTGGCTCGCCGAGGCGGAGCGGCTCGTGGAGCGCTGGTTCACGCTGGAGGACCCGACCCGGCTGGAGCCGGCCGAGCGCGAGCTGTTCGTGGAGGCCGAGCTGGAGTCGGGGCTGCGGCTGCGCGGGATCATCGACCGGGTGGACGTGGCGCCGACCGGCGAGGTGCGGATCGTCGACTACAAGACGGGCAAGGCGCCCCGCCCGGAGTACGCCGAGGGCGCGCTGTTCCAGATGAAGTTCTACGCCCTGGTGGTCTGGCGGCTGAAGGGGGTGGTCCCGCGCCGGCTCCAGCTCGTGTACCTCGGCAGCGGGGACGTGCTGACGTACGACCCGGTCCTCGCCGACCTGGAGCGGGTGGAGCGCAGGCTGCACGCGCTGTGGGAGGCCATCAGGCAGGCCACGGAGTCGGGGGACTGGCGGCCGAGGCCGACGAAGCTGTGCGGCTGGTGCGACCACCGGGAGCACTGCCCGGAGTTCGGCGGTACTCCCCCGCCCTACCCGCTGCCGGTCGGGCCGGCGGGGTCCGGGACCGGGTGATCGGGGAATTCCCGGCAGGGCAGAATGGGGCGGGACTAGCGAAGGAGTGTCACGTGGCCATCCGCGTCCTACTGGTCGACGACCAGCCCCTGCTGCGTACCGGTTTCCGGATGATCCTGGAGGCCGAGCAGGACATCGCGGTCGTCGGTGAGGCCGGTGACGGTCTGCAGGCCCTCGACCAGGTCCGCGCGCTCCAGCCGGACGTCGTGTTGATGGACATCCGGATGCCGCGGATGGACGGCGTGGAGGCGACCCGGCAGATCACCGGGCCGGGCCGGGACGGTCCGGCCAAGGTGCTGGTGCTGACCACGTTCGACCTGGACGAGTACGTGGTGGAGGCGTTGCGCGCCGGCGCCAGCGGTTTCCTGCTCAAGGACGCGCCCGCCAACGAACTGGTGCAGGCGATCCGGGTGGTGGCGGCCGGTGAGGCCATGCTGGCGCCGAGCATCACCCGGCGGCTGCTGGACAAGTACGCCACGCACCTGCCGTCGGGTGAGGAGCCGGTGCCGGACACCCTGCACACGCTGACCGACCGTGAGGTGGAGGTGCTGAAGCTGGTGGCGCGCGGGCTGTCCAACGCGGAGATCGCCGCCGATCTGTTCGTCAGCGAGACGACGGTGAAGACGCACGTGGGTCATGTGCTCACCAAGCTGGGTCTCAGGGACCGTGTGCAGGCCGCCGTGTACGCGTACGAGAGCGGTCTGGTGCGCCCCGGCGCCCAGTAGGGGCGGCAGTCCCCCCGGGGGGCCGTACGACGGCGGAGGGCGCCCGGCTCCGGTGGAGCGGGGCGCCCTCGGCGTGTGCGGCCTCAGCTCTTGCTGAGTTCCCAGAACCGGAACACCGTGGAGGCGTCCAGGCAGTACTCCAGGCCGTACACGCCGTCGCGGACGACGGCGTACTGCTTGGCCTGCCACACCGGCAGGACGGGCAGTTCGGCGGCGACTATGTCCTGCAGCCTGCCGAAGTCCTTGTCGGTCGCCGCGCGGTCGCTCTGCGCGGCGGTGCCGGGGATCAGGGACTTGACGATGGTGCGGTTGCTGTAGTTGTTGTCCAGTACGTTGCCCTTGCCGAAGAACGGGGCGGTGAAGTTGTCGGCGTCGGGGTAGTCCGGCACCCAGCCCTTGACGTACACGCCGTACTTGCCGGCGGCGATGTCCTTCTCGTACTGGCCGAAGGGGACCGACCGGACGTCGGCGTCGAACAGCCCGCTGGCGTCGAGCTGGCCGGCGATGGCCTTGAGTTCCTCGTCGGTGGCGGGGCCGTAGCGGGACGGCGTGGACCACAGGGTGAGCTTCACCTTGCCGGTGATGCCGTCGGCGCGCAGTGCGGCGGCGGCCTTCTCCCGGGAGGGGCGGGCGCCGTAGGTGTCGAAGAACGCGGTGTTGTGGCCGGCGATGCCGGCCGGGATGATCGAGTACAGGGCGGTGGCGGTGCCCTGGTAGACGTCCTTGATGAGGGCGTCGCGGTCGATGAGGTAGGCCATGGCCTTGCGGACGCCGGCCTTGCCGGCCACCGGGTCCTTCATGTTGAAGACCAGGTGCTGGACCTCGGCGCTGCTGCCCTCGATGACGTCGACGCCCTTGCTGTCGTCCTGCTGGTCGAGCTGGGCGATGTCGGCGGCGGTCAGGCCTCGGTAGGCGATGTCGATGCCGCCGTCGAGGAGGGCCTGCTTCAGGGCGGTGCGGTCGCCGTGGAAGAACTTGAGGGTGACCCCGGAGTTCTTGACCTCGGCGCTGCCCCGGTAGTTGCCGTTGACGGAGAAGACCGCCTCGTCCTTGTCGAAGGAGTCCAGTTTGTACGGTCCGGAGCCGACGGCCTGGTGGTCGGGGCGCAGGGCGTCCGCGTCGTACTGGCGGTGGTCCACGATGGAGCCGGCGCCGGAGGCGATCTTGCTGGGGAAGGTGGCGTCCGGGACCTTGAGGTGGAAGACGGCCGTCTTCGCGTCCGGTGTCTCGACCTTGTCGAGCATCGGGAACATGATGGCGGGGCCGGCGGGATCGTTGATCTTCAGCAGGCGGTCGAAGGAGAACTTCACGTCCTCGGAGGTGAGGGCGTCGCCGTTGCTGAACTTCAGGCCGTCCTTCAGTTCGCACTGGTAGACCATGGCCCGGGTGTCGGTGAAGCGACACTGCTTCGCCAGTTCCGGCTGGGGCTCGGTCGCGCCCTTGGGGAAGGCGAGCAGCGACTGGAAGACGTTGTTGAACAACAGCCAGGAGCCGGGGTCGTAGCCGGATGCCGGGTCCGTGGCGAGGACGTCGTCGGACATCCCCATCACCACGGAGGAGCCGGTGCCCCCGGAGTCACCGGTCTCGGAGCCGCAGCCGGTCAACAGGCCGGAGGCCAGCCCCGCCACGAGGGGCAGGACCGGCCACTGGGTGCGCATGTTCACTTTGAAATGTGCCTTGTCGTCGGTTCGTCAGCCCGGGGCCGCCGTCCCTGGTCCCGGGCACCGGGGCCGTGCCCGGCCCCGGGTGCGGAGAACCGTCAGCCGCTCACGCCGCGGCCGAGTTCCCACAACTGAAGCGTAGACGAGGAGTTGAGGGCGTAGGCCACGCCCGTGATGTCGTCGCGTGCGGCGATGTACTGCTTGCCCTGCCACAGCGGCAGCACCGGTACGTCCTCGGCGACGATGTCCTGGATCTCCGTCAGGCTCTTGGAGGCGCCGAGCCGGTCCGCCTCGCGGCGGGACTGCGGGATCAGCGAGCGCTGGATGCTGCTGTTGTTGTACGGCGAGCCGAGGAAGTTGTTCTTGTCGAGGAAGGGCGCGAGGAAGTTGTCGGCGTCGGGGAAGTCGGGGAACCAGCCCATGCCGTAGACGTCGTACTGGCCCTTCCGCTCGGCGGGCCGGAAGGTCGCCCAGGGGTGGCCCTCGATGGAGACGTCGAACAGACCGCTGTCGTTGAGCTGCTTCTGCAGGATCTCGAACTCCTGCTTGGTGGCGGAGCCGTAGTGGTCGGTCGTGTAGTGCAGGGTCAGCTTCACCGGGGTGGTGATGGCGGCCTTGGCAAGCGCGTCCTTGGCCTTGGCGACGCTGGGGTTGCCGTACTTGTTGAAGAACGAGTTGGAGTGGCCGGTGACGGTGGCCGGGACCAGCGAGTACAGCGGTTCGGCCTGGGTGCCGTAGACCTTGGAGACCAGTTCGCCGCGGTTGATGACCTGGGCCATGGCCTGGCGTACGGCCTTGGACTTGACGCTGGAGGCGTCGGTGTTGAAGGCGAGGTAGCGGATCTCCAGACCCGGCATGTCGACCAGGTCGACCTTGTCGTCGCCGCCGCCGTCCAGCTTCTGGATCTGCGCGGGCGACATGGTGCGGGTCATGACGTCGATGTCGCCCTTGTCGATCGCGGCGCTCATGGCGTCGGCGTCGCCGAAGGCGCGCAGTTCGACCTTGTCGTTGTTCACCTTCACGCTGCCCTGGTAGGAGGGGTTCTTGGTGAAGGTGGCGGAGACGATCGCGTCGTTCTTGACGTCGGCCTGGAAGGTGTACGGGCCGGAACCGTCGATCTCGAAGCCGTCCCGGAGCTTGTCCTTCTGGTAGTCCTTCGGGTTGACGATGCCCGCGACCGGGGTGGACAGCTTGTACGGGAAGGTGGCGTCGGCGGTCTTCAGGTGGAAGACGACCTCGCGGTCACCCTGGGTCTCGACGGTGTCGATGGTGTTGAGCAGGGCCGAGACACCGCTGTCCGCGTTGATGCGCAGCGCTCGCTCGATGGAGTACTTGACGTCCTGCGCGGTCACCGGGTCGCCGCTGGCGAACCTCAGGTCCTCGCGGAGCTTGCAGGCGTAGCGCTCGCTGCCGCTGTCGGTGAAGGAGCAGCTCTCGGCGGCGTCCGGGACGGGGGCGCCCTCGCCCTTGGGCTGGGCCATCAGCGTCTGCACGGACTGGCGCAGGATGTTCCACGTGCCGACGTCGTAGGCGTAGGCCGGGTCGAGGGGCGCGGGGGCGTCCTTGGTGGCCGTGAACTGGTCCGTGGTACCGACGACGATGGCGTCACCGCTCTTGCTCCCGCTGTCGGATCCGCCGCACGCGGCGAGAACCGGGGTGAGCAGGCCGGCCACCGCCGGCAGCACCAAAGTCTTGCGGTTCATGCGGGAGTTTCTCCAGAGCTGTTCGGGTCCGTGTATCCGGCATGCAGGGGTGGTGCGGCGGATCACAGGGGGTTCTCGGGGGTGTTCTCGCGATGAGATTAGTCCGCGCCCGCAGCCCGGTTCACGGCGCCGTGAGTTGACCCCCCATCACGCAGTGAAACCGGTTGCGGACACACCGAAAACCCGACAGCGGCAGGTTTGGTGCAGCGTCTCCCCAATCGGGACACAACGTGCCGTCGCTCCGCCCTCGCGGGGGCGGGTCAGCACACTCGGCCAACGTTGTCGAGGCGCTCCGGCGTGGGGAACGTCACACCGCCAACTGTGCCGCCGGTCAGCACGATTCGGCCGGTCACCCGCCCGGGAATTTCCCGTGGGCGCGCTTCTCCGGAAATGGGCCCGGCGCGGCCATTCAAGATCGCACTCCCCCGGACTCTCCGGGTCCGGGGGCACCCCCGGTGAACGGTTAGCGCATTTCCGTCATCAGGCCGCGGAGAAATGCCAGGTCGACCTCTTCCAGGGAGGAGACGACGGTGCGTCCTTCGGCCGGTCCGATGGGGGCGACGGAGGGGACGGCGACGACCCGGCAGCCCGCTGCCTCGGCGGCGGCGACGCCGGTCGCCGTGTCCTCGACGACGGCGCATCTGGCCGGATCCGCACCGAGCCCCGCGGCGGCCAGCAGGTACGGGTCGGGGAACGGCTTGGTGCGGGAGACCTCGTCACCGGCGATGGACAGGGCGAAGTGGTGCGGGCCCAGCACGGACAGCACACGGTCGATGATGCGCCGGTGGGAGGCGGAGACCAGGGCGGTCGGGATCTCGTACGCGTGCAGCTCGGCCAGGAGCCGGGTGGCTCCGGGCATCAGCGGCAGGGTTTGGCCGATGCGGTCCTCGAAGCCCTGGTTCAGCAGCACGGTGAGCTCGGCGAGGGTGATGTCGGCGCCGGTCGCCTCGATGAGGAAGCCGGCGCTGCGGGTCATGGGGCCGCCGACCACGACGTGCCGCCAGGTGTCGTCCAGGGTGTGGCCGAGGGAGGCGAAGACCTCCACCTCGACGTCCCACCAGAAACCCTCGGTGTCCACCAGGGTGCCGTCCATGTCGAGCAGCACCGCCTGCAGGGCGGAGCCTTCGCCCGTGCGGGTTCCTAGCGCGGGGACCGTGCTGGTCATCCTGGCGCACCTCCTTGAGGGACGGCCAGGCCGGTTCCCGGGCTGGGAACCGGCCTGCAGTGGACCGACCAGTGTACGACTAATCCGATCAGTGTGCTGGGCGGGACACGCGTCACCGTGCGTTGAAGTACTTCGCCTCGGGGTGGTGGATCACGATGGCGTCCGTGGACTGCTCGGGGTGCAGCTGGAACTCCTCGGAGAGGTGCACGCCGATCCGCTCGGGCCGCAGCAGTTCGGCGATCTTGGCGCGGTCCTCCAGGTCGGGGCAGGCGCCGTAGCCGAGGGAGAAGCGGGCGCCGCGGTACTTCAGGTCGAACATGTCCTGGATCTCGGCGGGGTCCTCGCCGGCGAAGCCGAGTTCGGCGCGGACGCGGGCGTGCCAGTACTCGGCGAGGGCCTCGGCGAGCTGGACGGACAGGCCGTGCAGTTCCAGGTAGTCGCGGTAGGCGTTGGCCTCGAAGAGCTTGGCCGTCTCCTCGCCGATGCGGGAGCCGACGGTGACGACCTGGAGGCCGACCACGTCGGTCTCGCCGGACTCCTCCGGGCGGAAGAAGTCGGCCAGGCACAGGCGCCGGCCGCGGCGCTGGCGCGGGAAGGTGAAGCGGGTGCGCTCGTTGCCCTGCTCGTCCAGGATGATCAGGTCGTCGTCCTTGGAGACGCAGGGGAAGTAGCCGTAGACGACGGCCGCCTCGAGGAGGTTGTCGGTCTGCAGCCGGTCGAGCAGGCCGCGCAGCCGCGGGCGGCCCTCGGTCTCGACCAGTTCCTCGTAGGTCGGTCCCTCGCCGGTGCGGGCCTGCTTCAGCCCCCACTGGCCCTTGAACAGCGCGCCCTCGTCGAGCCAGCTCGCGTACTCCTTGAGCTGGATGCCCTTGACGATGCGGGTGTCCCAGAACGGCGGGGTGGGCACGGGGTTGTCGGTGGCGACGTCGGAGCGGACGTGGCCCTCCTCGGGCCGCTCCTCCACCTGGACGGACGCGGTGGCCCGGACCCGGCGCTGGCGCAGTTCGGGCAGCTTGGCGCCGGGGACGCCGCGCTTGACGCCGATCAGGGCGTCCATCAGGCGCAGGCCCTCGAAGGCGTCGCGGGCGTAGCGGACCTCGCCCTCGTAGATCTCGTGCAGGTCCTGTTCGACGTAGGCGCGGGTCAGGGCGGCACCGCCGAGGATGACCGGGAAGCGGACGGCGAGGCCGCGCTGGTTCAGCTCCTCCAGGTTCTCCTTCATGATCACCGTGGACTTCACCAGCAGCCCGGACATGCCGATGACGTCGGCCCGGTGCTCCTCGGCCGCCTCCAGGATCGCGGAGACGGGCTGCTTGATGCCCAGGTTGACGACGTTGTAGCCGTTGTTGGACAGGATGATGTCGACGAGGTTCTTGCCGATGTCGTGCACGTCCCCGCGTACGGTCGCCAGCACGATGGTGCCCTTGCCCTCGGCGTCCGACTTCTCCATGTGCGGTTCGAGGTGGGCGACGGCGGTCTTCATGACCTCGGCGGACTGCAGGACGAACGGCAGCTGCATCTGGCCGGAGCCGAACAGTTCGCCGACGACCTTCATGCCGTCGAGCAGGGTGTCGTTGACGATGTCGAGCGCCGGGCGGTCCTGGAGGGCCTGGTCGAGGTCGGCCTCCAGGCCGTTGCGCTCGCCGTCGATGATCCGGCGCTTGAGGCGCTCGTCCAGGGGCAGCGCGGCCAGTTCCTCGGCCTTGCCGGCCTTCAGCGACTTGGCGGTGGCGCCCTCGAAGAGCTGCATGAGCTTCTGGAGGGGGTCGTAGCCCTCGCTGCGGCGGTCGTGGATCAGGTCGAGGGCGGTTTGCACCTCCTCCTCGCTGAACCGGGCGATCGGCAGGATCTTGGAGGCGTGCACGATCGCCGAGTCCAGTCCGGCCTTGACGCACTCGTCCAGGAAGACGGAGTTCAGCAGGATGCGGGCGGCCGGGTTGAGGCCGAAGGAGATGTTCGACAGGCCCAGCGTGGTCTGCACCGCGGGGTGGCGCCGCTTCAGCTCGCGGATCGCCTCGATGGTGGCGAGGCCGTCCTTGCGGGACTCCTCCTGACCGGTGCAGATGGTGAAGGTCAGGGTGTCGATGAGGATGTCCTCCTCGCGGATGCCCCAGTTCCCGGTGAGGTCGGCGATCAGCCGTTCGGCGATCTCGACCTTCTTCTCCGGGGTGCGGGCCTGGCCCTCCTCGTCGATGGTGAGCGCGATCAGCGCGGCGCCGTGCTCCCGCGCCAGCCGCGTGACCCTGGCGAACCGGGACTCGGGGCCGTCGCCGTCCTCGTAGTTCACGGAGTTGATCACCGCCCGGCCGCCGAGCTTCTCCAGGCCGGCCCGGATGACGTCGACCTCGGTGGAGTCCAGGACGATCGGCAGGGTGGAGGCGGTGGCGAAGCGGCCGGCCAGCTCCTCCATGTCGGCGACGCCGTCCCGGCCGACGTAGTCCACGCACAGGTCGAGCATGTGCGCGCCCTCGCGGATCTGCTCGCGGGCGATCTCCACGCAGTCGTCCCAGCGGCCCCCCAGCATGGCCTCGCGGAACTTCTTGGAGCCGTTGGCGTTGGTGCGCTCGCCGATGGCCAGGTAGGAGGTGTCCTGCCGGAAGGGGACGGTCTGGTACAGGGAGGCGGCGCCCGGCTCGGGGCGCGGGTCGCGCTCGGTGGGGGTGAGGTCCCGGACCCGTTCGACGACCTGGCGCAGGTGCTCGGGGGTGGTGCCGCAGCAGCCGCCGACCAGGGAGAGGCCGTACTCGCGGACGAAGGTCTCCTGGGCGTCGGCGAGCTCGGGCGCGGTCAGCGGGTAGTGGGCGCCGTCCTTGCCGAGGACGGGCAGGCCCGCGTTGGGCATGCAGGACAGGCGGACGCGGGACTGGCGGGCCAGGTAGCGCAGGTGCTCGCTCATCTCGGCGGGGCCGGTGGCGCAGTTCAGGCCGATCATGTCGATGCCGAGCGGCTCCAGCGCGGTCAGCGCGGCGCCGATCTCGGAGCCGAGCAGCATGGTGCCGGTGGTCTCCACGGTCACCGACACGATCAGCGGGACCTCGTAGCCGGCGGTCTCCATGGCCCGGCGGGCGGCGATCACGGAGGCCTTGGTCTGCAGGAGGTCCTGGGTCGTCTCCACCAGCAGGGCGTCGGCGCCGCCGGCCAGCAGGCCCTCGGCGTTGCGCTGGTAGGCGTCGCGGATGGCGGTGAAGGTGGTGTGGCCGAGGGTGGGCAGCTTGGTGCCGGGGCCCATGGAGCCCAGGACCCAGCGCTGCCGGCCGTCGCGGGCGGCGAACTCGTCCGCGGTCTCGCGGGCGATGCGGGCGCCGGCCTCGGACAGCTCGGCGACGCGTTCGGCGATGTCGTACTCGCCCAGGGCGCTGAGGTTGGCCCCGAAGGTGTTGGTCTCGACGCAGTCGACGCCCACGGCGAAGTAGGCCTCGTGGACGGAACGGACGATGTCGGGGCGGGTGATGTTGAGGATCTCGTTGCAGCCCTCGAGGTGCTGGAAGTCCTCGAGGGTGGGCTCCTGCGCCTGGAGCATCGTGCCCATCGCTCCGTCGGCGACCACCACACGGGTGGCGAGCGCCTCACGGAGTGCGGACGCACGGGTCCGGCTGTCGGCGGAAGGGGACGTCGGCGACGAGGCCATGTAGGGGCTCCCTGGGATGCGACGGCTGTCGGCTATGCGGCCTGCCCCGTCGGGCGGGGCGTGCCGCACGGCGCCAGAGTAGCCGCCCGTCGGCTTGGATGGGCAGCGGCGTCCACGAGGCGGACGCGGGTGTCCCCCGTGCCACGTGTGGTCGCCCTCGATGTAACAGGTGTCGTCCGACCATTGGCGGGAGGTCGGCAACGACCGGTAGTGTTCGACATTGCCGAACGGCGGTTTCCCGCACCGTCGGCAGTCGAAGGGGACGGAGGCAGAACGGCGATGGCACGGAACATCCAGTCGCTCGAACGGGCGGCGGCGATGCTGCGGCTGCTCGCGGGCGGTGAGCGGCGGCTCGGCCTCTCGGACATCGCCTCGTCGCTGGGCCTCGCCAAGGGAACCGCCCACGGGATCCTGCGCACCCTCCAGCAGGAGGGGTTCGTGGAGCAGGACGACGCCTCCGGCCGCTACCAGCTGGGCGCGGAGCTGCTGCGCCTGGGCACCACCTACCTCGACGTGCACGAACTGCGCGCGCGTGCCCTGGTGTGGGCCGACGACCTGGCCCGCTCCAGCGGGGAGAGCGTGTACCTGGGGGTCCTGCACCAGCAGGGCGTGCTCATCGTGCACCACGTCTTCCGGCCCGACGACAGCCGGCAGGTGCTGGAGATCGGGGCGATGCAGCCGCTGCACTCGACGGCCCTGGGCAAGGTGCTCGCCGCGTACGACCCGGTGGCGCACAGCGAGGTGCTGGAGGCCGAGCGCAAACCCTTCACGGACCGCACGGTGTGCGATCCCGGCGACTTCGAGCACCTCCTCGACCTCACGCGCGCGCGTGGGTACGCGGCCGACGTGGAGGAGACCTGGGAGGGCGTGGCCTCGATCGCCGCGCCCATCCACGACCGGCGCCGGATGCCCGTGGGCGCGGTCGGCATCACCGGGGCCGTGGAGCGGCTGTGCCGGGACGGCGAGCTGCGCCCCGAACTGATCGCGGCGGTGCGCGACTGCGCCCGCGCGGTTTCCCGGGACCTGGGCGCCGGACGGTTCTGACCGGCGACGACGAGCGGTGACGACCGGGACGCCAGGCGGCGTTCCGGTCATCGATCTACCCTGAAATGGACAAAAGGGGCTAGTCGTACGTCCATGCACGAAGGTCGATAACCCGAAGCGATCAATAACGATCCTGTTTTCGATAACAGAACTCTTGACGCACGCGTAACGCCGAAGCAAGACTCCCGTCCATCGGTCGGCATTGTCGAACACCTACCGGCAATACGCGCTAGAGTGTGACAACGCCAAGGGCCGGCATCGCTCTCACCCCCGAGGGCGCCAGAACCCCCGGTGGGACCCGGGGTTCGGCTTCCCTGGACGAAGGACAAAGGAGTCGCGGGTGTCCAGCTCCGACATCTTCATCGGCGAGA
>NZ_BNBF01000028.1:11312-14415 GCF_014654935.1 Streptomyces capoamus
CCATCGGTACCGCCATACTCATCCTGCTCGGCGGCGGCGTCTGCGCCGCTGTCACGCTGAAGGCCTCCAAGGCCCGAAACGCCGGTTGGCTCGCCATCACCTTCGGGTGGGGCTTCGCCGTCCTGACGGCCGTCTACATCTCCGGACCGCTCTCCGGCGCCCACCTCAACCCGGCCGTCACCCTCGCCCTGGCCATCAAGGACGGCGAGTGGAGCAACGTCCCGACCTACTTCGCCGGCCAGCTGCTCGGCGCGATGATCGGCGCGGCCCTGGTGTGGATCGCCTACTACGGCCAGTTCCACGCGCACCTGACCGACAAGGAGATCGTCGGCGGTCCGGGCGCGCAGGCCACCACGGCCAAGGCCGTCGAGGCCCAGGAGAAGGGCGCCGGCCCGGTCCTCGGCGTCTTCTCCACCGGTCCGGAGATCCGGAACGTGGTGCAGAACCTGGCCACGGAGATCATCGGCACCGTGGTGCTGATCCTCGCGGTCCTCACCCAGGGCCTGAACGACAAGGGCAACGGGCTCGGCACCCTGGGCGGTCTGATCACCGCGTTCGTGGTGGTGTCCATCGGCCTGTCGCTCGGCGGCCCGACGGGCTACGCGATCAACCCGGCCCGCGACCTGGGCCCGCGCATCGTGCACGCCCTGCTGCCGCTGCCCAACAAGGGCGGATCCGACTGGAGCTACGCCTGGATCCCGGTGGCCGGTCCGCTGATCGGCGGCGCCATCGCCGCAGGCATCTACAACGTCGCCTTCGCCTGAGAAGCCTCTTGAGAAGCCTGACGAAGCACCGAGTCTTCGAGCCCGCGCCGCACGCGCAGCCCCCTCACCACGGACCTTTCAGGAGCACACAGTGACCGACGCCCACACCGCAGGCCCCTTCATCGCGGCGATCGACCAGGGCACCACCTCCTCGCGCTGCATCATCTTCGACCGGGACGGCCGCATCGTCTCCGTCGACCAGAAGGAGCACGAGCAGATCTTCCCGAAGCCGGGCTGGGTCGAGCACAACGCCAACGAGATCTGGACCAACGTCCAGGAGGTCGTCGCCGGCGCCGTCGCCAAGGCCGGCATCACCCGGGACGACATCAAGGCCATCGGCATCACCAACCAGCGCGAGACCACCGTGCTGTGGGACAAGAACACCGGTGAGCCCGTCCACAACGCCATCGTCTGGCAGGACACCCGCACCGACGCGCTCTGCCGGGAGCTGGGCCGCAACGTCGGCCAGGACCGCTTCCGCCGGCAGACCGGTCTGCCGCTCGCGTCCTACTTCGCCGGACCCAAGGCCCGCTGGCTGCTCGACCACGTCGACGGCCTGCAGGAGCGCGCGGAGGCCGGGGACATCCTCTTCGGCACCATGGACAGCTGGGTCATCTGGAACCTGACCGGCGGTGTCAACGGCGGTCGCCACGTCACCGACGTCACCAACGCCTCCCGCACCCTTCTCATGAACCTGCACACCACGCAGTGGGACGAGAAGATCTGCGAGTCCATCGGCGTGCCGACGCAGATCCTGCCCGAGATCCGCTCCTCCGCCGAGGTCTACGGCGAGGTCACCGGCGGCAAGCTCGGCGAGCTGCTCGGCGGCATCCCGGTCGCCTCCGCGCTCGGCGACCAGCAGGCGGCCCTGTTCGGCCAGACCTGTTTCTCCGAGGGCGAGACCAAGTCCACCTACGGCACCGGCACCTTCATGGTGATGAACACCGGTGACAAGATCATCAACTCCTACGCCGGTCTGCTGACCACGGTCGGTTACAAGATCGGCGAGCAGCCGACGGTCTACGCCCTCGAGGGCTCGATCGCCGTCACCGGCTCGCTGGTGCAGTGGATGCGCGACCAGATGGGCCTGATCTCCACCGCCGCCGAGATCGAGACGCTCGCGCTCTCGGTCGAGGACAACGGCGGCGCCTACTTCGTGCCGGCCTTCTCCGGTCTGTTCGCCCCGCACTGGCGCTCCGACGCCCGCGGTGTGATCGCCGGCCTGACCCGGTACGTCACCAAGGCGCACCTCGCCCGCGCGGTCCTGGAGGCGACCGCCTGGCAGACCCGGGAGATCGCCGACGCCATGGTCAAGGACTCCGGCGACGAGCTGGTGGCCCTGAAGGTGGACGGCGGCATGACCTCCAACAACCTGCTGATGCAGACCCTCGCCGACGTGCTGGACGCACCCGTGGTGCGCCCGATGGTCGCCGAGACCACCTGCCTCGGCGCCGCCTACGCCGCCGGCCTCGCCGTCGGCTTCTGGTCCAGCACCGACGAACTGCGCGCCAACTGGCGCCGGGCCGCCGAGTGGACCCCCCAGATGGACGCGGACACCCGCGACCGTGAGTACAAGAACTGGCTCAAGGCCGTCGAGCGGACCATGGGCTGGATCGAGGACGAGAGCTGAGCGGCCCAAGACGGCTCAGACATCTCTGACGAGGAGTAAGTACCCGACATGACCAGTCAGTCCACCCTGCAGTCCGTGCCTGCCCTGGGGACGCACCCGGCCTCCGGCTCCAACCCGAGCCGGGCCGAGACCAGGGAGCAGCTCGCCAAGGCGTCGTACGACCTTCTTGTGATCGGCGGCGGCATCCTGGGCATCTCCACCGCCTGGCACGCCGCGCAGTCCGGGCTCAGGGTGGCGCTGGTCGACGCCGGCGACTTCGCCGGCGCCACCTCCTCCGCCTCCTCCAAGCTGCTCCACGGCGGTCTGCGCTACCTGCAGACCGGCGCGGTGAAGCTGGTGGCGGAGAACCACTTCGAGCGCCGTGCGGTCTCCCGTCAGGTGGCCCCCCACCTGGCGAACCCGCTCACCTTCTACCTCCCCGTGTACAAGGGCGGGCCGCACGGCGCGGCGAAGCTCGGCGCGGGCGTCTTCGCCTACTCCGCGCTCTCCGCGTTCGGCGACGGCGTGGGCCACCTGCTCTCGCCGGCCAAGGCGGCGCAGGACGTGCCCGAGCTGCGCACCGAGAACCTGAAGGCCGTGGCCGTGTACGGCGACGACCAGATGAACGACGCGCGCATGGCGCTGATGACGGTCCGCGCGGCCGTCGAGGCGGGCGCGGTCGTCCTGAACCACGCCGAGGTCACCGGGCTGCGCTTCACCAAGGGCCGGG
>NZ_BNBF01000028.1:14452-19640 GCF_014654935.1 Streptomyces capoamus
TCACCGGCGCCGACCTCAAGGACCGCACCTCCGGCGACGAGTTCGGCGTCAACGCCCGGCTGGTGCTGAACGCGACCGGCCCCTGGGTCGATCACCTGCGCAGGATGGAGGACCCGAACGCGGCGCCGTCCATCCGCCTGTCCAAGGGCGCGCACCTGGTCCTGAAGCGCACCTCGCCGTGGAAGGCCGCGCTGGCGACCCCCATCGACAAGTACCGCATCACCTTCGCCCTCCCCTGGGAGGACATGCTGCTGCTCGGCACCACCGACGAGGAGTACGAGGGCGACCCGGCGGACGTCTCGGTCAACGAGAAGGACATAGCCCAGATCCTGGACGAGGCCGCGTTCTCCGTCCGGGACCAGCAGCTCCAGCGCGACCTGGTGACCTACGCGTTCGCCGGTCTGCGGGTGCTGCCGGGCGGCCCCGGCGACACCGCCAAGGCCAAGCGCGAGACGGTCGTGACCGAGGGCAAGGGCGGCATGCTGTCCGTCGCGGGCGGCAAGTGGACCACCTTCCGGCACATCGGCCGCACGGTCATGCAGAAGCTGGAGGCGCTGCCGGGCCACCCGCTCGGCGACGACTTCGAGCCGATCTCCTCGCTGCCGAAGAAGCTGCCGCTGCCGGGTGTCGCCAACCCGCGCGCGGTCGCCCACCGGCTGCTGGTGGACGGCCCGGCGCCCGGCTCGCGCATGGCGGCGGACACGGCGAAGCACCTGGCCACCCACTACGGCTCCCTGGCCTTCGACATCGCCCGCATGGCGAACGAGAACCCGGAGCTGGCCGAGCGCGTCCACCCCGACGCCCCGGAGATCTGGGCGCAGGTCGTCTGGGCCCGTGACCACGAGTGGGCCGAGACGCCGGACGACGTGCTGCGCCGCCGTACCACGCTGACCATCCGGGGCCTGGCCACGGACGAGGTCCGCGCGAAGGTCCAGGAGCTGCTGGACCGGAAGTAGACCCGCGCGGCGGCCGGTATCCCCGACCGGACCGTCCGCCGCCGGCACGTCCGGACCCCGCCGCACCGGGTCCGGGCCACGGGAAGGGGCGGCTCCACGCCGATGGAGCCGCCCCTTCCGCCTGTCCCGCACCCGCACCTCGGCGCGGTCCAACCGGACGCGCTGTCGGCCCGGTTGGCCGCGCCGGGCGCGGATCCGGCTCAGGCCGCCCGGGAGGACGGGGCCGGCCGCACGCTCCGTGAGGCTGCTCACGCGTGTTCCCCGGGGGCGAACGGGGCAGTGATCCGTTCACTCCCCCACAAGGGGGCTGCGGGCGCCCCCGCCGGACGCCGTAAGGTTGGTGAGTCAGGCGAGGGCACGTCGGAAGGAGGCACTGGGTGATCGAGCTGGAGGGGGTTCCCGAGCTGATCGACCCAGTCATGGTGGCAGCGTTCGAGGGCTGGAACGATGCCGGTGACGCCGCCTCCACGGCGGTCGCGCACCTGGAACGCGAGTGGAAGGGCGAGGTGTTCGCGGCGCTGGACGCCGAGGACTACTACGACTTCCAGGTGAACCGGCCCACGGTGTTCATGGACGGCGGCGTGCGCAAGATCACGTGGCCGACGACGAGGTTGTCCGTGGTCCGCGTCGGCGGTGCGAAGCCGCGCGACCTGGTGCTGGTCCGGGGCATCGAGCCGTCCATGCGCTGGCGGTCGTTCTGCAACGAGCTGCTGGGCTTCGCGCACGAGCTGGGTGTGGAGCTGGTGGTGATCCTGGGCGCCCTGCTCGGTGACACCCCGCACACGCGGCCGGTCCCGGTCAGCGGGGTCACGTCCGACCCGGACCTGGCCCGCCGGATGGACCTGGAGGAGACCAAGTACGAGGGCCCGACGGGCATCGTCGGCGTCCTGCAGGAGGCGTGCACGCACGCCGGCGTCCCGGCGGTGTCGCTGTGGGCGGCCGTACCGCACTACGTCTCCCAGCCGCCCAACCCGAAGGCGACGCTGGCGCTGCTGAACCGGCTGGAGGACCTGCTCGACATCCGGGTCCCGCAGGGCGAGCTGCCCGAGGACGCGCGGGCCTGGCAGGTGGGCGTGGACCAGCTGGCCGCGGAGGACAGCGAGGTCGCCGAGTACGTGCAGACGCTGGAGGAGGCCCGGGACACCGCGGAGCTGCCGGAGGCCTCCGGGGAAGCGATCGCGCGGGAGTTCGAGCGGTATCTGCGGCGGCGGGACGTGGGCCCTCCGGGCGGCAAGCCGAGGCCTCCGGCCGGCGGTGGCGGCGCGGGCGGGTCCAGGGAGGACGACGAGGACGGCCCGGAGAACTGACCGGGGCCGCGGAGGTCTCGGCACACGGAGAAGGGGCGGTTCCCGTTTCAGGGGAACCGCCCCTTCCGTGTGGGGGCGGCTCCCGTGTGGGGTAACCGCCCCTTCCGTGGGTGGGCGGCTCCCGTGTGAGGAAGCGCCCCGCCGTGTGGGGGGCGCTACCCGAGTGGGGGGAGGGCGCCCCTTCCGTGTGGTGCCGGCGTGCTAGGGGGCGCCGCGACCGGCCGTCGAGCGGCCGGCGGCCCGTCCTCGCGGGCCGCTCGGTTCCCCGCGCCCCTGCGCGGCGCCCGGCGATGCCCTCCCGCTCAGAGAGCCACGCCCAGCAGTGCGTCCACGGCCCGCGTCACCAGGCCCGGCGCGCCGGTGTCGGTGCCGCCTTCCGCCTCCTGGCGGGCCGCCCAGCGGTCCACCGCCGCGAGAGCGGCCGGGGCGTCCAGGTCGTTCGCCAGGGCCTCGCGGACCTCGTCCACGAGGGCGTCGGCGGAGGGCCCGTCGGGGCGGGAGACCGCCGCGCGCCAGCGGGCGAGGCGGGTGACGGCGTCCTGGAGGACCTGGTCGGTCCACTCCCAGTCGGCGCGGTAGTGGTGGGAGAGCAGGGCCAGGCGGATGGCGGCCGGGTCGACGCCGTCCCGCCGGAGCCGGGAGACGAAGACGAGGTTGCCCTTGGACTTGGACATCTTCTCGCCGTTGAGGGCGACCATCCCGGCGTGGACGTAGGCCTTGGCCATGGGGAACTCGCCGGTGAGCACCTGGGCGTGCGAGGCACCCATCTCGTGGTGCGGGAAGGCGAGGTCGGAGCCGCCGCCCTGGACGTCGAAGCCCATGCCGAGGTGGTCCAGGGCGATGGCCACGCACTCGATGTGCCAGCCGGGCCGCCCCCGGCCGAGGGTGCCGCCGTCCCAGCTGGGCTCGCCCGCACGGGCCGCCAGCCACAGGATCGGGTCCAGCGGGTTCTTCTTGCCCGGGCGGTCCGGGTCGCCGCCGCGCTCGGCGGACAGCAGCCGCATGGCGGCGGCGTCCAGGTTCGAGACCTCGCCGAAGTGCGGGTCGGACTCGACGGAGAAGTAGATGTCGCCGTCCAGCTCGTAGGCCGCGCCGAGTTCGCGCAGCCGCTCCACGAGCGGGACGATGCCGGGTATGGCCTCGACGGCGCCTATGTACTGCCGGGGCGGGAGCATCCGCAGGGCGGTCATGTCCTCGCGGAAGAGCGCCGTCTCCTTCTCGGCCAGGGCGACCCAGTCGACGCCGTCCCGCTCCGCCCGCTCCAGCAGCGGATCGTCGACGTCGGTGACGTTCTGGACGTAGTGAACCTGCCGCTTGGTGTCGAGCCACACGCGCTGCACGAGGTCGAACGCGTTGTAGGTCGCCGCGTGACCCATGTGGGTCGCGTCGTACGGCGTGATGCCGCAGACGTAGATACGGGCGACGGGACCGGGGTCGAGGATAACCGTACCGCCGGTCGCGGTGTCGTGGATCCTCAGGTCGCGGCCCTGACCAGGCAGGGCGGGGACCTCGGAAGCGGGCCAGGCATGCATGTACATGAGCCTAACCGGCGCCGAGCTGCGGATACGAACGGGATCGGGCCGGATGGCCGGTTTCGCGGTCTTGTACCTCGGCGCCGAATGTGCTTACACGGGCGGCCAGGGGATGGCGGGCCACTCCCCGCCCGGCTCCGGGTGCAGACCGGAGGTGAGCATCGCCTCGACCCGCGCGCGCGTGGCGTCGATCTCGGCCGCCGTGATCAGGGCGGCCAGCCGCCGGCCCAGTTCCCCCTCCAGGCCGTCCCGCAGCCCCTTGAGGACGTCGACGGCCTCCGGGGTGAGGGGTTCGCCCGCCCAGCCCCACAGCAGCGTGCGCAGCTTGTCCTCGACGTTGAAGGTGACCCCGTGGTCGATGCCGTAGAGCCGGCCGTCGGCGGTGGGCAGCAGGTGACCGCCCTTGCGGTCGGCGTTGTTGATCACCGCGTCCAGCACGGCGAGCCGCCGCAGCCGCTCGTCGTCGGCGTGCACCAGCAGCGCGGTGCGGCCCTCGCCGACCTCGGCGAAGCCGATCGCCTTCCAGCCAGGCTCCGGCTCCTCGGCGTCCACCAGGGCGAGCAGCTCCGCCTCGGCGTGCACGTCGATCCACAGCTGGCACATGCCCTCGCCGTACGGCCCCTCGCGCAGCACGGTGGGCGGCACCAGCCCCCAGCCGGTGGCCTCGGAGACCTCGTAGGCGGCCACCTCGCGGCCCGCGAGGGTGCCGTCGGGGAAGTCCCACAGCGGGCGTTCCCCGGCCACCGGCTTGTACACGCAGGACGCTTCGCGGCCGTCCAGGGCGACCGTGCAGAACAGGGCGGCGTTGGACGCCTCGCGGATCCGGCCGCGCACGGTCAGCTCACCCCGGGCGAGCAGCCCGGCGGGGTCGGGACCGGCCGTCACGCTCCGCGGCGGTATCCGTTCTGGCGCGGACATACGTGTCCTTCCGGATCGAGCGGGAGGCTGCACAGCGGGCACGGTGGCCGCCCGGCGTTGACGATGTCGAGGGCGCGCTTGGCGAAGGCCCGGGCCTGCGCGCCGGTCAGCCGGACCCGCAGCATCGGGGGTCCGTTCTCCTCGTCCTGGAGCAGCCGCTCCTCGGCCTCCGCGAGGTCCTCCTCGGTGTCGGCGTCCAGCTCCACCAGGGCCTGGGCCTCGACGATCATGCGCTGTTCCTCGCCGTCCCAGGCGAGCGCCATGGTGCCGACGCGGAACTCCTCCTCGATGGGGGTGTCGAGCGGGGCGGTGTCCGTGACCTCGGAGGGCGCCACGGCGGGGACGGGGGCGCTGCCGCCACTACGCCGGACGACCTCGTCCAGCAGTTCTTCCATGCGCTCGGCGAGCGCGGCGACCTGGGTCTTCTCCAGGACCACGCTGGTCACCCGGGGGCCCGCGATGGCCTGGAGGAAGA
>NZ_BNBF01000028.1:19684-24032 GCF_014654935.1 Streptomyces capoamus
AGGTACGGCGCCCGGGCAGTCCGACCGTGCCGGCCACGAAGCGGTCCGGCTGGTCGTAGAGGAACACCTGACGGGACACGTCCTGTCTCCATTGATTTCGTGGTTTCGGGCGGTTCGGCGGTGGGTGCCGTGCGGATCGGCGACGGGGTGGGTCGCTTCACCCTACTGCGGCGGACGATCACGGTGCTCCCGCACCGCCCCCGACGGGTGCGTCGCCGCCGTCACCGGGTTCCTCGCGCGGGGCGAGCGAAGCGAAGTCGCCGGTGTCGCCGAGCCGGACGAGGAACGGCCGCAGGCGGGTGTAGCGGATGGCGGTCACGGAGCAGGGCTCCACCGAGATCCGCTGGAACAGGTCGAGGTGGAGGCCGAGGGCGTCGGCGACCAGCGACTTGATGATGTCGCCGTGGGAGCACATGAGGTAGACGGCGTCGGCGCCGTGCTCGCGCTCCACGCGCGCGTTCCACTCGCGTACGGCCTCGGCCGCGCGGGTGTGCATCTGGCGCATGGACTCCCCGCCGGGGAAGGCGGCGGCGGACGGGTGGGCCTGGACGACCTCCATCAGCGGCTCGTCCTTCAGCTCGGCGAGCTTGCGGCCGGACCAGTCGCCGTAGTCGCACTCGCCGATCCGGTCCTCGGTGTGGCAGCGCAGGCCGGGCCGGGCCTCCAGCAGCGGCCGCACGGTCTCCTGGCAGCGCTGGAGCGGGCTGGTGACGACCTCGGCGATCGGCAGGCCGGCGAGCCGTGCGGGCAGCGCGGCGGCCTGCGCGGCCCCGCGCTCGTCCAGGGCGACGCCGGGGGTCCGGCCGGCGAGCACGCCCGAGGTGTTGGCGGTGGAGCGTCCGTGCCTTACGAGGATCAGCGTGGGCATGCGGACCAGGGTAGGCGCACCACCTGGTGCGCCGTCGGGCGGGCGAAGGGAGAATGCGCACCGTGATCGTGGACTGCGCCATCTACCGGCACGGACACCGTACCGAGGGCCCGGAGGACCTCTCCGACGCGCTCGCCGAGGCACGGGCCGCGGGCGGGTTCGTGTGGATCGGGCTGCACGAGCCCTCGGAGCGGGAGTTCGAGCTGGTCACCGACGAGTTCGGGCTGCATCCGCTGGCGGTCGAGGATGCCCTCAAGGCCCATCAGCGGCCCAAGCTGGAGGTGTACGACGACTCGCTGTTCATGGTGATCAAACCGGTCGTCTACGAGCCCGACAGCGACGCCGTGTCGGCCGGCGAGGTGATGGTCTTCGTGGGCGACTGCTTCGTGGTGACCGTCCGGCACGGCGAGGGGACGCCGCTGGCGACGGTGCGGCGCCGGCTCGAGGAGGAGCCGGAGATGCTGGACAAGGGGCCCACGGCGGTGCTGTACGCGATCGCCGACGCGACCGTGGACCACTACCTGGAGGTGGCGACGGAGCTGCAGACCGACCTGGACGAGCTGGAGGCGGAGGTGTTCCAGCCGGAGACGGGCAGTTCCCGCAACACCGCGTCGCGGATCTACACCTTCAAGCGGCAGGTGCTGGAGTTCCGCCGGGCCACCGGGCCGCTGGCGCTGCCGCTGGGCCGGCTGGCCGGCAACGGCCCGCTGGGCGGGACGGTGCCGTTCGTGCACGACAAGGCGCGGCCCTTCTTCCGTGACGTGGGCGACCACCTCACGCGGGTGAACGAGTCGGTGGAGGCCCTGGACCGGCTGGTGTCGGACATCCTGTCGGCCCACCTGGCGCAGATGAGCGTGCGGCAGAACGACGACATGCGGAAGATCTCCGCGTGGGCGGCGATGGCCGCGGTCCCCACGATGATCGCGGGGATCTACGGCATGAACTTCGACCACATGCCCGAGCTGCACTGGCTGTGGTCGTACCCGGCGGTGATCGCGCTGATGGCCGTGCTGGAGGTGCTGCTGTACCGGCTGTTCAAGCGGCGCGGCTGGCTCTGAGGCCCCCTGGGGGGGTCCCCCGGATCATGTCGGCGTCGCGGGGTGCGGTCCCGCTCGGCCGGAAGAAGGACGGGCGCGGGTCGTAACCGTGCGGGGCCGTGCGCGTTGTTCCCGGTGACGGCCGTGGCGGGGAAGACCCCCGAGCCCCCACCACGGCCGCGGAAACCTCCCTACGCCAAGCCGGCGCGCTCCAGGGCCTCGCTGCCGGCCCGCAGGGACGCGATCCGCTCCTCCAGCGTGAAGCCGGCCGGGGCCAGGCTGAGGGTGGTGACACCGGCGGCCGCGTAGGCCTTCATCCGGTCGGCGATCCGGTCGACGGAGCCGAGCAGGGTGGTCCGGTCGATGAGCTCGTGCGGGACCGCGGCGGCGGCTGCCTGCTTGTCCCCGGACAGGTACGTCCGCTGGATCTCGGCGGCCTCCTTCTCGTATCCCATGCGCTGCGCGAGCCGGTTGTAGAAGTTCTGCTTGGGGCTGCCCATGCCGCCGACATACAGCGCCGTGTACGGGCGGAAGGTGTCGGCGAGCCGGGCCACGTCCTTGTCGTCGCCGAGGGCGATCGGCAGGGTCGGGCACACGTCGAAGCCGTCCAGGGTCAGGCCCGCCTTCTCGCGGCCCGCGCGCAGGTACGTCACGGTGGTCTCCTCCAGGTGCTCGGCGGAGGGGAAGATGAGCAGCGCGCCGTCGGCGATCTCGCCGGTCTGCTCCAGGTTCTTCGGGCCGATGGCGGCGATGTAGAGCGGGATGTGCTCGCGCTGCGGGTGCACGGTCAGCTTGATCGGCTTGCCCGGGCCGCCGGGCAGCGGCAGCGTCCAGTGCTCGCCCTCGTACGTCAGCCGCTCGCGCGTCATCGCCCGGCGGACGATCTCCACGTACTCGCGGGTGCGGGCGAGCGGCTTGTCGAACTTGACGCCGTACCAGCCCTCGGAGACCTGCGGGCCGGAGACGCCGAGGCCGAGCCGGAACCGGCCGCCGGAGAGCGAGTCGAGCGTGGCCGCGGTCATCGCGGTCATCGCGGGCTGCCGGGCCGGGATCTGGAAGATGGCGGAGCCGACGTCGATGCGTTCCGTCTGCGCGGCGACCCAGCTGAGCACGGTGGCCGCGTCGGAACCGTAGGCCTCGGCGGCCCAGCACACCGCGTAGCCCAGCCGGTCGGCCTCCTGCGCCACGGCCAGGTTGTCGCCGTCCATTCCGGCACCCCAGTAGCCGAGGTTGATCCCGAGCTGCATGGCCGAATCCCCTTACCCATGAGTAACGTGCCTGTCGGAGTGACCTTAGCGCGCGGGCGGGTGCCGGGGGCAGGGTGCGGGAGCCGCTCCCACCGGCGGGTTCACGGCCCGGACCCGTTGTCCACAGGCAACCCACCGCACCGGTTCTGGCCAGTAATCTCGCCCGCATGGAGCAGAGGCATCTCGGCCGGACCGGCCTGCGCGTGTCCCGGATCGGGCTCGGCACCCTCACCTGGGGCCGGGACACCGACGAACACGACGCCGCGGACATGCTGAAGGCGTTCTGGGAGGCCGGCGGCACCCTCGTCGACACCGCGGACGTGTACGGCAACGGTGAGGCGGAGTACCTGCTCGGACAGCTCATGGACGGTCTGGTGCCGCGCCGCGACCTGGTCCTGTCCACCAAGGCGGGCAGCGTCCCCGACCCCGACCGGCGCTTCGACGGCTCCCGCGGCCATCTGCTCGCCGCGCTCGACGCCTCCCTGGCCCGCCTGGGCACGGACCACGTCGACCTGTGGCACGTCCACGCCTACGACCCCGGCACCCCCCTGGAGGAGACCCTCCACGCCCTCGACCTCGCGGTGAGCAGCGGCCGGGCGCGGTACGCGGGGGTCTCCAACTTCTGCGGCTGGCAGCTGGCGAAGGCGGCCACCTGGCAGCTCGCCGCGCCGGGCAGCCGCACCCGGCTGGCCAGCACCCAGATGGAGTACTCGCTGCTGCAGCGGGGCGTGGAGCGCGAGGTGCTGCCGGCCGCGCTCGACCTCGGCGTTGGCCTGCTGCCCTCCTCCCCGCTCGGCCGGGGCGTGCTCACCGGCAAGTACCGGCACTCCGTTCCCCCTGACTCGCGCGGCGCCTCCGAGCATCTCGCGCCGTTCGTGGAGCCGTACCTGGACGACACGGCGACGCGGATCGTGGACGCGGTGACGACGGCCGCCGACGGGCTCGCGGTCACCCCGCTCCAGGTGGCCCTCGCCTGGGTCCGGGACCGGCCCGGGGTGGCCGCGCCGATCGTCGGCGCGCGCAACGCGCAGCAGCTCACGGCCGCGTTGTCAGTGGAGACCCTTAGTCTTCCTGACGAGATCTGCCGGGCGCTGGACGATGTGTCGGCGCCCGTGCACCGCTACCCCGATCACGACTGGAGCACGCTGTGAGCACGGAGCCGGAGACCACGGAGAACGCCGGGCCGGGGATGCCGG
>NZ_BNBF01000028.1:24061-30409 GCF_014654935.1 Streptomyces capoamus
ACACCCGTGAGACCCCGGACCACGAGACTCCGGACCAGGACACCGCCGCGCGGGCCACGGCAGACGGCACGGAGTCGGCAGACGGTACGGAGTCGGCAGACGGTACGGAGTCGGCAGACGGTGACGGGACGGCCGAGGGCCCGGAGACTACCCAGGGCGCGGAGTCCGCCGGCGGTGGTGCCGAGGCGGCGGACGGTGCTGCCGCCGGGCTGTCCGAGGCGGAGGCCGAGCTGGCCGCGCAGCGGATCGAGCGGGAGCGGATCGAGCGGCGCAAGGCCGAGAAGAGCCGGATCGAGAGCGGCGGCAAGCTGAGCGGCACGGCGGCTGACCTGCTCGCGGCGGTCCGGGCCGTGGAGAGCGGCGAGAAACCGACGGCCACGGTCTTCGCCGAGCCCGCGCCGGCCCCGCGCCGCCCCGCCCCGGAGCCGGTGCGCGCGCCCCAGCCCGCACCCGCGCCGGTCGCGCCCGGTGCCCCCGCCCCCGCGGCCGTCGAGGCCGTGCGCCGGGTGCTGGCCGAGGGCGGCGCGCCCGAGGCGCCGGCCCCCCAGGTCGCCGCCGCCCTGGGCGAGGGCGCCGACACCGTGCTCCGGGAGGATCCCTGGCAGCTGCTGCGGGTCACCGGGGTACGGCCGGAACAGGCCGACGGCTTCGCCCGGGCGTTGCTCGGCGCCGGCTGCGGCCCGGACGGCGAGCGGCGGGGCCGCGCGGTGACGGTCTGGCTGCTGGAGCAGGCCGCCGTGGCCGGGCACACCGCCCTGGACCTGCCCGCGCTCACCGCGGCGCTGGGCCGGCAGGGCGTACCGGACCCGGACGCGGCGGTGCAGGCCACCCTCGCCGAGGGCGAGGCGCTGGTGTTCCAGGACGCCCTGGAGGAGCCGGGAGCCCCGGCCCCGCAGGACGAGGGCACCGGCACCGGCACCGGCACCGGTGAGGAGACCGACGAGGAGCCGGAACGGCCCGTCCGGGTCCTGGTCGGTCTGGAGCGGTACGCGCTGGCCGAGGAGAGCCTCGCCGACGGCCTGGCCCGGCTGGCCAACTCGCTGCCCCGGGAGGCCGGGCAGGAATGGGAGGCGGTCGCCGCGGAACTGTCCGGCGGTGCGGCCGAACTGGCCCGCGCGGTCGCCGGGCACGGCCTGGTGCTGCACACCGGCGCGGAGGCGGCCCGCGCCGAACCGGCCGCGCTGCTCGGCGCCGCCCGCGCGGCGGGCCTGCGCGCCTTCGCCGTCTGCCACACCCCGGACGGGCGCGGGCGGCTGGCCGCCCGGCTCGGCGGGGAGCCGGCGCAGCAGGGCGTGGCCACGGTCGCCGGACTGCTGTCCGGCGCCGAGGGCCCGGGCCGGGACACGGAAGGCGCCCTGGCCCTTGACCTGCTGATCGTGCTGGACGCGCCCCAGCTCGACGTGGAGGGCGCGGCGATGCTGGTGGAGTCGCTGCCCGACGGGGCCCGGCTGGTGCTGAGCGGCGACCCCGGGGTGCTGTGGTCGGCAGGTCCGGGCCGGGTCTTCGCGGACCTGATCGCGGCCCGGGCCTGCCCGCAGATCGTCTCCCGAGTCCCGGATCCCGGCCCGCTCGGCGAGCTGGTCTCCGGCATCGGCATCGGTGAGCTGAACCAGGTCGCCGCCCCGGACAAGGAGATCGTCATCGTGCCGGTGCGGGACGCCGGGGAGGCCGTGCACCGGACGGTGCAGCTCGTCGCGGACTCGGTGCCGCGGGCGATCGGCGTCCCGGCCGAGCAGACGGTGGTGATCACCCCGGGGCACGGCGGCGCCGTCGGCACCCGCGCGCTCAACACCGCCCTGAAGGAGCGCCTCAACCCCGGGCCCGGCCGGTTCGGCGGGTTCGACCCCGGTGACCGGATCGTCTACTCCCCCACGCCGGGGCGCGCGGTGCCGGGAGTGGTGGTGAAGGCCGACGCCGAGGGGCTGCACCTGTCGTGCGCCGGCGCCCCCGTCGTCGTACCGAGGGAGCGGGTGGAGGGCGGTGTGCGGCACGGCTGGGCGCTGACCGCGCACCAGGCGGTGGGCGCCCGCTGGCCCGCGGCGGTCGTGGTGCTGCCCGGCGATGCCGCGCAGGCCCTCAGCCGCCCCTGGGTGTACACGGCCTTCGGCCGGGCCGAGCGGCACCTGTCCGTGGTGCACGGCGTGGAACAGGCCCTGCCGAAGGCGGTCGCGGAGGTCCCGCCGAAGCCCCGCACGACCCGCCTGCGGGCCCTGCTGGGCCCGCGGGAGGCGTGACGGGATCCCCGTCGTCCCCGTCTTCCCGTCTTCCCCGTCCCGTTCCGCGCCGACGGCCGGCCACGGCGGCGGACGCGGCGGTGCCGTACCGGCCGAAGGCCCCCACGGCACCGCCGGTCCCGCTCACTTCTCGGCGTCGAGCGGCTCCAGCTCCTCGTCGTCCGTGTCGACGTCGTCCGCGTCGTCCGCGTCGTCCGCGTCGTCCTCGTCGTCCTCGTCCACGAAGACGATGTCGTCGTCCTCGCCGGCCGAGACCTCGTCGTCGAACACCGCGCTCACGTCGAAACGGCACACCACCTGCTGGGCGTCGATGTGCTCGAACGGCGCCTCCAGCCACTCGCCGGCCTCGGGCGGTTCCTCGGCGGCGGTGACCCAGAGCGTGGAGTCGCCCTCGTCCAGGCCGAACTCCTTGTGCCGGGACGCGATCTCGTCCGGCTCGAACTCGCCGAAGAGGATGCCCAGCGCCCCGGGCAGGGTCCCGGCGGTGTGCTGGTCGTCCACGCCGTCGTCGAACTCCGCCGACTGCACCCGCTGGGCCTGCGCCAGCAGCCGCTGGGGCTCCGCCACGGTGTAGTCGCGGCGGATCAGCACACTGATCGCGTTCGGTTCGTCCGGGCCCGCGTACGGCGGCAGGGTGTCCTCCGCACCGGGGATCTCGAAGGGGGTGACCTCGTCGTAACGGTCGTAGAGCAGCTCGTCGTACGCCTCGGCGGCAGCGGCCAGCTGGTTGAACGCCTCGGAGACGGCCGGGTCGTCCTCCCCCGACCTGCGTTCGACCGCGGCGAGATGACGGTCGAGCGCGGTCTTGACCGCCTCGGCGGCGGCGCGTACCTCGGCAGCGGTGGGCTGCGCAGCATCAGACATAGTGCAGACGCTATCCGTACCGGGCACCAGCCCGCACAATAGATGCGATGCCGGAATACGAATTTGTCGACGTGTACGTACCTCGCGGGGTGTCCCGCAAGGAGGCGACACGTCTGCTGACGGACCATGCCGAGTACGGACACTGGGAGTTGGACCGACTGAGCCTGTTGCGCGACGGCAGCCGCAAGGTGCGGTTGCGCCGGCGGATCATCCGCCAGGTGCGGGCCACGTGGTGAACCGGGACGCGTGACCGGACGTGACGGAAGCGGGCCCCGCCTGGACGGCGGGGCCCGCTTCCGTTCGCGGTCACACCGCGGCCCGTGCCTTGCGGTAGAGCACCGCCCCCGCGAGCAGCGCGCCCGCGCCGGCCGGCAGCGCGATACCGAGCGGCACCTCGCTGCCCGTGTGCGCGAGCTGGGCGGTGCCCAGCGGCTGGGCGGAGCGGCCCGCCTGCGCGGTGACCCGGGGTGCCGTGTGGGCCGTGGAGCCGCCGGTGCCGGTGTGGGAGCCCGTGCCGGGGCCACCGGGCTCGCCGGGACCGCCGGGGGCACCGGGGTGACCGGGCTGGCCGGGGCCACCGGGAGTCCCGGGATGCCCCGGGTGATCGGGCTGCCCGGGGTGGCCCGGGTGACCGGGGTGGCCCGGCTGCCCGGGGTGGCCCGGGTGACCGGGGTGGCCCGGCTGCCCGGGCGGGGTGCCGTGCCCGTGGCTGCCGCCGCCGTTGGCGCAGTCGTCGCCCGTCGTGGCGTTGCCGGCCCCGATGACGTCGACGCTGTTGCCGCAGACGTTCACCGGGACGTCGACCGGCACCTGCACGGTGTTGCCGGAGCCGACACCCGGCGAACCGGCGGTGCCACCGCCGGCGTGCGAGCCGCCGGCGTGCGAGCCGCCGTAGCCACCCCCCGACGTGCCGCCGTGGTTCGCGCACGCGTTGCCCACCGACGGGTTGAGCAGCCCGACGACGTTCACGGTGTTGCCGCAGATGTTCACCGGCGCGTGCACCGGTGCCTGCACGGTGTTGCCGGACAGTACGCCCGGTGATCCGGCGGCACTGCCGGCCGCGCCCGCGTCGGCGTGTGCGTAGCCGCTCGCGGCGGCGATCACGCCGGTGGCGGCCGCCATGGTCATCAGGCCCTTGCGCGTGCCCTGTCGCATGCTGAATTCCCCCCTGCCTTCCATGTCGTGGTGCGAGAGACCGGTCGGCCCCGGAGCGCATGGCGCGCGCTCCGGGGCCGACGGCTCGTCGAAGGACGCCCCTCAGGGAGTCGGCGTCACTTGTTGACGCAGGCGTTGCCGAAGGCGGGGTTCAGGAGCCCGATCACGTTGATCGTGTTGCCGCACACGTTCACCGGGACGTGGACGGGCACCTGGATGACGTTGCCGGACACCACACCCGGGGAGCCCACAGCGGCACCCTGGGCACCGGAGTCGGCGACGGCGAGGCCCGCACCCGCGAGAACCAGCCCACCGGTGGCAGCCGCAGCAGCGACGACCTTCTTGATCATTCTTCCTCCTCGTTGGCGATGCGACCCCAAGGTGCGGGATCACATCAGCTGTAACGAGGAGGGACTGATGAAGCTACGAACCGATCGTCGCATTCACCCTTCTCAGTCGGTGCCGTACGGCTGCCCGAATACCCGGGGGCCAGAGCGTCACGACGCGTCGATGAACCGGTCGAGCACCCGCACCCCGAACCGCAGCCCGTCCACCGGCACCCGCTCGTCCACGCCGTGGAACATGCCGGCGAAGTCCAGCTCCGGCGGCAGCTTCAGCGGGGCGAAGCCGAAGCCGCGGATGCCGAGGTCGTCGAAGGACTTGGCGTCCGTACCGCCGGAGAGCATGTAGGGGATCGCCTTGGCGGTCGGGTCCTCGGCGAGCAGCGCGGACTGCATGGCCTCCACCAGCGCGCCGTCGAAGGTGGTCTCGACGGCCTTGTCGGTGTGCACGTCCTCGCGGCGGACCTTCGGGCCGAGCAACCGGTCGAGGTCGGCGAGGAACTCCTCCTCGTGGCCGGGCAGGAACCGGCCGTCGATGTGGGCGGTGGCCTCGCCCGGGATGACGTTGACCTTGTAACCGGCGCCGAGCTGGGTGGGGTTGGCGGTGTTGCTCAGGGTCGCGCCGATCAGCTTGGCGATGCCGCCGAGCCTGGCGAGGGTGGACTCCATGTCCTCCGGGTCCAGCTCGGTGCCGAGCGCGTCGCCGAGTTCGTCGAGGAAGGCCCGGGTGGTCTTGGTGACCCGGACCGGGAACCGGTGGCGGCCGACCCGGGCGACCGCCTCGGACAGCTCGGTGATGGCGTTGTCGCGGTGGATCATCGACCCGTGCCCGGCGGTGCCGGCCACGGTCAGCTTCATCCAGTGCATGCCCTTCTCGGCCGTCTGGATCAGGTACAGCCGCCGCTGGTCGTCGACGGTGAAGGAGAAGCCGCCGACCTCGCTGATCGCCTCGGTGACGCCCTCGAACAGCTCGGGGTGGTGGTCGACGAGGTGGCGGGCGCCGTAGGTGCCGCCGGCCTCCTCGTCGGCGAGGAAGGCGACCACGATGTCCCGCGGGGGCCGGCGCCCGCTGCGCAGCCGGTCGCGGACGACCGCCAGGGTCATGGCGTCCATGTCCTTCATGTCGACGGCCCCGCGTCCCCACACGCACCCGTCGGCGATCTCGCCGGAGAACGGGTGGTGGGTCCAGTCGTCCGCGTTGGCCGGGACGACGTCCAGGTGGCCGTGGATGAGCAGCGCGGGCCGGGACGGGTCCTCGCCCTCGATGCGGGCCACCGTGGAGGCGCGGCCGGGATGGGACTCGTAGATCTTCGGCTCCAGGCCGACCTCGGCGAGCTTCTCGGCGACCCACTCGGCGGCCTTGCGCTCGCCGGGTCCCGAGTGGTCGCCGTAGTTGCTGGTGTCGAACCGGATCAGCTCGCGGCAGAGGTCCACGACCTCGTCCTCGCCGGTGACGCTCCTGGCCGTGTCCGTCTCGCTCACGTGCTTCCTCCCGCTGTCACTGCTGGTGGTCCCCTCATCCTCTCTCCGGGCCCGCTCCGGGCCCAAGACCGGTCCCGGTCCGACACGCGCCGTTCACAGGCGGCCGGCCGCGGACCGGGGGTGATCGGCCACCCCGGAAGACCTGGTAAAGTTCCTTTCGTCGCCGCGAGGGAGACCCCGCGCGACAGACACCTTGTCCGGGTGGCGGAATGGCAGACGCGCTAGCTTGAGGTGCTAGTGCCCTTTATCGGGCGTGGGGGTTCAAGTCCCCC
>NZ_BNBF01000028.1:30462-48706 GCF_014654935.1 Streptomyces capoamus
CAGCAGAGACCCCAGTTCACCTGGGGTTTTTCTGTTTCTCAGACTGCGGCGTGACCAACCACGTGACCAACAGCCTGGAGACTTCCCAGGTCAGACCAGGGATGACAGGCCGAGTCGGCCAGCACCGGAGGCGGCCAGTCGGCGCGCTCCGTCCTTACGAGAGTGGCCGTACCGGGCCATCGTGTAGCCCGGCGAGTGGTGCCGGACGTTGGCGGAGACCTCTACGGGGTTCTCCCCGGCCTCCAGATCGTTCGTGACCTTGCTGTGCCTCCAGTCGTGAATCCGGAAGTCCTCCGGCAGGTGCAGGCGGGTGCGCAGGGTGCGCCACCGTGCAGACACCTTCTCCGGGTCCTGGGGGCCGCCTGCCTCTCCCCGGTAGAGCTTGAAGCCGTCCCGAGCGAACACCAGGTCGTGATCCACCCAGGCGGGGCCGAGACGCGCCCTCTCGGCGTCCTGGCGCTGCTTCTGCCACTTCAGGACATTGATCACGGACTGATCCACATAGATCACCGCGTTGTCGTCGCCGTCCTTGGTCAGCTTCCGCAGCCGGTAGGTGTTGCCTTCCTCGACCACGACCCAGCCCAGTTCGATGGCTCCCTCATCCCAGTGGATCAGAGACCACTTCATCCCCAGAGCCTCACTGCGCCGCACACCGGTAGCGGCGTAGACGGTCCACAGCGGAGCGTCCCGGAGACAGTGATGGGTCAGGCCGCTGTCACAGGCCCGGTTGCCACACGGCTGCCACACGGTTTCCAGGAAGCGGGCCGTCTGGCCGTCGTCCAGGGTCGGGTACTTCTGTTCCTGGGCCCGTATCTGCCGGGCCGTGGGCGGGTGCGCCGTTGCAGCCGGGTTGGCCGGGATCAGCTTGGGCACAGCGGCCCCAAGAGCGCCGGACAGGATGTTGTGCACGTGCCGGACACTCTTGGCACCGAGCGGCTTGCCCTTGTTGGTGGGACAGGGAGCGGTCTCCAGCAACCGGTACAGATCATCAAGCGTCTCATCGGTGACTTCGAACAGCTTCACGCTGCCGATGTGCGGCTTGATGTGGAGACGGATCTTTGTTTCGTATCCGGCCACGGTTGTTCCCTCCTTTCGATGGTTCGCCAGCCACTTGTCCAGCCAGTCACCCAGTTTCATGTCCGAGCGGGCCGCGATCTTCCCGGCTTCGTGGTCTGTGTGCCACTGCCGGAGTGCCTTCTCCGCCTCGGTCTTGGTCTTGTACTCGCGTCCTATCCAGTAGCGCTCTTTCTTGCCTGTCGCCTTGTTGAAGTGGAGCGGGGTGCGCACACCCCAGGTGTTCGGTCTGCCCTTGCGCGGGATCTCCACCGGAGTCCCCCCGAGACCGTTACCGCGCTTTGCCAAGGTGTCAGTCGCCTTCCTGGTCCTGGTGCCACTGGGTGAGAATCTCGGACGCCCTTTCGGTGAGCTTCTGGCCGTCCCACAGCCCGAGTTCTTTAGATCGTTTGATGCGCTCGGACATGGTGGCCTTGCCGATGCCCAGACGGCCGGCCAGCTCCCGCTGGGGCGCGGTCGTGCCGGTCGCGCGCATCCGGACCAGCTCTGCGACGAGAAGCGTGTAGTCCTCCTCTGTCCGGCAGCGCGCCGGGACGGGATATGGGTCGTTCATCGCCCTGTCTTCCTGCTGGGCGAGCGCTGCACGGGCTCCCGCCTTGATCTCCGCCAGCGGGATCTGCCGCAGCAGGGTGGCGGGAATGCCGTCGGTCTCCAGGGCCTGATCCATGAGCCGGACGATCTCGTCTTCGTCCGGTCCGCCGATGTTGAGCCGGATCGTCAACCGGGACGGCCCGGTGAAGGGGGCGGCGACGGGGCAGCGTGCTTCGACCAGCCAAGGCCCGTGGACCTCGCGCCAGACGATCTCTGTCCCTTCGCGCTGCCACTCCGGGCCTGCGTCGTGTGGTGTTGGTGTGTTCACAAGATCGACCATACCAGCAACCGAACCCATCGCAACAAGTTCGGAAAATGTGAGGATCACCACCACTCCGAACTGCACGCAACTGGTTCGGCATGATTCAAACTGAAGGTGAGGGAGGCGGGACAGCCGCCGCCCTGAACAAGGGAGGACTATGCAGCGCAGGCTGATGACCGTTGACGATGTTGCCGACTACCTGAGCAAGCCCCGTTCTTGGGTGTACGGGAACTGGAAGGCCGAGCAGATCCCGTTCCGCAAGGTGGGTCAGTCCCTCCGTTGCCGCCCCGCGGACTTGGAAAAGTGGCTGGACAGCCAGAACTGAAGAACTGCGGTAGGTGAACGCCCCTGGCGCAACCGGGGGCTTTTGTGTTTCCAGGGTGAGGACGGAATGGCAACAGTAGACACGAAACGCGTTCAATTGGTTTGTGCGTGGTGCAAGGAGGAATGGACGTTCCTCCGCCCCAAAGGCAGGCGGGGGCCGAACCCGGCGACCAATCCGGACCACCCACAGTGCGGAGTGAAGCGGCAGAACCAGAATCGCGCTATCAGTCGTCAGCGAGAGCGTCAGGGAATCGTCTACGAAGCGTGGAATCTCCGCCCTCCGGCCAGGGCGGAGAACTTGACGGTGCAGGAAGAATCTGCCCGACGGGATGCGGTCGAACGGCCTTGGTGGCGCAGTTGCTCGGTGACGGAACTGAACGAGGGGAATCACCGCCACCTTTGGGACGAGTGGCGGAGCGATGACAAAGCCGACGTGGACAGCACCGTCATGTACTCGAACGAGGAAGACCGGAAGACAGTAGAAAGGTGGTTCCAGGACAGCCGGGCCGCTAAAACCGGCGACTACCTAGGCCAGACGGCCGGCCGGGGGCAGAAGCTAGCCGTCATTGGCTCTGCTCGCCCTTGGAGAGAGGCCAGCCGACCTGGGGCCCTGCTGTGTACGAGGGGACCGGTGGAACGCATGGAACCGTTCGTCATGGGCGCGTGAAGCCAGGCCCCTGTCCGATTATTTATAGGAGTGAGGGAGCTTTTCCCTCGGAGTCAAGCTCACTGGGCGGTGAGCCTCTGACGCGGACGAGAGTCCGGGCCTGTTTGAAGTCCAGAGCATGTTGTGAAGGTGCTCGAATGCAGCTCTGCGGATACCTGCCTGTGAGACACAGCAGCGACAACAGAGTCAGTCCCACACCCTGTGAAGTAAAAGTACGGGGTAAGGGACCTGTCTCCTCTTACGTTGTCCTGTTGTGAGTTATAGGGCCGTCTCAGAGCGGCCCTTCTCTCTACTACATCTTCTTCTCTCGTTAAGTTCTCTAGGAGGTGTCGCAATGAGCGACGCACAACCGACCCCCCAGGCCATGCCGGCCGACCCTTCCCCCTCGGTCCGAGCCGAGGTTGAGCGCGAGTATTCCGGGAAGCTGGCACGGGCTGAACTCAAGGGCTACGCCGCCCAGGCCGGAATCACCCTCCCAGATGGATTCACCGAATATCTGGATGGTTCCAAGCTGCTGGGTGAAGACGGCAAGCCTTCGACTGAGGCAATGGACAAGGCCCTGGCTCCCTTCAAGTCCAAGGAGCCGGCGTTCCCTCATCTTGTCGGCTCCGGCCCTAACCGCAGTGGTGGCCCCATGCCGGAGCCCCGCCGCGTTTCTCTCGACGTTCGTAAGCGATAACTAGGAGCACCCATATGACTCTTGCCTACCAGCAGCCTGGCACCACGACCTTCATTCCAGAAATTTTCGACGCCGACCTCATTACGCAGTTCGATCCACTTCTTGTCTGGGCGTCCCCGTTTGTAACGAATAACAAGTATGAGGGCGAGATCCGACAGAAGGGCGATGTCGTCCACATCAACAGCCTTCTTCGGCCGACCGTGGGCGATTACACGATCGCTGATGGAATGACGGCCCAGCGGCCGGAAACCGTGGACCAGGCGCTGACCATTACTGAGGCGAAGTACCTTCAAGTTCTCGTGGAGGACGCGGAACGGGTTCAGCTTGCCGGGGGCCTTGACTCGCCCATCAATCAGCAGATGATCCGGGCCCTGGCCCGTGAGGCTGACACCTTCATGGGCAACATCATCGCCACCGGGGCGACGGCGCTTCCGGCCATCGCGCCTACCGCTGCCAACATCGCCCAGAGCCTCTACAGCGCGATCCTGGACATGATGCTGGCCCTGGATGACAACGACATCCCGGCGGGCCGCTACGTGGTCGTCTCGCCGCGCGTGAAGCGATACCTCATCGAGCATCCCGCCGTGGCTAACGCTGCCGCGTACGGCGAAGGCGGCGTGACTGCCAATGGTGTCGTTGCTCGCCTTGCCGGGTTCACCATCCTGACCACTACGGCTATGCCTGCCGGTGTGGACATCGTGGCGGGTCACTCGGAGTTCGCCACCTATGCCAGCCAGTTCACCGGCTTCCGTGAGGGACAGTCGGAGAAGTACCGGGCTGACTACATCGACACCCTGCACCTGTACGGCGGCAAGATCGTGCGTTATCCGGAGCTGGACACCAAGAAGGCCGACAACACCTTTGATGAGTCCAAGGCCACCAAGGGAATCGTCAAGACTGCCGTTACCTGGCCTACTTCCTGATCCCTGCATTAGTTCGGGCCCCTGCACTCCGCGGGGGCCCGTTCTTTTCACCGTCCGTCGATCACACGGCCTTGCCGGCCGTGACGGTCCGTTTTTCTCGGAGGTCCTATGCCGAAGACGCGCAACCCAAACTCGCCTCACTCCCGTTACAAGGGCTTGGATGTGCTGCCGAACGATCACTGCCTTCCGGTTCCTGACCTGCCTTCCGTAAGGGAGTGGTCGGCTCCCGAACGGGAGCAGTGGCACCAGTGGTGGAACAGCCCCCAGGCTGCACGATGGGATGAGTCTTACGTTCCGACTGTGGCAGTCATGCTGACCTACTACGGGAAAATCCTTGACGGGACTGCCACCCGTGATCATCTGACCGAATACAGGCAACTGGCTACCGCCCTCGGCCTGACCGCCGACGGCATGAAGCGGCTGGGATGGACCTTTGAGGGTGACGAGTGAGCAGACGAGCGGCCAAGGCCGGGGCGGCAGGGGCCCATGACGGCGTACACCGGGCGGGTTTCGAATGCCCCTGGGATGAACCCCAGTGCTCGGAATGTGTCGAGGAGTTCGCCATTCACACCGGTTGGCAACTGACCGGAGAGCTGAGGCCGTGGGACGACGAACTGAAGCACCAACCAAAGAAGTGTTACGAGTGCCGTTCTCAGGCTTCGGGGAAATGATTGGCAAACGTGGTCGAAGGACCGCACCCCCGGTGGGTCCTATTTCTTTATCGAATTACCATTACCCCGACATTCATAAACATTTGAGTAATGCTTCAGTTATTCGTTAGTTACCGTTCCGTGATAGGGGTACGGAAGAATGGTGGTCAAGCGGGGAAGCCGTAGAGCAACGCTCCGGACCCTCACTCAGACTTCCGCACTAACGAAGGAATGAAGCGCTATGCGTAAGACGGTGCTTGTGCCGGTTGAGTACATCTTTTGCGATGCGCACATTGCGCGTGACGGTTCTGAGGTTGAGGCCACTTCATCACTGACACTGGGTAAGGGCACCTGGCACCTGTGCCTTTCGTTCGGCAGGTACCTCTGTGACGCTTTGGGCGCGCCGTCTGAGCGAGAGGCCGTACAGACTGAGCCTGAGTCCGTGCCGGTCGTTGAGGTTGCCCCCAAGCCGGAGCCGGAGCCGGAGCCGGAAGCGGTGCCCGTGGGGGAGGACCCCGACCCTGAGCCGGTGCCGTCCGTGATGATCGCTGGTGAGGTTCCGGGATATGACTGGGAAGACGCGCGGGGAGCGGTGCGCAACCTGGGCTATGAGGTGGTTGGCCGTGCCGATGACAGCACGGTTCTGCTGATCCTGGGTGAGGGTGGCGAACGGAATGCCACCAAGCTGCGGGACGCTTCCGAGCGCGGCATCGCTGTGATGGACGTCCGCGAACCCGGACGCTTCAAGTCGGCTGTCTGCATTGGTGAGTTGGTTGGCGGTGACCCGCTTCCGGAGCCTGCCAAGGTCGACCGCTCGGGGATGAGCGAGCGTGAACGCAACCGTGCCGTCCGAGCATGGGCACGAGAGAACGGCTACGCCGTGCCCACGAAGGGACGCATCCCCATGCATGTCCGTCACGCCTACGAGCTGACCCATCGGGACGCATCCGAGGGAAAAGCGGCAGCGGCCTGACCGCCGCCCCCGCTGTGCCGGGCGTCGAGTGCGCCCGGCCTCCCCGGCCAATGGCCACCCAACCAACCCTGTTCGAGATAGAGGCAGCATGAGCACCCCCGTTCTGTACGGTCCCATCGGTCGCGCGGTTCGCAGGATCGCCCCGTTCGTTGAGACGGACCCGTTGGGGGTGTATGTGGCCGCCCTGTCGATGTGGAGTGCCGCGATCGGTGGCACGGTCAAGGTGTCTTCCCGTGGCCCCCGGCCGGTACTGCTGTGGTCGGCCCTGGTGGCTGGTACTGGGCGCGGTAAGGGGACCGCGCTCCGGGCTGCTCATCACGTCCTGGACAAGGCTCTGGGCCGCTTTCTGGCCACGCACACCACGTCCGGCATCACGTCCGGGGCGAGCCTGGTGAACCACCTGTGGGAGCAGCAGGAAGCGACCGCCGAGACCGAGCGCGGGCGGGACGTGCGCACTCTGGTAGTCGAAGAAGAGTGGTCGGAAGTGCTCCGCAGGGTGAAGCGGGATGCATCGTTCACGACCAAGCTGCGGACCGCATGGGACGGGGCGACTCTGCGGAACACGACCAAGGATGAGGCACAGGAAGTACGGGACCCTGCAATGGTTCTGCACTGTCACGTCACGCCCTCTGACTGGTCCAAGTACGTCGGTGAGTCGGAAGCGGCGGGAGGATCGTACAACCGCATCCTTCCCTTCCTGCTCGGGTCGGTGCCGCTCTTGGATGATGACCGGGTGAGCCTGCCCGAGATGGACGGGCGGGAGCTGGCCGACGCTTACGGGTGGGCCACGGCCAGGCCGCGTGTGATCACGCTCGCGGAGGATGCCCGGCCACTGTGGCGGGTGGTTCGCCGGTACGCCCGCATCCTGGGTGAGACCCTGCCGGAAGGGCAGGCAGTGTTCATCGAGCGGACGGCAGAGCAGACGCTCAGGGTTGCGGCCTGCCTGGCAGCGTCCGAGTGCTCGGAGACGGTCACGGAAGAGATGCTGTCGGCCGCGTTCAGCTTGGTCCGCCGGTCGGTGCAGGACGCCGTACGGATCACCAAGGGAGCGACCTCCCCGAAGGTGAAGCGGCAGCCGCTCAGCCTTGAGGACAAGGTGCGGGCCCGAATCGAGATGCACGGGGGGCGTGCCACTTCCTCCCAGGTGCTGCCGTACGTGGGCGCGACCGCAGCAGAGGTCAAGGAACTGCCCGGGATCGTCGTGACTGTGGAGCGGTCGGGGAAGACCGGCCGACCGGCCACCATTTTCACGCTCCGCGGGGACAGTTCTGGTGACTCGGTGCCGCAGCCGGCCAGCGCGGAGGGTGAGCAGAACGGGAGCCCTTCCGGTCACGCAGAGGTGCGGCCGGCAAGCGCGGAGTGTGAGCAGAACCGCGCCCGGGTCGTCCGTCTGGACACTTACCGCCAGACACCCAAGCAGGCCCCGAAGCCTGCGACCGAACCGAAGCGGTCGGAACCGCTCGGGGACGCGAATCCGTTCCTGGCGCTGCTCTAACGAACTGCCGAAGCCCCGGCCATTTTGAGCCGGGGCTTCTTTGTTACTTCGACTATGCGACCGGGCAAGCCAGTTCAGGGTTCGAGCGATTCGGGGAGCACGTCACCACTGCCAGGGACAGATACGAGGGGCGCTCCAGATAGAAGCCGTAGGACACATCCGTCCCCGCGTGCAGTTGCTCAGCAGCAACGCTCACCAGTCGGGCCAGGCGCGTGGTGTCTCGGTCCCTCTCCGATGCGAACCGGGGCGCGTACTCGGTCAGCCGTTCCCCGATCCATGCTGCCGCTTCCTTGGGCTCGTCCCAGGTGCCACGAACTAGGGAACGGGGCTTGATGAGCCAGTACGCCGTTTCGATCGGCGGCAGATCGGATGTCGGGAACTCGGCCACCACTTCCCGGTAGCGCTTGAGTAGTTGCTCTGCCTTCACGTCCTCATCGGACACTGGAGCCGGTGGAGGCTGAGGATGTGGGGGACGCCGTAGAGCCTCATTGTCGAAGCGCTCTTTCGGTCCGGTCCATAGGTAGCCGTGGTGGTGCACCAGTCGTTCCCGTTCGAGTGGTGCCAGCCGGACCGGACCCAGGGACGGGGGATGGACCCGGCCCGGCTGACGGGAGGGGGAGGATCAGACGTTCAGGCCGAAGCGCGCCGGGTCGATACCGGCCGCGTCCAGCTCCTCCGTGGTGAACCGCAGCGGTTGCGCGTCCGGCCGCTTGCTGTCACCGAGCGCCCAGAGACCGTCGCCGATCTGGGCCAGGGTCACGCACCCCTCCGTGCAGGGGCCACCGCACGCCTGGACGAACGAGGCCCCGCTGATGTCGAGCGCGTACAGGTCGGTTCCGTTCTGCATCTCTGCACCTTTCTGCTAACTGATCACGGCCTTGGTTGGCCGTCGCCGCCCGTACCGGGCGGGAGTTCGGGGTTCCCACCGCTGTGGTGGGGACTTACTCGGCGCGAACCACCATCGCGAACGATGTCCGGATGCGTCGGAATCCGGCGTGGCCAGACCGGCCCGTGTGGCTCATGCACTCGACGTCGACGGGTGCCGAGTCATCGGCGGGAGTGGCCTTCCAGCCGCAATGCAGGCACTCGGCCTCGAATGTCACGTCTGTGTCGGGGTGCTCGGTGATCCGGTGCATCACGTACCGCATGGCGGTTCTGATGCTCACAGCCCACCCCTACGGCTCTGCGCGTTGACCTCAGCGACTCTGCCGCTCAGTCCCTCTGTCGGCCTACTGGGCGGGGCCTTGTAGTCAGGACACTTCGGACTCCCGCACTCACACCGGGGCCAGCGCAAAGCCGAACTGGGCGCCAGGTCCGCGCCCTCAGGGCCAGGGTCGCTCTTCTGCACCATGAGCACGCCGTTTATGCCGAATGCACCGGAGAGGCGGGAGAGGAACTGTCGAGCCTCACTGCTGCCCAGTTGATCAGCCGCTTCGGTCCCATGTGCCCTGCTGTCGCTCACCATGGCCCGCCCTCTCCGGTGACTTCGCTATGTCGAGGAGGCTAGGGAGACAGCAAGTTGCCGGTCCACGTTCTTGCACGAGCTTGCACGCGGACTACCCGAGCGAGCTAATCGCCTCTGTGATGAGGGCGCGGGCGTCTGAGCCGTAGACGGCGATTTCCGCCAGTTGAGAGAACGCCTTGGCGTAGACAGCGATCTCACTAGGCGCAGACACGTTCACGGCGGCCGTCAGTAGTTCGACGCTCGCGCGGTGGTCGTCGAACAGATAGAACGCTTCCAGCGGCCACACGCGCCGCTCAGCGGTGAACGGGATGATGCCGAGACTGACGTTCGGGAGCGCCATCACTGCCAGCAAGTAGCCGAGCTGGCCGGCCATCGTCTCGGCGTCGCCGATGCGGTAGCGGAGCACGGTCTCTTCCATGAGCAACGCGAAGCGGTGGCCGCCTTCGTGAACGACGCGGGAACGCTCTACACGCGATGCGGCAGCTTCGGGCGAGTCGTCCGGAGTGCCTTGGAAGGTAGCGATCGTGGAAAGCAGGGCAGCCGCGTAAGCCTCGGTCTGGAGCATGCCAGGGACGACGTTTGAGCAGTAGACGCGGAAGTGCCGCGTGCCCTCATACAGGGGGACTACTTCCTCTTGTGCCCGACGCATTCCATGCCTGTGGAGCTTCTTCCAGTGCACGTACATTTGGTCCGCTTGACGGTTCGCGGCGACCAGGTCGGCAGTCTGGTCCTCTGCTCCACATGCCGTGCACCAAGCACGAATGTCGGCGTCAGAGGCGGGCGTCTTGGCTCGTTCGATGCGTGATGACTTCGCAGGACTCCAGCCACACCGAAGAGCCAGCTCATGGCCGGTCAACTCCGCGTCTCTGCGAAGCCCACTGAGACGAGCGGCGATGACTTCACGGGCGGCCTGAGCGCTGGAGGAGGGGGACGCGGACATGAGTTGGCTCTTCGGTGCTTCGCTGGATCAGACCGTGTACTTCTCGTGCGGGATGCCGCGCTGCCAGACAGTCTCGAAAGCTGACGATGCCAGATGCGCAACGGCTGGTTCGGTGCGTACTTCCCAGCCGGGCGCCGACCAGTCCCCACACCCCGAGAAGTGGTTGAAGAGCACGGTCTCACTGTCGAACACCCAGCAGTCGTTTCCGGGTAGCGCGATGTCCGACGCTTGGCGCCTTGGCAGCCAACGGACCTGCTCCCCAGCGTGGATGTTGACGATCGTGCCAGCGTGCTCATACCGGATGTAGTCGGTGACCGGCTCCGAGACGATTCGTGCACGACGGACGACGACGCCTCGGGCAACGGTGCTTCGAATCAACTCAACCCAGGGTGTCCAGTAAGCAGACGCTGGGTCTACGTCGCGTTCCCCCGTGCGCTTCCAGTTCTCGAAGTCCTCGGCTTCGTCGCCCACCCCGTACGAGTCTCGCATCTCCAGGTGTACGGCGGAGTGCCTAGCTGCTGCCAGAAGCTCGCTAAAGCCCGGCTCGTTCTGCGACATCACACGCCTCCCTGAGCATCGGCACCATACGGGCCGGAATCCGAATGACAGCTTCGTGCGCAGGAATCCCGGGCGCATGTCCCGGCACCTCGAACGCTGCGCACTCCGCCTCAAGCTCCTTGCCTGGCTTCCAGCCCTGGAGTACCAGTTCCCGCTTCTCCGCATCCACCCAGATGGTGGGGGAACCCTGCTGTCCTGTGTCTGGATCAATCCCGATGAACCGTAGTGCCATAGCTGCCTCCGGTGTCGAGTGGCTTACGCCAACTTGCACGAGCTTCGCTGCGGCGGCTCAACTGAGTCAAGGGCAGGTGGACATCTACACGGACCGAGAAGGGCGACTCTCAGCCACACGGGGCAGCTAGGGGTGAGGGAGCAAGGGCGATTGGTCACGTGACCAACGCATGACCAACAGCGGCCAGGAACGGGCAGAAACAGCAGGTGAGCATGACCAACCCTCGCAGCCTCGAAGAGGGCTCAGAGAGCATGTTTCCCCAGGTCAGCGACCTAAAAGGCTGGTGCCCGAGAGGAGAGTTCAAGTCCCCCCTCGGACACCAGTGAGGCCCCCGCTGTCGCGGGGGCCTTCGCCGTTACCCGGTGCGGTTTCCTAGAATCGAGGGGTGGCCCGGCCCAACGCCGAGGTCGAGGCGCTCCTGCGGGAGTACGCCGATCTCGTCGCGATCACCGGAGGCGACGCCTTCAGGGCGCGCGCCTACGAGAAGGCGGCGCGGGCGATCGGCGGGTACCCCGCGGACATCTCCGCGCTGGACGCCGAGGAGCTGCGGCAGATCCCGAACGTCGGCCGGTCCATCGCCGACAAGGTGGCCGAGTACCTGCGCACCGGGACGATGGCGGTGGTCGAGGAGCGGCGGGCGAGGATCCCCGCCGGCGTGCGGGAGCTGATCGCGATCCCGACGCTGGGCCCGAAGAAGGCGCTGCGGCTCTACGAGGACCTGCACATCTCGTCGGTGGACCAGCTGGCCGCGGCCGTCGAGGCCGACGCGCTGGCGGATCTGAAGGGCTTCGGCGAGAAGACGCAGGACAACATCCGGCACGGCATCGAGCTGCTCAGGCAGGCGGGCGCCCGGGTGCCGTTGCCGCGGGCGCTGGACACCGCCGAGGAGATCGTCGGGGAGCTGTCCGCCGTGCCGGGGTGCGAGCGCTGCGCCTACGCCGGTTCGCTGCGCCGGATGCGGGAGACGGTCGGTGATCTGGACGTGCTGGTCGCCGCCGGGCGGTCGGCGCCGTTCATGGAGGCGCTGTGCGGGCTGCCGGCCACCGCGGAGGTGATCGCGCGGGGCACGAAGAAGACGTCGGTGCGCACCGGCGAGGGGCTGCAGGTGGATCTGCGGGTGGTGCCGCCGCGGTCCTGGGGCGCCGCGCTGCAGTACTTCACCGGATCCAAGGGACACAACATCCGGACCCGGACCCTCGCCGTGCACCGGGGACTGAAACTCTCCGAGTACGGCGTGTTCGACACCGGGAGCGGGGAGTCGGTCGCGTCCCGCACCGAGGAGGAGGTGTACGCGCGGCTGGGTCTGCCGTGGATCCCGCCGGTGCTGCGCGAGGACCGCGGGGAGATCGAGGCGGCGCTGGGCGAGGGCCTGCCGGAGCTGGTGACCGAGCGCGACATCCGGGGCGACCTGCACACCCACACCGATCTCACGGACGGTCTGGCCCCACTGGAGGTGATGGTGGAGGCCGCCGCCGGGCGCGGGTACGCGTACTACGCGGTCACCGACCACGCGCCCGACCTGTCCATGCAGCGGATGACGAAGGAGAAGGTCCTCGCGCAGCGGGAGCGGCTGCGCGAGCTGGACGGCACCCGGCACGGGATGCGGCTGCTGCACGGCACGGAGCTGAACATCGGTCCGGACGGCGAGGTGGACTGGCCGCGGGAGTTCCTGGCCGGTTTCGATCTGTGCGTGGCCTCGCTGCACTCGCACTTCGACCTGGGCCGCGCCGCGATGACGCGACGGCTGGTGCGGGCCTGCGAGAACCCGTGCGTCCACCTCATCGGGCACCCCACGACCCGGCTGATCGGCAGGCGGCCCGGGGTGGACGCCGACTGGGACGAGGTGTTCGCGGCGTGCGCGCGTACCGGGACCGCGCTGGAGGTCAACGCCCAGCCGGACCGGCTGGACCTGTGCGACGAGGACATCCTGCGGGCCCGGGCGCAGGGGGTGAAGTTCGCCGTGAACTCCGACGCGCACTGCGTCCCGCACCTCGCGCACCTGCGCTTCGGGGTGGGCACCGCACAGCGCGGCTGGCTCACCGGGGAGGACGTGGTCAACACCTGGCCGCTGGCCCGGCTGCGCCGGTTCCTGCGCAAGGACGGGCGCGGCTGAGCGGCGGGTGTCGGAGGGCAGCCGCTAGACGTGCGCGGGTGCCATGTGGTCCGTGAACCAGTCGCGGGCCAGCTCGGTCACCTGTTCCAGCGTGCCGGGTTCCTGGAAGAGGTGGCCGGCGCCGGGGACCACCGCCAGCCGGTTCTCGCAGCGCAGTTCGGCCTGCGCCCGCCGGTTGAGGTCGAGGACCAGCGGGTCGGCGCCGCCGACGACGAGCAGGGTGGGTGCCGTCACCGCGGCCAGCCGGGGCCCGGCGAGGTCGGGCCGGCCGCCGCGGGAGACGACGGCGGCGGGCCGTGCGCCGGGGTCGGCGGCGGCCCACAGGGCGGCGGCCGCGCCGGTGCTGGCGCCGAACCAGCCGACGGCGAGCCCCTCGACGCCGGGTTCCCCGCGCAGCCGGCGGGTGGCGTCGAGCAGCCGGCCGGCCAGCAGCGCGATGTCGAACACGTTGTCCCGGTCGGCCTCCTCGGCGTCGGTGAGCAGGTCGAACAGCAGGGTGGCGAGCCCGGCGCGGTGGAGGCCCTCGGCCACGAACCGGTTGCGCGGGCTGTGCCGGCTGCTGCCGCTGCCGTGCGCGAACACCACCACGCCTACGGCGCCCTCGGGCACGGTGAGCCGTCCGCCGAGCCGTACGGCTCCGGCCGTGACGGTGACGTCTCGGCCGGTGGCTCCGGCGCCCGTGGGGTGCCGGCGCGCGGCCCGGCGCAGGCAGTCGGTGACCTCCGCGTCGGCGACCTGGGTGAAGTCGGCGTAGAACTGTCCGACGGCGGCGAAGTCACGGGGGCTGTGCAGGCAGACCAGTTCGTCGGCGTCCCCGGCGAGCCGCCGGGCGAAGTCCCGCGGTGCCACGGGGACGGCCAGGACGACGCGGGCCGCGCCCCGGGCGCGGGCGATCCGGCAGGCGGCCCGCGCGGTGGCGCCGGTGGCCACGCCGTCGTCCACCACGACGGCGGTGCGGCCCGTGACGCGGACCGCGGGGGCGGCGCCGCGGTAGCGGGCGGCCCGGTCGTGCAGCACCCGCAGTTCGTGTTCCTCGACGCGGGCGAGGTCCGCGTCCGAGACGCCGGTGCCGCGCAGCACCTCCTGGTTGATGACGCGGACGCCGTCCTCGCCGATCGCCCCCATGCCCAGCTCGGGCTGGTACGGCACCCCGAGCTTGCGCACCAGGCAGACGTCCAGCGGCGCGTCGAGGGCCGCGGCGACCTCCGCGGCGACCGGCACCCCTCCGCGCGGCAGCCCGAGCACCACCACGTCCCGGCCCCTGAGGTGGTCCAGGCGTTCGCCCAGCCGGCGGCCCGCTTCGGGGCGGTCGCTGAAGTGCACGGGGACGCTCCCTTCACTCCCGGGGCAGCCAGAGCGGCACCGGGGCGTCCGTGTCGGCGGCTCCCGTCGCCTTCATGTCGCCATCGGCGGCGCGCAGCAGCATGCGGCCCATGGCGATGAGGGCGCGCCCGGCGGCGAGTTCGTCGCCGATCTCCGGCATCGCCCGGTCGTAGGGGCTGCGGCGGGCCTCCGCGTGGCTCTCCAGGACGTTGTCGCCCGTGTCCAGGACGAGCCGGGCCGTGGTGTCCGGATCGTGCTCGCACAGGTACACGTTCAGCCGCCACTCCTTGACGGCGGGAGGGCTGCTCGCGAATCCGGTCATCGTCCGCCACCTCGCTCCGCGGACCGCGCCGCGGCGGGCCGCCGGCCGCCCGCCGGTCCGTCGTGGCCGGTCGCGCAGTTCGCCGCGCCTGTACGGCGCTCCAGTCCGGCACTTCCACTGTGCACCCGGCCCGGGGCGGACGCCTCCCCTGCCGCGGGCACAATGGGGGCATGACCTCGCGCACCTGCCCCTGCGGACTCCCCCGGTCCTACGACGCCTGCTGCGGCCGCTTCCACGCGGGCGGGGCGGCCGCGCCGACCGCCGAGCTGCTGATGCGCTCGCGGTACAGCGCGTTCGTGAAGGGGGACGCCGGGTATCTGCTGCGCACCTGGCACCCGCGGACGCGGCCCGGGCGGCTGGACCTGGACCCGGGGACGAGGTGGACGGGGCTGGAGATCGTGGAGACCGCCGACGGGTCCGCCTTCCACGGCACCGGCACGGTGACCTTCCGGGCCTCCTACCGGGGCGGCTCGCTGCACGAGCGGAGCCGGTTCGAGCGGGTGGACGGGGCGTGGGTGTACGTGGACGGGGAGTTCCTCGACTAGGCCCGAGCCCGCACGGCCTTCTCAGGGCGCGAGGACATCCAGTTCGCGGAGGGCGCCCACGGTGATCTGCCGGGTCAGTTCCTCGGCGCGGGCCGCGTCGCCCTCGCGGACCGCCTCGGCCACCCGCACGTGCAGGGTGACGGCCGCCGGGTCGGGGTCCTCGAACATGACCTCGTGGTGGGTGCGGCCGGCCAGGACCTCCGCGACGACGTCGCCGAGCCGGGCGAACATCTCGTTCCCGGAGGCGGTGAGGACGACCCGGTGGAAGGCGATGTCGTGGACCAGGTACTCCTCCAGCTTGTGGCCGCGTGAGTTGGCCACCATGCCCAGCGCGCACTCGGTGAGTTCGGCGCACTGGGCGGCCGTGGCGTGCCGGGCGGCGAGGCCGGCGGCGACGGGTTCGACCGCGGAGCGCAGCACGGTGAGCGAGCGGAGTTGGTGCGGGCGGTCGGCACCGGCCAGGCGCCAGCGGATGACCTGCGGGTCGTAGACGTTCCACTCGGCCTTCGGGCGGACCGTGACGCCGACCCGGCGGCGGGACTCGACCAGGTGCATGGACTCCAGCACGCGGACCGCCTCGCGCATCACCGAGCGGGACACCTCGAACTCCTGTGCCAGTTCGTCGGTGCGCAGCACGCTGCCCGGCGGGTACTCGCCCGCGGTGATCGCGGGGCCGAGGGTGTCCAGTACACGGCCGTGCAGCCCCCGGCCCGGTGTGCTCATGCACTCAGCGTACGGCGTGGATCACGGAGACAAAAAGTCAGACTTATACGTCACAGAGTCTTGAATTCGTCGTACCTAATGGGTTTCAGTGTGGCGACGCCGCAGTGGCGTCGGATGTCGAGGAAGACAGCGAGGCAGTCATGCGAACCCCCCAGGTCGTCGTCGTGATGGGCGTTGCGGGGACGGGCAAGACCACGATCGGTCCCCTGCTCGCCGCGCGGCTGGGCGTCCCGTACGCCGAGGGCGACGACTTCCACCCGCAGGCCAACATCGACAAGATGTCGGCCGGGATCCCGCTCGACGACACCGACCGGTGGCCGTGGCTCGACGCCATCGGGCACTGGGCGCACGGCCGGGCCGGACTGGGCGGGGTGGTCAGCAGCTCGGCGCTGAAGCGGTCGTACCGCGACCGGCTCCGGGCGGTGGCGCCCGGTGTGGTGTTCCTGCACCTCACGGGCGACCGCGAGCTGATCGAGGCGCGGATGTCCCAGCGGCAGGGCCACTTCATGCCGACCGCGCTGCTGGACTCGCAGTTCGCCACGCTCCAGCCGCTCCAGCCGGACGAGGCCGGGGTGGCCGTGGACGTCACCGGCAGCCCGCAGGAGATCACCGAGCGGGCCGTGCGGGCCCTGGACGCGCTTCCCGTCGCATCCGAGTAACACCTCACCCCTTCACCCCTTCACCCCTGACCCGTAACCCAAGGGAACCCCCGTGACCAGACTCAGCGTCGAGATGCTGGCAGCGGACGCACCTGCGCCGATCACCTCCGCCGGACACGCCCAGCTGGGCATCGCCGTCCTGGTGGGCATCGCCGTCATCGTCCTGCTCATCACCAAGTTCAAGCTCCATGCCTTCCTGGCGCTGACCATCGGGTCGCTGGCGCTCGGCGCGGCCGCCGGCGCGCCCCTCGACAAGGCCATCACCAGCTTCACCACCGGGCTCGGCTCCACCGTGGCCGGCGTCGGCGTCCTGATCGCGCTCGGGGCGATCCTGGGCAAGCTGCTCGCCGACTCCGGCGGCGCCGACCAGATCGTCGACACCATCCTCGCCAAGGCCGGGGGGCGGGCGATGCCGTGGGCGATGGTGCTGATCGCGTCGGTGATCGGATTGCCGCTGTTCTTCGAGGTCGGCATCGTGCTGCTGATCCCCGTCGTGCTGATGGTCGCCAAGCGCGGCAACTACTCCCTGATGCGCATCGGCATCCCGGCGCTCGCCGGTCTCTCGGTGATGCACGGCCTGGTCCCGCCGCACCCGGGCCCGCTGGTCGCGATCGACGCCGTCAAGGCCAACCTGGGCGTGACCCTGGCGCTCGGCATCCTGGTCGCCATACCGACGGTGATCATCGCCGGTCCGCTGTTCTCGAAGGTCGCGGCCCGCTGGGTGGACGTGCCGGCGCCCGACCGGATGCTGCCGCAGCGCGCCTCCGAGGAGCTGGAGCGCCGGCCGGGCTTCGGCGCCACGCTCGCCACCGTGCTGCTGCCGGTGGTGCTGATGCTGGCCAAGGCGCTGGTGGACATCGTCGTCGACGATGTCACGGACACCACCCAGCGGGTCTTCGACGTGGTCGGCTCCCCGCTGATCGCCCTGCTCGCCGCCGTGATCGTCGGCTTCTTCACACTGGGCCGGCCCGCGGGCTTCACCAAGGAGCGGCTGCAGCGGACCGTGGACAAGGGTCTGCTGCCCATCGCCGGCATCCTGCTGATCGTGGGGGCGGGCGGCGGCTTCAAGCAGACGCTGATCGACTCCGGCGTGGGCCGGATGATCCTGGACGTCTCCCAGGACTGGTCGATCCCGGCACTGCTGCTGGCCTGGCTGATCGCGGTGGCGATCCGGCTGGCGACCGGCTCGGCGACGGTGGCGACGGTCTCGGCGGCCGGCCTGGTCGCGCCGCTCGCGGCCGACATGTCGACCACGCACACGGCGCTCCTCGTCCTGGCCATCGGCGCGGGCTCGCTCTTCTTCAGCCATGTCAACGACGCCGGTTTCTGGCTGGTGAAGGAGTACTTCGGGCTGAGCGTCGGGCAGACCGTGAAGACGTGGTCGGTGATGGAGACCATCATCTCGGTGGTCGCCGGCGGCCTGGTCCTGCTCCTCTCCCTGGTCGTCTAGCAGTTCCGGCCGGTCGTCCGGGGGCCCTGGGCCGGACCGGGGCTACGGGCGCCACAGCGGGTGCTCGCGTCGCGCCCACTCCTCGCTCACCGTGCCGGTCCGCAGGCCCCGCCTCGCCTCCGGGTCGCCGAGGGCCATGCCGATGTGGCCCGCCAGCACCACCCCGATGGTCAGGGCGAGCCAGTCGTGGACGAAGGTCGCCGAGGTGCGCCACATCAGCGGGGTGAGGTGGGTGAACCACATCATCAGGCCGGTGCCGAGCATGACCAGGGTGGC
>NZ_BNBF01000028.1:48749-50621 GCF_014654935.1 Streptomyces capoamus
GCCGGCGATCCAGGCGGCGTAGACCTTCTGGCCGGCGTTGAACTTGCCGGCGGGGCGCGCCTCGGGGCGCCGGTCGCGGCGCAGGGCGGCGCGCAGCCAGACCCGGTCGTGCGGGCCGAAGCGGTTGAGGAACCGCAGGTCGGTGCGGAACGCGCGGGAGGCCAGGCCCAGCAGGACCGGCAGCGGCAGGGCCAGGCCGGCGTACTGGTGGATCCGGACGACCAGTTCCCGGCGGCCGACCAGGACCGCGAGCTGCGGGATGTAGAGCACGGCGGCGGTCAGCACGCACACGCCCATCAGTGCGGCCGCCGCACGGTGCACCTGGCGTTCGGCGCGGGTGAAGCGGTGGACGCGGGTGTCCGGCGGGGCCGGGGCCTCAGCTCGTGGGGTCATCGGAGCGTCCGTTCGAGCGGCCGACCCAGGCGTCGACGTCGTAGCCGAGGTCCTCCCAGTAGCCCGGGCGCACCCGGTCGGTGACGGTGATGCCGGAGAGCCACTTGGCGGACTTGTAGAAGTACATGGGGGCGACGTAGAGGCGGACCGGGCCGCCGTGGTCGTGGCCGATGTCCTCGTCCTGCATGCGCAGGGCGACCAGGACGTCCGGGCGGCGCGCCTGCTCCAGGGTCAGGCTCTCGGTGTAGGTGCCGTCGAAGCAGGTGAACCGGAGTGCCTTCGCGGAGGGGCGGACCCCGGCCGCGTCGAGCAGGTGGGACAGGCGCACGCCCTGGAACGGGGTGCCGGGGACCCGCCAGCCGGTGACGCACTGCACGTCCCGGACCAGCCGGGTCTGCGGCAGGGCGCGCAGGTCGGCGAGGCTGTAGCCGCGCGGGCGGTCGACCAGGCCGTCGATGGTGAGGCGGTAGTCCGCGGCGGTCCGGTGCGGGACGGAGGCGGCCACGGAGTAGTAGCGGAAGCCGCCGCCGTTGGGCAGCAGTCCGGTCAGGCCGGTGGGGTCCTTGTCGGCGACGCCGCCGAGGAAGTCTTCGAGGCCGCGTTGCAGCGCGGGCGCGGCGGCCACGCCGAGGGCGCCCAGGCCGAGGGTGCCGAGGAAGACCCGGCGGCCGATGGGCCGGCCGTCCGGCTCCGGGGCGGGTATCGGTTCCTCGGATCGTTCAGGGTTCACGTGTTCATTCGAGCACTCGGGGACCGCGCGGGGCCAGACGACCGGGTCGCCGGTCAGACTTTCGTCATCACTTCGTCCGTACCTTCCCGGGGTACTCCGCGCCTTCCCTGGCTGCTCCGTTCCTCCGTTCCGTCCATGGATACGGCGGGCGGCGCCGTGTCGTTCACCGGGTCTCACCGCCCGAGGGCGCGGGCGCGGGCCGCGTGGAAGGCGGCCAGGGGGTCGGGGTGCGCGTAGGACCAGGGCGCCGGGGTGGCGTGCCCGCCGATGCGCTGGAACAGCGCGGCGGCCTCGGCCGGGCGGCCGGCGCAGGTCAGGGCGAAGGCGAGGTGGTTGAGGTCGGTGTGGCGGCGCGGGTGATCGTCGTGCTCCCACTCCAGCCACCAGTCGAAGCAGGCGCGCAGGATGCGCCGGGCCCGCGGGCCGGACCAGTGCCCGGAGGCGGCGGGGTCGGCCGGGGCCGGGCCGCCGGCGGCCAGTACCCGGTAGCGCTCGGCGTACGCGACGACCGGCAGGACGGCCAGCGGGGAGTCGGCGGGTGCCTCGGCGGCGGCCAGTTCGGCGAGGTCGTACACCTCGTGGGTCTCGGCGCCCCGGCCGCCCCCGGGCCGTTCGGCGAGGCGCGCGACCAGCAGGTGGTGGGCGTGGTGGTGCTCGGGGTGGCGGCGGTGCAGCTCGCCGAAGACGGAGAGCACCTCCGGCTCGGGGCCGAGGGTCCGGGCGAGCAGCAGCCGGCCCAGCCACGGGGT